>NZ_JBIVYQ010000003.1:83073-688406 GCF_044772285.1 Pseudomonas sp. NPDC090233 | reverse complement strand
AGTAGTGAAACGATGCATCGCCGATGGTAGTGTGGGGTTTCCCCATGTGAGAGTAGGTCATCGTCAAGATTCATTTCGCAAAACCCCTATCTGCGCGAGCAGGTAGGGGTTTTGTCTTTCTTGAGCTCCTTTTGCCGGAAAGTCGACTCCCACATTTCGAGCTGGAACACTAGAATAGAGCCGACGTACCTATTCAGAACCTCGAGATGCCCAACCCAGTCGAACCCCAAGCGTTAGAGCAGTTGCCGCTCGAGGAGTTGGTCGCCTGTCACGAATGCGACCTGCTCATGCGCAAGCCACAACTGCAGCATGACGAAAAAGCCCTGTGCCCGCGCTGTGGCTATGAGCTGTACGCTCACCGGCATAATGTGGTCAATCGCAGCCTTGCCCTGGTACTGACGGCGCTGCTGCTGTTCGTCCCAGCCAACTTCCTGCCGATCATGCAGTTACATCTGCTAGGCCAGACTTCAGACGATACGGTCTGGAGTGGCGTGGTTGGCCTGTACAACTCGGAAATGCGCGGTGTCGCCGTCGTGGTGTTTCTCTGCAGCATGGCGATCCCCTTCCTCAAGTTGATGTGCCAGCTGCTAGTGCTGCTGAGTATCCGTCTGAACGTAGGGCGCAGTTATGGCCTGCTGTGCTATCGCATCTATCACCACCTGCGTGACTGGGGCATGCTCGAGGTCTATTTCATGGGCGTGCTGGTCGCGATCGTCAAGCTGGTCGATCTGGCTGAATTGACCGTGGGCCTGGGTCTGTTCTGTTTCATCAGCCTGCTGCTGATTCAGGTATGGCTGGAAGTGGTGATGTCACCACACCAGATCTGGAGCGCTTTGTCAGGGGAGGATCTCCATGCGGGCGATTGATGCAGGCATTCTGGTCTGCAATGAGTGTCATGAGCTGAACAGGCATGAGCCCGACAGTGCTTCGCAGGCCTGTACGCGTTGTGGGGCCATCGTGCATGCCCGGCGCCCCAACAGCATCATACGGACGTGGGCACTGCTGATTGCCGCCTCGATTCTGTACATACCCGCCAACATGCTGCCGATCATGACCGTCAGCACACTGGGGCAGGGTAGCCCGGATACCATCATGTCCGGCGTCATTACCCTGCTCAAGCATGGCATGGTGCCGATTGCCGCAGTGGTGTTCATCGCCAGTATCCTGGTGCCCACCTTCAAGCTGGTGGGTATCGGCCTGCTGCTGTATTCAGTGCAGCGCCGTCAGCCCTTGTCGGCACGGCAGCGCATCTTCATGTACCGCTTCATCGAATTCATTGGTCGCTGGTCAATGCTGGACATTTTCGTCATCGCCATCCTGGTGGCCGTGGTGAATTTCGGCCGCATTGCCAGTGTCGAAGCCAACCTGGGCGCTGTCGCCTTCGCTACTGTGGTGATTCTCACGATGCTCGCTGCTTTAACTTTCGATCCCCGACTGATCTGGGATAACACGGAGTCGGATGACGACCATGAGTGACATGCCAACGGCTAAAACCCGTCCCGCTTCCAATTGGTCGGCCATCTGGATTCTGCCGCTGATCGCGCTGATGATCGGCGGCTGGTTGGCCTGGCAGGCCTACCGCGACGCCGGTGTGGAAATCGAGGTTCGTTTCGAAAGCGGTGAAGGTATCGTCGCCAACAAGACCGAGGTGATCTACAAAGGCATGCCGGTCGGCAAGGTGAAGAGCCTGGTGCTCGATGCTCAGGGCGAGAAGCAGGGGGTGATCGCCACCATCGAGATGAACAAGGCGGCTGAACCACACCTGACCAAGGGCACACGCTTCTGGCTGGTCAAGCCGAGCGTCACCCTGGCAGGTATTTCCGGACTTGAGACACTGGTATCAGGCAATTACATTGCCGTAAGCCCTGGCGAGGGTGAGCGCACCAAGCGTTTCACCGCCTTGAAGGTAGCGCCACCGCTTTCCGACAGCGAGCCGGGCCTGCACCTTACCCTCAAGGCCGACCGCCTGGGCTCGCTCAATCGTGACAGCCCAATTTTCTACAAGCAGATCCAGGTTGGTCGGGTGAAGAGCTATCGCCTGTCCGAAGACCAGAGCACAGTCGAGGTCAAAGTGTTCATCGAGCCGGCCTACGCCAGCCTGGTGCGCAAACACACGCGCTTCTGGAACGCCAGCGGCATCAGCATCGATGCAGACCTGTCTGGTGTGAAGGTGCGCAGCGAGTCGTTGTCCAGCATCGTTGCAGGCGGCATCGCCTTCGCCACGCCGGAACATCGCAAGGATAGCCCGCCCACCGACCCGGGCCTGCCGTTCCGTCTGTATGAAGACTTCGACGCCGCCCAGGCGGGTATCCGCGTCAAGGTCAAGCTGAGTGACTATGAGGGCCTGCAGGCGGGTCGCACGCCGGTCATGTACAAAGGTATTCAGGTCGGTTCGCTGAAAACCCTGAAGATGGAAGACAACCTTGGCAGTGCCATGGCCGAACTGACCCTGGACCCGCTGACTGAAGATTACCTGGTCGACGGTACGCAGTTCTGGGTGGTCAAGCCTTCCATCTCCCTGGCAGGTATCACCGGCCTGGAAGCCTTGGTCAAAGGTAACTACATCGCCATTCGCCCGGGTGACAAGGGTGCCACGCCGCAGCGCGAGTTCGAGGCACGTGCCAAGGCGCCGCCCTTGGACCTCAAGGCGCCGGGCCTGCACATGGTGCTGTTCGCCGATACCCTCGGTTCGCTGGAGGTCGGCAGCCCGGTAATGTACCGCCAGGTCAAGGTGGGTAGCGTGCAGAGCTACCAGTTCGCCCGCAACAGCAACCGCATCCTGATCGGTGTGCACATCGAGAAGGAATACGAGAATCTGGTCAACGGCTCCTCGCGTTTCTGGAATGTCAGCGGTATTACCCTCACGGGCGGCCTTTCAGGCATCAAGATCAAGAGCGAATCGCTGCAGACCCTGATGGCCGGCGGTATCGCCTTTGATACGCCAACGCCGAACGTGGCGCTAAAGCGCCATATCCCACGCTTCCGCCTGCATGATAGCCAGGAGGCGGTAAACCGCGCCGGTACGCTGATCACCATCCGCGTGGACCGTGCCGATGGGCTCAAGCCGGGTACGCCGATTCGCTTCCGTGGCCTGGATGTAGGCAGTATTGAAAGTGTCGACCTGACCAAGGATTTGCAGGCGGTACTGCTGCGTGCACGTATCACCGAATCGGCGGATCGCATCGCGCGGGCTGGAACGCAGTTCTGGGTGGTGAAGCCGGCGCTTGGTCTGGTGCGCACCGAGAACCTCGATACGTTGATTGGCGGGCAGTACCTGGAGGTGCAGCCGGTGGTGAAGGACAAAGGCCCGCAGCGCGATTTCATCGCCCTGGCCGATGCGCCTGAGGTCACCGGCGTGGAAGTGGGCCTGCCTCTGACGCTAAGTGCTCCGAGGCGGGGATCGATCAAGCCGGGCGTGCCGGTCACCTACCGTGAAGTGGCGGTAGGCAAGGTGACCGGTTTCGAGCTGGGCCAGACGGCGGACCGCGTACTGATTCATATCCTGATCGAACCACGCTACGCAGCCTTGGTGCGTGGCGGAAGCCGGTTCTGGAACAGCAGCGGTTTCGGTTTCGACTGGGGGCTGTTCAAAGGCGCTACTGTGCGTACCGAGTCGCTGGAGACGCTCATCGATGGTGGCATTGCGTTCGCCACGCCTGATGGCGAGCAGATGGGCAACCCGGCGCGGCCGCAACAGACCTTTGCCTTGTTCGACAAGCCGGAAGATGCCTGGCTACAGTGGGCGCCAAAGATTCAGATCGCCAAGTGATGGATCAGGGGCTGCCAGGTGCAGCCCCTTTTTTTCAACGTATGTATGCGCCCGTTATAAATCGCAGGCAATAAAAAACCGACCCTAGGGTCGGTTTTTCGACTAAAGCGTCGCTTAGGCAGCTGCAGCTTCTTTCAGCGCCTTGATGTGGCCATTCAGACGGCCTTTGTGGCGAGCAGCTTTGTTCTTGTGGATGATACCTTTGTCGGCCATACGGTCGATTACTGGTACAGCCAGAACGTAAGCGGCTTGCGCTTTTTCGGCGTCTTTTGCGTCGATGGCTTTAACTACATTCTTGATGTAGGTGCGGACCATGGAACGCAGGCTGGCGTTGTGGCTGCGACGCTTCTCAGCCTGTTTTGCACGTTTCTTGGCGGAAGGTGTGTTGGCCACCGTCGAGCTCCTCGAAAGACTTTAGGTAAATAGCAAACAAAATAGGCCGCGAATCATGCCGATGACTGGATCGGATGTCAAGGCCACCTGCAAGGTTCCGCCGAGCGGCGCACCAACAGGAGGGAAATATTCCTTTCTGCTGTACGACCTGTAAACTCGGGAATTTTTGGCTCCCCTGCGAAGGCGCGGGAGTATCGCACATTCGGCCGCTGTCTGGCAGCGTCCTTTGCCCTTGGCGTGAATCTTTTCGATGAACCTGCTCAAATCCTTGGCTGCAGTCAGCTCCATCACCATGATTTCCCGGGTGCTGGGCTTCGTGCGTGACACCATACTGGCCCGTATTTTCGGTGCCGGCGTTGCCACCGACGCCTTCTTCATCGCCTTCAAACTACCCAATCTGCTGCGGCGGATTTTTGCCGAGGGCGCGTTTTCCCAGGCCTTCGTGCCGATCCTGGCCGAATACAAGACCCAACAGGGCGAAGAGGCGACGCGTACCTTCATCGCTTATGTCAGTGGCCTGTTGACGTTGGTCCTGGCTCTGGTCACGGTGATCGGCATCTTCGCCGCTCCCTGGGTGGTCTGGGCCACCGCGCCGGGCTTTGTCGACAATGCCGAGAAGTACCAGCTGACCACCGACCTGCTGCGGGTGACCTTTCCTTATATATTGCTGATCTCGCTGTCTTCCCTGGTCGGCGCGATCCTCAATACCTGGAACCGCTTCTCGGTCCCGGCTTTCACCCCGACCCTGCTCAACGTGGCGATGATCATCTTCGCCGTGCTGCTCACGCCGTATTTCGACCCGCCGATTATGGCGCTAGCCTGGGGCGTGCTGGCCGGCGGCCTGGCGCAGTTGCTGTATCAGCTGCCGGCGTTGAAGAAGATCGGCATGCTCGTGCTGCCGCGCCTGAACCTGCGTGACAGCGGCGTGTGGCGGGTGCTCAAGCAGATGCTGCCGGCCATTCTTGGCGTATCGGTCAGCCAGATTTCGCTGATCATCAACACCATCTTCGCCTCCTTCCTGGTGGCCGGCTCGGTGTCGTGGATGTACTACGCCGACCGCCTGATGGAGCTGCCTTCGGGTGTGCTTGGCGTAGCGTTGGGCACAATCCTGCTGCCGACCCTGGCCAAGACCTACGCCAACAAGGATCGCGAGGAGTACTCGCGGATCCTCGACTGGGGCCTGCGCCTGTGCTTCCTGCTGGTATTGCCGTGCACCCTGGCCCTGGCGGTCCTGGCCGAGCCACTGACCGTGGCGCTGTTCCAATATGGCAAGTTCAGCGCCTTCGACGCAGCGATGACCCAGCGCGCGCTGATCGCCTATTCGGTAGGCCTGCTGGCAATCATTCTGGTCAAGGTGCTGGCACCGGGCTTCTATGCGCAGCAGAATATCCGTACGCCTGTGCGAATCGCGATTTTCACCCTGGTCTGCACCCAGTTGTTCAACCTGGCCCTGGTCGGCCCGCTGCAACACGCCGGCCTTGCTTTGGCGATCAGCCTGGGCGCCTGCCTCAATGCCGGCCTGTTGTTCTGGAAGCTGCGCAGCAAGCAGTTGTTCCAGCCGCAGCCGGGCTGGACCATGTTCCTGCTCAAGCTGGTGCTGGCGGTTACCTTGATGGTGGCGGTGCTGCTGGTGGGCATGCACTACCTGCCGGCCTGGGAACAAGGCAACATGTTGCAGCGATTCATGCGCCTGGGCGCGTTGATCGCGGCCGGTATCGTGACCTATTTTGGTTGCCTCTACGTGTGCGGTTTCAGGCCTCGTCATTTCGCCCGCAAGGCCCTGCATTGAAGTAGAAGGCGGGTCAGGCGTCGGTTTTTCATCTTCCACGCCGCACCCTGGCGCTGCTGCCTGTCACCAACGCCCGGGTGTGGTTATAATCGGCCACTTTATGAGCAAGAAGCGCGTTATGCAGCTGGTTCGAGGTCTTCACAACCTGCGCCCCGAGCACCGGGGCTGTGTCGCCACCATTGGCAACTTCGACGGGGTTCATCGTGGCCACCAGGCGATCCTGGCGCGCCTGCGCGAGCGCGGCCATGAATTGGGCCTGCCGACGTGCGTGGTGATCTTCGAGCCGCAGCCGCGCGAGTATTTCGCCCCGGACACCGCGCCGGCCCGCCTGGCACGTTTGCGTGACAAGGTCGAGCTGCTGGCCGCCGAAGGGATTGACCGGGTCCTGTGCCTGGCCTTCAACCAGCGCCTGAGCAAGCTCAGCGCCGACGAGTTCGTCAAGGCGATCCTGGTCGACGGCCTCGGCGTGCGCCATCTCGAAGTGGGCGACGACTTCCGCTTCGGTTGCGACCGTGCTGGCGATTTCGCCTTCCTGATCGAGGCTGGCAAGCAGTACGGCTTCACCGTCGAAGCGGCCAACACGGTGATCCAGGATGGCCTGCGGGTCAGCAGCACCGAGGTGCGCAAAGCGCTGGCCGAGGGCAACTTCGAACTCGCCGAGCACCTGTTGGGCCGCCCTTACCGCATCACCGGGCGTGTGCTGCACGGCCAGAAGCTGGCCCGCCAGCTCGGCACGCCCACCGCCAACATCCAGCTCAAGCGCCGCCGCGTGCCGCTGTCCGGGGTTTACCTGGCCAGCATCGAAATCGACGGCAAGGCCTGGCCGGGCGTTGGCAACATCGGGGTGCGCCCGACGGTGGCCGGTGACGGCCGCCCGCACCTCGAGATACATCTACTGGACTATGCCGGCGATCTGTATGGCCGGCGCCTGACGGTGGAATTCCACCACAAGCTGCGCGAAGAGCAGCGATTCGCCTCCCTGGAGGCGCTGAAGTCGGCGATCGATGCGGATATCGCCGCCGCACGTGCACATTGGCACGCTCAACCGCTAACCAAGAGCCTGAAATGACCGACTACAAAGCCACGCTTAACCTTCCGGACACCGCCTTCCCCATGAAGGCCGGCCTGCCTCAGCGCGAACCGCAAATTCTGCAGCGCTGGGACAGCATTGGCCTGTACCAGAAGCTGCGCGAAATTGGCAAGGATCGTCCGAAATTCGTCCTGCACGACGGCCCGCCCTATGCCAACGGCAAGATCCACATCGGTCATGCGCTGAACAAGATTCTCAAGGACATGATCGTCCGCTCCAAGACCCTGTCGGGCTTCGACGCGCCGTACGTGCCGGGCTGGGACTGCCACGGTCTGCCGATCGAGCACAAGGTCGAAGTCACCCATGGCAAGCACCTGACCGCCGACCGCACCCGCGAGCTGTGCCGTGAGTACGCCGCCGAGCAGATCGAAGGGCAGAAGACCGAGTTCATCCGCCTGGGTGTGCTGGGTGACTGGGACAACCCGTACAAGACCATGAACTTCGCCAACGAGGCTGGTGAAATCCGCGCCCTGGCCGAAATGGTCAAGCAAGGTTTCGTGTTCAAGGGCCTCAAGCCTGTGAACTGGTGCTTCGACTGCGGTTCGGCCCTGGCCGAAGCCGAAGTCGAATACGCTGACAAGCAGTCCCAGACTCTAGATGTAGCCTTCCCGATTTCCGATACCGATGCCGGGAAACTTGCCTCTGCCTTCGGCCTGGCGAGCCTGCCCAAGCCAGCGGGTATGGTGATCTGGACCACTACGCCATGGACTATTCCGGCCAACCAGGCGCTGGCCGTACATGCCGATTTCAGCTATGCCCTGGTGGACGTGGGTGATCGTCTGTTGGTGCTGGCCGAAGAGTTGGTGCAGGCGTGTCTGACCCGTTATGGCAGGGAAGGGCAGGTGATCGCTTGCGCCCCGGGTTCCGCGCTTGAGCTCATCAATTTCCGCCATCCCTTCTACGACCGCCCGTCTCCTGTATATCTTGCCGATTATGTCGAGCTCAGCGCCGGTACGGGTATCGTGCATACCTCGCCTTCCTATGGCGAAGATGACTTTGTCACCTGCAAACGCTACGGCATGCATAACGACGAAATCCTCACGCCAGTGCAGAGTAATGGCGTGTATGTACCGTCCCTGGAGTACTTCGGGGGCCAGTTTATTTTCAAGGTCGGCCCAGCCATCATCGAGAAGCTGCGAGAAGTCGATGCGCTGATGCACACGGAAACCATCAAGCACAGCTACATGCACTGCTGGCGCCACAAGACCCCGCTGATCTACCGCGCCACCGCGCAGTGGTTCGTCGGCATGGACAAGCAGCCAACCACCGGCGAGCCGCTGCGTGAGCGCGCGCTCAAGGCCATCGAAGACACCACGTTCGTCCCGGCCTGGGGCCAGGCGCGCCTGCACTCGATGATCGCCAACCGTCCGGACTGGTGCATCTCGCGTCAGCGCAACTGGGGCGTGCCGATTCCGTTCTTCCTGCACAAGCAGACCGGCGAGCTGCACCCGCGTACCGTCGAGCTGATGGAAGCCGTGGCTGCGCGCGTCGAACAAGAAGGCATCGAGGCCTGGTTCAAGCTGGACGCCGCCGAACTGCTCGGTGACGAAGCCGGCCAGTACGACAAGATCAGCGACACCCTGGACGTCTGGTTCGACTCCGGCACCACCCACTGGCATGTGCTGCGTGGCTCGCACGACATCGGCCATGCCACCGGCCCGCGCGCCGACCTTTACCTGGAAGGTTCCGACCAGCACCGCGGCTGGTTCCATTCGTCGCTGCTGACCGGTTGCGCCATCGACAACCACGCGCCGTACCGCGAGCTGCTGACCCACGGCTTCACCGTGGACGAGAACGGCCGCAAGATGTCCAAGTCGCTGGGCAACACCATCGAGCCGGAGAAGGTCAACAACACCTTGGGTGCCGACATCCTGCGCCTGTGGGTCTCGGCCACCGACTACTCCGGTGAAATGGCGGTTTCCGAGCAGATCCTGCAGCGCAGCGCCGACGCCTACCGGCGTATCCGCAACACCGCGCGCTTCCTGCTCTCCAACCTGTCCGGCTTCGACCCGGCCCGTGACCTGCTGAAGCCGGAAGAGATGATCGCCCTGGACCGCTGGGCGGTGGACCGTGCCCTGCTGCTGCAGCGCGAGCTGGAAGAGCACTACGGCGAATACCGCTTCTGGAACGTCTACTCGAAGATCCACAACTTCTGCGTGCAGGAGCTGGGCGGCTTCTACCTCGATATCATCAAGGACCGCCAGTACACCACCGGCGCCAACAGTGTCGCTCGCCGTTCCTGCCAGACCGCGCTGTACCACATCAGCGAGGCACTGGTGCGCTGGATCGCGCCGATCCTGGCCTTCACCGCCGATGAAATCTGGCAGTATCTGCCGGGCGAGCGCAACGAGTCGGTGATGCTCAACGGCTGGTACCAGGGCCTGAGCGAACTGCCGGAAAGCAGCGAGCTGGACCGTGCCTACTGGGACCGCGTGATGGCAGTCAAGGCTGCGGTCAACAAAGAGCTGGAAAACCAGCGGACCGCCAAGGTCATCGGCGGCAACCTGCAGGCTGAAGTCACCCTGTTCGCCGAAGAAGGCCTGAGCGCCGACCTGGCCAAGCTGGGCGACGAGCTGCGCTTCGTGCTGATCACCTCCGCAGCCAGCGTGGTGCCATTCGCCCAGGCGCCGGCCGAAGCCGTGGTCACCGAAGTCGAAGGCCTCAAGCTGAAAGTGGTCAAGTCCGGACATGCCAAGTGCGGCCGTTGCTGGCACTTCCGCGCCGACGTCGGCAGCCACCCGGAGCACCCGGAAATCTGCAACCGTTGCGTCGACAACCTGAGCGGCTCCGGTGAGGTGCGCCACTATGCCTAACCCTTCGGTAGGGCGCTTCGGGCGCCTTCCCTGGCTGTGGCTGAGCTTGTTGGTCCTGGTCCTCGACCAGGCCACCAAGCTGTACTTCAACAACGCCCTGACCATGTACCAGCAGATCGTCGTCATCCCAGACTACTTCAGCTGGACGCTGGCCTATAACACGGGCGCCGCATTCAGCTTCCTCGCCGATGGTGCTGGCTGGCAGCGTTGGCTGTTCGCCCTGATCGCCGTGGCGGTCAGTGCCGTGCTGGTGGTCTGGCTCAAGCGCCTGGGGCGCAACGAGACCTGGCTGGCGGTGGCGCTGGCTCTGGTGCTGGGTGGAGCCATTGGCAACCTGTACGATCGCGTCGTGCTTGGCCATGTGGTCGACTTCATCCTGGTGCACTGGAAGAACACCCATTACTTCCCAGCCTTCAATATTGCTGACAGCGCCATCACCGTTGGCGCGGTAATGCTGGCGCTGGACATGTTCAAGAGCAAGAAGTCCGAGGATCCGGTCCATGACTGACACCCGCATCGGCCAGAACACCGAAGTTACCCTGCACTTCGCGTTGCACCTGGAAAACGGCGACACCGTCGACAGCACGTTCGACAAGGCCCCGGCCACCTTCAAGGTTGGCGACGGCAACCTGCTGCCTGGCTTCGAAAGCGCGTTGTTCGGCTTCAAGGCCGGCGACAAACGCACGGTGGTGGTGGCTCCGGAGAATGCCTTCGGCCAGCCTAACCCGCAGAATGTGCAGGTCATGCCGAGGTCCAACTTCGAGGGCATGGAGCTGTCCGAGGGGCTGCTGATCATCTTCAACGATGCCGCCAACACCGAGCTGCCGGGAGTGGTCAAAGCGTTCGACGATGACCAAGTGACCATCGACTTCAATCACCCACTGGCTGGCAAGACCCTGACCTTCGAGGTGGAGATCCTCGAGGTGAAGGCCCTGTAAGCCTGGAGCCGAGCATGCAAATCAAACTCGCCAACCCTCGCGGCTTCTGCGCCGGGGTCGACCGGGCGATCGAGATCGTCAACCGTGCGCTGGAAGTTTTCGGCCCGCCGATCTATGTGCGCCATGAAGTGGTGCACAACAAGTTCGTGGTGGAAGACCTGCGCAACCGTGGCGCCATCTTCGTCGAAGAGCTGGACCAGGTGCCCGACGACGTCATCGTCATCTTCAGTGCCCACGGTGTTTCCCAGGCCGTGCGCCAGGAAGCCGCCGGCCGTGGCCTGAAAGTGTTCGACGCCACCTGCCCGCTGGTGACCAAGGTGCATATTGAGGTCGCCAAGTACAGCCGCGACGGCCGTGAGTGCATTCTCATCGGCCACGAAGGGCACCCGGAAGTCGAAGGCACCATGGGCCAATACGACGCCAGCAACGGCGGCGCCATCTACCTGGTCGAAGACGAGGACGATGTCGCCAAGCTGGAAGTGCGCGACCCGGACCACCTGGCCTTCGTCACCCAGACCACGCTGTCGATGGATGACACCAGCCGTGTCATCGACGCCCTGCGCGCACGCTTCCCGAACATCGGCGGCCCGCGCAAGGACGACATCTGCTACGCCACCCAAAACCGCCAGGACGCGGTCAAGCAACTGGCCGGTGAATGCGACGTGGTGCTGGTGGTGGGCAGCCCCAACAGCTCCAACTCCAACCGCCTGCGTGAGCTGGCCGAGCGCATGGGGACCCCGGCCTATCTGATCGATGGCGCCGAAGACATGCAGCGCGGCTGGTTCGACCAGGCGGCACGCATCGGTATAACCGCCGGTGCTTCGGCCCCCGAAGTGCTGGTGCGTGGCGTGATCGACCAGCTCAAGGCCTGGGGCGCCACCGGCGCCGAGGAGCTGGATGGGCGCCCGGAGAACATCACGTTCTCCATGCCCAAAGAGCTGCGGGTCCGCTCGCTGATCTGATCAGGGTTTTGCGCACAGTGAATCTTGCCGTTCATCTGTGCGCAGCCTGATCCTGCCGCTGCTGGCCAAAACCACTTGAAAGTGGCTTGGCCGCACGGCGTTCTCGCACAATTCCAGCCTGCCACCGAAGCCGTTCCACGGAGTGCCCAGGGCACTGAACCGGACCTCCCCACCCGTAGTTGCCAAAATGTTCACTGGCCGAGCAAGACGCTGCTCCCGCAGTATTTGCCGATTATGTTCCAGCATCACTCGCCAACCTCTTCCCCAATCTTTTTCCAACGATTGCACCAGCACTGGCTGACTTTGCAATATGGCGTGGCTGCGCGCGCTGCGCAGCGCCTGGGCCAGGTCGCGGGCCACCGCCGCTTTGTGTAGGTTTTCGCTCAATTTTGCGTAGGCCGGCAGGCCGAGCTGTGTCAGTACCGCAGCCAAGGCCAGTGCAAACATCATTTGTATCAGTGTTACGCCCTGTTGCTTCATCGTGCATTCCTCCCTGGAAGTGCTTGGCTTAGCTTCAGGCTCACCGGACAAGAGGTCCAGTCGCCAGGTTTTAAGCCATCGCGGGAAAAGTCGCAGGAGGTGCAGGGATGCACGCAAGGCAACGGGGCATGACGCTCTTGGAAGTATTATTGGCTGTGGGGGTGGTGGGTGCGGGGATGTTCGCCGCAGCGGCATTGCAGATCCAGGCACTGCAAGCCACCGAGGCGGGGCATCGAGAGGTACAAGGGGCGCTGGCCGCGCACAGCCTGCATGAGCGGGCCAGGGCTGCAGGCACGGTGCGCCAGCCATGAGGCGAAGGCACAGAGGCTTCGGCCTGGTCGAAGCCATGCTGGCGCTTGCCATTGGGCTGATGCTGCTCACGGCAGCCAGCCGGATTTTCGTTTCGGCCCACCAGAGCTGGCGGTTGCAGGGCGCGGCGCTACTCATGCAGGCAGACGCCCGGCTGGTGTTGCTGCGCATCGCCCAGGATATCCGCATGGCTGGCATGTTCGGTTGCTTGCGCCTGAAGCCGGGTGACTTCAAGGATTCCGCCTCGCGCGCTGCCTTTGCCCAGCCTTTGCAAGTACGCTCAACCAACCTGACCCTGACTGTGGCAGAGCTTCCCGGATACGCCGGGGCGCCGGAGTGGACGTTGCAAACGGACTGCATCCGCGACGTGCTGGTTGGCGAGAACCTGGACAAAAGCACTGACCGACTTTTGTCGTATGCGGTCAGCCGACATATCTATCGACTCTCGGGGACCACGCTGTCTTTCAAGCGAGGGAAGGACAACTTCCAGCCGCTGATAGACCATGTGCGCGAGCTACGTTTCGAGCACGTGCAAACGCTTGAAGGCGGGCGAGTCGATATCGCACTGACGTTGTACGAGCCGACGTTGGAGATCGAGCAGCACTACGACCTCAGCGTGGCAGTCCGCAACCCGCAGGCCCAACCATGAAGCGTCAGCGTGGCGTGGTACTTCTGCTGGCGCTGGTCCTGAGCCTGTTGCTAGGCCTGCTGGCGGCATCCGCTCTGCGTGATGCGCTGCTGGAGACACGCATGAGCGGCTACTTGCGCGACGGCTTACAAGCCTTCGAGCAGGCAGAGGCCACATTGCAGGCCGCTGAGGACGAAGTGCTACGTGCGCCGCCAGCCTTGTGTCAGGTCTGCCTGCCACCTGCGCGCCCCCATGAACTGGAAGGGCAATGGCAAGCCAGCAATGCCGGCTTCTTTCAACTGCAAAATCTGGGCGTAAGCACGCGTGCCCTTCACATGCCGGAGGGCGAGCCTGTCACGCTGTACCGCGTCACGGCCGTCAGTCGGCAGCTCGCGGCAAGGCAAGTACTGGAAACGGTCTATGCCGTCCCGGCCGCTCAAGCGCAAGCGCCCCAGCGCATTCTCTGGCGACAAAGACTGAAGGAAGACTGACATGCAGCAAGGCCTGAGTCTGATCGAGTTGTTGATTGTCGTAGCCGTCACCGGCATTCTGGCAGCCATTGCCTACCCCAGTTACAGCGACCAGCTCAGGCGAGCCGCACGCAGCGAAGTGGTTGGCCTGTTGCATGACGCCGCCTTGCGCCTGGAGCGCCATCGCGTGCGCACCGGCCAGTACGCCGAGGGCGACCCGGCATTGCCCACCGCCAACCGTTACTACAGCCTGCAGGCCGAACGCGGCAGCGACACTTTCACGCTTCGCGCACGGCGGCTGCCGCATGGCCTGATGGCCGAGGACCGCTGTGGCGATTTTCAGCTCGACCAGGCTGGCGTGCAGAGCAATCCTGGCGGCACCGAGGCCAGCGAGCGCTGTTGGGGAAGCTGAAGGTTGAATGATGCACGTGCATCGCGGTTTTACTTCAGGTGTTGGATCGACAGATGAGCAAGCGAGTAGTGGTGGTCGGTGGCGGGGTGATCGGCCTGCTGACGGCGTTCAACCTGGCGGCGAAGGTTGGCCAGGTGGTGGTGTGCGATCAGGGCGAAGTGGGGCGCGAGTCGTCCTGGGCCGGCGGCGGTATCGTCTCGCCGTTATACCCGTGGCGTTACAGCCCGGCAGTAACCGCCCTGGCGCACTGGTCGCAGGATTTTTATCCACAGCTGGGCGAGCGCCTGTTCGCCAGCACCGGCGTCGACCCCGAAGTCTACACCACCGGCTTGTACTGGCTTGACCTGGACGACGAGGCCGAGGCCCTGGCCTGGGCTGATCGCGAGCGGCGGCCACTGAGCGCGGTGGATATCTCTGCAGCCTACGACGCTGTCCCGGTGCTGGGTCCTGGCTTCAAACACGCCATCTACATGGCCGGTGTGGCCAATGTGCGCAACCCGCGGCTGGTGAAATCGCTCAAGGCGGCGCTGCTGGCATTGCCCAACGTGACCTTGCGCGAACACTGCCAGATCACCGGGTTCGTTCAGGAGGGTGGGCGTGTCACTGGCGTGCAGACGCAAGACGGCGCGTTGCAGGCCGATGAGGTGGTGCTCAGTGCTGGCGCCTGGAGCGGTGACCTGCTGCGCACGCTAGGCCTTGAGCTGCCGGTGGAGCCGGTAAAGGGCCAGATGATTCTGTTCAAGTGTGCCGAGGACTTTTTGCCGAGCATGGTGCTGGCCAAGGGGCGCTACGCGATTCCGCGACGTGACGGGCATATTCTGGTGGGGAGTACGCTGGAACATGCCGGGTATGACAAGACGCCGACCGAAGATGCGCTGGCAAGCCTCAAGGCTTCCGCCATCGAACTGCTACCAGCGCTCAAGGACGCCACGGTCGTGGCGCACTGGGCAGGGTTGCGACCAGGGTCGCCGGAAGGTATTCCTTTCATCGGTCCGGTCCGGGAGCACGCAGGTCTGTGGCTGAACTGCGGGCATTACCGTAATGGGTTGGTATTGGCGCCTGCCTCATGCCAGTTGCTGGCGGACCTGATGACTGGGCAACCCCCGGCAATTGCGCCTGCTGCTTACGACCCCCAAGGCCGTATTTAGAAGGAGCAACCGATGGCCGGGACCGGCTCCAGGACTTGATGCTGATGCGTGGTCTCGTGGAGCCGGCCTTGTTCATCGGTGGGGGGGCCAAGAAACAGGCTGTATGCCGGGTTTGACGTCTCATCGTGATAGGGGTAGCCAAGTCCGTCGAGCACACTGCACATGTTCACCCTCTCGGCCTGGGGAACATTCAGCCCAATAAGTACGTAGCCTTGCGCTATACCGTGGTGGCGGTAATGGAACATGGAAATGGCCCAGCGCATGTCCAGATTTTCCAGGAACCGGAACAGCGCCCCCGGTCTTTCAGGGAACTCGAAACTGAGCACTACTTCATCGCGTGCATCAGCGTTGCGCCCGCCGACCATATGACGGACATGCTGTTTTGCGCATTCGTTCGCGGTTAGATCTCGGACCTCGAAACCAAAGGAGCTGAGCATGCGTAACAACGGTACCTGGCCCGGATTCTGCGGGTCGGTTCGAACCCCCAGAAGTACCTGCGCATCGGGGCCGTCCTGGCTGCGCAGACTCAACTCGGTGATCGCGTGCCCCTCCAGCAGCTCGCATAACGACCAGAAGCTGCCTTTAAGATCCGAAAGGGTTACAGCGCAGAGGATCTCCTTGCCTCGACCCAGTTCGGCTCGCTCGGCCACGTGACTCAGCCGGTCGAAATTGATATTGGCCCCCGAGTTGACGGCAACCAGTTGTTTGCCGACGCAGCGGGTAGTTGCCACGTAACGCTTGATTCCCGCAACAGCCAAGGCGCCCGAGGGCTCGAGTATGGATCGGGTATCCTCGAACACTGCCTTGATAGCCGCGCAGATCTCGTCGTTGCTCACCGTAATGACGTGGTCCACATGGGTTTGGCACAGCTCGAAGGGGTAACGACCGATTTGATTGACGGCAACACCGTCGGCAAATTTGTCGACCTGTGACAGCGTTATTCGTTCACCTGCCTGCAGTGCTTTTTGGAGGCAGTTGGAGTCCTCCGGCTCAACCCCGATGATCAGTGTTTGCGGGCGTGCATACTTGATGTAGGCGGCGATGCCGGCAATCAGCCCGCCACCGCCGACCGGTACGAAGATCGCATCGGGCTCTGGAAGTTGTTCGAGGATTTCCACGCCTACGGTCCCTTGGCCGGCGATGACATCCGGATCATCGTAGGGGTGAACGAACGTCAGATCCTGCTGTTTGCACAGGCTTAATGCATAGGCCAGCGCGCAGGCAAATGTTTCGCCATGCAGCACTACGGTGGCACCACGGGAACGTACACCTTTGACCTTGATAGCGGGTGTGGTTATCGGCATGACGATGGTTGCCGGGCAGCCCATGGCCAGCGCAGCCAAGGCAAGCCCTTGGGCATGATTGCCCGCCGATGCGGTAATCACTCCTCGCTGGCGCTGCTCGACAGTCATGTTGGCCAGTTTGTTATATGCACCGCGCAGCTTGAACGAATAGACCGGTTGCAGATCCTCGCGCTTGAGTAGTATCCGGTTATTCAGCTGCGCCGATAACTGCGGCGCATCCTGTAGGGCAGTCTTGTGAGCCACGTCATATACCCTTGCCCGCAAGATGCGTTTGACATAGTCGGTACTCATTGCTTGCTGCCCTCCATGTCTGGCGCATCCGGGGGTGTACAGCCAGCGCGTTTTTCGAGCGCGTGGATGACCATGCCGTGGTTGTAGGCGAGCCCCGATGCCAGGATCAGTACAGCGCCCAAACCCTGGCTGATACTAATGATGTGACCGAAGGCAAAGTAATCAACGATGAGTGCCACCAATGGGTAAACGAAACCGAACACTGCCAGGCTGGTGGTGGTTGCTTTCTTGAATGCGGTGTATAGCAGCAGGTACATGAACGTGGTGTGGAACAGGCCGAGTGTTGCGATGGCACCCCAATGCGCTGTGGTAGTGGGCAACACGGTGAGGTCGGCAATGAACAGAAACACCAGGGTGCCAACGATCATGTGGCTGCTGGCGATGACTTCCGGGCGCATTTCATTAGCAATCTGGCGAGTCAGCAGCGTTGTTATCGCATAGAGAATTGCGGCTGCCATCGCACTGAGGCAGCCTAGCAGGAAGCGCTCGTCGAGGCTGGCCTGCTCGGGTCTGATGATGACAACAAGGCCGATGAAGGCCAGCGTCAGCCACAACAGGTTTGAGCGCTTCACGCGTTCTTTCATCAACAGCATGCTGCTGAACAAGAGGAAGAAGGGCTGCAGATGATAGATGATGGTAGTGATGCCGATGCTGGTGAGTTTGTAAGCCGTAAAAAGGAATACCCAGTTGAAGATGAGAGTCAGCGCCCCCAGCAGCAAGTAGATACCTTGCCGCTGGGTGATTCGCAACGAGCGGTAGAAGCCTTTGCAGAGGCAATACAGGATGAGCCCACTGCCGCCGATCGCGCAGCGAAAGAACACCACATTGAATGGGCTTTGGTCTGAGGACACCACGAAGAAACCGATGGTCCCCGAAATGATCATGGCCAGGATCATGGCCAAACGCCCTTGCTTCTCTTCTGTTATTGCACTCAAGGTCTACTACTCCGGTAGGCTGTTTACTTCTGTTGCAGATCCGCTTCCAGGTTGATCAACATCACGTCCCGGTAGGCCGTGCCTCCTGACGACCCCAGAGGCGTGACGGCGTGCTTCTTCATGGTGTCCACCACCAAGGTATCGAAAGGCGCTACCAGCCGCAGTACGTTGGTGGGCTTGTTGTCCATACCAGAGATCACATTATCGGCGCCTAGCGCATTGGCGGTGAGTTCCACCAGGTGGATGAACACCAAGGGTTCATCATCGAGGTGCAGCCAGACAGGTGAACTATAGGAAGCGCCGCCTTGCTCTGCCTTGTAACGGATGAAGTGAACACTGAGATTTAGCGAAGTGCGGCCCTGTCGCTCACAGTAGATGCGCATCAGTTCGGCGTCTTGATTGAGGATGTGGACAAATGTCTTGTTGCTGACAAGCGATGGGCAGATAGCGGGGAATACGCGAACTTTACCGCCGTCCGAATCATTCGCGCCGTAAGATTGGAAGTAACTCTGATTCGTTGCGAGTTGCAGGTCGCAGGTAAAGGGATTGAAGACGATTTTAATCATGCCGCGGTCTCGCACGGCAGGCGCATAGGGGTCTTCGGATACTTGCGAATGATAGAAGGCGCGGAAGTCGCTTAAGTCTGCCTCGCTGATGGACTGCATATAGTAGTCGCTAGCGATGAAGCGATAGCCATCAACGATATTTAGCGGGTTTTCACATTCGACAGTGCGTTCGGCAACGGCGTGCATTTGAAGTCCTTGTCTTGAAAGAGTCTGTCAGTTGAGGCGATAGCGTATGTTGCTAAGATCGATGATTTCTTCGGAGTTACTGATGCCGCTCAAGGTGTATTCCAGGGCATTGGCGAAGCCCCATATGTCGGTGTAGGAATACTCTCCAGCGTTGGCATGCTTGATGATTTCTTCTTCCCTTGCCTGAATTGAATCTGGCCAGTTGCGCTTTCCGCCATGTCGATGATGCCAGTCGTGCACGGCGAGGGAGCCCTGTACGAACAGGATCCGGCAAGGCAGGTGCCAGAACAGGTGACGAACTGTCCACAGGACCCACATGGGGGTAAGGGTTACCCAACTGCTGCCGCAGGGGGTGGCTTCACCGCAGAAACGGCCCAGGCTGTTGTTGACGTGGGAGGACTTCACTGTTTCACCCGCCTTGCGAATGACCCAGACATGCTCGGTCACTAGGTGCAGGATCGAACAGACTTGATAGACCAGTACCAAAGGCAACAGTACGGCCAAACAGAATGCTTCGATGCCGATGGTTTGGGCCAGTGCGGTTAAAGCCCCAAACCAGGCAACGCTCATCAGGATGCGATAGAGCGGCGGCCCGATGAGGTTTGACTTGAGGCGTCCAAACAGAAATTTGAGATGAAAAACCGGGTTGATGCACTGTAGGAACAGGATCATTTTTAACTCGGCCACTGTCTTGCCTGGGGTCAGTCCCATGCGATAAATCGCAGCCAGATCTTGGTCGCCCGTGGTGGAAAAATCGCTGCCATGGTGTTCAAACACGTGAAACTGTCGATAGATGTCATAGGGCTGGACAACCGTGATGGTCGACAGGATTTCCGAAAGGATGCGGTTTTTCAGTGGGCTGGCGAACAGCGTGTGATGAACGGCATGGTGGATAATAGTTGCGACAATGTAGCGGGCTCCCCCTGCGGTGAAGATGACCGATGGGATCAACCAGAGGGGGTGGTAGTCCTCAAGCACAACCAGCAGCGACGCTGCAAAGCCACCCAACAGCCAAATGCAGGACCAAATCAGGCATTCAACAGGTGACGTTGACCAGCGTGGCTGGCGGCCGCGTAGTTCTTTCCCGGTTAGCCATGTCCAAAAGGCTTGCAAGGGTAATGCCGAATAGCTTTCTCTGATGCGTACAGACTCATCCAATAAGTCTTTATTATTCATGTTAAATCCGGTTAATAGATGCCTATCTGCCAAACCATGGAAGGTTGGCAGTTCGATACTTAACGGCCAAGGCCGCTAGTGATATGGCGCAGTTTGCCAATTGACGACCACAGAAAAATCTACCCGTGCTCGCAGAAATCAATGCGTGCAGGGCAGCGGCGGCCGTGGCTCAGATATCAGAGGCGCAAGACAAAGTGGAGTTGTATCGGTGGGGGCCGTTTAAAAACGGTGGCGGGGGAGGTGCGAGGCGGGGTGACACTATATGCATCATGCATAAAGAAGCTCCAGTTTTCAGATACTGCAATCACGTCATAATTTTCTATCACCTAAAGCGGCACCACATTTTTTGAACGCGGTGGTAGGAGTACTGCTTGCAACTTATGGTTGCAAATTAGTTTTTTACAATACGGGGCTAAATTCGCTTTGTAAAGCCGGATACGCAA
This sequence comes from Pseudomonas sp. NPDC090233, assembly GCF_044772285.1. Lineage (NCBI taxonomy): Bacteria > Pseudomonadati > Pseudomonadota > Gammaproteobacteria > Pseudomonadales > Pseudomonadaceae > Pseudomonas > Pseudomonas sp. NPDC090233. Next base: position 668,304 of record NZ_JBIVYQ010000003.1, on the reverse strand, counting down.
AAACGCTCGATCCGGCATAGAACATCTTGACCGCAGTGCGTTCAGCCTTGCCGCCCTGGCCCTTGCTCCAGATGCGCCGGGCTGCAATACCACTCATTGCCTCGGTGTAGCGCCCGGTCATTGGGCAGGTGCACGCCGCAATGGGCGCAGCGCACCATCTGCAACGGCGCGTCGAGTTTTGGCTTGGACGGCGATTGCTGGCTGATCTTGAATTTGCGCCACAGCCAGAACGCGGCGGCGATCAGGGCGATCCAGAAAAGTAGGCGAACCATGGTGTTCAGCTTGTCGAGAGAAGAAGCCGACAGTCTAGGGCGCGGCCAATAAAAAAGGGAGGCCTCAGGCCTCCCTTTCTTGTACCCCGGTGAATCAGTCGAACAGACCAAAGGTCATGTAGCTGAACCACGAGCGGTCTTTCTCGGCTTCTTTCGGCCCTTCCGGCAGGATCGGGTCGCCGTTTTCGTCTTTCGGCAGCAGGTCCTGCGGCATCTCGGCGCGGGCGTCCTGGAACTGGCGGACCACGTCCTGGTTGGCGCGGGTTTCACCCGGCGGCAGTGGCGTGTCGGTTTCGATCAGGCCCAGGGTGGCCTTGGACAGCCAGCCACGGCCATCAGACTCGGCCTGCTTGGGCTGGAATTCGCCATCGACCAGGCTCGGGTGATTCGGGTAGTTGAGCTTGAGGGTTTCCAGGCTGGTGGCAGCCAGCTCGTCCAGGTGCATCTTCTGGTACGCCTCGACCATCACTGCCAGGCCGTCGCCGACCGACGGGGTTTCCTGGAAGTTCTCGACCACGTAGCGGCCACGGTTGGCGGCAGCTACATAAGCCTGGCGGCTCAGGTAGTAGTCGGCCACGTGGATTTCATAGGAAGCCAGCAGGTTGCGCAGGTAGATCATGCGCTGCTTGGCGTCCGGCGCGTAGCGGCTGTTGGGGAAGCGGCTGGTCAGCTGGGCGAACTCGTTGTACGAGTCACGCGCGGCGCCCGGGTCACGCTTGGTCATGTCCAGCGGCAGGAAACGCGCCAGCAGGCCACGGTCCTGGTCAAACGAAGTCAGGCCCTTGAGGTAGTAGGCGTAGTCGACGTTCGGGTGCTGCGGGTGCAGGCGGATGAAACGCTCGGCAGCCGACTTGGCGGCCTCGGGCTCGGAGTTCTTGTAGTTGGCGTAGATCAGCTCCAGCTGCGCCTGGTCGGCATAACGGCCGAACGGGTAGCGCGACTCCAGGGCCTTGAGCTTGTTCACGGCGCTGTTGTAGCTGGAGTTGTCCAGGTCGGCCTGAGCTTGCTGGTACAGCTCGGTCTCGCTGAGGTTCTCGTCAATGACCTCTTTATTCGAGGAACAGGCCGCGGTAAGCCCGAGGATGGCGATCAGCAGCAGGTGTTTCACTTGCATGGCGGCTTGCGTCCCTTTGACGGCCGCTGTCTTGGGCGGTGCCGTCCTGTTATGATGAGCGCCCCGGCCAACCCCGGGACAAAAGAAGCCGTATTTAACCACAAGCGTGCAGCCGAAACCAAAGGCTGTACGCCCGCCGAATCGAGCATGTCCGAGATCATTCAACTTAGCGCAGAGGTACCGTCCGAACTGGGCGGTCAACGCCTCGACCAGGTCGCCGCCCAATTGTTCGCTGAATACTCGCGTTCGCGGCTTACTACGTGGATCAAAGAGGGCCGCCTGACGGTCGATGGCGCCGTCGTGCGCCCGCGTGACACCGTGCATGGTGGCTCGCTGCTGGCCCTGGAGGCCGAGCAAGAGGCCCAGGGCGACTGGGTCGCCGAAGACATCGAGCTGGATATCGTCTATGAAGACGACCACATCATGGTGATCAACAAGCCTGCCGGGCTGGTCGTTCACCCGGCCGCCGGTCACGCCAGCGGTACGCTGCTCAATGCCTTGCTGCACCACGTGCCAGATATCATCAACGTGCCGCGTGCCGGTATCGTTCATCGCCTGGACAAAGACACCACCGGTCTGATGGTCGTCGCCAAGACCCTGCAGGCGCAGACCAACCTGGTCGAGCAGCTGCAGAGCCGCTCCGTCAGCCGTATCTACGAATGCATCGTGGTCGGGGTGGTGATCGCCGGTGGCAAGATCGACGCCCCAATCGGCCGTCACGGTGGCCTGCGTCAGCGCATGGCGGTGACCGACGGTGGCAAGCCGGCGGTCAGCCACTACCGGGTGCTCAAGCGCTTCCGTTCGCACACCCATGTGCGGGTCAAGCTGGAAACCGGCCGGACCCACCAGATCCGCGTGCACATGGCGCATGTCGGTTATCCGCTGGTCGGCGACCAGACGTACGGCGTGCGTTTCCGCATTCCGCCGGCGGCCAGCGTGGCCATGGTCGAGGCGGTCAAGACCTTCCCGCGCCAGGCGCTGCACGCGCGTTTCCTGGCGCTGCGCCACCCCATCACCGGTGAAGTGATGAAGTGGGAATCGCCACTGCCAGATGATTTCACCTGGCTACTGTCGCTGCTCAACCAGGACCGCGAGAGCTTTATCGGATGAGTAGCCTGGCGCAGTCGCTGCTGTTCCCCGACTGGCCTGCCCCGGCCTCGGTTCGCGCCTGCGTCACCACCCGTCAGGGCGGCATCAGCCTGCCGCCCTACGAATCCTTCAATCTGGGCGACCACGTCGGCGACGCGCCGCAGGCGGTCGCCGAGAATCGCCGCCGCCTGAGCGATGAATTCGCCATCCTGCCCGCCTGGCTCAAGCAGGTGCATGGCTTGGTGGTGGCGGATGCCGACCCGTCCGTGGTCGCCGAAGCCGACGCCAGCTGGACCGACCAGCCCGGCATTGCCTGTACCGTGATGACGGCCGACTGCCTGCCCGTGCTGTTCTGCGACCGCGCCGGTACCCGTGTGGCGGCAGCCCATGCCGGCTGGCGCGGGTTGGCCGGTGGCGTGCTGGAAGCCACCCTCGATCGCTTGGCATTGCCACCTGAAGACGTACTGGTATGGCTCGGCCCGGCGATCGGCCCGCAGGCGTTCGAAGTGGGCCTGGAGGTGCGTGATGCCTTCACGGTCATGCACCCGGAGGCTGCAGAGGCCTTTGTCGAGGGTGAGCGCCCGGGCAAGCTGATGGCCGACATCTACAAACTGGCGCGCATTCGCCTGGCGGCGCGTGGCGTGACTGCCGTGTACGGCGGCGGTTTGTGCACGGTCAGTGATGAGCGGTTCTTCTCCTATCGCCGCACCCCGCAGGGTGGGCGCTTTGCTTCGCTGATCTGGCTGGCCCCCCGCTAATCCATCCGACTGACCCCGGTCAACCCCGCTACGCTTGAATCTTCCAGAATCACCCTTATCTATAAGGGCATCTCAGGCAGGTTTCTTCATGAACAGGCGCTGTCCATCGCTCCGACCTGCCCTTTAAAGGAAGGTACTCCCATGCGAATAGACCGTTTGACCAGCAAACTTCAATTAGCCATATCCGATGCCCAGTCCCTGGCCGTCGGCATGGACCACCCCGCCATCGAGCCCCTGCACCTGCTGCAGGCGCTGATCGAGCAGCAAGGTGGTTCGATCAAGCCGCTGCTGATGCAGGTCGGCTTCGACATCAACAGCCTGCGCCAGACGCTGGTGAAAGAACTCGACCAGCTGCCGAAAATCCAGAACCCGACCGGCGACGTGAACATGTCGCAGGACCTGGCGCGCCTGCTCAACCAGGCCGACCGCCTGGCCCAGCAGAAAGGTGACCAGTTCATTTCCAGCGAGCTGGTGCTGCTCGCCGCCATGGACGAGAACAGCAAGCTCGGCAAGCTGCTGCTGAGCCAGGGCGTGAGCAAGAAGGCCCTGGAAAACGCCATCAACAATCTGCGCGGCGGCGCAGCGGTGAACGACGCCAACGCCGAAGAATCGCGCCAGGCGTTGGACAAGTACACCGTCGACCTGACCAAGCGTGCCGAAGACGGCAAGCTCGACCCGGTGATTGGCCGTGACGACGAAATCCGCCGCACCATTCAGGTGCTGCAGCGCCGTACCAAGAACAACCCGGTGTTGATCGGTGAACCCGGCGTGGGCAAGACCGCCATTGCTGAAGGCCTGGCTCAACGCATCATCAACGGCGAAGTGCCCGACGGCCTCAAAGGCAAACGCCTGCTGGCGCTGGACATGGGCGCGCTGATCGCGGGTGCCAAGTACCGCGGCGAGTTCGAAGAGCGCCTAAAGTCGCTGCTCAACGAGCTGTCGAAGCAGGAAGGCCAGATCATCCTGTTCATCGACGAGCTGCACACCATGGTCGGCGCCGGTAAAGGCGAGGGCGCCATGGACGCCGGCAACATGCTCAAGCCGGCCCTGGCCCGTGGCGAGCTGCATTGCGTCGGTGCCACCACGCTCAACGAGTACCGCCAGTTCATCGAGAAGGACGCCGCACTGGAGCGTCGCTTCCAGAAGGTGCTGGTGGAGGAGCCGAGCGAGGAGGACACCATCGCCATCCTGCGTGGCCTGAAAGAACGCTATGAAGTGCACCACAAGGTGGCCATCACCGACGGCGCTATCATTGCCGCGGCCAAGCTCAGCCATCGCTACATCACCGACCGCCAGCTACCGGACAAGGCGATCGACCTGGTCGACGAAGCGGCCAGCCGCATCCGCATGGAGATCGACTCCAAGCCGGAAGTGCTCGACCGCCTCGACCGTCGCCTGATCCAGCTGAAGGTGGAATCCCAGGCGCTGAAGAAAGAAGAAGACGAAGCGGCGAAAAAACGCCTGGAAAAACTCCAGGAAGAAATCGAGCGCCTGGAGCGCGAGTATTCCGACCTGGAAGAAATCTGGGCGTCCGAAAAAGCGGAAGTGCAGGGCTCGGCGCAGATCCAGCAAAAGATCGAGCAGGCCCGCCAGGAGCTGGAAGCTGCCCGTCGCAAAGGCGACCTGAGCCGCATGGCCGAGCTGCAGTACGGGGTGATCCCGGACCTGGAGCGCAGCCTGCAGATGGTCGACCAGCATGGCAAGACGGACAACCAGCTGCTGCGCAACAAGGTCACCGAGGAAGAAATTGCCGAAGTGGTGTCCAAGTGGACCGGCATCCCGGTGTCCAAGATGCTCGAAGGCGAGCGTGAGAAGCTGCTGAAGATGGAAGACCTGCTGCACCAGCGCGTGATCGGTCAGCATGAAGCCGTCACCGCCGTGGCCAACGCCGTGCGCCGCTCGCGCGCCGGCCTGTCCGACCCGAACCGGCCAAGTGGTTCGTTCCTGTTCCTCGGCCCGACCGGCGTGGGCAAGACCGAACTGTGCAAGGCGCTGGCCGAGTTCCTGTTCGATACCGAAGAGGCCATGGTGCGCATCGACATGTCCGAGTTCATGGAGAAACACTCCGTGGCTCGCCTGATAGGTGCTCCGCCAGGGTATGTGGGTTATGAAGAGGGCGGTTACCTGACCGAAGCCGTGCGCCGCAAGCCTTACTCGGTGGTGCTGCTGGACGAGGTGGAGAAGGCCCACCCGGATGTGTTCAACGTGCTGCTGCAGGTGCTCGAGGATGGCCGCCTGACCGACAGCCATGGCCGCACCGTGGACTTCCGCAACACCGTGATCGTGATGACCTCCAACCTGGGCTCGGCGCAGATTCAGGAACTGGCCGGTGATCGTGAAGCACAGCGTGCGGCGGTGATGGATGCGGTAGGGGCGCACTTCCGTCCTGAGTTCATCAACCGGATCGACGAAGTGGTGGTATTCGAACCGCTGGGCCGCGAGCAGATCGCCGGTATCACCGAGATCCAGCTGGGCCGCCTGCGCAGCCGCCTGGCCGAACGCGAACTCGCACTGAGCCTGAGCCCGGAGGCGTTGGACAAGTTGATTGCCGTGGGTTACGACCCGGTGTATGGCGCACGGCCGCTGAAGCGGGCGATCCAGCGCTGGATCGAGAACCCGCTGGCGCAACTGATCCTGGCCGGCAAATTCCTGCCCGGCACCGCGATCACGGCCAAGGTGGAAGGCGAAGAAATCGTCTTTGCATAAGTAGCTGCATCATGAGCCCCGCTTCGGCGGGGCTTTTTTTCGCCGGGTGATCCCGCAAGGGCCCAGTAAAATCGGGGCTTGAAGACTTTATTGCATAACTTGCTGAAAATTTTGAAATTTCTGCTTGCATCAGAAAACGAGTGCCCCTAATATACGCCGCGTTGTCAGCCACTAAGCGAATCACCAGCAACATCGGCGATCGCAAAACAACTTACAAATCAGTAAGTTGAATGAAAAAAAGGGGTTGACAAGCAAAACGAAGAATGTAGAATAGCCGGCCTCAGCAGCGACAAAGCGAAAGCAGCGAAGCTGAAGAGATCGAAGCTAACACAGACTTCGAAGCAGTAAAGATGTACCGAAGTTCAGTTCCGCGATAGCTCAGTCGGTAGAGCAAATGACTGTTAATCATTGGGTCCCTGGTTCGAGTCCAGGTCGCGGAGCCACTCGGGGTGTAGCGCAGTCCGGTAGCGCGCCTGCTTTGGGAGCAGGATGTCAGGAGTTCGAATCCCCTCACCCCGACCATTTTCCGGGTCGTTAGCTCAGTTGGTAGAGCAGTTGGCTTTTAACCAATTGGTCGTAGGTTCGAATCCTACACGACCCACCATATAAAGAGGGCATCTCAGTAGAGGTGCCCTTTTTATTATGTAACACCCGGGGTGTAGCGCAGTCCGGTAGCGCGCCTGCTTTGGGAGCAGGATGTCAGGAGTTCGAATCCCCTCACCCCGACCATTTTCGGGTCGTTAGCTCAGTTGGTAGAGCAGTTGGCTTTTAACCAATTGGTCGTAGGTTCGAATCCTACACGACCCACCATGTAAAAAGGGCATCTCGCATGAGATGCCCTTTTTCTTTGTGCGGCGCAAAGCTAGAAAGTGCGCGATGCCTGTGGGAGCGGCTTTAGCCGCGAAACAGGCAACGCGGTGAATGGCACCGGCTTCGCCAGTGTTCGCGGCTGAAGCCGCTCCCACGACGGCCCCGCTACCGTCAGTGCAGCTTCAGCCGCGGCTCCGTACCTCGGCCAATCTTGCTGCCCAGCATCATCATCGCCGTGCGGAAGAACCCATACAGCGCCATCTGGTGCATGCGGTACAACGACACATAGAACATCCGCGCCAACCAGCCTTCCAGCTTCACACTGCCCATCAGGTTGCCCATCAGGTTACCCACCGCCGAGAAGCGCGACAGCGACACCAGCGAACCGTAGTCCTTGTAGGTGTAGGTCGGCAGCGGCTTGTTCTCCAGCCGTGCCTTCAGGCTCTTGGCCAGCATTTCGGCCTGCTGGTGCGCCGCCTGGGCACGTGGCGGCACGTTGCGGTCGCTGCCAGGCTGCGGGCAGGCGGCGCAGTCGCCAAAGGCGAAGATGTCATCGTCGCGGGTGGTCTGCAGGGTAGGGCGCACCACCAGTTGGTTGATACGGTTGGTTTCCAGGCCGTCGATGTCCTTGAGGAAGCCCGGTGCGCGAATGCCCGCCGCCCAGACCTTCAGGCTGGCCTGGATCACTTCGCCGCTGGCGGTCTTCAGGCCATCAGCCGTCACCTCACTGACTGCAGCGTTGGTCATTACCGTCACGCCAAGTTTTTCCAGGGTCTTGTGCACCGGCACGCTGATGCGTTCTGGCAGCGCCGGCAGCACGCGCGGGCCAGCCTCGATCACGGTGATGTGCATGTCTTTGGGCTGGATGCGGTCCAGGCCATAGGCGGCCAGCTCGTGGGCGGCGTGGTGCAGCTCTGCCGCTAGCTCAACACCGGTGGCACCGGCGCCGACAATGGCCACGCTGATCTTCTCGCTGGCCTGGTCGCCAGCATGGGCGCGCAGATAGTGATTGAGCAATTGCTGGTGGAAGCGCTCGGCCTGCTTGCGGGTATCCAGGAACAGGCAGTGCTGCGCCGCGCCCAGGGTGCCGAAGTCGTTGGTGTTGCTGCCCACGGCGATCACCAGGGTGTCGTAGCTCAGGGTGCGCGCGGGCACCAGCTCGCGGCCCTCTTCATCGAGAGTGGCGGCCAGTTGGATCTGTTTGCCTTCACGGTCCAGGCCACTCATGCGCCCCAACTGGAAGTTGAAGTGGTTCCACTTGGCCTGGGCCACGTAGTTCAGTTCGTCTTCCGAGGAGTTGAGCGAGCCGGCGGCCACTTCGTGCAGCAGTGGCTTCCAGATGTGCGTGAGGTTGGCGTCGACCAGGGTGATCTCGGCCTGCTTGCGCTTGCCCAGGGTTTTACCCAGGCGGGTCGCCAGTTCCAGGCCGCCGGCGCCGCCGCCGACAATCACGATGCGATGAGTCATGGGGATATCTCATAAGGTTTACGGAATTCGTGGCCCTCAGGGCCGGCCGCAAACTGCAGGAGGGGAGGGCGAGCGCAAGGCAGCTCATAGCACCAGTCCACTCAACAGGCGGCTGATGAGACCCAACCCGATGGTCACCGCCAGCACCAGCACAAGGAGCAGCCACGGCCGGAAAGGCTTGCGCTCGACTTGGTGCTGGGGGGCTTGCAGGTACTCATCGACACGACGCTGATCTTCAGGATTCAGTCGGCTGGTCATGGTAGGGCCTCGTCAGGTAGACGTATGTGACTGCCGGAACGCTACAGCGTTCGGGCAAGTACTTGAGGTAAATGATAAAGCTTTCTGTCCCTGGCGCCGAGTGTACGCCATCGCAATGACTCTCGGCACTGGATCAAAGACTGATGCCGACGTCGAAAACGATGCTGCGCCCCAGGTTGCCGCGCAGGAAGTCCGGCGCGTCGGGGTGGGCGAACAACACTCGGGCAAAGGTCGGGCCGACCAGCGACAACGAGCGCCAACCCTGGCGCAGGTACTCGGTGGGCGGCGGGAAGTGGGTGTTGAGGTCGAGCACTTCGCGCTTGAGGCTGGCGAAGGCGATGATGTCCAACTCGCTCAGGTCCAGCCCGCGTTCACGATAGTTGTGCGCCTTCTTGCGCAAGGTCGGCGCCAGCCGCGCCAGCAGCTCAGTGGCCGCGATGCGCCTGGGCCGCGCCTCACGCCGCACCAGTTGGGCCAGGGAAAAGGCACTGCGCCGCCGCTGCAGCTCTTCGCGCCACTCGTCGTTGAGCCGACGCCCCTCGTCGAGCACGAAAAACACTTCGAATGAGGCATCGCGGAACAGCACATCCGGCGGCTCCTGGCCGGCCGGCGTGAAATCCTCGCCGCGATAGGGAATGTTCAACCCCTGCAGCAGGCGCTGGCATACCCAACGCTCCCGCTCCCATTTGCGTGCATTGGAGAGGAAGGCGTTGGCTTGTTCGGCCTGGATGGTAAGCAGGCGCAGGTAGTCTGAGTCATCCATGCAGACAAGCTTAGACGCTAAATCATGACGTTAAGATGCTGTTTTGAATGGGTCTAGACTCAAGTTTATCCACAGGCTCGACAGGGGCATTCGATCGGTGATCAGCGCGCAGGTCTTGTCCGACACTAGCCTTACCCTCGGCTGGCTCGGTTATGTGCCTTTATTGCTCTGGGCGGCCAGCCGCAGCCGCTGGCTGGAGCTGTTCGCCGACAGCCGCCGGCAGCATCTGCTGTTCGGTACGGTGTTCTGCCTGTTTGCGCTGTGGTTGGTGAGGCGCGACTTCGATACCGGCGTGTCCTATCACTTCATCGGCATGACGGCGGTGACCTTGCTGCTGGACTGGCCGCTGGCGGTGCTCGGCGGGTTTCTTGCCCAGCTCGGTCTGCTGGCGCTGGGGCGTCAGGACCTGGCGGCGCTCGGGGTCAATGGCTTGCTGCTGATTGGCCTGCCGGTGCTGATCACCGAGGTGTGCGCCATTCTGGTTGAACGGGCGCAGCCGCGTAACCTGTTCGTTTATATCTTCTGTTCGGGGTTCTTTCCGGCGGCATTGACCGTATTGATCTGCGTGCCCGTGGCGCTGGGGGTGCTGTGGTGGGATGGGCTTTTCGCGATGCCGGAGTGGCTCAGCGACTTTGTAGGCTACCTGTGGCTGATGATGTTTCCGGAGGCATTTATCAACGGCATGGTGATCAGTGCTTTGGTGGTGTTTAGCCCGGAGTGGCTGGAGACGTTTAACCGCAGTCGGTATCTACAGGCGCCGTGGAAGGATGATGAGCGATAGCCTTGCATTGGCTGTGCCGGCCTCTTCGCGGGCTTGCCCGCGAAGAGGCTCGAACAGGCACGCACTGTTTACCTCAGTGCCGCGGCTCCAGATCCCCCGAAAACAACTCATCCTCGGAGTCCGGCGCCACCGGAATCTTGTGTTCCTCAGCCGCCCAGGCCCCCAGATCAATCAGCTTGCAGCGATCGGAACAAAACGGCCGGAACGCGCTCTTCTCGTTCCATTCCACAGGTGCGCCACAGGTCGGGCAGTCGACGGTCAATGGCTGGCTCATGGCTGGCCTCCTCGTAAAGTCAGGTAAAAGTGGTGCAGGCGGTCAATCTGCTCATGAAGCCCGGCGAGGTCGCCGTCATTGACCACCACGTCATCGGCATGGCCCAAGCGTTCCTCGCGGGCCAGCTGGGCCTTGAGAATCGCCTGCACCTGCTCGGCACTGGTGTTATCCCGCGCCAGGGTTCGCGCTACCTGGAGTTCAGCTGGCGCATCGATCACCAGCACGCGCTGGACCTTCTGGTGCTGGCCAGACTCGATCAGCAGCGGCGACACATACACCGCATAGGGTGACTCGGCCTTGGCCAAATAGCTGAAAATTTCCTGCCCAATCAGCGGGTGCAGCAGCTGTTCCAGCCATTTGCGCTGGGCCGGGTCGGCGAAAATCAACTGGCGCAGCGCCGCACGATCGAGCTGGCCGTCGTCCTGCAGCACGCCTGGGCCGAAGCGCTCGACGATACTGGCCAGGGCCGGGCGGCCAGGTTCGACCACCCAGCGCGCCGCCTGGTCAGCATCGACCAGGTGCACGCCAAGCTCGACGAAGCGCTCGGCGGCGGCACTTTTGCCGCTGCCGATGCCGCCGGTGAGGCCGAGTATCCAGGGGGTGAACGCCGCAGTGGTCATCAGAATCCAAGCAGTTGCAGGTAGGAGGCGTATATTTCATCACCCCAGAGCACAGCAATCCACCCCGCAATCGCCAGATAAGGGCCAAAAGGTATCGCCGTGCCGACCGAGTGCTGGCGCAGGCGCAGCAGGCACAGGCCGACAACCGCGCCGACCACCGACGACAACATCATGGTGAGGGGTAATACCTGCCAGCCGCCCCAGGCGCCCAGCATGGCCAGCAACTTGAAATCGCCATAGCCCATGCCTTCCTTGCCGGTGATCAGTTTGAACACCCAGTAAACTGTCCACAGGCTGAGGTACCCAGCCACTGCGCCCCAAAGTGCATCGGACAACGGCACCACGGTGTCGAAGGCATTGACGATCAGCCCCAGCCAGAGCGTCGGCAGCACCAGCACATCCGGCAAGATTTGCTGGTCATGGTCGATCAGGCTCAGCGCCAACAGGCTCCAGGTAAAGAGCAGCAGGGCGATTGCCGTGACACTCGCGCCGTAATGCCAGGCCACCACCATCGAGAGCAAAGCGCAGCCCACCTCGACCAGGGGATAGCGCGAACTGATCGGATGCTTGCAAGCCGAACAGCGCCCGCGCAAGGCCAGGAAGCTCAACACCGGAATATTTTCCCAGGCGCGGATCGAGTGCCCACAATGCGGGCAGCGTGAAGCGGGCAAGCACAGGTCGAAGCGCTCGTGCTCACCGCTTGGCAGCCCCAGCACCTCCTGCGCTTCACGCTGCCATTGGCGCTCCAGCATGATCGGCAGGCGATGCACCACCACATTGATGAAGCTGCCGAGCAACAGGCCCAGCACCGCCGCCAGAGTGATGAAATACGCTGGCTGCTGCGCCAGTAAAGTCCATGCAGTCATGTTCAGATCAAACTACCCAACTGGAAGATCGGCAGGTACATCGCCACCACCAGGCCGCCGACCAGCAAGCCCAGGATCAGCACGATGGCCGGCTCCAGCAGGCTGGTCAACTGGTCCAGCGCCTGGCTGACCTGTTCCTCGTAATGGCTCGCGGCTTTGCCCAGCATCTGGTCCAGCGTACCGCTGGATTCGCCGATGGCCGTAAGCTGCACCAGCAGTGGCGGGAACAGCCTCTCCAGCGCCATCGCCTGATTCAGCCCCTGCCCATTGGCCATGCTTTGGCGCAGCCGCAAGATTGCCTGTTCGTACAAGTCACTGCCGCTGGCCTTGGCCACCGTCCCCAGTGCATCCAGCAAGGGCACACCAGCGGCGTAAGCCGTTGCCAGGCTGCGTGCAAACCGGGCCAGCGCCGCCTGCACCAACAGGCTGCCAAACACCGGTATACGTAGCATTTGGCAAGCTATCCACAGGCGCGCTGGCGCATGCTTCCGATAAACCTGGCGCACGCCTACAGCGAGCGTAAATGCACTTATCAACAGCAGGGGGGCAAGACGGCCCAGCCCTGTGGACAAGTCAATGACCCACTGAGTGAACGCCGGCAAAGCCGCATCGAAGCCGGCAAACAAACTCTGAAACCGCGGAATCACTTCCAGCAACAAAATCGCCGAGACGCCCAGCCCGGTGAGCAACAGCAGCAGCGGATAAAGCATCGCCTTACGTACCCGTTTGCGCAGCGCCTGGCTCTGCTCCAGCATGCCCGCCAGCTGTTCGAGCTGCCGGTCCAGCGTGCCGGACTGCTCCCCCACCCGCACCAGGTTGCAGTACAAGGCATCGAACCACAGCGGGTGGCGCTGCAACGCATCCGCAAACCCCAGCCCCGCCGCCACATCCTGTTTCAATCGCTCCAGCAGCGCCGCCTGCCCAGCCCCGCAGCCGCTGCGCCCCATCACCTCGAACGCCTGCAACAACGGCACACCGGCCTTGAGCAAGGTTGCCAACTGTCGGCTGAAACCCGCCGGATCACGTTTCTCTGGCCGCTTCGGCCAGCGCCAGGCCAGCCCGCCTGCCGGCCGCACGCGGGTGACACGAATACCCTGACGCTGCAGGCCGGCACGCACGTAAGCCAGGCTACGCCCCGCCACCTGCCCGCTGACTATTGCGCCGTTGGCATCGGTGCCATGCCATGCGTAAAGCTGTGTTGAATGGTTCATGCAAAGGTCCTTTTTTGCTCGTGTGACAAGCCTGGAAACAGCTTGCCGCGTCCATGAAGGGGCGCGCTTCCCTGATGCTCACTAGAGTAGTTCAGCGAAGATGACGCCCTGGCAGGCAGGGGTGACAAAAGGTGTCTGTTCAGGCCTACTGCGCCGCTGCCAGCCGGGGTCGAGATTGACCTCAATGCATACGCGTATCAAAAAGGAAACTGTTCATGAAAGGGCAACGCGGTATCACCCTGATCGAACTGATGATCGTCGTCGCGATCATCGGCATCCTGGCGACCATCGCCATTCCGATGTACACCAACCACCAGTCACGTACCAAGGCAGCCGCCGGGTTGCTCGAGATCTCCGCGCTGAAGACGGCGATGGATTTGCGGTTGAACGAAGGCAAGGACGTGGCGGATGTAGCCTCGTTAGGGGGCCAGCCCACAACCTCGCATTGTGCGATCACAGCGCAGGGCACGGCTGCTGACGGTAGCGGCAGCCTCACCTGCACCCTGGTCGATGCGCCGGCCAATGTGGTCGGCAAAGCCCTGACACTGACCCGCTCGGCCAGCGGGTGGAGCTGTACCACCACCATCGAAGACGACCTGGCGCCAGGCGGTTGCAAAGGGGCCTGAGGGTAGGGCAATAAGTCAGGGGAAACAGGGGTTTGCGTAACGGGTGCGGCAGTGGTACGTTGCGCTACACGCCGGTGTAGCTCAGTCGGTAGAGCAGCGCACTCGTAACGCGAAGGTCGCAGGTTCGATTCCTGTCTCCGGCACCATGTACTCTTCCGGGATGGTCCAGCAAGTTCCAGCCAGCCCAGTGAAACCGCCGCCTAGGCGGTTTTCTTTTATCCGGATTCTTCCGAATTCTTCCAGTGCATTCCTGTCTTTTTTAGTACATTGCGCAGTACATCGTAGATTCGAGTACTCAGGTGATGTACTAAATGCCCCTCACAGACACAGCGGCCAGGCAGGCCAAGGAAAAAGCGTACACCCTCAAAGACAGCGACGGCCTTTTATTGCACGTTGCCGCCAACGGGACAAAGTCCTGGCTACCGATTCACCTGGCACGACAAGCAGCCGCGCATTTCCCTGGGCACTTATCCCGACATCAGCCTGCGCGATGCACGGGAGCGGCGCGACCAGGCCAGGTCAAGATCGAGATAACGGAGACTTGGTCCCGCTACAGCTCGTCTTCGACAAAGGGTAAAGGTATCAACCATATTCCAAAGCCTGTTGAGATTCGCATCGTCGACTTTCAAGAGCGCCTTGAAGAGATTGCGAGCCTTGCATCATCGCGCGTGGCGTTCGGCGATTCGTATGAAGACGAACTTCATGGCATCTGGGCGCATTTGAATGCCGAATTTGAGCAGTAGGCGGGGCGGTTTACGCACGAGCGTCACGTAGGCGGGGGGCGTGATACCGCGAGGTACGCAGCCAGGTACGCGCTGCTGGTACACATTCTGGCGTGCGGGTCACAAGTCAGCGAGGCACTGACTCAATAAATGCTTTCCTTTTGGAGTGGGCGCCCAGGGACGCGAACCGGTGCCAGAAGCTTTGAGGTGTGCCCTTGCCAAGCTGGCCCAGGTCGTGAAGTACGCGGAGGTTTTCCAGCGCTTGCTCCTTTGTGAACGTCGGGCCTAGTGCTTCTAGCGCGAGTCGCGCATTGCGTCGAAAGCCGTAGTTCAGCTCGTGCCCAGCCGGGGTCAGGCGATACATGGCCATGATTGTGACCTCCCACGTAGATGAGATATCCATGATAGCCATTGCGCCGGCGTCCGCCTTGCGCCTAGTTGTTCGCAACCATGGCTCGCAGTCAGGTTCGCAACCCCCCTATGCGCGAACCTTCCGTGCGAACCTGGCGTCCTGCCGGTTATCAAAAGTTATGATTTCCAGGTGGAGGTTTCCACTGTGGTTTCCACGGTATTGCGGCTTCCGGTGACCACGATGCCGCAATGAATGACCACATGAAAACCACAATGCTCGCTGCCCAGCGCCAGCCTATCCGCTCTCAGGTTCCAAGGTAGAGCTTCGTACCGCAAGTGCTGTATGAATAAACAGTGAATTTCTGTATGCTGATAGAACGAGGCACGACGACGGTGTCAACATGAATTTGACCCCGGGCCTTGACTTAGGCAGAATCGCGCCTCATTTTTGATAAACCAACCCAACTGACACAGGAGGTCGACATGGTGTATCGCACTGCTGCAGACGTCCTTCAGGCCCATTGGGATGGAAGATTGCCGGTGAATCCTCAGGCCATAGCGCAAGCGATGGGAATTGAGGTGAAGGCTCTGACTCCCTTTGATCCTGCCACCTGGCGCCCCAATGAAAGTGGGCATTACTCGTATCGCGAGGGGCGCCCTTTGATCACCTACAACTTCACTGACGCCCCGGTGCGGCAACGGTTTACGATTGCCCATGAGATTGGACACCACGTCCATGGCGATCTCGACGCACCTCGAGACACGACGGAGCAGTTCAGCGCCAGGGCACGTGACCCCAAAGAGGTCGCAGCAAATCGATTCGCGGCCGCACTACTTATGCCGGCAGCGTTGGTCAAGCACATGGTAGTTGAGCAAAGGATTACCGATCTCTCCAGATTGGCGCAGACCTTCGGAGTGTCCACTGCTGCCATGGAGTTCCGGCTCAAAGCGATCGGGTTGTTATGACAGTTTCGAGCGATGACCTGTCCCAAGGTGAAGCTGAGAATCCGGGGCTGATTGGCGATTACCTTCGGAAAGAGGCTTGGCGGTTTCGGTGGGAGAAGCGTCTTACCACCGTTACCGTTAGCCTCATCATCATTTTTTATGTATCGCTCCTGGGGTTCGTATTTTTCGGCAACATTCGAGTAACGGCCGGTGCTTGGTATTTCTTTGCTTCGGTGAGGCCGCATACTACTGGCGACATCCCCATCATCGTGTCCCTCTCAACGGTTCCGACGCTTCTGCTGATCGCATTGCTTAGGTACTTCCACCATAGGCCCAAGCCTGAGCAGGATGAACCGCAGGCGACGCTGCCCATCAGCGTCGAGGCGGCGAAAGAGATCATCAAGGCCACCACCGACGCTATGAAGCCTTAATAATAACCCCGCCGACAGCGGGGTTTTTTTATTCGCGGCGGTAGCCCCACGGGTGGCCGTCAGATCTCCCTGGACAAACGCCCCGGAGTAAATCGCATGGCTTCAATGGATGTAGCAGTTGTTGATGGGCAGCGACTGCCGCCTGCTCCCGGATTGAGGGGAGTTTGTGAGAGGTGTGGGGCGCCAGCTCAGGCGAAGTGTGGGCCGATCGTTCGCTGGCGTTGGGCGCATGCCGGCCGGCGTCATTGCGACCCTTGGATGGAGAATGAAGGACCATGGCATAAGGCCTGGAAGGAGCTATTTCCCTTCGAATGGCGTGAAAACGTTCGCATTGAGGAAGCCAACGGGGAAAGGCATGTGGCTGATATCAGGCGGCCTGATGATCTTGTGATTGAGCTCCAGAACTCTCCAATGCCGCTCGACGAGATGCGAAGTCGAGAGCAGTTCTACGGCGAGAGGATGATCTGGGTCGTCAATGGTGAGAGTTTCCGCAATCACATCAACATCGGTGTTGCTCTGCCTGCCCCCGAGCATCCCCAGCTTGACGAATATCAGTTGGCTATGCCGATCTTTGGGACTCAAGCAGCTTTGTGGCTTGGGTATTTTCGTCGGGCGGATTTGGATGCCCGAACGTCCACGCGCGACCTCATGGAGCTTTTCCACGGCAAGGAGTTTGAGGCCCTTGAGGGATCGCACCGTGGCCACCATGCCTGGTCCTGGAAAAGGCCACGTGAGGTTTGGCTACATGCCCGGAGAACCGTGTTTTTTGATTTCGGCGGGAGAGGGTGTCTTTGGGCACTGGTTAATTACAAAGGGCACACCGGGAAGGCGATTTATCCCGTCGTTCGCGAGCGGTTCATGCAAGCTGCTTTATCCGGAGCACAGCTCGACTTTGATCAACCCCCTAGCATAGCTGTTCCAATAGCGCCGCAGGTTTAGCTTTACCCAGCCTTTACCGAATATGAGACAGGCATGAGACGGAACCAGCATGGCCTGTGCGCCCGAGGCCTTTGTTCAGGCGGTGAGCGTAAAACTGGGGGATGACGCCGTCTCACATTGCCGGTGGTGCTAAGCACTTGTTTGACCACGCTTTGACGGAGTACGGACCAGACAGATGACAGTGGCTCTTGTGGCCGGGCGTCTGAGGTCTTTCCGGTGCTGGAGGCCGTCAAAGTAGGGGGGCGTACCCCGGACAGGCCTAAGACGGATTTTGGACCGCTTTGGACGGATCGGTGCGGGTGTTGGGTGGTGGTGCTGGCGCTATGGCGCGTGATGGTTGGGCTGCCAGTCTCGTGGCGGGCGAATCCGGCCGTAAGCTCGTCCAGAGTTTCCAGGTGAAACTAGACCCGCACTAGACCGCGATAGACGGTGGTCGGTGGCCCGACTCACTGGATCACTTGCCGCGCCTGGCCTGGACCTATGCGTGACAGGCTAGCGCGGGTAACCCCGTCTAATGCCGAGGCCCGAATTATGGACAGGCTCTGGGCGGATTTGCGCCAGCACCAGTAGGTAGGGCGTCATGAAGCCAGCGGCGTGCCCGGTGTGCGGGCAGCTCGATCATGCCTTGCCAGCTTGCTCTGACCAGAATGGCCAGCACCCTGGCCCCTTGACAGTCCTTGACGGAAATTTCTGACCACGCTTGACGGATTCAGCCGCGGACGCTTGAGCATGGTCGGCTGTAAGCCTTGCTGTACAAGGGCTGGCATTGAACCTGGCGGACTGACCGAGGCGACCGCCGTCAAAAATTTCCGTACATTTTCATCTAGGGAGATTGGGCCTAGAACAGTAGTTCTGCCAAGCTATCCCTGATTATTAACACCACGTCCAACCATGGCTCTACTAGAATCTTGGCCTCAATCGCATCGAGGGAAGTTGTTATGGATCAGGAAAATATGACGGACGCTTGTGCTTCCCTATTACGGGGTATGGAGAGCACTGCCGCCCGTATGCGCGATTTGATTGTTGCTATGCCCCCACATGATTTACTCGGCTATATCTACGCCCGGCACATGATGAAAGCGATAGCGGGTCAGCGCGGCTCTCAGGACCATCACGAAGAAGGCGACTTGGATGATTTGATTGATGAAAATCAATTTCTATTAGAGTACGTCCATGCAGTTCTCGCATCAGATGTCGCCCCTATGGATGTAGTCTTCGACGAAGCCCGGTGTGTCGAACTGTTTGAGCTTGGCCGAAAACTGCGAGAGCAGGCTATGATTTTCGCCATGGCTTCGTCCGACAATATTAAAGATGGTGTCTTTGGCCCAGACACTGCAGACATTGAGTTTCGCGCGAAATCTTCTTGGGTCTTACTGCGAGGGAACCGCTACCAAGTGTTGGAAGGCGAGTTCTATCGATACGTTTTGTCACCTCATGAAGATGTGCTGAGAGAGGTATATGGAGCTAATTCCGCTGAGATTGCGGATGGTTTCCAGGCCCTGGCCAATGCCGGCCGTTCAGGGCATTCCAATGCAATCTCGATGCTTATGAGACAGTTCGAGTCTGCGCAGAATTTCGCTGCGGTTCAGGGAAAGCCTCTGGAAGGCGTCATGGAGGAATGGGTCGCGTGCAACGAGGAACAGACGAATGCCGCAGGCCAGGCGATAAATGACATGTTTCGGGGTGGTATAGCCAACGTGAGTCTTCATACGAAATTGCCGCCTTTGCTCTTGGCGGACTTGGCTTATCGGCGCGGGGAGGAAACCGAGTTTTTTGCGCCTGGGGATTTCGTTGGGACACCGTATAGGACACTGCCAGCTAGGAAGAAACCCCTGATCCAGCTAGGCGAGGATTACTACGCAGTAGATCCGTGTTTCACCCGAGACTCGGGCTATCGGGCACTGCTTTTCAATCTCCTTCAGCGAAAACCTGACTACAAAAAATCGTTCAATGATCGCCAGAAAACGATGAGCGAAGCGGCTTTCGCCGACATCCTGGCCGCCCAGCTTCCAGGCGCTAAAGTTTTCCAAGAGGTTTACTACAAAGACCCCGCCACCAATAAATGGTCAGAGAACGATACTCTTATCCTGATCGACGACGTGTTGTTCCTAGTCGAAGCCAAAGCCGGCGCTGCTGCGACTATTGCATCTCCGGCACTTGATTTCGGACGTCATGCCCAGTCCGTGCAAGATTTGGTTATTAAGGCCTATACCCAATGTGAGCGCTTCTTCAATTATCTGAATTCATCAGAGGAAGTCACCCTCTACCAGCTCGTAGACGGCAAATATCAAGAGTGCGGCCGTGTCCGCTCTTCCGAATACCGAGTGATGATACCGATCGGGTTGACAGTCGAATCCTTCTCCCCCTTTTCAGCGTATTGCAAAAAACTGCCGCAGATCGCGCCGCTACTCGGGAAGCACGCTTTCATTTCGATGTCTATTGACGACCTGTTCGTGCTTAAGCGCTTCCTGCCAACCCCGGGCGAGTTCATGCACTATATGGAGGTGCGCCAGGCTGTGGCAGCTAGGCGTCATGCTCATCTGTTCGATGAGTTTGACCACTTGGGTGCCTATCTGAAGAAGAACCGCTTCGATCATGACATCGACAACCATTTAGCAGATGGCTCAGTAAGCATGCTCATTTGGGATGGTATGAGTAATTTAATAGATAAGAGCTTCGAGGGCGAAGACTGGAATAACACTCCGCTTCCTAAGCAGCACTTCCCTGTGGAGTTAGACAGGCTACTTCAAGCTCTTGACGCAAACCGAACTCCAGGATGGCTTGTAGCGGAAAGCCGTATTCGTGATCTGGGAGAAGAGGGACGTGATGATCTAGCCAAAACGCTGTCTGATCTTCGCCGCACTCTGAATCAGCGCCCCTATCGTTTTTTCCTGCTTGGGGGCTCCGCACCCATATTTGTCTGGCTTCAACAACACGATCACAAAATTGACTGGACTACGGTGCATGTCAAGGCCAGCGCAGGCGCTTTGTCTATCAATGCCTCCGACATGGTAGGCATTTTGGCCTGCGTAGATTCTGATGGGACCTATCATCGAGCCCAACCCTTCGCTGTTCATGCGCCCGGACAGCGAACGGCAGAAAATGATCATGTTTTCGAGGAGGCCGCCCGAATCACCCAGTCCGCGCTCATGGTGAAGCCAAAGCCTGAGAAGAAATTCATACCAGCAGCGGGGATCGAAAAACAAGGACGAAATGAGCTGTGTCAATGCGGCAGCGGTGTCAAGTTTAAGAAATGCCACGGCCGCTGACATACTGCTATCCGAAAATGACCAGTACCTATGATCGGCCGGCTATACATAACCCCCTGGGCATCGCTTAAACAATGGCTATACACAACCCCCCTGGCATCGCGTTGGTTGCCGAACCCACACCCGGAGTTGTGGGCATGTAAGTGATGAGCACAACTGACCGGGATAGGGCCGTTCGATTTCAAATCGAACCCTTCTGGTATGCCTACCTTCACCTGGTGCCAGCCACTACCTCGCGGCGGGGTGGTGGATCGAGCCGCATACCAAGGGTGGCAGCGCAGGTACTTTTCGTTTTAGGTATATGTTTAGGTATACAGTGCTGGCGTGGTGTCATCGAAATGCCCGGTTCCATTGGGCTTGAGGTGCCTGATTCGACTCCTGTCTCCGCACCACATCCAGCTCCACTGCATTCCGCTGAATGCCTCGAAGCCTTCTAAACCGGCTATCTGGCCGGTTTTTGTTTCCGAATCCCCGAAAGCTCCCAGATCTCCACCAACCACCCTATTTCAAGCACGCGCCATTAGCCTAGCGTTCAAATTACCCGCTGATTCACTCGCTTGGAGAGCGCTTCTGCACTTTCCTTGCGCTCCGAGTACCGGTCAACCATATACGCCTCCCGCCCCCGCACCAGCAGCGTAAACTTCATAAGCTCCTCCATCACATCAACCAAGCGGTCGTAATACGAAGATGGCTTCATCCGCCCGTTCTCATCGAACTCCAAAAATGCCTTGGGCACGGACGACTGATTGGGGATGGTGACCATGCGCATCCAGCGGCCTAGCACACGCAGCTGATTGACCGTGTTGAACGACTGCGAGCCACCACACACCTGCATCACTGCAAGGGTCTTGCCCTGAGAGGGCCTCACTGCGCCCAACGCCAGGGGAATCCAGTCAATCTGAGCCTTGAACACGGCGGACATGGAACCGTGGCGTTCGGGTGAGCACCACACCTGGCCCTCCGACCACAGCACCAAGTCACGCAGCTGCTGCACCTTCGGATGCTCTACAGGCGCATCATCTGGAAGTGGCAGGCCGGAAGGGTCGAAGATGACCGTCTCTGCTCCCATGAGCTCCAGAATCCGGGCAGCCTCCTGAGTGAGTAGACGGCTGAACGAGCGCTCCCGAGTCGATCCGTAGAGCAACAAAATGCGCGGCTTGTGGGCTGGAGGGGCGTGCTGGGTGAGCTTGTCGAGAGACGGGGCGTCGAACAACTCAAGGTCCAAGCTAGGGAAGTCCAGCGGTGTCTCCGAGGTGAATTCGGTCATCAGAGTTCTCCAATCCGATCCAGTGCGTGCTTGAGCTCCGTAGGAGTGAGCGCGCTGTGATTGAGGGCAAAGAACGCGGCGAAGCGCTTGCGGATATGGCTCACGGTCGCATCAAAGGCCGCCTGCACTTCCTCATCGCTTCCTTGAACATCGGAAGGATCGGAGAGACCCCAGTGGCTCTTTACGGACGGCCCGAAGTACACCGGGCACGGTTCACCACCAGCCTTGTCGCACACGGTAATTACGATGTCCGGTGGGTTGTCCTGGAAGCTCTCGGAGCCTTTGCTATACAACGCAGAAGTATCCACTCCGAGGCTATTCAGCGTGCTGACTGCGCGCGGGTTCAAGCGCCCACTGGGGAAGCTGCCGGAGCTCACGGCAGTCATTCCTTCAGGGGCAAGGAGATTGAACAGGCCCTCGGACAACACGCTCCGACAGCTATTGGCGGTACACATGAACAGGATTTTCATTGATGGCTCCTAGGCGTGGAGGCTCAGCCGCAAGGCCAAGGCGGCCAGGGTCACGAGCAGGATAGGCAGGGTGAGGAGGGTGCCCACCTTGAAGTAGTAACCCCAGGTGATGCGGATGTTCTTCTGCGCCAGGACGTGCAGCCACAGCAACGTAGCGAGGCTGCCGATGGGCGTGAACTTTGGTCCGAGGTCGCAGCCGATCACGTTGGCGTAGACCATTGCGTCATGGATCAAGCCTGTAGCATCGCTGCCTTGGATCGAGAGGGCGCCAATGAGCACGCTGGGCATGTTGTTCATTACTGAGGACAACAAGGCTGCCGAGATGCCTGTGCCAATGGTTGCTGCCCAAAGTCCGTGCCCGGCGAAATAGCTGAATAGTGTGGAAAGGGCATCGGTGAGCCCAGCGTTTCGCAACCCGTAGATGACCAGGTACATCCCCAGCGAGAACACTACGACCTGCCAGGGAGCATGCTTGATGACCTTCCGTGTAGAGATGATGTGGCCTCTACCTGCGATGACCAGAAGGATGGCGGCGCACAGGGCCGCGACAACGCTGATGGGAATTCCCAAAGGCTCCAGCGCAAAAAGACCGGCCAACAACAGGACAAGTACCCACCAGCCCGCTACAAATGTGACTCGATCACGAATGGCCCGCTCGGGGGCGGCCAGTTGCTCGGGATCGTACTGGGCGGGAATGTCCTTGCGGTAGAACAGCCAGAGCATCAGTAGCGTGGCGGCCACACTCACCAGGTTGACTGGCCACATGATGGAGGCGTACTCACCGAAGCCCACGCCGAAGAAGTCAGCAGAGACGATGTTCACCAGGTTGGACACGACCATGGGCAGGCTTGCAGTGTCAGCTATGAATCCTGCCGCCATTACGAAGGCGAGGGTGGATGCAGGGCCGAAGCGTAGGGCTGTGAGCATCGCGATCACGATGGGCGTGAGGATCAGTGCAGCGCCATCGTTGGCGAACAGTGCGGATACCGCAGCGCCCAGCAGAACCATCAGTGCGAAAAGGCGCCCGCCTTTGCCACGCCCCCAGCGCGCCATATGCAAGGCTGCCCATTCAAAGAAACCGGCCTCATCGAGCAGAAGGCTGATGATGATGACCGCGATGAAGGTGGCCGTGGCATTCCACACAATGTGCCATACCGTAGGAACATCACCGAGGCTGACCACGCCAGTAAGTAGCGCCAGGATTGCGCCCGCAGCGGCACTCCAGCCAACGCCAAGGCCCTTGGGTTGCCAGATGACTAGTGTGAGTGTGAGAACGAAGATCAGGCCAGCGGTGAACATTTTCGATCCTCAGCAGCACGAAGCCTGGCGGACAGGGCGGCCTTCCATGGAGGCAAGGCGTCCTTGGTCGTCATGAACCCAGGTCTGGTGCGCCTCAAGCGTTACCTGCAGGACACCTTTGATCCATTCGGGAAGCTCGGGGTGAAGGCGGTAGTAGATCCACTGACCCTGGCGACGATCCTCCAACAGTCCGCAGGCCCTTAGCTGGGCCAGGTGTCGGGACACTTTCGGCTGATTGTCATCAAGCGCCCAGATGAGTTCGCACACGCAAAGCTCCCCTTCGGCGAACAGCATCAGCATGATTCGTGCTCGGGTTTCATCACCGAGGCACTTGAAGACGGTGGGAGGAGAGAGGGGCATGGTAGACCTATTAAATATGGTAATTCGTATATTCGTATTTACGCATATATAGACAGTGTTAGGGAAGCCCCGCGGTAGCTCTGTTGAAATCCTTTGGAAGGCGCCTCGGCCCCGCGCGCGATTGCCCCCGATCGGATTTAGCCGGCCCTTAAAAAATCCGCCCACTATTAGTCAGTGCATAGTTTTATCGAGATTTTTCAATATAGCGAATAGTTAATTCGAAAATAGCCCCATTACCTGCAAAGTTAGAAAGCACTTTCCGCACAATCAGCGCCATCATTTCCCTCAGCTGCCGGCCTACCCTGGCCCAAGGCGCCCCAGGTGAAACCCACCTACCGAACCACCCTCCCAAAAGGAAGCGCCCCGTGTATCAGGTGACTTACGACCTGGCCGACGCCCAGTCGAGCCTAGAATTCATCCTTGAACAAGTGATCTACGGAACCGTGGTTATCATCGTTCGCCACGGCATCGAGATTGCCCGCGTCACCCGTGTGGAAGGCTTGCGCCAGCCAGCCACTCGGCGCATGGAGACGCCGTATGAACACTAGCGCCTCCTCTTACCCACGCAACAGCACGCTGGATGACGCGTACGGCCTGTTTACGGGCATCGCCCTGGCCGCGACCGGAATTGCAATCCTGGGCAAGAGCGGGCTGATCACCGGGGGTATTGCTGGAATGGCCCTGCTGGCGTCGTTTGTCACCGCCTACCCGCCATCGGTGCTGGTGCCGGCAATCAATGTGCCGTTCCTGCTGTTCGCGCTGTTCACCATGGGTCGGAACTTCACCCTGAAAAGCATCCTGGTCAGCTTCGCACTGGGCCTGGGCGTCAAGCTGGTTAGCCCGGCGTTGAACGTGAACGGGATCGAGCCGGCGGTGGGGTGGGCGCTCGGCGGGACGCTACTGGGAATGGGCATTCTCTGCCTGGTCAGGCACAACGCATCCATGGGCGGTACCGGGTCGATGGTCCTGTGGTTCCAGCGCAAGTTCGGCATCAACGCCGGTGTGGCGCAGCTCGTTTGCGATGCGGCGCTGTTCCTGGTCGCGGCCTTCTACCTGCCGGCCGACAAAATGGCCTGGTCGGCCGTGGGCACCGTCGCCATGAACCTGGTGCTGATTCGCTGGCACAAGCCTGGGCGGTATCGGGGCTAATTTCCGGGGCGCCAGTGGTACGCGTTCCTACGCCCGGACGGGGATCGGGAGGGGTATGGCTCATGTCCTGCACTGGCGGAGCCGATTAGGATTTGTCACAATCGGGACTGGTTAGTGGCGTTGTGATATCGCTTTCATGATGCACTTATTGTTGACGCGTGGGGGCAGTGTGTCGGATTGCGAGTTGATTGAGCTTTCAGCCAGGTCCATCGGGCTGGAGCTTTCCTTCCAGAATGGCTCGGCAGGCTATTACCGAGATTTCGGGGACTGCGTGGCCTGGCTTCCATGGGACCCGATTGTGGATGGCGCTGATGCAATGCGGTTGGTGGTGCAGCACGGCATGCAGATTAATGCGGGTGCAGTGACCTGCCGTGTTGGCACCCACAAACGAGAGCATGTTCGGGATTACCCTGTAGGGGTGAACGGGGAAACCGATGTCGATCTCGCGACCCAAGCGCTCTGCAGAGCGATCGCTGAGGTTGCGGTTGATATTTACAAGGCCGGAGAGGCTGAGAAAGCCTATTCCCAGCCAACCGCTCTTTCGAATGCCTGATCGGGCAGCCCTACGTCACCTGCTGTCTTTTCTGATACCCAAGAAACTTGCAGACGCGGGTTCAGAGGGATAAATTGCCTCAGTCGCAACTAACGATGCGACCGGGTTTGGCGACCCGTACGAAAAGGCGCAACGGCGCCCCGATCACGATTGCAGGCGCTTTTTTTGCGTCCGCAGTTTCGTGTAATGGCGGCTGTGCGTGGGAGACCTTCGGGTCTGCCGGGTTCCTTTTCCTCGGTTCGCCAACCTGCGTACAGCTGCCACCCTAACCGTTTGGCGACGGTCAGCGTGGTGCTTCAACCGAAAAGGACCTCATGCATGCTTACCGCAAGTCTAAAAAGGATCCTCGCATCCGTTCTCCGCCGCCGCCCCACGCCGGCCCCCAGCCTTCACCGTTTCTACCCCATCTGCTCCAAACCCCATCCCGCCTGCACACCAAGGCAGGTCCCCCATGACTGACCTCGAACGTTTATCCACCATCCAAAGCTACGCCTGGACGCTCGAACTGCTCGGCGAAGCCCTCGTACAGCACGACGAGATGCTCGAATGCGAGCACAACCCGCAGCTGACCTTCCGCAACACCGCCGGCATCCATCAGGCGATTCGGATCATCAGCCGCTTGGCCAGTGAACAGTGTGGGAAGATGGCCGAGCTCAGCCATCAAGGTGATCTAGCCGACTAGGAAACAGGCGCTATCGCCCGCCATTGGCTGGGCGATAGCGCATGTGTCGACCCCAACACATTCCAAGTTGGATAAGACTTCCGGCGTCGGCTACAACGTCCCTGCCAGCTTGGTCCCCATCACGCCGGCTTTGCCTTCTGCTTCACTCATCACATGCAGTTGGGTCTTGGCATTACCGAAGCCCATTCTCATTTCCTGCCAGATGTACAGGTTCTTGCCTGCCTCGGCAGTCACCTTGAGCATATGGAACTCCCCGCCGGTGCATGAAATGGTGTGTTCCCCCGGGGTTACTTCAGCGACGAGATAGGTGTCTTTGGCAGTGGCGCCGATCATGCGGCCGTCGATGGACACCATCCACTGAATTGCAGCACCCATGGTTTCGTTGCGGTAGATGTAGATGCGCGACTTGTCCGCCACGGTCTCGAAGCGCTTCATTTGCGCATCTTCGTAGGGGTGGGCCATCGGCACGGAGGTGCAGCCTTGCAACAGAGCGAACGTGGCGAGCGCGGCGAGGAGCTTTCTCATGAAATGTCCTTATTTGAGTAAAGGCGTTTTGCTATGGCGCAGGATGTTTTATACCCGTTGGGCGGGCGCTATCCAATGCTTGGCAGTCACTGGTCTTACACGACTCGACGTGTGCTATAGAGTGACGATATGGGCATCACGAATTGGCAGAGAAATTCGATTAATGTGTGGCCAGCTCCTGTGTAAGCTCAGGATGCTTGAGAATCAAACGCATCAGGCACAGCACACCGCCAGGAGGCACGAAGCGACCTTGTTCCCAATCGCGTAAAGTCGCCACGGGTGTAGCAATGCGCTCGGCGAACGAAACTTGAGTCAGGCCGCAGCGCTCGCGAGCCTGGCGAACCAGGATTTGCTCAGGGGTGGTAATGTGCCCAACCCCCAGCTTGGCTTCTTCTAGCGCTTGGCGCAGATCAGGCAACGGCTCGCCCGCATCAACCTCAATAGCCTTCGCAACTTTTTCGATATCAAGATCACGCATGTCATACCACCTTGCTGATTTCAGCGGGGCTTATGTTGGCTCGCTCTGCCTTGGCATAAACCGTAACCAACAACACAATTTCGTTTTCGCTCAGGTTGAAGTAAATCACCCGAGCGCCGCCGGATTTGCCTGATCCTGCGCAGCTCCATCGCACTTTTCGCGCGCCATCCGCTCCGGGAATCACATCTCCAGCCAGCGGATTCACCGCAATCCAGTCGATGAATGCCACTCGCTCTTCATCAGTCCATAACTTGGCAGCGTTTTTTTGAAACGTTGGCGTCTCGATTACTGTGCGCATAGTGAATGTACGGGAATCCCTTACAGCTCGCAACGTGGAAAATGGATGCTCGAAGGGGCGAGCCGCTCCTTGAACTCGTCGAGCGCAAACTGAATGCGCGCATCCGGTTCATTTTCCGGGCTCAGTAGTCAAAATGCTTCATCCGCTGATTTTCCGAATGTTTCACGGTCGAGCGGAGGTAGAGGGCGGCGGGAATGCGTGGGTGTTATCTGTGAGATTTTGGGGCTGCTCTGCAGCCCCTTCGCGGTGGCTTCTACACCGACTGCATCATTTTTTGACCAGCGCCGGCACCACACGCACATAAACCAACTCAAACACCAACTCCACAAGCGTCTGGGTTATCACCGCCGCCGCCGCCAGCCCACGCAGGTCTTCCGGCAACGCCAGCGCCAGCGGCAACACCACCAACGAATTGCGTGTCGCAGCGCTGAAGGTCACCGAGCGAGCCTCAGCCCCCGGCAAATGGAACAACCGCGCCGAAACAAACCCAAGCACCGGTGCCAGCAGCATGAAGCCGAGGTACACCGGGATCACCGGCAGCAAGCGCTCGAAATCGCGCAGCACCACGGCAATCTGCGAACCGATCACTGCCACCAACACAAGTGCCATCGTCGGCACTGGCATCCACGCCCAGGCGTCGTTCCAGTTCGATATCACCCTTGAACGCCGCGCGCCGGCCGAGGTGAGCACGGCGAGGACCATCGGCAGCACGATCAGCAGCACGAAGGCTTCGACGAAGGGGGTGATGTCGATCGCCACCGCATTGCCATCGCCAAGCATCAACATCAGATACACCGGCAACAGCAGCAACTGCACCAGCAGCAGGACGGGCGTGGCTGCGAGGGTCAGGCGTGAGTCGCCTTTGCCGATGTGAGTGAACACCACCACGTAGTCGATACACGGGGTCAGCAGCACCAGCAGGGCGCCGATGAGGATGGCCGGGTGTTCGACCAGGCCGCGAGTGGCGGCCCACACCAGCAGCGGCACGAGCACGAAATTGGCCAGCAGCAGCGCGGCCATGAAGCGGCGGTTGCCCAGGCCCTGGCGCAGGTCGAGGAAGGGGATCTGCAGGAACATCGCGTACATCAGCACGGCGATGGCGGGGGTAATCAGGGCTTCCAGCAAGCGCGCGGTGTCGGTGGCCAGCAGGCCGAAGACCACTGCTGCGAGTACGGCGGCGAAGTAGATCGGGATTTGCTGGGTTTCGAGTTGTTCTCGGGTCAAGGTGGGGCCTGTGCTGGTAGATTGGTTTGGGTGGGGGCAGGGCTAGCGCTGGATGGCACGGGCTTCGCCCGTGTTCGCGGGACAAGCCCGCTCCCACAGGGATCGCGCAGCTTTTTAAGTTTTGTGGAAGACAGTTGCTCCCCCAGGGATCTCATTGTGCCAGCCGGTGCCATTCACTGCGTTGCCTTCTGCCATAAACGAAAAAGCCCGGCACAAAGGCCGGGCTTTTTCACATCAGGCAATCGCCAATCAGTTGCCGTAAACCGGCAGCTTCTTGCAGATGGCCTTGACCTTTTCACGCACGGCGTCGATGACGGCGTCGTTGTTCAGGTCGGCGAGGATGTCGCAGATCCAGCCAGCCAGCTCTTTGCACTCGGCCTCTTTGAAGCCACGGGTGGTGACGGCTGGGGTGCCGAAACGCAGGCCGGAGGTTACGAACGGGGAGCGTGGGTCGTTCGGCACCGAGTTCTTGTTGACGGTGATGAAGGCTTTGCCCAGGGCAGCGTCAGCATCTTTACCGGAGATTTCCTGCTTGATCAGCGACAGCAGGAACAGGTGGTTCTGGGTGCCGCCGGAAACGACGTCGAAACCACGCTCGATGAACACGCTGGCCATGGCCTGGGCGTTCTTCACCACTTGCTGCTGGTAAGCCTTGAACTCAGGCTGCAGGGCTTCTTTGAAGCAGATGGCCTTGGCGGCGATGACGTGCTCCAGCGGGCCGCCTTGGGCGCCTGGGAACACGGCCGAGTTCAGCTTCTTCTCGATGTCGGCGTTGGCACGGGCCAGGATCAGGCCGCCACGCGGGCCGCGCAGGGTCTTATGGGTGGTGGTGGTGACCACGTCGGCGAACGGCACCGGGTTCGGGTACACGCCAGCGGCAACCAGGCCGGCGACGTGGGCCATGTCGACGAACAGGTAGGCACCGACCTTGTCGGCGATGGCGCGGAAGCGCGGGAAGTCCAGCACTTGCGAGTAGGCCGAGAAGCCGGCAACGATCATCTTCGGCTTGTGTTCAACAGCCAGGCGCTCGACTTCGTCGTAGTCGATCAGGCCGTTGGCGTCGATGCCGTACTGGATGGCGTTGTACAGCTTGCCCGAGGAGCTGACCGAAGCACCGTGGGTCAGGTGGCCGCCGTGGGCCAGGCTCATGCCCAGGATGGTGTCGCCGGCCGACAGCAGTGCCAGGTAAACGGCAGCGTTGGCCTGGGAACCGGCGTGCGGCTGGACGTTGGCGTAGTCGGCGCCGAACAGTTCCTTGGCGCGGTCGATGGCCAGTTGCTCGACCACGTCGACGTACTCGCAACCACCGTAGTAGCGCTTGCCTGGGTAGCCTTCGGCGTACTTGTTGGTCAGGACCGAACCCTGAGCTTCCATGACCGCTGGGCTGGTGTAGTTTTCCGAAGCGATCAGCTCGATATGCTCTTCCTGGCGCAGAGCTTCTTGCTGCATGGCTTCGAAGAGCTCGGCGTCGTACTTGGCAATGGTCAAATCACGGCTGAACATAACGGTCCTCAAGGATCGGGCTGAATTGGGGGTGCATTCTAACCGATTGATTCGCGCCTGGCATATGAAGTGGCATCAAGTCGCGGACCAATGGGCTTCATGTTGCATCCCGCGCCCCGCCTGGGCTGGCTGGGAGCGGGAGTTGACTTCAAGGTCCGCTTTTTCAGGGTTCCTGGAACATGAACAACGTCTCGTTGGCGAACTGCGCCTCGAACTGGTTGGCCGGCATTGGCCGCCCGAACAGGTAGCCCTGCACCTCGTCGCAACCGTGCTCGCGCAAGAACTCCAGCTGCTCGTGGGTCTCGACGCCTTCGGCGATCACCGCCAGGTTCAGGCTGTGGGCCATGGCGATGATCGCGCGGGCGATCTGCGCGTCCTGCTCGCCTTCGGGCAGGCCGTCGACGAAGGTGCGGTCGATCTTCAGCACGTCGATGGGGAACTGCTTGAGGTAGTTGAGCGACGAATAGCCGGTGCCAAAGTCGTCGACTGCAATGCTCAGGCCCAGCACCTTCAGGCCGTCGAGTATCTGCATCGCTTCGTTCACATCGCGCATCAGGATACTTTCGGTCAGCTCCAGCTCCAGGCAGGCCGGCGGCAGGCCGCTTTCTTCGAGGATGCTGGCGATGCGGTTGCCCAGCTGGCCGTCGGAGAACTGCCGCGCCGAGATGTTCACCGAGACCTTCGGCACTCGCACCTTGGCCTTGTGCCAGGCCTTGAGCTGGCGGCTGGCTTCGCGTAGCACCCAGTCGCCAACATCCACCACCAGGCCCAGCTCTTCGATCACCGGGATAAAGTCGCCCGGCGGCACCAGGCCCCGGGTCGGGTGGCGCCAGCGCAGCAGCGCCTCGGCGCCGGTCAGGCGCTTGCCGTCGCCGCTGAACTGCGGTTGGTAATAGAGGATGAATTCGTTCTGCTCAAGCGCGTGGCGCAGGTCGCTTTCCAGCTCCAGACGCTCCAGGGCGCTGGCGTTCATCTCCGCCTGGTAGAACTGGAAATTGTTCTTGCCGCGCTCCTTGGCGTGGTACATGGCGGTGTCGGCGTTCTTCATCAGCTGGCTCAGCTCGCTGCCGTCCTGCGGGCTGAGGGCGATGCCGATACTGGCGGTGACGAAGAACTCGCGGCCCTCCAGCACGAATGGCCGCACCAGGCTGCCGAGGATGTTCTCGGCCACGTGGATGGCGCGGTTGAGGGCCATTTCGCGGGTGGCACGCGATTGCAGCAGCAGGGTGAATTCGTCGCCGCCCATGCGTGCCACGGTGTCGTCGTCGTCGACGCAGGCCAGCAGGCGCAGGGCCATGTCCTTGAGCATGCGGTCGCCCGCGGCGTGGCCGAGGGAGTCGTTGATCGGCTTGAAGCGGTCGAGGTCGAGGAACATCAGCACCACCCACGACTTCTGCCGTTCGGCCTGTTGCAGCGCGGTGTGCAGGCGGTCCTGGAACAGCGTGCGGTTGGGCAGGTGGGTCAGGGCGTCGTAGTAGGCCAGGCGGTGGATGCGCTGTTCGCTGGCCTTGCGCTCGCTGATGTCGGTGAAGAAACACACGTAGCTGGCCAGGTCGCCCTCGTCGTCGAGCACCGCCGTGATGCCGACCCAGGCCGGGTAGCGTTCGCCGTCGCGGCGCTTGAGCCACACTTCGCCTTCCCAGGTGCCGCGCTGGTGCAATTGTTTGAGCACGTAGCGCAGGTGGCCCTCCTGCTGATCGTCGACGGTGAGCATGCTCGGCAACTGGTCGAGCACGTCGCTGACTGCATAGCCGCTGACCCGGCTGAACGCTTCGTTGGCCTGCACGATATAGCCGGCCGGGTCGGTGATGAGGATGGCCGAGGTGGAATGCTCGAACACCGTGGCGGCCATGCGCAGGTCTTTTTCCGCACGGCGCTGCTGGCTGATGTCGCGGCCCACGCCGAGCACGCCTTCGAAGCGCTCGTGTTCGTCCCATACCAGCACCAGGCGCAGCTCGATGGGGATTTTGCGGCCATCGGCGCGCAGGCAGTCGAACAGGAACAGCTGGGTAGGCAGCTGGCTGCGCAGTTGCGCCAGTTGCTCGCGATCGCCCATGGCCTTGCTGACCCGCTCCATCAGGCTATAGATGCCGGTGAGCTGCGACGGGTTGGCGATGATCGACTGCCAGCCGTTGCTGAAGATCCAGTCGGCCTGGTAGCCCAGCACCGCCTGTACCGAGGGGCTGACGTAATTGAGCTGCAGGCGGCTGTCGGTGGAGAAGATCACGTCGCTGATGCTTTCGGCGAGCATGCGGTAGCGCTGCTCGCTGTCGCGCAGCGATTGACTGGCCTCGATCTGCACGGTGACGTCCTTGCCCACGCCGATGATGCGCGTGACCAGCCCTTCGCCGTCGCGGGTCAGCACTTGTTCGCGGATGTCGTAGCAGCGCCAGCCGCCGTCACGGTGGCGGAAACGCAGTTGGCAATGCAGTGGCTGGTCGTGGCCGTTGCCGCGTTGCTGCTGGCGCAGGGCCTGGTAGTGCGCGGCGTCTTCGGGGTGCAACAGCAGCTCCCAGAAGCGGTCGCCCATCTGCGCAAGCTCGCTGCGGTCGTAACCGAGGGTTTGGCCGAGGTGGCGGTTGCTGAAGATCATCCGCTGGCTGAGCACATCCTGCACGTAGAGCTGGTCCGGGACGGTGCGCACCACGTCCGACCAGAAGCTCTCGCGCTCCAGCAATGACAGCTCAACCTGCTTGCGGCTGGTGATGTCGCTGATGCTGAGGATCACCGCCTGGTAGTCGCGGCGTTGCTCGGGCAGGCGCGCCATCAGCCACAGGTGCAGCTCGCCACCCAGTGGCGCGGGCAGGCGTACTTCGAGTTCGAGCAGCGGGCGCTGTTCGATCAGCGCATCGATCAGTTGCATGCCGACGCTGTCGCGGCCATCGCCGCTGCCGTCGATCAACCGCTGCCAGGCGCCTTCGTGGCAGTCGACGTTGAGCAATTGGCGCGCCACCTGGTTGATCTCGGTGATCTTCAGCTCCAGCAGCAACGAGCGGCGCAGGTTGGGGTCGAGCGACAGGCTCTGCTTGAGTGCGGCGAGGTTGCGCAGGTGGTAGCGATCCAGTTGGCCGGGCAGGCTGGAGAGGTCGAGCACGCACAGGGCCACGCCAGTGCCTTCGAAGATTTCCTGGTAACGCCGGCGGTCTTCCTGCAGGGCGCGCTGGCGACGGCGCATGTTGATCAGCGCCAGCACCGGCAAGAGGGCGCAGAACAGCGCCAGCAGGACTTTGCCGAGCAGAGCCGGCAGCAACTTTTGCTGGGCCAGGCCTGCATCGAACAGGCCGCGCAGTTGCCAGGCGCTGTTGTCGATGAATGCCAGCATCACGCTTTGCAGTGGCTCGTCGCTGGTTTGCGCGGGCGCGTGGCGCTCCAGCACCTCGCCGCTTCGGCTGTTTTCCAGTAGCCACAGCGGATGCGCTGGGCCGTCCAGATGCGCGGTGAGCGTGCGGTAGTAGTCGCTGGACAGGCGCAGCAGCCAATAGCCTCGGTCCTGCTCGGCGGTTTGGCGCAGCAGCAGGTAGACGGTGCGGTTGTCCGCTGAATTAGCGAAGAAGTAGCTGCGCCCCTGGTTCAGCTGAAACAGTTCGTCAATCTGCTGACGGTCGGGGCTGCCGACCAGGCTGTCGCTCAGCAGTTGCCCGCTGTGGTCCAGCCAGGCCAGGTCGCGCAACGTGGGCAGGCGCTCGCGCAAGGTGCCAAGTAGGGTCGGCAGGGCGGCGGGCGTCGGCGCTTTGACGTAGGGCTGCACCACATTCAGTGCCTGCTGGGCCTTGAGCGCCATGTTCAGGCTCAGGTGGTCGGCCAGCTCGGCGCTCGCATCCAGGTTCAGCTGGCGCTGGTCGGCCTGGGTGTGGCGAAACTGCGCGAACAGTTGCCAGAGCAGCAGCCCCAGCAGTACCAGGGCCAGCAGGGCCAGCGCACCTTTGACCGAGCCGCGCAACGAAGCAGCAGGGGCCGGGGTGGCGGGGCGCAGCGCAGACGGATGATTGAGATTGGTCAAGCGTTGATCCTGCTAAGGGGCTGGCGATGGCAGGGATTGATCATGCACGGTGTATGCCGGTGTCGCGGGGAACCGGACCGTGGTGGCGCACTATAAGGCCGGATACCCGAAACGGGCTAGCATGCCTGTGATTATGGCAAAGTGCCAGCCTCGCGGAGCGATGCCGACGGTCGTGGTGCAAGCGGGGCGTTCGGCAAGACCCTGCTGGCTGTGCGAGAATGCCGGCCGCTTCAATGACAACGCATCGGAGATGTTCGGTTTTGGTTACTCACTTTTCCTCCAATGGCCTCGATTCCGCCTGTGGGCGCAGCAGTCAGACCCTTGTCAGCACTGCCGTGACCGAGGACGTATCTTGCAAGTCGTGCCAGCGTTCGCTGGTCAAACCCGAGGCCGCTGCCTCGAAAAACAAGACGCCGTCGCTGGCTGAATTGCGCAAAGTCGCCAAGGCGGCGGTTGCACCGGCTGAGGTTGTTGCTGCGGTGAAACCGGCCAGCAAGGCCGTGAGCAAGCCGGCCAAGGTTGCCGAGCAGCCTGCCCGCAGCGGTGGCTTCAGCGTGAAATCCGCCTGGGCCGCGCGCCTGGCCGAGCAGGGTGACCGTTGCCGGTTGCCGCGGGGTAAGGCTGCGAAACAGCGTCACGTCTGAGCCATCTTCGGCTGCTGTGCTGGCCTCTTCGCGGCTGAAGCCGCTCCCACAGGGATATCATCGCCCTCATGTGGGAGCGGCTTCAGCCGCGAAGAGGCCGGCACAGGCAACAGCATTCTCCCCACCATCCGACCACCCTGTGCAACGCCGCGCGTTGGCGTAGAATGGTCGACTTTGTTCAACACCCCGTAAACACATCCGCCTGGCCACCCGGCCGGGGCGTACGTCGATGTCTTTACCTATCTAGAGGGCTTGGTTTTGGCTCAATACGTCTACACCATGCATCGGCTGAGCAAGGTCGTGCCGCCGAAGCGGGAAATTCTCAAGAACATTTCCCTGTCGTTCTTCCCAGGCGCCAAGATCGGCGTACTCGGCCTGAACGGCGCGGGTAAATCGACCCTGCTGCGGATCATGGCGGGCGTCGACAAGGAATTCGACGGCGAAGCCCGTCCGATGCCCGACATCAACGTCGGTTACCTGCCGCAGGAACCGCAACTGGACCCGACCAAGACCGTGCGTGAAGTGGTCGAGGAAGCGGTCAGCGTGATCAAAGACGCCCAGGCCCGCCTGGACGAGGTCTACGCCGCCTACGCCGAACCAGACGCCGACTTCGACAAGCTGGCCGCCGAACAGGCCAAGCTCGAATCGATCCTGCAGGCCGCCGATGGCCATAACCTGGAGCGTCAGCTGGACGTCGCCGCCGACGCCCTGCGCCTGCCGGCCTGGGATGCCAAAATCGAGCACCTGTCCGGTGGTGAGAAGCGCCGTGTGGCTCTGTGCCGCCTGCTGCTGTCGGCCCCCGACATGCTGCTGCTGGACGAACCGACCAACCACCTGGACGCCGACTCGGTGGCCTGGCTGGAGCGCTTCCTGCACGACTTCCCGGGCACCGTGGTTGCGATCACCCACGACCGTTACTTCCTCGACAACGTCGCCGGCTGGATCCTCGAACTGGACCGCGGCGCCGGCATCCCGTACGAAGGCAACTACTCGGGCTGGCTGGAAGCCAAGTCGGACCGTCTGGCGCAGGAATCCAAGCAGCAGAGCGCCCACGAGAAGGCCATGAAAGAGGAACTGGAGTGGGTGCGCAAAGGCGCCAAGGCCCGCCAGTCCAAATCCAAGGCTCGTCTGCAGCGTTTCGAAGAAATGCAGTCGCAGGAATTCCAGAAGCGCAGCGAGACCAACGAGATCTACATCCCGGCCGGCCCGCGCCTGGGCGACAAGGTCATCGAGTTCAAGAACGTCTCCAAAGGCTATGGCGACCGCGTGCTGATCGACAACCTGTCGTTCGCCATGCCTAAAGGCGCCATCGTCGGCGTAATCGGCGGTAACGGTGCCGGTAAGTCGACCCTGTTCCGCATGCTGATGGGCAAGGAGCAACCGGATTCGGGCAGCATCGAGATCGGTGAAACCGTGCAACTGGCCTGCGTCGACCAGAGCCGCGAAGACCTGGACGGCGGCAAGACCGTGTTCCAGCAGGTTTCCGACGGTTCCGACATGATCAAGATCGGCAACTATGAAATCCCGTCGCGCACCTACGTTGGCCGTTTCAACTTCAAGGGCGGCGACCAGCAGAAGTTCGTCAAGGACCTGTCCGGTGGTGAGCGTGGCCGCCTGCACCTGGCCCTGACCCTGAAGGAGGGCGGCAACGTCCTGCTGCTCGACGAACCGTCCAACGACCTCGACGTCGAAACCCTGCGTTCGCTGGAAGA
The DNA here is from genome assembly GCF_044772285.1 of Pseudomonas sp. NPDC090233. NCBI lineage: Bacteria > Pseudomonadati > Pseudomonadota > Gammaproteobacteria > Pseudomonadales > Pseudomonadaceae > Pseudomonas > Pseudomonas sp. NPDC090233. The sequence goes on along the minus strand of NZ_JBIVYQ010000003.1, from coordinate 631,868 downwards.
AGCCCTGCTGGACTTCCCCGGCGCCGCGATCGTGATTTCCCACGACCGTTGGTTCCTGGACCGTGTGGCCACCCACATCCTGGCGTACGAAGACGACTCGAACGTGATGTTCTTCGAGGGTAACTACACCGAGTACGAAGCCGACCGCAAGAAGCGCCTGGGCGATGCTGCTGCCCAGCCGCACCGTGTACGGCACAAGAAGCTGGCTCAGTAAGCCGGTTTCCGCTGCACAAGAATGGGGCCCTTAGCGGCCCCATTTTTGTGCCTGTAAAACACTAATGCGCTTGGTTTTTTGTATACATTTATATAAAACGCACCAAATAATTTCATAAAAACGACATTTTGCCCTATTCCAGTGCGATTGCTTCTTGGTACATTCCAGCGAAATCAAAAAAACCAATAAGTCCAATCCCTCTTGGTGAGACGTCTACCATGATCGAATCCGTCGACAATTTCCTCGCGCGCATGAAGCAACGCGACCCGGGCCAGCCCGAATTCCACCAGGCAGTGGAAGAGGTGTTGCGCACGCTCTGGCCGTTCCTCGAAGCCAACCCTCACTACCTGCAATCCGGCATCCTCGAACGTATGGTCGAGCCTGAGCGCGCGGTGCTGTTCCGCGTGTCGTGGGTTGATGACCAAGGCAAGGTCCAGGTCAACCGCGGCTACCGCATCCAGATGAACAGCGCCATCGGCCCGTACAAGGGCGGTTTGCGTTTCCACCCGTCGGTGACCCTGAGCGTGCTCAAGTTCCTGGCTTTCGAGCAGACCTTCAAAAACTCCCTGACCTCGCTGCCCATGGGCGGCGGCAAAGGCGGTTCGGACTTCGATCCGAAGGGCAAGAGCGATGCCGAAGTCATGCGCTTCTGCCAGGCGTTCATGAGCGAGCTGTACCGCCACATCGGCGCCGACTGCGACGTGCCTGCCGGTGACATCGGCGTCGGTGCCCGCGAGATCGGCTTCATGTTCGGCCAGTACAAGCGCCTGGCCAACCAGTTCACCTCGGTGCTGACCGGCAAGGGCATGACCTACGGCGGCAGCTTGATTCGCCCCGAAGCCACCGGCTACGGCTGCGTGTACTTCGCTGAAGAAATGCTCAAGCGCCAGGACCTGCGCATCGACGGCCGCCGCGTGGCCATCTCCGGTTCCGGCAACGTCGCCCAGTATGCTGCGCGCAAGGTCATGGACCTGGGTGGCAAGGTCATCTCGCTGTCCGATTCCGAAGGCACCCTATACGCCGAAGCCGGCCTCACCGACGCCCAGTGGGATGCGGTCATGGAGCTGAAGAACGTCAAGCGTGGCCGCATCAGCGAACTGGCCGCGCAATTTGGCCTGGAATTCCGCAAGGGCCAGACCCCATGGACCCTGCCGTGCGACATCGCCCTGCCGTGCGCTACGCAGAACGAGCTGGACACTGAAGACGCCCGCACCCTGCTGCGCAACGGCTGTATCTGCGTGGCCGAAGGTGCCAACATGCCGACCACCCTGGAGGCTGTGGATATCTTCCTGGAAGCCGGCATTCTCTACGCGCCGGGCAAAGCCTCCAATGCCGGCGGCGTCGCCGTATCGGGCCTGGAAATGTCGCAGAACGCCATGCGCCTGCTGTGGACCGCCGGTGAAGTGGACAGCAAGCTGCACCACATCATGCAGTCGATTCACCATGCTTGCGTGCACTACGGTGAAGAGGCCGATGGCAAGATCAACTACGTGAAGGGCGCCAACATCGCCGGCTTCGTCAAAGTCGCCGACGCCATGCTGGCCCAGGGCGTGGTCTAGGCATCACCCGCGATGGCGACGACTTCGATCGACTGATCCCCAGCAGGTCGTCGCCACAACACCTCGTCGCCGGGGCTGGCGCCCAACAGCGCCCGCCCCAGTGGTGAGCCCCAATTGATCAGCCCACGGCTGGCATCGGCTTCATCCTCGCCAACCAGTTGTACGTTGTGCTCCTGCCCTTGTTCATCGGCAAATGTCACCCGGCTGCCAATCTGCACTTTGCTGTTCGAGGTCGCGGCGGGTACCACCTGTGCGCTCTGCACCCTGGCGCTGAAATAGCGTAAATCACGTTCGGCGTCGGCCAGGCGCTGCTTGTCAGCCCGGTCGCCTTGGGCCTGCAGCTCGGCACGCAAGGCATTGAGTTCAGCCACACGCTGCTGCAGCTGGCGCATGCCACTGACGGTGACGTAGTTGGGCTGGTCGCTGACGCGCCGCTCCACCGGCTGGTCGGCCTGGGCGGCGGCTTGGTCCTCGTTGACGAATGCTCGGCTCATGCTGGGGCCTCCTTGTGCTGGAGACCATGGTGGCAGGTCGCGGGTTTCAATGGATGTTCGATTGCGACGGTTGGCGGGGGATTTGTTGCGCCTGTGAGATCCAGCGCCGCGCGGGCGGCGCTCGATCTGATAGGCGCAACAAATCCCAAGGCGATCAATAGTGATACCACTTCAGCTCCAGCATCACCTCATTCTGCGCCGTGGCCAAGTGGCTGAACTCCCGCGAAGCACTCAACCTCAACCCCAGGTTCTGGCTGATCTCCCACTGCTGATTCAAGCTCACGCTGCGCCGCACCTCGCCATTGGTGAAGTAGTCACCCTTAGCCTCCAGCGTCATATTCCCCAGCCCATTGCGCCACAGCAGCCCGCTGTTGAACCCCGCCGCCGGGGCGATGAACTGGGCGAAGTCGTTGTGGTGCTCGACCCGCACCGTGCCGAGGGCAAAGCCCAACAGCCCTTCAGCCAGTTGCCAGGTGCCACCGGCGCCGCCGTTGACGTGGCTGACCAGCACTTCGTCGTCATGCCTGCCCGGCACCCGCTCCAGGCCACCGGCAACTTGCCACGACCACGGCTTGAGCAGGTCGTTGCGCGGTGTCAGCGAGCGAATGGTGGCCAGGTCCAGGCGTTGCACCTGCCAATCGTTGCCTTCGTACTGGCGCACCTTGAGCTGCAGGATCTCGATCTGCGCGCCAAGGGGGAAGCCGTAGGCGTTGTCGTTAAGGTCGTGATAGGCCATGCGCAGGGCGTACTCGGCATAGGCGCGGTCTTCGCGGGTGCCGACGCCGAGCTGCCAGGTGCGCGAATCATGGCCGTCTTCGGGCAGGCCAGGGCGTTCGATTTGCAGGGGCGGTGGCGGGTTGCGGTTGATCGCCCGCAGCAGTTCGAAGCTGCGCTTGGCCTGGCCGGGGTCGCGTTCCTGGCCGTTGGCGCGGTAGCGCTCCAGGCGGTAGGCGGCGTCCTGCACCAGCGCCTGGCGGTCGCGGGGCAGGGCTTTGAATTCGGGGCTTTGCAGTTGCGCGGTGTCGGCACTTACGGCCAGCACCTGGCGTTTTTCCTCAACGTCCAGCGGTTCGGCGCGGGCCAGCAGTTCCCGTTCGCGCGAAGGGCGGTAGGTCTCGCTGGCGACCATGCCTGACTGCTTGACGGCCTTGACCGTGTCGGTGGGGATCGCGGTCAGCGGGAACTGCGAGGTCAGGTCCAGGCTTGGCCGGGCCACTTTCAGCAGCTCCAGCAAGCGGTAGGAGCAGTTTTCGTCGAAGAAGAAGTAATCGAATTGGACCTGCTTGAGCTCCCACACATGCTCGACCATGCGCCCGGTTTCCTCGGGGGTCAGGTCCAGCTGGTACTCCCACAGGTCGCGGTTCTCCAGGCTGCGGTATTCGGACAGTTTTTCCTGGTAGGGCATCAGCGCGAACAGGCCGGGATAACCGCCCATCAGGCCCTTCCAGGCATACAGGATGCTGTTGTCGCTGCCTTCGATATAGGCGCCGAAGTTGATCGCGTAGCTCAGCAGCGTGGTGTCGTCGCTGCGGGTGTTGGACTGGTCGATGCGCAGCAGGGTATGGCCGAACATCGACGATGGGCTGTTCAGGTAGGCGGCCGGGAAGATCAGCGCCGCGCTGTGCGGGTCGATCGACTGGTACCAGGTCTTGAATTCCTGGCAGTCCGGCTGCGGCAGGTTCTGCAGGTCGAGTTGCTCGCGCAGCCAGCGGGTGCGCGCGGGGAATACGCACTGGACATGCTTGTCGCCCAGGCTGGCCGGGGCGTACAGCGCTTGTACCGTAGCCCGTAATTCCTGATCCGGGTGGTGCGCGCCGTCCTCGGCGAGGAAGAATTTGCGGTCGTCGACATAGCTGCGCCAGCCGCCGAGCTTGGCGGTTTCGTAATGGCCCAGGGCGATCCAGTAGGGGGTGTTGGCCAGTTGCTGGAGACGGCCTTCATCCAGCGCGGGCGCGGCATGAACAGGGGCGCAGGCACACAGCGCCAGGTAAGCGAGGCGTTTGAGCATGTCGGGCAACTACTTCTTAACGATGCCGATAGAAAGGTGAAAACCCGCCCCAGAGGTGAGGCGGGTAGACCTGCGCTTAGGCTTCAGTTGCGTACTTGGCCAAGCGTGGGTCGTTTTTCAGCACGGCCAGGGTGTTGCTGTGCACGGTTTCGGCAGTCACGTCGGCGCTGCTGAAGATCTGGTTGAAGTGCTGGTGAGCGACCGAGTTGAAGTAGCCACGGTCTTCCGGTGCCACGCCCAGGACCACGGCGTAGGTGGTGAGGGCTTCGCCCTGACCCATGGCCATGTCCTCGGACAGCTCGTTCATCATGCCATTCATGGCGAACCAGGACTTGCCGCCGTAGGTGAGCGAAGCCTTGGTGGAGCAGCCGTTGGTGCCGGAGGTCATGCCGAAGGTGGCGTTGCCGGAAGTGCCGTTGGTGGTGGAGGCCAGGAAGTGGGCCGGGGTGCCGCGCTGGCCTTCGAACAGCATGTTGCCCCAGCCGCAGTTCGGGCCACCTGGCGCTTCGGCCATGGCATTGAGGGAGACCACGGTGAACAGAGTACCCAGAAGAATCCGTTTCATAGCTTTTTCTCTATTTGTCTTAACCAAGGGTCAGGGTTTCTGGCAACTCGGTTGCCAGGTCGGGAAAGCGTTTCACCCACCCGCGCAGCTTGGAGTTTAGGCACGATCTAAAGGTTGCGTTGTTGATTGCGAAAAAATTGCTTGTGCATCATGCCGCACCGGCTGCGACATAAAGTCCCGCCGAGCCTTGCAAGGCGCGCGCGGGCAGCGCCAGAATGCTGCGTATCTGCCCCGCCGAAGTAAGGACACCCAATGCCCGATCCTGTCGCTACGCGCCTGCGTCTCGCGCCTGAAGCTTTGACCAGGCGTTTCTCCCCCGAGCAGTTTGCTTTTGCCACCACCGACGATCTGGAGCCGTTTCGCGGAGTCCTGGGCCAGGAACGTGCTGTCGAGGCCCTGCAGTTCGGCGTGGCCATGCCACGCCCGGGTTACAACGTGTATGTGATGGGCGAGCCCGGCACCGGGCGCTTCTCGTTCGTCAAGCGCTACCTCAAGGCCGAGGGCAAGCGTCAGCAGACCCCGGCCGACTGGGTCTACGTCAACCACTTCGATGACACCCGTGAGCCGCGTGCGCTGGAGCTGCCATCGGGCAGCGCCGCAGCCTTCATCAGCGACATGGGCGGCCTGATCGACAACCTGCTGGCGACCTTTCCGGCGGTGTTCGAGCACCCGTCCTACCAGCAGAAGAAGGGCGCCATCGACCGCGCCTTTAATCAGCGCTACGACCGCGCCCTGGATGTGATCGAGCGCGCCTCGCTGGAGAAGGACGTGGCCCTGTACCGCGACGCCAGCAACGTCGCCTTCACCCCGATGGCTGACGGCAAGGCGCTGGATGAGGCCGAGTTCGCCCAGCTACCGGACGAGGTTCGCGAGCAGTTTCATGAAGACATCGCCTTCCTCGAAGAACGTCTGAACGAAGAGCTGGCCAGCCTGCCGCAGTGGAAGCGCGAGTCGAACAACCAGCTGCGCCAGCTCAACGAAGAAACCATCACCCTGGCCCTGCAGCCGTTGCTGGCGCCGCTGTCGGAAAAGTACGCCGAGAACGCGGCAGTCTGCGCCTACCTGCAATCGGTGCAGCTGAACCTGCTGCGCACCGTGGTCGAGCAACTGGTCGACGACAGCAAGACCGACGCCGTGGCGCGCAAGCTGCTCGAAGAGCAGTACGCACCGAGCCTGGTGGTCGGCCACCACGCCGCCGGTGGCGCGCCGGTGGTGTTCGAGCCGCACCCGACGTACGACAACCTGTTCGGCCGCATCGAATACAGCACCGACCAGGGCGCGCTGTACACCTCCTATCGCCAGCTGCGCCCAGGCGCGCTGCACCGCGCCAATGGCGGCTTCCTGATTCTCGAAGCGGAGAAGATGCTCGGCGAGCCGTTCGTCTGGGACGCGCTCAAGCGCGCCCTGCAGTCGCGCAAGCTGAAGATGGAGTCGCCGATCGGTGAGCTGGGCCGCGTCGCCAGCGTCAGCCTGCAGCCGCAGATGATCCCGCTCAACGTCAAGCTGGTGATCATCGGCTCGCGTCAGCTGTACTACGCGCTGCAGGACCACGATTCGGACTTCCAGGAGATGTTCCGGGTGCTGGTCGACTTCGACGAAGACATGCCGATGGTCGACGAGAACCTTGAACAGTTCGCCCAGCTGCTGCGCACTCGCACCAACGAAGAAGGCATGGCGCCGCTGACCAGCGATGCGGTGGCACGCCTGGCCACCTACAGTGCGCGCCTGGCGGAAAACCAGTCGCGCCTGTCGGCGCGTATCGGCGACCTGTTCCAGCTGGTCAGCGAGGCCGATTTCATCCGTCAGCTGGCCAGTGACGAAAAGACCGATGCCGGGCACATCGAGCGCGCGCTCAAGGCCAAGGCCACCCGTACCGGGCGCGTGTCGCAACGGGTGCTGGACGACATGCTCGCCGGGATCATCCTGATCGACACCGAGGGCGCGGCCATCGGCAAGTGCAACGGCCTGACCGTGCTGGAAGTCGGTGATTCGGCGTTCGGCATGCCGGCGCGTATTTCCGCCACGGTGTACCCGGGCGGCAGCGGCATCGTCGACATCGAGCGCGAGGTCAACCTGGGCCAGCCGATCCACTCCAAAGGGGTGATGATCCTCACCGGTTACCTGGGCAGCCGCTACGCCCAGGAATTCCCCCTGGCGATTTCGGCGAGCATCGCGCTGGAGCAGTCCTACGGCTACGTGGACGGTGACAGTGCATCGCTGGGCGAAGCCTGCACGCTGATCTCGGCGCTGTCGCGCACGCCGCTCAAGCAGTGCTTCGCCATCACCGGCTCGATCAACCAGTTCGGCGAAGTGCAGGCGGTGGGAGGTGTCAACGAGAAGATCGAAGGCTTCTTCCGCCTGTGCGAGGCCCGTGGCCTGACCGGTGAGCAAGGCGTGATCATCCCGCGCGCCAACGTCGCCACGCTGATGCTCGACGAGCGCGTGCTGCAGGCGGTGGAGAACGGCGTGTTCCACGTGTATGCGGTGAGCCAGGCCGACGAGGCGTTGAGCCTGCTGGTGGGCGAGGAGGCCGGCGTGCTGAACGACGAGGGCCTGTTCACCGAAGGCAGCGTGAATGCCCGTGTGGTCGAGCGCCTGCGTGAGATCGCCGAGATGATCAGCGAGGAAGACATCGAGAAGGCGGAAAAGGAACGCCTGGAAGAGGTGATTGCCCAGGCCAAGCCGGCCTGAGTCAATAAATCGGCGCTGGCGGCCATGTGCTACCGTTCAGCGCCGGTTTTCCATCTTTTTAAAGCGTTATTCTATGCTGGAACTTAAGGACGGCAGCAGGGTTCAGGATGGAGACAGCCCGAACGTTTCGGGTTGAACAGGGCTTTTCAGAGGGGGACGCGGCCATGCGCAACCTCAGCCTTACTCGCCAGTGCCTGGGCCTGGTGACCCGTATCGAATGCAGCATTCGTCCGCTGGCCGGCGACAATGGCATGTGGACCCTGCTGTTCGCCGCCGGCATGGCCGGTGAACAACCCTCTGCCATCAAGGCCCAGGGGCCGTTCCATGGCCCGCTGGTGGCAGAGTCGGTGCTCAATGCCATCGTCGACAGCCTGACCCTGCATGGGTACCAGGTGGCCGAGGACCCGCAGATCTGGTGCCTGCATCTGCAGGCGCAATTGCGCCGGATCAACGGTGAGCGCTGTCGCAATCTAGGGGACTATCAGTTCCATCCGGAAACCTGAATGAGTTATCCCGATTTCATGCAGGGTGGCTGCGGCAATGGACCGCAGGCTTTTGCTGTCACAGGTGGCTGGCTATACTCGCGCTCGCTTTTTCAGTCACCTGACGAGTTCAAAACCCTCCATGGAACGTATTCTCGAAAACGCGATGTATGCCTCGCGCTGGCTGCTCGCCCCCATCTACTTCGGCTTGTCCCTGGGCCTGCTGGCCCTGGCGCTGAAGTTCTTCCAGGAAGTTGTCCACGTCCTGCCCAACGTTTTTGCCCTGAGCGAGGCCGACCTGATCCTGGTCATCCTGTCGCTGATCGACATGTCGCTGGTCGGCGGCCTGCTGGTCATGGTGATGATCTCCGGCTACGAAAACTTCGTCTCGCAGTTGGACATCGATGACAGCAAAGAGAAGCTCAACTGGCTCGGCAAGATGGACTCCTCGTCGCTGAAGATGAAGGTCGCTGCCTCGATCGTGGCGATTTCCTCCATCCACCTGCTGCGGGTGTTCATGGATGCGCAGAACATCTCCACCGATTACCTGATGTGGTACGTGATCATTCACATGACCTTCGTGGTTTCGGCGTTCTGCATGGGTTATCTGGACAAGCTGACCAAGCACTGAGTGCTGGCAGGACCCTTTCGCGGCTAAAGCCGCTCCCACAGGGACTATACCTGTGGGAGCGGCTTTAGCCGCGAAGCTGGCAACCCAGGCCAACTGACGAGCGGCATCAGTAATGCCTTGTTTAATCCACTTTCCTGTACAAAAAATGAGCACTCATGCGTGGTTCCAGCAGCGAGGTGCTCTCATGAACCTGCATCAGCTCAACCTTGAGGCCAGGGCCGGCCACGTGGACGAAGTGAACCTGATCGCCATCGAAGGCGGCGATTATCTGCTTGAAGCCCGGCTCAGAGGCCGTGCCCACCCCCTTTCCGATACCCGTGGTGAACGGCTTCGTGTGCACTCGGTGGAAGATGCGCGCAAGTTGCTGCAAACCATCCCGATGGTCTCGATGAACCTGGTGCATTGGTCTGTTCAAGACGAGATGTGCGGCATGGGTTCGCACCCGGAAGAAGACCTGAAGGTGCCGATTTCCCAGCGTTCGGCCTGGTAGCTGCTCGCAGCTTCCCAGTGTGCTAGGCTGCTCGCCCTTTTCATCAAGGGCGCGGCTGCACTGCGCCCTGCAGTGGAGCACAACCATGTCCGAACTCAACCTGTCCACCGACGAAACTCGCGTCAGCTACGGCATCGGCCGTCAGCTGGGCGGCCAGCTGCGCGACAACCCGCCACCGGGTGTTAGCCTGGACGCCATCCTGGCTGGCCTGGTCGACGCCTTCAACGGCGCCGACAGCCGCGTCAGCGAAGCCGACCTGTCCGCCAGCTTCAAGGTCATCCGTGAAGTGATGCAAGCCGAAGCTGCCGCCAAGGCCGAAGCCGCCGCTGCCGCTGGCAAGGAATTCCTGGTCGAGAACGCCAAGCGCGAAGGCATCACCACCCTGGCATCGGGCCTGCAGTTCGAAGTACTGACTGCCGGTGAAGGCGCCAAGCCAACCCGCGAAAGCAACGTGCGCACGCACTACCACGGCACCTTGATCGACGGCACTGTATTCGATAGCTCCTACGATCGTGGTCAGCCAGCTGAATTCCCGGTTGGCGGCGTGATCGCTGGCTGGACCGAAGCCCTGCAGCTGATGAACGCTGGCAGCAAATGGCGCCTGTACGTGCCGAGCGAGCTGGCCTACGGCGCGCAAGGCGTCGGCAGCATCCCGCCGCACAGCACCCTGGTGTTCGACGTCGAGCTGCTCGACGTTCTGTAATGCCGTTGAGGCCGGCGCTGCCGGCCTCAATTCCAGTCTGTTCCCCCAGGGCGCAACGCCCGTGCATAGCAGAACAGAAACAGATTGCGCACCAACTCCTTGAGCACGATCGGCTCGCTCGAATTCAGCCCATGCAGGTCCAGGTCTCCCTGGTCGCGCAGTTCGTCGAGTGCTTCTTCTTCGAGCACCGCGCACACTTCACCGGTTTCCCGATGAAGGATGCGCAGATAGGGGTGGGGGCGGTCCAGCCAGGCGTCGATCAGATAAGTCATGGCTATTCTCCTTGGATAGCGGTTCCAATGAGAATAATTCTTATTATCAGAATAGCAAGTGCCAATTGGCGGATTTTGTAATCAGACCTTACGCACGAACTCCGACTTCAGCTTCATCGCGCCGATGCCGTCGATCTTGCAGTCAATGTCGTGGTCGCCGTCGCACAGGCGGATGTTCTTGACCTTGGTGCCGACCTTGACCACCAGGGAGGAACCTTTGACCTTGAGGTCCTTGATCACGGTGACGGTGTAGCCGTCCTGCAGGACGTTACCGACCGAATCCTTCTTCACCACCTCATCGCCGCCGGCATCGGCTTCGCCGTTGGCCGACCACTCGTGGGCGCATTCGGGGCAGATCAGTTGAGTGCCATCCTCATAGGTGTATTCGGAGTTGCATTTGGGGCAGGCTGGCAGAGTGCTCACTTCGGTTCCTTAAACAGACGGACGGTTAAAGGCCCATATTGTATAAGGTTTTGTCGGAGAAGTGTTTGTGCCTCCAAATGCTTCGCGGGCGGTTCGGCGTCCCGACAAGCCCGCTCCCACATTGCCTGTGGGAGCGGGCTTGCCCCGCGAAAAAGACGACTCGGTCTATCAGTGCGTACGCGCTACCGCAAACTCACTCAACTCAACCAGCGCATCCCGGTATTCACTGGCCGGCAACACTTCCAGGCAGGCAATGGCCTTGGCCACATAATCGCGAGCCATCTGCGCCGTGTAATCCAGGGCACCCGAAGCCTCGACCGCCACGCGGATCTGCTCCAGATCTTCCAGGCCACCCTTCTGGATCGCCTGACGCACCAGTGCCGCCTGCTCAGGCGTGCCTTCGCGCATGGTGTAGATCAGCGGCAGGGTCGGCTTGCCTTCGGCCAGGTCGTCGCCGACGTTCTTGCCCAGGGTCTCGGAATCGCCCTTGTAGTCGAGCAGGTCGTCGACCAGCTGGAAGGCCACGCCCAGGTGGTCACCGAAGGTGCGCAGGGCCTCGCGCTGTTCGTCGCTGGCTTCGGCCAGCGCGGCGGCGCTGTGGGTCGAGGCCTCGAACAGCATCGCGGTCTTGCCGCGAATGACCTCCATGTACACCTCTTCGGTGGTGCTGGCATCGCGCACGCGCGACAGCTGCAGCACTTCGCCTTCGGCGATCACCCGGGTGGCCTTGGAGAGGATCTGCATGACCGGCATCGAGCCCAGCTCGACCATCATTTCGAACGAGCGCGAATAGAGGAAGTCGCCCACCAGCACGCTCGGCGCGTTGCCCCACAGGGCGTTGGCGGTGGAGCGGCCACGGCGCATGCCGGACATGTCGACCACGTCGTCGTGCAGCAAGGTGGCGGTGTGCAGGAATTCGATGGTCGCAGCCAGCAGGCGCAGGTCGTCGCCTTCGCGGCCCAGGGCCTTGCCGCACAGCAGTACCAGCAGGGGGCGCAGGCGCTTGCCGCCGGCGGACGTGATATAGTCGCCGATCTTCGATACCAGCGGCACGCGCGAGGTCAGCTGCTTCTTGATGATCTCGTCGACGGCGCTGAAATCGTCAGCTACCGCGCGGTAGAAGGTTTGGGGTTGCATCGGCTGCTCCAGTGAGGTTGCGCGGCATGCTAGGTCGCGGGTCCCGTGGTGTCAAGGCGCGGTGCCCAGGCGGCGGGGGCGGTACTTGCAAGCGAATCCCGTGTTGCGTACAATCGCGCACCCTAACTTCCTGGGCAGCACCTGCCTTACGCAATTGCACCGGGCCGTTCCAGCCCCATGCAGCCATGCCAGCCAATACTCAATATATAAAGCGCTGGGTGAGCAGGATTATCGGAGAAATACCCATGTCTTACGCAGTAATCGTTACCGGCGGCAAGCAGTACAAAGTCGCTGAAGGTGAATTCCTCAAGATCGAAAAACTGGAAATCGCCACTGGCGAATCCGTGACCTTCGATCGCGTTCTGCTGGTTGCCAACGGTGAAGAAGTCACCATCGGCGCTCCAGTCGTCGCTGGTGCTAAAGTTGTTGCCGAAGTCGTTTCGCAAGGCCGTCACGACAAAGTACGCATCATCAAGTTCCGTCGCCGTAAGCACCACATGAAGCGTATGGGCCACCGCCAGTGGTTCACCGAGATCAAAATCACCGGCATCCAGGCTTAATCCCCTAGATCCCCTGAATTTATTTGGAGAATTGAACCATGGCTCACAAGAAGGCTGGTGGTAGTACCCGTAACGGTCGCGACTCAGAATCGAAACGCCTTGGCGTGAAGATGTATGGCAGCCAGGTCGTCAAGGCCGGCAACATCATCGTCCGTCAGCGCGGCACCCAGTTCCACGCCGGCTACGGCGTTGGCATGGGCAAGGATCACACCCTGTTCGCCAAGATCGAAGGCGTGATCAAGTTCGAGAAGAAAGGCGAGTTCAACCGCCGTTACGTGAGCATCGTCGCCGCTTAATCGCGACGTCGCTCCAGAAGCCCCGTCATGCGACGGGGCTTTTTCGTTTGTGGTGAGCCTCTTGCAAAGCTGTTTGTATGGGCTGCCGGCGTGGGTTTCTTCGGTCGTACGGGGCCGCCGCGCTCATTTTTGCAAGAGCCTCAGGTTTTTCAGGTATTCAACTCGCCGGAAGGCGAGAGGCGGTTTAAATGAAGTTTGTTGACGAAGTATCGATTCGGGTCAAGGCCGGTGACGGCGGTAACGGTTGCATGAGCTTCCGCCGCGAGAAATTCATCGAGAACGGCGGCCCCAACGGCGGTGACGGTGGCGATGGCGGTTCGGTGTACATGGTCGCCGACGAAAACCTCAACACCCTGGTCGACTACCGCTACACCCGTCACCACGAAGCCCAGCGTGGCTCCAACGGCGGCAGCACCGATTGCACCGGCAAGAAAGGTGAAGACCTGTTCCTGCGCGTGCCGGTCGGCACCACGGTGATCGATGCTTCCACCCAGGAAGTGATCGGCGACCTGGTTACCCCTGGCCAGAAGCTGATGGTCGCCCAAGGCGGCTGGCACGGCCTGGGCAACACCCGTTTCAAGTCCAGCACCAACCGCGCGCCGCGCCAGACCACCCCAGGCAAGCCGGGTGATCAGCGCGACCTGAAGATGGAGCTGAAGGTACTGGCCGACGTTGGCCTGCTGGGCCTGCCGAACGCCGGCAAGAGCACCTTCATCCGTGCGGTATCGGCTGCCAAGCCGAAAGTCGCCGACTACCCGTTCACCACCCTGGTGCCGAACCTGGGCGTGGTCAGCGTCGACCGCTGGAAGAGCTTCGTCGTCGCCGACATCCCCGGCCTGATCGAAGGCGCCTCCGACGGTGCCGGCCTGGGTATCCGCTTCCTCAAGCACTTGGCGCGTACCCGCGTGCTGCTGCACCTGGTCGACCTGGCGCCGCTGGACGAAAGCAGCCCGGCCGATGCCGCCGAAGTGATCGTCAACGAGCTGACTCGCTTCAGCCCGGCGCTGACCGACCGTGAGCGCTGGCTGGTGCTGAACAAGTCGGACATGCTGATGGAAGACGAGCGCGACGAGCGGGTCAAGGAAGTGGTCGAGCGCCTGCAGTGGGAAGGCCCGGTCTACGTGATCTCGGCCATCTCCAAGCAGGGCACCGAGCAGCTCAGCCACGACCTGATGCGCTACATCGAAGACCGCGCCGACCGCCTGGCCAACGACCCGGCTTACGCCCAGGAGCTGGCCGAACTCGACCAGCGCATCGAAGATGAAGCCCGTGCCCAGCTGCAGGCCCTGGACGACGCGCGCACCCTGCGCCGCACCGGCGTCAAGAGCGTGCACGACATCGGCGACGATGACGGCTGGGACGATGATTTCGAGGACGACGAAGACGGCCCGGAAATCATTTACGTGCGCGACTGACCGGTTGCAGTACACTAAACGCCGCTCTCTGGAGCGGCGTTTTTGTATCTAATGTATCTACGGATTCGACATAGGTTGGAAGAGAAGATGCGAAGCAAGGTGACTGGCGCCAAGCGCTGGGTCGTGAAGATCGGCAGTGCGCTGCTCACGGCGGATGGCAAGGGCCTGGACCGCGGCGCCATGGCCGTGTGGGTCGAGCAGATGGTCGCGCTGCGTGAAGCGGGCGTGGAGTTGGTGCTGGTGTCCTCCGGGGCCGTGGCCGCTGGCATGAGCCAGCTGGGCTGGGCCACCCGACCGAGCGCGATGAACGAGCTGCAGGCCGCCGCCGCGCTCGGCCAGATGCGCCTAGTGCAGGCCTGGGAGTCGAGCTTCGGCGAGCACGGCAAGCACACTGCGCAAATCCTTCTGACCCACGACGACCTGTCCGACCGCAAGCGTTACCTCAATGCTCGCAGCACCCTGCGCACTCTGGTCGACCTGGGTGTGGTGCCGGTGATCAACGAAAACGACACCGTGGTCACCGACGAGATCCGCTTCGGCGACAACGACACGCTGGCCGCGCTGGTGGCCAACCTGGTCGAAGCTGACCTGCTGGTGATCCTCACCGACCGCGACGGCATGTTCGACGCCGACCCACGCAACAACCCCGAAGCGCAGCTGATTTATGAAGCCCGTGCCGACGACTCGTCGCTCGACGCCGTGGCCGGCGGTACCGGCGGTGCCCTGGGCCGTGGCGGTATGCAGACCAAGCTGCGCGCCGCGCGCCTGGCGGCCCGTTCCGGTGCCCACACGATCATCATCGGTGGCCGCATCGAGCGCGTGCTGGACCGCCTGAAAGCGGGCGAGCGCCTGGGTACCTTGCTGTCGCCTGAGCGCGGCATGCTGGCGGCGCGCAAGCAATGGCTGGCGGGCCACCTGCAGACCCGTGGCACCCTGGTGCTCGATGCCGGTGCCGTGCAGGCCCTGCGCCAAGCCAACAAGAGCCTGCTGCCGGTTGGCGTCAAGACCGTACAGGGCAGCTTCCGTCGCGGGGAAATGGTGGTGTGCGTCGGCCCGGACGGTATCGAAGTGGCCCGTGGCCTGGCCAACTACAGTGCGCTGGAGTCTCAGAAGATCATCGGCCAGCCGTCCGATGCCATCGAGTCCATCCTCGGTTACAGCGCCGAGCCGGAGCTGGTACACCGCGACAACCTGGTGCTGGTATGAGGATGCTCAAGGGGGTAATTGCCGCCGCAGCCTTGGCCATGCCGATGCTGGCCGGGGCCGAGGAAATCGGCCAGGTGTCCACCGTGTTCAAGTTCGTCGGGCCGAATGACCGCATCGTGGTCGAGGCCTTTGACGACCCCAAGGTGGAAGGGGTGACCTGCTACCTGTCGCGCGCCAAGACGGGTGGGGTGAAGGGTGGGCTGGGTTTAGCCGAGGACCGTGCTGAGGCGTCGATTGCCTGCCGGCAGGTTGGGCCGATCAACTTCAAGAGTGAGTTGAAGGACGGCGAGGAAGTGTTCAAGGAACGCACCTCGCTGGTGTTCAAGACCATGCAGGTGGTGCGCTTCCTGGACAAGAAGCGCAATACGCTGGTGTACCTGGTGTACAGCGACCGCATGATCGAAGGTAGTCCGCAGAATGCGGTGACGGCGATTCCGATTCTGCCTTGGAGTCAGTGACGCCGCGAATGGGCCGCAAAGCGGCCCCATACCACTATCAGGCCAACTCCTCAGCCTGATCCTCCCGCACAATCGCCTTCTCCACATCCCGCCGGCTGATGTACTTCCAGTCCGCCTCGTCGATGTAGATGCCATTCGGCCCGCTGCCGCCTTCCAGGTCAATCGCCACATGCGCCGACACCTGCGGCTTCACGCTCGCCAGAATCGGCACGAAGCCCAGCTGCAGGCTGGTCTCCAGCAGCGCCGCCTGGTTGCGTTCGTCGATGTCCGCCGCTTCGTCGAGGTAGTACGGCAGGCGAATGCGCCCGGCCAGGTCGCGGTCCATCAGGTGCAGCAACAAGTACATGTTGGTCAGCGCCTTGATGGTCATGGTGGTGCCGTTGGAGGCCGCGCCGTCGATGTCGGCGTGGATCACTGGCTGGCTGTTGATCTTGGTGATCTCGAAGGCCAGTTCGAACAAGTCTTTCAAGCCCAGCTGGTTGTGGTTGGCGGCCACCAGCCGTGCCAGGTATTCCTTGGCCTCTTCGTTCTTGTGATCCTGCTCCGAACTCTGCGTCAGGTCGAACACCGACAGGGTTTCGCCTTCCTCGTACTGGCCGGCGCTGTGGATGATCTGGTCGATGTGCTTGAGCGCTTCCTTGTTCGGCGCCAGCACCACGCGGAAGCTCTCCAGGTTGGACACCTGGCGCTTGTTGATCTCGCGGTTGAACAGGGCCAGCTGGTGCTCAAGGCTGTCGTAGTCGCTGCGGATGTTGCGCAAGGTACGGGCGATGTCGGTGACCGCGGCGCGGCGCGCCTTGGCCAGGGTCAGGGCCTCGTCGGTGCGGTGCGCGTAGGCGTTCACCAGCAGCTGCAGGCGGCGCTCCATGTCGTCTTCGCTGTCGAACTTGGCCACGCCCTTGAGGCGCACCTGGGCGTACAGCGCCTCGATCTGGTTGTCGACGCGCTGCAGGCCCTGCCAGCTGTCCTGGTAGTCGTTGAGCAGCGGCAGCAGGTTGTCCATGGAGTCGTCCACCGCTTCCATGAACGGCGTGCCGAACGGCAAGTCTGCTGGCAGCAGCTGGCGGCGGCGCAGGGCGTCTTCCAGGGTACGCTGCTTGGATTCCAGGTCACCGAGCTGGCGGCCGACCAGCTGCAGCTTGGCCGACAGCTGCTGGACGCGCTCGGTGAAGGCATCGCTGGAGCGCTTGAGTTCGTCCTGGGCGGCTTCCAGTTGCGCCAGCTGCTCCAGCTTCTCGGGCTCTTCGGCGGCCAGGGTTTCGCTGCGGCGGTAGTCTTCCAGGGCCTTCTGCGCGTCGAGTACCTGCTGGTACAGCGCTTCGGTCTGGGCCTTGGAGGCGGTGCGGTCAGCGGCCACCGATTGCTGGGTCTTGAGCTGCTTGAGCTCGCGTTCCAGGCGGTCTTTCTGATCGCGCAGGGCGGCGCGGTCGGCCAGGGCCTGCAGCGCCGGTGGGTCGATGTGCGAGAGGTCGATGGAAATACCCGGTGCCTCGAAGCGCTCGCCCTTGAAGCCGTCGAGCACCGCTTCCAGCGATTTCACCCATAGGTCGCTGTCGTCTAGCTCGATGCCACGGTCGCCCAGCGGCAGGCTGAACAGCGCACCGTTGAACAGGCGCATCAGGCGGTCGACGTCGGCCTGCGAGAACTCTTCGCGCAGGCGGGCATAGCTGTTGTTGTCGGCGTGGTCGAGCTGCTGCTTGACCTGTTTCACGCGCTTTTCCAGGTCGCGCACGCGTTCGTCGAGGTCTTCGGCGGAGAACTGCCGCGACTGCGCCAGGGCGCCGGCCAGTTCGTCGTGGGCGTCCTTGGCCGCCAGCAGCTGTTGTTCGAGGACTTTGACGTCATCGACCAGGGCGAAGCGGTGCTTGAGCACCGACAGCTCGCCGAGCCAGCGCTGGATGCCGGTGATTTCACGCTCCAGGCGCATCAGCTCCTGGGTGCCGCCGCGCTGGTCGTTCTGCAGGCGGTCCTGCTCGCCGCGGAAGTGCTCGGCCTGGATCACCAGCTCTTCCTTGCGCGCCATGGCGTATTCCTGCCAGGTACCCAGCAGGTTGTCGAGCAGCGGCGAAAGGCGGTGCAGCTTGCCGCGCAGGATGTCGCGCTGGGCCACGCCGCCGGCCAGGGCCTCGACCAGCGGGCCGGCAGCGACCAGGGCGTTGTAGTCCTGCTCCATGCGGCGCACGTCGCGGAAGGCTTCTTCGCAGGCGGCGATGTAGTCGACGCTGCCCGAGCGCAGGCTGTGCTCGAAGGCATCGAGGAACAGCTGCTTGAGCTTGGCGGCGGTGATTTCGCGCATGTGCAGCAGGTTGATGAACAGTGCGCGGAAGGTCTTCAGGCTCTGCTCGCTGGTCGAACGCAGCGGGATCAGGGTCAGGTCCAGCGGCACCGAGGTGTGGCCGCCGACCAGCAGCCGGCGCAGTTCGTCCGGCTTGAGTTCATAGGCCTTCAGGCCCAGGCGCTCAAGGTTGGTGAACAGCTCTTTCTGGCGCAGGCAGGTGTCGTTCTTCTGGTAGTGGGCCAGGTCCAGCTCACCTTTGTAGGCGAAGAACTGGTGACCGAAACCGCCGCCCGGGCCACGGCCGACCACACCGATCACGTGCGGACCGTGGGGCAGGTTCAGCTCGCAGAGGATGTACGAAGTATCGCTGGCGAAGTAGAAGCGGCGCGACTGCTCCAGGCTGTACTTGCCGAAGCTCATGTCAGACATGCGAGCCAGGATCGGGAACTGCAGGGCGTTGATCGAGGCGGACTTGCCCAGGTTGTTCGCGCCGTAGACCGACAGCGGGTGCTCCAGGGGGAACAGGCCGAGGCTGTAGCCGGCGGTGTTGAGCAGTGCGAAGCGGCTGATGCCGTAGCGTTCCTGGCTCATGCGTCAATCTCCTGTTGCTCTTCGCGGATGGCCCGGGCCAGGGCTTCTTCTTCGCTTTCGTCGGCCTCGAATGGAGCCAGGTCAAGTGGGTCGTCGGTGCGCGCCAGTTCTTCGGCGCTTTCTTCCTCGACCAATACCGGCGTGGGCAGCGGTAGGTCGCTGTGCAGGGTGGCGGCCAGGTCGCGGTCCTGCTGCACCGACAGGCACACGTCGAGGAAACGGTGCATCGGCGGCAGGAAGCGGTAGATGCCGCCTTCTTCATGGGCGAAGCCGAGCTGGGTCATGCGGCGCATGATCTTTTCTTCCAGCTCGTCGACAGTCTGCACTTCGGCCTGCAGGAACAGATCGCGGTATTTGTCGAGCAGCGATGGCAGCTCGTCGCGGCCGATGCTGCCGCCGTCGAGCACGGCCATCGGGTCGCGGCCCTGGTCGGCCAGGTGCTCGACCAGGATGAAGGTGAACAGCGACAGGCGCTGGGCGGTCTTGTTGACCTGCGCGGCGGCCTGATCGGGGACGAAGTAGTAGAAGCCGCGGGTATCGCACACCAGCTCGAAGCCCAGGGCCTTGAACAGGGTGCGGTACTGGTCCTGGAAGTTCGACAGCTGGGCGTACAGCTCCGGGTCGCGGCGGCTGACGTGAAACCCTTTGAACAGCTCGCGGAAGATCGGCGCGAGCTGGGACAGTTCGGAAAGATCAAGATGCATGGGCTGGGCTCGCGTTGTTTTCAGGTGGCGCTTCGCGGCTGGAGGTCAGGGCGAACGAGCGCAGGCTGACCAGGTGTTCCTGGGTGGTGTATTCGCGGCGGTCGAGGCGTTCGCGCTTGAAGCGCTTTTCCCGTGACAGGCGCGAGAACCAGTACAGCAGCTCGTCGGTGGCGCCTTCGGGCTCTTGCTCCAGCAGCCAGACCATCAGGTCGGGCAGCGGCAGGGCGTTTTCACAGCGTTCGAGCATTTCCTTGACCGTGCGCGGTGCACGCGGCAGCACGCCGCTCTGGGTCTTGTGCGCCTTGGGGAACTTGGCCGGTTTCGGTTCGAAGCGGGCGAGGGCGTAGACGTAGGCCTCGACCTGGCTGGCGCTGCCGAGGAAGGTGCTCTGCGGGCGGGTGAACAGCGGCATGGCGGCGTGCGGCACGGCGTCGATGCCTTTGCGGCGGATCACCGACAGGGCCAGCGCGGCGCCACGGGTCACGGCATTGTGCCGACGGGCTTCTTCACGCAGCGGCAGCAGCAGCTCGCGGGCGTGGCGCAGGGTCAGCTGGGCGCTGGTCTGCATTTCCAGGATGCGCGCGTGGGTACGCAGCAGCATGTCGTCGTCGACCAGGTGGCCGAGGCGCGCCTGTTCACCGAGCAGTTTCAGCAGCACGGTCTCGACCTTGCGCACGCCCTGTTCGAAGGCGCCGTCGGCGTTGACCAGCTGGATCATCGGCTCGACGTATTCGTCCCAGGTCGCCAGTACTTCGGCATAGCGCTGGCGCAATGGGATCTGGCGGTTGCTGGTCTTGGCCCGTTCGGCCACGGCCACCAGCGCCTGTTCGTCGTTGTCGAGCTTCTTGAGCACGTCGCGCACGCGCATGTCGAGCAGGCGCAGCTGGCGCGCCAGGTCGTCGCTGTCGCGGTTGTCGAAGGCATCCTGGATGTGCCCGGCAAGGCGCTCCAGGTGGCGCAGGTAGGCCTCGATCTCCAGGCACAGGCCCAGGCGGTGCTCGCGGCGCAGGTAGGCGAGGAAGTCGTGGATCTGGGCGTTGAGCTCGAAACGGTTCGGGCTCTTGGCCACCGGCACCAGGATATCCAGGCGGATCCACACGTCGAGCAGCTGGGTGATGTCCTGCGGCGTGCTTTCCACTTGCTGGCGGCCCAGTTGCTGGCGCAGTTCCACCAGGCTCAGGGTGCCCTGGTCGAAACGCTCGCACAGCGGCTCGATCAGGGCCCAGTGTTCGGCTAGGGCGCGCAGGACGCGCTTGGGTTCGATCATTGGCGTCTACTCGTTGCCAAGTAAAAAGGGGGCGATTGTACTGCATCCGGAGGGGAGGATTTCACCCCTTGTCTGTAATGAGGTGAATCCCCCGTGGTGGCAGGTGGTTGTCTTGGCGGGTGCGGCGCTCGGTCTCAAGGCCTCTGCAAACCCTACGCGTACACGTTACAATCCCCCACTGACCCTCCCCCGGATATCCGTGCCTTGCTGACCGAGTCCCGCCGCCGCGCCTACCTTTCCGCCATGCAAGTGGTGCATTGGCTGCCGCGCGCCGAACTGCCGTTCGCCGCCCCGTCGCGTCCCGAGCTGCTGTTGCCGCAGGTGCCGGTCGAGGACGCAGCGTTCGAGGTCAGGCCAACCGCTCCGGCCGCCAACGATGCACCGGCCGCACCGCAGGCGCGTTCCGGCGAGCGGCCGAAAATCGAGATCCCGCGCCCGAGCAGCGTGGCCAAGCCTGCCGCCAAGCCGGTCGAGGCCGATGAACAGCCCCCCGCGCCGCGCCCGACGCTGGTGCCGCCGCCGCGCTTCTCCCTGCAACTGCTGCGTGCCGGCAGCTGCCTGCTGCTGGTCGAGCTGGCCACCGGCCAACCGTTTCAGAGCCGCGACCCGTCCTACCTGCTGCTCAAGGACATGCTGCGCGCCGCCGGCTTGCCCGATGCGCCGCAGATCGTCGGTGAGCCCGTGCGCTGGCCGCTGCTGGTGCGCGGCAACATGGACCAGGGGCCGGAGGCCGCGCGTGATTTTCTCCAGGGCTTCATCCAGGCCCGGTTGGAGGAAACACCCTGCACAGTGCTGTGGCTGATTGGCTTGCCGGCCCTGCGCCATGCCGCCAATGTCGATGACACAGCCTATTACCAAGTCCTCAAGCTCGACGGCCTGGGCGATGCCTGGGCCTTGCCGGGCCTTGAACTGTTGATGGACGAGCCGCAGCGCAAAGCGGACGTCTGGCAAGCGATGCGCCAGCTGATGGCGCGCTGGAAAACCGTTGAATGAGTGAATCGATCAGTTTCCGCCCGATGACCGAGGCGGATCTGGATGCCGTGCTGAAGATCGAATATGCCGCGTTCAGCCATCCTTGGACCCGCGGGATTTTCCAGGATGCGCTCAAATCCTACGAAGTGTGGTTGATGTTCGATGGCCAGCAGCAGGTGGGCCATGGCGTGATCAACGTGATCATCGATGAGGCGCACTTGCTGAACATCACCGTGAAGCCTGAGAGCCAGGGGCGGGGGATGGGCTTGCGGTTGCTCGAACACCTGATGGCGCGGGCGTATCAGCTCAATGGGCGGGAGTGTTTCCTGGAGGTCAGGGCGAGCAACCAGTCGGCGTACCGATTGTATGAGCGGTATGGCTTTAACGAGATTGGCCGTAGACGGGATTATTACCCGGTAGCGGGTGGGCGCGAGGATGCGCTGGTGATGGCTTGTACGTTGCTCGAAGATTGATGGTCTACCGTGTCTGGCATTGAGTAATTTGCTACCAATATGCGGGTTTGATTGCCGGTCTTTTCAGGGTGGGTACCCGATCTGGGAATTGGTGTGAGGCAAGCTCCACGGTTGTCACCAGGTGGCGCATCCAGTGTGAATGATTTTTGAGTGAGCCGGGTGCAGTTCGCTTCATGCCCTCGCGGTGCGGCAGGATCACGCCCAATCGCAGTTCTGGGAAATCCTCTCTGATGGCCCTTAGGGCTGGAGTCATATCGGTATCTGCAGAAACTAGAACTATCTGTTCTATTCGCTCTTCTGCGGGGATCGTGCATTGCTGCGCGGCGAGCCGGTACATGCTGATGGCAATCAGAACGTCCGTTTCCTTTTCTTCGAGCTTCCAGATGGCCACTTTGTCGAGCCGCGAGGGTGGCGTTTCTTTATCGATGAATCGTGGAGCACTACGAGGCTCCAGCTGATGGCGTCCGTAATGAACAACAACCCCTCTTGCTATCAGAGCGCGAAGGTAGGTGTCTTGAGCTTCTTTCGAAATGCTTCCCCGGCTCGCTAAAGACGGTTTTACGCCGGCGGTAAAAAAGCTGATGGCTTTGATTTCGCTTTCCGGTTGTTCAACCTTGATGATATGGCCGAGTAAAGCAGGCAGGTCGAGCCATTTGAAGCCTGTGCCTGCCACCAGCCCGTAGAACACGTTGTATCCGTAGATGAAGCAGGCTGTACGCAAAATTTTATTGCCCTGAAAACGAAAAAACCGGCGCTAGGCCGGTTTTTTCACCCCAACAGCCAACGAACTGAATCGTCGCGTACGGGGCTGAGTAGTGAAATTGATTATGCCACCAGGATTGGGGCAGTCAACAGGCATCTCCGGTTCAGATACTCGCTGGTAGCTAATGATGACTCAATACGGAGCGGGCGTGGGTCAAGGCGTATGGAGAAGTGTGTTGCTCCACGTTGCCCTCGACATTGCCTGAAACATCTCACTCGGTTTCGACTGGCTTGCGCAAATCCCTCAGGCTCCTCGTCACAACCCCGCTATTACACTTCGCCGCCGCCTGCTCCGGCGTGTACTTGCGCACCGTGCGGAAGAACAGCTCGCAGGTCTGCTTCTTCTGTGTCACCTGCCACTTGGTCGAGCACGCATCGAGCGTCAGATTGGCATCGGCCTGCTGATTGCGCCCCATCCCAGCCTGCCAGCACGCCGCCGTCAAATCCTGCCCCATCATCTTCAGCCCCGCTGCGTCGGCCTTGTCCTGATCGCCGTCGTAGTTGCTCTTGTCCGCCGCATACCAGATCGCGCTCGGGTGGTTGGCCCCCAGCACAGGCACCTTGGCGCCCGCCTGCGGGCTGATGCTTACCAGGCCCAGCACACCGACCTTAGGCCCATATTGCTGCTCGATCCAGCTGCGCACTGGAGCACCGAAGGCAACCATTGGCAGGGGCTGGGTGATGTTCTGCAGGGTCATCTCCTTGACCATGCGCACCTGGTAGTCCTTGAAGTAGCTGTAAGTCTCTTTCAGCGTTTCGCCCGCACTGGCCGGAGCGGCAATCGGGGCGATGTCGATGATGGTCTGGTAGGCCGGGGTGTCGCCGGCTGCTACACCGTTGTAGGTCAGCAGCTCGGCCCAGCGGTCGGTGGTGTTGCTGCGCAGGTAGTCTTGCGCCTGGGTCAGCGAATAGTCGGGCGGAAAGTGCAGCAGCTCGATGCTGCGGCGGTTCTGCAGGGCCATGCCCAGCGGCAGGAACAGGTACCAGTCGTAGGACCATTTGCCGTCCTTGTTCAGCTGGGTGGCGCCCTGGTAAGCCAGATCGCCGCTGTCGAGCAGCTTGCGCAGCGGCTCGGCATAGTTGGCGGGGACGTCGCTGATGGTTGCGTGTAGCCGGTCAGCGTCGCGGCTGACGTGCACCTGGGCATTGGCGTGGCCGTCGCGGCGTACGCTCTGGGTCAGGTAATGTTCGACGGTCTGCTCCAGCGTCCAGTCGCGATAGCAGATCACGTGACAGTTGTTGGGGAAGGCGAACAGGCGGGTGACGCGCTGGGCGTCGCCCAGGTCAATCCGGGCATCGGCGGCGACTACGCCGGTGAAGGCGAGGGCGGCCAGGCTCGATAGGGCTATCTTGTGCATGCTTAACTCCTTGTCAGCAGAACCGCCAGGGTTGGCGGGCGTGCTCATACTGGAGCGGGGGAGCGGGAATGAGAAGTGTCAAAGGCTGCTTGATGGCGGTGGCGTTGATCGCAGGCGCGGCGCAGGCCGATGAGCGTGACCTGTGGATGTTCGCGCAATGGGCGGGAGATCATCAGACCCGGCCCTTCCGCGAGATGCTGGTGGATGCTCGCCTGTATGGTGTGGTGCCGATTTATCAGCTGCTGCGCTCGGCGTCCGACTGGCGGCTGTGCAAGGCGTCACCCTTCGCCGTGCCGCCGTCCAGAAACTGGCCCAACGTGCGCTCCACGCTAGCGTTGATCAAGACGCTGGGTGATCAAGGCATTCTGCGCCAGTTCGAAGTCGTATCGGCCTACCGCGATCCGAGCCTCAACCGCTGCGCCGGTGGTGCTGCGGACAGTGCCCATACCCGTGCCTTCGCAGTCGATATCCTGCTGCCGGCCTGGGCCGATCCCAACCCGCTGTGCCGCTTCTGGCAGCAGCACGGTCAGGCCTGGAACATGGGCCTGGGGCGTTATCCGACAGGCCGTATCCATCTCGACACAGCGGGCTATCGCACCTGGGGTGGTGATGGCAGTGCCGGTTCGTCGTTCTGTATCAAGCCCAGCTGAGCGAGGCAGGCCTGGCTTTCGCCAATGACCCATTCGGCAAAGCGCTGGCGCTTGCCGCCGTCGTCCAGCGGTTGGGGGCTTAGCAGGTGATAGGCGGAGCCGTCGCGCAAGAAGCCGAGCGGAGCGTGCAGCTGTCCGCTGTCGAGCTCGTCGCGCACCATCAGCGCCGAAGCGATGGCCAAACCAAGGCCGGCGCTGGCTGCCTGCAGTGACAGGTAAAAGTGTTCGTAGTCGCTGCGCTGGCTGTGTCGCGCCTTGCGGCCACTCAGGCGTAACCACGCCGGCCAGGCGTCTGGTCGGGTGCCGCTGTGCAGCAGGCGCTGGCCATTGAGGTCAGTGCTGGCGTCGCGGCTGACCGGGCCGATCCACTCGTCGCAGACCTTCAGGCTGTGCAATGCGGGCGGCCAGTGGAAGTCATCGCGGCGTAGCGCCAGGTCGACACCGCTGCGGGCGAAGTCCAGCGGCCCGCCAGCGGCCACCAGATGCAGTTGCAGGTCTGGGTGGGCGGTGTGAAAGCGAGGCAGGCGAGGGATCAGCCAGCGCATGGCGATGGTCGGTTCGCAGGAAAGCACCAGCACGTTATCCCGCTCTTGCTGCTGCAGGCGCTGCACCGCACCTTCGAGTTGCTCGAAGATGGCTTGGGTGGTGCCTTGCAGGGCGCGGCCGGCTGGGGTGAGGAAGATCGCTCGGTTGCGCCGCTCGAACAGCTCGATGCCCAGGTGTTCTTCCAACAAGCGCACTTGGCGGCTGACGGCGCCGTGGGTGACATGCAGGCGCTCGGCGGCGCGCACGAAGCTTTCAGTTTCGGCGGCGATGTCGAAATAGCGAAAGGCGGTGAGGGGTGGCAGCTTCATAGGCTTTTATGTGAGGAAAACTAGCGGATTCGCCTCACTATAAATCGATTTTTCGCTTTCTGTATGGCCTCGATAATCAGCGCATCCGTGCATTTACATCGCCTATCGAGGATCCACCCGTGACCGAACTGTCCGCCGTTGCTCTATTCACTCTCCTGGCAGTCATCAGCCCAGGCGCCGACTTCGCCATGGTCACCCGCAGCAGCTATGCACTGGGTCGCAGGGCGGGGCTGGCTGCAGCGGCAGGTATCGCCTTGGGCGTGCAGGTGCATGTGCTGTACACGGTGTTGGGGGTTGCGGTGATCATCAGCCACAGCCCGGCGCTGTTCCTGGCGATGAAGGTGCTGGGGGCGGGTTACCTGATCTACCTGGGTTATCAGTCGTTGACCAACACCACCCGCTTGAGCCTTGAGGGAAAGGTCTCTAGCAAGAGCCTGGTGGCCGCGCTGCGCACAGGTTTCATGACCAACGCATTGAACCCCAAGACCATGCTTTTTGTAGTCAGCGCTTACACGCAGGTGGTCCAGCCAGGTACGCCATTGGTCCTGGATTTCGCCTATGGGGCATTCATGTCGTTTGCCCACTGGGGCTGGTTCAGCCTGGTGGCGGTGTTCTTTTCCAGTGCGGGGTTGCGCAAGGCAATGATCGAGCGGCAGGTGGTGGTCGATCGGGTGATCGGTGTGGCGCTGATCGGCCTGGGGCTGGCAGTGGGGGTGGCGGGTGTGCGCTGAACTTTTCTGCAGGCAAAAGAAAAGGGCTTACCTTGCGGTAAGCCCTTTTCAAGTTTGGTGGCTACACAGGGACTTGAACCCCGGACCCCAGCATTATGAATGCTATGCTCTAACCAACTGAGCTATGTAGCCGATGGCGCGCATTATTCGCTTGTGAGGCCCCTGTGTCAACACTCATTTCAAAAAAAATTTGCACGCTTTCAAAAACTTAGCCGCCCAGCCCGGTTTTATTGGACGATCAGCCACTGCCCGAGCACGTCGTGCAGCTGCAAGTGCTGTGCGCTAGCCAGCGCGTCGAGGGTTTCGCCGGGGCGATCGAGGTTGAAGTCACCGCTCACACGCCGATACGCCGTCTGTTCGTCCATCAGCCATACGCGACGGCCCTGATAACTGGCCAGGCGTTCGATGACCTGGCCCAACGGCATGTTGCTGGCGCGAAGCTGGCCGCTGCGCCAGGCATCGGCGGTTTTCACGTCAACTTTTTCCACGGGGTTGATTCGCGCATCGGTAAAGGTCACCCGTTCGCCGGCCGAAACCATGCGCTGGTCGCCGCCCTGCAGGATCATCGCCTTGCCGTTGAGCACCACTAATTCGTCATGGTCGACATGGCGCGCGACCATCAGGCGTGTACCGAAGACCTGAATACGCGCATCGTCCACCTGCACTTCCATTGCGCGACCGTCGAGCATCACTTCCAGATACACCTGCCCCTGCACCAAGTGCAGCAGGCGTGTGCGCCCACGCAGGTCGACGTTCATCGCGCTGGCGCTGTCCAGGTGCAGGGTGGAACCGTCTGCCAGGCGCAGGCTGCGTCGCTCGCCAGCATCGGTGTGCAGCTCGCTGGCAAGGCGTTGCATCAAAGGCCAATACAAATACGCCAGCAGCGCCAGCGCTGACAGGAATAGCAGCGCCAGCACCTTGCCCAGGTGGCCGCGCTTGGTGCTGAACTCACGTGGCCGAGGCCGGGCAGGTGGCACTTGCAGTTGCTGCCAGCAGGCTTCGAGCTCGGCATAGGCGTGCGCGTTGAGTGGGGCCTGGCACCACCGGGCGAACGCCTGGCGTTCGCGCTCATCGCAGCCGGGATGGCGCAGACGGGAGAACCATTCCAGTGCTTCCTGCTCAGGGTCGGGCTGGAGTTGCGTGGCGGGCATCGGGCTCATGGGGAGTGCTCGCGAAAGGGCTGTTTCGCCCAACGATTACGGGGAAATAGGTCAGAGGATGCTAAATATATTGAGAACCATTTACAAGTACGCAGTGACAAAGGGATAAAAAGGTAGCTATGTATCCATTTGTTTCCTGATAATCGGATCCCAAACCTGCGGACGGAACTCAAGCCCATGGCCATCAGCAGCACCTCCAGCGTCAGCAGCGATTCGGCAAACCAAGCCAATCCGCTGGTGATGCGCATCATCACTTTTTGCGCGCTGGCGCATCTGATCAACGACCTGATTCAGTCGGTGCTGCCGGCGATCTACCCGATGCTCAAGGCCAATTACGACCTGAGCTTCGCCCAGATCGGCATGATCACCCTGACCTTCCAGATCACGGCCTCGCTGCTGCAGCCTTGGGTTGGCTTCTTCACCGACCGTCGACCGACGCCGAATCTGCTGCCGCTCGGTACCCTGTGCACGCTGGTGGGGATCGTCATGCTGGCCTTCGTCGGCAGCTTCCCGATGATTTTGCTGGCCTCGGCGCTGGTGGGTATCGGTTCGTCGACCTTCCATCCGGAAACGTCGCGGATCGCACGGCTGGCTTCGGGCGGGCGTTTCGGCTTGGCGCAGTCGACCTTCCAGGTCGGCGGCAATACAGGCTCCGCCTTCGGCCCGTTGCTGGCGGCCGCCATCGTCATCCCATTCGGCCAGACCCACGTTGCCTGGTTCGGTGTGGCCGGGCTGCTGTTCTTCGCCGTGACCTTGATGCTGCGTCGCTGGTACACCGAGCACCTCAACCAAGCCAAGGCGCGCAAGTCGGTGCAGGCCACCCACGGCATCTCGCGCAAGCGGGTGATCGCGGCGCTGATCGTGCTGGGCCTGCTGGTGTTCTCCAAGTACTTCTACATGGCCAGCTTCACCAGTTACTTCACCTTCTACCTGATCGAGAAATTCGACCTGTCGGTGGCCAGCTCGCAGTTGCACCTGTTCCTGTTCCTGGGTGCCGTGGCGGCGGGTACCTTCTTCGGCGGGCCGATCGGTGACCGTATTGGGCGCAAGGCGGTGATCTGGTTCTCGATCCTCGGGGTGGCGCCGTTCACCCTGGCGCTGCCGTACGCCGACCTGTTCTGGACCACCGTACTGAGCGTCGTGATCGGCTTTATTCTGGCCTCGGCGTTCTCGGCGATTGTGGTCTACGCCCAGGAGCTGGTGCCGGGTAGTGTGGGCATGATCGCCGGGATCTTCTTCGGCCTGATGTTCGGCTTTGGCGGTATTGGCGCGGCGCTGCTGGGGTATCTGGCGGACTTGCGCGGCATCGAGTACGTGTACGGGCTGTGTTCGTTCCTGCCTTTGTTCGGCTTGTTGGCGGTGTTTCTGCCAAATACCGGTAAGCGCTGAGACCGATGGGGCCGCACAGCGGCCCCCGGCAATTGACGACTCAACCTGGCTTGGCCTAGAGTGCCGCCTCTTTTCAACCACCTGCGTAGTAGCCAAAGCAATGCGCCGTACCCAGTCCCTCCCACACGCTCGCCAGCCTGCCCTTCAGGCCATGCGTCGTGCGTGGCCGAGCGACACGGTGCTCAAGCGTCGCCGCAGCGTGCTTTTTGCCTTTACCTTCTCGCCACACCTCGTTCTGAACTGACCTGCGCCCCTGTGTCGTTCGCCTTCCCGGCGTGCGCGTGGGCGCCCGTATCTGCGCGTCTTTTTCAGTTTGCTGGGAGTGGTACATGAACATGCGTTTGCTGGCGGGCCTTCTGTTCGCCGTGTCGGTGGTCGGCTTCAGTTTGGGGGCCAGCCTGCCGCTGGTGTCGTTGCGCTTGCACGAGGCCGGCGCCGGCACCTTGCAGATCGGCATCATCTCGGCCATCCCCGCCGCGGGCATGATGCTCTCGGCATTCATGGTCGATGCCTGCTGTCGGCACCTGACCCGGCGCACCATCTACCTGCTGTGCTTCAGCCTGTGCGCCGTCAGCATCGCTTTTCTGGAGTGGGCGTTCGACTCGATCTGGCTGCTGGCCGTGCTGCGCCTGGGCCTGGGGATCGGCATGGGCATCGCGATCATCCTGGGCGAGTCATGGGTCAACGAACTGTGCCCCGACCACAACCGCGGCAAGATCATGGCGCTGTACGCCACCAGCTTCACCGGCTTCCAGGTGCTGGGCCCGGCGATGCTCGCTGTGGTAGGTGCCAACAGCCCGTGGATCACCGGCGTGGTGACAATCTGTTATGGCCTGGCGCTGCTGTGCATTCTGCTCACGGTGCCCAACGACCACGTGGAGCACGGTGACGAGGGCGAGAAGAGCTTCGGCCTGGCCGGCTTCTTCCGCGTCGCGCCGGCACTGTGCGTCGCGGTGCTGTTCTTCTCGTTCTTCGATGCGGTGGTGCTGTCGCTGCTGCCGGTGTACGCCACCAGTCATGGCTTTGCCGTGGGCGTGGCGGCGCTGATGGTGACCGTGGTGTTTGCCGGCGACATGGTCTTCCAGCTGCCGCTGGGCTGGCTGGCCGACCGGGTCGAGCGCACCGGGCTGCACCTGGTGTGCGGGCTGGTGGCGATGGCGATCGGCATCGCCTTGCCGTGGCTGTTGCAGATGACCTGGCTGCTGTGGCCGCTGCTGGTGGTATTGGGTGCAGTGGCCGGGGGCATCTATACCCTGGCGCTGGTGCTGATCGGGCAGCGCTTCAAGGGCCAGGATCTGGTTACCGCCAATGCCAGCGTCGGCTTGCTGTGGGGTGTCGGCAGCTTGGTCGGGCCGCTGGTCAGCGGTGCGGCGATGGACGTGGCGCCCCATGGCTTGCCGATGGCGCTGGCGATCATGGCTGGCCTGTTCGTGTGCTTTGCCCGCCAGTCGTACCGGCGGGTGGGGAAGTTGCGGGCGGTGGCGGACTAGCCTTTATCAGGCAGCGCCGACGCTGACCCAGTAGCGCGTGCGGTAGTCGATACGCACCGGCAGGCTGCGGGCGAGCAATCGCAGAATTTGTTCGGTGTCGCCCAGCTGGTAGGTGCCAGACACTTTCAGCTTGGCCACCTCAGGTGCGCAGCGCAGCAACCCCGGGCGATAGCGGGCGAGTTCCGTGCAGAACTCGCCGAGCGGCATCTGCTGCACGCTGAGCACGCCGTCTGTCCAGCCCCACGGGTCGCCCTGCAGCGTCGCGAGTTGATAGCTGCCACCGGGTGACACCTGCAGCACCTCGCCCGCGTGAACCAGGCGCGGTGCAGTGGAGGCGGGGAACAGGGTGACTTCGCCGGCGCGCACGGCCAGCAGCAGGCCCTGATCATTTTCACGCAGCAGCAGTTGGCCGTCTTGGGTGCCGAGGGCCCCGACACGGGTGTTGATATGGAAGGGTCGGTTGTCGTCGGGGTTGCTGGCCAGGCTGACTTCGCCGCGCAGCAGGGTCAGTTCGCGTTGGTCGGCGCTGTAGTGCAGGTCGATGGCGCTGGCCGTGTTGAGCTGGATCTGGCTGCCATCGCTGCCCTGCAGCTGGCGGCGCTCGCCCGTGTCGGTGCTGCTGTCGGCGATCAGCGCCGGCAGGCCAAGAGGATCGCGCGCGGCCCAGCCAAGGCTGCCGCCCACCGCCAACACCGCCAACAGCTTGAGGTGGTCACGACGGCTGACGCGCTGACGCTGGCTGCCATCGAGGGTGCGCCGGCTCAGCTCGTTGGGTAATCCGGCCAGTTCGTCGCTGAGGTTGCTGACCCGTTGCCAGGCCTGGGCATTGTGCGGGTGGCGGGCCAGCCACTGCTGGAATTGCTGTTCGGTTGCCGGATTTGGGCTGTCGAAGCGCAGTTTCACCAGCCACTCGATGGCCTGGTCGACCTGGGCTTGCGCGGGGGCGCGATCAGAGTTCGGCATAGCGCAACCGGTAGCAGATGCCCAGG
The DNA here is from genome assembly GCF_044772285.1 of Pseudomonas sp. NPDC090233. Taxonomy (NCBI): domain Bacteria; kingdom Pseudomonadati; phylum Pseudomonadota; class Gammaproteobacteria; order Pseudomonadales; family Pseudomonadaceae; genus Pseudomonas; species Pseudomonas sp. NPDC090233. The sequence continues at coordinate 600,596 of NZ_JBIVYQ010000003.1, read as the reverse complement.
GCCTTGGCCAAGTCGCGTTCGACAGTGGCGCGTGACACGTCGAGGCGCAGGGCGATCTGCGGGAGGCTCAGGCCATCGAGCTGAGCCAGCAGGAACGCCTGGCGGGCGCGTGGTTTGAGCTGATGCAGGGCGCGGTCGAGGCGTTCCAGGGTATCGAGAATGACCAGGCGATGTTCTTCGCTCGGCACGTCGCCTTCGGGCAGGTGCGCCAGGCTTTCCTGATAGGCGCGCTCCAGGGTGCGGCGGCGGAACTGGTCGATCATCAGGCCACGGGCGATGCTGCTCAAGTAGGCGCGCGGTTCTTTCAGCGGTGAAACCTGGCGCGCCCGCAGCACGCGCACGAAGGTGTCCTGGGCCAGGTCGGCGGCGTGTTCCTGGCAGCCTACCCGGCAGCGCAGCCAACCACGAAGCCAGGCGTGATGGGACTGATAGAGCAGGGCGACCTCGGCCGGTTTGAACGTGTCGTTGATCTGCATCGTAGCGAAGGCCTGACCCCAGGGAACGTGAGTGATTGTGAATAGTTCTCAATTCTATGCGGGGAGGGCGTCGCGGGGCAATGGTATGCCAGGAATTAGCCGCGCAAGATTCGGCGTTTCCCCGATGGGAGGCTGGGTTAAGCTGAACCTGCACTGACCCCATTGGAGCACTGGATGATCCTCGCCGACCTCTCGCCTGGCGCCTACCGCGAGGCCACCGATTACCTGGCCGCGCTGGACCCTGACTGGGCGCGGCATATCGCCGCTATCGGGCCTTGCCTGCATTGCGCGACGCCGGGGCGTGAGCCTTATGAGACGTTGGTACGGGCGATCGCGTATCAGCAGCTGCATGCGCGTGCGGCCGAGGCGATTCTTGGGCGATTGCTGGCGTTGTTTCCTGGCGACGGGTTTCCTGCACCGCAGCAGTTGTTGGCGCTGGCGCCGGAAACGATGCGGGCGTGTGGCTTTTCGGCGAGCAAGCTGGCCACTGTTCAGGGGATTGCCCAGGCTGCCCTGGACGGCGCGGTGCCTGGCCGCGAAGAGGCGTTGTGCATGACTGACGATGCCTTGATCGAGCGCCTGGTTGCCTTGCGTGGCGTGGGGCGCTGGACGGTGGAAATGCTGCTGATCTACAGCCTGGAGCGCTCGGATATCCTGCCTGTGGACGATTTTGGCGTGCGTGAAGGGTATCGTCGGCTCAAAGGGCTGGAGAAGGCGCCGACACCGGCGCAGATGCGGTCGTTGGGTGGCGGCTGGAGCCCGCATCGGACGGTGGCGGCCTGGTACCTGTGGCGGGCCTGATGATTCTTCAATGGCTGTACTGGCCCTTTCGCGGCTGAAGCCGCTCCCACGGGTTAGGCACTGTACCCGTGGGAGCGGCTTCAGCCGCGAAAGGGCCGGCACAGGCAAACCAACCCATATAGGCACACCCCGATGAACGCGTACACCACCAACGATCAACGCTGGCAAGCCGTACAGACCCGCGATAGTAATGCCGCCGGTCACTTCATCTACGCCGTACGCACCACCGGCATCTACTGCCAGCCCGGCTGCAAATCGCGCATGGCCAAGCGCGAAAACGTCGAATTCTTCACCGACGCCGCCGCTGCCGAAACTGCCGGCTATCGCCCGTGCCTGCGCTGCCAGGTCAAGACCACGCCCAAGCGCCGCTCGGACCTGGTAGCCCGGGCCTGTCGCCTGCTCGAAACCTATGACACCGCTCCCAGTCTCGACCAGCTCGGCGCGCAGTTGGCCGTCAGCCCGTTCCACCTGCACCGCCTGTTCAAGGCCGAAACCGGCCTCACCCCCAAGGCCTACGCCACCGCCTTCCGCGCCCAGCGCCTGCGTGAAAGCCTGAGTGGGCAATCTTCTGTAACCGACGCCATCTTCGAGGCCGGCTACAACTCCAACAGCCGTTTCTACGAAAGCGCCGACCAACGGCTGGGCATGCGCCCACGCGAATACCGCAACGGTGGCGCAGGGGCGGCCATCCATTTCGCCGTGGGTCAGTGCTCACTGGGGGCGATTCTGGTGGCACAGAGTATTAAAGGTATCTGCGCGATTCTGCTGGGCAACGACCCTCAAGCACTGCTCGAACAATTGCAGGACCAATTCCCCAAGGCCCAACTGATCGGCGGCGATGCCGACTACGAGCGCGTGGTCGCCGAAGTCGTGGGTTTTGTCGAAGCCCCCGCTTTAGGCCTGGACCTTCCCCTGGACGTGCAGGGCACCGCGTTTCAGGAGCGCGTCTGGCAAGCGCTGCGCGAGGTGCCGGTGGGCAGCCGCGTGAGCTACACCGAGATCGCCGAGCGCATCGGCGCGCCCAAAGCGGTGCGCGCCGTGGCCAAGGCCTGCGCGGCCAACCGCATTGCCGTGGCCATCCCCTGCCACCGGGTGGTGCGCCGTGACGGTGACGTCAGTGGCTACCGTTGGGGCGTGGAACGCAAGCGGCAACTATTGGCGCGAGAAACGGCACTCTCCTGATTGCAATAAGCCGCGTAGAATCCTCCGCCAAATCGAGTTGTAAAGAGGAATGTTCGATGAGGCGTGTAAGCCTTGCCCGTTATTGCCTGGGAATCATGGCCCTGATGCTGGCGCTCGCCGCACCCGCTTGGTCGGCGCCCACGCCCGCGTCCACGCTTGCAGGTGGCGAACTTCCCGTGCTGGACGAAAATGCCAGCATCGAGCAGTTGAGCGATCGGCTCGATCAGATTCGTCAGGGGGTCACAAGCAACGCCAATGACGACCTGCTCTCGCAGCTGCGCATGGCGGCCGTTCAAGTGCAGCGCCAGGCCGATGCGTTGAGCGCGGTGCGCACGGCGGATGTGGAAAAACTCGATGACAAGCTCAAGGTCATCGGCCCGGTGCAACCGGACGAAGCCGCGAGCCTTACCCTGCAGCGCAAAGATCTCGAAGCACAGAAGAAGGCGGTGCTTGCCGAGCAGGACCAGGCCACCAAACTGACCCAGTCGGCCCGCGACCTGTCCACGCAGATCGTCAACCTGCGCCGCAGCCAGTTCAACTCGCAGGTCACCAGCCGCGCCGCCACCCCGTTGAGCCCGGCGTTCTGGCAATCGCTGATCCGCCCCACCGAAGACGACGTGATGCGCCTGCGCGACCTGCGCGGCGAGGCGGCCGACGCGGTGGCCAGTGCCTTCAGTGCCGAAAACCGCTGGTTCTTTATCAGCAGCCTGATCGCGGCAATCCTGGTCTGGACCCTCGTACGGCTGCTGTTCGAGCGCCTGCTCGCCGACGCGATGGTCCGCTGGTTGCCCGAGGGGCGCTTGCGCCGTAGCGCACTGGCCGTCAGTGTCAGCCTGGCCACCCTGGGCACCATCGCCGGTTCCGTGTCGCTGCTGCGCTGGGGCCTGGAGAGCAGTGCCGAGCTGGGTTCCGACATGGCCAGCCTGACCAACCACTTCCTCACGTTGGTGGTGTTCAGCGCCTTCATCACTGGCTTGGGCCGCGCCATGCTGATGCTCCAGCGTCCGTCCTGGCGCCTGCCGCCGATCCATGACGAAGTGGCCAGCGCACTGGGCTGGTTCCCCAAATTGCTGGCCCTGGCGCTGATGGTGATGCTGACCATGGAGCGCATCAACAGCGTGATCGGCACCAGCCTGGCGCTGACCGTGGCGACCAACGGCCTGACGGCGCTGGTGGTGGCGGCGATCTTCACGATAGCGATCGTCCGCTACCGCCGCACCCTGCGCGCCCATGAACTGGAACGCCCGACCGGCCTGGCCGGGCTGATCCCGTTCGTGATCTTCGTGTGGGTTGGCCTGATCGTGCTGACGCTGCTGGCCGGCTACCTGACCCTGGCCTACTTCCTCACTGCCAAGCTGCTGTGGATAAGTGTGGTCGCCACCTGCGCCTACCTGCTGACCACCTTTATCGGTGACCTCTTCGAAACGTTGCTGTCGCCGCGCCAACCCGGCGGTCTGGCGCTGGCCTCGACCTTGGGCCTGGCGCCACGCCATCAGGCCCAGGCCAGCACCATCCTGACCGGTATCGGTCGCACCGTGCTGCTGTTCCTGGCCGTGATGCTGGCGCTGATGCCGTCGGGCACCAGCCCGGGCGAGCTGCTGATGAGCCTGGGTGATTGGGACGGTACCGGAGGCAAGTTCCTCGGCAACCTGAACATCGTGCCGGGCGACATTCTGCTGGCCGTGGCGATGCTGTTCGGCGGCATGCTCGGCATCCGCGTGCTCAAGCGCTGGCTGAGCGAGCGGCTGCTGCCGGAGACCGACATGGACGCCGGCATGCGGGCTTCGCTGGTGACCCTGGTCGGTTACCTGGGCTTCCTGTTCCTGGCCATGCTGGTGATGTCGACGCTGCGCATCAACCTCACCAGCCTGACCTGGGTGGTCAGTGCGCTGTCGGTAGGTATCGGTTTCGGCTTGCAGCAGATCGTGCAGAACTTCATCTCCGGCCTGATCCTGCTCACTGAGCGCCCGGTCAAGGTGGGGGACTGGGTGAGTCTGGCCGGAGTCGAGGGTGATATTCGCCGGATCAACGTGCGCGCCACCGAGATCCAGATGTCCGACCGTTCCACGGTGATCGTGCCCAACTCGCAATTCATTTCGCAGAACGTGCGCAACGTGACGATGGGCAATGCCTTGGGCGTGGTAGGCATCACCTTGACCTTGCCGCTGGAGACCGATGCCAACCAGGTGCGCGATCTGCTGTTGGCGGCTTATCACGAGCATGAGGCGATTCTCGATGCGCCCGCCACTTCGGTGACCTTCAAGGACCTGACGGCCAGTGGCATGGTGATCAGTGTCAGCGGTTACGTGGCGGGGCCGCGGCAGGTGTCGGGGGCGCGCAGCGATCTGCTGTTCACCATTCTTGGCCGCTTGCGCGATGAAGGCATTGCCCTGTCTTCGCCGCAGAGCATGGTGCTGGTGCAGGAAGGTTCGCGCCCGGCTGACGAGCCCGCTTGAGGCTGGGGCCGCTGTGCGGCCCATTCGCGGGGCAAGCCCGCTCCCACGGGAACCCTATAGCCCTCAGGTCCAGCGCAAATTCTGTGGGAGCGGCTTTAGCCGCGAAGCGCCGCCCGCGCGGCGCTCGATCCCAAAGCAGCCAAAGATGTTATGGCAAGTTCACCCCAAGCACCGTGTCACATGCTTCACCGACAGATACCCCGACAACCCCCAGGGCCCAAGCTCACGCCCAATCCCGCTGCCCTTGGTCCCGCCCCACGACGTTTCGACAAACACCGCCTGCACCGAGTTGATCCACACATGCCCGACCTCCAGCGCATCGGCCACACGCTCGGCACGTTCAAGGTCGGCTGAGCAAACGGTGGCGACCAGGCCAAAGCGGCTATCGTTGGCTTCGGCAATCGCCTGCGCTTCGGTCGCGAACCGGCGCGCACACAGCACCGGCCCGAAGATCTCTTCCGTCCAAAGACGGCTGTTCACTGGCACATCGGCATACAACGTCGGGCTGACGAACCAACCGTCACAATCCAACGCCTTGCCACCGGCCAGGCACTGCAGGCCTTCTTCACGCGCCGTGGCAAAGTAGCCGGCCACCTTCAACCACTGCGCCTGGCTGGTCAGCGGGCCCATGTCCACTTCTTCGGTCAGCGGGTTACCCACGCGCAGCGTCTCCAAGGCCTGCTGCAGGCGCGGCAGCAGCGCATCGGCAATCCCGTCCTGCACCAGCAAACGCGAGGTGGCCGAGCACATCTGCCCGGCGTTCCAGCTGATGCCGGCGACGATCCACTCCACCGCCTGGTCCACATCACAGTCGTCGAACACCACGATCGCCGACTTGCCACCCAGCTCCAGCGTCACCGGCCGGCACTGCGCTGAAGCGCTGCGCATCACCTGGCTGCCCACGCTGTTGCTGCCGGTGAACGACAGCTTGTCCAGGCCGTTGTGGCTGCTGAGCGCCGCACCGGTTTCGGCCTTGCCGTTGACGATGTTCAGCACGCCGGCGGGCAGGCCCAGGGCATCGGCAATCTGCCCGTAGGCCTGCTCGATCAGCGGGGTGACTTCCGACGGTTTAAGTACCACGGTGCAGCCTGCGGCCAGGGCCGGGGCGAGTTTCCAGGCGCTGGTCACCAGCGGGAAGTTCCACGGCACGATCAGGCCGACCACACCCACCGGTTCCAGGCGGGTGCGCGACGTGAAGCCGGGAGCCGCCAGCGGCACGTCACGGTTTTTCGAAGGCAGCTGCTCGGCCAGTTCGGCGTAGTAACTGAAGGTGGCGATCGCGTCGTCGAGGTCGATTTCAGCCTCGTGACGCGGCTTGCCATTGTTGCGCATTTGCAGGGTGATCAACGCTTCACGGCGCTGCCCGAGTTGTTCGGCGAAACCGCGCAGGTAGGCCGCGCGCTCGCTGGCGCTGGTCTGTTTCCAAGCGGGCAGGGCTTCACGCGCCGCCGCCACAGCCTGGTCAACCTGGGCCACGCTGGCAGCCATCAGTTCGGCGAAGGGCACGCCCAATGCGGGGTCGTTGACGCTGATGCAGTCGCTGCCCTGGCCTTCGACCCAGCGGCCGGCGATGTAGTGTGAGGAGGTCATGGTCAGTATCCAGTCAGGCCATTTCGGCAGGGGTCAGTACTGGCGTGTGCGGGGTGCTTTTGCAGCGCACCCAGCGCGGGCCGTTGGGGCCATACACGCCAGCAGGTTCAGGGAACAGGTTGAGCAGCAGCAGGTACAACACGCCAGCCAGGCCCAAGGTGACCGGCAGGCTCAGGTCGATGCCGCCGGCCAGGTCGCCCAGCGGGCCGACGAACTGCCCCGGCAGATTGACGAAGCACAGGCCGACCACCGCGCTGGGGATCCACGCCCCCATGCCGCGCCAGTTCCAGCCATGCAGGAACCAATAGTGACCGCCGCGCTGACCACGGGTGAACACTTGCAGGTCGTCGGCGTGGTAGAAGCCGCGGCGGGTGATCAGGCCGAGAATCATGATCACCATCCACGGGCTGGTGCAGGTGATGATCAGCACGGCGAAGGTCGACACGCTCTGCACCAGGTTGAAGGTGAAACGGCCGATGAAGATGAAGGCAATCGCCAGCACGCCGATCAGCAGGGTGGCCCCGGCGCGGCTGAGCAGGCGCGGGAACACGCTGGACATGTCCAACCCCGTGCCATACAGCGCGGTGGTGCCGGTGGACATGCCGCCGATCACCGCAATCAGGCACACCGGCAGGAAGAACCAGCTCGGCGCCACGGCCAGCAGGCCGCCGACGTAGTTGTTGGCGGCGATGTAATCCGGCGCCTGGGTGGCGACCAGGGTGGCGGTGCACAGGCCGAACAGGAAGGGGATCAAGGTCGCGGCCTGGGCGGCGATCACCGCGAGCATGATGCGCGCCTTCGGCGTTTGCCGCGGGATGTACCGCGACCAGTCGCCGAGGAAGGCACCGAACGAAACCGGGTTGCTCATGGCTAGGATTGCCGCACCGACGAACGCCGCCCAGAAGCCGGCTTGGCCAAGGTTGACACTACCGGCGTAGCCCGCGTCGAACGGCCCGGCGAAGGCGACGATACCGAGCAGGAACAGCAGGCTCGACGCCCACACGGCGATCTTGTTCACCCACAGCATGAAGCGGAAGCCGAAGATGCACACCACCAGTACCAGGATGGCGAACAGGCCGTACGCCAGGCCCAGGGTCAGGTCCGTTTCCGGCAGCCCGACCAGGCGTTTGGCGCCGCCGACCAGGGCGTCGCCCGAGCTCCATACCGACAGCGAAAAGAACGCCACAGCCGTGAGCAACGACAGGAACGAGCCGACGATGCGCCCGTGCACGCCAAAGTGCGCGCCCGATGACACCGCGTTGTTGGTGCCGTTGAGTGCACCGAACAGGCCCATGGGGGCAAGGATCAGCGCGCCCACGCCGACCCCGAGCAGAATCGCCCAGACCCCGGCCTGGAACGACAGCCCGAACAATACTGGGAAGCTGCCCAGCACGGCGGTGGCGAAGGTGTTGGCACCGCCGAAGATCAGGCGGAACAGGTCCAGCGGGGCGGCGTCGCGTTGATCGTCAGGGATCTGTTCGACGCCATTGGTCTCGATACCGGTCGAGTGGCTCATGGTGATGCTCCAGCGCGGTTGTTGTAGGCCGGCGCGGTGCGCAGGCCCTCTTGTGGGTGCGATGGCAGGGCGGCAAGGCCGCGTAAGTCAGGATCAGGCTGCGGTGACGACCGACAGGTGTTCGTGGCAGGCCAGCCACTGATCGCCGTGGCGGCGGAACACGATGGTCTCGCGCTCGGCCAACTGGTGTTCTTCACCAGCGATACGGATGTGCGTGGCGACATCGTGCATGAAGATCGCCACCTCGCCCTGCAGGCTCACCTGCACATTGCTCGACACACAACCGAGCACGGCAAAGCCCTCGGCCTGCCACTGGGCCCAGAGGTCTTCATAGGCACGGCGTGACAGCAATGGTTGCGGCAGGGTGTGGAAGAGGAAGGTGGCGTCTTCGCTGAAACAGGCGAAGTAGCGGGCGGTGTCGTTGCTGGCGAAGGCTGCGACGAGGTCGGCGGCGGCTTGCCGTACCTGGAGTGTCTGGTCCACGGGAGAGGCCTCACGGTTATTGTGATTGTGGTGAAGCGATTCTGGTGGGGAGTGGCGGGGGGAAAAATCGCTGGGGGGAAATAATTAGTTCAGGAATTTGTGAACCAATGTTCCAGCCTGCTTTACCCGTTACATTGCAGTGGATAAGGTGAAGGCGATGGCGTGTGGTCTATGCGTGGAAATGCATGCCGCTAGCGAGGTCTCCAACTCCCAAGGAATTCAGGTAATGAGCAACTATGAGCCGCCGCTGACGGTAACGCCACGCATGCTGGCATTGGTGGCTGAAATCAGTGAGTACGTTGGGCAGTTGACTGCTTATCGGGACGACACGCTTACTCCTCAGCTACGCCGAGGCAACCGCATCAGGACCATTCAGGCGTCGCTGGCCATCGAGAACAACACGCTTTCCGTAGAGCAAGTGACGGCACTACTGGAAGGTAAGCGAGTACTGGGATTGCCGCGCGAAATTCAGGAAGTGCGGAACGCTTTTTCCGCCTACGATGCGATGCCGACTTGGCAGCCGGATCGTCAAACCGATTTGCTAACTGCTCATCGTCTATTGATGCAGGGGCTCATCGATGATGCAGGCCACTTCCGTCAAAGTGGCGTAGGTATCTATCGTGGGGCAAAGCTGTTGCATATGGCACCACCCGCGAGTCGAGTGCCCACGTTGGTGCACGATCTTCTGGAATGGCTAGCTCGGAGCGAGTGGCACCCGCTGATTGTCAGCTGCGTGTTCCATTATGAATTTGAGTTTATTCATCCGTTTGCAGATGGTAACGGGCGGATGGGCAGATTGTGGCAGACACTCTTGCTCAGCCGCTGGCGTGCAGTCATGGCGTTCATGCCGGTGGAAACGGTTATCCGTGAGCAGCAGGATGCGTACTACGCGGCCCTCGCTGCCGCTGATAAGGCAGCTGAAGCGACACCCTTTGCTGAATTCATGTTGGGTGCTCTGTTGCAAGCTTTGATTGAGGCCATCGCTTCCGATCAAGTAACCGATCAAGTAACCGATCAAGTAGCGAGTCTGTTGAGTATTCTTCCACCCGGTGTTGCCTTCAAAACCAGTGAGTTGATGCAGCGTCTAGGGCTGTCTCATAGACCCACGTTTAGCAAAAGTTATCTGAAGCCTGCATTGGCTGCAGGATTGATCGAAATGACTGAGCCGGCTTCACCTCGCAGTCCGACTCAACAGTATCGGCGAGTCCTGAACTGACGCGCTGCTGGCTTATATATACCGCGTCTCTTGAGGCACTGGCCGACTGACGGTCTCGTCCACCCCCCATCCTTGCCTACGCTGAAACTCCCTACCCGCGTAAGCAAGGAGATCTGTCATGGCCTTCCAATACAAGCGTCTGGACAAGAACAATGCCGCGGTCCTGCTGGTCGATCACCAGGCCGGCCTGCTGTCGCTGGTGCGTGACATTGACCCCGACCGCTTCAAGAACAACGTGCTGGCTCTCGCCGACCTGGCCAAGTACTTCAAGCTGCCGACCATCCTCACGACCAGTTTCGAAACCGGCCCCAACGGCCCGCTGGTGCCCGAACTCAAGGCGCAGTTCCCTGATGCCCCTTATGTTGCCCGCCCTGGCAACATCAACGCCTGGGACAACGAAGACTTCGTCAAGGCCGTGAAGGCGACCGGCAAGAAGCAGTTGCTGATCGCTGGCGTGGTCACTGAGGTGTGCGTGGCATTCCCGGCGCTGTCGGCACTGGAGGAGGGTTTCGAGGTGTTCGTGGTCACCGATGCTTCAGGCACCTTCAACGAACTGACCCGCGATTCGGCCTGGCGGCGCATGGAGGCCGCTGGCGCGCAGTTGATGACCTGGTTCGGCGTGGCCTGTGAGCTTCATCGTGACTGGCGCAACGATGTCGAAGGGTTGGGCACCTTGTTCTCCAACCACATTCCGGACTACCGCAACCTGATGACCAGCTACGACAAGCTGGCGAAGTAAAACCTCAGGGTTGGACCATACTGACTGTTCATTCGTGTTCAGGAGCGCGTCATGGCCAAGTCGTCCAGAAAACAAGACCTGCAAGTACCTGCGGAGAAACTGGGCGGCAAGGCCTACGAAAAGTCGCTCAAGCACCTGCATGTCGAGCTGGTGAAACTGCAGGAATGGGTGGTGGCGAAGGGCCTGAAGGTGTGCATCGTGTTCGAGGGCCGAGATGGTGCCGGCAAAGGTGGCACCATCAAGGCCATCACCGAGCGGGTCAGCCCGCGGGTGTTCCGTGTGGTGGCACTGCCGGCGCCGACCGAGCGGGAAAAGACCCAGATGTACGCCCAGCGTTACCTCAACCACCTGCCGGCCGCTGGTGAAGTGGTGATCTTCGACCGCAGTTGGTACAACCGCGCCGGTGTCGAGCGGGTGATGGGCTTCTGCACGGACGAACAGGCCAGCAAGTTCCTCACGGTGGTGCCGTTGCTGGAAAAGTTGATGGTCGAGTCGGGGATCATCTTGATCAAGTACTGGCTGGAGGTCAGCGCCGAAGAACAGACCCGTCGTCTGCAGGACCGCATCAACGATGGCCGCAAGCTGTGGAAGCTGTCGCCCATGGATCTCAAGTCTTACACCCGCTGGGACGATTACACACGCGCCCGCGACGAAATGTTCACCGCTTCGGATTCGTCCTGGGCGCCCTGGTTCCTTGCGCACTCCAACGACAAGCGCCGCGCCCGGCTGAACATCATCAGCCACTTGCTGACGCGGGTGCCGTACAAGGACATCACCCGTGACGAAGTGGTGAAGTTGCCCAAGCGCGGCAAGATCGGCAAGTACAAGGCGGTGGCGTATCCCTTCAAAGTGGTGGAAGAGCGGTTTTGATCTTCAAAATGGCATGTCAGCCGTAGGATCTTTCCTAACCTGAAACCAAATGCTTCAGTTCAAGTTAGCTTGGGAATTATCCTACGCGCGCCGCTGCCGTTTCTCTGTTGTCGATGATGAGCATCAGGGCTAATTTCCTCGGGTCGTCAGGGTTTGACGATCGGGTGTGAGAGCCCGCTGCATTCAAGAGTAACCGTCATGGTAGCTGTGCGCGGGCAGGCCCCGTGCCTGGCCGGTTTTCGCTCTTGTTTGGCCGGTCTCTCACCCCGCGTACAGCTGCCACCTAATCCTGTGAGAGGGAGCAGGACAGCTTCTGCCATCAAACGAGAGAAAGTCATGAAGAAGATTGTTCCTGATCCGCCCAAATCCAAATCCCATTCGTTCTACACAATTAACCAAGACATGCCATCACCCGAGGCATTGCTCTTTGTCATTCAGCTATTGCGTGGCATTGAAGACACCCTCGATGAATACATCTGCGGCAATGTCGGTGAGCCGGGTATCGGCATGTTGGTCAATTCTGTGCACAACGTGCAGATGGGTCGTGCGTTGGCCGAATTGGTGCTGACGCGGGAGTCCGGGGAAATCACCTGGCATTGAGGCAAGTGCTGCATGACCCCCGTGGGAGCGGCTTTAGCCGCGAAGCAAACGACGCGGTGAATGGCACCGGCTTCGCCGGTGTTCGCGGCTGAAGCCGCTCCCACAGGTTCGTGCTAAGCCTCGGATTGAGGTTCCGGAATCAAAGAATGCGGTCTGGAGCCGCCAGTGCAGTAAACAGCCAAGCCGACGGCCATCAATGTCAGCAGTGCACCCGCCCACGGTGTCGAACTCAATGCCCCATGACCTATCACCCATCCGCCGATACCCGTCCCCACAGCAACTCCAACGTGCATTGCTGAAAGGTTCAGGCTCATCCCCGCCTGCACGCTATCCGGCCCACGTGTGGCTAGATAGCTTTGTATCACCGGGGAAATCATCCAGCTGATGCATCCCCAGGCCATCATCAGTGGCAAGAACAGCCACGCTGCCGCACCGCCCCAGGCAACGCCCAGCAGTGTAGCGAGGTAGAGCAGGGGTGTGATCATGATTGCCCGACGTGCGCCCAGCCGATCAGCGAGCCAGCCACCAAGGTATCCACCCGCAACTCCCGCAATACCAAAGGCGGCAAAGATCAACGGCAGCCACTGTTCGGGAATTCGCGCGACGTGCTGCGCGTAAGGCGCCAGATAAGCGAACACTGTGAAATGCCCTGCGATCATGAGGACTGAAATCAGCTGCGCACTGACCAGCCGTCGGTCCCGCAGATGGTTCAGATAGCTAGCGGGCGTGATGCGCTCTCCGCCCTGCAGTTGCGGCAGGGCGTGCCAGGCGGTGAACAAAACGGCTGTGGCCAGTAATACCAACCCCAGGAACACCCCACGCCAGCCAAGCGCGTCGTTCAGCAGCATCCCTAGCGGTACACCCAATACCAGCGAGCCACTGATGCCCATGAAAATCACACCAATGGCGCGGCCGCGCAGCGCTGGTGCCACCATGCGTGTGGCCATCAGGGTGCAGATCAGGCAGGTCAGCGCGCTCGTCGCGGCCATGCCGATGCGGGCAGCCAGCAACACCGTATAGCCAGGTGCCAGGGCGGCAATCAGGTTGAACAGTGCAAACAGCGCTAGCGCCATGCACAGCAGCGTGCGCAATGGAAAACGGCGAGTGAGCAGGGAACAGAAGGGTGCCGCAATGGCAAACCCGAGTGAGAATGCGGTCGTCAGTTGCCCGGCGATGCCGAGCGGTACGTTCAACCCTTGGGCCAGCGTCGGCAGGATGCCGACCGTGATGTTTTCCGCCATGCCCGTGACGAAGGTCGCCAGGGCCAGAAGCCAAATACGCGCGTTCATGTTGCCTCCGAAACGCAGGCCGGTCGTGGTCCGGACCTGTGGGCCCCGACGGTTGACCGGCATAGGTCAGACCATCGGGTTTCGAGGCAGCGCTTCGGTTATCCCGCTTGAATCAGGAAGGGATTATAGGCCTTTGAGGGGTTTTGAAAACAGCGGCGCCCCGCGAAGGGAGCGCCGCCGTATACCGCCGTTATACGTTGAAGCGGAAGTGCATCACATCGCCGTCTTTAACGATGTAATCCTTGCCTTCCAAACGCCACTTGCCGGCTTCCTTGGCACCGCTTTCACCCTTGAACTGGATGAAGTCGTCATAGGCCACCACTTCAGCGCGGATGAAGCCTTTTTCGAAATCGGTGTGGATCACGCCAGCGGCCTGCGGCGCGGTGGCGCCGACGCGCACGGTCCAGGCGCGGACTTCCTGCACGCCGGCAGTGAAGTAGGTCTGCAGGTTGAGCAGCTCGTAACCGGCGCGGATCACGCGGTTCAGGCCTGGCTCTTCCAGGCCCAGGGCCTCGAGGAACATGTCCTTCTCTTCACCGTCGTCGAGCTCGGCGATTTCAGCTTCGATCTTGTTGCACACCGGCACGACGACCGCGCCTTCTTCCTCGGCGATGGCCTTGACCACGTTCAGGTGCGGGTTGTTGTCGAAACCGTCTTCAGCGACGTTGGCGATGTACATCACCGGCTTGCTGGTCAGCAGGTGGAAGCCACGGATGACGGCTTTTTCGTCGTCAGCCATGTTCTTCATCAGGCTGCGCGCAGGCTTGCCTTCGGTGAAGTGCGGGATCAGTTTTTCCAGGATGGCCTTTTGCGCCAGGGCTTCCTTGTCGCCGCCCTTGGCGTTGCGGGCGACCTTCTGCAGTTGCTTCTCGCAGCTGTCGAGGTCGGCGAAGATCAGTTCGAGGTCGATGATCTCGATGTCGCGCTTGGGGTCGACGCTGTTGGAAACGTGGATCACGTTTTCGTCTTCGAAGCAGCGCACCACGTGGGCGATGGCGTCGGTTTCGCGGATGTTGGCCAGGAACTTGTTGCCCAGGCCTTCACCTTTCGAGGCGCCAGCCACCAGGCCTGCGATGTCGACGAATTCCATCGTGGTCGGCAGGATGCGGTTAGGCTTGACGATCTCCGCCAGTGCAGCCAGGCGCGCGTCGGGCATCGGCACGATGCCGCTGTTCGGCTCGATGGTGCAGAAAGGGAAGTTCTCCGCCGCGATGCCAGACTTGGTCAGGGCGTTGAACAGGGTGGACTTGCCGACGTTGGGCAGGCCGACGATGCCGCAATTGAAACCCATGGGTATTCCCCTCTCTAGGAAATCAGGCCTTCTGGCTGTGCAGCTCGCGCATCGCCTTGGCGAAGTCGCCGGCAAGCACGTCCGGCAGCACGCCGAGGGCAAAATCGATGCTGGCGTCGAGCTTCTCCTGCTCGGCGCGCGGCGCGCGACCCAGGACGAAGTTGGAGACCAGTTTGGCGTCACCCGGGTGGCCGATGCCAAGCCGCAGGCGGTGGAAGTCGTTCTGGTTGCCGAGCTGCGCGATGATGTCGCGCAAGCCGTTGTGCCCACCATGGCCGCCGCCGCGCTTGAGCTTGGCAACGCCCGGAGGCAGGTCGAGTTCGTCATGCGCCACCAGGATCGCTTCCGGCTTGATGCGGAAGAAATTGGCCAAGGCCGCCACGGACTGGCCGCTACGGTTCATGTAAGTGGTGGGGATGAGCAGACGAACGTCGTTGCCCTGATGGCTGAATTTAGCCGTCAGGCCGAAATATTTTTTGTCAGCAGTCAGCGAAACGCGCTGGGCGCTGGCAATGCGTTCAACGAAAAGAGCCCCTGCGTTATGCCGGGTCTGTTCGTATTCGGGGCCGGGGTTACCCAGGCCGACGATCAACTGGATGGCGGTCACGTAGGGGCTCTTCCTTGGAGTTGGTGGGTTACGGTGCGCGGCACTGTAACCCGATCAACACCGGCGCGCGAGTGGATTACTCAGCGGCGCCTTCTTCAGCTTCTGGAGCAACGCGTGGCGCGTGAACGTTGGCAACAGCTTTGTCATCACCGTGGGCCAGAGCGACGAACTCTACGCCTTTCGGAGCTTTCAGGTCCGACAGGTGGATGATGGTGCCGATTTCGGCGTTGCCCAGGTCGACTTCGATGAACTCAGGCAGGTCTTTGGCTTCGCAGGAAACTTCGATCTGCGATTCAACGTGCGAGATCTCACCGCCTTTCTTGACCGGTGCTTCTTCGTTGATGAAGTGCACTGGAACGACAGCGGTCAGCTTCTGGCCAGCAACGACGCGAACGAAGTCGGCGTGCATGATGAAGCCTTTGGCTGGGTGACGCTGCATGGCCTTGACCACGACGTTTTGCTTGGCGCCGTCGACGTTCAGTTCGATCACGTGGCTGAAGGCAGCTTCGTTTTCGAACAGTTTGGCGATTTCCTTGGCCACGATGGTCAGGGATTGTGCTTCTTTATCGCCACCGTATACAACGGCAGGGATGCTGGCGGAGTGACGCAGGCGGCGGCTCGCACCTTTCCCCAGGTCAGTACGCGCTTGGGCGTTCAGAATGAAATCAGTCATTTTGTTTCTCCAAAATAGCCTCCCGAGGGCGTTTGCGACCAGCGCCAACGGGGATGGCAAAAAAGCCCCGCCCCAACACATGTTGGGGCGGGGCGCTTCACATCAATACGCGTTCCGCTTAGCGGAACATCGCACTGATCGATTCTTCATTGCTGATGCGGCGTACCGCTTCAGCGACAACCGGTGCGATATCCAACTGACGGATACGGTCACAGGCCTGAGCAGCGGCGGACAGCGGAACGGTGTTGGTCACCACCAGCTCGTCCAGTACCGACTTCTCGATGTTCTCGATCGCACGGCCCGACAGGACAGGGTGCGTGCAGTAGGCGTAAACCTTTGCCGCGCCGTGTTCTTTCAGAGCCTTGGCCGCGTGGCACAGGGTGCCGGCGGTATCGACCATGTCGTCTACCAGGATGCAAGTGCGCCCTTCGACGTCGCCGATGATGTGCATCACTTCGGAGTGGTTGGCCTTTTCACGGCGTTTGTCGATGATACCCAGGTCGACGCCCAGGGACTTGGCGACGGCACGTGCGCGCACGACACCACCGATGTCCGGGGAGACGATCATCAGGTTCTCGAAACGCTGGTCTTCGATATCGTCGACCAGTACGGGCGAGCCGTAGATGTTGTCGACCGGGATATCGAAGAAACCCTGGATCTGGTCAGCGTGCAGGTCGACGGTGAGTACACGGTCGATACCTACGACAGTGAGCATGTCAGCGACGACTTTGGCGCTGATGGCTACACGTGCCGAACGCGGACGGCGGTCCTGGCGGGCGTATCCGAAATAAGGAATCACGGCGGTGATTCGGGAGGCTGAGGAGCGGCGGAAGGCGTCGGCCATCACTACCAGTTCCATCAGGTTATCGTTGGTCGGGGCACAAGTCGGCTGAATAATGAAGACGTCTTTACCGCGAACGTTTTCATTGATCTCAGTGCTGATCTCGCCGTCGGAGAACTTACCGACAGAGACGTCACCGAGAGGGATATGCAGCTGACGTACGACACGCCGAGCCAGATCGGGGTTAGCGTTCCCCGTAAAGACCATCATCTTGGACACGCGCAGTACCTGGAGGCTGAGGGTATACCTGGATGAGTATAAGGAAAATGGCAGGGGCGGCTGGATTCGAACCAACGCATGGCAGGATCAAAACCTGCTGCCTTACCGCTTGGCGACGCCCCTGTATCTGTTGCTGCGAGCGCTAGGCACTCGACTTCTTGACCAGACTTTGCAGCTTGCGATGCAACATCGAAACATTGCTTCCTTTCGCCACAAACCCTGTTTGGGTCGCTGAAAGAAGGGCCAGAACTTTATCAGCTTCGGCTTTGTTTGGGAAGGCCCCAAACACACAACTTCCAGTTCCGGTTAGCCGAGCTTCAGTGAATTTGCCTAGAGAATTCAGCGCGTTGCGAACTTCTGGGTAACTCTGCTCAACCACCCGTTGGCAGTCATTTCGACTGTTTCCCTCGGGAACGGGGCGCATCTTAAGGGGGAGGGAATCACGTGTCAACTGTGGATGTGAAAAAATTTCTACTGTGCTGACAGACACTTGCGGCACCAGCACGACATACCAGGGTTCGGCCGGGTCGACCGGGGTCAGTTGTTCGCCAACGCCCTGGGCGAACGCCGCATGACCGCGAACGAACACCGGCACGTCGGCACCCAGTGTCAGGCCCAGCGCGGCCAGGCGATCTTCGTCCCAGTCCAGTTGCCACAGGTGCGCCAGCGCCAGCAGCGTGGTGGCGGCATCCGAACTGCCGCCGCCGATGCCGCCGCCCATGGGCAGCACCTTGGTCAGCCAGATATCGGCACCAAGCGCGGTGCCGGACTGTTCCTGCAGCTTGCGCGCGGCGCGCACGATCAGGTTGCTGTCGTGGGGCACTGCGGCGATTTCGGTGTGCAGGCGGATTACTCCGTCTTCACGCAGGGCGAAGGTCAATTCATCGCCGTGGTCGAGGAACTGGAACACTGTTTCCAGCTCGTGGTAACCGTCGGGGCGGCGGCCAATGATGTGTAGCCACAGGTTGAGCTTGGCCGGGGCGGGCAGGGTGAGCTTTTGCATCGGTCAGTGGCCCAGCTGGCGTGGCTGCCAGTCCTTGACCACCAGGGTCACGTCGAGGTCCTTGCCGTGCAGCTTCAAGCGCTCGGGCAGCCAGTAACCGTTTTGCTCGGTGTAGCTCAGGTACTGCACCTGCCAGCCATCCTGATCGAGGCTGGCCAGGCGGCTATCGCCGTCGAGAGTCAGCTTGCTCTTGCTGTCGGGGGCGGGCAGGCCGCGCACCCACCAGACCAGGTGCGACACCGGCAATTGCCAGCCCAGCTGTTCTTCCAGCAGGGATTCAGGGCTGCTGGCTTCGTAACGGCCCTGGTTGGCCACTTCCAGCACCACGCCGCCGGGGCGGCCGGTCAGGCGAGCGGCGCCGCGGCCCAGTGGCCCGGCCAGGCGGATGTCGTAATAGTCCTGGCGCTGCAGCCAGAACAGTGTGCCGCTGCCGGAATCGCGCGGGGCGCGAATGCCGACCTTGCCGTTGATCTGCCAGCCATCGAGGCTGCTCAACTGCTCTTTATGGGCGCGCCACTGCTGCGGGTCGCCGTGGCCCTGCAGGGCCTCGCGGCTACCAAAGCCGGCACAGCCGGCCAGCAGGGCGATCAGGGTGAAGGTGATGCAATGGCGCAGGAACATGGCGTTAAAGGGTCTCGGATCCGGTCAGGCGCAGGACGGTCTTGCGCAGGATAGGGCTGTCGGGCTGGGTCTCGAAGGCCTTGGCCCAGACCTGGCGGGCTTCGCGGCGCTTGCCGTTGGCCCACAGGACTTCACCCAGGTGGGCGGCCACTTCATGGTCGGGGAAGCGCTGCAGGGCCTGGCGCAGGTAGGTTTCGGCTTCTTCCAGGTTGCCCAGGCGGTAGGCGACCCAGCCTTTGCTGTCGAGAATCGCCGGGTCGTCCGGGGTCAGCTGGTAGGCCTTGTCGATCAGTGCCTTGGCTTCGGTGTAGCGGGTGGTGCGGTCGGCCAGGGTGTAACCCAGGGCGTTCAGGGCCATGGAGTTTTCCGGCTCGCGGGCGATGATGGCGCGCAGGTCTTTTTCCATCTGCGGCAGGTCATCGCGTTTTTCCGCCAGCATGGCGCGGGTGTAGAGCAGGTTGAGGTCATCCGGGTAGCGTTGGATGGCCTGCTGCAGCACCTGGTTGGCCTGGGCGTCCTTATTGTTGTTGCTGTAGCTTTCCGATTCGATCAGGTACAGCTGGATGGCGATATCCGGCTGCGCTTCGCGGGCCTCGGCGAGCATGCGCGACGCTTCGGTGCCGCGGCCGTTGGCGATGAGGATATCGGCCTGGCGCAACTGCGCTGGCAGGTAGTCGGGGCCTGGGCCGACCAGTGCGTACTCGCGCAGGGCGCCGGCCGGGTCGTGGCGCTCTTCGGCGATACGGCCGAGGTTGAGGTGCGCGGCGTCGACATTGCTGTCGCGCTCGATCAGCTCGCGCAGGTAGCTTTCAGCCTCGTCCCAGTCCTTGTTCTCCAGGCATACCAAGGCCAGGGAGTAACGCAGTTCGTCGTCGTCGGGGTATTGCTGGAGCAGGCTGATGAACTCGCTTTTGGCATCGGCGATACGGTCCTGTTCGACCAGGGTACGCGCGTAGGTCAGGCGCAGGCGCTTGTCGTCCGGGTTGTCGCGGATGGCCCCACGCAGCAGCGGCAAGGCTTCCGGGCCACGGTCCAAGGCCTGGAGCAAGCGAGCGCGGAGCAGGATCGGGGCGATCTCGCCGTTTTGCGCCGGGTGTGCTTCGAGCAGCTCAAGCGCTTCTTCAGCCTTGCCGTCCTGGTTCAACAGCAACGCCTTGCCGAACACCAACTGGCTGTTGTCCGGGTACTTGACCAGCAGCCGGTCGAAGCTCTGCATCAGGCCGTCGCGCGTGCTCTGGTCGGTTTCGGCCGCCGACAAGGCGAGGAAGTCGAAGTGCGTGTCACCCTGGCCCTGCAGTACCTTTTCCATGTAGGCCATGGAGTCGTCATAGCGGCCGGCACGCGCCAGTTGAATGGCGGCGGCACGCTGGGCGTCGAGGTTCTGTGGGTCGTTGCGCGCCCAGATCAGCGCGCTGTCCAGGGCCGGCTCGTCGGCGCCGAGGTATTCGGCAATGCGGTAGGCGCGCTCGGATACACCCGGGTCCTGGGTTTTCTCGGCCTGGTCGGCGTAATTGGCCAGGGCGATGTCGAAGCGGTTGCGCTGGCCAGCCAGCTCGGCCACCAGCAGGCTGTACAGCGTGTCCTGCTTGAACGACCCATACACCACGGGCTTCTCGGCCTCAGCCTTGGCGGCATCGGCAACGGGAGACTCGGCCTTTTGCGGGGCCAGGCTCTGGCAGCCCTGGAGCAGGGCGAAAGCAAGCAGCAGTGCGTAGGGTCTGTTCATATAAAGAGGCTTAGAGAGGCTTACCGGCGGTCGGAGCATGATGACACAAGCGCGGAGGCAAACCCACACGCGAAGGTCGCGCTTTACAGTGATGGTCTTGGTATATAGGGACAATAGCGAACGGTGGTTGTTCTAAAACCTGCGAAAGAGGACAATTATCGGCTTCCCGTCACAACCAGCGACCTTGCATGGCCTTTCTTGCACTTGGTATCAACCATAAGACTGCCTCGGTAGACGTACGCGAGCGCGTGGCGTTTACCCCAGAGCAGCTGGTCGACGCCCTGCAGCAGCTCTGCCGACTGACCGCCAGCCGTGAAGCGGCGATCCTGTCGACCTGCAACCGTAGCGAGCTTTATATAGAGCAGGACCACCTGTCCGCCGAAGCAGTCCTGCAGTGGCTGGCCGATTATCACCGGTTGAGCCTCGACGAACTGCGCGCCAGTGCCTACGTCCACGAAGAGCACGACGCTGTCAGGCACATGATGCGGGTAGCATCGGGCCTGGACTCGTTGGTGCTGGGCGAGCCGCAGATTCTCGGCCAGATGAAATCGGCCTATGCCGTCGCGCGTGAGGCCGGCACCGTCGGCCCGCTGCTCGGGCGCCTGTTCCAGGCCACTTTCAGCGCCGCCAAGCAAGTGCGTACCGACACCGCGATCGGCGAAAACCCGGTGTCGGTGGCGTTCGCCGCCGTCAGCCTGGCCCGGCAGATCTTCAGCGACCTGGGCCGCAGCCAGGCGCTGCTGATTGGCGCCGGTGAAACCATCACCCTGGTTGCCCGCCATTTGCATGAGCAAGGCGTGCGCCGCATCGTCGTGGCCAACCGCACCCTGGAGCGGGCCAGCCTGCTGGCCGAACAGTTCGGCGCGCATGCCGTGCTGCTGGCCGACATTCCGCAGGAGCTGGCCAACAGCGACATCGTCATCAGTTCCACCGCCAGCCAACTGCCGATCCTCGGCAAGGGCGCGGTGGAGAGCGCGCTGAAGCAGCGCCGACACAAGCCGATCTTCATGGTCGACATCGCCGTGCCGCGCGACATCGAGCCGGAAGTCGGTGAACTGGACGACGTCTACCTGTACACCGTCGACGACCTGCACGAAGTGGTCGCGGAAAACCTCAAGAGCCGCCAGGGCGCGGCCCAGGCGGCCGAGGAGCTGGTCTCGGTCGGCGCCGAGGACTTCATGGTGCGCCTGCGCGAGCTGGCCGCGGTGGATGTGCTGCGCGCCTATCGCCAGCAAAGCGAGCGCTTGCGCGACGAAGAATTGCAAAAGGCCCAGCGTCTGCTGGCCAACGGCGGCAACCCCGAAGATGTGCTGGCCCAATTGGCCCGGGGGCTGACCAACAAACTCCTGCATGCGCCCAGCGTGCAGTTGAAAAAGCTCTCGGCCGAGGGCCGCCTCGATGCGCTGGCCATGGCCCAGGAACTCTTTGCCCTCAACGAGGGCTCGACGGACAAATCCCTGCAATGAAAGCGTCGCTGCTGAACAAACTGGACACGCTCCAGGACCGCTTCGAGGAACTCACCGCTTTGCTGGGTGATGTCGAAGTCATTTCCGACCAAACCCGTTTTCGCGCCTATTCCCGTGAATATGCCGAAGTCGAGCCGGTGATCGCTGCCTATCAGAACTGGCGCAAGGTGCAGGACGACCTCGAAGGCGCCCAGGCGCTGCTCAAGGACGCCGACCCCGACCTGCGCGAAATGGCCGTGGAGGAAGTGCGCGAAGCCAAGGACCAGCTGGTTGGCCTGGAGTCGCAGCTGCAGCGCATGCTGCTGCCCAAGGACCCCAACGACGGGCGCAACGTGTTCCTGGAAATCCGCGCCGGCACCGGTGGTGACGAAGCGGCGATTTTCTCCGGCGACCTGTTCCGCATGTATTCGCGCTATGCCGAGCGGCGTGGCTGGCGCCTGGAGATTCTTTCCGAGAACGAAGGCGAGCACGGCGGCTATAAAGAGATCATTGCCCGCGTCGAAGGCGACAGCGTGTACGGCAAGCTCAAGTTCGAGTCTGGCGCGCACCGCGTGCAGCGTGTGCCGGAGACCGAGTCGCAGGGCCGTATCCACACCTCGGCGTGTACCGTGGCGGTATTGCCCGAGCCCGACGAGCAGGTGGCGATCGAAATCAACCCGGCCGACCTGCGCGTGGACACCTACCGCGCCTCCGGTGCCGGTGGTCAGCACGTCAACAAGACCGATTCGGCAATCCGCATCACCCACTTGCCCACCGGCATCGTGGTCGAGTGCCAGGAAGAGCGTTCGCAGCACAAGAACCGCGCCCGCGCCATGTCCTGGCTGTCGGCCAAGCTCAACGACATGCAGACCAGCGCCGCGCAGAACGCCATCGCCAGCGAGCGCAAGCTGCTGGTGGGGTCGGGCGACCGCTCCGAGCGCATCCGCACCTATAACTATCCACAGGGGCGGGTCACCGATCACCGCATCAACCTGACCCTGTACTCCCTCGACGATATCCTCGCCGGTGGCGTCGATGCCGTGATCGAACCTCTGCTGGCCGAGTACCAGGCCGACCAACTGGCGGCCCTGGGGGACTGATGACCATCATTGCCAGCTTGCTGCGCAACGCGCAGTTGCCTGATTCACCCAGCGAACGCCTGGACGCCGAACTGCTGCTGGCGGCGGCCATTGGCAAGTCGCGCAGCTACCTGCACACCTGGCCCGAGCGTATCGTCAGCAGCGAACACGCCGAGATCTACGCCAGCTATCTGCAGCGTCGCCGTGCCGGCGAGCCGGTTGCCTATATCCTTGGCCAGCAAGGCTTCTGGAAGATTGATCTGGAAGTGGCGCCGCACACCTTGATTCCGCGTCCGGACACCGAGCTGTTGGTCGAGACCGCACTTGAGTTGCAACCGGCAACACCGGCCAAGGTACTCGACCTGGGCACCGGCACGGGCGCCATCGCCCTGGCCCTGGCCAGCGATCGCCCGGGCTGGCAGGTTACTGCAGTGGATCGCGTCGATGAGGCCGTGGCCCTGGCCGAGCGTAATCGCCAGCGCCTGGGCCTGGGCAACGTCAAGGTGCTCGCCAGCCACTGGTTCAGCAGCCTGGCCGGCGGGCGCTTCGATCTGATTCTCAGCAACCCGCCTTACATCGCCGCCGAAGACCCGCACCTGATAGAAGGTGACGTGCGCTTCGAGCCCAGCAGCGCCCTGGTGGCCGGTGCCGATGGCCTGGATGACCTGCGGCTGATCATCAGCCAGGCGCCGCAGCATTTGCTGGCGGGTGGCTGGCTGCTGCTGGAACATGGCTATGACCAGGCGCCTGCGGTGCGCGAGCTGCTTGCCGCGCAGGGCTTCATTGAGGTGGCCAGCCGCAAGGACCTGGGCGGCCATGAACGTATTTCCCTGGGGCGCTTGCCATGCTGACCGATCAGGAACTGTTGCGTTACAGCCGGCAGATTCTGCTGGCTCAGGTGGATATCGACGGCCAATTGCGCCTCAAGCAGAGCAAGGCGCTGATCGTCGGCCTGGGTGGCCTGGGTTCGCCGGTGGCCTTGTACCTGGCGGCTGCGGGAGTGGGTGAGCTGCATTTGGCGGACTTCGACACCGTCGACCTGACCAACCTGCAACGCCAGGTCATCCATGACAGCAGTAGCGTCGGCATGAGCAAGGTGGACTCGGCGCTGCAGCGGCTGGAGGCCATCAACCCTGAGGTCACGCTGGTCGCCCATCGTCAGGCGCTGGACGAAGATTCGCTGGCTGCAGCCGTAGCGGCTGTTGACCTGGTGCTGGACTGCTCCGATAACTTCGGCACCCGTGAAGCCGTCAATGCCGCCTGTTTCGCCCACGGCAAGCCGCTGGTCAGCGGTGCGGCGATTCGGCTTGAAGGGCAACTGTCGGTGTTCGACCCTCGGCGCGACAACAGCCCTTGCTACCACTGCCTGTACGGCCACGGCAGCGAAGCCGAGCTGACCTGCAGCGAAGCGGGGGTAATCGGCCCGCTGGTGGGGCTGGTCGGTAGCCTGCAGGCGTTGGAGGCGATGAAGCTTCTGGCCGGTTTCGGTGAGCCGCTGGTAGGTCGCTTGCTGCTGATCGATGCCCTCGGCACGCGCCTGCGTGAGTTGCGGGTCAAGCGGGACCCAGCCTGCGCCGTGTGCGGCAAACGCGATGGCTGAGCGCTCGGCGCCGGTCGGCGTGATGGATTCGGGAGTTGGCGGTTTGTCGGTGCTTGCCGAGATCCAGCACTTGCTGCCGAACGAGTCGCTGCTGTATGTCGCTGATTGCGGCCACGTTCCGTATGGCGAAAAGACCCCGGACTTTATCCGCCAGCGGTGCCGACGCATTGCCGAATTCTTCCAGGCGCAAGGCGCCAAGGCCATGGTTCTGGCGTGCAATACCGCGACAGTGGCGGCTGTTGCCGACCTGCGCGAGCTTTACCCCGACTGGCCGCTGGTCGGCATGGAGCCGGCCGTCAAGCCAGCGGCCGCAGCCACGCGTTCCGGCGTGGTCGGTGTACTTGCCACCACCGGCACCTTGCAGAGCGCCAAGTTCGCGGCCTTGCTCGACCGCTTCGCCAACGATGTGCGCGTGGTCACCCAGCCTTGCCCCGGGCTGGTCGAGCTGATCGAGACGGGTGACTTGGCTAGCGTGCGATTGCGCCAGCTGTTGCTGGGCTACGTGCAACCCCTCCTGGCCGCAGGCTGCGACACGCTGATCCTGGGCTGCACCCATTACCCCTTCCTGCGCCCGCTGCTGGCGGAAATGGTACCCGCCGATGTGGCCATTATCGATACGGGCGCGGCGGTGGCGCGGCAACTGCAGCGCTTGCTGGCCGCCCGTGATCTGCTGGCCGCAGGGCCGGCACGTGACACTGCCTTCTGGAGCAGTGCGGATCCGCAATCTTTGAGAAGTATCCTACCTGTGCTGTGGAAGCAGTCTGGCGATGTGCACAGCTTTCAGTTGTAAAAAAAACGTGAAAACAGCTGAACTATCGTCCCATTCTTGATTTCTATCGCTTTGCCTGGCTTGAGGCGAAGACTAACAACATAGGAAAGAAGGATGTTTCTCATGAGGAAACTGCTTGGCTTGGCGGCGGCTGCCGTCGTTACCCTGGGGCAATTCACGGCGGCGCAAGCTGCGGACGTTTCACTGTCGGTGGGCCAGACCGGTGATTCAACCATGGTTTATCGCCTGGGGCTGCAGTCGAACTGGGATGCGAGTTGGTGGCAAACCAGCGTGGGTCGACTGACCGGCTATTGGGATGGAGCCTACACCTATTGGGACGGTGACGAGACGGCCAGTAACCATAGCCTGTCGTTTGCGCCGGTTTTTGTTTACGAGTTCGCTGGGGAGTCGGTGAAACCGTATATCGAAGCCGGTATCGGTGTGGCTGCGTTTTCGCGCACAGAGCTTGAGAGCAACGATCTGGGCTCGTCGTTCCAGTTCGAGGACCGCATCGGCTTTGGTTTGCGCTTTGCGGGCGGGCATGAGATTGGTGTGCGGGCCATCCACTATTCCAATGCGGGCATCAAGCAGCCCAACGATGGCGTGGAAAGCTACAGCCTGCATTACCGCATGGCGCTTTGATTCATGCAGTGCCGGCCTCTTCGCGGGGCGATCCGGCTTGCCCCGCGAAGAGGCCGGCACTGCAAATAGAGCATTCAGCGTGACAACGGCCACAAGCTGCTGATATCCAGCACTTCCAGCACCAGCTCAGGCTCGCGCAGAGTCAACCGCTGCAGCAGCTCTTCTGCGGCGCTCTCGGGCGTCCAGGCATCAGGCGCCGCCTGCACAGACGTCACCGGCGTTTTCAACGATTGCGGTGCCACTACGGTCAAGTCGATGCCCTTGCTTTGCAGCGCCTGACGTTCCTCGCGCAACCACTGAGGCATGTTGTTCCAGCCGGCCGTCACTTGCGTCGGCGCATACAGTTGCAGTGCCGAATAACGGTTGAAGATCGCCATCACCTGGGGCGAATAGCCCTTGGCCAGAAGCGCCAGCCCTTTAGTCAGACAATGCTCGCCTGCCAATTGATTGGTGTTGACGATCGCCTCGAACAGCTCGCTTTCCGCGACATCGTCAGCCACATAGTCGGTGGTGCCTGCGTTGATGATCAGGCTGTCGAGCGAGCCCCAGGCATGGCAAATCTGCAAGCAGGCTCCGGTTGCCTGGTCTTCGTCGTTCAATTGCCAAGGCAGCGGCAACAATCTGCTGCCATGTTGCGCGGCCAATGCATTCAACATCCCGCCGTCCTTGGCACTTGCGGCAACCCGGTGCCCTTGTTCGAGCAACCGCTCCACCAGGGCCAAACCCAGTCCATTGCTGGCCCCCGTAACCCAGAAACTGCGCGAGTTATTCAAGATACTGCCCTCTGGTCCTGCCGGCGTGGTAGGCCTTTGAAGGCTTCCAATGCGCGCTGGCGACTACTTCCGAGATCGACGATCGGACTGTGATAGGAATTATTAGCAAAAAGATCCGCGGACTTCACGGGCTGGTGAATAGTTTTATCATCCAGCCCCCGCAATTCCGGGAGCCAGTGGCGTATGAAGCTACCTTGCGGGTCGAAGCGTTGCGACTGCGAAACCGGGTTGAAGATGCGGAAATAGGGCACTGCGTCGGTACCGGTGGACGCGCTCCACTGCCATCCACCATTGTTGGCGGCCAGATCGCCGTCTATCAGATGACGCATGAAATGCCGTTCGCCCTTGCGCCAGTCGATCAGCAGGTTCTTGCTGAGGAACATGGCGACAATCATGCGCAGGCGGTTGTGCATCCAGCCGGTGTGCAGCAACTGGCGCATGGCCGCATCAATGATCGGGAAGCCAGTGCGGCCCTGTTCCCAGGCTTCAAGGTCTGCGGGGGCTTCGCGCCAGGGCAGGGCTTCGGTCTGGACGCGGAAAGCGCGGTGCCGCGAGACCTGTGGGTAACCCGTCAGGATGTGCTTGTAGAACTCGCGCCAGAGGAGTTCGTTGATCCAGGTCTGAATGCCGCTGCTGCCACTGTCGAACTCGCCGCGGTTGCTCGCCAGGGCGGCGTGCAGGCATTGCCGTGGCGAAATCACCCCAGCGGCCAGGTAAGCCGACAGCTGACTGGTGCCGGGTTTGGCGGGGAGGTCGCGCAGGTATTGGTAATCCTCGACGGTTTCGTCGAGAAAGCGGGTAAGCCGTGCCTGGGCTTCATCTTCTCCGGCCGGCCAATGCTCGCTGAGGGCACTCGGCGGTTTGTCGAAACCTTCGATGTGTTGCGGGATCGGATCGCTGTCGATATCCAGCGGCGCTTGGCGTTTTACCTGTGGCGCTTGTGATGGCAGGCTGCGGTGCAGGTGCTCCAGGCAGACCCTTTTGAACTGGCTGAAGACTTGGAAGTAGTCGCCGCTGCGAGTGAGGATGGTGCCGGGGCGGAACAACAGTTGGTCGAGGTAGCTGTGCGCCTGAATGCCGGAAGCTTCCAGCAGTGTGCGCGTGGCCTGGTCGCGGTTGTTCTCGTTGATGCCGTACTCATCGTTCCAGTGCACGGCTTCGATACGGTGCTGGCGGCATACCTTGAGCAGCGCAGCCGGGGCCTCGTCCCAGGTATCTATCTTGCGGATAAGCAGCGGGATATTGAGCTTCTCCAGCGACTGGCGCAGGTCGCGCAGGTTGCGTAGCCAGAAATCGACCTTGCACGCGGCATCATCGTGTTCCTGCCACTGGCCGGGGCTGGCCAGCCACAGGGCAACCGTCGGGCCGCGGGCGCAGGCGGCGCTCAGGGCTGTGTTGTCGTTGAGGCGCAGATCGCTGCGCAGCCAAATCAGTTGCATCGGGGGCTCATCTCTACAGGCGGGCGGCCATTGCCCTGGAGTGCGCGCAATGCCGCCTGTGGGGTGTCGAACAAAAAAAGCTCAGGCAGGCCGAAGGCTTGCAGTTGTGCTCGATGGAGGGCGACCGTGGCACCGCCCAGCAGCTTCGTTGCGGGTATCCCTTCGAGGGTGCGCAGCAAGGCCCGGCTGTCGATGCGCGGGCCAAGGTGCAACAGCAGTGCGCGGGGCGCAAGTGCGGTGACGGCGCGCTGCAGTTCGACACCGCTGACCGGTTGCTCCAGCACTTCAACGGGGATGCCGTTGCTGCACAGCAGCCAGGCACACAGCCACAGACTGGGGTCGAAAGCGTGCTCGCTGTCTGCAGCGATCAGTACGGCTGGCCCTTGCAGGAATTGATTGTCGTGGTAAACCCGCGCCCCGAGCTTGCTGCGCAACCAGGTATGGAAGAACACTTGCTCGAGCCGGGCATTGAAATAGGTGCGCCAGCGTTGCGCCAGGCTTTCCAGCAGCGGCAGCATCAGCTTTTCGCACAAGGTTATCGCCGGATACAGCGCCATGGCCTGGTTGAGCTGCTGGTCGAGGGCGCGCTGGGACAGGTTGGCGATAGCCTCTATCAACTGCTGTTGGCGCGTTTGCCAGTCACCTTGCGGGACAACGGCAGGGGGCTTGTCGAGCAGTTCGCGTACCTGCCCGACCGACGCGCCGCGCTCCAGCCAGGCCAATATCGCTTCGACCCGTTCGAGTTGATCGAGTGCGTAGAGGCGATGGCCTTTGGCGGTGCGTTGTGGCTTGAGCAGGCCGTAGCGCCGTTCCCAGGCACGCAATGTCACCGGATTCACGCCCGTGCGTCGCGCCAGTTCACCAATGGGCAGAAGCGTATCAGACGGCATTGCGCAGCCCCAGGCTGTCGGGGTGTGGCTGCAGGTAGGCCTGTTGCAGCAGGTACGGGTCGGGGTGTTTGCGCAGGTGGTGTTTGAGCAGGGTCAGCGGCACCACGAGCGGCACCTCGCCTTGCTGGTACTGATCGATGATGTGCTGCAGCTCGGCCTTGTCCTGAGGCGACAGTGCGTCTTTGAAATAGCCACTGAGGTGCTGCAGGACGTTGCCATGGGTGCCACGGCTGGCGCAGCGGCGCAGGGCCTGCATCAGCTGGCTGAAATAGCGTGGCCCGATTATCTGTGGGTCGTCATCCCGGCTCATGCTGCCGAGCAGGCGACCGAGCTGGCGATACGCCTGAGGGTTGTTGGCCATCAGCAGGTATTTGTAACGCGAGTGGAAGCGGACCAACGCACCACGGCTCAGCCCCTCGGCAAGCACATGCTGCCAGTCGGCATAGGCGTAGACGCGGCTGATGAAATTCTCGCGTAGTACCGGGTCGTGCAGGCGGCCTTCTTCTTCGACCGGAAGGTCCGGGCGACGCGCGCAGAATGCAGCGGCATAAGCGCCTGTACCGCCTTCGGCGGCAGGGTGACCGTTGTCCTGATACACCTTGACCCGCTCCAGTCCGCAGGAAGGCGACTTCTGCATGAAGATATAGCCGCAGATGCCATCGAGTTCAGCGGCCATCTGTTCGCCGTATTGGGTCAGCGGGCCGGTCAGGTCCAGGTCGGGATTGCGTGTGCCGACCACGGCAGGGTGCTGTGGGTCGCCGACCAGGCGAATCGGATCGCGCGGGACGCCAAGGCCAATGGCGACCTCAGGGCAGACCGGCAGCCAGTCGAAATGGGCTTCCAGTTGCTTGCGGCACAGATCGGATGCCTTGTGCCCGCCGTTGTAGCGCACATTGTGGCCGGTCAGGCAGGCGCTGATGGCGATGCTGGGCTTGTTGTGGGCGGATTGATCGGGCATGGCTGCCTCCGAATACTTGTACATTGAAGCGAGCGTGTACAAGCTTATTCCAGCACAGCCACAAAGTTATGCAAACTAGTATTTTTGTATAGCGTTGCCTTTGACGTTATTCGAGATGTTCCAGCAGCCGCCGCGCCGCCTCTTGACCACTGAGCCAGGCACCCTCGACGCGCCCCGACAGGCACCAGTCGCCACAGGCATACAGGCCTTGGTCGGCATCGGCCAGGGCGCCCCATTCATGATTGCCGGCGGGGCGTGCATACAACCAGCGGTGAGCCAGTGCGAAAGAGGGGGCCGGCACCACGCAGCCGACCAGTTCGGCGAATTCGCCCCACAATTGCTCGATCACGTCTTCCTTGACCAGGTCGATGTGATGCTTGCTCCAGTTGGAGGTGGCATGCAGTACCCAGGTGTCGAGGTGTTCGTCCCGGCCTGGTTTGCTGCGGTTGCGCGCCAGCCAGTCGAGTGGATTGTCCTGCACGAAGCAGCCCTGCATGGGCGTATCCAGCGCCGTCTCGAAGCCAAGGGCGACGGCCCAGGTGGGTTCCATGACCACACCTGCGGCCACGGCGGCGAGTTTCGGCGTGGCCGCGAGCAGCGGTGTGGCCTGTGGTGCCGGTACGGCGATCACCACGCGGCTGAACGGGCCGTGGCTGCAGCCTTCGGTGTCTTGCAGGTGCCAGAACTGCTTGCCTCGGAATACCTCGGCGATGCGGCAGCCGAAGTTCACCGTGACGTCCTTGAGCAGGCCGCGGGTGATGGCGCTCATGCGCGGCACGCCCACCCAGCGGGTCTGTTCGTCAGGGGAGGGGGTCAATTCGCCATCTCGGTAGTTGTACAGCTGCGGCTTCCACTGTGCGGCCCAGCCGGCGGCAACCCATTGCTGCACCTGCTCGACGAAACGCCGATCACGGGCCGTGAAGTACTGGGCGCCGAGATCAAGCGCACCAGCATCGCTGCGCTTGCTGGCCATGCGCCCGCCACTGCCGTGGCCTTTGTCGAACAAGTGAACGGCTTGCCCGGCCTTCTGCAGGGCCTGAGCGGCGGAAAGGCCGGCGATACCGGCACCGATGATGGCAATAGGTACTGTCATGATGGCCTCTTCGAACCTTGCTATTAAGCAGACTACGCTGTCAGGCAAACCTGTACAATGCACAATGTTTGTATAAGGTTATTCCGCATCTTAGGGCAGGTTGGCCTATGTTTATCCGAGAGCGTTGGGTTAAAAAAGTGCCTTGTTGTTAAAAATAGACCATCGCCGGACTCTGCGAGGATACAGCCATGCATATATTGCTGACGGGCGGCACTGGGTTGATCGGCCAGCACCTTTGCCAGTACTGGCTTGGCCAGGGTCATCGCCTGACCGTTTGGAGCCGGCGGCCCGATCAGGTGGCGCGTTTGTGCGGCAGCGGGGTGCGGGGGATTGCCCGGTTGGAAGATCTGGCTCAAGACGAAGCGGTAGATGCGGTGATCAACCTGGCCGGCGCGCCAATCGCTGACCGCCCCTGGACCGCTGGCCGGCGGCAACTGCTATGGGCCAGCCGCATTACCCTCACCGAGCAGTTGCTGGCCTGGTTGAGCAGCCGCGATCAGCGCCCCGAGGTGCTGGTGTCGGGGTCTGCCGTGGGTTGGTATGGCGATGGCGGTGAGCGCGAGCTGACAGAAGCTTCGCAGCCGGTGCGTGAGGATTTCGCCAGCCAGTTGTGCATCGCCTGGGAAGAAACCGCATTGCGTGCACAGGCGTTGGGCCTGCGTGTGGTGCTGGTGCGCACCGGGCTGGTACTGGCCAGTGATGGCGGCTTCCTGTCACGCCTGCGCCTGCCCTTCAAGCTTGGCCTGGGCGGCCCGCTGGGCAATGGCCGGCAGTGGATGCCCTGGGTCCATATAGACGACCAGGTCGCCCTGATTGATTTTCTCTTGCAGCACAAGGATGCCAGCGGTCCTTATAATGCCTGCGCCCCAGAGCCTGTGCGTAACCGCGAGTTCGCCAAGCGTCTGGGCCGGGCGCTGCACCGACCGGCGCTGCTGCCGGTGCCTGGGCTGTTGCTGAAGGCCGGCCTGGGTGAATTGTCGACACTGCTGCTGGGTGGCCAGCGGGCGCGCCCGGTGCGCTTGCTCGCTGCGGGTTTCACCTTCCGCTTCAACGATCTGCAATCGGCGCTGGACAACCTGTCCAGGCGCCTCTGACATAGGACGCTGCATGACCGATCACGCCCTGCTGCTGGTCAACCTGGGTTCCCCGGCCTCCACCTCGGTGACCGATGTACGCCGCTACCTCAACCAGTTCCTGATGGACCCCTACGTGATCGACCTGCCGTGGCCGGTACGGCGTTTGCTGGTGTCGCTGATTCTGGTCAAGCGCCCGGAGCAATCGGCGCACGCCTATGCCTCGATCTGGTGGGACGAAGGTTCACCTCTGGTGGTGCTGACGCGGCGCCTGCAGCAAGCGATGGTCGAGCATTGGCCCCATGGCCCGGTCGAAATCGCCATGCGCTATGGCCAGCCGGCACTGCCCGACGTGCTGGCACGCCTGGCCGCCCAGGGCGTACGCAAGGTCACGCTGGCGCCACTTTATCCACAGTTCGCCGACAGCACGGTGACCACCGTGGTGGAGCAAGCCAAACTGACCATCGCCGAGCGCGGCTTGCCGCTGGATTTGCGCGTGCTGCAACCGTTCTACGATCACCCGGACTACATCGATGCTCTGGCGGCCAGCGCCCAGCCGTATTTGCAGCAGGATTACGACCACTTGTTGCTGAGCTTCCATGGCCTGCCGGAGCGGCACCTGAAGAAGCTCGACCCCACTGGCAAGCATGATTTCCAGGCAGCGGACTGCTGCAAAGACGCCAGCGCCGAGATGCGCGCGGTGTGTTACCGCGGGCAGTGCCTGGCCACGGCCAAAGCGTTTGCTACGAAAATGGGCATTCCGGACGGCAAGTGGTCGGTGTCGTTCCAGTCGCGGTTGGGGCGGGCCAAATGGATCGAGCCCTATACCGAGACGCGCCTGGATGAGCTCGGCAAGGCGGGGGTGAAGAAGTTGCTGGTGATGTGCCCGGCGTTCGTCGCCGACTGCATCGAGACGTTGGAAGAGATCGGCGATCGTGGCAAGGAGCAGTTCATCGAGGCGGGCGGAGAAGAGCTGGTGCTGGTGCCGTGCCTGAATGATCACCCGGAGTGGGTGAGGGTGTTGGCGGGGATGTGTGAAAAGGTTTGAGCCTTAGGTTTACTGTTCCGGCCTCTTCGCGGGCGGTCCGACGTATCGGCAAGCCCGCTCCACAGAGGCCGGTTCAGGTTAAAGCTGGATCAAGGCAGTTGGTCATCCAGCTTCTTGTGTTTCCAGCCATCATTGCCCGGCAGAATCAGGTTCAGGGCAATGGCGACGATGGCGCACAGGGCGATGCCCTTCAGGCCCCAGTCGTCCGGACCGTCACCGCTGCCGATCAGCACGCCGCCGATACCGAACACCAGGGTCACCGAAACGATCACCAGGTTGCGGGCCTCGCTGAGGTCGATCTTGTGGCGGATCATGGTGTTCATGCCCACCGCCGCGATCGAGCCGAACAGCAGGCAGAGAATGCCGCCCATTACCGGCACCGGGATGCTCTGCAGCAGCGCGCCGAACTTGCCGATGAAGGCCAGGGTGATGGCGAAGATTGCCGCCCAGGTCATGATCTTCGGGTTGTAGTTCTTGGTCAGCATCACCGCGCCCGTCACTTCGGCATAGGTGGTGTTGGGCGGGCCGCCGAACAGGCCGGCTGCGGTGGTGGCCAGGCCGTCACCCAGCAGGGTGCGGTGCAGGCCAGGTTTTTTCAGGTAATCGCGACCGGTCACGCTGCCGACTGCGATCACCCCGCCGATGTGCTCGATCGCCGGTGCCAGGGCAACCGGGACGATGAACAGGATGGCTTGCCAGTTGAACGCGGGCGCAGTGAAGTTGGGGATCTCCAGCCACGGGGCGGCGGCAATCTTGGCGGTATCGACCACCCCAAACGCGAACGACAGTGCAAAACCCACCAGCACGCCAGAAATGATCGGCACCAGGCGGAAGATGCCTTTGCCGAATACGGCGACGATCAGGGTGGTGAGCAGCGCCGGCATGGAAATCAGCATGGCCGTCTTGTACGACATCAGCGCAGCGCCGTCACCGCCTTTGCCCATCGCCATGTTGGCGGCGATCGGCGCCATGGCCAGGCCGATGGAGATGATCACCGGGCCGATCACCACCGGTGGCAGCATGCGGTCGATGAAGCCGGTGCCCTTGATCTTCACCATCAGGCCCATGAAGGTGTACACGAAGCCTGCGGCCATCACGCCGCCCATGGTCTCCGCCAGGCCGAACTGGCCCTTGGCGAGGATGATGGGGGTGATGAAGGCAAAGCTCGACGCCAGGAACACCGGCACCTGACGGCCGGTGACCAGCTGGAACAGCAAAGTGCCGATGCCGGCGGTGAACAGCGCCACGTTCGGATCGAGGCCGGTAATCAGCGGCATCAGCACCAGCGCGCCGAATGCCACGAAGAGCATCTGCGCGCCCGAAACGACCTGGCGCCAGAGCGGGTCGTTGAAGCCGTCCTGCATGGTCAGGCGTCCTTCTGCTTGGTGCCGAAGATCTTGTCACCGGCATCGCCCAGGCCCGGCACGATGTAGCCGTGCTCGTTGAGACGCTGGTCGATCGAGGCGGTGTAGATCTTCACGTCCGGGTGGGCTTTTTCCACCACTTCGATGCCTTCAGGCGCGGCAACCAGGACCATCGCACGGATTTCCTTGCAGCCGGCCTTTTTCAGCAGGTCGATGGTGGCGACCATCGAGCCGCCAGTGGCCAGCATCGGGTCGATGATCAGGGCCAGGCGCTGGTTGATGTCCGGCGCGAGCTTTTCCAGGTAGGTGTGCGCTTCGAGGGTTTCCTCGTTGCGGGCGACGCCCACGGCGCTGACCTTGGCGCCCGGGATCAGGCTGAGCACGCCGTCGAGCATGCCGATACCGGCGCGCAGGATCGGCACCACGGTGATCTTCTTGCCGGCGATTTTTTCAACTTGTACCTTGCCACACCAGCCATCGATCTCGTAGGTTTCGAGTGGCAGGTCCTGGGTGGCTTCGTAGGTCAACAGCGCGCCGACTTCCTGGGCGAGTTCGCGAAAATTCTTGGTGCTGATGTCAGCACGGCGCATCAGGCCGAGCTTGTGGCGGATCAGCGGGTGGCGGATCTCACGAGTGGGCATAGGGGGGCTCCGAAAGGCGGGCAAAAAAACCGCGCTAGATTAATCTATTCAGCCTTTGCTGTCGTGCAGTCCTTTTGCACGTTAGTCCATAAATGCTTGATCTGTGACGAGCGGATGCGTACCTTTGCCCGCTTTTCCAAAATGCCCCCTGGAGAGCGCCATGTCCGCTGATCTCGAGCACATCCGTCAAGTCATGCGCGAGGCAGACTGCCTGTACAACGAAGCCGAAGTCGAAGCGGCCATTGCCAAGGTCGGCCAGCAGATCTGTCAGGATCTGCACGACAAGAACCCGGTGGTGTTCTGCGTGATGAACGGCGGACTGATCTTCGCCGGCAAACTGCTGACCCACCTGCAGTTCCCGCTGGAGGCCTCGTACCTGCACGCCACTCGCTACCGCAACCAGACCAGCGGCGGCGAACTGTTCTGGAAGGCCAAGCCGGAAGTGTCGTTCATCGACCGTGACGTGCTGATCGTCGACGACATCCTCGACGAGGGCCATACCCTCAGCGCCATCATCGAGTTCTGCAAACATGCCGGTGCCCGCTCGGTGCATACCGCCGTGCTGATCGACAAGGACCACGACCGCAAAGCCAGCCCGGACCTCAAGGCCAGCTATGTCGGCCTGCCCTGCATCGATCGCTACATCTTCGGTTACGGCATGGACTATAAAGGGTACTGGCGCAACGCGAACGGTATCTTCGCCGTCAAGGGACTTTGATCATGAGCCAGCCTGCTTTCATCGACCAATCGCTGTTTGCCGAGCTGGCGGAAAAAGCCGCTGGCTCCGCACGTGGGCGCCACCATCACAATTTCCATGCGATGGAAGACCCTTGTCACCGCCTGGCAGTGGGCTTGCAGCCTGAAACCTATATCGCACCGCACCGTCACCTGAGCGACGACAAGGCCGAGACCTTGTTGGCGCTCAAGGGCCGCCTGGGCATCTTGATGTTCGATGAGCAGGGGCGCGTGACCGGCAAGCGTGTTCTTGAAGCGGGGGGTGACTGTCTTGGCGTCGACCTGCCGCCGGGCATCTATCACTCCCTGGTCGTGCTGGAGGCAGACAGCATTCTGTTCGAGTGCAAGGCGGGGCCCTACCGGCCGCTGGCCGAGGGCGAACATGCGCATTGGGCGCCGCGCGAAGGCGAAGCGGGTGTCGCCGAGTACCAGGCCTGGATGCTCGCACAGTTCGATTGATAGCTGCGCCAGTTGCTCATGCTAGAGTGCTCCTTCATGCCAAGGAGCCTCACATGCGTGCGATTTTCCCTCTGCTGCTGGCAGTCAGCCTGCCGCTCGCCGCAGCACCGCTGCACAGCCAGTTTCTCCCGCCCGATGACCAGGCACTGCGCCAGGAAGCGCCGACTGCTCAGCAACTGTTGCAGGTCACCGATTATTCGGTGGTGGTTGCGGCCCAGCGCCAGTCCGACCAACAGCCGATCCCGATTACCCGCGCTTTGCAGGTGCGCCTCAAAGGCAAGCCGCTGAGTAAAGGTGCGACCGTCGCCCAGGTGCTGCTCACTTTCGACGGCGAAGCTGGCAAGAGCCTGAAGAAACCGCTGTACGACGACAAGACCCGTATCCTGAGCCTGAATTACCCGGTCAGTGATTACCGCGTGGTGATGGACCTGCTGCGCAACGAGACGGTCTATGTACAGTTTTTGACCTACGCCAACGGCCACATCTGGGCCGACCTGCACACCGGGACGGTACGTACGCGTTGAGGCGCGCCGGCTGTGAAGGGTAAACTGCCGGCCTTCGAAATCCCGTGATGGTCCAGTTGGAGCCGGCAATGCGTAAAGACAAGAAGCAGGTGATTGGTGACGAAATCAGCGACGACTACATCAAGACGTTCCTCCAGTTCGAGCCGGCCGATGGTGTGACCTCGCCGTCGCTGCACAAGCTGGTCAAGGCCTACCGCGGCCTGCGCGTGGACGACTTCGAGCGCTTTGTCGGCTTCTTCGTCGAGGCGGGCTATGACCTCGATGGCAAGGATGAGCACGGCAAGACCTTCGTCGAGCAAATCGCCGACCAGCGCACGGCCCCGGAGTACATCGAGATCATCGATAACGCCCGCGGCTGACGTTCAGCAGGCACAAAAAAACGCCCCGAGGGGCGTTTTTTCGTTTCAGCCGGTTCAGGCGTAATGCTTGGCCGGGCTGTCTTCCACCAGCTCCAATGCCGCATCGTTGTCGGCACTGATCTTGTGGTACAGGGCTGCGTCGGTGGCCAGGGTCTTCTCGCGGGCCGGGAAGATTTCCTTGAGCTTGGCGGCCCAGGCACCCTTGGCTTGCTCAGGGAAGCAGCGTTCGATCAACTCGAGCATGATCGACACGGTCACCGAAGCGCCCGGCGAGGCGCCTAGCAGTGCAGCCAGGCTGCCGTCCTGGGCCGAGACCAGCTCGGTGCCGAACTGTAGGATGCCGCCTTTCTTCGGGTCTTTCTTGATGATCTGCACGCGCTGACCTGCCACTTCCAGGCGCCAGTCTTCGGCTTTGGCCTGCGGGTAGAAGCGGCGCAGTGCTTCGAGGCGCTGTTCCATCGACTGCATCACTTCGCTGACCAGGTACTTGGTCAGGTCCATGTTGTCGCGGGCCACGGCCAGCATCGGGCCGATGTTGCCCATGCGCACCGACAGCGGCAGGTCCATCAACGAGCCATGCTTGAGGAACTTCGTGGTGAAGCCGGCGTACGGGCCGAACAGCAGCGAGGTCTTGCCGTCCACCACACGGGTGTCGAGGTGCGGTACCGACATCGGCGGTGCGCCGACGGCGGCCTGGCTGTAGACCTTGGCCTGGTGCTGCTTGACGATTTCCGGGTTGTCGCAACGCAGCCACTGGCCGCTCACCGGGAACCCGCCAAAGCCTTTGCTTTCCGGGATGCCGGACACCTGCAGCAGCGGCAGGGCCGCGCCGCCGGCGCCGAGGAAGACGAAACGGGCGTCGACTTCACGGCTACCGCCGCTGTTGACGTCCTTGATGCTGACGGTCCAGCCAGTGCCGTTACGGCGCAGGCCGACGACTTTCTTGCTGTACTTGACCTGCGCGTCCGGCGAATCGCCCAACAGCTTGAGCAGCTTGTTGGTCAAGGCGCCGAAGTTGACGTCGGTGCCTTTGCTCACTCGGGTGGCGGCGATCTGCTGGTCGGCTGGGCGGCCAGGCATCATCAGCGGCATCCAGTCGTTCATCACCGCCTTGTCTTCGGTGTATTCCATCTCGGCGAAGGCGTGGTGCTGCTTGAGCAGCTCGAAACGCTTTTTGAGGAAGGAAACACCCTTTTCACCTTCGACATAGCTCAGGTGTGGGACAGGGTTGATGAAAGCACGGGCCGAGCCGAAATTGCTCTTCTTGCACAGGTACGCCCAGAACTGGCGCGAAACCTCGAACTGGGTGTTGATGTGCACGGCCTTCTTGATGTCGATGCTGCCATCGGCGGCCTGGGGCGTGTAGTTCAGCTCGCACAGGCCGGCGTGGCCGGTGCCTGCGTTGTTCCAGGGGTTGGAGCTTTCCGCGGCCCCGGAGTCCATCGCCTCGACGACCTCCAGCTTGAGGGTCGGGTCGAGCTCCTTGAGCAGTACGGCCAGGGTGGCACTCATGATGCCCGCGCCTACCAGTACTACATCAACCGATTCGTTCTGCGCCATTTAACGCGTCTCCACAATCTACAGCTACCTAATTGACAGCATGAGAATCCTGGGGTGCCAGGATCGCCATGTCCGACTCTTCGCAGTTCTTGCCACTTCCGCGGACACCGCCAATCAGTCTTCGGGTTGCGATATTGAACCCCGATTGCCCTGGGTGCGGCAATTCGACTTATGGTCAAGGTGTCGTGCGTGCGCTATGGAACGACCTCAGATGCTCATGGAAACTGAGCGCTTTAGCCGCCTGTTCAGGGCTGTTCGGGACACATCTGCCGCTTTTGCACATGCCAGACTGTTCATTTGCTCGCCACACTCTTGTGAAGTAGTGAAAACCGTTTTTTCACGCTCTTTTGGAGACGTGAACCTCAAAAGGGGACTGCGCGATGGCAACCCGCAGGTTCATGCAGTGCGAAGGGCCGGAAAAGCAGGCACGACAGCCGATGCAAGACCTGAGTGGAAGGCTCTCTGTGGGCGAAGCGGTGAAGGTGCCGGGGTCAAACGGCAAATGCGGGGCCCGATCAGGAGACGTCCTTATAATCGGGGGGAGATTATAGCGATGTCGCGGGCAGAAAGGTCGTTATTCGTGCTTTTTATTGCAGCGTTTGTCAGGCCGGCAGGGTGCGGCGCTGCCAATGGTGGTTTGCGTGGGTGCAAACCCGGGCGCTGGAGGGCAGCGGGCGGCCCAGCCAACCGAGCTGGATTTCCTCGACCTGCACCCAGCCGCCGCCGGCAGGTGGCAGGCTGCATTGCTTGAAGGCCAGGCAGTTGCCGTCGCTATCGAGGCGGGCATAGGCAGTGTGGCGCGGGCGTTGGAAAAGCAGGGTCCAGAGCGAGGCCATGGCAGTGAGTCCTGTGCGTTAGGGCTTGGCGCAAGGATAACGGTGCGGCCATGAAACGATTGTGACAGCAGGGCGAGGCCGATGACTGGTGCATGCCTGGCTAGGTATACTGCTGGCCTTTGCCGCCTTTTCTGGAGAAACGCGCATGTTGCAACGTTTGTTGTTCGGTTTGCTTGCCGTGGCCAGCCTGAGCCTGGTCGGTTGTGCCCACAGCCCGCAACAACTCAGCCCGCAACCCAAGCTCAACGCCCAGCTCGCCCCGGTCGGTCATGGTCAGCCGGTGGTGGTCAAGGTTGTCGACGGTCGGGCTTCGCAGTCGCTGGGCACTCGTGGTGGCATGTACCCCGAGACCAGCACCATTAGCGTCAGCGGCAACGATATCGTGCCCAAAGTGCAGGCCCAGGCCGAAGCCGCCGTACGACTGCTGGGCTTCACCCCGACGCCCAACGCCTACAACGCGCCGCAGTTGACCGTGACCCTGGCCGAACTGAAGTACCAGTCGCCCAAGGACAACATGTACGTGACCGAAGCCACGATCGGCGCCACGTTCCGTGCTGATGTATCGAACGCCAACCGCCGTTACAGCGGCCGCTACGGCGCTTCGCTGGACCAGCGTTTCGGCATGGCGCCGAACCAGGAAACCAATACCAAGCTGGTCAGCGACGTGTTGAGCGATGCCCTGACCCGCCTGTTCAAGGATCCGACCATCGGCCAGGTACTGGGCGAATAAACGATTCGCCTGGGTAAAAGAAAACCCGCTGCCTGGTGTTAGGCAGCGGGTTTTTTATTGGCCGTGCCGGCCTTTATGAAATTCAGTGACACTTGGTCGCCAAATCCGAGCGCCAAGGGCGG
This sequence comes from Pseudomonas sp. NPDC090233, assembly GCF_044772285.1. Lineage (NCBI taxonomy): Bacteria > Pseudomonadati > Pseudomonadota > Gammaproteobacteria > Pseudomonadales > Pseudomonadaceae > Pseudomonas > Pseudomonas sp. NPDC090233. Next base: position 560,258 of record NZ_JBIVYQ010000003.1, on the reverse strand, counting down.
TCTTCGGTAGAATGCCGGCCTTCGCTGTCGTTAAACCGAGGTTGCGTAATGTCCTTGCAAGTGCTCTGGGGGTTCCTGGCCGCCCACCCGACCAAGCTGATCAATCTGCTGGCATTGCTGATGACCTGCCCAGGCGGGCTGCTGGTGCACAGCGCACGGCGTCGTGAGGCCATCAGCCGTGAAAGCCTGGCAATGGACGAAGGCGTAGTGGATGCGTTCGACCAGCGGGTGCCGCGCTACTACTACATCCTTGGTTTTTCCTGCCTGGCGATGGCGTTGCTGCTGTCCTGGTTCAGTACCTGGATCTGAACGGTGAGGGGCCGCAATGCGGCCCCGCATGATCAGGCAACCGGCGCCTGCTGCTTGACCTGATACTGGTTGCGCACCGGCGTCGCGTACTGCAACACCAGGTACGGGCGCTGCTCTTCAGGGCAGGCGTCCAGGCGGCGCTGCCATTCTTCCTTGGCCTTGGCCAGCTCTTCGGCCGGGAACACCTTCTCGGCGCTTGGCACCTGCAGGGCCTCGTCCTTCTCGCCCCACATCGCATAGGCCAGGTAGTGCACCGGGAACAGCCGGTAGCCACCGAGGATCTGGCGGTCGATTTCCTGCGCCAGTTGCTTGGTGTCCTCAAAGAACTCGGTTACTGGCGGCGCGAAGTTGATGTGCACGCGGCCTTTGTAGCCGGTGATCCCCTTGGCGATGCTGTTGTCGTCCTCCCCCGGCGCCTTCTTGTAGGTGCCGGTGGTGGCGCGGATGTACAGCTCGCGCGCCTTGGCCTGGTCGCAGGGGTCGTATTCGTAGCTGATCGATACCGGCGTGAGGTTGAGGCCCTGGATCACCGCGCCGAACGGCTCGTCCTTGCGGCTCATGTGGAACATCTTGAGGATCGCCGAATCGGTGCGATCATCCCCATCCTTGGCGCGGCCTTCGGCCTGGGCAATCCAGATCGAGGCGCTGTCGTTGCGAATGGAGTGGTTGATGTAGGCCGAAAGCAACTGATAGGCCGCGAGCTTTTCACGACGACCGCTCAGCGAGCGGTGCACGATGAAGCTCTTGTTCAGGCGCATCATGTCGCTGACGAAGGGTTTTTGCAGCAGGTTGTCGCCAATGGCGATGCGCGGCGTCGGCAGGCCTGCGTGGTACACCGCGTAGTTGACGAAGGCCGGGTCCATGACGATGTCGCGGTGGTTGGCCAAAAACAGGTAGGCGGTACCGGACTTGAGCTGCTCGACGCCGGTGTAGGTGACGCCGTCGGTGGCCCGGTCGATGGTCTGGTCGACGTAATACTCGACCTTGTCCTGCAGGGTGGAAACGCAGGTGACACCGGCGAATTCCTTGCGCAGGCGCCGGGCGATCAGCGGCTTGAGCAGCCAGCCGAAGGTGCCGGCAGCGCGCGGGAAGCGGAAGTGGGTGAGGATATCGAGGAATGCCGGGTCGCTGAGCAGGCGTGCCAGAACGGCAGGGACCTCAGCGTCGTCGTACGGTCGGATGGCATCGAATTCGCCCATCATGCTCTCTTGTTGGAAACGGCTAGGGTAATAGATAGGGTCGGGGTCAGAAAAACGGCTCGGACACACACAGGCCCTGTAAACAGACCGGCAATTATACGCACAAGTCACCCCGGAGGCCGCGATGCTGGAAACTGCGATCTACGATTGCCCCTATTGTGGTGAAGAAGTCGAGACAACGGTGGACCTGTCCGGAGGCGACCAAGAGTACATCGAAGACTGCCAGGTGTGCTGTAAGCCTATCCGCTTCGTGCTGCAGGTTCATGGCGAGGAATGGATGCTCGATGTGTACGGTGAGAACGACTGATGCAACGAATCTACGATCCGGAAAACCTGCTCGAAGCACAAATGCTGATCGGCATGCTGGCCAGTGAGGGCATCGACGTGCACCTGGTCGGCCGCGACCTGATGGGCGGCGTTGGCGAGTTGCCGGTGCAAGGTCTGCTCGGCCTCGCCGTGGCCGATGAGCAGGCCGGTTACGCACGGCAGCTGATCGATGCGTACAATGGTGCCCAGCCGCTTGCCGGCGACGAACCGGAGAGTTATCCCGGTACCTTGATCTGCTAGGTTTTGATTTCGCCCATGTGTGGACGCTACGCCCTGTTTCGCTGGCCCCAGGAGCTGACAAGCCTGCCAGGCTTTCCGACCGGCCAGCCGGCGCAATGGAATATTTCGCCCGGTGCTTCTGTGCTGATCCAGCGTCAACTCGATGGCCGGATGCAACTGGCCAAGGCCCGTTGGGGGCTGACCCCGGCCTGGCTCACCGACCTTTCCCGCACCCCGGCCCATGCCCGTGCCGAGACCCTGGCCGAGCAGCCGATGTTTCGCGAAGCGTTGCGCCTGCGCCGCTGCCTGATGCCGGCCAACGGCTTTTATGAGTGGCGCGGCACGGTGCGCAAGCGGCCCTATTGGCTGACGCCGGGGGAGGGGTCATCGCTGTATTTTGCCGCCGTGTGGGAAGCCTACCCGGTGCAGGACCAGGTGTGGCTGAGCTGCGCGGTCGTGACCCAGGCTGCGATGAATCAACGCCGGCCGTTGATCCTCGATGAGACGGGGCAGGCCGCATGGCTGGACCCTGAAACGCCGCTGCCGCGCTTGCACGAACTGTTGGCCAGCCCCCCGGCCACGCTGCGCGAGCGGGCGCTGGCGAATTTCGTCAATGATCCCAAGCTGGATGCGCCAGAGTGCCTGACGCCGGTGTGATGTGTTGATAAAACGGTAAAGAAATCTTCCCTGCGGCTATGGCAGGTAACAGGCGACTCGGCCTAGGATACGGCGCATGTAAAAAGGGAGTGTTTTCATGCGTAAGTCTTTTGTCGTCAGCCTATTGAGCGCTGGCATCTTGCTGGCAGGCTGCCAGGCGGTGAATACCACCAGCGGCGGTGCTGTCGGCGTCGAGCGCAAGCAGTACATGTTCAGCATGCTCTCGACCGATGAGGTCAACCAGATGTACGCCCAGTCTTATCAGCAAACCCTTGGCGAGGCGTCGAGCAAGGGCGTGCTGGACAAGTCCAGCGCCGATGCCAAGCGCGTGCAGGTCATCGCCGACCGGCTGATCGCCCAGGCGCCGAAGTTTCGCCCGGATGCCGCGCAATGGCAGTGGGAAGTCAACGTCATCAAGAGCGACGAGCTCAACGCCAACTGCGGCCCGGGTGGCAAGATCATCGTCTACACCGGCCTGATCGACCAGCTCAAGCTCACCGACGCCGAAATTGCTGCGGTAGTAGGCCACGAAATCGCCCACGCCCTGCGTGAACACAGCCGTGAAGCCATGTCCAAGGCCTATGGTGTGGAAATGGCCCGCCAGGGTGCGGGGGCATTGTTTGGCCTTGGCCAGAGCAGCATCGCTTTGGCCGACCAGGTGGTGAACTACGCCATGACCCTGCCCAACAGCCGCGCCAATGAGAACGAAGCCGACCTGATCGGCCTGGAACTGTCGGCACGTGCCGGTTATGACCCGAATGCCGCGATTACCTTGTGGAACAAGATGAGCAAGGCTTCCGAGGGCGCGCCGCCCGAGTTCATGAGTACTCACCCGGCGTCCGAAAGCCGGATTGCCTCGTTGCAGGCGGCGATTCCGAAGGTGATGCCGCTGTATCAGGCAGCCAAGAAGTAATCAAAATCAGGGGCCGCAGAGCGGCCCCGTCACATTTACCCCACCCAGCCACTGGTTTTCATCGCCGAATAGACGGCGACGAGCGCCAGTACAATGAACGCAGCCGCCGCCAGGCGGCGAATCAGCGTCAGCGGCAGTTTGTCTGCGGCGAAGTTGCCCGCCAGTACCACCGGCACGTTGGCGATCAGCATGCCCAGGGTGGTGCCGATGATGACCATGATCAGGTGCGGGTACTGGGCGGCCAGCATCACCGTGGCTACCTGGGTCTTGTCACCGATCTCGGCCAGGAAGAACGCGATCAGCGTGGTCAGGAACGGGCCGAAGCGGCGCGCGGGGTTTTCATCGTCATCCATCTTGTCCGGCACCAGGGTCCACAGGGCCGTGGCGGTGAAGCTCGCGGCGAGGATCCAGTGCAGCATGGTCTCGCTGAAGAACCCGCCGACCCAGGCGCCCACGGCACCCGCAGCGGCATGGTTGGCCAAAGTGGCGGCGACGATGCCGGCGATGATCGGCCAGGGCTTGCGAAAGCGTGCAGCCAGAATGAGTGCGAGCAGTTGCGTCTTGTCGCCGATTTCAGCAAGGGCGACGATCGCGGTGGGGACCAGCAGAGATTCCAGCATCAGGGTTCCTACGGGGGCGGGTCGACACGGCTATGACACGTACAGCCTTCCCGCCCCGGGTAAGGTGTGCGTGTCATAGGTCTTGTCAAACCCTGGATCCGTCTGTGCGGATCTTGCTCATCAGAGCTGGGTCGCACGCGCCATGGCCTGTGGGCCAAGTGTGTTGACGCGTGCCGGGCAAGCTGGGCGCTTGCGGGAGACTACTCCCCTAGGACGGAGCGGATTCTGCCTAGCCGAAACGCTTTCGGCAAGCCCTGTTTTTATCCGCGTGTTGCCCGATAGATGCGAAAGCCATCGGCCTCGGCACAGGTCTGGCAGTTGCCAAGTGCCCCTTCGATCAAGGGCTGATAACGCAGGAAGCTGTTGGCAACCAAGCGCATTTCGCCACCTTTTCGCAGATGTTGGCCTGATTTTTTCAACAAGTTTTCCGATGCCTGGTAATTGGTGTGCACCCCGGTGTGAAACGGCGGGTTGCTCAGGATCAAGCTCAGGTCGCCGGGCGCGGCATCGATCCCGTCGCCACTGATGACGTTTCCTTCAAGATTATTCGCTGCCAGGGTCAGACGGCTGGCGGCCACGGCAAAGGCGTCCACGTCCAGCAGGGTGACCTGGCTCTGTGGATAACGGCGCTTGACCGTGGCCCCCAGTACCCCAGCCCCGCAGCCGAAGTCCAGCACGTGGCCGACCGGCAGATTGTCCAGGTGCTTGAGCAGCAGTGCCGTACCGCGGTCGAGGCGGCCATGGCTGAATACTCCAGGCAGGCTGACGACCTGCAACGGGCCGTCTTCAAGGTCGAGCTCGAAGCGTTCGGCCAGGCTTTCCAGCGGTTTGGCTGCAGGCGCGTTGTTCACGGTGACCTGCCACAACTGGCAATGCCGCGCGCTGTCCAGCTTGCGCGGCTTGCCAAAGGCTTGCAGCTGCTTGGCCGCGCCTTCGATGCCGCCGCGTTTTTCGCCAACCAGATACAGTTCGCGGCCGGCCAGGCGCGAAGCCACGGCATTGAGCAGGTAGGCCGCCAGTTCTCGCGACTTAGGCAGGAACAGTACCGCCGCATCGAACGCGACCGGCGGGACCTCGACGCCATAATGGCTGCGCCCGGCAAAGCGGCCGTCGAGCATGGCCTGGTCACCGGCATGCCAGGTCCAGCCATGGGCGTGGGGCAGTTGGCCGAGCAGGTCGTCGGCGGGGGCGCCGGCAATCAGCAGCGGACCCTGGAACAGGTCCGCCTGGCGGAGCAAAACTTCACTGCGCGGGTCCATGGACGACGCCTCCTGAAAAAAGTCGCGCAGTGTAGCAGAGCCAGCCTTACCGCTCAGCTGACCACGCGGCGTGGCTGGCCGGCGAAGAAGGCCTGGGCGTTTTCGCTGAGCTGGCCGACGATGCGCTGGCGCGACTCCACGGCGCCCCAGGCACTGTGCGGGGTGATGATCAGGCGCGGAATATCCGGGGCCAGCAGAGGGTTGCCATGGACCGGTGGCTCGACGCTGAGCACATCGGTCGCGGCGCCGCCGAGGTGGCCGTTACGCAGTGTGTCGGCCAGGGCCTGTTCGTCGATCAATCCGCCGCGAGCGGTGTTGACCACCAGCGCACCGGGCTTGAGCAGCGCCAGTTCGCGGGCACCGATCATGTGCCGAGTGTGCTCGTTGAGCGGGCAATGCAAGGTCAGGGCGTCGACCTGTGGCAGCAACTCCTCCAGCGGCAGGCGATCGTCACGCGCAGGGCGCCCGGGGATCTGCCCGCTCAGCACGCGCATGCCGAAGGCTTCGGCCAGACGCGCGACGGCGCCGCCGAGTTCGCCATGACCAAGCAGGCCGAGGGTCTTGCCCTCCAGTTCAACGATGGGGAAGTCCAGCAGACAGAACTGGCTGGCCTTGGCCCATTGGCCGTGGGCCACTGCCTGGTTGTAGTCGCACAGGCGCGTGGCCAGGGCCAGTAGCAAGGCAAGGGTGTGCTGGGCTACCGACGGCGTGCCGTAGCCCTGGCAGTTGCAGACGGTGATGCCTTGGGCGCGGGCGGCTGCCAAATCGACATTGTTGGTGCCGGTGGCGGCCACCAGGATCAGCTTGAGCTGTGGGTTGGCCGCCAGGGCCTCGGCGTCGAGCATGACCTTGTTGCTGACCACCGCCACGGCATCCTGCAAGCGATCGGCCACCTGGTCAGGGCGTGTGGCATCGAACAGCACGAATTCATCGAACTGGCTTCGCAGCGGAGATAGGTCAAGGTCACCCAAGTCCAGGGATTGGTGATCGAGAAACACGGCGCGACGCGGGCTGGGCATCAGTAGGGCTCCGTTGGCAGGGCAGGGATGATCCATCCACCGAACAATGCCACTCATACCTTGCATAGCCAAATCATTCCTTCGGCTGATTTGACCGTCACATTGGCAAACTACAGTAGACCCCAGACTTGTTCGGCTCGCTTTCCAGATAAGGGATACCCATGTTGCAGACCCGCATCATCAAGCCCGCCGAGGGCGCCTACAGCTTCCCTCTGTTGATCAAACGCCTGCTGATGTCCGGCAGCCGCTACGAAAAGACCCGCGAGATCGTCTACCGCGACCAGTTGCGGCTGACTTATCCACAGCTCAACGAGCGCATCGCGCGCCTGGCCAATGTGCTGACCGAAGCCGGGGTCAAGGCCGGTGACACCGTGGCCGTGATGGATTGGGACAGCCACCGCTACCTGGAATGCATGTTCGCCATCCCGATGATCGGCGCGGTGGTGCACACCATCAACGTGCGCCTGTCACCCGAACAGATCCTCTACACCATGAACCACGCCGAAGACCGCTTCGTGCTGGTCAACAGCGACTTCGTAGGGCTCTACCAGGCCATCGCCGGGCAACTGACCACGGTCGACAAGACCGTGCTACTGACCGATGGCCCGGACAAGACCGCCGAGCTGCCGAACCTGGTGGGCGAGTACGAACAGCTGCTGGCGGCGGCCAGCCCGCATTACGACTTCCCCGACTTCGACGAGAACTCGGTGGCCACCACCTTCTACACCACCGGCACCACGGGTAACCCCAAGGGCGTCTACTTCACCCACCGCCAGCTGGTGCTGCACACCCTGGCCGAGGCTTCGGTGACCGGTAGCATCGACAGTGTGCGCCTGCTCGGCAGCAATGATGTGTACATGCCGATCACGCCGATGTTCCACGTGCATGCCTGGGGCATCCCGTATGCCGCCACCATGCTCGGCATGAAGCAGGTGTACCCGGGGCGCTACGAGCCGGACATGCTGATCAAGCTGTGGCGCGAAGAAAAAGTCACCTTCTCGCACTGCGTACCGACCATCCTGCAGATGCTGCTCAACTGCCCAAGCTCCCAGGGCCAGGACTTTGGCGGCTGGAAGATCATCATCGGCGGCAGCGCACTCAACCGCTCGCTCTATCAAGCCGCGCTGGCCCGTGGCATTCAGCTGACTGCCGCGTATGGCATGTCCGAGACCTGCCCGCTGATCTCGGCCGCGCACCTGAACGACGAACTGCAGGCCGGCAGCGAGGACGAACGGGTGACCTACCGCATCAAGGCCGGTGTGCCGGTGCCGTTGGTGGAGGCGGCGATCGTCGATGGCGAGGGCAATTTCCTCCCGGCCGACGGCGAAACCCAGGGCGAGCTGGTGCTGCGTGCGCCCTGGCTGACCATGGGCTACTTCAAGGAACCGGAAAAAAGCGAGGAGCTCTGGCAAGGCGGCTGGCTGCACACCGGTGATGTCGCCACCCTCGACGGGATGGGTTACATCGATATCCGCGACCGCATCAAGGATGTGATCAAGACCGGTGGCGAGTGGATTTCTTCTCTCGATCTGGAGGACCTGATCAGTCGCCACCCCGCCGTGCGCGAAGTGGCCGTGGTGGGTGTCGCCGACCCGCAGTGGGGCGAGCGTCCGTTTGCCCTGCTGGTGGTGCGCGAAGAGCAGGTGGTCGATGCCAAGGCGCTCAAGGAACACCTCAAGCCTTTTGTCGAAGAAGGCCACATCAACAAGTGGGCAATTCCCAGCCAGATCGCCGTTGTTACAGAAATTCCCAAGACCAGCGTAGGAAAACTCGACAAGAAGCGTATCCGCCAGGACATCGTTCAATGGCAAGCCAGTAACAGTGCGTTTCTTTCCACGCTGTAACCGCGCTGCGGGTCGTGACCCTCGGAACACGACCCGCAGGCCAGAGCGGTCGGCGCCTTGCCAAACGGCAAAAATGCGCCATGCTTCTGCCTTGCCAACGCGCTACCCGGGACCACGCCGGGGCGAATTGGCGGCCAGTGTGCAAATCACACTTTAGAGGGATCAAGCACCTAAGTCTGCTGGCTATAGTCGGGGCCAGGGGATTTTCAGGAATGGGGGAAGGCGACACGCGCAACACGTGTCGTCGCGGGTGAAAACCCGCATACCGGTCTTTCGGGCCGTTCTTGAAAGGACTCACTGCCATAACAAAAAAGTACATGGAGTAGCGTCGATGAAATCTGCACACCCGTTCTGGCGTCGGGCCAAGTTGCCCTTGGCCGTCAGCCTTGCTTCCACGCTCGCAAGTCCTGCTTTCGCGGTCAGTTTCAACATCGGGGAAATCGAAGGCCAGTTCGATTCGTCGCTCTCTGTCGGTGCCAGCTGGTCGACCGCCAACCCGAACAAGAACCTCATCGGGGTCAACAACGGCGGCAAGGGCCTGTCGCAAACCTCCGACGATGGTCACCTCAACTTCAAGAAAGGTGAAACCTTCTCGAAAATCTTCAAGGGCATCCATGACCTTGAGTTGAAGTACGGCGACACCGGCGTATTCGTGCGTGGCAAGTACTGGTACGACTTCGAGCTGAAGGACGAAAGCCGCGAGTTCAAGGACATCAGCGACTCCGGCCGCAAGGAAGGCGCCAAGTCCTCCGGAGCCCAACTGCTCGACGCCTTCGTGTACCACAACTACTCGATCGGCGATCAGCCAGGCTCGGTACGCTTCGGCAAGCAGGTGGTCAGCTGGGGTGAAAGTACCTTCATCGGCGGCGGCATCAACTCGATCAACCCGATCGACGTGGCCGCCTTCCGCCGCCCTGGTGCCGAGATCAAGGAAGGCCTGATCCCGGTCAACATGTTCTACATCTCGCAGAGCCTCACCGATAACCTGTCGGCCGAAGCCTTCTACCAGATCGAGTGGGACCAGACCGTCGTCGACAACTGCGGCACCTTCTTCTCGCAGCCCGACATCATTGCCGATGGCTGTACCGACAACCTGCGCGTGCTCAACAGCAGCCGCACGGTGCCAGCAGCGGCCCAGGGCTTCCTTGCCACCCGTGGCGTGAACATCAACGAAGAAGGCGTGATGGTGGCCCGTGGCGCCGACCGCGACGCCCGTGACAGTGGCCAGTTCGGCGTGGCCATGCGCTACATGTTCGAACCGCTGGACACCGAATTCGGCGCCTACTTCATGAACTACCACAGCCGCGCCCCGATCTTCAGCGCCACCGGCGCCGCGCCGTCGGTGTTTGCCGGCCTGAGCCAGCTGCCGCCGCAGCTGCGTGCCCTGGCACCACTGATCGTGGCAGGCAACTCCAAGTACTTCGTCGAATACCCAGAAGACATCCGCCTGTATGGCCTGAGCTTCTCCACCACGTTGCCCACCGGCACCGCGTGGAGTGGTGAAATCAGCTACCGGCCGAATGCCCCGGTGCAGTTGAACACCACCGACATCCTGTTCGCCGGCGTGCGTCCGATTGGTGGCGCACTGAGCAACGCCTCGCTGCTGACCGGCACCCCTGGTGAGGACCTGCACGGTTATCGCCGCAAGGAAATCACCCAGTTCCAGACCACCCTGACGCACTTCTTCGATCAGGTGATGGGCGCCAGCCGCATGACCGTAGTGGGTGAAGTGGGCGTGACCCATGTCGGTGGCCTGGAAAGCGCGCATGAAACCCGCTACGGCCGCGACCCGGTATTCGGCCCTGGCCCGCTGCCAGCCACCGGTGGCGCCGACACTTGCCAGGCGCTCAATGCCAGCACCATCGCTGGCGCCGGGGCCGGTGCCTCGACCACCAACCTGAACCGCAAGTGCGAAAACGACGGCTACACCACCAGCACCTCCTGGGGTTATCGCGCCCGGGTCATCTGGGACTACAACGACGTGTTCGCCGGGGTCAACCTCAAGCCCAACGTGGCCTGGTCGCATGACGTGTCCGGCTACTCGCCAGGCCCTGGCGGCAACTTCGAGGAAGGCCGCAAGGCAGTCAGCCTGGGCCTGGACGCCGAATACCAGAACACCTACACCGCGAGCCTGTCGTACACCAACTTCTTCGACGGCAAGTACAGCACCGTGGATGACCGCGACTTCGTCGCCCTCAGCTTCGGCGTGAACTTCTAAGCACACAGATCCAGGACGAGACGACATGAACAAGACCAGAAGTCTGCTGCAAGCCGGTGTACTGGGCCTGTCCCTGCTGGCGACCAGCGTCATGGCTGCGGTTTCCGCCGACGAAGCGGCCAAGCTTGGCAGCACCCTGACCCCGATGGGCGCGGAAAAGGCCGGTAACGCCGATGGGTCCATCGGCCCGTGGCAACCGCTGTCGACCACGGCCGGCACAGCCGATGCCCGGGGCTTCCTCTCCGACCCTTATGGCAGCGAGAAACCGCTGTTCACCATCACCGCGCAGAACGTCGACCAGTACAAGGACAAGCTCTCACCGGGCCAGGTGGCGATGCTCAAACGCTACCCGGACACCTTCAAGATCCCGGTGTACAAAACCCACCGTGGCGCCACCGTGCCGGATGATGTGTTCGCTGCCATCAAGAAAAACGCCACTGCGACCACGCTGGTCGAAGGCGGCAACGGCCTGAACAACTTCCAGACCGCGATCCCGTTCCCGATCCCGAAAAGCGGCCTTGAAGTCATCTGGAACCACATCACCCGTTACCGCGGCGGCAGCGTCAGCCGCCTGGTGACCCAGGCCACGCCACAGCAGAACGGCTCATTCAGTCTGGTGTACTTCTCGGACCAGTTCGTCTTCCGCGACAAGATGAAGGACTACGACCCGAGCAACCCTGGCAACATCCTGTTCTACTTCAAACAGGAAGTGACCGCGCCTGCACGCCTGGCCGGGACCGTGCTGCTGGTGCATGAGACCCTCGACCAGGTGAAGGAGCCGCGCAAGGCGTGGATCTACAACGCCGGCCAGCGCCGCGTGCGCCAGGCACCGCAAGTGTCGTACGACGGCCCAGGCACCGCCGCCGACGGCCTGCGTACTTCGGACAACCTGGACATGTACAACGGTGCGCCGGACCGCTATGACTGGAAGCTCGAGGGCAAGAAGGAGATGTACATCGCCTCCAACGCCTACAAGCTCGACGATCCGAAGCTCAAGTACGGCGACATCATCAAGGCTGGGCATATCAACCAGGACCTGGCCCGTTACGAGCTGCGTCGGGTCTGGCATGTGGTCGCCACGCTCAAGCCTGGCCAACGCCACATCTACGCCAAGCGTGACTTCTACATCGACGAGGACACCTGGCAGGCTGCGGTGATCGACCAGTACGATGGCCGCAACCAGCTGTGGCGCGTCTCCGAGGCACATGCTCAGGATTACTACAACAAGCAGGTGCCGTGGTACACCCTGGAAGCCATCTATGACCTGCAGTCGGGCCGCTACCTGGCGCTGGGGATGAAGAACGAGGAGAAAAAGTCCTACGACTTCGGCTTCACGGCCAGCAAGGCCGACTTCCAGCCGGCAGCGCTGCGTCAGTCGGGTATTCGTTAATCGCTAGTGCATAACTCCGTGTGATCTCCCAGAACGCCCCGGCTTGCCGGGGCGTTTGCGTTGCACAGGCTAGGAAAGCCTGCCGATGTTTGCCTGGACGTCTTGCCAGTCGGCGACGGCGGCGTCCAGTTGTGCACTGGCAAATGCGCCAGATACAGCGGACGAACTGATTGCTTGCTGCAGTTGCTGCAACTGGCTTTGCAGCGCCTGGGTGCCGGCGAGCGTCGCGTTGACGCCTGCACCCATCTGATCGACAGCTGCCAGGTAGCTGGACAATGCCGGTAACAAAGCCTGCAAGTACGCCGCCTCCTGCGCGTTCGCGGTCTGGTCGGCGCGAATGCGGTTCAGTTGGTCGGTGACTCCGCTGATGTTGGATACCAGCGAATCGATTTCGCGGGCGAGCAGAGCCCCGAGCGGCCCCATCAGCCAGTACCACTTGGCACGATCGCGTGCGGCATCGAGCTGGGATTGCAGGTCGGCGATCTGCTGGGCGAGCACCGCCGATTGGTTGCGATCAGTCTCAAGGCGCTGGCTTATCTGCGTGGCATCACCGTTGAGATCGGCCGAGGTGCTGTGCAACTGCGCAAGGTATTGGCCAAGCCCCTGGGTGACGGCATTGAGGCTGAACGTCGGACCGGCCAGTTGCTGTTCAAGCGCGGCCACTTGGGTCACGGCTTGCTGACGGGCCTGCGCATCACCGTTGTTCATGGCTTGGAACAGCTGGCGTAACACAGGCGCTTCACGGTTGATGAAATTATCGCCAAACCCCTGCAACTGCTGCATGGCGGCCAGTAGGGGTGGCCGGTATTGCGTGGGCCAGGCTGCCGCCAGTTGTTTGAGCTGAATGATGTGCTGCGCCAGGCCGGGCACGCCTGCGTAGTTCAGCCCAGGCATCTGGCTGATGCTGGCGGACAGTTGGTCCAGCGGTGTGAGCAGGCTGCTGACGGCCAAGGTGCCATGCACAATCGCAGGCACACTGAAAGCCGACAGCGTAGCGCTGTCGAAACGTTGCATCAGAGTCATGTCGTTCCCCTCGTGAAACAAATGAAGGCAGGGAGGAGCGCGCCGACCGGGCCGGCGCGCAGGTGCCCTTCAGGCAGCCGCTGGGGTTGGGATGTTCTCGACGACGGAGAGTGGAACGGGCGCAGGATTGATCATGTCCTGCACCTTGCGGGCCTGTGTGGCCATGTCGTCCCAGTCACTGCAGGCGGCATTCAGCTGTGCGGTGAGGAACGCGCTGTCGACATCGGTGGACTGCACTTGTTTGATCAGCGTATCCAGGCTGCTGATCAACGTCTGCCAAGACGATTCCATGGCATTGAGTGCGCCGATGGCGTTGCTGATCTGTTGGTTCAACGTGCCCAGTTGGCCCTTGGCATGCGTCATCAGCACGATTTCGGCCTGGTCTGCGGCAAGTTTCTCGGCTGCCGCCTTGTATTTCTTCATGTTGCTGGAGTAGTCCACCGAACCATAGATAGTGACCGCCGCACCTCCCGCCACTACAACCCCACCCGCAACGATCAGCCCAGTGGACAGTCCCGCGCTGGGGATTTCGGCCAATACGCCTACCGCGATCATCAGCACCCCAACCACCGCGCCGGTGGCACCTGCGGCGATCATGGTCAGGTCGTTGTTCATGGCTTTCTGGCGTGCGGCCATTTCCGCCTGCAGTTGAATGATCTCGCCGTTGTCGCCCGCCAGTTTTTGGGTCAGCGTGTCGATATCAGTGGCAAATGCCGAGAAATCGACCGAGAAGTTCTTGCGGAAATCGTCCACGGACTGATTGGCCAGCACCGCGTTGGATTTTTGTGTGTTTGCGGCGGTCTGCAACAGTTGCAGGCCCTCGACCACCGTCTGGCGAGCCTTGGGGTCCGTGTTGACATTGGCGGCCGCCTTGAGCAGCGGCGCCAGGTAGGCATTGAACTGGTTGGAGAAACCGACCACGCCGCCAATGCTGCCGATCAGCGCCGGTTGCAGCGTATTGATCCAGAGGTTGGCATGGTCGCGTGCGGTCTGCTGGTGCTTGGCCATTTCCGGCATCGCCGGCACATCCATGTTGGCTTGTTGCAGAATGGCCGTGCAGGCGCCATTAACCAGTGAACCGGCCGAAGCGGTCTGGTTGATGGCGTCGTTGTGGTCGTCGGTCAGCAGAATGCTGTTGGTGAAGAGCGGGCGCAGCTGTTGGACGTTGGTCATCTTTCTTTCCTTGAGAGAGCTAACGATTTTTCAGGGGGCATGGCTTGCCACGTGTGCAACAGCACTGAAACAAGAACGCTCCCTGCCTTCTTGCAGCGACTGCACGGAACGTCATCTATGACAGTCCCGCTGTGATGTCTGGTTGACATCACGGAGCCAGCGTAGACCTGGCAAATGGTGATTGCGAGTCGATTGGTCGGCGAGGCCCCGGTACCCGACGGAAGGGCAGGTGGCTGCAAATTCGAGGCGTGATAAAGGCGATGAATATCTCATCAAACCCCGCCTGAACGCGTTGTCCATCAGGCTTGTTGCTTTTTGTCGTAGTCTTTTGCGGGTCATTTGTGCCCATCATCTTCAAATGCGCGGCGTTACCCGCTAGTCTCGCAAGCATCCGTACCGCCGTAGTCTTCCAATCAGAACGAGCCGGTCATGACAGATTTGTCCCGTACGCATGGATTCGCCAGCCAGGCCATGGGCCTGCTGGACGGGCGTTTCTTCCGGCCGCCGCTGCCGGACGGTCACGTGCCGCGCGCGCGCCTGTGCCAGCGCCTGCAAGCCGGCCTCGGCGGGCGCCTGTTGCTGGTCAACGCTCCGGCAGGCTTTGGCAAAAGCTCTCTGGCCATCGAGTTCTGTGAGGCATTGCCCGGCCAGTGGCGCAGCCTCTGGCTTGGCCTGAGCCAACGCGACGCCGACCCTGGTCGTTTCCTCGAACGCTTGCTCGAAGGCCTGCAGCAGTACTGCCCAGCGCTGGGCGGCCAGGCCATGGGGCTGCTGAAAATGCGCCAGCGCCACCAGCCCTTCGCTTTCGAGGAATGGCTTGACGGTCTGCTCGACGAACTGGCGCTGTATTTACAGGCCGATACCCCTTTGCTGCTGGTACTGGATGACTATCACCTCGCCCAGGGGCCAGTACTCGACCGCTGCCTGCAGTTTTTCCTCAATCACTTGCCAGGCGGCCTGGTCCTGTTGGTTACCAGCCGTCAACGGCCCGACTGGCACCTGGCACGGCTGCGCCTCTCGCGCCAACTGATCGAAGTGAATGAGCAGGAATTGCGACTGACGCCGGACGAAGCCCTGGCAGTCATCGGTCGACAACCGACAGGCCTGCGCGGCCAGGCCCTGGACAACCTGATCCAGCGCAGCGACGGCTGGGTGGCCGGGCTGCGCTTCTGGCAGCTGGCTGCCAGCGAATCCGGCGATGAACATGCCCTGCCGCAAGCCCTGCATGGTGGCGAGGGGTTGATTCGCGATTACCTGCTTGAAGAAGTCATCGATATTCTGCCAATCGAGGTGCAGGCGTTTCTGTTCGACACTGCCTGTCAGGAGCGTTTCTGCGCGGCGTTGTGCGATGCGCTGCGCGAGCGCGAGGACAGCGCCGCCATCCTGCACTACCTGCAGGCTCATCAGGTGTTTCTGGTGCCGCTGGATGAGCACGGCCACTGGTACCGCTATCACCACCTGTTTTCCGACCTGCTGCGCAGCCGCCAATCCAGCGAACCGCAGGCGCGCCTGCACTTGCGCGCCTGCCGCTGGTTCCAGGCCCAGGGGCTGCTCGACGAGGCCGTGGAGCAAGCCTTGCGTGCCGGCCATCTGGACGTGGCCGCCAACCTGGTGCAGAGCTTGTCGGAGGAACAACTGCTGGCAGAGCAGAACGTCGGCATGCTGCTGCGCTGGAAAATGGACCTGCCCGACAGTCTGTTGATCAGCACGCCACGCTTGATCGTTCTCTACAGTTGGGCGCTGGGCTTGGCCTGCCAACTGGATGCCGCTGAAGAACTGGCAAGCTACCTAAGCCGCTTTCTGCCCGCCCCATCGGCAACCGCGCAAAAGTCGATGCTGGCACAGTGGCTGGCGCTGAGCGGAGTAATCGCCCGTGGTCGCGGGGATCGCGAACGCACCCTGGCCTATTGCGGCGAGGCGCTGCAGAGCTTGCCCAGCAAGCGTTACGGCCAGCGCCTGGTGTGCCTGTCGACGCTGTCCAACCTGGCCATCGCCGACGGTGACTTCTGGCGCGCCCGGGGCTGGAACCGTGAGGCACTGGAACTGGCCCAGCGGGTCGGCAACCCTCTGTTCGAAGCCCTGGCGCACTACGACCGCGCGCGGGTGTTGCATGCCCGTGGCGAGGCGCTGCGCGCGCTGGACGAAGTGCGCCAGGGGCTGCAGCGCCTGCAGGGGCTTTCTGCACAGCGGCTCTACGCAGTGCGTGCGCGGCTGACCCTGTACGAAGGCTATCTGCTGGTGACACGGCTGCAACCTGCGCAAGGGCGTGCGCGCTTGCGGGCAGGGCTGGGAGAAGCACGCGCCTGTCGCGATATTAGTGTGCTGATCGGCCACTGCGTTATCGCCGCCCTCGATGGTCGTGAGGGCCACTACGCCGAGGCCTTTGCGGAACTGGCCGAGGCTGAGCGGTTGATGCATATCTGGGATGTGCCGCCGATCTTTTACCTGGCGATGATCACCCTGGTGAAGTGCGAGTTGTGGCTGGCTCAAGGCCGTACCGACCTGGCTGAATCCTGGTTGTTGCGCCTGGGCCAGACCTACGGCGGTGATCAACCGGCTGCGGCGCCGGAATTTCACCCATTGCTGCCTCTGCATATTGCTTTGCAACAGGCTTTGCTCGAACGCATCCAGGGCCGCAGCGATGACGCCGTCGCACGCTTGCGTGGCCTGGTCGAGCGCGGGCAGGCCAGCGGCGGCATGATGCTTAGCTTGAGTGCACTGTGCCAGTGGATCGCCTTGTGCCTGGAGGAAGGGCGCGAGGTGCAGGCTGTCGAACTGCTGCCTATGGCTTTGACTGCAGCCCAGGGTGGGGTGATGCAACCCTTCCAGCGGCTGATCGAGGTGCATCCGCTGTGGTTGCGCGAGCACCTGCTCGTGCGGTCTGCCTGCAAGGTCCAGGTAGACCTGTTGACGCGCCTGCCCGAGCTGGCCGCGCCTGCCAACGGTACGGGTGAAGCCCTGAGTGGACGCGAGCTGGCGGTACTCGAGTTGATCGCCCAGGGCTGTTCCAACCAGCAGATCAGCGAGCGCCTGTTCATCTCCCTGCACACGGTCAAGACCCACGCCAGCCACATCAACAGCAAGCTGGGTGTGGAGCGGCGAACCCAGGCCGTGGCCAGGGCCAAATCGTTGGGTTTGTTGGCCTGATCACAACGCTGCAGTGTCTGTCCTCATCTTTCCCGACAAGTGGCCGATACAACGTTCGGCGATCTGCATCGCCCCAGGCCACCCTCCCATCATCCAGTACAGGTCGTGTTGATGCTGCAGTACGGGCAAAAGAGCTTTCTGATCGTCGATGACTTCACTGACTTTCGCACGTCGACGCGCTCCATGCTGCGCGAGCTGGGGGTGCGTGAGGTCGACACTGCCGATAGCGGTGAGCAGGCCCTGCGTATGTGCGGGCAGAAGCGCTATGACTACATTCTTCAGGACTTCCACCTCGGCGATGGCAAGAAGAACGGCCAGCAAGTGCTTGAGGACCTGATCCTCGACAAGCTGATCAGCCATGAGTGCGTGTTCATCATGGTCACCGCCGAGAGCAGCCAGGCCATCGTGCTCAGTGCCCTGGAGCACGAGCCTGATGCCTACCTGACCAAGCCGTTCAACCGGGTTGGCCTGGCTCAACGTCTCGACAAGCTGACGCAACGCAAGACCTTGCTCAAGCCGATCCTCCAGGCGCTGGACCGCGGTCGTCCGGCCGAAGTGCTGGCCGCCTGCGCCGAGCTGTGCAAGAAAGACCCGCGTTTCGCGCCCCTGTGCCTGCGCTACCGCGCCGATGCCCTGCGTGACCTCAACCGCTTCGACGAGCTGGAAAAATTCCTCAAGGGCATCCTCGCCAGCCGGCCGCAGCCGTGGGTGTATGCGGCGCTGGGCAGCCTGATGCACAAGCGCGGCCAGAACGCCCAGGCCCAGGGCGTCTACGAACAGGCGCTCAAGGCGTTCCCGATCATGCCTAGCCTGTATGACGGCATGGCCGAAGTGCTGGTGGCGCAAGGCGAGAGCAAGCGCGCGCAGAACATGCTTGAAGAGGCGGTGCGACTGTCGCCGCTGGCGGTACGCCGACAGGCCGCGCTAGGCAAGTTGGCACTGGACAACGAAGACTTCGAGAGCGCCTCCAAGGCCTTCCGCCACGCTGTGAATCAGGGCCAGAGCTCGCGCTACAAGGATGCCGAAAGCAACCTGGGGTTGGTGCAGGCATTGATGAACAAGAATGCCGGCTTCGGCCTGGATGCGCGAACGCGGGTCGAGATCAACACCGTGCTCAGCGAGGTGGCCAAGGACAATGTCGAGGACCAGGGGCTGCAAGTGCGCGCGCGGCTGATGAAAGCCGCCAGCCTGCAGCAGGCCGGCGACGCCGAGACCGCCGCCAAGCTCACCGAGCAGGCGATGCAGCGGCTGGACAAGATGGACCAGTTCTTCTCGGTCGAAGCCGCCCTGACCGTCGCCAAACAGCTGCAGTCGCTTGGCCAGGAAGCCGCCGGGGGCACCATCCTCAAGGGCTGCGTGGAAACCTACGGCGATGACCCCAAAGTCATGCAGAGCGTGGCCAAGTTGACTGATGACCCGGCGGTGCTCGGTGCCGTCACCGAAGCGGTCGACCTCAATCGCCAGGGCGTGCGCAGTTATCAGGCTGGGCAGCTCAACGAAGCGTTGCAGATGTTCCGCAAGGCCCTGTCGTTGCAACCCAAGAACATCAGCATCGCCCTCAATACGGCCCAGGCGCTCTTGCGTATCGGGGGCGAAGCCACGCCACCGGCGATCCTGCAGGAATGTCGCAACTGCCTGACCAGCGTGGCGGGCATACCAGCCAGCGACAGCCGTTACGACCGCTATCGCAAACTGCACATCAAGGTTTTCGGCGCATGAGCCAGGACAATCAGGGGCTGGATTTTTCCACGGTGATCGCCTCCACCGTGCACGACCTGAAGAACTCGCTTTCGGCGCTGATCCAATCCCACGACCAGTGGTTGGCGCGCCTGCCTGAAGAGCTTCGCAGCGGCCCCGAGCAAGGGGTGATCGAGCACGAATTCCGCCACCTCAACGGCATGCTCGTGCAGATGCTTGGGTTGTACAAACTGGGCGTCAACCAGTTGCCGGTGTGCCCGGACTACCACGAACTCGAAGACTTCATCGAAGCGCAGCTGGCGGCCCATCAGCCGGTGCTCGAACACAACGACATCCTCGCCACCTGGCGTATCGACAGCGAAAACCCCTTGGGTTTCTTCGACCGTGAACTGGTCGCTTCGGTGATCGCCAACGTGGTCACCAACGCTACCCGCTATGCCGGGCACGCGTTGTTGATCAGCATCGAGGAAGAAAACGAACAACTGGTGATCAGCGTCAACGATGACGGCCCCGGCTACCCGGCACGTATGCTCGAACGGCAGCAGGATTACGTGCAGGGCATTGATGCGCAGAGCGGCAGCACCGGGCTTGGGTTGTATTTCGCGGCGCGGATTGCGGCGCTGCATGAACGTGATGGGGTGCGGGGGCGGATCGAGATTGCCAATGGTGGAGCGCTGGGGGGTGGGTTGTTTAGGTTGTATTTGCCGTGATTGAGGTTACGTGCCCGCCATGGGTTATCCTGCGCCCATGAAATCGAGCGCCGCCCGCGCGGCGCATCGCGGATGAATCCGCTCCCACGTTTGTTTCCGGCCAGTAACGTCAGTGACCGACGCGCGCGACCGCCTTGTTTGTACGACTCGGTATCGCGGGGGCACCAAGGCGGCCGCGCGCAAATCCCACTGACATAATTGGCCAGAAACAAACGTAGGAGCGGATTCATCCGCGATGCGCCGCGCGGGCGGCGCTCGATCTGCGCGACACCATGAAACTAAAGACAAGCGCCCGACCCCACCACCCCACGCCCCGGTAGCCCTGATGCTTTCCAAAGCCCCCCTCATCCGCGAAACCTTCCCCGTAGGCCCCCTGCAGTGCAACTGCACCTTGATCGGCGACCCCGTCACCAGGAAAGCCATCGTCGTCGACCCAGGCGGTGACCCGGACAAAATCCTCGCCCGCCTGCAGGCCCACGGCCTGACGCTGGTGAGCATCATCCACACCCACGCGCACTTCGACCATTTCCTCGCTTCAGGCAAGCTCAAGGAACTCACTGGCGCCACCTTGCACCTGCACAAGGACGACCAGCCGCTGTGGGACAACCTGGAAATGCAATGCCAGATGTTCGGTGTACCCTACACGCCGGTACCGCCACCCGACCGCTGGTTGGGCGACGATGAAGAACTCGCCTGCGGCTGCGGCGTGGCCTTGCACACCCCTGGGCATACACCAGGCTCGATGAGCTTCTGGTTCGCCGAGGCCAAGCTGTTGGTGGCCGGTGACACGCTGTTCCGCCGCGGCATCGGCCGCACCGATTTGTGGGGCGGCGATCAGCGCGCTATCGTTCGCTCGATCAAGGAGCGGCTGTATCGCCTGGACGAGGACGCCATCGTGGTCACTGGCCACGGGCCGGAGACTCGCCTGGGTGACGAAATGCGCGAGAACCCGTTCGTGCGGGCGTGAATTCGCATTAAAAGCCTTTCATGGAATTTTTTTGCCGTCGGGCAATCCAAGGCTGGCACAGAACCATTCATGATTTGCCGCACACACGAATTTTTGTAGGAGCTTGTCCATGTTCACCATGCGTCGTCTGATTATCGTCGCAACCGCTGCAGCCCTGATGTCCGGCTGTGCTGGCCAGAACCCTTATGACAGCCAAGGCCAGGCGCAGGGCGGCTCGACCGGCATGAGCAAGACCGCCAAGTACGGTGGCCTGGGCGCGCTGGCCGGTGCCATCGCCGGTGCGGCTATCGACCACAACAACCGTGGCAAGGGCGCGCTGATCGGCGCCGCCGCAGTAGGTGCCGCCGCCGCCGGTTACGGTTACTACGCCGACAAGCAGGAAGCGGAACTGCGTGCGCAGATGGCCAACACTGGCGTCGAAGTGCAGCGCCAGGGCGACCAGATCAAGCTGATCATGCCGGGCAACATCACCTTCGCCACCGACTCGGCCAACATTGCGCCGAGCTTCTATTCGCCGCTGAACAACCTGGCCAACTCGTTCAAGCAGTTCAACCAGAACACCATTGAAGTGGTCGGCTTCACCGACAGCACTGGCAGCCGCCAGCACAACATGGACCTGTCGCAGCGCCGTGCCCAGGCAGTCAGCACCTACCTGAGCTCGCAAGGCGTTGATGCTTCGCGCGTTACCGTGCGCGGCATGGGCCCGGACCAACCGATTGCCAGCAACGCCGATGCCAATGGCCGTGCGCAGAACCGCCGTGTCGAGGTCAACCTGAAGCCGATCCCGGGTCAGCAGTATGACCAGCAGGGTCAGGTGCAGCAGTATCCGTAAGCGGTAGCTTGCGGCAATAAAAAGGGCAGGCCCATTCGGAGCCTGCCCTTTTTAGTTCAGCCGATGGTGCTGGCCTGAATGGCCGTCAGCGCGATGGTGTGCACGATGTCATCAACCTGCGCGCCGCGCGGCAGATCATTCACCGGCTTGCGCAGGCCTTGCAGCATCGGCCCTAGGCTGACTCCGTCAGTACTGCGCTGGACTGCCTTATGGGTGGTGTTGCCTGTATTCAGGTCGGGGAACACAAACACCGTCGCGCGGCCGGCCACCGGGCTGTTCGGGGCGATCTGGCGAGCAATCACCGGGTTGGCGGCGGCGTCGTACTGCAGTGGGCCATCGATCAGCAGGCTCTGTTCCGCGCTTTGTGCCAGGCGTGTGGCCTCACGTACCTTTTCCACCTCTTCGTCGCTCGCCGAATCGCTGGAATAGCTGATCATCGCCACCCGCGGCGCGATGCCGAAGGCTTGCGCCGATTCCGCGCTCTGCCGGGCGATTTCGGCCAGCTCGCTGGCGCTGGGGTGCGGGTTCATCACACAGTCGCCGTACACCAGCACCTGCTCGGGGAACAGCATGAAGAACACCGACGACACCAGGCTCGCGCCCGGTGCGGTCTTGATCAGCTGCAGGGCAGGGCGGATGGTGTTGGCAGTGGAGTGCACCAGGCCCGAGACCAGACCGTCGACCTCGTCCAGCGCCAGCATCATGGTGCCGATCACCACCGGGTCTTCCAGCTGTTGCTCGGCCATCGGCGCATTGAGGTTCTTGCTCTTGCGCAGGTCTACCATCGGCTCGACATAGCGCCCGCGAATCAGCTCGGGGTCGAGAATTTCCAGGTCCGCCGGCAGGGTGATGCCCTGGGCGCGGGCCACGGCTTCGACTTCTTCTGGCTTGGCTAGCAGCACACATCGGGCGATGCCACGTGCCTGGCAGATTGCTGCCGCCTGTACCAGCAGCGGCTCGGCGCCTTCCGGCAGGACGATGCGCTTGTTGGCCTGCTGCGCCCGCTGGATCAGCTGGTAACGGAACACCGCAGGTGACAGCCGCAGTTCGCGCGGCGTGCCGCACCGCTGGTGCAACCAGGCAGCGTCCAGGTGGCTGGCGACGAAGTCGGTGATGAATTCGGCTCGGTCACGGTCATCCACCGGGATTTCGCGGTTCAGCGAATTGAGCAGGTTGGCGGTGTCGTAGGAACCGGTGCTCACCGACAGGATTGGCAGGCCGGCCTGCAAGGCGCCCCGGCACAGGCCGAGGATGCGCGCATCGGGCTTGCTGTCGCTGGTCAGCAGCAACCCGGCCAGTGGCACGCCGTTGATCGCCGCCAGGCTCACCGCCAGGATGATGTCGTCGCGGTCGCCCGGCGTCACCACCAGGGTGCCGGGGGTGAGCAACGGAACGGTATTGGCCACGGTGCGGGCGCAGATGATGATCTTGTTCATCCGCCGTTGTTCGTAGTCGCCGGCATTGAGCACTTGGGCACCGAGCAGCTCGGCCACGTCGCGGGTGCGCGGGGCATTGAGTTCGGGCTGGTAGGGGATGCAGCCAAGCAGGCGGAAATCATTGCCGCGCAGCAATGGCGAATGTTCGCGCAGGCGAGTGGCGAAGTCGACCATGCTCTCGTCGGTACGCACCTTGTTGAGGATCACCCCGAGCACTTTCGGGTCGCGCGGGCCACCGAACAGCTGGGCCTGCAGCTCGACCCGTCCGGACAGCTCGCTGAGCACTTCGTTTTCCGGTGCGGAGACCAGGATCACCTCGGCGTCCAGGCTCTTGGCCAGGTGCAGGTTGACCCGCGCCGCATAACTGGCGTGGCGGGTCGGCACCATGCCTTCGACTACCACCACGTCATTACCGATGCAGGCTTGCTGGTACAGGCGAATGATTTCTTCGAGCAACTCATCCAGCTGGCCATCGCCGAGCATGCGCTCGACATGGGCCAGGCTCAGTGGCATCGGCGGCTTGATGCCGTGGGTGCGCGCGACCAGTTCGGTAGAGCGTTCCGGGCCAGTGTCACCGGGGTGCGGCTGAGCGATCGGTTTGAAGAAACCGACCTTGAGCCCGGCGCGTTCCAGGGTACGTACCAAGCCGAGACTGATCGAAGTCAGGCCGACCCCAAAGTCGGTCGGCGCAATGAAAAATGTCTGCATGCGTGCTTCTCGAAATAAAGCGTTGCAAGGAATCAACGGCCAAGGGTAGCGCTATCGGCCCCTTGAGCGCACCAGCCACAGGCGAAAGCCTGGCCGATACGCTGCGCACGCTGCTCGGGGTCGAGCACCCACGGGCGCGCCTGCCACGGCGGCTGATGGCGCAGGTGCTGGGTGTGGCCGCAGGACAGGTCGACTACCCAGTGGCCTTCGTCGTCCTGGTGAAAGCCCATGATCCGACTGATGGGGCGCCCCGCGCCGCCGCTGCGGTCGCAATCGGGCGATGCGTTGGTTACACTTGTCCGCTCTACATACTTTTGCAAAAGGTCTTGCCCCATGCTGATCGCCGCCAACAAGGCTGTCTCCATCGACTATACCCTGACCAACGACGCCGGGGAGACCATCGACAGCTCCGCCGGTGGCGCGCCGCTGGTCTACCTGCACGGTGCCCAGAACATCATCCCGGGCCTGGAAAAAGCCCTGGAAGGCAAACAGGCTGGTGACGAGCTGAAAGTCTCGATCGAGCCTGAAGATGCCTACGGTGAATACCTGGCCGAACTGGTCAGCACCCTGAACCGCAGCATGTTCGAAGGCGTCGACGAACTGGAAGTGGGCATGCAGTTCCACGCTTCCGCGCCGGACGGCCAGATGCAGATCGTCACCATCCGTGACCTCGACGGCGACGACGTGACCGTCGACGGCAACCACCCGCTGGCCGGCCAGCGTCTGACCTTCCAGGTCAAGGTTGTCGACGTGCGTGACGCCAGCGAAGAAGAAATCGCTCACCGTCACATCCATGGCGAAGGTGGCCACCACCACTGATTTTCTGCGCTAAGCTCAGAAAGTCGCCAGGCGCTCGGACAAGCCGACATGCCTCCAACGTGGAGGGTGGACGGCTTGGAGGAGCGCCTTTTTAGTGGGCGCAATTCGCCCCAGCGGCAACCGGGAACCTGAGAGGGGATTCATCATGAGTGCATTTCACGACCTGACGTTGAAGGCGCTGAACGGCCAGGACCTTCCTTTGGCACCGTTCAAGGGCCAAGTGGTGCTGGTGGTCAATGTCGCCTCCAAGTGTGGCCTGACACCTCAATACGCTTCGCTGGAGAGTCTGTATCAGCAGTTCAAGGGCAAGGGCTTCAAAGTGCTGGGCCTGCCCTGCAACCAGTTCGCCGGGCAAGAGCCTGGCAGCGAGAAGGAAATCCAGGAATTCTGCAGCCTCAATTATGGGGTGAGCTTCCCACTGGGCGCCAAGCTCGAGGTCAACGGGCCGCAGCGCCATTCGTTGTACCGCCTGCTGGCTGGTGAGGGCGCCGAGTTCCCCGGCGACATCAGCTGGAACTTCGAGAAGTTCCTGGTGGGCAAGGATGGCCGGGTATTGGCCCGCTTCGCCCCGCGCACCGCACCGGACGACCCGGCCGTGGTGCAGGCCATTGAGAAAGCGCTTGGCTGATTATCCAGGGGGTGCTTGCGCCCCCGGCGATAGCGCAGAATCACCCAGATCAATAATGCTGTGCCAACCCCGTAACGCCCCCTAACCTCAGGCGCATTTCCTCACCCAGACGGAAGCGCCCCATGTCCAGCCATCCCCTGTTCCAGCCTTTCACACTCGGCGCGCTCACGCTGCCGACCCGCGTTGTCATGGCGCCCATGACCCGGACCTTCTGCCCCGGCGGTGTGCCCCACAATGGCGTGGTCAAATACTACCGCCGCCGCGCTGCCGCGGGTGTCGGCCTGATCATTACCGAAGGCACCACGGTTGCGCACAAGGCCGCCAACGGTTATGCCAACGTGCCGCGCTTCTACGGTGCAGATGCGTTGGCCGGTTGGCAGCGCGTGGTCGAGGCTGTCCATGCCGAAGGCGGGCGTATCGTGCCGCAGTTGTGGCACGTCGGTGCGGTACGCCGCCTGGGCACCGAACCGGACGCCAGCGTGCCGGGCTTCGGGCCAAGCGAGAAGGTCAAGGATGGCCAGGTGCAGGTGCAGGGCATGACCCATGACGACATTCGTGAGGTGATCGCAGCGTTTGCCCAGGCAGCCCGCGATGCCAAGGCCATCGGCATGGACGGCGTTGAGATCCACGGCGCCCACGGCTACCTGATAGACCAGTTCTTCTGGGAGGCCAGCAACCGTCGCACTGATGAATACGGCGGTGACCTGGCGGGCCGCTCACGCTTCGCCATCGAGTTGATCCAAGCCGTGCGCGCCGCGGTGGGGCCGGACTTCCCGATCATCTTTCGTTTCTCGCAATGGAAGCAGCAGGACTACAGCGCACGTCTGGTCGAAACACCCGAAGCGCTGGCGGCCTTCCTCCAGCCATTGTCCGACGCCGGTGTGGATATTTTCCACTGCTCGACACGGCGTTTCTGGGAGCCGGAATTCGAAGGTTCCACGCTCAATCTCGCTGGCTGGACGCGCACCCTGACCGGCAAACCGACCATCACCGTGGGCAGCGTCGGCCTCGATGGCGAGTTCCTGCAATTTATGGTCGACACCGACAAAGTGGCCAAGCCAGCCAGCCTGGAAGGCTTGCTGCAGCGCCTGTGCGACGAGGAGTTCGACCTGGTGGCAGTGGGCCGGGCACTGCTGGTGGATGCCGAGTGGGCGCAGAAGGTTCGCGAAGGGCGCGAAGCGGACGTGCTGCCGTTCAGCCGCGAGGCGCTGTCGAGCCTGGCTTGATCGCCAGTGCGGCGGTTGCCGGCCCACTGCCAGCAGGCGCCGTGTGGCAAGCGCTGTAAAGGTGCGTCTCGAACTGCTCGACGATCGCCGGCCAGCCCTGGCGGCTGGCGTGCTGGCGAGCATTGAGGCGGACCCGGCGCAGGGTCTCGCTTTCTTCCAGCAGCCAGCAGGCAGCATCGATGAAAGCCGCCTGGTCACCGGGCATGGCCAAGGCACCGCTATGGCCGTGGCGGATATGCTGGCCAGCAGCGGCCTCGTCATAGGCCACCACCGCCAGCCCCGAGGCCATGGCTTCGAGCACCACATTGCCAAAGGTTTCGGTCAGGCTCGGGAACAGGAAAAGGTCGCCGCTGGCATAGTGTTCGGCCAGCGCTTCTC
Organism: Pseudomonas sp. NPDC090233; assembly: GCF_044772285.1. Lineage (NCBI taxonomy): Bacteria > Pseudomonadati > Pseudomonadota > Gammaproteobacteria > Pseudomonadales > Pseudomonadaceae > Pseudomonas > Pseudomonas sp. NPDC090233. The sequence continues at coordinate 533,539 of NZ_JBIVYQ010000003.1, read as the reverse complement.
CACGTTGGGCGCCGCAGAACACGGCGTCCGGCAGTTGCTGTTCAAGGGATGCCCGTTGTGGTCCATCGCCGACGACGATCAAACGCAGGCGCTGCTGTGGATAACTCTTCTGCAGGGCTTGCAGGCACGGCCGTAACAGCCCCAGGTTCTTTTCCGCCGCCAGCCGCCCGACATGCAACACGGCGATGTCCTCCGGGCCAAGCCCCCAGGCATCGCGCAAAGCCTGGCTGCGCCGGGCCGGGTTGAACAGGCCTGCATCGACGCCACGGGCCATCAGTGCCAGGCGTTCGAAGCCGCGCCGCTCCAGCTCCAGGCGCTGACTGGCGCTGGGCACCAGGGTGGCGACGGTGCGCCGGTGGAACCAGCGCAGGTAATGGGTGAGCAACCGTGCCAGCAGGCCGAGGCCGTATTGGCCGGAATATTGCGGAAAATTGGTATGAAAGCCGCTGACCACCGAAACGCCCAAGCGCCGCGCAGCCCGCAACGCACTCAACCCCAGCGGGCCTTCGGTGGCAATGTACAACACATCCGGGCGCTGCCTGCGCCAGCGGCGCAGCAGCTTGTGCATCGAGATTTCGCCCCATTGCAGGCCGGGATATCCCGGCAACCCCCAGCCGCGGCACAGCAACACATTTGGGTCGTCAGCGGCAGGCACATCCCCCGCCTGCCGTGGCCGCACGATTTCCACCTGATGGCCGCGCTGGCGCAGGCCATCGCAGAGGCGGCCAAGGGTATTGGCCACGCCGTTGATTTCCGGTGGGAAGGTTTCGCTGACGAGGGTGATGCGTAGGGCAGGTGTATTCATGACAAAAAGTTTCCGCCTACCGCGTTGCGCTCATGTGACAGCCCTATGACGCTCAGATGACGCCTGATTTCTGGCAATTTCGGCTGTATGAATATTTCCTTTCAACGCCCTCAAGAAGCGAGTGGAGGCAGCCGATGAAGATGCATTCGATCAGGTGACGCGCTCCGGGAGCGGTGATGTTCAACAGCAAGCTCAAGAAAGAAATCCAGCAACTGCGCGAGGACCTGTTTTCCGTCGAGCAGGTCAAGAGCAGCCTGGACAGCGAAATGCTGGTGCTCCAGCTCGACCCCCAGGGGCGTATCGAGATGGTCAACGGCAACTTCGAGAAAGAGATGCTCTACCGCTCCGAGCAACTGATCGGGCGCCACATCGAAGACATCGTGCCGGCGCATGTGAAGAAGCTCGACTTCTACCAGCGCATGAAAAGCGCCCTCAGCCGCGGTGAGCATCTCAACGGTGCTTTCCGCCTGCTGCGTGGCAATGGTGAAGAAGCCTGGTTGCGTTCGATCCTGCAGCCAGTCAAGGGCAGCGACGGGCGTATCAAGCACTTCTCCATGCACTCCAGCGACCTTACCCGCACCATCGAGACCTCGCGCGAGCACGAAAGCCTGATCAAGGCGCTGATGCGCTCCACCGCCGTCATCGAATTCAACCTCGACGGCCAGGTGCTGACCGCCAACGATCGCTTCCTGCAGACCGTGGGTTACAGCCTGGAGCAGATACGTGGCAAACATCACCGCATATTCTGCGAGCCGGAGGAAGCCAGCTCGGCGGGCTATCAGGCGTTCTGGGAAAAGCTGCGGCGCGGTGAGTACGTAGCGGACCGCTTCAAGCGCGTCGATGCCCATGGGCGCACGGTCTGGCTGGAAGCGTCCTACAACCCGATCTTCGATGCCCATGATGTGCTGTACAAGGTGGTCAAGTTCGCCACGGTGATCACCGACCAGGTCAATCAGGAGCAAGCCGTGGCGCAGGCTGCGGACATCGCCTACACCACCTCGCTCGAAACCGACAGCAGCGCGCGCAAGGCTACCGATGTGGTGACTCAGACCGTCGAGGTGATGCGTGGCCTGGAGGGGTCGATGCAAGATGCCGCCGAAGGCATCCAGGCGCTGGACAAACAGTCGAAAGTGATTGGCGCGATCATCAAGACCATCAGCGATATTGCCGGCCAGACCAACCTGCTGGCGCTCAACGCTGCCATCGAGGCCGCTCGTGCCGGGGAGCAGGGGCGTGGTTTTGCCGTGGTCGCTGACGAAGTGCGACAGTTGGCTTCACGTACCAGCACCGCCACCGAAGAGATCGCCAAGGTCGTACAACAGAACGAGCAACTGGCCCAGGCGGCTGTGGACATCATCGATACCAGCAAGCGTCAGGCCGAACAGGGGTTGGCGTTGGCGGCGGATACCGGTGGGGTGATCGTTGAAATCCAAGAGGGGGCAAAGAAGGTGGTGGATGCGGTGGGGCAGTTTTCCAGCCAGCTGAGCCATTGAACACTTCCGTTGTGAAGCTATACAACGTATCCGGCACCGCAGCGCCGGATACCAGGCCCTTTATCAGGCAGTCAGTTGCACGTAAACATCACTGGCAATCGCGGCGAATTGTTCGATGCTGGCGTGTTTGCCATCAATCCGGTGCTCGTCAGCGAACGAATGCGCTACACCGAAGACGCCGCTTGTCTCACCCCTGATGACCGGATGCTGATTGTTTTGCACAGCTTCGACCAACAGGGTTACCAGCGAGGCGCTGTGTATCACCACCTGCTCTTTTGGGTCGTTGACGCTATTGATGAACAGCGCCGAGGCCGGAAGATCGATGCCTTGTGCCTGCAACGCTTCATCAAGCCGCCAGTTGGCCTTGTGCTTGAGAATCTCGAAGCCTTGCAGGTGCTCTGGAATGCCAGACAGGTCCAGATAGTCTTTATCATTGTTCATAGTGTCCATCTCCTGATTATCGGGCTGCAAAGGTGCGGCCCGTGACTCAGTAGATAACGGCGGGTAATGCGGCTAGCGGTATATATGTCTCGCTAGCGCTCCCGCACCCAGAACAACGTCGCCCCCGCCACCGCCGCGGGCATCATCAGCACGTTCACTACCGGCACCATCAGTGCCAGGTAGGTGATCCCGCCAAACCCCAGCGACTGCCAGCGCTTCTCGCGCAGCCAGGCGAGCATGTCCTGCCAGCTCATCTTGTTGTTGTCCGCCGGGTAGTCGATGTACTGGATGGCCATCATCCACACACCGAAGATCAGCCACAGCGGCGCGGCAATCACGTTCACTACCGGGATGAACGACAGAATGAACAGCGCGATGGCCCGTGGCAGGAAGTAGCCGAGCTTGCGCATCTCGCGGCCAAACGTGCGCGGCACCATGGCCACCAGCTCACCCCAGCTGAAGGCCGGGAAGTTGTCCTGGCCACGCACCACGACTTCGACCTTTTCGGCCAGAAAACCATTGAACGGCGCGGCGATGATGTTGGCCACCAGGGTGAAGGTGAAGAACACCATCAATACCAGCAAGGCGACGAACAGCGGCCAGAGTATATAGCTGAGAAAGCTCAGCCAGTCCGGCAGGGTAGGCATCAGGGCATCCAGCCACAAGCCGAATTCATGGCCGGCAAAGTAGATCATGCCGCCAAACAGCAGCAGGTTGATTGCCAGAGGCAGCAGCACGAACAACCGCAGGTTGGGGCTCAGCACCAGTTTCAGGCCTTCGCGCAGGTACTGGGGGCCAGAGAGGACAGGGGCTTGCATCGAGACACTCCGCAGAGAAGGGAAAACGGGCTGACCTTACCGGCTTTGCCGCGCCGACGAAAGGCGGGCAGGGCCTGGGAAACCGTCTGTAACAAAAGCCTGTGAGCCGTTTAAACAGGTGAAATTCACGTATAGAGGTTGCCTATGAGGTGGATTGTCGAAGGATATTTCCTTAATCTCTGCCACCTCGCTACAGTGCGCTCAACTTTCGGTTTCTGGGCCTGCGCGTAGTAGCCTTCCCCAAGTGCTGCGTGGGCCCTTTTTAATTTACCGATGCCGGCCCCTGCGGCCTGCTCGACAGGAGTACGACATGTCTGAAGTACGTCATTCGCGCGTCATCATTCTCGGTTCCGGCCCTGCCGGTTACAGCGCCGCGGTGTACGCCGCCCGTGCCAACCTCAAGCCGCTGCTGATCACCGGCATGCAGGCCGGCGGCCAGCTGACCACCACCACTGAAGTCGACAACTGGCCGGGCGACCCCCATGGCCTGACCGGCCCGGCGCTGATGCAGCGCATGCAGGAACACGCCGAGCGCTTCGAGACCGAGATCGTCTTCGACCACATCAACGCCGTCGACCTGGCCAACAAGCCTTACACCTTGCAGGGTGACAGTGGCACCTACACCTGCGACGCGCTGATCATCGCCACCGGCGCCAGCGCCCGTTACCTGGGTTTGCCGTCGGAAGAAGCGTTCATGGGCAAAGGCGTTTCGGCCTGTGCGACCTGCGACGGGTTCTTCTACCGCAACAAGCCGGTCGCCGTGGTCGGCGGCGGCAACACTGCCGTGGAAGAGGCGCTGTACCTGGCCAACATCGCCAGCAAAGTGACCCTGGTGCACCGCCGCGAAACCTTCCGCGCCGAGAAGATCCTGGTCGACAAGCTCAATGCCCGTGTCGCCGAAGGCAAGATCGAACTCAAGCTCAACGCCACCCTGGACGAAGTGCTGGGCGACAACATGGGCGTGACCGGTGCGCGCCTGAAGAACAACGACGGCAGCAGCGACGAAATCAAGGTCGACGGCGTGTTCATTGCCATTGGCCACACCCCGAACACCTCGTTGTTCGAAGGCCAGCTGACCTTGAAGGACGGCTACCTGGTGGTCAACGGCGGCCGTGAAGGCAACGCCACCGCCACCAACGTCGAAGGTGTCTTCGCCGCAGGCGACGTGGCCGACCACGTTTACCGCCAGGCCATTACCTCGGCTGGCGCGGGTTGCATGGCGGCGCTGGACGTCGAGCGTTACCTGGACGGCCTGGCTAACGCCTCGTTCTGATCAACGCGCAATAAAAAACCGGCCATCTGGCCGGTTTTTTATTGCCTGCGCTCAGCTCACAGGCTCAGGCGCATCGACAGGTCGACGGCCTTCACATCCTTGGTCATCGCGCCGATGGAGATGTAATCCACACCGGTCTCGGCAATCACCCGCAGGGTGGTCTCGTTAACCCCGCCGCTGGCCTCCAGCTTGGCCTTGCCAGCGGTGATGCGCACCGCTTCGCGCATCTCATCCAGGGTCAGCTCGTCGAGCATGATGATGTCGGCACCGGCGTTCAGCGCCTGGCGCAGCTCGTCCAGGCTTTCCACTTCGATTTCCACCGGCTTGCCTGGGGCGATGCGGTGCGCGGCCGCCACCGCTTCGGGCACGCCGCCGCTGGCGGCGATGTGGTTTTCCTTGATCAGGAAGGCATCGTACAGGCCGATGCGGTGGTTGTGGCAACCGCCGCAAGTCACCGCGTACTTTTGCGCCAGGCGCAGGCCGGGCAGGGTCTTGCGGGTGTCGAGCAACTGTACCTGGGTGCCTTCGACCAGGTCGGCAAGTTGACGTGCCCGGCTAGCCACGCCCGACAGCATCTGCAGGAAGTTAAGTGCGCTGCGCTCGCCGCTGAGCAGCGAGCGTGCCGGGCCTTCGAGGTGGAACAACACCTGGTTGGCGCTCGCGCGCTCGCCATCGGCGACCTGCCAGTGCACCGCCACGCGCGGATCAAGCTGGCGGAACACGGCATCGACCCAGGCGGTTCCGGCAATCACGCAATCTTCGCGGGTGATGATGGTGGCCTTTGCCAGGCGCTCGGCCGGGATCAACTGGGCGGTGATGTCGCCACTGCCGATGTCCTCCAGCAGCGCGCGGCGCACATTGGCTTCGATCTCGGCGGTCAGGTCGGCAAGGCGTAGGTTCGGCATGGTCGGCTCCACAAGCTAGATGCCGCCGATTATAGGGCAGGGGGCCTGGGTGTACAGCCGTCTTGCAGCGCACCTTTGGTCAGGCCGACTGAGCATTTTGCAAAAAATACAGTCATTTACCGACACGTGAAGAGGTGCTGGCAGGCATCGGCATTTTTACCGATAATGGCGCCCAGTATTTGGCGTCATAGCTTTGACGATTATTCGCCCTATCGAATCAGACACCCAGCAAGGAGTTCGGGATGCATAAAGAAGGCAAGGTGGTGCCCCTGGCGGCTGCCACCGATCGAGGAGCGCGCACGCCCTTGCCTTGCCTCCCGGTACTACTGCTGCAAGTGCGCGACAAGGCCGCCCTGCAATTGCGCCAGGGCCTGCAGGCATTGTTCGACAATGCCGACGATACCCTCTTCGAAATGGCCGACAAGGCCGCCGACCGTTTCGACCAGCACCTGTACTTTGAAGCGATGCGCGACTTGCGCCTCAAGCGCAAGAGCATCGAGCGCGGCTTTCTCGACATCTTCTACGATACCTTCGCCCGCATCGGCCAAGTCGACCCGCTGGGCTTCATGGCGGCCAACGAACCTTCGCGCAACAAGGCGCAAATGGAGCGTGCTGCGAGCGTCGAGGGCATGGTCGCGCGCGTGCTGTCGCGCGACGGGCTTGCCCTCGATCAACTAAGCCTGCGTTTGCAGACCTTGCTTGAGTGCACCCTGGCCCCCCAGCACAACCCGCTCGGGCCTGCCGCGCTGAGCGGCTATTTCCTTCAAGCAGGGCGTAACCTGGGCGTGGGCCTGCGGGTCAAGCTGATTCTGCTGAAGCTGTTCGAACGGTACGTGCTGCGCGACATCGACGTCCTGTATGGTGAGGCCAACCAACTGCTGGCCGCCGCTGGTGTGCTGGCAGAGCTGCCGCCGGCACCGCGGCGGCGCGCCGAAGACCGGCGCAATGATTCGCGGCGGATTTCGGCCACGCTTGAGCCTGATGACATCGGCGCAGACAGTGTCGGCCAAGCGTTCTTTGCTTCTATACAAGGGCTACTGGCCCCGGCACGTGGGCGGATTGCCCCCCGCCTGCACGCGGTTGCCACGGCGCAGCCGATCGGGACAGCCGACCTGCTGCGCTTGCTTTCGCATTTGCAGCACTACGTACCGGCAGCCCAGGAAGAGGACGATTTCGACCTCGGTCAGCAGCTTGAACAGTTGCTGCTGCGGGTCAGTGTGCGCAGCGGCACGCGCCGACGTATCGCCACGGCCGACGAGGACATGATCAATCTCGTCGGCCTGCTGTTCGACCATATCCATGCCGACGACAACCTTCCGCACAGCCTGCGCACGCTGATCGTGCGCTTGCACATCCCGTTGCTCAAGGTAGCGCTGCTTGACAAAGGGCTGTTCAGCCGCGCCAGCCATCCGGCGCGGCGCCTGCTCAACGAGATCGGCGCCGCCGCGATCGGCTGGGAAACCGGCAGCGAGGGCTTGCGCGACAGCCTGCACTTGCGCGTGGAACGCATCATTCAGCGGCTGCTCAACGACTTCACTGAGGATGCCAGCCTGTTCGCCGAGCTGCTGGAAGACTTCCTGGCTTTCAGTCAGGACGAGCGTCGGCGCAACGAACTGCTCGAACAACGCACCCGCGATGCCGAAGAAGGGCGGGTGCGTGCCCTGCAGGCCCGCCAGCAGGTACAGCAGGCGCTCAACCAGCGTTTGCGCGGGCGCGTGCTGCCACAGGTGGTGGTGCAGATGCTGGTGCAGTCCTGGAGCCAGGTGCTGTTGCTGGCCTGGCTCAAGCAGGGCGAAGGCTCGCCTGCCTGGCGCAACGCGCTGGCCACCATGGACACCTTGCTTGCCAGCATTCTCCCGCAACGTGATCCGCAAGCGCTGTTGCAGCACGTGCCCGGCCTGTTGAAGGCGCTGCGCGAGGGGCTGGCCAGCGTGGCATTGGACTCGACGGCGACCCGTGACTTCTTCCAGCAACTTGAACTACTGCACTTGCGCGCTTGCGCAGGCGCCGAGGGGCCTGCTGAGGTGGCCGAAGTGCTGGTGGCCGAGGACATCGTGCTGGCCATCGCCGAAGAGTCCGCCTGCGCCCCCCTGCGTCAGCCCGACGAGCACGCCGCGCAGCTGCGAGCGGTGCAACGCCTGCGCATTGGTGCCTGGGTCGAAGTGCTCGACGATGATGAGCCGCTGCGCTGCAAGCTGGTGGCACGCGTCGACAGCAGCGACCGCCTGGTTTTTGCCAACCGTACCGGGCTCAAGGTGCGTGAGTGGACCGCACAAGGCCTGGCCCAGGCCCTGCGCCTCGGCGAGGTGCGGTTGCTGGATGACGGGCTGCTGTTCGAACGGGCACTGGAAAGCGTGCTCGACGGTTTGCGCCAGCAGCAGGTGCATTGACACACCTTCAAATGATTCACCTGCACAGCGCAGCATGGGCAAGGCATACTGCGCTTCTGTACCCGGCGCTTTTCAGGATCTGCCCCATGCAATTGGACCGTGCCACCGGCTGGTTCTGCGGAATCACCCACTGCCCTTCGCCGAACTTCAACGCGCGTCCCGAGGGCGAATCGATCTCCCTGCTGGTGATCCACAACATCAGTCTGCCGCCGGCCTGCTTCGGCAGCGGCAAGGTTCAGCAGTTCTTTCAGAACCGTCTGGACCCTGACGAGCATCCCTACTTCGCCAGCATCAGCCACCTGACCGTGTCGGCGCACCTGTTCGTCGAGCGCGACGGCGCGGTGACTCAGTTCGTGTCGTTGCTCGACCGCGCCTGGCATGCCGGCGTGTCGAGCTTCGAGGGGCGCGAGGGCTGCAATGACTTCTCCATCGGTATTGAATTGGAAGGCACAGACGACCTCCCCTATACCGATGAGCAGTACGCCGCGCTGGAGCAGCTGACGCGGCACATCCAGGCCGCCTGGCCGACCATCGACCAAGGCCGCATTCAGGGCCATAGCGACATTGCCCCGGTACGCAAGACTGACCCCGGTCCGGCATTCGATTGGGCGCGTTATCGCGCCGCCGTGCAGGCTAGCGAGGATAAGGCATGAGCTTTCTGGTGTTGATACTGGCGCTGTGGGTCGAGAAGTTCTCTGCCCTGCGCCATCAGGTGCAACGCGATGGTTTCTTCCTGGGGGAGCTGGTGCGCCTGGAGCGCAGCGGCAAGGTGCACCCCTGCTGGAGCCTGGCCATTCTGGTGCTGGCACCCGTGGCGGTGCTGGTCTTGCTCCTGCATGTGCTCGACCCGGTGGCCTATGGCTTGCTGGCCCTGCCGGTGCACCTGCTGGTGCTGATCTACAGCCTCGGCCGCGGCGACGCCAAGGCAGCCCTCGGGCCGTTTCGCGATGCCTGGCGGCGGGGCGACGACCAGGCCGCGCTGCATGTGGCTGAGCGTGACCTGGGCTTGGTGGCCGACGAACCTCACGGCTTGCTGGTGCGGGTTCAGGGTTACCTGCTATGGCAGGCGTACCAGAGCTTCTTCGCCGTGATCTTCTGGTACTTCGTGCTCGGCCCCGGCGCGGCGTTGGCCTATCGACTGCTGGCGCTGACGGCCGATAACAGCCAGCAACCTGCGCTCAAGGCGCGTGCCGAGCAGTTGCGGCACATCATGGATTGGCTGCCGGTTCGGGTACTGGCGCTGAGCTTTGCCCTGGTCGGCAATTTCGTCGCAGTGACCCGGGTGATGCTGCACGAGTTGCTCAACTGGCACATCAGTGCCGGGCACCTGGTGGCTCGGGTCGGGCGTATTGCCGACGACATACCGGAGGAAGAGGACGCCCAACGCGGACTTGGGCGTATGGACAGCTTGTGGGAGTTGCTGCTGCGCAGTGCGGTACTGTGGTATGCCGGATTCGCGTTGTGGACGGTTTTGCTCTAGGCCAAAGCCTTGATGCTCGGTGGTGCTGCGTTGAAAACAGCCTCGGAATGCTTATTTACAACCCGTAAAGTCGAGCGCGACCCTGGCCTTTCCTCGGCTGTTTTCGCTTTGCCTGACTGTCCTCTCAAGGCTTTTCACACAGACCCTGAATGGCGAACCCGAGCTTCCCCTCCGGAAAGTCTCGATTGATTATTTGAGATATGGCCTTAAATCATCAATCGAGACGAACCCCTCGGTTACCGTGACTTCGTCACCATCCTCAGTTTCCACCGTGAATTCGAAACTTGCTTCGTACGAGCCAGTCTCTGGGTTCCATATAGCACCAGAAATTTTTCCCTTTGTAGCATAACCAGAACGAGGGATTACAAATGAACCCATATAACCACCGGCGGGAGCTGTTTCCCCGCAACCCATCGTGTGCTCTTTTTCGCCGATACCGGCCTTCGGAAACCAAATGTCGACGATGAATCCCGAATCACCGTCGCAACCGGTCATACCTTGCAGGCTGATGCTCTCGTACTGAGTGGATACCCATATCCGCGTTATTTTCAAAGGGAAAGATCCAGAATGCCAAGTTACCGTTGCCAGCGTCTTACCTTTCTCAAAACCTAGAATACCTTTGTTGTTACTCATTTTAATGATCCTCAAAGAGTTAGATCAGAGAATAAAAGTCATTCTACGTGCCAGCAACTAGCAAAATTACTAGGTCTACCCTGGTGCTTCTTATAACCAGCGGTCTTACGGTTAACCTTTATTTACAAACCTACGATTCGATCTGCGCTAGATTGGTGGCCTAGTGCTACCCCTCGTAGAACAAAAAGAATCCATGGAGGTGCCTGTGAAGCGTCTGCTCTATCCGGCCATTGCACTGATGAACCGGCTGAGCTTCGGCCAGAAGTTCAGCCTCATCAGCGTTCTGTTCTTCCTTCCGATGCTGGCCACCAGCAGCTACCTGGTCCGCGACGCTTATCAGCAATACCAGGCCACCCGCGCCGAGCTTCAAGGCATTGCTCCGCTCGGCGGCAGCCTGGCGTTGCGCGCAGACCTGGAAACCCTTGGCAACCTCCTGCAAATCAATGCCGTGCTCGGTCAGTCAGGCCAGGCAGGGGATGTAGAGACACGCATCGCCGCGTTGCAGGACAAGGTTCAAGCGCAGCTGCTGGCTCTGCAAGACCACGATGCCGTGCCACGGGCCAAGCTTGAAGAGCTGGCCAACGCCTTCATCAGCGCTGCAGCCGAATCGTCCTTGCAGAACAAGGTCGCCCTCGTCGAGCGACTGCTCACGCAAGCTCAGGTGTTGAACAAGTTGGTGGCGAGCCAATCCGGCCTCAGTCAGGACAACCAGGCTTCAGTGCGGCAGTTGAGCGAGTTGCTCGGTACAGCCACGGCCCAGGTTACCCAGGCCCTGGGCGAGGGCAGGGCGATGGGCGCCATCGCGCTTGGCCGAGGCTTTATCGACTCGTCCGGCAGCGCTCGCTTTGAAGACCTGTTGCAGCAACTGGAGCGTCTGGCGGCCGACTATGGCCTGCGCGTGGATGACGCACTGGTCAGTGATCCCGGCCTCAGAAACGGCCTGGCTGATGTGGCTGAACGCAGCAAGACGTCCATCAGGCAAGCCGCTGCATTGTTCGAAGAGCAAGTGGTGGTCGCAGAAACCCTGGATGCGCCTTGGCCGGCGTTTTATCAAAAAGTCAGCGACCTGATGGCTCGCACCCAACAATTCAACGAGGCGATCCTCGCTCACCTGCAGGGCCAATTGCAGGATCGACTCGCCCAGCAGCATCTGCGCATGCTGGCCCTGGCCGCAGTTCTGGCTGGCGTGTTTGCATTGATCGTTTATCTGTACGGCGGGTTCTACGTCTCGACCCGCACGACCCTGCGCAAGTTGGGCGGCGCCATGCACAAGGTCGCAGCGGGAGACATGACGGTCAGCTTCCAGGCACACAGCCGCGATGAACTCGGTGAATTGGCCCAGGGTTTCAGCGAAACCGTGCGTCGCATCCGCGGCCTTATCGACCAGGTCGGCCATACCGTGGTGGCCGTCGAGGCGCAGGCCGGGCAAGTTTTGGCAGTGTCGACACGCAGCAACCAGGCCGTCAGCGGCCAGCGTGAACAGATCGAGCAGGTTGCCACGGCGATGAACCAGATGAGCGCCACCGCCCAGGAAGTGGCGCGCAGTGCTGGCTTGGCTGCTGATGGCGCGCAGCAGGTCAATCGCGAAAGCGCCAATGGCCGCAGCCTGGTGGAAAGCCAGCAAGGCAACATTGGCCGGCTGGCCGCCGAAATAGACCAGACCGTGGTGGCGATCAACCAACTGGCGGATGACAGCCTGGCGATCGGCCAGGTGCTGGAAGTCATCCGTAGCATCGCCGAGCAGACCAACCTGCTGGCACTGAATGCGGCTATCGAAGCCGCCAGGGCTGGCGAGCAAGGGCGTGGCTTTGCCGTGGTCGCTGACGAAGTGCGCACCTTGGCCAAGCGCACGCAGGATTCCACCGCACAGATCGCGAAGATGATCCAACGCCTGCAGGATGGCGTCGACGCAGCGGTGCGGGCCATGGGCAGCAGCCACCAGATGGCTGCAGGCACGGTCGATGAAGCGCGCCAAGTGCAACAGGCATTGGGCAATATCCTTGGCGCGGTCGGCGGCATCGTAGAGCAGAACCAGCAGATTGCGGCGGCGGTCGAGCAGCAGACGGCGGTGGCGCACGATATCGACCAGAACATCGTCGCAATCAACCGGGCGGCGCAGGACACTACCCTTGGGGCTTGCCAGACCGAGGACGCCAGCCGGGCATTGTCTGAGCAGGTGGTGGAGTTGAAGCGGTTGATTGGGGCGTTCAAGGTTTAGGCAGTACCAGCCTGTCAGGTGCTGGCCAGTCACTCAAGCTGCCAGCCAGCATCTCCTTCAATCAGTTCACCACCATGGTCGGTACGATCCCCCACGCGCGCCACGCCCATTCCCTCGATTGTGAAAGCAGATGAGCCGCTGACGATCACTGCCCCGCAACTGGTACTGTCGCCAATCCTGGCCACGGACTTACCGTTGAAGGTGTAAGTCGGGCTGCCCGTTTTTACGACGGTTTGGCCATGGATTGGACAGTCATGGGCATGGCCGACCAGTACGACAGGTTTCATGATTGTTCTCCGGGGCTGGGGGCGGTTCGGGATTCCAGGTCCATTGCGGCGGGCCATTTGACTTTGGGCGCGAATCGATCAAATGTATTACGATGAACCGCGTTCTCACAAGCGCCGGGGTTAGGAGATTCATCGAAGTCTCGCGGAGAATCCACGAAGTTGGGAAGTGCTTCGGGGCCTTGGTGCATGAATAATCTAACGACGTCCCAGTACTGTTCTCCTTTATTGATGTCGTCTGTGAAGAAGACGCGATCTATTACTTCGTCAGTACCAGGTTTGCGAACTGACAACATAACCCATTCTTTTAAACCGCCATAACCCAAAGGTAAATAAAGACGATAGGCCTCGGCGGTGAGGTCATCCCAATCATAAACGACAGGCTTTATACCCCATTTTTTTCGTCCGAACGGTTGGAGTTGGTCAAACCTGTATTGATAAAAGTAGACTTTTCTACGATGTCTGTTGAAACGTATGGGCTGGTCGCGGGGGCATTCAAGCTCCATACGAATGTAGGGTGCAACGAGTATAGCTCCTATTAGAAATATGAATAAATCTGTGGTGGCGTATTCAAAGTTATTTGTAGTTGCTTTGGCTGGGTATGTAAAATATAAAATAATTGCGAGGGTGAAAAATATGGGGGAAATTACGAGCCAGTAGCCTCGTAATTTCAGAGGTGAACGTGGTATTTCGATAAAGTTATCGTCAATGTGATTGGGTGTGTGGTATATGTTTGTTGGGGTCGATCCAGTTTGGATAAGGGCCTTGGAAGACGGTAAGTTGTATTTCCAGCCGATGCCGCGTAATGGCATATTCACGAATTTTTTTCCTCAATAATAACTTCGGCATAGGCGCCTGAAAAGTGGCGGTCTGGCCAGAATGTAATGCCGAGCGAAGCTGACATGATATTATGCCTACCCATTGTCGATTCCAGTTCGAGTCGGCCATTAAACACCTTGGTGCAGATGTCAATATTTTGCTGTGATGAATTTTGGAAAGTAGAGGATAATGTGATGGTTTCGGGATTAATGTCCGGTGTTTTTGGTTTGTTAGTTGGCTTCAAAGATGAGATTTTTGAAGTTCTAGTCGACAGTGATGGAGGGAAGTGGCTTTCAAGAAATACTGTTTCACCGCCGCTATAATTAGGCGCCTTGCCATCGTCATGCCGATGTATAACTAAGGCAAATTGATATCCAGATACTGAATTGTGGAAGTGAGGAAGTACGATCCTAAATGCTAGAAATTGATTTGGGGCTAAATCGATGGAAAGGCCCTTGGAGTTGTGCGAGTTTTTATTTGCTCTTGTTTCGAATTTGAGTACGGCAGTTACGCCAAGTGTTGAAGCATTCAGCTCGCTCAACGCGATATCGGCATGGTTAGGTGAATCCCAGTGGATGCGGGGTGACTCGTCGGCTAATCCGAAATAGCTGCGTCGTGCCCACCGCTCTAATGGAGTCGATTCGTTTTTATCTCCGGCCTTCATGAACGCATAAGTAGTAATGCTTAAAATAATTGCAATTCCAACGGGTCCTATTATTAATGGAGAAAATACCCCTGCGATTGCGGCTAAGCTACCTAGGGTGCCGGCGTAGATCGCTCGCCTGTACCAAATGTAGGAGCTGGTGTCGCCAGACGTGTAGGCGCGATTTGCCGCAATGACTGCCTGTACAGTGTCGAATATGCTTGCGGCGGAATTAATTAGTGCCCCGGTTCTGGCTACTCTTCGCCCGATTGAAACTTGGTTGCTTGTACTCGCTTTGTGTGGAATTAATAATCCAAAAAGTTCAACTCCGCCGCCCAGAATACCAATACTGGCCCCGTATAATGCCATCATTACTTCACTGGACGTCAGCCCTAATTCTTCTTCCGCCTTCTTCAAATTCTTCCCAAGGCTGTCGTTCAACAAATAAAGCCCGCCGATGGAAAGCAACAACTCCCACCCTTTGCCAGTCCCCCTCAACCCAGTAAAACCATCGCTCACCAACCGCGAAGCCTGCCCCGCACTGATCCGCATGCCATCGAGCAAATGCCGCGCACTCGGCTCCAGTGTCCCCGCTGCCACTTTGAGATCTACCAGCGTCATCTCTGCCCCAGGCCCCAGTTGATTGACGTTCAACTTGACCTCATTGGCCAGGCGTTCATGCAGTTCATGGGCCGTGCCTTCGACCCAGACGCTGACGTTGACCACCGTGTGCGCCACCTTCGGGTCGAGCACCGCCAGGCTCAGCAAGCCGGTCTGGATGATGGGCTTGACCTTGTTTGCCTTGTTCTCCACGCCCGCCATGACTTCGTGAAGCGGCGGCATCATCCGCGTCCGCGCCTTGGCCAGTTTCTCGCTGGCGCTGTTTTGCAGTTCGCGCAGGTGCGCGCTCTGCAAGGCGTAGTACTCGCCCAGCTTCATCTGCACCTGCAACTCGACCAGGTGCACGCCGTTGTAGATTCGTTGGCTGGCGCTGTTCAGGTGGCGGACCACCTGTTGCACGCCAGGGTCGAGCCACACCGCCAAGCGTTGGCTGGCCGCGTTGACTGCCCCCTGCAGTTCGGTGACCGACTGCTTGAGCGCATCGCGCAGCTTGAGACCGGCGTCTTCACTGGCGATGAACTTGCTCAAGGCGGTGTAGAGCTTTTCGCTGTCGTTCCAGTTGTTCGGTTCGGTCTGCGAAAAGCTGGGCAGCAGCGCGGCCAACAGAGCGCTATCGCGCAGCAGCAAGGCGCGGTAAGCGGGGCTGTTTGGGTCTTGTAGCCACTTGAGCCACAGGGCTGCGCTGGTGCCGGCGGCAGGTGCGTCGGGCTCGGCGCTCGTGGATGGGGCTTCGGTGATGCCGCCCGCCAGGCAGCCGGCCATGGTCTTGGTGTAGGCGATGCCTGACTCGCGGTTCCTGCCGTCATAGTCATGTCGCTCGATCAGGGCGAAGGCTGCGCTTTCGCAGTGCGCTACGTAGTTGACGGCGTGTTGGTCGATGTGGCGTTGGAACTGGAGTTCCTGCTGGTCGTAGTTGGCCTGGAAGGCAGCGCGCCGGGGTTCGTCGTAACGTTCTTCGAGCTTTTCATCGCTCTCGCGCTGGCGCACCTCCACCAGCCGCTGGCGCTCGGCGGCGGGGTCGGCGAACACCGGCGGGCCGTCGCCGGTCTGCGGCTCGAACGACGGTACCTTTTGCGCGGCCCATTCACGCTGGGTTTGCCGGATGATCTGGAGAATCTGCGAGGTCTGCAGCTGATAGGCGCGCAGCGGATCCTCGCGCCAGGCCTGGCGTTTGACCACCCAGTTCAGGCGCTGGTGGTTGTACTCCTGGACCAGGCCGACAGTGTCGTCGAGCACCACCGCCAGCACGCCATTTTCCAGCGCGTGCTGCTGCATGGCGTTGACCACGTAACCGCGCAGGGCGAACTTGCGCAGGAAGCGGCTGTGGAAGCCGTGGGCGCTGTCGAACGGGCCGTTGAGTTGCTGGGCGTATTCGAATACCTGCCGGTCGACCTGAAGGTTGTCTGGGGTCATCGCCAGGCCGAGCAGCTCGGGGTT
The DNA here is from genome assembly GCF_044772285.1 of Pseudomonas sp. NPDC090233. Taxonomy (NCBI): domain Bacteria; kingdom Pseudomonadati; phylum Pseudomonadota; class Gammaproteobacteria; order Pseudomonadales; family Pseudomonadaceae; genus Pseudomonas; species Pseudomonas sp. NPDC090233. The sequence continues at coordinate 517,279 of NZ_JBIVYQ010000003.1, read as the reverse complement.
GTTGCGCGCCTGGGCAAGGTCCAGCCCTTCGAAGCGGTGCGCGGGCGCCTGGCCATTGCGGTAGGCCTGCAGAACGCTGACTGGCCAGGCATCGCTGGAAAAGGCCAGCCAGGCCGAGCCGTAGGTCTCGGTGTCGATGTTGATAAAGGAAGACGGCAGGTCATGGTCCGCCTGCGCGCACCGTTCGGGCAGCGGCGGCGGTGGCCCGAGTGGCGGTTCGTAGGGGTTGAAGCGGCGCAGGTGGCCGTGGTCGGTGACTTCGTAGGCGTGCCAGATGCGCTGGTCGAGCAGCACGTAGAGGTAGCCGCTACGCAAGGTGCGCAGGCCCATGCGGGTTTGCGTGGCCGAGTCACGGCCTGGGCGGGTATCGGGGACCAGGGCTTGGCGCAGGGGCAGGATTGGCAGGCCTTGGCGCTGGCAGGCTTTGCAGGGGGTGAGGAGGAAATCGGTTTCGGCGACTAAAGTGGCGATGCTCTGGCTGATGCTCATGGATAGGCCTCGGACCGGGGAAGGGTGGCGACCAGGCGCTGCCAGCCCGGATCGGAGTATTGGGCCAGCATGGGTGCCAGAGTACGTTGCTGGTTGATGGCCGTGTTGACCATGTCGAGCACTACTTGGAGGGTGTGCAGCTTTGGGTGAAAGCACAGCATGTGAAGAGCAAGCACCTGGATGTCTTGGCCTTCGCTCAAGCCGAGCCCACGTGCATCATCGATATGATTTGATGTACGGACAGCAGCGAATGGAGGCATCACCGGGGCGTTGGTTGCGCCGGAGAGGGCGGACACAGAGCGCCATACTGCCAACACGGCCTCGATCAGCGGTACATTCCCTTGGATTCGCAAGGCATTCGCAGGCAGGCCCCGAGCGGCCTGAGGATTGCCTTTCAGGGTTGCCAGGCTGCCACCGCTGCTGAGGAACACCCAACGATCAATCGGCCACCATGGCCCCTGAGCACGGTCGGACATGGCCGCCAGCAGTTCCAGGCGCAGGGGTTCAAAGATGGGGCAGCACGTGGTTGAACCGCTGCCATCAGGTAAGCGGCACAGGGCGGTCAGATGCCTGGCAAGCGCTGTCGGATTCGCCTCGCTGAGCAGCCAGCCACACACGTATCGTTTTCGTCGCTGGAGATCCTGCTGTGCGACAAGAGCAGTCATTTCCAGCAAGGAAGTGCAAGGTTGATTGTCCGCAGAAGACAGGCAGACGAGCACAGGATGCAGCGTAGGTGCGCTGGGCAAGTCGGGTCGATACACCCGGGTAAGAGCCTGTTCGCCGAGCGCCGAGGCGAGATGCTCCATCAACGAATTTTCCGCAGCTGCGAGCGGGTCCAGCAATACATAGCAGTACAACCCTGGGCGGTGGTCAGCGAGAATGCGCTTGATCAACACGTCACTGCTCATCGGCCTTTCTCCTTGCAGTCGTCGCCTGCATCGGAAGTCAGCTCGAGCGCCACGCTGTTACCTGCGCCATCGGCGGCCGCTTGGGTCGGCCCAAGCAGTGTCAGTTTGAGCCCGTTCAGGGTGATGCCCTGTTGATCCAGAACGATGCTCCCACCCGGAGTTCTGAATTCGATGCGCTCGCTGGCCTGTAGTTGGTATGTGGTGGTTTGCTGATCGATGCCGCCGCCGACGCAGATGCTTTGCGGGCCTTTGACCGAGAGCTCACTTTCGCCGCCAATGAAGACGCGGTGATTGACCCCTGTGGACTCAAGGTGGTCGTTGTCGATTTGTTCGATCAGGTCGTGGCGTATGGTGGCGCGGTAGTCCCTGCCCACCAGATGAGTACGGTCGCGGCCTGTTAGCTGGTGGAGATCGTTGCCGACTTTCAACTGCTCGTCATTGCCCACTGCTTCGATGCGATTACGCCCTACCTGGGTTGTCTCATCGTGCTTGACCACGTTGTTCTGGTCTTTTTCGGCATGGATGAACACTTCCTGCCGACCCAACTCATCCTCGAACCGCAATTCGTTGAATCCAGCTCCCTTGTGGGTTTGGCTCTTGATGGTCATGCGGGTCTTGTGATCGGGCAGGTCATAAGGTGGCAGTTGGTTGCCGCAGTAGGTACGGCCGATGATCATCGGCTGGTCTGGGTCGCCGTTGACGTACTGGATGACCACATCCTGGCCGATGCGAGGAATGGCCATCGCTCCCCAGCTGCCACCGGCCCAACTTTGCGACACGCGCACCCAGCAGGAACTGAACTCGTTGTTTTCGCTTTCCCGGTCCCAGGGGAAGCTGACTTTGACCCGCCCCCATTCATCGCAATAGATCTCTTCGCCCGGCGGCCCGACAACGGTGGCCATGTGCGGGCCGTCGACGCGTGGTTTCTCCAGTGGGGCAGGCCGCCACTCGGTGCGACCGGGCACCAGTACGGCAGTCTGTTCATAACGCGTGCTCTGATCGACGCCGGCGGCCTCTTCCTGCAGGCTGGTAAATTGGCTGCCCTGATGCTTCACCCTGGCGACTCGCCAGTGCATGTTCAGCGCCTCACGTGGGTGCCCGGTGAGGGTGAAGCTCAGGCCTGGTTGCAGGCGCACGTCATCGCCCTTTACCTCAGCGATGCGGGCGTCGTGGCGGCGGGCAGTGATGAGGGTTTCGGTGAAGGGTTTGCCGGCTGCGTCGCGTTTGTAGCGGCCGGGGTAGTCGAAGCGTTCGTAGTCCTTGGACTGGTGCTGCAGATAGGTGCCCGACGCACTGTGTTGCTGGCGGTATTCCGGGTTGGTGAAGGTATGGTCGCGTTGCACCTGGCGGGCGCTGCGTACCTGTTCGCTGTAGCGCAAGTGCTTCAGACAGGGTTGGGCGGGATCGCCGCCGCTGTTGGATTGGTAAAGCACCGTGTTGGGCGCCACGGGTTCGCCGTTATCGCTGTAGTCTTCGTCATCGCTCGCGCTGAGCCCTTGGCTGATCAACCCGAACGTCAGCACGTGGTCGCTGATGAGCAGTTTATGTAGCTCGGGGGTGTGTTCGAATCGGTAGACGAAGCCTTCTTCCGCCGCCAGTCTGGCGATGAAATCAAGATCGGTTTCGCCGGCCTGAACGCAAAATTCGCGGACCTGATGGTTCTCGTGGGCAATGATCTGGAACTGCGTGATGCCCTGGCGCTTGAGCATCAGTTCGAGGATTTGCGGCGCGGTCTTGTGTTGGAAAATACGCCAGTTCGAGCGCAGATTGGCACGGGCCAGGAGAGGCTCGACGAGGGCGTGATAGTAGGTACGGTAAAATCCGCTCTCGCCCTGGCTGAAACTGCTGACCAGGCCGTGCACGTAACGCACCGGTCGCTCTCCCTCCCAGATCGTGAAGAGCACGGGCTTGTCGAGCAGGTGGCCAAAGTCGATGTCGGGCTCGAAGCTGATCAACTCCAGTTCCAGAGAGAAAGGCGCGCTGATCGCTTCGTTCAACGTGAACGACACCACTTCGAAGTCAGCTCTGCCAACGAATGGCTGGAAGCTGTAACGCAGATCGGATTGGCTTGGCATGCGGATGTCCTGGCAACTCATGACTCATGAAGAGGCATGGCTGCAAACGATGAAATGACATGGGCAGCTGATTACTGCTGCAAGATGAGGTTCAGCGATTCCAGCACCTCGGTGGTAAGCAGGTGCAGGCGGTAGCTGTAGATCGAATAGGCCACTGCCATCGCCAGGGCGGAAATCACCAAAGGGCTCCACCAAGGCCAATACCGTTTCATGCGGAAGTTGCTGGGGGCGACGTTGGTATAGGGGTCGCACACTTCTTCGGGCGTGGGGCCGCGCAGTTCACGGATGATTCCGTGAAGTTCAAGGATGAGGGCGTTCAGGGATTCTTCGCCCTTGGGGGCGATGGCATACTTGCCCTTCAAACCAAGGCACAGCGCGAAGTACATGAATTCCAGCACATCCTGGTAACGCTTGGGTTCCAGCATCAAGCGGGACAGTACGGTGAAAAACTTTTCGCCACCCCACGTTTCATCGTGAAAGATGCTCAGTAGCGGCTCGTGGCTCCAGCAGCTGTTTTTACCCCAGGGCCGCTCCATGACCGCTTCATCGATGTAGAGGCACAGGGCGTAGGAGTACGCCAACAGTTGAGCGGGCTCATAACCATGCTGGCGTATTTCTTCCCGAATATTGTCGATTTGAATACGCACTTGCTGATGAACATCTTTGATGTTTGGCAATTCATCCAGGGTTCGCAGGCGCATCACCAGGCCAAACAGGGGCATGGCAGCGTCAAGCATCAGGTTTTTATATCCGCCGCGGAGTTGAAATTCGGGATCTGCTGGGTAGCCAGTGGGCGTTGACGTAAGTTCAGCTTGGTTATCGACGGCGGAATGCTCAGGTTCCGCGGACCATGCTGATGGTTCGAGCAAGCTGCTGGCGCGGTGCTCGCTCAGGTCATGCTTGATAGTTGCACGCCCTGTCCTGTTGTTTGGATTGGATTCCATGTGCATGCGTGTTCCCCTCACCCGTCGGCGCGCGATGATGCCGGCTAACGAGTGGCTAGCGATTGAGGGCCATAAAGCAAAGGCAAAACACTAGCGAGGAATCACTTCTCAGGGGAGGTGATCCATTCCTAAAGGGTTGTAGGATTTTTCAACGTAATGCGCACGCTTGGCTTTGCTTAAGAGGGGAAGCCAAAAACCTCACAGGCATTCTTGCTGCTGGCGTCAGCCAACACTTCCACATCAACACCCATCACCTCAGCCAGCGCCTCGGCAATCTCCGGCAAATGCTCCGGGCTGTTGCGCTCACCGGCAAACATCACCGGCGCCATATCCGGTGAGTCGGTCTCCAGCACGATGCTATCCAGCGGCAGGCGCGGTAGGGTCTTGCGCAAGCGCAATGCCTGCGGCCAGGTAGCTGCACCCCCCAGCCCCAGCCGGAAACCGAGCTTTATGTATTCGCGCGCTTCTTCGTAACTGCCGGCGAACGCATGGATGATCCCCGCCCGCGCTGGTTTGTAGCGCTTGAGGGTGGCAATCACCTGGGCGTGGCTACGGCGTACGTGGAGCAGGGCGGGTAGTTCGAAGTCACAGGCCATTTGCAGCTGCGCCTCGAACAGTACCTGCTGACGCTGCTTGTCGAGATCCTCAAGGTAGTAGTCCAACCCGAACTCGCCAACGGCGCACAGCCTCGGGTCACCGCGCAGGCGTTCGAGCCATTCGCGCAATTGCACCAGATGCTCCGGTCGATGCTGCTCCAGGTAGATCGGATGCAACCCCAGCGCCGCATGGATGCGCTCATCGCTGCAGGTCAGGTCCCATACCCGCTGGAAATTCGCCTGATACACCCCCAGCACCACCATGCGCTCCACCCCGCGCGCCGCCGCGTTGGCCAGCAGGCGCGGGCGGTCGGCGTCGAAGTCGGGGAAGTCGAGGTGAGTGTGGGTGTCGATCAGGCGCATGTTCAGGCCGCTGTAATGCGTTGTTTGAACGTTCGACCGATGGCATGCACGCCGGGTTCGTAGCGCTTGTCTTCGATGGCTGCCAGGGCCAGCTCCAGTGCGGTGGCGGCAATTTGGCCGTGTTGCTGGGCCATTGCATTTACCGGCAGCGGCAGGAAGTCCAGCAGCTGGTTGTCACCGAAGGTGCCCAGTTGCAGCTGACGCGAGTTGGCCGGGCGCGCTTGGAGGGTGTCGAACACGCCTTGCAGCAGCACGTAAGAGGTGGTCACCAGGGCATCCGGCAGCCCGCCCAGTTCATCGATCAGCTGTTGCATCAGGCGCTGGCCGCATTCGCGGCTGAACGCCTCGCCCTGATAGCGACGCACATCGCCGGCAAACCCTTGCATGGCTTCGTCGAAGCCGCCGGCACGCGCCTGGCTGACCGACAGCTCCGGGCGCGCACCGATCAAGGCGATGCTGCGCGGCGCAGTGGCCAGCAGGCTGTCGGCCAGCTGACGGCTGGCATCGCGATCGTCACTGATGACCGAACAGAAGTGCGCCGGGTCCAGGCGCCGGTCGATGGCGATCACCGGCAGGCCTTTGTCCTGCAGTTCGCGGTAGCTGTCGTCTTCCGGCGGCAGGCAGCTGGCGACGAACAGGGCATCGCAACGGCGGGCGCGGAACAGCTGCTGCAGTTGGCGCTCGATGTCGGGCTGGTCATCGCTGCTGGCGATCAGCAGTTGGTAGCCGCGGGCGCGGGCGCCTTGTTCCAGTTGCTTGGCAATGCGCGCATAGCTGGGGTTCTCCAGATCCGGGAGAATGAAGCCAAGGGTGCGCGTATGCCGGCTGCGCAGGCCAGCCGCTTGCGGGTTGGGGGTGAAGCCGTGGGCCTCGACCACCGCACGCACCCGCTCGACGGTGCTGCTACTGATGCGTTGCTGTTCGGCCTTGCCATTGATGACGTAACTGGCCGTGGTCACGGACACACCGGCCAGACGGGCGATATCGCTGAGTTTCACCGAATTTTCCTTGTTATTACCGGGGCTGGCTGTACAACCAGACCGGTTAGTTTGACCCGGGTTGGCCGTCTCGCGCAGACGACCATTGTCGCAATTGTCCGACAGGATGGGGCTTTTTCCCTGGAAGATTATCGAGTAACGTGGCCGCTTGGTCAGGTTAAACGTTTCAGCTATTAATTTTTCTGCCTCGATGGCCATTGGTGCAAGGCTGTTGAACTGGCTGAATACGTGAATTTCACAACAATACCTCAGTACCCGGCGCAAAAGCGCAAGCAGGGGCTGCAAAAGGAGAAGGTCATGCTCGAGCTCGCCAATGAGCAGATAGCCATGGGCCAGACGGCCGCCGACAAGGCCGAGGCATTGCGCCTGCTGGCAGATGGGTTGGTCGCCGACGGCCTGGTCGCCGAAGGGTATCTACAGGGCTTGCAGGCGCGCGAGGCGCAGGGCTCGACGTTCCTCGGCCAGGGCATCGCCATCCCGCACGGCACGCCGCAGACCCGCGACCTGGTGTACGCCACGGGAGTACGCTTGCTGCAGTTTCCTGACGGCGTGGACTGGGGCGATGGCCAGATCGTCTACCTGGCCATCGGCATCGCCGCGCGCTCCGATGAGCACCTGCGTTTGCTGCAACTGCTGACCCGCGCCCTGGGCGAAACCGACCTGGCCGAGGCTTTGCGCCGCGCCAGTTCTGCCGAAGCGCTGCTCAAACTGCTGCAGGGTGCACCGCAGGCGCTGGCGCTGGATGCCCAGCTGGTCGGCTTGAACGTGCCCGCTGAGGACTTCGACGAACTGGCCTGGCGCGGTGCGCGGCTGTTGCAACGTGCCGGTTGTGTCGACAGCGGTTTTGCCGCCGTGCTGCAACAGGCCGAGCCACTGCCGTTGGGCGAGGGCTTGTGGTGGCTGCACAGCGAGCGTCAGGTGCGTCAGCCGGGCCTTGCCTTCATTACCCCGCAGCAGCCGCTGCGTTACCGCGACCAACCGCTCAATGGCCTGTTTTGCCTGGCCAGCCTCGGCGCGGCGCACCAGGCGCTGCTTGAGCGCTTGTGCGAAGTCTTGATCGAAGGGCGCGGGCAGACGCTGTACCAGGCCACCAGCAGCCGCGCGGTCCTGGAAGTGCTAGGTGGTGAAGCGGCGCCCGATTGGCCCAGTACGCGCATCGTGCTGGCCAATCCCCATGGGCTGCATGCGCGGCCGGCTAAAATCCTCGCGCAACTGGCCAAGGGCTTTGAGGGCGAGATTCGCATCCGTGTGCTGGACAGCGCCCAGCCGGCGGTATCGGTCAAAAGCCTCAGCAAGTTGCTGAGCCTTGGCGCTCGCCGTGGTCAGGAGCTGGAACTGCTGGCCGAGCCGGCGATTGCCAGCGATGCCTTGCCGGCCTTGTTGGCTGCCATCGAGCAAGGCCTCGGTGAAGAGGTTGAGCCACTGCCGAAAACCATTGCACCGTTTGCAGCCGCGCCTGTCGAGAAAGCCCAGGCCCCCGCAGCTGGCAGCCGCATTCAGGCCGTAGCCGCCGCTCCGGGTATTGCCAGTGGCCCGGCGCATGTGTGCGTCGAACGTGAGATCGACTACCCCTTGCGTGGCGAATCCCCAGCTCAGGAGCGGCTCAAACTGCGCCAAGCGCTGGAAGCGGTCAACGGCGAATTACAATCGCTGGTGCAGCGCAGCGACAAGGCCATCGGCGAAATCTTTGTCACCCATCAGGAAATGCTCGCCGACCCGGCACTGGCCGACGATGTCGAAATGCGACTGGCTCAGGGCGAAAGTGCGGCGGCCGCATGGATGGCGGTGATTGAAGCGGCGGCACGTCAGCAAGAGGCGCTGCACGACGCGCTGCTCGCCGAGCGCGCCGCCGACTTGCGCGATATTGGGCGCCGAGTGCTGGCACAGCTTTGCGGTGTGCAGGCCCACGCTGAACCCGAGCAACCTTACATATTGGTGATGGGCGAAGTCGGTCCTTCCGATGTCGCCCGTCTGGACCCTGCGCGGGTCGCCGGCATCGTCACCGCCCACGGTGGCGCCACGGCGCACAGCGCGATCGTCGCGCGGGCCCTGGGCATTCCGGCGGTGGTGGGTGCCGGGGCGGCGATCCTGTTGCTCGAACCTGGCACACCGCTGCTGCTCGATGGCCAGCGCGGCGAGGTCAGCGTGGCACCGCCTGCTGACGAGCTGCAACGGGCGCTGGCCGAACGCGACCAACGTGAACAGCGCCTGCAAGCGGCCTGGGCCAATCGCCACGAACCTGCAATCACCCGCGATGGCCATGCCGTCGAAGTGTTCGCCAACATCGGCGAGAGCAGCGGCATCGACAAGGTGGTGGAGCAAGGCGCCGAAGGCGTCGGCCTGTTGCGCACCGAGCTGATCTTCATGGCTCACCCGCAGGCACCGGATGTCGCCACCCAGGAAGCCGAATACCGCCGTGTGCTCGACGGTCTGGGCGGGCGGCCGTTGGTGGTGCGTACCCTCGACGTGGGGGGCGACAAACCGCTGCCCTACTGGCCGATTGATGCCGAGGAAAACCCGTTCCTCGGTGTGCGCGGCGTGCGCTTGACCCTGCAGCGCCCGCAGATCATGGAAGACCAGCTGCGCGCTTTGCTGCGAGCCGCCGACCAGCGCCCATTGCGGATCATGTTCCCCATGGTCGGCCAGGTGCATGAATGGCGAGAGGCGCGCGCGATGGTCGAGCGCCTGCGCGAGGAAATCCCGGTGGCCGACCTACAACTGGGCATCATGGTCGAAGTGCCGTCCGCTGCCTTGCTGGCGCCGCAGCTGGCCCGGGAAGTGGACTTCTTCAGCATCGGCACCAACGACCTGACCCAGTACACCCTGGCCATCGACCGTGGCCACCCGAGCCTGTCGGCCCAGGCCGATGGCCTGCACCCGGCGGTGCTGAGCCTGATCGACATGACCGTGCGCGCCGCCCACGCCGAGGGCAAGTGGGTGGGCGTGTGCGGTGAACTGGCCGCCGACCCGCAGGCGGTGTCGGTGTTGCTGGGCCTGGACGTGGATGAACTGAGCGTCGCTGCCCGCAGCATTGCCGAAGTCAAAGCCCTGGTTCGCCAGGCTGATCATACAAATGCCCGCGCCCTGGCGCGCGAGGCCCTGCAACAAGACAGCGCCGCAGCGGTTCGCGCGCTGGTGGAGCGTTATTGAATGGCCAAGATCCTGACCCTGACCCTGAACCCGGCGCTGGACATCACCGTCAGCCTCGACGCCCTGCGCCCGGGGCACGTCAACCGTGCCGGTACGCAGCACAGCCACGCCGCCGGCAAAGGGCTGAATGTCGCCCAGGTGCTGGCCGACCTGGGGCACGACGTGACCGTCGGTGGTTTCCTTGGCCAGGACAACCTGCAGCCGTTCGAAGCGCTGATTGCCTGGCGCGGCTTTGCCGACTGCTTCGTGCGTGTGCCGGGCGAGACGCGTAGCAACCTCAAGCTGGTCGAAGCGGATGGCCGGGTGACCGATATCAACGGACAGGGGCCGCAGGTCGACGAAGCCGCCAGTGTGGCCCTGATGGCGCTGCTTGAGCAGACAGCGCCAGGGCATGATGCTGTGGTGGTGGCCGGTAGCCTGCCGCGTGGGATCAGCCCTGAATGGTTCCGTGAGTTGCTTCAACGGTTGAAGACCATGGGCCTCAAGGTCGCGTTGGACAGCAGTGGTGAAGCCCTGCGCGCCGGCCTGCAAAGTGCACCCTGGCTGGTCAAGCCGAACACTGAAGAACTTGGCGAAGTGCTCGGTCTGTCTGTCGACAGCCCAGCCGAACAACAAGCCGCCGCCCAGCGGTTGCTGGCGACCGGTGTCGAGCATGTAGTGGTCTCGGCGGGCGAGCAGGGCGTCAGCTGGTTCAGCGCTGGCCCATTACTGCACGCTCAGCCGCCACAGGTGCGGGTTGCCAGCACCGTGGGTGCGGGCGACTCGTTGGTGGCCGGCATGGTTCATGGCCTGCTGCTGGCCGAAGCACCCGCGCAGACGTTGCGCCGTGCCACGGCCATCGCTGCCCAGGCCGTGACCCAGGTCGGCTTCGGCATCCGTGACCGGGAACACTTGGCGCGCCTGGAAGCCGCCGTGCAACTGACAGAACAACAAGAGGGTTGCCGATGAACATTGCCATTGTCACCGCCTGCCCCAACGGCCAGGTGTCCAGCGTGCTGAGCGCGCGCCTGCTGGCGGCTGCCGCCCAGCGGCGTGGCTGGAGCACGAGTGTGGAGGTGCAGGATGCCGAGCACCCCGAGCGGCAGCTGACGCCCGCGCAGATCGCCGAGGCCGACTGGGTGCTGGTGATCAGCACGGGGCCGGTGGACCTGGCCCGCTTCGCCGGCAAGCGCTTGTACCAAAGCACACCGTCACAGGCGCTGGCCGACCGTGAAGGCTTCCTCGACGGGGCTGCGGCCAAGGCCCAGATACAAGCGCATCACGCTGAGCCGCCAATGGCCACGGCCGGCGTCAAAGTCGTTGCGGTCACTGCCTGCCCGACCGGCGTCGCGCATACCTTCATGGCTGCCGAGGCCTTGCAGCAGGCTGCGCAACAGCTGGGCTATCAGCTCACCGTCGAGACCCAGGGTTCGGTCGGCGCACGCAATCCGCTGTCGCCCCAGGCCATCGCCGAGGCCGACGTGGTGCTGCTGGCGGCCGATATCGAAGTGCCCACTGCCCGTTTCGCCGGCAAACGCATCTACCGCTGTGGTACCGGCATCGCCCTCAAACAGGCCCGTGCCACGCTGGACAAGGCCCTGGCCGACGGCAAAGTGGAAAGTGCAGGGGACGCCGCAGCCGCTTCCAGCGCCGGCAAGCCCGAGAAGGCTGGGGTCTACAAACACCTGCTCACAGGTGTCTCGTTCATGCTGCCGATGGTGGTGGCGGGCGGTTTGCTGATTGCCCTGTCGTTCGTATTCGGTATCGAAGCCTACAAAGAGCCGGGCACGTTGCCGGCTGCATTGATGCAGATCGGTGGTGAGGCCGCCTTCAAGCTGATGGTGCCGCTGCTGGCGGGCTACATCGCCTGGTCCATCGCCGACCGCCCGGGACTGGCCCCGGGCATGATCGGTGGCCTGTTGGCCAGCACCTTGGGTGCTGGCTTCATCGGCGGTATCGTCGCCGGCTTCCTTGCTGGCTACAGTGCCAAGGCGATTGCCCGCTGGGCACGACTGCCGAGCAGCCTGGATGCGCTCAAACCGATCCTGATCATCCCGCTGCTGGCCAGCCTGTTCACTGGCCTGGTGATGATCTACGTGGTCGGCCAGCCGGTGGCAGCCATGCTCGCAGGGCTCACGCAGTTTCTCGACAGCATGGGCACTACCAACGCTATCCTCCTCGGGCTGCTGCTTGGCGGCATGATGTGCGTCGACCTCGGCGGGCCGATCAACAAGGCGGCGTATGCGTTTTCTGTTGGACTGCTGGCGTCATCGAGTTACGCGCCGATGGCGGCGACCATGGCGGCCGGCATGGTGCCGCCGATCGGTTTGGGCATCGCCACCTTCCTGGCCCGCCGCAAGTTCGCCCAGAGCGAGCGCGAAGCGGGCAAGGCGGCGCTGGCGCTGGGCCTGTGCTTCATCTCCGAAGGGGCGATCCCGTTCGCTGCCAAGGACCCGTTGCGGGTGATCCCGGCGAGCATTGCCGGTGGCGCGTTGACCGGGGCGCTGTCGATGTACTTCGGCTGCAAGCTGATGGCGCCGCATGGCGGGCTGTTCGTGTTGCTGATACCGAATGCGATCAATCACGCGTTGCTTTACTTGCTCGCGATCGTCGCGGGTAGCCTGCTGACGGCGGTGGTGTATGCGCTAATCAAGAAGAGCGAACAGGTGGAGCTGGCGGTGGCGCCGGTGAAGGGCTGATCCCTGATCACTCGACTGGCCCGCTCGCGGGCCAGACTCGCTTAGCGCCGATGCTTCTGCCGCAACGGCACCAACAAATCCCCCAGCCCGTTGTGATCGACTTCGTGCATCAACGCCAACAACCCGCCCAGTTCCCCCGCCGGAAAACCCTTGCGCGCAAACCAGGCCAGGTAGTCCCCCGGCAGGTCGGCGATGATCCGACCCTGGTATTTGCCAAAGGGCATGGTGCGGATCACCAGCAGTTCGAGTGTTTCCGGTTTCATCGGCAGTGCCTGGCAGTAAAAGTACGCCGACCATACTGCAATCTGCACGAGCGCCCAAGCGGCAATCATGCAGAACGCCGATTCACGGCGTTTGACGATTTATTTTAAGCACTTGATTTATAAGCAATTAATTTAATTAAACGGCTTGGCACGAAGGCTGCTCCTGTCTACATGACTATCACCTGCCAAGGAGTTCAGCCATGAGCAACCCCAACAAAGACGTAATCGACGTGCTCAACGACCTGATCGAGTACAGCAAGGACGGCGAGAAAGGCTTCAAGACTTCCGCCGAAGACGTGAAAAACCCGGAACTAAAAGCCTTCTTCGTCCAGCGTGCCGGCGAGTGCGCCAATGCGGCAGGCGAGCTGCAAAGCGAAGTGCGTCGCCTGGGTGGCGACCCGGAAACCTCCACCAGCATCAGCGGTGACCTGCACCGTGGCTGGGTCAACCTCAAGTCGATGGTCACCGGCAAGGACGAAGAAGCGGTGCTCAACGAAGTGGAACGCGGTGAGGACCATGCCCTTAAGGCCTACAAGGAAGCCCGTGAGAAGATGGTCAAGTTGGGCCGTTCGGTCAGTGATCCAAGCTATGCCGTGGTCGAGAAGCAGCTGCAAGGCGTGCAGCGCAACCACGACCAGGTGAAGGCACTGCGTAACGCAGCCCGCGCCCGCTCTTAATCCGCAGGAATCTCTACTCGGTTGCGGCCCTTGGCTTTAGCCCGGTAGAGCGCCTCGTCCGCGGCACCCAGCAGGCTCGTCAAATCGCGCTGGGTGCCGGGGACATAGACGCTGATGCCAATGCTGACAGTGACCGAATGGGCATCGTCGGCAAACGGCGCCAGGTCTTCGACACTGGCGCGAATGCGCTCAGCCAGTAGGCGAGCACCGGCCAGTTCGGTCTCCGGTAAAATCACCTGAAATTCCTCCCCCCCGTAGCGTGCCGCCAGATCTGCCGGACGACGTATGCAGCGCTCAATTGCTTTGGCCACTTCGCGCAACGCATGGTCACCGCCCGCATGGCCGTGGCGCTGGTTGAATGCCTTGAAATGATCCACATCCACCATCAGCACCGCCAGCGGCTTGCGGTTACGTTGCGCGCGTGCCCATTCCAGGCGCAGCACCTGGTCGAGTCGACGGCGGTTGGCCAGGCCGGTCAGACTGTCGGTCGCGGCCAGTGTGGCCAGGCCCTGTTCGGCTTCATGCCGGCGGCGCAGCTCGCGGCCCAGCAGCAATGTCAGCCAGAGGATGGCGATGCAAAGAATGCCGGTGGCCACGCTGACGACCATCGCGGTGCGTCGCCAGGACTGAAAGACCTCATCGGCGGAGTGAACCACCAGGACGATCAAGGGCAGGTCGGCCACACGGGCGAAGGTGTACATCCGCTGCCTGTCGGAAATGCTCGAACGGCCACTGAAGCTGCCGCTGCGTTTACCGAGGATGCGCTTGAAGTTAGGCCGGTCGGCAAAGCTGGTGCCGATCAGTGGGTCCTGCTCGCGGTAGGGTTGCCGGGCAAGCAACTGGCCATCGGCATTGAGCAGATTGATGCTGCTCTCATCGCCGATGTCCAGGCGTTGGAACAGTTCGCTGAAATAGGACAGGCGCAATGCTCCCGCGGCCAGCCCTGCGAAGCTGCCATCCGGGTTGGAGATGCGCCGGCTGAAACTGATACACCAGTCGAGGTCACCGAGACGTGCCTTGAACGGTGGGCCGATGAACAACCCTAGATTGGGGTCGCTGCGGTGTGCAACGAAGTCCACGGCGTCGGCGAAGTTGGCCTTGCGCGGTGTTGCACTGGTGGAGTCGCCCACCACATCGCCATTGGCATCGATCCAGAGAATATCGCCACGCACCGGCGCGGTGAAGGTCTGGTTGAAGAGGATCTGCTGGCGCAGCTTAGGCGCCACCTGCAACAGTTCGGGATGCTGCACGGCCCAGATCAGCCCGCGCAGGGACTGGTCGTACAGCTCGACGTTGCGCAGGATGTCGCTTTCGATCAGCTGGACGATGTTGTTGGAGGCGCGGATGGCGGACTGCTCGACACTGTCGCGCTCACGCGCCAGCAGGTAACTGACGATGGCCACGATAGCGAGCACGGCAAGGCAACTGCCCAGGTTGAGGATCAGCTCGGGGTGCGACCTGTAGAGTGCGAGACGCGGTAATCGAGTGGGCATGCGCGCTACTGCTGAGGCAGGGCCATTTGCGGCGGGCGACATTCTAGGCAAGCTGGGATTGTCGGACAAGATTTGTCCGACGGAATCGCGAGCGAGAGCAAGCTCTCGCCCGCCAGTCGGGATCAGAACACGTTCAATGGATAATCGACGATCACCCGCAGTTCGTCGTTGTCGCTGTTGCTGTCGATCGACGCATAGCCCTGGCTGCCACGGTGGGTGGCGTAGCGCACCAGCACCGAAAGGTCCTTGAAGTCGCCTCCCTGGAACACGTACTTCACGTCCAGGTCCCGCTCCCAGTGCATGGCGTTCTTGCCATCGGGGCGGTAGTAGTCGTAGTGGGTGATGTTCTGGTCGGCCTTGCTCAGGTCGGCCTCGCCGCGCGAGTACGACACGGTGGTGCTCAGGCCCGGCACGCCGACACCGGCGAAGTCGTAACCGTACTGCAGCTTCCACGAACGCTCGTTCGGCGCGTTGAAGTCCGAGTACATGCGCGAGTTGTCCAGGTACACGCTGTCGCCCAGGTTGATGTAGTCGAACGGCGTGTCGCCATTGACCCGCTGGTAGGCGGCGGTGACGCTGTGGTAACCGGCGTTGACCGTGAAATGCAGGCTGTAGGTGTTGTTGTCGATCTTCCCCAGCAGCGCCTGGCCGGTGTCCTGGGTGTGATAGAAGTGCACGCCCGGGTTGAGGCTGACCAGGTCGTTGACCACGTAGGTGTAGTCGAAGTCAGCGTAGTACTGGTTCCAGATGTCCTTCAGCTCGGCGGCATACAGGTTGGCGGTGATGTTCTCGGTACCGCTCCACGACGCGCCCGCCCAGTTCAGGTGCTTGCTCTTGTCGTGCTCGTCCAGCGACCCATAGTAGGTGTCGATGCGGCGGTGGCCGCTCTGGTTGTACGGGTGGGTGAAGCTGACTTGGCCGCCTTCGAGCAGCAGGCCATCGATGCTGGTGTTGGTCAGGCTCACGCCACGGAAGGTCTGCGGCAGCATGCGGGTTTCGCCACCAGCGATCACCGGGTTGGTGAGGAACAGATCACCCGCTTTCAGTTCGGTGTCGAAGGCCTTGAGCTTGACCGCGGCGCCTGCGGTGGAGAACGAGTGCGGGGCAGCGCCCAGCTCACCGTCGTCCTTCACATGCTCGGGCAGAATGCTGGTGCCAGCATGGCCGCCACCGCCATCGAGCTTGATACCCAGCATGGCGTGGGCATCGAGGCCAACGCCGACTATGCCTGGCGTGTAGCCGGACTCGAAGCGAGCGACCGCACCCTGGCCCCACTCGCGCTTGTCGCGCACGCCAGCGTTCTTGTTGTCGCGGTTGAAGTAGGCATTACGGAAATGCAGGTTGAAGGATGAGCCTTCGATGAAGCCATCAGCCTTGTCTTCATCTGCCTGGGCGGCGAAGGGCATCGTTGCAGTCAATGCAATGAATAACGGGGTAAAACGAAACGCGGAAGACACCGGTACTGGCTCCTTTGGTCTGACGGTGGGGCAGTTTTTATTTTTGAATGTGCAACTTTCTTGTTAGAGACGTAACGGCCGGGCTGATCGTTAACGCACATAAAAAAAGCCGCTGATCGGCAGCGGCTTTAAAAGGCTAACATATCGGCACCGGTGGTGCCCATGGCGTAGCCGAGGGAAAAACGGAGTAGGGGCGAGGCGCGATCAGCTATCGGCATTGGCATCGCTGGCGGCTTTCGAGGCTGTCTGTTCTGCGTCTTTGCCAGCGTCGGCCTTGTGTGCGATGGCGTCGCGGGCGTCTTGGTGAACAGCGGCAAGCTCTGCGTTACGGGCAACGAAAGCGGGGGATTCTTCGGCCATGGCCAGGGGCGACAACAACAGGGAAGACAGAACGAAAACGCTGGCAATACCCATACTGTTGGACATTTGAAACTACCTTCTTGCGCGGGCAAGTGTGAGTGAGGACGGGGCTAAAGTTAGTCCCTTGAGTGCCGCGGAAACAGCGTCTTTGCTGATAAGCACTGTTGCGTAAAAGGTAATGATTACGGAAAAGGCAATTGGACTTTCGCCTGAAAGCCGCGCGGTTGAGCAGTTCGCGTAGCAACAGGGGCTGCTTTGCAAATAAAGAGAAATTTCCTACGAGCTAGAAGGAAGTCGGAGAAGCCACAGGCAAGCGGTTCCTCGTTAGTGTTCAGAGTCCTCACGACTCTGCTCAATACGAGGTTCGCCCATGAGCATCAGCCAGAGCATCGCCACTTTAGTCGCCGAAACCGATTTCCTCCTCACCCCCTGCAAAGCCTGCCAGCGCCAAGGCCTGCCAATCCTGCCCCTGCGCCAAGCCCTGGTCCCCGACACCCGCCCAGGCCGCGACTCGGCCACGCAAACCCGCATGGGCCTGCGCACCTTGCGTAGCGGCTACCTCTACGTGCTGCTCGACCAGCGCATCTGGCACGCCTACGAAGTAACCGATCACGGCCACCTGCGCCGCTTCAACCCCTACGAACCGCCACCCGGGCCACCGCCGCCGCTGCCCGAACGGTGCACACAGGCGGACCATGATTTGCCGTCTTCCTTTCTCAACATCGACACCGAGACCTACGGCTCGGCCTGGCTGGCCTTCTCCAGCGATGCCTGGCCGGTCAGCGTGCTGCAGGCCTACCGCAATGGCCAGGCGCCCGCGCACCGTTTCGAAGGGCTGGACCTGGCCCAGGCGCGCAACAACCCCGAGCTGCTCGGATTGGCGATGACCCCGGACAACCTTCAGGTCGACCGGCAGGTGTTCGAATACGCCCAGCAACTGAACGGCCCGTTCGACAGCGCCCACGGCTTTCACAGCCGCTTCCTGCGCAAGTTCGCCCTGCGCGGTTACGTGGTCAACGCCATGGAGCAGCACGCGCTGGAAAACGGCGTGCTGGCGGTGGTGCTCGACGACACTGTCGGCCTGGTCCAGGAGTACAACCACCAGCGCCTGAACTGGGTGGTCAAACGCCAGGCCTGGCGCGAAGATCCGCTGCGCGCCTACCAGTTGCAAACCTCGCAGATCTTGTTGGCCATTCGCGCCGTTTTGCGGGAGCAGGCAGCACAGCAGGTGCCCTCGTTCGAGCCCCATTCAGGCGACGGCCCACCGGTTTTCGTCGACCCGCAAGTAGAGCGCCAGCGCGTGATCGAAATGCGCCAGGCCCAGAGTCAGGACAGGCTTGAGGAGCGTTACCACGAACCCCAGCGTGCGGCCTTCCAGGCCCAATACGATCAGCAGGACGCGCAGTTCCAGGTCTATATCGACCACTACGCAGCGGCCTATGCCGCGTTGTGGGACAGCCCTGCCTTTAAAGTCAGCGAACAATACGACTATGACGGCAACAACCGTGAGTCGGGTGTGGCTTACAGCAAAACGCTGGCGCTTTGTCTCGGCGGGGGCATTACCGAAGCCCCATCAACCGGCGCAGAACCCCGTCAGCCCGCACCTGGTACCAGCGAAGCGCTGTGGCTGAAGTGGCTGCAGGATCCTCACAGCCCTCCTTACCGTGCGTTGTTGATGAGGGATCAGGCATTGATGGGGGCATGGCTACCCAGCTTTTCCGGTACCGATACGATCAACTGGAATGACAGCGACAAATTGTACGCAGTGCTCAAACAAGTCCTCACCAGCGATGAGGGCCAATTGCGCAGGCGCAACATCCTAAGGCACGCCGTCACCGAGATGCTGGGTGCGGTGAATGCTGCCAGCCAACGCCTGAGGCACTTACTGCCCCCAGGCGTTGAAAGCGCTGTACGGCAACTGAACAGCGCCGTGCAGTTTTTCTACAACGGCGTGCAGCTTGTTGCGCTGGAAGTGCGCATGAAGCTGGGTGAGTACTACGCGTTGCAGAGTGCTCATTTGCGGGCGATGCAACACAAGGCCAATGAAGCGATTGCGGCGGTGAGGGACCGGATAATGGTCAGCCTCGATGACATCGAATGGGGATCGACGCAGTTGACGCGCAAGGTGCGGCCCATCATTCAAAACGGCTTGCTAAGCATCGCCGTGCTCGACCCCAGGTTTACCAACACCATGATCAGCGTGAGCGTTTGGGTGGAGGGTACGGCTGAGGCATTGCATGAGCGTCTGTTCAAGGATGCCAGTGTGGGCGTGAGTCAGCTCAGCAGCGGGGCGCAAATCGCGCTGGTCGATCTATCCGTGGCGGCTGGGACATTGGAGCCGAATGCGCGGAAATTGATGCAAGGCATGCGGGTGACTTCCCAGCAGGCGGCTAAGTTGGTGCGCACGAGCTTTGCTGGGTTGCGTGGAGTGGCCGGGAGTTGGGAGTTGCTGCTCGCGGTGGGTGGGATTTATGTGATGAACGATAGTTTGCGCAGGAATGTTGAGAAGGCGGAAGTTGAGATTGGGAGTAAATCTTATGAAGCGATGATGGCCTTGGAAGGCGCCAGGTTGGGTGTGATGGGGGGCAGTGTGGAGGCGTTGGGGCTGATCATCAGGGAGAGTGCAAATCAAATAGTGAAAAGATCCTCATTGAGCGCGGCAAGTGTTGGTACGGTTAAATCTACTGTAGCGCTGGGTCATGTCGTGGTCAGAATCGGAGCTCTTATCAGCGTTGGTTCAAGCATTCTTGATTCAGTCCAAACGGGGCTTGCCCTGACTCGGACGTTCAAATCGGGAGATACCGATGCATCCAAGCGTTATCTGTTGGCAGGCATATTCAGTATAGGTGCAGTTGTGGCCTCTATGGGCGCAGTATTTAATCCAGTGCTGCTCGGGCCGCTGGGTGTTGCAATAGTTTTAGGCATGATTGTATATGGCTTCAACAAACTTGCTGTGGCCCAGGAATCTAAGCCACTGGAGCGTTGGGCCAGGCGCTGTTATTTTGGACGGGCAAATGAGCAACCGAAAATTCATTGGAATAAGCCTGAGGATACAGACCTTGCTTTTGCTGAGCTGAATGCGGCTACGCTCGGTCTGACCGCTGAGTTGGATTTCCACTCACGGGCTGAAGACCCCCTTGTGACTTCCAAGATGGGAGGTCTTGCTGGCCATGAAATCACTCGGTACATCAGAATAAAAATTACTCTACCGAGATTCGATGAAGCTCACTCTGCCTACAGTTGGAGTTTGTCAGTGCATCGGCACGGTGATGGTGTGGCATCAAACTTTACTGGCGGAGAAACCATTACGTCGGGTAATTATTATCCGCCGCATACCAAAACGGCGGTTGATTTTTTACCTTCAAAGCAGCCCATATTTCCGGACTACAAGCCTGAAAGCTTGAATGTGCGCGTGGCGGATATTAAAGAGGTGGTATCAGAATCTGAAAGCTATCTGCATCGATCGATTTTAGCAAGCGTGGAAATGATGCCGGACATTGGGCGGCATAATATCTTGGCAGCCACCTTGGTCGTTTCATACTGGCCAGATCGAAGTATGCCGGATGCCTTGGCAGAAGTAATCGTACAGGAGTGCAGCTAATGGCCAATATGGAGATAGAACATCTCGAGCGGGCTGTAGGATGGAAGTACGATCTGCCAGCGCCGGGTGAGCCAGTAGATAGTCGGAGTTGCTTGGAACGGTTGGAGCCTGCGCCAAATTACGTAGATGCGGTTTATTTGGAACTGCCTAGGTCATCGTTGAAAGTAAGAGGGATCGGTCGGATTTTTGGGTCAGCTGCATTGGTTATTAGTATTCCAGGGTTGATGTTTTTTATCTATGACTTAATGTCTTCTTCATGGAATTATGATAGTCCGATTATTCTTTTCGGTACCATAGGGATATTCGTCGCATGCTGGGCAACCATTCCAATGATCCGCATGGACATAGAATTTCCCCGCTCCGAACCCATCCGCTTCAACAGAAAACGCCGAAAAGTCTATTTCTACCAATACCACTACGATCCATTCAATCCATTGGGCCTGCGCGGCTGGGGCGTGAAACCGGTCGTCTATGACTGGGACGACCTGGTGGTCGAAGCGTGCAGCATCTACGCACCCATGGGCTATGGCGGCCTGATGGAGCGTGTTTTCATCAGGGTTTGCAAGCCCGGCACCGACAAAGTGATCGACCGCTTGTTCTTTACCTACGACATCGACCAGGGCAAGGATTATTGGGCCGTCGCCCGCCTGTTCATGCAGCAAGGCCCCGAAGCCCTTCCGGACTTCGTAAATCCCCCATGGGACTGGAACAGCGATGACGGGTTGAGCCCCATGCACTGCCTCGCCCCTAAAGTTCAATGGCCCGCAGACATAGATCGCGAATCCCGCACGGCACCTACAGAAACCTAGCCGCCGAACGCGTGGGAGTTGGGCAGGCGTATACCAAACGTATTCGCGCCTGCCTCGCTACGCACAAAAATCTCCCCCCCATGCATCACCGCAATCGCCTTGACGATCGCCAGCCCCAACCCATGATTCCCCCCACCACTGTTGCTGCGCGCCGCATCCACCCGGTAGAACCGCTCGAACAACAGCGGCAGGTGCTCGTCATCAATCGCTGGCCCCGGGTTGCTCACGGCAATACTGACCTGCTCCGGCCCAGCCTCGATATGTACCCGAATCACCTGGTCCGGTGCCGTGTGCTGCACGGCATTGTTCAGCAGGTTGATCAGCGCGCGGCGCAACTGGGCTTTCTCGATGGGCGCTTGGGCATCGCCGCTGACCGAGACGCTGACCTGCGCGTCTTCGAGGATGTAGTCGAGGTAATCGAGCGTGGTGGCCACTTCTTCGGCCAGCGATGCCTGGGTCAGGGCAGTGACCTTGCTGCCCTGGTCGGCGCTGGCGAGGAACAGCATGTCGTTGATGATGCTGCGCAGGCGTTCCAGTTCTTCCAGGTTCGACTGCAGCACTTCAAAGTAATGCTCGGCGCTGCGGCCACGGGTGAGGGCGACTTGGGTCTGGCCGATCAGGTTGGTCAGCGGCGAGCGCAGTTCGTGGGCGACGTCGGCGTTGAACGCTTCCAGGCGTGAATAGGCCTGGCTGACCCGGTCGAGCGCAGCATTGAAGGCGCCCGCGAACTGCGCCAGCTCCGGTGCCAGGTTTTCCGTCTGCAGGCGCCCGTTCAGGCGCGGCGGGGCCAGGGCCTGGGCTTCGTTGGACAGCGCCAGCAGCGGGCGCAGGCCGATGCGCGCGACCCAATAGCCGAGCACCGAGGCCAGCAGCACGCCAAGCACTGCCAGGCCGACGATGGCCACCAGTAGGCTGTGCTGGGCCTGCCAGAACGTTTCGGTGTCGATGGCGATAAGAAAACGCAATGGCGGGCGATCACCCAGGGCCGGCAGCTCGCTGACCAGCACCTTGTAAGGGTAGAGGTGGTCGGGCAGATGCAGGTCGCGCATCCCCGGCGTGCCTTCGGCGAAAGCGCGGACCAGCTCGCTGGGATGACCATACTCGAAGGCCGGGTTGCTGCCGACAACCCAGAAGCGAATACGTTTGTCTTCCTCGCTCAGCAGGTTGAGCTTGTTGTTGATCTTGGCCCAATGCTCTGGCGTGCCGAAGCGGTTGAGGGTGGATTCCAGCACGCTGTAGCGCGCATCGAGCTCCGCCGCTGGCAGCAGGTCGAGGCTGCGGTCGACCTGGCGGTACAGCGCCGAGCCGATCAGCACGAATACACCCAGCGCCACCAGCAGGAACAATGCCGACAGGCGCAGGGCGATGGAGTTAACCGGCACGGTTTTCCAGGACATAGCCCATGCCTCGAATGGTATGCAGCAGCTTGTTGTCGAACGGCCCGTCGAGCTTGGCGCGCAGACGTTTGATGGCCACTTCGACGACATTGGCGTCGCTGTCGAAATTGATGTCCCAGACCAGCTCGGCGATCGCCGTCTTGGAGAGGATCTCGCCCTGGCGCCGGGCCAGCACGCTGAGCAGCGAAAACTCCTTGGCAGTCAGTTCCAGGCGTTGGCCGGCGCGGCTGGCCTTGCGCGCCATCAGGTCGATCCACAGGTCGCCGACCTGCACCTGCAGCGGTTCATGGCTGCTGCTGCGGCGGGTCAAGGCCTGCAGGCGGGCGACCAGTTCGAGGAAGGAAAACGGCTTGCCCAGGTAGTCATCGGCACCTTCGCGCAGGCCATGGATGCGGTCTTCGACACGCTCGCGGGCGGTAAGCATGATCACCGGCGTTTGCTTGCGTGCCCGCAGCGCGCGCAGCACGCCATAACCATCCAGGCCCGGCAGCATCACATCGAGCACGATCACCGCGTAGTCGCCTTCCAGGGCCAGATGCAGCCCGTCGATGCCATCACGCGCGAGGTCGACGGTGAAGCCTTGCTCGGTCAGGCCGCGATGCAGGTAGTCGGCGGTTTTCTCTTCGTCTTCGATGATCAGCACGCGCATGGTCTTGTCTCAGTGGGTACTTGGCGCGACCGCCGGGGCGGCCTGGCGGCGGTGGAACAGGCGCTCCAGGGCCAAGTATATGACCGGGGTGGTGAACAGCGTCAGGGCCTGGCTCACCAGCAGGCCACCGACCACGGCGATGCCCAGCGGCTGGCGCAACTCGGCACCGGCGCCGAAGCCGAACATCAGTGGCACCGCGCCGAGCAGTGCGGCCAGGGTGGTCATGATGATCGGGCGGAAGCGCACCAGGCAGGCCTGGCGGATCGCCTGCTCGGGTGTCATGCCGTGGTGGCGCTGGGCTTCGAGGGCGAAGTCGATGAGCAGGATGCCGTTTTTCTTGACGATACCGATCAACAGCACGATACCGATCAGGCCCATGATGCTGAAGTCCTGGCCGCTGGCCCAGAGCAGGATGACTGCGCCCAGGCCGGCGGAGGGCAGGGTGGAGATGATGGTCAGTGGGTGGACGAAGCTCTCGTAGAGCACGCCGAGGATGATGTACACCGCCACCAGCGCGGCGAGGATCAGCCAAGGTTGGCTCGACAGCGAGCTCTGGAACGCCTGCGCGGCGCCCTGGAAATTGCCGGCGATCGAGTCCGGCATGCCCAGTTCGCGTTGGGTGCGTTCGAGGATCTGCACCGCATCGCCCAAAGCCACGCCGGGGGCCAGGTTGAACGACAGGTTGGCGGCCGGGAACAGGCCGTCGTGGCTGATCGACAGCGGCCCGGTGCTGGGCGCGGCGACGTGCGCCAGGGCCGATAGCGGCACCATCTCGTTGGTCAGCGGCGAGCGCAGGTAGAAGAAATTCAGGCTCTCGGCCTTGCCGCGCTGCTGGGCATCTAGTTCGAGGATCACCTTGTACTGGTTGGTCTCGGTCTGGAACTCGCTGATCTGCCGCTGGCCGAAGGCGTCGTACAGCGCCTGGTCGACGTCGGTGGTGGTCAGGCCGAAGCGCGCCGCGGCCTGGCGGTCGATGTCGATGCGGGTGACGCTGGCGCCCAATTGCAGGTCGTTGGACAAATCGCGGAACGCCGGGTTTTCGCGCAGGCGGTCGGACAGGCGTTGGGTCCACAGGTTGAGGGCCACGCCGTCGTTGCTCTTGAGCACGTATTGGTACTGGGTGCGCGATGGCCCGGAGCTGAGGTTGATGTCCTGCCCGGCGCGCAGGTACAGGACGATGCCTGGCACCTGGGCGAGCTTGGGGCGGATCCGGTCGATCCATTCGCTGGCCGAGACATCGCGCTCGCCTTGCGGCTTGAGCGAAATCCAGAAGCGACCGTTGGCGATGGTCTGGTTGCTGCCGGTGACCCCGACCGAGTGCGAATACGCGCGCACTGCCGGGTCGTCACCGATGATCTTCGCCAACGCCAGATGCTTTTCGATCATCGACGGGTAGGAAACGTCCGCCGCGGCCTCGGTGGTGCCAAGGATAAAGCCGGTATCTTGCAGCGGGAAGAAGCCTTTGGGGATCCCCACGTAGCCGGCCACGGCCAGCGCCAGGGTGATGCCGAACACGCCGAGGGTGATGCGTCGGTGGGCCAGGGCGCGGTCCAGGCCCTTTTCATACCAACCTACGAGGCGATGACCGAACCCACCTTCGTGGTCGCCATGCGGGCGGCGCATGAACAGCGCCGCCAGGGTCGGGGCCAGGGTCAGCGACACGACCACCGAGATCAGGATGGTGGCAGTGGCGGTGAGGGCGAATTCCTTGAACAGCCGACCGACCACGCCGCCCATGAACAGCAGCGGGATGAACGCGGCGATCAGCGAGAAGCTGATCGACACCACGGTGAAGCCGATCTCGCCGGCCCCCTTGAGCGCCGCAGTGCGGCTGTCGTCGCCGGCCTCCAGGTGACGGTGGATGTTTTCCACCACGACGATGGCGTCGTCGACCACGAAGCCGACGGCGATGACGATGGCTACCAGGGTCAGGTTGTTGAGGCTGAAGCCGAACACGTACATCAGGGCGCAGGTGGCGATCAGCGATACGCCCAGCACGCTGGAAACGATGAAGGTGGCCGACCATTGGCGCAGGAACAGCGCCATCACCCCAATCACCAGCACCACGGCGATCAGCAGAGTCAGCTCCACCTCGTGCAGCGAGGCGCGAATGGTCTGGGTCCGATCCTGTAGCACCGACACCTCGACCGAGGCCGGCAGCATCTCTTGCAGACGCGGCAGAGCGTCGAGCACGCGGTCCACGGTATCGACGATATTGGCGCCAGGCTGGCGGAAGATCACCAGGTTGAGCCCCGGCTGCTCGCCGGACCAGGCTTTTACATAGGCGTTTTCGGCGCCGTTGATGACCTTGGCCACGTCCTTCAAGTGCACCGGCGCGCCATCACGGTAGCTGACGATCAGCTGCGCATAGTCTTCGGGGTGGAACAGCTGATCGTTGGCGGCGATGGTCGACACGCTGTGCTCGCCATACAGCGCGCCCTTGGCCAGGTTCAGGCTGGTCTGCTGGATGGCCAGGCGCACGTCGGCCAGGGTCAGGCCGATGGCGGCGAGTTTTTCCGGTTGTGCCTGCACCCGTATGGCTGGGCGCAATTGCCCGGTGATGTTGATCAGGCCGACCCCGTCGATCTGGCTGAGTTGGCGCGCCAGCAGGGTTTCGGCGTAGTCACTGAGTTCATTGCCAGGCATCTGCGCGGAGCTGACGGTCAGGATCACCACCGGGCTGTCGGCCGGGTTGACCTTGCGCCAGGTCGGCGGGCTGGGCAGGTCCTGGGGCAAGCGCGCGGTAGCAGTGTTGATCGCCGCCTGGACTTCCTGGGCGGCGGTGTCGATGTTCTTGTCGAGGGTGAACTGCAGGATCAGCGTGGTCGAGCCCAGCGCGCTGCTGCTGGTCATCTGGGTCATGCCGGGGATGGCGCTGAACTGCACTTCCAGGGGCGTGGCCACCGACGAAGCCATGGTCTCCGGGCTGGCACCGGGTAGTTGGGCGGTCACCTGGATGGTCGGGAAGTCCGCTTCGGGCAGCGGCGCAACGGGCAGGCGCGGGAAGGCGATGGCACCCAGCAGCACCAGGGCGAAGGTCAGCAGCAGGGTGGCGATGGGGTGGTCGATGCACCAGGCCGAGACGCCATTGCGGCTGTTCATGGCTGGCTCCTGCGGTCGGCGATTTCGGCAGGCGCGGGCGCGTCCGGTGTGATCTCGACCCGCGAGCCGGGCTTGAGGCGCGACTGGCCGTCGAGCACCAGCTGGTCACCGGCCTTGACCCCGGCGACGATGTTCAGCGTGCTGTCCTGATACAGCACCTTGACCGGCACGCTGGTGACCTTGTCGCCGTCGAGGCGGTAGACGAAGTGGCCATCGATGCTGCGTTGCACCACGGTGGGCGGCACCACCAGGGCGTTTTCGTCCATGGCCGTGCGCAGGCGCACGGTGACCAGTTGCCCTGGCCACAGGCGGCCATCCTTGTTGTCGAATTCGGCCTTGACCCGCACCGTGCCGGTGTTGGCCGAGACCTGGTTGTCGATCAGCGCCAGGTGGCCTTCACCGAGCAGGTTGCGCTCGCCATCGGCGTCCATGTAGGCCTGCACCAGCGCCGGGGTTGGCGCCTTGAGCAGGCCTTGCAGGGTCGGCAGCATCTGTTGCGGCAGCGAGAACTCCACTGCGATCGGGTCGATCTGGGTGACGCTGAACAGGCCCTGGGTATCGCTGGTGCGCAGCAGGTTGCCGGGGTCGACATTGCGGATGCCGACACGGCCGGTGACTGGCGAGCGAATTTGCGTGTAGGAGAGCTGTACTTCGGCATTGGCAATGGCGGCCTGGTTGCCCTTTACCGTGGCCTGCAGCTGGTTGACCAGCGCTTGTTGCTGGTCGAGGGTTTGCTTGGACACGCCGTCATCGCTGCTGAGCAGGCGATAGCGCTTGAGGTCGACACCGGCCACCTGGATCTGTGCCTGGCTCTGGCCGAGCTGGGCGCGGGCCTGGTCGAGGCTGGCGCGGATGCTGCGGTCGTCGAGGGTGGCGAGCAGGTCACCTTGCTTGACCCACTGGCCCTCCTTGACCAGCACCTGGGTCAGTATTCCCTCCACCTGCGGCCGTACCTCGACGCTGTGCAGTGACAGTACCGAGCCGATGGCGCTGGCGAAGCGCGGCACGTCCTGCTGGGCGACGCTGACCACGCGCACCGGGATGGCGGTTTGGGCGCGGGTGGCGGGCATCTCGTGGCGCTGGCCGTACCAGATGCCCAGGATCACCAGGGCGCACAGTGCCAGGCTGGCAAGCAGGAGAGAGCGGGAAGGACGTCGCATCGGGGCGGGGACCTTGGACAGGGGATGGAAAGTACGGGTCAGTACTCAAGCTTATAGACCTCGAACCGGGTCGGCAGCGTGACGGCTGGCTGACAGCGCTGACAGTTTCGGACGAAAAACGATATCGACTCACCGGTGCTGGCTGAAAACCACGACTGCAGCGTGCACTGAGACACTGCTCGGCCTAGGGTAGTACGCAGTTGAGAAGGGTGAATGCATAAATAAGACAAAGTCCGCTACTAGCAAGAATGCCAGCTGACGGTTCCTGCGACCTGCTGTAGTGTCTCAATACGCCATGGGGCTTGGAACGTATGCGTTTAATAAGCCAGCGAGGCTCAGAATTACGGCTTTCGGCAGGGTCGGCGGGTACAGCGTTTTCATGTGCTCAACGGTAGATGCAGGAATGTTTTTCGAGGATTGGATAATGGGTAATATTAAGCCATTGGCGCAAGTGCAGTCCGGTCATGCGGTACCCACAAACACTTCCCAAAATGATAGTTCTGCAATGCGCAATGCTGAAGGGGTTGTATCACTGCCGCTGACGTTTCGTGTGACTCGACTAAATCTGACCCTCCCGCCTCCGGTCGTTAGAAACACCCCAGACAATACGCTCACGCCTGTGGAAGGCCAAGTGGTGCTCGTGGATATAGCCTATGAGCATATGGGAACTTCACATGAGATAGAACTGGTTTGGAATGGCCGCATATACACCGCTGTGCGCGGAGAGGTCGGAGGCACGGTGAGTGTGGTGGTCGAGAGGGCAGATATCATTGCCAGTATCGGGCGAACCGTTCAGGTATTTTATTACGTGACGCGCGACGGCCGTCGGGAAACGTCAGATACGCTACAGCTCCAAGTCACGGCACCGACCTTTGACCCGATATTACACGCGCCTGTGATCCTAGAGGCCGTCAGCGGGCAACTGGATGTTAGCGCCTTGCTGCAGGATGCGAGACTTACCGTTGCGCGCTGGCCATTCAAGGAAGAAGGTCAGCTTCTTTATTTGAGTTTCAGTGGGACATTGCAAGCTGGTACACCCTATGAAGCACAGCATGCTATATGGTGGGGTTACCCTGCCTCCAACGCGAATCTTGAACAAACAGAAGTGGAGCTGATAGAACTGCGCAAGCTAAAAGCGGATTCCGACTTACATGTCAGGTTGGAGGTCTCATTTGATGGTGGGGTGAGCAAAATCCCTTTCCCTTTATCAACTTACCGTGTAATACAAGTACTGCTTGAAGAAAGATTCGAAGGTTTGCCGGAGGATGTGCTGAAAGAGAAGATCTATGCGGTAGGCGCAAAGATAACGGTGCCGAGCATGGTCATTGAAATGATTTACAACCAAGATGTTGCTAATGCCTACGCGGCTATTGAGAAAGACCCGAACAGTACCATGGCATTGCTGGTCAATCGTTCGCCTCACGGGGGTGTGACGCCTAATAGACGCATGGTCCTGAGGTTGACACTCAATCATGAATACAGCAAGGTGAAGTTGACATGGCTGGCTGCGCACGCCGTTGGATATGTTCGCTTTCTCGATGTCAATGGCAATGAGCTTGAGGTGGGTGTGGCTGTAGCGAATAATGCAGTTCAAGTTTTATCTTCGCGATTGCATGGACCTAATAAAATCAAGGCATTACAAATCGAAGTGACTGACGTCATCTATCTGGATGATTTCATTTTTACCCGATAACTCCATTGCCTGCGCAGAGAACGGGAGGTGATTGAAGTACTAACTTCGAGCGCCGCGCAGGCGGTGCTCGAAGTCATGTCACATCACAGCTTTTGAGGCGTGTGCCTGACAGCCTCATCAAAAACCAATGAACGCGTAGTAAACCGGCGTTTCGCGCGTCGTCTGCAAGCCCAAGCTGCGCAGCTCTCCCGCTGTTTCGGCGTCGGGCACATGCAGGGTCCACGCGGAAAGTTCATCCGTCGGCCCCCCTTCCAGCGCCCCTGCAAACGCCACCATCTCCGGCAAATACGCAGTAAACCCATTACTCTTCAACGCACTAGTTGTCATCCCCAACCCTTGGCACAAGGCAACCTTGGCCGCGATATCATCCCGATCAGCCTGGCGCGAAGCCTGGACTAGGGCGGCCAGTTGCGGGTCGACTGGCAATTGGCCGTGGATCAGTTCAGGACCTTGTTTCCAAGCTTCAGGAGGGCAGTCCTTGTTCTCTGGCCGCAGCGGAATATGTGGGTTGATCTCCACCGGGTAGATGCGACAGACCAGTGGCCGGCTCTCGTAGATGGTGCAAAGGTCATTGTCGTCGAGATTACGGCAGCGCCCGGGGTTGAATGCGGCGAAGGTCACCGAAACGCGCACTTCGCTGGCGCCGCACGGCACTGGGTGCGAGCGGCGCAGTACATGTTCACGCTGGTCCGCCGGCATGCCCGGCCCATCCACCACGAACGCCTCGATCAGCACCACCACCTGGCCACCAGACGCTGCCCAGCGGCGTGTCTCGTCCAGCGTCAGCGGCACATGGTGGCCGGTGCAGCATTTGCCGCAGCCGGTACAGGCAAAACGCAGGCTATCGGTCACTTGGCGTCGGGGTTCCATTCACTGACGAAGGCGCGCTGGTGTTGGCGGTCGTACAGGCACAGCTCGGTGCCGGTGCGTTGCTGCATGTGCTTTTGTGGGTAAACCCCTTCGATGACCAGGGCGCTGAAACCGACCTGATCATCGAACTCCGCCGGCTTGCCGCGGGCATGGGCATCCTTGAACTGGCTGGCGGCCAGGCAGGCCTTGAGCATTTGCTGGCGTTGTTCGTTCCAGGCCTGGGTGCTGGAGGCCTGGGCAGCGCCGCTGAAGGCGGCGAAGGCAATCAGGAGGGAGCTGAAGAACTTCATGCGCAATTTCCGGAAAAGCTTGCTAAGGGTGCGAATTATGCCCCAGTCATCCCCGGTAGCACGCCGAGGAGTTTGTCGCTGAATATAACAGCACGGCCCTCAGCGCTCGGCAAACACCACAGTGCGCGCCGCCACCACCAGACAGTCGGTCAGCTCGGGCGATGAGAACTTGGTAAGGATGGCATTGGCCCCGGCCAAGCGGGCCTTTTCGGCGCTCATGGCGCTGTCCAGCGAGGTGTGCAGCAGCACGTACAAGTGCTGGAAATCCGGCGTTTCGCGCAGGGTGCGGGTGAAGGCATAGCCGTCCATCTCCGACATTTCGATATCGGAAACGATAAGGTTGATTTCCTGCGCGGTGCCCTGCAGTTCCAGCAGCACGTTGATCGCGTCCTTGGCGCTGCGCGCGGTGTGGCACTCGATACCCAGGTTGCGCAGGGTGTGCACGGACTGCTGTAGCGCCACCTGGCTGTCGTCGACCACCAGAATATTGGCGGCGGCCAGCAGGCTGGCATCCTCTTCGTTGAGTACGCCCGCTGTAGGCTCCGGCGCGGCAGGGGCGATGGCGTGAATGACCTTTTCGATGTCCAGCACCTGTACCAGGGTGTTGTCGACCCGAGTCACGCCGGTGATGAACGAGCGGTTGCCCGAGCCAAAGGGCGGCGGCTTGATGTCGGTGCTCAGGCAATGGACGATGCGGCTCACCGCCTGCACGTGCAGGCCCTGGCGCGAGCGGCTGATCTCGGTAACGATCAGGCAACCGCCATCGGGGTCGGCCAGTGGGCGCTCACCGATGGCCCGGGACAGGTCGATCACCGACAGCGGGTTGCCGCGCAAGGTCGCCACGCCTTTCACATGCGGGTGCGACTCGGGCAGGCGGGTCAGCGGCGGGCAAGGGATGATTTCGCTGACCTTGAGCAGGTTGATTGCCATCAGCTTGCCGCTGCGCAGGGTGAACAGCAGCAGGGACAGCGAGTCCGCGCGGGCGTTTTGCGTGGCCATGGTGACCTTCGTGGGAAACAGGGGATAACGGGTTATCGGCCCAGGGTGGCTGGGCTTTAGGTAAAAAGAAGGAGCCTTGCGGCCCCTGATGTTTCAGAAGTTGTAGCGAACGCCGAGATTCACGCCCCAAGGCTGCTCGATGTTGTTGCCCTTCATGTAATCGAAGCCGGCATTGACCTGCACGGTGTCGGTCACCTGTGCGGCCACACCTGCGCCCAGCTCGATGCGACTACCCGACAGATCGTTGTCGAACCGGTTGCCGTTGACCTTGACCTGGTTGTTGCGGGCGAATTCATGGGCTGCAGCCACCTTCACGTAGGGCTGCACGAAGCCGCCTTTATCCAGCGAGATGGTACGGCCCACGTGGCTGCCAACCTTGCCCAGCAGCGAATCGGCGTTGTCGGCACTGGCGCGCATGCCGTTGTCCAGGTTGTAGCTGGCACCATCGACCCACAGCGTCGACGCCTGGGTGTAAGGTTCGACGAACCAGCCGTCGTCCAGCTTGATGTGCTTGCCCACTTCAACCGAGGCACCGATGCCGTTATTGCTGTAGTCGCCCTTGGCCTTGCGGCCGTCGCTCATGCGCACGTCGGAGCTGTTCTTGAAGCGGTTGGCCTTGATCAGTGCATCGATGTACAGGCCATCATCAGCCAACCAGGTGGTGTACGCACCCAGATAGAAGCTGTCGACCTTGCCAGAGGTGCCGCCGGACAAATCCAGGTCAGAGCGGCTGTAACCGCCCATCACACCGACCAGCCATTGGCCGTTGCTGGTAGGCAACGGCGCATCGGCACCGAAGGCGATGCCTTGCTGCACCTGGTCATACGAGGCACCGGCGCCGGCCGCCACCTTGTATTTGTTGCCGTAGCTACGCAGCCAGCCACCGCCTTGTTCCTGGCCGTTGCGCAGCTCGCCCATGCGCCCGCGAAGGGTTGTCGACTCGCCGTACCACACGGTGGGCGCGGCACTGAACAGGCCGGTAACCGAGCGCGTGCCTGGGGTGGTGGTGTCGCCTTTGCGCACCAGGAACCAGTCGTCGCCGCGTTGTTCCAGCTCGTAGGCGAAGGTGCCGAAGTCCACCTGGCCACCGACCAGGCCGAACTGCGAAGTGCTGCCTTCGCCGGTATGCACCAGCTGATGGGCACTGACTTCGGCGCTCGGGTCGGTGCCGGTATTTTCCACCAACAACTGGTGGTCGCCGCTGGCCTTGCCGCTCACGTCAAGGAAGTCGCCTTGCTGGCCAGCCAGATCGGTGCCGAGAATGAAGGTACCGTTGCCCGAAAGCTCGCCCAGCTGCAGACGGCTGAAGCCGGTGCTGCCTTCGGTTCCGCGCAGGTTCACCGTGCCGCCCGCGAGTGCCAGGCTGTCGACAGTGGAACTGCCGGTCATGGTCCAGGCGGAGGTGCCGTCGATTGCCAGCGTGCTGGCGTTCTCGATGGTGCCGGTCAGGCTGGCGTAGTTGGAGAGGCCCAGGTTCAAGGTAGCAGTCGAATCCGCCACGATGTTTCCGCTCAGTTGGCTGTTATTGACCGACACATTGGCGCGGGCTTCTTCGCCCACTTCGAGGATCACGCCGTTACCACCTGAGAGGGTAGAGCCGTTGTTGATTTCGAGCTCCGCAGTCTCGTTTGAGGAAGCCGTACGAAAAATCCTGATGGCACTGCCTTCACGTCCTGCTGCCCTGGACTGATCGAGCACCAGCTTCGCACCCTGCTCAACGGTTCCCGTGACACCCGCAAACAGCACGACGCCATTCTTGTCACCGCTAACCACGCTGCCTTCTCGGATGAGCGCTGTGGCACCCGCCACCACCACCCCTGCCCCCCCCGGCACCGCGCCACTGCCAGGGCCTCCGGCGAAGCCGTCTACCTGTGTATTGGCCAGATCGAGGACAGCGCTGTGGGCAACGTTAATGCCACGGCCAACTCCCGAGATAGTACTGTTGCTGATACGCGCGGTCGATGCCTGATCGGTCCCTGACAAGCTGACACCGTAGGCTGTGGCGTTGGGCTGGGCCGGGTCGACGCTACCGATAATGGTGCTGTTATCAATGACAGCATGGCTGTTATGCAGAGTTAGGGCGGTGATACCGACCATACCGACGTGGCCACTTTGGATATTCACCTGCGAGCCGCCGGTGGCAAATATCCTTTGGGTGGAGCCACCGGGCAGCACATGGAGGGTCGCGTTTCGTTGTAGTTCGTAACGATTGACTGAGGCCCCTTCATCTACGGTGAAGGAGCTGTCGGGCGGCAACACGATCGTCTCGGTGGCGAACGCAAGGGGGGCGATAGCAAATCCCCCCACTGCGATCAAGGTGCAGGTTATTACACGTTTCATGATGGTGCTCGGTCAAAAAATAAAGTGCGATTTGACCGGAATAAGCCGCAATTAAACGTAGGTATATTCTTATGATACTGAAGGAAAAGTCAGATGTTATTACAAAGTATTACACATCAGACCACGCTACCAAGCCAATTGAAATCCAACATTCACGCCCCACGGCTGCTCGATATTCTTGCCGTTGCTATAGTCAATGTCGGCGTGAAGTTGCAGCACATCCGTTATTTGGGCAGCGATACCCGCACCGATCTCCCCACGGCTGCCAGATAAATCGTCATGGAATGTCGTGCGATTTATCTTGATGTCATTGTTACGCGCAAATTCCCGAACTGCCGCAAGCTTTACGTAAGGCTGCACAAACCCTCCTGTCTGCAGAGGGATTGTGCGCCCCACGTGGGTACCCAGCTTCCCCAGCAGAGAATCGGCCCGGTTGCTGTCGGCCTGCAAGCCATTGTCCAGGCTGTAGTGTTCACCCTCGACCCACAGCGCCGATGCCTGCAGGTAGGGTTCGACAAACCAGCCGTCCTCCAGCTTGATGTGCCGGCCGGCCTCTACGCTGCCACCTAACCCATAGTTGCTGTAGTCCCCCTTGGCTTTGTCGCCGTCGCTCATGCGCACGTCGGCTTTGTTGTCGAAACGATTCGCCTTCAGTACTGCGTCGAGGTAGTAACCATTTTCCCCGATCCACGTGCTGTAGAGCCCAAGGTAGTAACTGCTCACTTGGCCGTTGCTGCCAAGTCGCATGTTCAACTGTGAATCGCTGTAACCGCCCATCAGGCCGACCAGCCATTTACCACTCTCGATCGGCAGTGCGGTGTCCACGCCCAGGGACAGCCCTTGCTGTATCTGTTCGTAGCTCACCTGGTCGGCGGCCGACACGCGATACTTGTTACCGTAAGTGCGCGCCCATAAACCGCCTTGCCCATAGCCGTCACGGAGTTCGCCCATGCGACTGCGCAAGGTGCTGAGTTCACCGTACCAGACCGTGGGCGCTGCGCTGAATACGGCGATGGCTACTTGCGTGCTGGGTGAAATGATGGGAGGGGAAGTGGGGTTCTGCGCCAGGTACCAATCAGTATCTCGCTGCTGAAGCGCATATGAGAAGGCACCTGCATCCACCAGGCCGTTTTCGCTGAGCACCGCGAAACTGGCATTACCGCCCTCGGTGTGCACCACCCGTTGCGCAAACTCTCCCGCAACTGGCTCAGCCCCCGTATTGACGATTTGCAGGCCGTAGGTGCCTTCGGCCTGGCCCTCGATGTTGACCAGGTCGCTTTGCAGTTGCGCCAGGTCGGTGCCCAGTACGAAGGTGCCGTTACCTTGCAGCTGGCTGGCTGTCAGGGTGCGAAAATCACCATTGCCAGCGCGCAGGTTGACGGTACCACCGGCCAGTTGCAGTGCGCCAACGTTCGAGTTGTTGACCATGTCGAACCTCGAGCTGGCGGCAATGCTGGTGCTGGTAGCATTGCTTACGGTGCCGATCAGCTGTGAGCCATTGGCCAGGCTCAGCGTGCCTGCTGTAGACGCATCCTGTATCAGGTCACCTGTCATGCGGCTGTTGTCCAGAGCCAGGCTGGCGACATTGTTGACCGAGCCCTTTAGCGACGAACCATTGGTGAGATTCACGGTGGTCGCACTGCTAGAGGCAGAAGCCACGTTTCCATCAAGATGGCTGGCGTCCAAGGACACCTGCGTTGCGTTTGTTACGTTACCGGTCAGCTGAGAGCTGTTGGCCAAGTTCAACCTGCCCAGGTTGAATGCGTTGCCACTGAGCGTTGAACCATTTGCCAGGCTAACCACGGCGGTCGAACCCGCCGACCCATTGAGCGTGCCAGTCAGGGTACTGGCATCTAGTGCCAGGCTGCGCACGTTGTTGACGTTACCCGTCAACGCAGCGCCATTGAGCAGAGAAACATCGGCCACCGCACCACTGGCAACCTGTATATCGCCGGTCAAGCTGCTGGCTTCTACGCTCAAGCGCGCCTGGGCGATGCGATCGGCGGGGTCGCCGGGCAGCCCGACTTCAAGCAGGGTGCCATTGGCTGTGGTCAAGGTCGTTCCATTGCGAATCTCGATACTGGCCAGCATGGCCTCGCTGCTGAGATTGCTCACGACGATTGCGCTGCCGGTCTTCGACTCAAGGCTTGCATGGTCCAGCACCAGGTGTGGAGTGGCGCTGCCGACCGTATTGGAGAACAGACCGGCAGCCCAATTGCTGCCAGTCACAGCGGTGTCGCGCAGGATCGCTTCGCCTCCGACGAGGGACACACCCAAGCCTCTGCCCGCCACAGAGGGCCCCACCGAGCCTGTTGCGCTGATGGTCGAACCAATGACCGTCGCACTGCTGCCGCCAGCGACATTGAGACCGCGGCCAGCGGCTGTGATGGTGGTGTTTTCCACCAGCACGGTCGCGCCAGGGATCGATTCG
The DNA here is from genome assembly GCF_044772285.1 of Pseudomonas sp. NPDC090233. NCBI lineage: Bacteria > Pseudomonadati > Pseudomonadota > Gammaproteobacteria > Pseudomonadales > Pseudomonadaceae > Pseudomonas > Pseudomonas sp. NPDC090233. The sequence goes on along the minus strand of NZ_JBIVYQ010000003.1, from coordinate 481,487 downwards.
TCGATGCCTCTGATCACGGAAAGGCCGGTGTTGGCAGTGGATGTCAGGGTTGAATTACGGATGGTGCCCTGGCTTTCCGTCAGAACCACTGCGCGCAAGTTGCCACCACTGACCGTCGCGCCGTCGAGCGTAATGGTCGAACCTGGGTTGGCGAGGATGCCCAGCGCTTCCCCACCGGGTTCGATAATCAAGCTGGCAGCATCCAGGGTCCAGCGTTCTGCAATGTCACCAGGCTGGACAGTGGCGCTGTCCCCTGGGGAAAGATCGCTGGCCCTCACCGGTCCAAACAAACTGGCTGATAGAGCAAACGCATGGATATAACGCGAAACTCGTAGTTTTCTTAGTGAGGTAGCGCTCATCGAGTTTAACTCCCGGTTCAGCATTGAATTGCGAACTGCGCAAGAGTGAGCAGATGTTGAAAGCTCTCTGTCCAACGTACTTTCAAGTACCTGTTATACAGGAGTCACGTCGGTGCCGAACCTAGTAAAAATGCTAGGTTACAGGTCGAGAACGACCGGTTAGCATTCATGGGCACGCAGGGTGTTGCTAAAGGGCATAGCAGCGACTGTTATCGTTTGTATATGTATTGATTGAATTCCAATATAAATAACGGAGGTGCCACCATGAACGCCCCTTTCAATAAGCCGGGAAAGACTGACAGGCAACGCACAGTCAAGCCGACTGCCATGAATCAAGCCACGATTCCGGTGCGTGATGAAGCGACGGGTATCATCAGACGTCCTGACTTGGAAAACAATGTATTGGTTGAAGTGCCAAAAGGGCTTGAGTTCAGGAATACGCTGACCATTCAATTGTTTATCAATAACGATTTTGATGATCCCAATAACCGTATCGGTGATCCCCTTGATCTTGCCGGTTTCGATCTTGCTGACCCTCAGCTGGTGAAGTTTGATCTCTTTTATAAAGTCACCGAGTTCCCAGCGGATGGTACCGATGAGACGGTGTCTTTGAATTACTATCTATTTGACGCCGATTCAGAAGCAGGCATAGCGGCAACTCCTTTAAACGTGCGCTTCGATCGCAAGGCGCCCGGTGGTGATGAACCGCCACCGATAGCCTTCACCGCCGACCAGCTCAGCGGGATCACCGACGCCGATATCGATGGAAGCGACCAGCTGAATATGCTGATTGACCCTTTTTTTGGAGGGGAAACTGGCGATATCGTCGAGCTCTGGCTGGGGGAGTCCGAAACCTCAGGTAGCTATTTAACACCTACGTTCACGGTGCAAAACCCAAGAAACCAGCTGCCGGTTTACTTGACTCGGAATGACCTCAACACAGCGGGTGACGCGCGCACACTCTTCTTTGGCTACCGTGTCACCGATTTCGCAGGTAACGTCAGTGCGCAGTCCAACTTGATTGGCATCCCGGTATTCATCAACCTGCCCACGCTTCTGGCGCCTCTGGTACCCGAATCTGACGATGGTCTTGTGATCTTCACTGATGCCAACCCCTCTGTGAGCGTGGAAATCCCTCAATACCCCGGCGCCGCCGATTCTGATACGATCACGGTGATCTGGGGTGGCATTAGGACCACTTCTTATTCCCTAGGCCAAGGGGAGGGTAATAACGACCCTGTGGCCATTCTCGAAGTGCCTTATGATGTGGTGAAAGCTGCGGGTGATGGCCATGATATTCCTGTCACGTATGAAATGCTCCGAGGCGCTAATCCAGTCGTCCCTTCACCTGTAACCAATGTGCCCGTCAACCTGACGACTCCGGGCGGACCCAACCCGGACCCGGATCTGGGCACGCCTGAGCACGACAACATCAAGCCACCTTCAATCCAGTGCGGCACCAGCCCCGTGAACACAATCTCTCCGGCAGACTTCCACCTGCCGGCTACAGCGACGACCTTCCGCCAAGGCGTGGATAACAATCCCATCTGGAGAGTCGGAGATGTCATTCAAATGCATTGGGGAACGGTCTCGAACCCCGAAATCGCATCGGTGCCAGTAGTTCCGGGTAACGAAGGTGCCAATATTCCCGTCCCCATTCCTTTTGCCGGTGTGATCGAAGCGGTTGGCGTAGGTCCGATCACTACGTTCTTTACCATCACCCGTGAATTACCAGCACCGAGTGGCGGGACCGTTCCTGTGACCGTCAGTTCACCCGTGCAAATTGTTCAAGTAGCGTCAGCAGACGCTCTGCCGGGCGATGGTCAGCAGCTTAGGGCGGGTACATTCCCGGAAGCCAATGCCAGGAACATCATTACTCGCGCAGCCGGCATCAATGGTACGACATTCCGCATTCTGCTGGACGGTGTGACCAATATCGACGGCACAGGCGCAACGGTCAGCTATGACTTTGTGGGTGTTCAAAGTGGTGATGCGGGCAGCTTGCCTAATCCACCACCGGCGCCAATCGAACAATCGCGGGTCAAGGCTGATGATGTGCCGCTGACGGCGGATCATATCGCTCAAGGCTACTTCGAAATTAACTTGCCTTATTCGACGACTTATTACATTTGCCGCAACGGTGCGACACTGAATTATTCCTTGGCCAATACGACGGGGAGAAACAGTAATACGCTCCCGGCCTTTGTCCGTTTCGCCATGGATATTCCCGATAGCGGTTGTTCTCTTCCAACCTTCGGCAATCTCTCAAGCATGGCAACACTTTCGTCTGGTTCGGCGGGCCATGTGACTTATTCCGTACCTGTCAACCTGCCCGCCATCGCCTTCACCGACGATCAGCGCAGCGGAATCACCGAAGAAGACCTTGAAGGCGGTGTGCTCACCGCTTCGGTCAATGCTTACTTTGATAGCCAGCCTGGCGATGTCATCACGCCGTGGCTCGGTGAGTCAGAATTAACAGGGATGTATCTGGAGCCAACCAGTACCGTGGAGCCGGGTACAAAAACACCGATCCACTTCAAACGCAGTGATTTGATAAAGGGTAACCGCCAACGGCTGTTCTTTGGTTATCGGGTCACCACTGCCAGAAGCGAGGAAAGCGAGCTGTCGCGGCTGGTCGATATTGAAATCAATCTCGACATGAAGTAAGTCGATCAACGCTGCATGAAGCAGGGCGTCAGCCCCACTTCATGCAGCGTTACTGCAGCGGCGTGAATGGCGTGATTCAACTACCGTTCACGCAGCGCTTCCTTGGCGCGATTAAGCGGCTTGATCAAATAGTCGAGAATGGTCTTCTCACCGCTACGTATGTCGACGGTGGCAATCATTCCTGGCACGATCGCGAAACGCTTACCAGCCTTGTTCTGCAGGCTGTCCTGCTCGGTGCGGATAAACACCCGATAATAGTAGATCTCCGGCTTCACTTCGTCTTGCAAGGTGTCCGGTGAAATACCCACGACCTTGCCATCCAGCCCGCCGTACACCGAATAGTCATAGGCACTGATCTTCACCTTGGCCGCCTGGTCGGGGTGGATGAAGGCGATGTCGCGGGGTGCGATGCGCGTCTCGATCAGCAGCCGCTCGTCCAGCGGTACGATTTTCATCACCTGGCCGCCGGGCTGCACCACGCCACCCAGGGTGTTGACCTCAATGTCCTTGACGATACCGCGTACCGGCGAGCGCAGGGTCAGGCGGGTCAGCGAATCGCTGCGTCCGCGGATCACTTCGGACAGGCTGTCGGCTTCGGCGCTGGCCTTGGCCAGCTCTTCGCGGGCGCGCACCAGGTAGTCGGAGCGGGCCTCGTTGGCCTTGAGCTCCAGCTCCGAGCGCTGACGGTTCAGGCGGATCACCTCGACCCGGCTGGAGGCGCCCATCTTGGCCAGGTTCTCGGTGATCTTCAGCTCGCTGCGCACCAGCCGCAGCGAATCCTCGATGCCCGCCAGGGTCTGCTCCAGGCCACGGCGGCGGGTCTGGTACAGGGCGGTTTCGGCCTCGATCAGGTCGGGGGAGTCGCGCAAACTCTCGGGGAACACCAGCGGCTTGCCGGCGACTTCGGCACGCAAGCGCGCCACGCTGGCCGTGGCCGCGCGGTATTTGGCTTCGCTTTCACCAACGCTGGACGCGGTCTTGGTCGGGTCGAGTTGGGCCAGCACCTGGCCGCGCTCGACCAGGTCGCCTTCGCCGACGTTCATCTCGGCGACGATTCCGCCTTCGAACGACTGGATCACCTGCTCGCGCGAGCTGGGGATCACCTTGCCGGTGCCGGTGGACACCTCGGTCACCTCGAACCAGGCGGCCCAACCGAGGAACGCGGCCAGCATCAGCGCGCAGAGGGTGATGATGCGGCCCGCGCGTAAGACGGCCTGGTCATCCTGACCATCGAGGTACGAGGCGGGGAGTTCGTGGTTGCTCATGCCTGCGCTCCTTGCAGCTTGGCCAGCGCAGCGTCGCGCTTGTCGTCGATGACGATGCGCCCGCCGTCGAGCACGATGATCCGCTCGACCCGCTGCAGCACGCTCAAGCGGTGGGTGGCGATCACCAAAGTGCGGCCCTGGCAGAAGCGGTCGAGGTTATCCAGGAGCTTGCGTTCGGTCATGTCGTCCAGCGAGGCGGTGGGTTCGTCCAGCAGCAGCACCTGCGGCTGGCGCACTAGCAGGCGTGACAGCACCAGGGCTTGGCGTTGCCCGCCGGACAGGCCAAGGCCTCCTTCGAGGATCAAGTGATCCATGCCTTTGGGCAGACGGCGCACGAAGTCGAGGGCGCCGGTAGCGGCCAGCGCTGCCACCAGTTCCTGGTCGCTGGCCTGGCCGGCGCCGAGGGTGAGGTTTTCCCGCAGGGTGCCGTGGAACAGCCGTGCGTATTGCGGCAGCAGGCCAACGTCACGGCGCAGGTCGGCCGGGTCGAGGTGGGCCATGGCGATGCCGTCCAAGGTGATTTCACCCTGCACCAGGTCCATGGCGCCGCCCAGCGCCTGCAGCAGGGTCGACTTGCCAGCACCGTTGCGCCCCAGCACGGCAATGCGTTCGCCCGGCTGGATGTCCAGCTGGCCGATGTTCAACACCGGTGGCGCTTCGGCGTCGTAGCGGAAGTTGGCCTGGCGCAGTTTGTACTCACCGCGAATGGCCGGCAGGTGCACGCGCGCTTCGCCCTCGGGGTGGTCGACCGGCGACTGCATCAGCTTGTCCAGGCCTTGCAGCGCGACCTTGGCTTGTTGCCAGCGTGTCAGCACATGGGTCAGCTGGGCCAGCGGCGCCATCATCCGTGAGGACAGCATCGAGGCGGCGACCAGGCTACCGGTGGTGAGGTCGCCGGCGATCACCATCGGTGCGCCGATGACGATGACCACGGCGAACACCGCGCCCTGCACGTTCTGGGTCCAGGTCACCAGGCCGTTGGTCAGGGTGCGCAGGTGCAGGTTGGTGTGCGCGCAGGCGGCGTTGTACTGGTTCCACTGGCGCTCGAAACGCGCCTCGGCCTGCAGCGCCTTGATTTCGTCCAGGCCCTGGATGCTTTCCACCAGCATGGCGTTGCGCAGCGACGATTCGCGCATCGAGGCGTTGGCCAGGCGCGCCAGGCGGCGTTGCGCCAACAGGCCGGGGATGACCATGGCCAACAGCGCCACCAGCGGGATGAACACCAGCACGCCGCCGATCAGCCAGAACACGAACAGGAACAGCAGGAAGAACGGCAGGTCGGCCAGCGCGGTAGCGGTGCTGGAGGTGATCAGGTCGCGGATCGATTCCAGCTCGCGCAGCTGTGAGATGAACGAGCCGGTGGATTTTGGCCGCGCTGAATTACGCAGGCGCAGGGCATGGCCGTAGACCAGATCCGACACACGCAGGTCGGCGCGTTTGCCGAGCAGGTCGGTGACCTTCAGGCGCAACAGGCGCATGCTGAAATCGAAAACCAGCGCCAGCACCACGCCGCCGAACAGTACATACAACGTCGGCAGGGATTCGGCGGGGATTACCCGGTCGTATACCTGCATGGAAAACAGCACGCCGGCCAGCGCCAGCACGTTCGCTACCAAGGAGGCGACCATCACCTGGCCGTAGGGTCGCAGGTCGCGCAGGACGATGCGGGCGAACCAGTGGCGGTCGTAGGGCGCGGTGTAGTCGTCGGTGCGCACGTCGCGCAACGGCCGCGCCGGGCGCATCAGCGCCACGCGGTTGATGCGACCTTCGAGGGCTTCGCGGGGCAGGCGCGAGGTCAGGCTCTGGTCACCGGCGAACACCACGGCCAGTTCGTTTTCTTCTGTGACCGCCTCGACCACGGCCAGCTGACCATCGTCGAGTTCAAGCACCAGCGGCGTGCGCCATTGCTTCAGGGCTTTGGCGTCGAAGCGCACGAAGCGCAGCGCCAAACCTGCCTGGCGCGCCATGTGGCGGAGGATTTCGTCCAGCGGGCGGGCATCCTCCACGGCGGCCAGGCGAATGCGCTGGGGCGAGACATCCAAGCGGTAGTGGTGGGCGACCTGCAGCATCACCTCAAGCCACGGCCCGAGGTCAGGGCGATGGACCACGGCCTGCTCCGGGGGCTGCTGATTGGTTTGGCTCAGGTTGACGGTATCGTTCATGGCTCGATCTCCACCCCTTGCAGGTTGCGCCCTTCAAGGCCGAAGGCCATGCGCAGGGCCCCGGTGTTGTACAGGCAGTCGACATCCAGGCGCAGCAGGTCGGAGCGCGTGCCGGCAAGCTCGAAGCGCGACTGGTAGATTTCCTGCTCGGCGTTGAGCAGGTCGAGCAGCGGGCGCGTGCCCAGGTCCAGGTATTGCCGGCCGTAAAGCACGCGGGCTTCCTGGATGCTGGTCTGGCGCGCTTCCAACGAGTTCAGGCGGCGGCCCAGCCCCGAGGTCTGCGCCATGGCTTCGGCCAGCCCACGGCGCGCCTGCAGGCGTGCGGCGTCTTCAGCCGAGTCGGCGGCGGTCAGGGCGTGCCCGGCGGCGCGGCTGCGGGCGCTGATGGCGCCGCCCTGGTAGATCGGCACTTCGACGTTGAGGTAGATGCCGGCCTGGGTGCGGTCGATGCGGTTGTTGTCGCGGTTGTAGTCGTCGTCCAGGTAATGATTGACCTGCGGCTGCAGCGACAGCGTCGGGTAGGCCTCGGCCTTGGCCTGGGCCAGTTCGGCTTTGGACTGGGCGCGCAAGGCCAGGGCCATGAGCACGGCGGGCAGGCGGTCGTCGCCGTTGGCTGGGCGCTTGCAGGACTGGGCGAGTTCCGGGGGCGATTCTTCGGCCAGGGCCGGGGGCGATACGCGGCCCAGCAAAGCGGCGAGGGTCGAGCGCCAGCGCTCGTACTGCGCCTGGTATTCCTCAAGCGTTGCGCGCGCAGCCTCCACGCGTGACTCGGCCTGCACCAGGTCGGAACGGGTGCTGGCGCCCATGTCGCTGCGCTGGCGGGCCATGCCGGCGATGTCGCCGACGCCACGAATCTGCTCACGGGCGATGACCATGAGTTGTTCGTAGCGGCGGGTTTCGATCCAGGCGTAAGCGGTGTCGCGGGCCAGGTCGTCGACCACCAGCAAGATGTTGGCCTGGGCGCGGGCGGCGGCCGCGTGGGCGGCATCCACGGCGCTGTCGACCTTGCCGAAGTCGTAAAGCATCTGTTTCAACGACAGGTTCACCGCCTGGCTGTTGCGGTCACCGCCGTAGCCGGTGTCGTAACCGGTGCGGATGCCGCCGGAAATCTGCGGGTAGTAACCGGCGCGGGCGACGTTGATGCCTTCGCCTTGCTTGTACAGGTTGCCGATGGCCTCGGCGATGCTGGGGTGCCACTGCGCGGCCGCCAGCACCGCCTCGCTCAACCCCAGCCGGTCGCCAGTGCTGGCGGCCTGGCCGGACGGTGGGCGGGCAGGGATGGCATTGGGAGCGTCACGTAGCAGTGACGGCCCGATGTTGCGCAGTGTGGGGTCTATGTCGTCGGCTGCGTGTGCAACCGGGTGGAGGTTCAACGCCAGGAGCCCGAAGGCGCCCAGCAACAGCGGTGACAGCGGACTGCTTCGCTTCACAGAGTTCCCTTACTGCTGATCGTCCTTGCCGCCGGGCGTGGCGCCCGGCGGGTTACTGCGGCCTCAGACGACATGGATGCCGTTTTGTACCCACAGGTGGTGGCTCGGATCCTCCTGGGCCGTGTATTGGTTATAGTCGATGCCGTCGGCGGTCTGGTTGCCGGTCAGGCTCCAGGTGTCGGTCATGTGCACCGAATCCTTGTCATCACCCTTGATCAACAGGGTGTTGTTGCTGGTTTCGGTGATGGCTACGACGTCGGCGAGGTTGAGGGTCAGCGCCACGGCGCTGGTGTCGTTGAGGTCGATGATCTCGATGTCGTGGACACGCCCGACCAGGTTGCCGAGGTCGATGCTGGCATCGCCGCCGCCCCACAACAGGGTGTCGGTGCCGCTGCCGCCATCGACGCTGGCGAAGTTCTGGTCGACCACTTCGAGGATGTCGTTGCCGGCGCCGCCTTCCAGCGTGATGTGGCCGCCCTGGCTGCCGACCAGATGGTCATTGCCGTCGGTGCCGGCAAGCACCTCGCTGGACGCTGCCGCAAGCGTGGCAACACCCTCGTCACTGCTGTCGGCCAGCAGCGAGGTGGCGCTGAACAGGCCCGCGGCGTTGTCCAGGTTGACGGTCAGCGTGGCGGTGTCGGTGGTGCCGTTGGGGTGGGTCAGCTGGTAGGTGAAGGTGTCGTGCTGGCCGATCACCGCCGAGGTCAGCCCGCTGTTGAGGGTGTAGGTGTAGCTGCCGTCCGCATGCACCAGCAGCGAGCCGTAGGTGCCGGCCACGCTGAGCCCGTTGTAGCCGGGGATGGCGTAGGTGTTGCCCGCCACCAAAATGCTCAAGACGGTCAGCGTCGACCCCAGGTTGTCGGCAGTGCCGCCGGAGGTGTCGGTCAACAGGTTGCCGGTCACCGGGGTGTAGCCACTGACCACGAAGTCATTCAGGTGCGTGGTGGTGGTGTTGAGGCTGGTGGTGATCGAGCTGGCCAGGCCGATGCCGCCAGCGGTCACGCGGATGTGGTAAGTGCCCGCCGCCTGGTTCTGGAAGGTATAGGCCGCGCCGCCACCCAGCAGGCTGATCAGCGAGCCACCGGGCACCGACTGCACCAGCACGTACTGACCGGTTGTGGTGTTGAGCTTGAGCAGCTCGATGGTGGTGCCGTTGAGCAGGCCCAGCAGGTTGGTGGAGTTGATCACCACTTGCAGATTGGCCGTGGTGTCGGCACCAACGGTGGTGGTGTAGGTCGCCTGGCGTGAGCCGATCAGCGGCAGGGTCAGTGAACCCAGGGTGGCGCTGCTGGTGTCGACACGGTTGGCCAGGCTGATGTTGCTGCTGTCGATGTCGTTGACCGCATCGACTACCGTGGCCGGCGCGCTGAGGTTGCTGTCGCTCCAGATCTCCGTGGCTTGCGGGCTGTCGATGCGCACGTAGAGGTTGGCGGCATCGGTCAGGCCGTTGCCGTGCACCAACTGGTAGCTGAACACGTCCACCTTGCCGACGCTGGAGGGGCTGCCGTTCGGCGTGTAGGTGTAGCTGCCGTTGGCGCTGATCACCAGGGTGCCGTACAGGCCCTGCACCGTGGTCGAGGCGCCTGCGGCGACGTAGCTGCCGTTCTTCAGCACCTGCAACACGGCGCCGCTGTCCGGGCCGAGCGTATCGACGGTGCCGTCGGTGCCCGGGTCGGTGATGACGTTGCCGGTGGTCGCCGTGCCGGTGCCGGTGAACTGGGTGAGGCTGGTGGCCACGATGTCGAGGGTGGTGGTGACTTGCGTGACCAGGCCGATGCCGCCGCTGGCGACGGTCAAGCGATAGTCGCCGGCTTGCAGTTTGCCCATGTCGACCTGCAGCCCGATCGGCAGCACGATCAGGTCGAGCAGGCCTTGGGTGTTGCCATTGGCGATGGTCACCCAGGCGCCGCTGGCATCTTTGACTTGCAGGGTGAAGGTGGCGTTGTTGAGCAGCGCCAGGACGCTGTTGGTGGTCAGGGTCAAGGTTGGGTCGACCGTGGTGCCGGCCGCGACCGTCCAGGTGTAGGTCTTGCTGAAGCCCGACAGCAGGGTGGAGAAGCTGTCGGTGTAGGTTTGCGTGGCGGTGACCGGGGCCAGGTTGACGGTGGCGGTGACCAGGTTGTCGCTGGCGACCACCGGGGCGTTGGCGTCGACGTCCGGGGCCGTGATGTTGACGTTGCCGGAGACGTTGTTACGCGGGTCGGTGAGGGTGACCGTCAGCGTCTGGCCGTTGTCCTGGGCGGGGCTCAGGGTCACGCTGAAGGTGCCGTTGGGTTGTACCGTGGCGGTTTGCACCAGGCCGCCGGAACTGCGCACGGTCACGGTGGCACCGGCTTCACCGCTACCGGTGAGGGTGCTGCCGTCGGCGCTGATCACCAGGTTGCTGGCGGCCGCAGGCGGGGTGATGTCCGGCGCGGTCAGGGCGGTGGCGGTCGAGGTATTGCCGGCGGCATCGGTCAGGGTGACGGTCAGCGCCTGGTTGTCCACTTGCGCGGCGGCCAGGCTGACCACGAACAGGCCATTGCTGCCGACCGTGGCGGTGCCGAGCACGGTGCCGGCGCTGTTGCGCACGGTGACGGTGCTGCCGATCTGGCCGGAGCCGCTGATCGAGGTACCGTTGGTGTTGATTGCGGCGACAGGTGCGGCGGGTGGAGTGGTATCCGGCGCAGTGATGCTGGCGCTGCCGGACTGGTTGAGACCGGCGTCGGTCTGGCGCACGACGAGCAGTTGGCCGTCGTTCTGCGCGGTGCTCAGGGTGACACTGAAGGTACCGTTGGCTTGCACCACGGCGGTCCCTACCGTGCCGCTCGGGCCGGTGACGGTGACGGTCGCGCCGGCTTCACCGTTACCGGTCAGCACGGTGCCACCGGCATTCACCTGCAGGTTGGTCGGCGCGTTGGGGGCCTGCACGTCCGGCGCCGTGTAGCTGGTGCTGCCTGAAAGGTTCTGCGCCGCATCGACCTGGGTTACACCCAGCACCTGGCCATTGAGTTGCGCACTGGCCAGATTGACGCTGAATACCCCACCGCCATTCACCAGTGCCGTGCCCAGCACGTTGCCGCTGGCATCGCGCACGGTGACCGTGGCACCGGCTTCACCGGTACCGGTCAGGACCAGGCCGTTGGCCGACAGCGCGGTGACGATCGGGTTGGCCGGTGGCGTGATGTCGGCGGCCTGTACGATCAGCGGCAGCGACTCGCCGCCCAGCAGGGTCGAAGTGGTTACCGACAGCGTTTGGCCGTTGAGCTGCGGGCTGTTGAGTGTCAGGGTGAAGGTGCCGTTGAGGTTGGCCGAGCCGCTGCCAATCTGATTGCCTTCGGCGTCGTACACGCGAATCGACGCGCCGGTGGCGGCCGTACCGGTCAGGGTAAGGCCGTCTGCAGCCAGCACTGCACTGGTAGGCGGCTCTGGAGTCGGCACCAGCGGTGTCAGGTAGGCGAATGCCGCCGAGGTGTTGCCGGCGGGGTCGGTCTGGGTGATGGCCAGCGTCGCCGCCGAGCCGGGCGTGGGGCTGAGGTCGACCTGGAAGGTGCCGTTAGCGGCGACAACCCCGGTGCCGATCACGCTGCCATTGAAGCTGACAGTCACGGTCGCGCCGGCTTCGCCACGCCCGCTCAGCACGTTGTAGGCGGTATTGATGTTGATGTTGGTGACCAGGTCCGGCGCCGCCGTGTCCAGCCCTTGGTAGGTCGCGGGCAGCGATGCATTGCCGGCCGCATCAGTCGCCACTGCCGTCAGCAGCTGGCCATTGTTTTGAGCGGGCGTGAGGCTGACGGTGAACTCACCGCCCTCGGGCACTACCACGGTGCCGACCACCACGTTGTCCGGGCCGCGTACGGTGATGGTGCTACCGACCTCGCCTTTACCGCTCAGCAGCGTACCGCCTGCGTTCAGGCTGAGGTCGATGGGTTGGGAAGGCGGCACCAGGTCCGGTGCGGCGATCTGCAACGGCGCCGATGGGTTGCCGGTGGCATCCTGGGCGATGACGGTCAGGACCTGGCCATTGATCTGCGCGGTGGTGAGGTTGAGCACGAACGTGCCATCGGCATCGATCACCCCTTGGCCAACCAGGTCGCCACGGTCGTTCACCACGCTGACGCGTGCGCCGGCTTCACCGCTACCGGTCAATTGCGTGCCGCTGCCGTTGAGCGTTGCAGTCACGCTGACCGGTGGCGTGATGTCGATGGCCGTCAGGTTGCTGATCGGCGAGACATTGCCGCTACCATCGACCAGGCTCACTTGCAGCACCTGACCATTGAGTTGCGGCGCCGATAGGTCGACCACGAAGGTGCCGTTGGCGGCGACCGTGGCGGTGCCAACCTCCACGGTGCCGACGAAAACGCGCACGGTGGTGCCGGCTTCGCCTGTGCCCGTGAGCTGGGTACCGGCGGCGTCGAGGTGCAGCTCGGCGGCGGCTGCTGGCGGGGTCAGGTCCGGGGCATTGACCGTGACTGGCGCACTGATGTTGCCAGGTGGGTCGGCCTGCTGCACCGAGAGCACCTGCTGGTTGATCTGCGCGGGTGTCAGCTCGACCCGGAAGCTGCCGTCGGCCAGCACCTGGGTGGTGCCGAGTACATCGCCGTTGACGTTGGTCACCGTGACGGTCGCGCCCACTTCACCGCGACCGGTAATCGCGCTGCCATCGGTGTTGATGAGCACATCGGTGAGGATGGCCGGTGGTGTGAAGTCAGGCGTTTGCAAGGTTGCGACCGCCGACACATTTCCGGCCAAGTCGGCCTGGGCCAGGCTGAGCAGTTCGGCGTTGCCCAGCGCTGGGTTGAGCGTGACGGTGAAGTGGCCGCTGGCATCCACCAGCGCTGTGCCGATGTCGTCGCCTGCGGCATTGCGAACAGTCACGGTGGCGCCCGCTTCACCACGACCGGTGAGGGTCACGCCGTCGCTGGAAATTGCCAGTTCGGTGAGCACCGTGGGGGCCGTGGTGTCCGGCGCGGTGATGGAAGTGGGGGTCGACTGGTTGCCGGCGGCATCGGTCAGCACCACCTGCACCCGTTGGCCGTTGGCCTGCGGTGGGTTGAGGCTGACCTGGAAACTGCCGTCGCCCATCACCACTGCTGTGCCCAGCAGGGAACCGTTGGCGGCCAGCACCTTGACGCTGCTGCCGGCCTCGCCGGTGCCGTTGAGCAGGCTGCCGCCGCTGGCGAAGGCGAGGTTGCCGGCGGCATCGGGTGCCACGCGGTCTGGCGCTGTGAGGCTGACGCTATTGGATTCGTTGCCTGCCACGTCGGTCTGCTGTGCGCTCAGTTGCTCGCCGTTGGTCTGCGCGCTGGCCAGGCCAATGCTGAAGTTGCCGTTGGCATCCACCACGCCGGAGCCCAGGTCGACACCGCCTTGACCCGTTATTGTCACGGTGGCGCCCGGCTCGCCACGGCCAGTCAGGGTCAGGCCGTCGTTGCTCAGCACCAGGTTGGTAAGTGGTTGTGGCGCAGTGGTGTCTGGCGCCTGCAAGGTGGCTGGCAGCGATGCGGTGCCGTCGGTGGCCACGGCGCTGACATGCAGCACCTCACCGTTGGCCTGGGCGCTGCCCAGGTTGACGGTGAAGTTGCCGTCGTTGCCGACCGGCGCAGTGCCCAGCAGCGCACCGTTGGGGCCGTAGACGTTCACGGTGCTGCCAGGGGCGGCGGTGCCGGTGACCACCAAACCATCGGCCGAGAGCACCAGGTTGTCCGGCGCATCGGGGGCCAGGTTACCTGGGGCGGTCACGTTCTGAACTGGCGAAACGTTCTGCGCGGCATCGGCCTGGGTCACGCTGAGGCTCTCACCGACTACGGCGGCAGGGCTGAGGGTGACCGTGAAGTTGCCGTCGGCGCCAACTGTGGCGGTGCCGAGTGAAGCTCCGCCCGGAGCGCGTACCGTGACCGTGGCGCCCGCTTCACCGGTCCCCGTCAGCGTGGCGCCATCGGCGGCGACGGCCAAGTTGGCGACCGCCGCAGGCGGTGTGGTATCGGCGGCTGTGTATGGCGCGACTGTCGACACATTGCCGGCCGCATCGGTGGCGGTCACCTGCAAGGCCTGGCCGTTGGTCTGGGGGCTGCTGAGGGTGACCTGGAAGGTGCCATTGCCGCTGGCCACGGCGGTGCCCAGCACATTGCCCGCAGCATCGCGCACGGTGACCGTGCTGCCGGCTTCGGCACTGCCGCTCAGTTGCAGGCCGCTAGCGGCCAGGGCCAAGGCGGTCGGTGCTGCTGGCGGCGTGAAGTCGGGTGCAGTGACCGCAACGGCGACCGAAGTGTTGTTGCCCGCGTCGGTCTGAGTCACGCTCAGCTGCTGGGCGTTGAGCTGCGCGCTGGTGAGGGTCAGGGTGAAGCTGCCATTGGCCGCCACCTGGCCGGTGCCGATGATGGTGCCATCGGGCCCGCGCACGGTCACGTTGGCACCGGCTTCGCCGAGGCCGGTCAGGGTAAGGCCGTTGTTGTTGAGCACTACGTTGGTCAGGGAAGCCGGCGCGCTCAGGTCAGGGGTGGCGAGGGTGACGGCAGGCGAAGTATTGCCCGCCGCATCCAGTTGGGTGACGCCGATGGCCTGGCCGGTCGCCTGCGGGGTATCGAAGTTCACCGTGAAGCGACCATCGGCACCGACGGTGGCAGTCCCTACGACGGTACCGGCGGCGTTGCGCACCTGCACGGTGGCACCCACCTCGCCGCTGCCGGACAGCTGCTTGCCATCGGCACTGAGTACTGCGTTGCCGACCGCTGCCGGTGGCGTGCGGTCTGGCGTGGCCAGGCTGGCCGGGCCGGACACGTTGCCGGCGGCATCGCTGAGGGTGACCTGCAGCGGGCTGCCGCTGGTCTGCGCATTGGGCAAGGTGATCTGGAACTGGCCGTTCTGGTTGACCGTGCCAGTGGCCAGAATGGTACCCGCCGCATCGCGCACGGTCACGGTCGCGCCAGCTTCGCCCTGGCCGCTGACCACGGTGGCCGCGCTGTTCAGGCTCAGGCCAGTGGCGGCGCCTGGCGCTTGCAGGTCGAATGCTTGCTGGGTCGCAGCGAGCGAGGTGTTGCCGGCGGCGTCGACCTGGGTAATGGTGAGGTTCTGCCCGTTCGCTTGCGGCGGTACCAGGCTGACGCTGAACAGCCCATTGCTGCCCACGGTCGCGGTCCCCAGCAGGGTGCCCTGGGCATCCACCACGCGTACGGTGGCACCGACTTCACCGTGGCCGGTGAGGGTGCTGCCGCTGCGGTCGATGGCGAGCTGGTTGGGCGCGTCGGGTGCGGTGGTGTCTTCTGCCACTACCGTGGCCGGGATCGACGGCTTGCCGCCGACCGAAAGTCGGGCGCTGACTTGTAGCGTTTGCGCATTGAGCTGCGCGGTGCTGAAGAACACCCGGAAGATGCCGTCGCTGCCCACCGTTGCGGTGCCCAGCGTGGTGCCGCCGGAGGTGACGGTGATCAGCGAGCCGATCGTGCCTTCGCCGGTCAGCAGGAAGCCGTCGGCGCTGATCGACAGGGCGGTCGGCGTGGCCACTTCCGTGCCATCCGGGCCGGCCACGTTGACTGACGTCTCGTTGCCGCCGCCGTCGCGCACCACCACCTGAGCGGTATCGCCGCTGGCCAGTGGCGGTGTGATGTCGATCACGAAGGTGCCGTCCGGGCCAGCCGTGCCGGTACCCAACTCGGTTGTGCCATCGCGAATGATGACCGTGGTACCAGGTTCGGCAGTACCGCCGATGGTGCCGCCATCCGGGCTGACCGTGAGGTCGGCAGCGGGCGCGGGTGGCGTGGAGTCAGGCGCGGTGGCGGTCGACGCTGCGGTGGTGTTGCCAGCGTCATCCGCGACCACGACGGTTACCGTTTCGCCATTGGTCAGCGCGGGTGCCAACGGTACGTTGAAAGTGCCGTCGCCGTTGACCGGGACGCTGATCTGCGTGCCGTCAGGCGTGGTCACCGTTACCGAGCTTGCGCCCGGTGCGTTGCCGGTCACTGCGCTGCCATCGGGGCTGACGGCCAGATCGGTGGGCAATGCCGGTGGCGTAAGGTCCGGTGCGGTGGCTTGGCCTGCAGTCGATGGATTGCCAGCGGCATCGGTCAAGGTGATGGCAAGTACCTGGCCGTCCAACTGCGCAGGCGCCAGTGGCACACTGAAGATACCGCCCACCGGGACCACGACCGTGCCCAGCAGGTCGCCGTTGGCATTGCGAACTTCAACGGTCGCGCCTACCTCCCCACTGCCTTGCAGCGTGGTGCCGTCGGCACTGACCTGCAGGCCGGTCGGGGTGGCAGGGCCGGTGCTGTCGCCGACGGTGTACGGGGTCGACGGCGAGGCATGGCCGGCGTCGTCGATCAGCACCACCGACACTGTCTCGCCGTTGGTCTGCACCGGGCTCAGGGTCACGCTGAAAGAGCCGTCGCCTTGCACCACGGCATCGCCCAGCAACTGCCCGTTGGCATCCCGTACTTCGACGGTGGCGCCGGGTTCGCCCTGGCCGGTTAGGGTGCTGCCGTCGCCGCTCAGGCCCAGGCCTTGGGCAGGTGCGGGTGCTTCCAGGTCATTGGCGGTGAGGGTGCCGGCCCCGGAGGTATTGCCAGTGGCATCGGCCTGGGTGACCGATAACGTCTGGCCATTGAGCTGCGGTGGGTCGATGGTCACGCTGAAGCTGCCATCGGCTTGTACCACGGCAGTTCCCAGCACTGCGCCAAGGGTGCCAGTGACCCGTACCTGAGCGCCGGGTTCACCGGTGCCGGTCAGCAACGCGCCATCGGCGGACAGGGTCAAGCCGCCTGGCGTGCCGGGGGCCTGACTGTCCGGCGCTGCCAGGTCGACGGCTGCCGAGACGTTGCCGGTGGGGTCGCGCTGCTCCATGGTCAATGCCTGGCCATTGGTCTGTGCAGGGCTCAGGGTGACCTCGAAACTGCCGTTACCGGCTACCACAGCGGTGCCCAGTATGCTGCCATCGGGGCCGCGCACGGTGACGGTGGCGCCCACCTCGCCGGTGCCGGTGACGGTGGTGCCTGTGGCATCGATGACGGGCGCGCCGACCACCTGCGGCGGTGTGCTGTCGGGGGCGGTGAAGTCGACGGGGCCAGCGCTGTTGCCGAGGCTGTCGGTGGCCTCGACGGTCAGGCTTTCGCCATTGCGCTGCGGTTGGTTGAGGGTGACGTCGAAGCGGCCGTCGGCGCCGACCGTCGCGGTGCCCAGCACAGTACCGTCGGCCGCGCGCACGGTGACTGTCGAGCCGGACTGGCCGCTGCCGGTCAGATGGAGGCCAGCGCTGTCGATGGCCAACCCGGACGGTTGCAGCGGGCCATCCAGGTCGGGCGCGGTGAGGGTGGCAGTGGAGCTGTTGCCAGCGGTGTCACGCAGCACCACGTCGATCTCCTGGCCATCGGTCTGGGCCGGGGTCAGCGTAACGGTGAATACGCCATTCTGGCCAACGACCGCAGTGCCCAGCACGGTACCTTGCGCGTTGCTGATTTGCACGCTGGTGCCGGGTTCGCCGCGGCCGGTCAGGGTCACGCCGTCGGCACTCAGCACCAGGTCGGTGGCCTCGTTCGGTGGCGTGATATCCGGAGCGCCGACTTGAGTCGGCAACGAGCTGTTGCCGTCGGCGTCGATGGCCACCACGTCGAGCAGTTCGCCGTTGGCCTGAGGCGGGGTAAGGCCGATGCTGAAGGTGCCATCGTTGCCGACCTGCACGCTGCCCAACAGCGTACCGTTGGCATCGCGCACCTCGACCAAGCTGCCCACTGGGGCGGTACCGCTGACGGCTGAGCCGTCGGCAGCCACCACCAGCCCGGCAGGGCTTTCCGGCACGGGTGTTTGCGGCACGATGATGTTGAGGCCGACCGAGGGGTTGCCAGCGGCATCGGTCTGCACCAGCACAATCGACTCCCCGGCGCTGACTGGCGCAGTCAGCGTCACCAGGAAGGTGCCATTGTCAGACACCGTACCGCTGCCGATGAGGGCGCCGTTGGCATCACGTACCTCAACCGTGGCACCCGCTTCGCCACGGCCGGAAATAACCTGGCTACCGGCCCCCACCACGACATTGGAAATGATGTCTGGGGCGGTGATGTCCGGGGCGATGTAGTTCAGCGGCGCCGAGCTGTTGCCTGCGGCATCGATGACCCTGATGGCCAGGGCTTCGCCATTGCCTTGCACTGGGTCGAGGGTAAGACTGAACGTGCCGTCCGGTGCAACAATCCCGCTACCGATCAGCGTGCCATCGGCGTCGCGGACTTCGACCCGAGCGCCAGGCTCGGCGCTGCCGGCCAGCGTTTCGCCAGCGTTCAGCGTGAGCCCCGTCGGTTGCCCGGGGGCCAACAGGTCCGGAGCGGTGAGCGGGCTTGGCGTAGACACGTTTCCGGCTGCATCGGTCAGGGTGACCTGCAGGGAAGTGCCATCGACCACCGCAGCGTCGAGCTGCAAGCTAAAGCTGCCATCGCCTTGCACGGTGCCGGTCCCGACGACCTGCCCCTGGTCGTTCAGCACGTTGACGGTGGCGCCTGCTTCGCCACGGCCCGAGACGGTACGCCCGTCGGCGCTGATGATCAGGTCGCTGGCCGGTGCGGGTGGGGTGGTATCGCCACCACCGTTATCGATATCCGGTGCGTTTACGTTGCCTGCTGTCGAGGTATTGCCGGCGGTATCGGTGGCGGTGACTTGCAGTTGCTCGCCGTCAACCTGAGGCGGGTCAAGGGTGATACTGAACGCGCCAGTGGCACCGGCCACGGCGGTGCCGAGCACCGTGGTGCCGTCGGCAGCGAACACACGCACGGTGCTGCCCGGTTCTGCGCGGCCGGTGACGATGTTGCCGTCGGCGCTGACTGTCAGTTCAGATGGGGCAGTAGGGGCAGTTATATCGGGGGCGCTGACCTGGGTCGGCAGGGACGAGGCGCCGCTGTTGTCGACCGCCGTCACGTCCAGCAGCTCACCATTGGCTTGCGCTGGGTTGAGCACCAGGGTGAAGGTGCCTTCGGCGCCGACCACCACGCTGCCGACCAGCACGCCGTTGGCGTCCCGCACTTCGACGCGGCTGCCGACCGGGGCGCTGCCGGTGATGCTGCTGCCGTCGGCGGCGATGACCAGGTTACTCGGGCTATCCGGTGCCGGGGTCAGCGGCACCTCGAACTGCAGAGGTGGGGAGGTATTGCCACTGGCGTCGGTCTGCACCAGGTTCAGCTGCGCGCCGGATTGCGCAGCCGGGTCGAGCTCGATCAGGAAGGTGCCGTTGGCCGTGACCACACCCGTGCCGATCAGGGTGCCGTTGCCGTCGCGTACTTCGACGGTGGCGCCCGCTTCACCACGGCCACTCAGTAGCGAGCCGCCCGCGCCGACCACGATAGCGTCGACTGCGCCTGGCGCAGTGATGTCCGGGACGCCGAACTCGAGGGGGGCGGAGCTGTTGCCGTCGGCATCGACCAAGCGCACATCGAGGACCTGGCCGTTGGCCTGGGCAGGCGAGAGGGTCAGGCTGAAGGTCCCGTCCACGCCAACCTGGCCGCTACCTAGCACGGTGCCATTGGCATCCCGTACCTGCACGGTGGCGCCGGGCTCGCCGCGGCCGGTGAGGGTGACACCGTCGGCCAAAGCCAGCTCGGTCGGTTGCGCTGGCGGCTGCAAGTCGGGCGAAGTCACTGACCCAGGTTGCGAGACGTTGCCGGCCGCGTCGGTGAGCACCACCTGCAGGCTGCTGCCGTCTTTCACGGCCGGATCGAGGGTGAGTTGGAAGGTACCGTCCACGCCCAGCGTGCCGGTGGCCAGCACGTTGCCTTCGGCATCACGCACCTGCACCGTGGTGCCGGCTTCGCCTCGGCCGTTGAGTTGCCGACCCGCCAGGCCGATCACCAGGTTGGTCGGGGCGTCGGGGGGCGTGGTGTCGGGCGGGTTGCCAATACCGTCATCCGGGGCGTTGATGCCTGCTGCTGGCGATGTATTGCCAGCGCCATCCTGGGCAGTGACTTGCAGGGCTTGGCCATCGGTTTGCGCAGGTTGCAGGCTGACACTGAACTGGCCGTCAGGGCCTGCCACGGCAGTCCCCAGCAGCGCGCCGTCAGCCCCACGGACTTGCACGGTGGCGCCTGCCTCGGCCCGGCCGGTGAGAACGGTGCCCTGTTCGTTGATGAGCAACTCGGTTGGGGCCGCAGGAGGCGTGATGTCAGGAGCGGCTACCACGCCCACTTGCGAGGTATTGCCGGCGGCGTCGGTGAGGGTGACATTCAGGTTTTGCCCGTTGGCCTGGGGCGTGTTCAGGGTGATGTCGAACGTGCCGTCTGTGCCCACGGTGCCACTGCCGATCAGGTTACCGGCCGCATCTCTTACATTCACGGTGGAGCCGGCTTCGCCGCGGCCACTCAGGCGCAGGCCATCAGGCGATACCAACAGGTCGATAGGCGTGGCCGGGGGCGTGGTTTCGCCGGGTTCGGCGCCGCCGCTGCTGCCACCTCCGCCGCCGTTGTCGGCAGCCGCGGCTGCACCACCGACACCGAGCAGGCTGAGCCCGGCAATCGCCCAGGTCGGTGTGGCGCTGCCGGCGACGCCTATGCCAGCAACCAGCTCATCGAGCGAGGCGACTTCCTCGAAGGTGAAGCCGGTGAAGGCCGCCGCATCGTAGTTGGCGTGCCACAAGGTCCCGTCTTCGCCAACGAACACCATGTCACTGCCAACGCCAGCCTGGTCCACGGCAAAGAAGTTGCCGACTGTGACCTTTTCCCCGGATTTCAGCGTGACGATCAGGTCCTGACCACGCCGGGTGACGGTGGCCACCTGGTCGGGTGCCACCGGCATCTGCACGACACCTGGGCTATTGAGCGTGATATTGCCGAAGGCGCTCTGGGTGGCGACTGCGGATTGCTTGTCGGCGACGACGATGTTGTCCATGCATGCTCCCTGCTGGTGTGCGGTACACCGGATCGGCATCTGCGATCCGTAGCTGGCGCAACGTCGTAACTGGCTGCGCGCAGCTGGGCCGTGTAGCGGCCCTGTTACCGGTGGTAAGGGAGATATAGCAGTCCAACGGGAAGCAACCAGAGGCTTTCTGGGTTAATCCTTTGGTAGGGAAGGCTCTAGCGCAAGCCTAAGCGGCGCGCCAGGCGGCTGAGGTTGGCGCGGTCCAGGCCCAGTTCGCGAGCGGCGGCGGCCCAGTTGTCTTGGTGGCGCTGCAGGCAGGCATCGATCACCTGGCGCTGGTAGACGTCGACGGCTTCGCGCAGGCCACCCTCGGGCAGTGACGGGTCTGCCAACGGGGCAGGTGCAGGCGTCTGTGCCAAGGGCGCCACGGCATGCAGGGCAAGGTCGCTGGCTTCCAGGGTGAGGATGCGGGGCCGCTCGGGATGCTGGCCCATGGCTTTGAGCGCCGATCGGCCTATCAAATGTTCCAGTTCCCGCACGTTGCCCGGCCAGTCGTAGGCCAGCAGCGCGGCTTGGGCTGCGCTGCTCAGGCGCAGGCTGTTCAGGCCAAGGCGAGATCGGTTCTGTTCGAGGAAGTAGCCAGCCAATAGCAGCACGTCTCGCCCACGTTCGCGCAGTGGTGGGACATGCAACGGGTACACGCTGAGACGATGGTAGAAGTCGGCGCGGTAGTTGCCGTTGCGCACTTCGGCGGCCAGGTCGCGGTTGGTCGCTGCGATCAGGCGCACGTCGACGTGATGCTCGCGGTCCGAGCCCAGGCGTTGCAGTTGCCCGCTCTGCAAAACCCGCAGCAGCTTGGCTTGAACGGTCAGCGGCAGTTCGCCGACTTCATCGAGAAACAGCGTGCCACCGTTGGCCAGCTCGAACTTGCCGCGCCGTTCGCCGTGGGCACCGGTGAAGGCTCCGCGCACGTGGCCGAACAGCTCGCTTTCCACCAGGGTGTCGGGAAGCGCGGCGCAGTTGAGGCTGATCAGCGGCTTGTTGGCGCGGCTGCTGGCCTGGTGCAGGGCCTGGGCTACCAGTTCCTTGCCGACGCCGGTTTCGCCGGTGATCAGCACGGTCAGGTCGCTGCCGCCGACCAGGCGAATTTCTTCCACCAGGCGTTTGTGCGCTGGGCTCTGGCCGATAAGTTCCTTGTCCTGACCGATGGCCTGGCGATAGACCTCGGCACGTTGGTGTTCATCCTCGGCGCGCAGGGCCAGATGTTCGATGCGTTCGGCCACTGTGACGGTGGCGGCGGCCAGGCTGGCGAAAGCCTGCAAGGCATCCAGTTCCAGGCTCTGGAACTGGCCGGGGGTCAGGGCGTCCAGGGTCAGCAGGCCCCACGGGCGTTCGTCGACCATCAGCGGGCAGCCCATGCAGTCATGCACTTCTAGATCGACGTCATGGGCGTGGACCAAGCCGTCGTATGGGTCAGGCAATTCGGAGTCGCTGGGGAAGCGGGTGGGCTCGGCGCGGCTGAGCAGGATCTCGAAGCGCGGGTGCTCGCTGACTTTGAAGCGTCTGCCCAGCGTGTCCGGCGAGAGTCCATCGACTGCCAATGGCACCAGCCAGTCGCCGTCCAGACGCAGCAGTGCGGCGGCATCGCACGGCAGCAGTCCACGCATGGCTTGCAGCAGCCGGCGGTAGCGTTCCTGGTCGGGCAGGTCACGGGACAGGTCGCTGACCAGGGGGAGCAGGGCGGTAAGCAGGGGCTTTGCGGTCATGGCGCGTCCACAGGGTCGAAATGACCATAAGGTCGACGAGTCGCATACGGTCGTCAAGGTCGGAAGGAGGGGGTACTAGTAAAAATGCCAGGTTACGCAGCCCGCGGGCTTAGATAGTGTTGAGTCATGCCCGGAGTTTGGACGATTGCGATATCTGAATAGGGCTCCGATGCTGCATGCATTCCGTGCGGTAACCTTCCCAATCCCTGGAAAGATCATCATGAGTGCTGAAGAAAAACTGCGCCAATCGCTGAAAGTTTCGCTCAAAGTCGATGAGCTTAATCCGTTGACCATCCCTGATATGGATACACCTGAGGGTTACAGCGAGGGCCTCGGATGGGCTCAGCTTGACGATGAAACCCGTGCGGTGTCGTTGATCGCTCGTTTGCCTGAACCTATCCACGCAAGTCACAGGGCTAGATTGTTCTGGACGGCCACCGAACCGAACTCTCAGCCGCCGACGGAAGATCCGCTGGAATCTCCGGTGCAAACGTACCCTCTCGATGAAGAAATCATTGAAAAGGGTTGGTTGAGTTTTACCGTGCTGCGTAGTGATCTAAACCTGCCCTCCCCCCTCCCTTACCCGCACTTCGGGTATTTCTACTACTCGCTATATGATGTGGACGCTGAGACCACCAACTACAGTGATTACCGCCCTGTGCTGATCGATCTGGTGGTTCCAGGCGGGCTGGATCCGGACACAGATACGCCGATCAACGAGTACTTACAGGCACCGCAGGTCAAGCCTGATGTGATCGATGCTACGACTCCGGAAGTCGTGGTCACTGTGCCGATGTGGCGAGGGATGCAAGTCGATGACCAGCTGACCCTGGTCTGGAACGGGGTTAGCCATGTGCGTCCACGCCTGGTGGCAGCGGACGTTGGCAAATCACTGGTGTTCACCCTGCCGAAGGAGGTCATCGACCAGGGATTCAGCGGCAAGGATCTGCCGGTGTATTACTACATTCGTGACCGCGTGCAGAACTACTCGCGGCCCTCGTATTCCGCTTTGGTCGAAGTGGTGGATCCCAATGCTCTCGCCGAACCGATCGTAAAGGGCGCAGAATCGCCACCTTACCAGCTGGACCTTACGCCGCTCCGAGGCGCAGACGTGCAGATTGAAGTGCCGTTCTACAACGGCTTTGCCGGGGGTGACACCATCGCCCTGCACTGGGTCGGCCAGACCGCCGGAGGCCAGGAAGTAGCACATCACTTTGATCCGAGAGTGGTGAATTCGCCGAGTGATCTTATATTCCAGCTTCCCCATGCGGTTGCCGCCTTGGTGGTCAAAGGTTCCGCCCGGGTGTACTACGAATCGACGCCTGCGGGCGGGGCACCTAGGCCCTCGCGTACCCGCACGGTCACCGTCGTCGGTGAGGTCTCGGAACTGTTGCCACCAACGCTCGATGAAGCCGTGGAAGATGCAATCGACCTTGCAAACCTGACCGGGACAATCGTGCATGTGCGTATTCCGCTGTATCCAGGGCAAATGGAAGGCGACACGGTCACTATGTATTGGACAGGGCAGGCGGCGGGCGGGGGTGTGCCGCTGATATACTACACCGACTTGCCCATCCCCCCAGGTGGCGCGGATAAAGAGTTAGTATTTGAGGTCAGTACGCTACATTTGCTGGCGCTGGTTGATGGCACGCTTACTCTCCACTATACGGTGTACACGCCTGCCTACGGGATTACCCGAAAATCTGGCGAACAGCTTTACAGCGTCGTGGACACGGTTCCAGTGGAGTACCCTGCACCCACTTGCGCGCAGGTCCAAGGTACTGGAGGCGACGCGTTCCTTCCGTCAGATACGCCAACTGCGGTCGTGGTGATTCCTGACACTTCGCCGCTGCGTCCCGGTCAAGTGGTTACACTTCATTGGGCGGCGGCGGTCGGTAATACACCACCGCCCCACGAGCAGACCGCGACGTTCCAGCAGTTCCCATTCAGCTTCAATGTGACCAATACGAATATCCTGCCCTTCGAGGACATCGATGTATCGGTGACTTATTCTGTCGCTTGAGTCGATATGACTACATGGAGTCAAAATGACTCATTTCGAGATCGTGTCATTTTGACTTTTTGCCTTTTAACTTTTTGTTTTTAATGACTTTTTTGTTTGGCATGATTCTTGGTCTATGAATGGCAACCATTCGAAGCCTCAGGCTCAGGAGTTGCTGCAATGCTCAATGCCGAACAACGTGCAATCATCAAAGCTACTGTCCCGCTGCTGGAAACAGGCGGCGAAACGCTGACCACCCACTTCTACAAGCTGATGCTCAGCGAATACCCTGAAGTCAGGCCGCTGTTCAACCAGACCCACCAGGCCAGCGGCGACCAGCCGCGTGCCCTGGCCAACGGCGTGCTGATGTACGCCCGTCACATCGACCAGCTGGAGCAGCTGGGCGGTCTGGTCGGCCAGATCATCAACAAGCATGTTGCCCTGCAGATTCTGCCGGAGCATTACCCGATCGTCGGCAGCTGCCTGCTGCGTGCCATCGAAGAAGTCCTCGGCAAGGACATCGCCACCCCTGAAGTGATCGCTGCCTGGGGCGCGGCCTACGGGCAACTGGCCGATATCCTCATTGGTGCCGAGGAAGGCTTGTATAAACAGAAGGAAGAAGCCGCCGGTGGCTGGCGCGGTAGCCGCGAGTTTCGGCTGGTGCGTCGCGAGCGTGAAAGCAGCGAAATCGTTTCCTTCTACTTTGCGCCGGTCGATGGCAAGCCGGTGCTCAAGGCCGAACCCGGTCAATACATCGGATTGCAGCTGTTCATCGACGGTGCCGAGCATCGCCGCAACTATTCACTGTCTGCCCTGTGCGATGGCAAGGAGTACCGCATCAGCGTCAAGCGCGAGGAGGGCGGAAAGGTTTCCAGCTACCTGCATGACGCGTTCGTGGTTGGCGACACGCTGCAACTGTTCCCGCCTTCCGGCGACTTCACCCTGGCCGCCAGTGACAAGCCACTGGTGCTGATTAGTGGCGGCGTCGGCATCACTCCGACCCTGGCCATGCTCGAGGCAGCCCTTGAGACTCAGCGGCCGGTGCACTTCATCCACTGTGCACGCAATGGTGCGGTACATGCCTTCCGTGACTGGGTTGATGGGCTGGCCGAGCATCATCCGCAGCTCAAGCGGTTCTACTGCTATGCCGAGGAGGATGGTTCGCGCGGTGCCGATGCGGTGGGGCTGTTAAGCCAGGACTTGCTGGGTGAGTGGATGCCGGTTGAGCGTGATGTGGATGCATACTTCCTTGGGCCAAAGGGCTTCATGGCAGTGATCAAGCGCCACCTCAAAGGGTTGGGCATCCCGGAGCATCAGAGCCGGTATGAGTTCTTCGGGCCGGCGGCAGCGCTGGAGTGACCTGACCAACCCTCGGTCTTCCCACCTATATAGAAGGAAAAGTGAAAGGTGCCTCGGCACCTTTCACCTTTAATCCCCCTTTAATCACTGTATCCTTCACTCCCGGGTGTCGAGGGGCTTGCCCCTGCGCGGCACTCGGGTAGCCGCTTTTTTTTCCGGCCGACGTTGAACCGACGTCACGGCAGCCGGTCTGAAGCCAACTCCGGATAGCCCCGCGCCGTGCTGTCTCGCCGCCTCCTCGACACGCTGAAGGTCCACCCTGCGTGTAGACTTGCGCCAGGCAGGCCAATCACGCTGCCCCCTATCCATCGAAGGAATCGGCAATGAACGAACAAACCTCGCGCCTGAATCGGGAACGGCGCTTTCTGGTACTGCTGGGGGTGATCTGCCTCGCCCTGATCGGCGGCGCCTTATATATGCAGGTAGTGCTCGGTGAAGCGCCATGCCCGCTGTGCATCCTGCAGCGCTATGCCTTGCTGTTTATCGCCATCTTCGCCTTCCTTGCGGCTGCCATGCCCGGGCGACGCAGCCTGACCCTGTTCGAAGGGCTGGTGGTGCTCAGTGCGATAGGTGGAATCGTTGCGGCCGGCAATCATGTGTATATACTCGCCAACCCCATGGTCAGTTGCGGCATCGACACCCTGCAGCCGATCGTCGACGACCTGCCGCTGGCCAAGCTCTGGCCGCTGGCCTTCCAGGTCGATGGCTTCTGCAGCACGCCGTACCCGCCGATTCTCGGCTTGTCACTGGCGCAATGGGCATTGGTGGCGTTTGTGCTGACCGCCATCCTGGTGCCGCTGGGTATCTACCGCAACCGGCGCCGACCTTAGACATAAGTCCCGAATTTGCTGTGGTATTTTGCACCCACAGAGAGAAGGGAAAAGTCGCCTCCCGCTTGACTCAGATCAACCACAACGCCTTGCGTGACGCGGCTTTGAGGGCTATCAAGCGGGGTGCGACAAACTGTCGCGAAGTTGATTTATCGCCCCCTATTGTTACGCATTCTGTAAAAGACTGTTGCTCAATAAGTCATAGTCAAGGGTTGGCGACCTCACTACAATCGCCCCCAATTTCCGTTCGGCACTGCTTGCGAGTCGCAGGATTGAAGGAAGCCTCAGCGCTTTCTTTTGCTGACTTCGTCAAGTTTCGCCCAGCGGCGATACCGGGCGGATACCCCTCCGCGTTTTCCCGCACCAAATGGACTTGGTCTGAAGTACAGGCCTGTTGCCTACGAAACCATAAGCACCGCTAACACGCTTGAGCCAAGGTCCTGCAGTCGGGCCCCAGGCAGGAGCGTATTCGGGCGCGAATTGCCTCACTTGGCAGGACGAAGTGTTGGCTACCAAAACACAAATTGCATTGAAGCAAGCTGATCTAGAGGTCGTGAGATGAGTAAAAAGCGTTACCCCAGACTGTTTGGCATATTGCCCTTTTTAGGCATGCTTTTACTCAGTGGGTGCAACTGGACCCTGCTCGACCCGAAAGGTCAGGTCGGCATTGAGCAAAAGAACCTCATCCTCATCGCCACCGGCCTGATGCTGCTGGTGGTGATCCCGGTCATCATCATGACCGTGGCGTTCGCCTGGAAGTACCGTGCTTCCAACAAGGCGGCCACCTACACCCCCGACTGGTCGCACTCGACCAAGATCGAGGCCGCGGTGTGGATCATCCCGATCCTGATCATCATCGCCCTGGGTTACGTCACCTACAAGTCGACCCACAAGCTGGACCCATACCGTCCGCTGGATTCCGACGTCAAGCCGATCCAGATCGACGTGGTCGCGCTGGACTGGAAGTGGCTGTTCATCTACCCGGAGCAAGGCATCGCGACGGTCAACCAGATCAACTTCCCGGCTAACACCCCGGTCAACTTCCGCGTCACCTCCGACGCCGTGATGAACTCGTTCTTCATCCCGGGCCTGGGCGGCCAGATCTACGCGATGGCGGGCATGACCACCAAGCTGCACCTGATCGCCAACGAAAACGGCCAGTTTGACGGTATCAGCGCCAACTACAGCGGTGCTGGCTTCACCGGCATGAAATTCAAGGCCAATGCGACCTCTCAGGAAGACTTCGACAAGTGGGTCGCCGAGGTCAAGCAGTCGCCATTGAAACTGGACAAGGCTACCTACGACGCCTTGGCCAAACCAAGCGAAAACAACCCAGTCGCGCTGTACAGCGAGGCCTCGCCTGACCAGTTCCAGATCATTGTCGACAAGTACGAAGGCATGAATCGCGGTCGTCCGAGCCACGAAGAAGCAGGCAGCAAAGATCTGGCCACAACCAAGGGTGTGGAATCGAGTATGCAACCAGCTGCCGGTGCAGAGGAGTAAGAGATGTTCGGTAAATTAAGCCTGGAGGCGATACCCTATCACGAGCCGATAGTCATGGTGACGCTTGCCATGATCGCGCTCGGTGGTATCGCTGTCGTCGGTCTTATCACCTATTTCCGCAAGTGGACCTACTTGTGGACCGAGTGGCTGACTACGGTCGACCACAAAAAGATCGGCGTGATGTACATCATCGTCGCGATGATCATGCTGCTGCGCGGCTTCGCCGACGCCATCATGATGCGTACCCAGCTGGCTGCCGCTACCGGTGGCTCCGAAGGCTACCTGCCGCCTGAACACTATGACCAGATCTTCACCGCTCACGGTGTGATCATGATCATCTTCATGGCGATGCCGTTCTTCACCGGCCTGATGAACCTGGCGGTTCCTCTGCAGATCGGTGCACGTGACGTTGCCTTCCCGTTCCTCAACTCCCTGAGCTTCTACCTGCTGCTGGCAGGCGTGCTGCTGGTCAACATCTCCCTGGGCGTCGGCGAATTCGCCAAGACCGGTTGGGTTGCCTATCCGCCGCTCGCGGGCATTCAGTACAGCCCTGGGGTGGGCGTTGACTACTACATCTGGGCGCTACAGCTATCCGGATTGGGTACGACGCTGACCGGTGTGAACTTCCTCGTCACCGTGATGAAGATGCGCGCACCTGGCATGAAACTGATGGACATGCCGATCTTCACCTGGACCTGCACTTGGGCCAACGTGCTGATCGTGGCTTCCTTCCCGATCCTGACCGCCGCACTCGCACTGCTGACTGTTGACCGTTATCTGGACTTCCACATTTTCACCAACGAGCTTGGTGGGAACCCGATGATGTACGTCAACCTGTTCTGGGCGTGGGGTCACCCTGAGGTTTACATCCTGATCCTGCCGGCCTTCGGCGTGTTCTCGGAAGTGACTTCGACCTTCTCCGGCAAGCGTCTGTTTGGCCACCACTCGATGATCTACGCATCGGGCGCCATCGCCATCCTGGGCTTCGCGGTCTGGCTGCACCACTTCTTCACCATGGGTGCCGGCGCCAGCGTCAACACCTTCTTCGGCCTGGCGACGATGCTGATCTCCATTCCGACCGGTGTGAAGCTGTTCAACTGGCTGTTCACCATGTACCAGGGCCGTGTGCGCTTCACCGCACCGATGATGTGGACCCTGGGCTTCATGATCACCTTCTCCATCGGTGGCATGACCGGCGTTCTGCTGGCTGTTCCAGGTGCTGACTTCGTTCTGCACAACAGCCTGTTCGTAATCGCTCACTTCCACAACGTGATCATCGGTGGTGCGGTGTTCGGCTACATTGCCGGCTTCGCCTTCTGGTTCCCGAAAGCCTTCGGTTTCACCCTGAACGAGAAGTGGGGCAAAGCTGCCTTCTGGTTCTGGATCTCGGGCTTCTACGTTGCGTTCATGCCGCTGTACGCCCTGGGCTTCATGGGCATGACCCGTCGTCTGAACCACTCCGACAACCCACTGTGGGAACCCTACCTGTACGTTGCCGTAGTCGGCGCCGTGCTGATCCTGTTCGGTATCGCTTGCCAGCTGATCCAGATCTACGTTTCGGTCCGCGACCGCAACCAGAACCTGGACGTGACCGGCGACCCGTGGGGCGGCCGTACCCTGGAATGGTCGACTTCGTCGCCACCTCCGTTCTACAACTTCGCTCACATGCCTGAGAAAGTTGGCCTGGACTGCTGGCACGAAGCCAAGGAAGCGGGCGTTGCGTACAAGGCTCCAGCCAAGTACGAAGCCATTCACATGCCGAGCAACACCGCTACCGGCTTGTTCATGGGCCTGTTCCTGACCGTCTTCGGCTTCGCTTTCATCTGGCACATCTGGTGGCTGGTTGGCGCGAGCCTGGTTGCGACCATCGCGGTCTTCGTTCGCCACGCTGCGCGTGACGACCAGGGCTACATGGTTCCGGCCGAAGAAGTGGCGCGCATCGAAGGCGAGCGCATGAAAGCGCTGGCCAAAGCAGGTGCTCTGCCTGCCGGCGCACGTGTCGAATCGTTTGAGCGGGTGTAATCAATGTCCAGTCAAGTAATGCACGGTGCTGCTCATGGTCACGACCATGGGCATGACGACCACCACCACGACTCGGGCCAGATGACCGTACTCGGTTTCTGGCTGTACCTGATGACCGACTGCATCCTGTTTGCGTCGCTCTTCGCCACCTACGCGGTGCTGTCCGGCAGTTTTGCCGGCGGCCCGTCGGGTCACGACATCTTCCAGCTCGACTTCGTGCTGGTTGAAACCGCGTTCCTGCTGCTGTCCTCGATCACCTTCGGCTTCGCCATGCTGAAGATGTTCGACGGCAAGAAAGCAGGTGTACTGGGCTGGTTGGCTGTGACCTTCCTGTTCGGTGCTGGCTTCATCGCGATGGAAATCTATGAGTTCCATCACCTGATCGCCGAGGGCTTCGGCCCGCAGCGCAGTGGCTTCCTGTCGGGCTTCTTCGCCCTGGTAGGTACCCACGGTCTGCACGTGACCGCCGGCCTGATCTGGATGGCAATCATGATGTACCAGATCAACAAGCACGGCATCACGCCGACCGCCAAGACCCGCATGAGCTGCCTGAGCCTGTTCTGGCACTTCCTCGACGTGGTCTGGATCTGCGTATTCACCGTCGTCTACCTGCTGGGGGTTCTGTAATGGCTAACGCACACGACACTCATCACGAAGGTAACCACGGTAGCGTCAAGTCGTACATGATCGGCTTCGTACTGTCGATCATCCTGACCGCGATCCCGTTCGGCCTGGTGATGTTCCCGAGCTTCCCGAAGAACCTGACCGTTCTGATCGTGGTAGCGATGGCCGTCATCCAGGTGGTAGTACACCTGGTGTACTTCCTGCACATGGACCGCTCGAAAGAGCAGCGTTCCAACGTGTCGACGTTCCTGTTTACCGTACTGGTAATTGCGCTGCTGGTCGGCCTGTCGCTGTGGATCATGTTCAGCATCCACTTCGAAATGATGGCCAAGTGAGGTAAGACTGCATGTCCGTAAAGCACTTTATCCAAATCACCAAACCGGGGATCATTTTCGGTAACGTGCTTTCCGTGGCAGGCGGATTCTTCCTTGCCGCGAAGGGCCATGTGGACTTCGCCCTGTTCCTGGCGGTGGTGGTAGGTACTTCCCTGGTGGTGGCGTCCGGTTGCGTGTTCAACAACTGCATCGACCGCGACATCGACATCAAGATGGAACGTACCAAGAACCGTGTCATGGTCCAGGGCGGCATGTCGCTGACCCTCGCGCTGGTCTACGCCACCCTGCTCGGGGTGGCCGGCTTCAGCTTGCTGTATGTCCAGGCCAACCCACTGTCGGCGTTCTGCGCACTCATCGGCTTCATCGTCTACGTCGGTTTCTACAGCCTCTGGCTGAAGCGCAAATCGGTGCACGGCACCTTGGTTGGCAGCCTGTCCGGTGCCATGCCTCCGGTGATCGGCTACTGCGCCGTGAGCAACAGCTTCGACCTGGCTGCAGTGACCCTGCTGGTGATGTTCAGCCTGTGGCAGATGCCGCACAGCTTTGCCATCGCGATCTTCCGCTTCAAGGATTACAGCGCTGCCAACATTCCGGTCCTGCCGGTGGCGCGCGGGATCCTCGCGGCGAAGAAGCAGATCGTGCTGTACGTGCTGGCCTTCGTGCTGGCCACCCTGATGCTCACCCTCGGCGGTTACGCCGGCCTCGGCTACATGGCCGTGGCAGCAGCCATGGGCCTGTACTGGCTGTACATGGCGTGGGGTGGCTACAAGGCCGAGGACGACAGCAAGTGGGCCCGCAAGGTGTTCGGCTTCTCCATCCTCACCGTCACTGCCCTGAGCGTGATGATGTCGGTGGACAGCCAGACGGCTGCGGATGTGCTGATGACCTACGCGCGCTGATACAGTCGCCTGCAATACCCAAAACCCTGGCCTTGGTGCCAGGGTTTTTTTATGGGCGTTAGCCGCGAAGAGGTCGGCACAATAATGAAAATCTAAAGGAATCAAAAAATAAGCCTGAAAAGTTCTATGTAATCAGTAAATTATCCTTTACACAGTTACCTTGTCGGCACTATCTTCTGATTCAGGCCGCCACAGCGGCCAGCGTCGCTCGGACGGTTCCGGGCGCTTACGTCTCCAGAGGTAAACATGGCCGACCAAGGTTCGCCGCGCCGCTTCGCGCGCATCGATCGTCTCCCCCCGTATGTCTTCAATATCACCGCCGAACTCAAGATGGCTGCCCGCCGCCGTGGCGAGGACATCATTGACCTGAGCATGGGCAACCCCGACGGTGCCACGCCGCCGCACATCGTCGACAAGCTGGTGCAGGTCGCCCAGCGTGAAGACACTCACGGCTATTCGACCTCACGCGGCATCCCGCGCCTGCGTCGCGCCATCTCCAATTGGTACAAGGAACGCTACGAGGTCGACATCGACCCTGAAAGCGAAGCCATCGTCACCATCGGCTCCAAAGAGGGCCTGGCGCACCTGATGCTCGGCACCCTGGACCATGGTGATACCGTGCTGGTACCCAATCCGAGCTACCCGATTCACATCTACGGCGCGGTCATCGCCGGTGCCCAGGTTCGGTCGGTGCCGCTGGTCCCGGGCGTGGACTTCTTCAACGAACTCGAACGGGCGATCCGCGAATCGATCCCCAAGCCGAAGATGATGATCCTCGGCTTCCCGTCCAACCCCACTGCCCAATGTGTAGAGCTGGATTTCTTCGAGCGTGTGGTGGCACTGGCCAAGCAATACGATGTGCTGGTAGTCCACGACCTGGCCTACGCCGATATCGTCTACGACGGCTGGAAAGCCCCGTCGATCATGCAGGTGCCGGGTGCCAAGGACATTGCCGTGGAGTTCTTCACCCTGTCCAAGAGCTACAACATGGCTGGCTGGCGCATCGGCTTCATGGTCGGCAATCCCGAGCTGGTGAGTGCCCTGGCGCGGATCAAGAGCTACCACGACTACGGTACCTTCACTCCGCTGCAGGTGGCAGCCATCGCTGCGCTGGAGGGCGACCAGCAGTGCGTGCGCGATATCGCCGAGCAGTATCGTCAGCGCCGTAACCTGCTGGTCAAAGGCTTGCACGAGCTGGGCTGGATGGTCGAGAACCCCAAGGCGTCGATGTATGTGTGGGCCAAGATCCCAGAGCAGTACGCTCACCTGGGGTCGCTGGAGTTTTCCAAGAAGTTGTTGGCTGAAGCCAAGGTCTGCGTTTCTCCAGGCATCGGTTTCGGTGATTACGGCGACGACCATGTGCGCTTCGCACTGATTGAAAACCAGGACCGGATTCGCCAGGCAATCCGCGGTATCCGGCAGATGTTCAGGGCCGATGGCGTGGTGCGCAAGTAGCTGAGCGCCTCAGAGCCGCCGCTGGGTGAAGTGGGGGGGCAGTTTTCCCGGTGCCGTGTAGCGTTACGGGGGAATAGCTTCTCCACTTCACTACGGAATGGAGGTGCGATATGAGCGTATTTACAGGCTACTTCTGTGGTACCGGTTCTACCCGATTAGATGTGGACAACACCAACTACTGGAGCGGTGAACTGGTCTCCACGCTAGCCGCTAACGACCTATGCCCAGAGTTCACCTACGCAGTCGCGATGGATGGCCCAGGTAGCGGCAATCTGCAAGATGATGAGCTGTTCGTCGAACCCGGCAGATACTCCGCGGTGATGGGGACGTTGTTCGGACGAGGCTGGAACCAAAATGTCGCTCATGCGATGCAGGTCATCAAGGGGCGGAGCAGCTGGCAGCGCGATGAGCTCAGCAAGGTCGAGTACAACCGGCTGAAAGCTGCTGGCGTACCTATCCCTGATGCGGCGCACAAGTTCTTGGGCCAACGCAACTTCGGTCAGCGCAAGGTCACGTCTCAGGCCTTGCGGGAGCAGATCATCGCGATGTCTCGCCCAGCGCGCCTGCCAACGCGCGTCAATCTGGTGGGCTGGAGCCGGGGTGGCATCAGTTGCCACATGCTGGCGAACGCCATGGCTGCCGACCCCGAGCTCAAACACATCCCGGTCAATATCTTCGCCCTCGACCCTGTACCCGGCATCGGCAATATGCAGTCCTGCCGGATAACACTGGAGAGGAACGTGCAGGAGTATGTCGGCTTCTACTCGCGTGACGAACGCTCCAAGGGTTTTGCCCCCGTGATCCCTAAGACAGCGCCCAGCACGGTCATGTACATCTACCCGATACCTGGGCGGCACGCCACGCTGGTGGGTAATGCTTCGCGCGATGGAAAGAGCAGTGGTCAGGTGCTGGCAGAACCTGGCTTGATCGTCCGGCATACGGCGGAAACATTTCTAACCCGCTGGGGAACAAAACTTGCGAATCGCCTGAACCTCAGCGACCGTCAATTGATGACCTATCAAAAGCTCATGCAGTTGGAAGACAACCTCTATCAAGCGATGAGCAAACAGTCCTACACCGTCTTGAGGGAAGGCATAAAGGGCGAACGCTCCGTGCACTATGGCGCTTCCACGAAGCCGTTCAGCGAGTTGCTCGATGACCGTCTTCCACTTGGCATGCCCTGGAACCGGCGTGGCTAGAAGCGGTCGGCTACAGGGGAGGGCGCTGCGTTGAGGGGGACCCGCTAAAGCGGCAGATCAACGGAAAACTTTTTTGCATCACCCCTCTTCTCACGCGCCCCGGCTTCGATTACAAATGGCGCCGCGGGCCTGCCCCGATAACAACAACCTTCCCTCCGTGCCCTCATGTCCGAATATAACCCTTGCCTTGACTGCGGCGCCTGCTGCGGGTTTTTCCGTGTGTCCTTCTTCTGGGGCGAATGCCAGTCTGCCGGTGGTGTTGTGCCGGATGACCTGGTGGTGCAGATCAACCCCACCCGGGTTGCAATGATCGGCACCGATGCCAAGCCATGCCGCTGCGTCAGCCTTCAAGGTGAGATCGGCACCGAGGTGGCGTGCACCATCTACGCCAATCGTTCCAGCCCTTGTCGCGAGTTCGAGGCGTCGTGGGAGGGTGGGGTGCACAACCCCAGCTGCGACGATGCGCGTGCGGCCTACGGGATGCCGCCGCTGACGCCGCCGGGGGCGAACGAGCCGCATTGGCCGGATGATGGCGCCGAGGTGGCCTGATTCGCCCTTGGGGCGGCCATCGCGCAGTCTCGAGGTGCTTGTGCACGCCGCATGACGTTAAACTGTCATCTCCCCAGCAATGGACAGGAGATCCGGCGTGACCCCACCCCGCAGTTTCCCCAGTGACCTCTGCCTCGACAGCCCGCGTCTGCAATTGCGCCCCATGCGCCACGCCGATGCCGGGCAATGGCTGACGATCATGGCCGACCCCGAGGTCATGCGTTACTGGCACCATGCTCCCTGGCAGGACCTGGCCGAAGCCGAGAGCGCTCTGGCTGCCGACCGGGAAGCCTATGCTAATGGTGACCAGCTCAAGCTGGGCATGTATCGCCGCGACAATGGCGAGCTGATCGGCATGGTCCAGCTGTTCAATATCGACGACGTATCCCGCCGTGGCGAGATCGGCTACTGTCTGGCCAGCGCTGTTCAGGGCAGGGGCTACATGGACGAAGCGCTGACCTGCTTCATCGATTATCTCGCCCATACCCTGCACATGCGCCGCCTGGAAGGTGAGATCGACCCGCGCAACCAGGGCTCGGCGCGCACCCTCGAACGCCAGGGCTTCGTCCTTGAAGGCACGCTGCGCGCGCGCTGGTGCGTGGCGGGCGAGCTGTCCGATTCGGGCCTCTATGGTCTACTGCTTGAGCCACCGGTTGCATGACAGCTTTCTATCTCACCCTCAGCCTCGCCCTGTATCTGCTCGGGCTGTGCTTCGACGGCGCCCTGATGAGTGCCGGGCGGCACATGCCCGCGTTGCAGATGTTGCTGTACGGGCCCTGGGGCATTCCATTCGGGTTGTTTCAATGGTTTGCCAACCCCTTGCTGGCGGTGGCGATTCTGGCCCATCGGCGCCTGCGTCGTTTGGCCCTCGTGGCGGGCTTGGGTGCGCTGTATCTTGCGGCCAGCAGCTTTGGCATCGAACGGCTGCCGGACAACATCAGTTATGAATTCCAGGATCGTACGGGCTTTGGTGCCGGTTTCTACCTATGGTTGGCGTCTATCGTCGTGTTTTGCATAGGCCAGGCGTGGCATGTTTACAAAGCCCGCAGCGCCGAGGACATGCCAGGTTGGCGCTGGCTCGACGTTGCGTTGATCGCGGGCCTTGCGTTGACGTTGTATACAGCCACGCAAATGCCATCGCTGCGATTTGAACCGGGGAAGGTGTTGATGCCACCGGAGCAGCCGCAGGCGTTTTGAGGTTTATCTGGAGGGTTACGATGAACAAACAGCTTCTGATGGGGTTGGCCTTAGTGGGCAGCGTGCCGATGGCGATGGCTGGAGACAACTCGCCGAGTTACACCCAATGCATGGACAAAGCTTCCACTACGGTCGCCATGAGCAGCTGCATCCAGGGCGAGACCAAGTTGAAGGATGCGCAGTTGAACAGAATCTACAAGCAACTGATGACCAAGCTCGAAGCAACGCCGCAGAAGAGCCTGCGCGACGTGCAGCGGCAGTGGATCGCTTACCGCGACAGCAACTGCAAATTCCACGTACAAGCCAGCGGTGGAACGATGGCCCCGCTTGAGGGGGCGATGTGCGTAATGGACATGACCCGCGAGCGTGCGGCGGAGCTGGAGCGGGTGCTCAGCCCTGGGCAGTGATAGTGGCTGTGCTGGCCCATTCGCGGGCGGTCCGACGTCTCGGCAAGCCCGCTCCCACAGGCAGTACTTAATCTGTGGGAGCGGGCTTGCCGAGACGTCGGACCGCCCGCGAATGGGCCGCAAAGCGGCCCCTAGCGATTTCGACTTTTGAGGTATTCCCGCACCTCGACAGCATCTCCGGCAAACTCGATCCGGTCAGCCTTGGCGTCACGCTGGTAGGCATACATCGGGTCGTAGTACTCCTTCAGTAACCCCTCGATCCACCCTCGGTGCAGGTCGACCGAGCCGCTTCGCTGCTGCTCATCCAACGCTTGCCGCAGGATTTCGGACAGCCGCTGAAAGCGCTCCCCCCCCAGCCGCTTGTGAATGTTGGCCATGCTCTGCAGCATGCGCTCGGCAAACAGCCTGCGGCCCTGTTCTTCACCATGCACCGCGACGAACTCCGCGCACAGGTTGATCACATAATCGCGCAGAATGCGCTCGACCCGGTTGTCGAAGCTGTCCTCCAGCCACACCAGCGGGTACTGCTGCATGCTCTGGTACAACGCCAGCGGCACCGTGCAGCTGCCGACAATGCGGCCCTCATCTTCCAGCACGAACTGGCCAATCCCTCGCGCGCGCTTTTTCAGCACGTCGATGGCCAGCTTGTTTTCGAAGTCGATTTGTACCGGCTGTGCGGTGGCACGTTTACCGAAGCTTGAGCCGCGGTGATTGGCGTGGCCTTCAAGGTCGAGCACGTTGTTCAGCTGGTGCAGCACGTCGGTCTTGCCAGTGCCGGTCAGGCCGCCCAGCAAGACAAAATCACACTGTTCGACTGCCTGCTGGGTCGTCTCCAACAGGAAGGTGCGCATGGCTTTGTAGCCGCCTTTGATGCGTGGGTAGTCGATGCCCGCTTCGTCACGCAGCCACTGCTGTGCGATCAGTGAGCGCAAGCCACCTCTGAAGCAGTACAGATAACCATTGGGGTTGGCCCTGGCGAAGCTCGCCCAGGCCTGCAGGCGCTCACGTTTGATAGCGCCGCTGACCAGCTGATGGCCGAGGGTGATGGCGGCGGCCTGGCCCTGCTGCTTGTAGCAGGTGCCGACCTTCTGCCGTTCCTGGTCGGTCATCAGCGGCAGGTTGACGACACCGGGGAAGGCACCCTTGGAAAATTCGATGGGCGCGCGCATGTCCATCATCGGCGCGTCGTCGAGGAACAATTGGCGGAAATCGGTGCAGTCGGGGCGCATCACTTCACCTCGACTGCGTGGCTCTGTCGCTCGACCAGTGCGCCAATCGGCGCAAGGTCAAGGCCCAGCTCGGCCGCCATCGCCAGGAACTGCGCTTCACCCTCGGGGCTGACCGCTACCAGCAGGCCGCCGCTGGTCTGCGGGTCGCACAGCAGGTGCTTTTGCTCCTCGCTGAGCAGGCCGATCTTGTGCCCATAGCTTTCGAAGTTACGCAGGGTGCCTCCGGGGATGCAGCCTTCGGCCAGGTAGTACTCGACGCTCGGCAAGCGCGGCACGGCAGCGTAGTCCAGTTGTGCAGTCAGGCCACTGCCCTCGGCCAGTTCGACCAGGTGGCCAAGCAGGCCGAAACCGGTTACGTCGGTCATCGCCTTGACGCCTTCGAGCTTGCCGAAGCGGCTGCCGGGGGTATTGAGGGTGCACATCCAGTCGCGCGCCAGGCCCTGGTCCTGTTCGCGCAGCTTGGCTTTTTTCTCGGCGGTGGTGAGGATGCCGATGCCCAGGGGCTTGGTCAGGTACAGGCGGCAGCCTGCGGTGGCGGTGTCGTTGCGCTTGAGGTGGCGTTTGCTGACCACGCCGGTCACGGCGAGGCCGAAGATCGGCTCGGGGGCATCGATAGAGTGCCCGCCTGCCAAAGGAATGCCGGCTTCGCTGCATACGGCGCGTCCGCCGCGGATCACTTCGCGGGCCACTTCAGGCGGCAGCACGTTGATTGGCCAGCCGAGAATGGCGATGGCCATCAGCGGGTCACCGCCCATGGCGTAGATGTCGCTGATGGCGTTGGTGGCGGCGATGCGCCCGAAGTCGTACGGGTCATCGACGATCGGCATGAAGAAGTCGGTGGTGGAAACCACGCCGCGTTCGTCATCCAGGGCGTAGACGGCGGCGTCATCGCGCGAGGCGTTGCCGACCCACAGCTTCGGGTCCAGGGCCTGTGTGCCGCTCTCGGCAAGAATCACGTCCAGTACCTTGGGGGAGATCTTGCAGCCACAGCCTGCGCCATGGCTGTACTGGGTCAGGCGAATCGGCTCGCTCATACGCACCTCAGAGAATCAAATTGTTGCGCGATTGTAGCAAAGCTGGCCTTTGCGCCATGCGCCCTTATACTTTCCCCGGATCGCCGCCTACTCCCCGCTATTGAACCGGAGAACCCCCCATGCTCAAACGCCCCCTGGCGCTTGCCGCCGGCCTCGTGCTGTCCTGCTGCGCCGTTGTCGCCCAGGCAGCTGATACCTTGCGGGTCAGTGCCATCCCCGACGAAGCACCGACCGAGCTGCTGCGCAAATTCGAGCCGTTGGGCAAGTACCTGTCCCAGCAATTGGGCATGGAGGTGAAGTTCGTACCGGTGGCCGACTATCCGGCGGTGGTCGAGTCCTTGGCCAGCGACCGCCTCGACCTCGCCTGGCTGGGAGGCTTCACCTTCGTCCAGGTGCACTTGAAAGATCCCAAGGCCACGCCGCTGGTGCAGCGTGAGCAGGACGCCAAGTTCACCTCCAAGTTCATCACCGCCAACCCTGAGGTGAAGAGCCTGGCAGACCTCAAGGGCAAGTCGTTCGCCTTCGGTTCCATCTCATCCACCTCGGGTAGCCTGATGCCGCGCTATTTCATGTTCAAGGAAGACAGCATCAAGCCCGAGAGCTACTTCAGCCGCGTGGCCTATTCGGGTGCGCACGATGCCACCGTCGCCTGGGTGCAGGCCGGCAAGGTCGATGGCGGCGTGCTCAATGCCAGCGTCTGGCAGAAGCTGGTCGATGCCGGCAAGGTCGATACCAGCAAGGTCAAGGTATTCGCCACCACGCCGACGTACTTCGACTACAACTGGACCGTGCGCGGCAACATGGACCCGGCGCTCAAGGAAAAGATCAAGAAGGCGTTTCTCGATCTCGACCCGGCCAACCCCGAGCACAAGGCCATTCTCGACCTGCAGGCTGCCAGCCGCTTCATCGAGACCAAGCCTGAGAACTATGTGGGCACCGAGCAAGCCGCACGTGAGGCCGGCCTGCTCAAGTGACTATCGCGCTTAATGACGTGGGGCTGCGGCACGGTCAGGTCCGTGCGCTTGAGTCGGTCTCCCTGCGCATCGCCAAGGGTGAGCGGGTGGCAATCATCGGCCCTTCGGGCGCCGGTAAGTCCAGTCTGCTGCACCTGATGGCCACGGCGGTTCAGCCGAGTGCCGGGCGCCTCGAATTATTTGGCGTGCAGCCCTGGGCGTTGTCTGCCAGGGCCCGTCAGCGCCTGCGCGCACGGGTAGGCCTGGTGCACCAGGCGCCGCCCTTGCCGCCACGTCAACGGGTGGTGACGGCTGTGCTGGCCGGCCGTCTGGGGCAGTGGGGTACGCTGCGTGGGCTGCTCAATCTGGTGCATCCCACTGATGTAACCGGCGCGCGCGAAGTGCTTGGCGAACTGGGGCTGGCCGAAAAACTGTTCGTCCAGTGCGGGCAGTTGTCCGGAGGGCAATTGCAGCGGGTCGGCATTGCCAGGGCGTTGTATCAGCGGCCCGAGGTGCTGCTGACTGACGAGCCTGTCTCGGCCATGGACCCGGTGTTGGCCGACCATAGCCTTTCACTGCTCAACCGCCATGCCCAGGCCAATAGCGTCACCCTGGTGGCCAGCCTGCATGCCGTTGAACTGGCCCTGACGCATTTCCCGCGGGTGATCGGTATACGTGAGGGGCAAATAGCGTTTGATTGTGCGGCAGAGGCTGTGAGCGATCAGATGCTGGATGCTTTGTACGCCAACGAACAGCTTGCTCCGCAGCCGCTGCAAGAGCCGGCACTGACCGTACAGATTCCTCGATGCTGAAGGCCCATGAGCGTGATCCGGCCGCGCTGCCACGCCTGATGCTCACGCTGCTGGCCTTGGCGCTGCTGTGGCCAGGGTTGCAGTTGAGCGAACTGAACCCAGGTGTGCTTATTCACGCGGAAAACCGGCAGCAGATTGCCGCGTTTGCCAGCGCGTTCTGGCCGCCGGCGCATGATGCCGGGTTTCTCAAGCTGCTCGCCGAGGCCACGTTACAGACCTTGGCCGTTGCCACTGCCGGTATGGCATTTGCGCTGTTGCTGGCTGTGCCAATGAGTCTGCTGGCCAGCCGCGCGCTTTCACTGGGCGCAGCATCGCGCGGTGGCCGTGCCGGGGTTTGGTCGCGCCTGCTGCGGATGCCGGTTCGTGGCGTGCTGATCTTCCTGCGCAGTGTTCCAGAGATCGTCTGGGCATTGCTGTTCGTGCGGGCGGTGGGCTTAGGGCCGACTGCCGGGGTATTGGCAATCGCCATCACCTACAGCGGTATGCTGGGCAAGGTCTACGCAGAGATTTTCGAGTCGGTCGATCAGCGTCCGGCCCATGCCTTGCTGCAAGCGGGCAGCGGTCGGCTTATGGCGTTCTTCTACGGCATCTTGCCGAGCGCGGTGACGGAAGTGGTGTCCTACACCGTGTACCGCTGGGAGTGTGCGATACGCGCTTCGGTGGTCATGGGCTTTGTTGGCGCTGGCGGCCTTGGGCAGCAGATCGACCTGTCCATGCGCATGTTCGCGGGTGGCGAAGTGGCAAGCATCCTGCTGGCCTTCTTCGCACTGGTGCTGCTCGCTGATCTGCTCAGCCGCTTCCTGCGGGGGAGGCTGGCATGAACCGGGTGGTCAATGTGCTGGTACTAAGCGCCATCGTCGCTGCCGTGGTCGCTTCGTTCGGTTATCTGGAGTTGGACCTGAAGGCGCTGGTCGGTGATGGCGGGGTGGGGCAGATGGCCGCGTATGCCGAGCGCTTTCTGCAGCCGGACCTGTCAGCCGAGCACATGCAAGCAGTGGCGCGTGGCGCCCTGGAAACTCTGGCCATGTCGGGCCTTGGAACGTTGCTGGCGATGGCGTTGGGCATGCTCCTGGCGTTGCCTGCGGCAGGGCATTTCGGCTGGGCGCTACAGTCTGCGGCGCGCTTGTTGCTGAATGCCTTGCGGGCCATTCCGGAACTGGTTTGGGCGGCGTTGACCGTGCTGGCGGCGGGGCTCGGCCCCAACGCCGGGACGCTTGCGCTGGCGTTGCACACGGCCGGGGTGCTGGGACGGTTGTTCGCCGAAGCGCTGGAGAATGCCCCGGCAGAGCCCGCTGCGGCGATTCGCTTGCAGGGTGGCGGGCAGGTGGCCGCCTTCTGTTTTGGCACCTTGCCCAACCTCTGGCCGCAATTGCTGGCCTACAGCCTTTACCGCTGGGAAAACAACATCCGCATGGCCAGTGTGCTCGGCTTCGTCGGGGCCGGGGGGCTGGGGCAGTTGCTTTACACCACCTTGAGCCTGTTCCAGGAAGCGCAGGCCAGCACCGTGATCATTGCGATGCTGGTGCTGGTGCTGCTGGTGGATGCGTTCAGTGATGTGCTGCGCCAGCGCTATGTCCGGGCCTGACCGCGTCGCACTGCGCCTCGCGCTGCATCGACTCCAGGTTGCGCTCGATGGTCTCGCAGATGGTGTCCATCTGGATCTGGTGCTCGCTGAAGCGGAACGGGCTCTGCAGGTCGGTGCCGATCCGTTCGATGGCCAGCAGCATGAACCCCACCACGGTCGAGGCCAGCGGCGTGAACCAGCCCAGTGATTCGACCAGGCCTATCGGCACGATCAGGCAGAACAGCGTGATGAACAGCCGTGGAAAGTACACGTAAGGGTAGGGCAGCGGCGTATTGGCGATACGTTCCATGCCGCCCTGGGCGTTAGACAGGTCCACCAGCGTCGACTCCAGCCGCGCCTGGCGAATGCTGTCCAGCCGGCCTGCCTTGTATTCGCGCGCCAGCAGGGCTGCCGAACCACTGAGAATATCGTTGGCGAAGTTGTTCGAGCGATTGCGCCGCTCGAACTCGCCTGGCGGGATGAACGCCATCAGCTCGTCCGGGCAGGGCTCGCCCTTGAGGTGCGCCGCCAGGCAGTTCACATAGGCGATATGCCGGCGCAGCAAGGTCGCTTTCACGGGATTCAATTCGTGATCGGGGTCGTCGATCAACGTCAACGTTTGGCGGGCAAAACTGCGCGAGCTGTTCACCAACGCGCCCCATAGCGTACGCGCCTCCCACCAGCGGTTGTAGGCGCTGCTGTTGCGAAAACTCACCAGCACCACCAGCGCCGAACCCAGCAAGGTCAGTGGGATCAGCGGCAGGGTGAATTTGCTGTTGAAGAACAGCATGAAATCGATGGTGACCAATACATCCCAGATCAACAGCCAGAACAGCGACCAGCCGATGTAGCCGAAGGTCTTTACCACCAGGCGGTACTTGCGGGCGATGAGGTCTTTCACGCGGGGTGCCTCGAAAGGGGTGGGCATGCAGGATCGGACGTCGAGGGGCATTGAAGGTTCGGAGTTGGGTGTTGCAAGAGATTTTTTT
The DNA here is from genome assembly GCF_044772285.1 of Pseudomonas sp. NPDC090233. NCBI lineage: Bacteria > Pseudomonadati > Pseudomonadota > Gammaproteobacteria > Pseudomonadales > Pseudomonadaceae > Pseudomonas > Pseudomonas sp. NPDC090233. The sequence continues at coordinate 438,072 of NZ_JBIVYQ010000003.1, read as the reverse complement.
TGCGCCTGACCGAAGAAAATGCTGACGCAATTATAGGAGGCAGCTGAATTTCATACTGATAGCAAACAAGACAAGATTGATCGCGACCAGACGATGGAGATGAAATGAAAGACAAGCTTGTTGCATTCGACATGGCCGCTTTGCTGGACAGCGATGAGGCATTCAGCGAGTACCTCAGCCAGGTGCTCGCTGATGGTGATACGGACGAAATTATTCGTGCGCTAGGCCACATTGCTCGGGCGCGTGGCATGACTCAGATAGCTACATTCAGCGGGTTGGGGCGTGAAAGCTTGTACAAAGCTCTCACCCCTGGGGCAAAGCCCCGTTTCGAGAGTGTACTGAAGGTGATTCGCGCGCTCGGTATCGATCTGTCTGCTCACCCTCACATGGTTTCGCGGTAACGCTCTTGAAGTCAGCTCGAATTCAAGGCTTTGCGGCCACCGCCACATACCCTTTGATCGCAGCTGGCGCGGCATTGGGCTTGGTTTTGTGGGCCAGGTACTGAAAGCGGCGCCATTCCTTGTCGATCTCGCTGTACGACATGAACACGCTGACGCGCTCCTTGTCAGCCAGGTCGGGTCGGCTGCGCGCATCGATCCCGTCTTTGGCGATGAACGCGACATTGATCCCGACCACCTTGCCATCATCGGCGAACACCGGGCCGCCGGACATGCCTTTGACCATCGGGCCGTCATGCACCCCGTAGAACACACTGCCCGGCGTACCTTCCAGGCGCACCAGCGACTCCAGGGTACGGCCCTTACCCTGCACCGGCATCATCAGGCTGTTGAAACCGACCGCAGTCACCGACTCACCCGGCACGTACTGGCGCCAGAGGGGAACTTGTGTGGCCTTGTGCTTGAAGAACACCACATCGCCGAGGCCTTCGTGGACCACGTTGCGTAGGAAAGGCGTGTGTTTGGCGGTCACTGCGTAGTCTTCGTTCCACTGGATGGCGGTGGCCATCAACAGCATCGGCAGCGGCGCGCCTGAGGTGACCACGAAAGCCTGGTCGTAAACGGGGTCTGATACGTAAGCGGTCGGCATTCCATTGCACCCACTCAGCAGCATCAATGCCGCCAGACAGGGCACGGTAGTTTTCATGATTTGCACATGGGCTAGAAAAATGGAGCGCCACTATGGCTACGTGCCACTACGGTGGCAATACTTTCTGCATATACCTGACGAATGACATCTTAGGTAGGAGGGGAGGGTAATGGCCAATAGATTGCCAGCATGGCTGGAGGGTGCGTGGTCGCAGGGCTGGCGTCAAAAAGTAGCGGATGGAACCATTTTGAGGTTATTTGAACGCTCCACAGCCAGTTAAATGCGAGGGCAATTTGCTGTGGAGCGATCACGGTGTCAGGTGAGGTTTCAAGGGCTTGCGTTGTCTTTGCCGAATGTGACTACGCTATAGGCAAATTCGTTGACCTTCTTGGATTTACCTTTCTCTGAGTCGACTACTTGAACTCTGTCGTCATCATGCACGACCAGCACCTGGCTCTCACTCAGTACCTCGACGCCCTCGGGCTTGTTGTCGAACCACAGCGGCTGTCCATCAGTACCGAGAATTGGCTGAGGCGTGCCAACGGGATCTGACTGCAGCAAGGACAGGGGCAAGCTCCACAGATACCCGCCGATCTTCTCGCCATCCTCGTGGCTGGTGGTCGCCAACAGGCGTCTGTTGTAAGGGTCATACTCCAGGCCGGAGAGAGCAAGCGGCCGATCGTCCCCCGGCACATTCGGGGTGAATCGGTATGCCTGTTCGAATTCGTTGCCCAGCACGATTTCACCCCCGGCCAATGTTTTAATCGGCGCTCGCAGGATGATGAAATCTGGCTTGGCCTTTTTGGAATCGGCGCCCAGCTTGCGGATGCCCAGCAGCAAGTTTTTATCATGATCGACCGCGATGCCTTCGACCTGAAAGAAGGTTTCGCGGAGCTGTTCGCCGATCCGTTGCTGGAGCTCCTGCGGATCACCCAGTATTTTCGCCTCGTCGGGCTTATCTACAGGCCAGTACAGGATTCTGCTGGAGGCCGAATTGCTTGCCTTGGTGAAGGCATTGGTAGCCATCGCGTAGTCGGTGGCGTCGAAGGAGACCTTGGTGAGGCCTTCAAGCTTTTCCGTAGCCTCGAACAACTTACCTCCCTGGAAGGTGAGGTGTTCGAATTCCAGGGGCAACTTTGGTACCTCTTGCACGCCAATCGAGAACAGTGACGAAGTAGCATTGCCCGGAATGGGTTTGTCGTTGGCGAAGAACAGTCGATTGCCAACTTTCGCTACGGCGGATATTTCACAATTCACGTCTTTGCCGTCGCTGTGTGCTGCATCCAGGCAGCGGCCGGTAAAGTGTTCTACGGAACTGGCCTGCATGGGTGCTTCGGCATTGGCTGAGCCAGTGGCCAAGGTGATTGAGGCGAACAGGACGAAACGTAGGCTCGTTTTCATTTCGTGACTCCATGCGTTTGAGGGCTGGTGTCAGGCTATGAAACTGAGGAAAAGAGCGAAACTGGCAGTTTTACTAGGTGAAAACCAAACTGCGGCAATAAAAAAACCGACCATAAGGTCGGTTTTTTCTGGATTTGGTGCCCCGAGGGAGACTCGAACTCCCACTCCTTTCGAAAACGGATTTTGAATCCGCCGCGTCTACCAATTCCGCCATCAGGGCGTGTGGCGCGCAGTATAGAGAGCTCCCTCGAAGCGGTCAATCGGCTTTCATGGTCAATTTTCACGCATTGGGCTAAACTTCCCGGCCCTGCCGAACCCGAACATCATCATGCGCGTCGCCGACTTTTCCTTCGAACTCCCCGATTCCCTGATCGCCCGCCACCCTCTGGCCGAGCGCCATGGCAGCCGACTGCTGGTCCTCGATGGGCCGAGCGGGGCGCTGGTGCACAATCAATTCCCGGATCTGCTCGACTACTTGCGCCCTGGCGACCTGATGGTGTTCAACAACACCCGGGTGATCCCGGCGCGGCTGTTTGGCCAGAAAGCTTCCGGCGGCAAGCTGGAAGTGCTGGTCGAGCGCGTGCTCGACAGCCATCGCGTGCTTGCCCACGTTCGCGCGAGCAAGGCGCCCAAGGAAGGCGCGGTAATTCTCATCGACGGCGGTGGCGAGGCCGAGATGGTCGCGCGCCATGACACGCTGTTCGAACTGCGCTTCACCGAAGAGGTGCTGCCGCTGCTAGACCGCGTCGGCCACATGCCGCTGCCGCCCTACATCGACCGCCCCGACGAGGGCGCCGACCGTGAGCGCTATCAGACCGTGTACGCCGAACGCGCCGGCGCCGTGGCCGCGCCGACTGCAGGGCTGCACTTTGATGAGGCGCTGCTGGAGCAGATCGCCGCCAAGGGCGTCGAGCGCGCCTTCGTCACCCTGCACGTGGGCGCGGGCACCTTCCAGCCGGTGCGGGTCGACAAGATCGAAGACCACCACATGCATAAAGAGTGGCTCGAAGTAGGCCAGGATGTGGTCGATGCCATCGAGGCCTGCCGGGCCCGTGGTGGCCGCGTTATCGCGGTCGGCACCACCAGTGTGCGTTCGCTGGAAAGCGCAGCGCGCGATGGCGTGCTCAAGGCCTTCAGTGGCGACACCGATATCTTCATCTACCCCGGCCGGCCGTTCCACGTGGTCGACGCCCTGGTCACCAATTTCCACCTGCCGGAGTCCACGCTGCTGATGCTGGTCTCGGCCTTCGCCGGTTACCCCGAGACCATGGCTGCCTACGCGGCAGCGGTCGACAACGGTTACCGCTTCTTCAGTTACGGTGATGCCATGTTCATCACCCGCAATCCGGCGCCACGCGGCCCAGAGGATCAAGCATGAGTCGCACCTGTCGAATGTCCTTCGAATTGCTGGCCACCGACGGCAAAGCCCGTCGTGGCCGCCTGACCTTCCCCCGTGGCACGGTCGAGACCCCGGCGTTCATGCCGGTGGGCACCTATGGCACGGTCAAGGGCATGCTGCCGCGTGACATCGAGGCCACTGGCGCCGAGATTATCCTCGGCAACACCTTCCACCTGTGGTTGCGCCCAGGCACCGAGGTGGTCAAGAAGCACAACGGCCTGCACGATTTCATGCAATGGAAAGGCCCGATTCTCACCGACTCCGGTGGTTTCCAGGTGTTCAGCCTGGGCGCCATGCGCAAGATCAAGGAAGAGGGCGTGACCTTCGCCTCGCCGGTCGACGGTTCCAAGGTATTCATGGGCCCTGAAGAGTCCATGCAGGTGCAGCGCGACCTGGGTTCGGACATCGTGATGATCTTCGACGAGTGCACCCCGTATCCGGCCGAGCACGACGTCGCGCGCACCTCCATGGAGCTGTCGCTGCGCTGGGCCCAGCGCTCGAAGAACGCCCACGGCGACAACACCGCGGCGCTGTTCGGCATCGTTCAGGGCGGCATGTACGAAGACCTGCGCAAGCGCTCGCTGGACGCGCTGGTCGACATCGACTTCGACGGCCTGGCCATCGGCGGCCTGTCGGTGGGCGAGCCCAAGCACGAAATGATCAAGGTGCTCGATTACCTGCCGGCGCTGATGCCTGCTGACAAACCTCGTTACCTTATGGGGGTAGGCAAACCGGAAGATCTCGTTGAGGGTGTGCGCCGCGGCGTCGACATGTTCGACTGCGTGATGCCGACGCGTAACGCGCGCAACGGCCATCTGTTCGTCGATACAGGGGTGATCAAGATCCGCAACGCGTTCCATCGCCACGATGATTCGCCGCTGGATCCGACCTGTGACTGCTACACCTGCACCAACTTCTCCCGCGCTTATCTGCATCACCTGGACAAGTGCGGCGAAATGCTGAGCAGCATGCTGAATACCATCCACAACTTGCGCCATTACCAGCGCTTGATGGCCGGTTTACGCGAGGCTATTCAACAGGGTAAATTGGCCGCCTTTGTCGACGCCTTCTACGCCAAGCGCGGGCTGCCTGTGCCGCCTTTGGACTAACTGTCTGCATCCATTATTAGAAAATTACATTAGGAGTGCCCAATGAGCTTCTTGATCCCCGCCGCCTACGCGGACGCTGCAGCACCTGCCGCCGGCCCAGCCGGTACCGGCTTCGAGTGGATTTTCCTGGTCGGTTTCCTGGTCATCTTCTACCTGATGATCTGGCGCCCTCAGGCCAAACGCGCCAAAGAGCAGAAGAACCTGCTGAGCAACTTGCAAAAAGGTGACGAAGTTGTCACCAACGGCGGCATCGCCGGCAAGATCGTCAAGGTTTCCGATGATTTCGTGGTTCTGGAAGTGTCCGACACCGTCGAGCTGAAGTTCCAGAAGGGCGCCATCGCGGCGACCCTGCCAAAAGGTACGCTCAAGGCTATCTGAGTTACCGGTTTCATTTTTCCAGTCGGGGCGCGCAAAGCGCCCCGCGTCTTGAACGGGCGGCGTGATGCTGAACAAATACCCTCTGTGGAAATACGCACTGATCGTGCTGGTACTGGCGGTCGGCTTTATTTATTCCGCTCCCAACCTCTACCCGGATGATCCGGCGGTACAGATCAGCGGTGCCAGCTCGGCGCTGCACGTGAATCAGGCCGACCTCGATCGCGTCAGCAAGGCGCTGGCCGATGCCAAGATCGCCGTGAAGGGCGCAAGCCTGGGTGAGAAGGGCAGCGGGTTGGTGCGTCTGACCAACCAGGAAGACCAACTGCCAGCCAAGGATGTAGTGCGCAAGGCACTGGGCGATGATTACGTCGTGGCCCTGAACCTGGCCCAAACCACTCCGCAATGGCTGCGTAACCTGGGCGCAAGCCCGATGAAGCTGGGCCTGGACCTGTCCGGTGGTGTGCACTTCCTGCTGGAAGTGGACATGGACAAGGCCATGACTGCCCGCATGAAAGTCTACGAAGGCGAGGTCAAGACCTTGCTGCGCAAAGAGCGCGTCCGCTACCGCAGCCTGCCTCAGCAGGATGGCGGCATCATGCTGGGCTTCGCCGACGATGCCACTCGCGAACAGGCACGTGCCCTGATCCGCAAGAATTTCAATGATTTCGACCTGACCACCACCGAGCGCAACGACCTCGCCGTGCTGCGTCTGGCGCTGACTCAGGCGAAAGTCGCCGAGATCCGCGAATACTCGATCAAGCAGAACCTCACCACCGTGCGCAACCGCGTCAACGAACTGGGCGTTGCCGAGCCGCTGGTACAGCGCCAGGGCGCCAACCGCATCGTGGTCGAGCTGCCAGGCGTGCAGGACACTGCCGAAGCCAAGCGTATTCTCGGCAAGACCGCCAACCTTGAGTTCCGCTTCGGTGCCGAGCCGGGCGCGTCCAAGGCCACCACCGAGGTCTTCGAGTTCCGTGAAGGCGGCCGTTCCGCCCCGGTCGAGCGCGGCCTGATCATCACCGGTGACCAGGTTACCGACGCCCAGGCCAGCTTCGACGAGCACGGTCGCCCGCAGGTGAACATTCGCCTCGACGGCCACGGCGGCGAGCTGATGAGCCGCGCTACCCGCAGCAACGTCGGCCGCAGCATGGCGGTGATCTTCATCGAGCAGAAGCCGGTCACCCGCTACGTCAAGCAGACCGTCGACGGCGTCGAGAAAGACGTTGCCGTGCAGAGCTTCGCGGAAGAGAAGAAGATCATCAGCCTGGCGACCATCCAGTCGCCGCTGGGCAGCCAGTTCCGCATCACCGGCCTCAATGGCCAGGGTGAATCGTCCGAGCTGGCCCTGCTGCTGCGGGCCGGTGGTCTGGCCGCGCCGATGTACTTCGCTGAAGAACGTACCATTGGCCCAAGCCTGGGTGCCGACAACATCACCAAGGGTATCGATGCATCGCTGTGGGGCATGCTGTTCGTCTCGCTGTTCATCATCGCCATCTACCGTGGCTTCGGCGTGATTGCCACCGTCGCGCTGACCGGCAACATGATCCTGCTGCTGGCCTTGATGTCGCTGCTCGGCGCCACCCTGACCCTGCCAGGCATCGCCGGTATCGTGCTGACCATGGGTATGGCGGTCGACGCCAACGTGCTGATCTTCTCGCGGATTCGCGAAGAGCTGAAAAACGGCATGTCGGTGCAGCGCGCCATCCACGAAGGCTTCAGCCGTGCCTACACCGCGATCATCGACGCCAACCTGACCAGCCTGCTGGTCGGCGGCATCCTGTTCGCCATGGGTACCGGCCCGGTCAAAGGCTTCGCGGTTACCATGTCCCTCGGGATTTTCACCTCGATGTTCACCGCCGTCATGGTGACCCGCGCAATGGTCAACCTGACCTGCGGCGGGCGTGACATCAAGAAGCTGTGGGTTTGAGGGAATAGCCATGAAAACCATCAACTTCATGGGCGTGCGCAACGTTGCGTTCGCCGTTACCGTGCTCCTCACCGTGCTGGCGCTGTTCAGCTGGTGGCAGAAAGGCCTGAACTTTGGCCTGGACTTCACCGGCGGTACGCTGATCGAGCTGACCTACGAGCGTCCGGCGGACCTCAAGTCGGTGCGCGCCGAGCTGGTCGAGTCGGGCTTCCACGAAGCCGTCGTGCAGAGCTTTGGTGCCACCACCGACCTGCTGGTGCGCATGCCGGGCGACGATCCGCAACTGGGTAACAAGGTTGCCGCTGCCCTGCAGAAGGCCGGTGGTGACAACCCGGCAACGATCAAGCGCGTCGAGTTCGTCGGCCCGCAGGTGGGTGAGGAGCTGCGTGACCAAGGCGGCCTGGGCATGCTCCTGGCGCTGGGCGGCGTGTTGCTCTACCTGGCTTTCCGCTTCCAGTGGAAATTCGCCGTGGGGGCGATTGTCTCGCTGGTCCACGACGTGGTCGTGACCGTGGGTATCCTGTCGTTCTTCCAGATCACCTTCGACCTGACGGTGCTGGCGGCGGTGCTGGCGATCATCGGTTACTCGCTCAATGACACCATCGTCGTGTTCGACCGGGTGCGTGAGAACTTCCGCGTGATGCGCAAGGCGTCGCTGATCGAGAACATCAACGTCTCCACCACCCAGACCCTGCTGCGCACCATCGCCACCTCGGTTTCGACCTTGCTGGCCATTGCCGCGCTGCTGTTCTTCGGTGGCGACAACCTGTTCGGCTTCTCCCTGGCATTGTTCATCGGCGTCATGGCAGGTACTTACTCGTCGATCTACATCGCCAACGTGGTGCTGATCTGGCTGAACCTGAATAGCGAAGACCTGATTCCTCCGGTCAAGGCCGAGGGTGTCGACGATCGTCCGTAAGGCTTAGGCCTACGCCGTTCGGCAAGCAAAAGGCGCGAGTGTTGAACTCGCGCCTTTTTTTTTGCTCCAAGGCTGGGAGAAGCGCGGGTTGATACCCGCTGGTACGATCAGGAGGTTCACGTGAATAAATCAATGCTGGTGGGTGCGGTACTGGGTGCTGTCGGTGTGACTGCCGGAGGTGCTGTGGCGACCTACAGCTTGGTGAACAAAGGCCCCGAAGTCGCCCAGGTGACCGATGTGCAGCCGATCAAGCAGCAGGTGAAAACCCCGCGTGAAGTGTGCAAGGACGTGACCGTGACGCGTCAGGCGCCGGTCAAGGACCAGCACCAGATCGCCGGTACCGTGGTAGGTGCGTTGGCTGGCGGCCTGCTGGGTAACCAGATCGGTGGCGGCACTGGCAAGAAGATCGCCACGGTAGCCGGTGCGGTTGGTGGCGGTTATGCCGGTAACAAGGTGCAGGAAGGCATGCAGGAGCGTGACACCTACACCACCACGCAAACCCGTTGCAACACGGTCAATGACATCAGCGAGAAGGTCGTTGGCTACAACGTGACCTACTCCATCGGTGACCAGGTGGGCAAGGTCAAGATGGACCGCGAGCCGGGTTCGACCATTCCGCTGGACAAGAATGGCAAGCTGATCCTCAGCGAAGCGGGCCAGTGATCTGAATCTGGCAGCCACAAAAAAAGCACCCGAGGGTGCTTTTTTTGTGGCTGCAATCGGCGCTTAGCGCTTCATGCTTTCTGGCAGGTGCGGCTGGATGGCAGTCAGCACAGCCTTGAAGCACTTGATGTTGCCGGCAACGATGTGGCCCTTGTCGAGGAAGTCGTGGCCACCGTTGAAGTCGCTCACCAGGCCGCCTGCTTCCTGGATCAGCAGCACGCCGGCTGCCATGTCCCACTCGGACAGGCCCGATTCCCAGAAAGCGTCGAAACGGCCGGCGGCTACATAGGCCAGGTCCAGGCTGGCGGAACCAGCGCGGCGGATGCCGGCGGTCTGGCCGGTCAGGGCGCGGAACATGCCCAGGTAGTTGTCCATGTCAGCCATCTGGTTGTCACGGAACGGGAAGCCGGTACCCAGCAGGGCGCCGTCCAGGCTGGTGCGCGAACTGACGCGCAGGCGACGGCCATTGAGCTGGGCGCCACGGCCGCGGCTGGCGGTGAATTCTTCCTGGCGTACGGGGTCGAGAACCACGGCGTGCTCAAGGCGACCGCGGTATTTGCAGGCGATGCTGACCGCGAAGTGGGGGATGCCACGCAGGAAGTTGGTGGTGCCATCCAGCGGATCGATGATCCACAGATAGTCCTTGCCTTCTTCGCCGGTGCCCGCGTGCAAGCCGGTTTCTTCACCCTGGATCGAGTGGTTCGGGTAGGCCTTGCGCAGTGCGTCGACGATTTTCTGCTCGGCGGCGCGATCAACCTCGGAAACGTAGTCCTTAGCCTCTTTCTCGTCCACCTTGATGGTATCCAGGCGTTCGATGGAGCGGAAAATCAGTTCACTGGCGCTGCGAGCGGCGCGCAGGGCGATATTCAGCATAGGCTGCATGGGCGGGTCACCTGGAGATGTTAAAGAAGAAAGCCGGACATTCTAACAGAAAAGTTTGGCGGCAGAAGTGTCACATTTGCTTTCATAGCGTTACGCTGGTCGGTTCTGTAAGATCGAAACCCTCAAACCCCGCATCTGTGAGCACAACACCTTGCTGCAAAATATTCGTGTTGTTCTGGTCAATACCAGCCACCCCGGCAACATCGGCGGCGCTGCGCGTGCCATGAAAAACATGGGCCTGTCGCGCCTGGTGCTGGTGCAACCCAAGGAATTTCCGGCGGCGGACGCCAGTGCGCGCGCTTCAGGGGCCGACGATGTGCTGGCCACTGCCCAGGTGGTCGACAGCCTCGAACAGGCGCTGGTCGGCTGCAGCCTGGTGATGGGCACCAGCGCCCGCGAGCGCAGCATCCCCTGGCCGCTGATCGACCCCCGTGAGTGTGGGGCCAAGGCCGTGGAGCATGCCCTCGGCGGCGAAGAGATCGCCCTGGTGTTCGGGCGTGAGCACGCCGGCCTGACCAACGAAGAACTGCAGCGATGTCACTTCCACGTGCACATTCCCTCGAACCCCGGCTTCAGCTCGCTGAACCTCGCCGCCGCCGTCCAGGTGCTCTCTTATGAGGTGCGCATGGCCTGGCTGGCCGTTGAAGGTACCGCGCCGCAGGCCGAGAAAGTCGACGCCAGCGAGCTGGCGACCATGGATGAAATGGAGCTGTTCTATGAACACCTGGAGAAAACCCTGGTGGACATCGGCTTCCTCGACCCCGAGAAACCCAAGCACCTGATGGCGCGCCTGCGCCGGCTGTATGGGCGAAGCGCGGTCGAGCGTCCGGAAATGAGCATTTTGCGCGGCATCCTCACCGAGACCCAGAAGGTCGCACGGGGCGAGCCGCATAAAAGGAAGGACTGACAGATGTTCGAACGTCTGCGTGAAGATATCCAAAGCGTTTTCCACCGTGACCCGGCAGCGCGCAACGCCTTCGAGGTGCTGACCTGCTACCCCGGCATGCACGCCATCTGGCTGCATCGCCTGGGCAATGCCTTGTGGAAGCGTGACTTCAAATGGCTGGCACGCCTGGTGTCGAACTTCGGCCGCTGGATGACCGGGATCGAAATCCACCCCGGCGCGACCATTGGTCGGCGCTTCTTCATCGACCACGGCATGGGCATCGTCATCGGTGAAACCGCCGAGATTGGCGACGACGTCACCCTGTACCAGGGCGTGACCCTGGGTGGCACCAGCTGGAATAAAGGGAAGCGTCACCCGACCCTGGAAAACGGCGTGGTGGTGGGGGCGGGCGCCAAGGTGCTCGGGCCGTTCACCGTCGGTGCGGGGGCCAAGATCGGCTCCAATGCGGTGGTCACCAAGGCAGTGCCCGCAGGCGCCACGGCAGTTGGCATACCAGGGCGGATCATCGTCAAGAGCGAAGACAGCGAGCTTGAAGCCAAGCGCAAGGCCATGGCCGAGAAGATTGGCTTCGACGCCTACGGTGTCAGTGGCGACATGCCAGACCCGGTGGCCCGCGCCATCGGCCAGATGCTCGACCACCTGCAAGCCGTCGACGAGCGCCTGGAGGGCATGTGTGGCGCGCTGACCAAGATGGGTAGCGACTATTGCGCGAAGGAGCTGCCGGCCCTGCCGGAGGACGATTTCAGTGAGGCCGCGCAGGCGCCCCAGCGCGACACTCAGTCGCATTGATCGCGCCGCCTTGAAGGCATACTGACATATGGGGCGTGTGCTCACGCCCCTTTGCTGCTACACTCGCGCCCGCCTCCGAGATGCCAAACCCGACTAAAGCAGTAGGTCTAATAGTTGACTTAAATGCTCGGGAATCGCATACTCGCTCACATCTTGTAACTCCCGTGGTACCCATTAGCCATGCGATTGACTACCAAAGGCCGATACGCCGTGACAGCCATGCTAGACCTGGCATTGCACGCGCAGCATGGGCCGGTGTCTTTGGCCGACATTTCCGAGCGCCAGGGCATATCCCTTTCTTATCTGGAACAGCTGTTCGCCAAGCTGCGCCGCAGCAGCCTGGTTTCCAGCGTGCGCGGCCCGGGCGGTGGTTACCAGCTGTCGCGCGGCATGGAAACCATCCAGGTGGCCCAGGTCATCGACGCGGTCAACGAGTCGGTCGATGCCACCCGTTGCCAGGGCCTTGGGGACTGCCATGCCGGTGATACCTGCCTGACCCACCACTTGTGGTGCGACCTCAGCCAGCAGATCCACGAATTTCTCAGCGGCATCAGCCTGGCCGACCTCGTGATGCGCCGTGAGGTGCAGGAAGTCGCCCAGCGCCAGGACCTGCGTCGTGTCGCAGGCCGCACTGCCCAGCTGGACAAGATTGAGACGTCCGCCGTCGACTGACCTTTTGAATAGTGACGAGCGACGCCACCGCCTGATAGGAGATACTCAATGAAGTTGCCGATCTACCTCGATTACTCCGCGACCACGCCGGTCGATCCCCGTGTCGCCCAGAAGATGGCCGACTGCCTGCTGGTCGACGGTAACTTCGGTAACCCGGCCTCGCGTTCCCACGTGTTCGGCTGGAAAGCCGAAGAAGCGGTCGAGAACGGCCGTCGCCAGGTGGCCGAGCTGATCAACGCCGACCCGCGCGAGATCGTCTGGACCAGCGGTGCCACCGAGTCCGACAACCTCGCCCTGAAAGGCGTGGCGCACTTCTATCAGACCAAGGGCAAGCACATCATTACCTCCAAGATCGAGCACAAGGCGGTCCTGGATACCGCTCGCCAGCTCGAGCGTGAAGGTTTCGAAGTCACCTACCTTGAGCCAGGCGAAGACGGCATCGTCACCCCGGCCCAGGTCGAAGCCGTGCTGCGCGACGACACCATTCTGGTCTCGCTGATGCACGTCAACAACGAAGTCGGCTCGATCAACGACATCGCCGCCATCGGTGAGCTGACCCGTTCGCGCGGCGTGTTGTTCCACGTCGACGCCGCCCAGTCGGCCGGCAAGGTCGAAATCGACCTGCAGAAGCTGAAGGTCGACCTGATGTCGTTCTCGGCGCACAAGGTCTACGGCCCGAAAGGTATCGGCGCGCTGTATGTAAGCCGCAAGCCGCGTGTGCGTCTGGAAGCGATCATCCACGGCGGTGGCCATGAGCGCGGCATGCGTTCGGGCACCCTGCCGACCCACCAGATCGTCGGCATGGGCGAAGCGTTCGCCATTGCCAAGCAGGAAATGGCTGCAGAAAACGTCCGCATCAAGGCCCTGAGCGACCGCTTCTTCAAGCAGGTCTCGGACCTCGAAGAGCTGTACGTCAACGGCAGCCAGACCCAGCGCGTGCCGCACAACCTGAACCTGAGCTTCAACTACGTCGAAGGCGAATCGCTGCTGATGTCGCTGAAAGACATCGCCGTATCGTCCGGTTCGGCCTGCACCTCCGCTTCGCTCGAGCCGTCGTACGTACTGCGCGCTCTGGGCCGTAACGACGAGCTGGCGCACAGCTCGATCCGCTTCTCCTTCGGCCGTTTCACCAGCGAAGAAGAAGTCGACTACGCCGCGCAGAAAGTCTGCGAGGCGGTCAACAAGCTGCGTGAATTGTCGCCGCTGTGGGACATGTACAAAGACGGCGTCGACATCTCCAAGATCGAGTGGGCCGCCCACTAAGCAGTCGCCGGCAAGAGCGGCTCCCTGATGAGGAAGGAATTGCACCATGGCATACAGTGAAAAGGTCATCGACCACTACGAAAACCCACGCAACGTCGGCAAGATGAATGCCGAGGACCCGGATGTCGGTACCGGCATGGTCGGCGCCCCAGCGTGCGGTGACGTGATGCGTCTGCAGATCAAGGTCAACGAGCAGGGCGTCATCGAAGATGCCAAGTTCAAGACCTACGGCTGCGGTTCGGCCATCGCTTCCAGCTCCCTCGCCACCGAGTGGATGAAGGGCAAGACCCTGGACGAAGCCGAAACCATCAAGAACACCCAGCTGGCGGAAGAACTGGCGTTGCCGCCAGTCAAGATCCACTGCTCGGTACTCGCCGAAGATGCCATCAAGGCAGCCGTTCGCGATTACAAGCAGAAGAAAGGCTTGATCTAAGCCGCCCGTTGCAAGGTAAGAGGTAAGGAGTTCCGATGGCTATCAGCATGACAGAAGCCGCCGCCAACCACGTGCGGCGTTCCCTGGATGGGCGCGGCAAGGGCGAGGGTATCCGCCTGGCCGTGCGTACCACCGGCTGCTCGGGCCTGGCCTACGTGCTGGAGTTCGTCGACGAGCTGGCCGCAGAGGACCAGGTGTTCGAGAACCACGGCGTGAAGGTCATCATCGACCCCAAGAGCCTGGTGTACCTCGATGGCACCGAGCTCGACTTCGTCAAGGAAGGGTTGAACGAAGGCTTCAAGTTCAACAACCCCAACGTGCGCGGTGAGTGTGGCTGCGGCGAAAGCTTCAACGTCTGAGGCTGGCTGTGGGTACTCCTTGTCATTACGCTCTGTTTGATCTCCAGCCGTGCTTCCGGCTGGACCTCGACAAGTTGGCCACTCGCTACCGCGAGTTGGCCCGTGAGGTCCATCCCGACCGTTTTGCCGACGCTTCCGAGCGTGAGCAGCGGGTAGCGCTGGAAAAGTCCGCGGCCCTCAACGACGCCTACCAGACCCTGCGCAGTGCGCCGCGCCGTGCCCGCTACCTGCTGGCCATTGGCGGTCACGAAGTGCCCCAGGAGGTCACGGTCCACGACCCTGACTTCCTGCTGCAGCAGATGCAGTGGCGTGAAGAGCTCGAAGAGCTGCAGGACGAAGCCGACCTCGACGGCGTGGCCGTGTTCAAGAAGCGCCTCAAAGGTGCCCAGGACACGCTGAACGAGGATTTCGCCGCCTGCTGGGATGTGCCTGCCGAGCGCGACAAGGCCGAGCGCCTGATGCGCCGCATGCAGTTCCTCGACAAGCTCGCTCAAGAAGTGCGCCAACTGGAAGAGCGCCTCGACGATTAACCCGGCGTTGCCCGTGACGACGCCTAAGGTATTCAGATAAGCATGGCCCTACTGCAGATCGCCGAACCCGGTCAAAGCCCCCAGCCGCACCAGCGCCGCCTGGCGGTGGGAATCGACCTGGGTACCACCAATTCTCTGGTCGCTGCCGTGCGCAGCGGTCGCAGCGAGCCCCTGCCCGATGTGCAGGGCAACGTCATTCTGCCCTCCGCAGTGCGTTACCTGGCTGACCACAACGAGGTCGGCCTGGCTGCGCGCGAGGCGGCCGCCAGCGACCCGCTGAACACCGTGCTTTCGGTCAAGCGCCTGATGGGGCGCGGCCTGGCCGATGTGAAGCAGTTGGGCGAGCAGTTGCCGTACCGCTTCATTGGCGGCGAATCGCACATGCCGTTCATCGATACGGTCCAAGGCCCGAAAAGCCCGGTGCAAGTGTCCGCCGACATCCTCAAGGTGCTGCGCGAGCGCGCTGAAGCGACTCTGGGTGGTGATCTGGTCGGTGCGGTGATCACCGTGCCGGCGTATTTCGACGATGCCCAGCGCCAGGCGACCAAGGATGCGGCCAAGCTGGCCG
The DNA here is from genome assembly GCF_044772285.1 of Pseudomonas sp. NPDC090233. Lineage (NCBI taxonomy): Bacteria > Pseudomonadati > Pseudomonadota > Gammaproteobacteria > Pseudomonadales > Pseudomonadaceae > Pseudomonas > Pseudomonas sp. NPDC090233. The sequence continues at coordinate 422,826 of NZ_JBIVYQ010000003.1, read as the reverse complement.
GGCTGAACGTGCTGCGTCTGCTCAACGAGCCGACTGCCGCTGCCGTGGCCTATGGCCTGGACCAGAATGCCGAAGGCCTGGTGGCCATCTATGACCTGGGTGGCGGTACTTTCGACATTTCCATCCTGCGCCTGACTGCCGGTGTCTTCGAAGTGCTGGCGACCGGTGGCGACACCGCCCTGGGTGGCGACGATTTCGATCACGCCATTGCCGGTTGGATCATCGAGCAGGCTGGGTTGTCCTCCGACCTCGACCCGTCCACCCAGCGCCAGCTGCTGCAAGCTGCCTGCGCCGCCAAGGAAGCCCTGACCGATGCCGACGTGGTCAGCGTCAGTCATGGCGCCTGGCAGGGCGAACTGAGCCGCGCCGCTTTCGAGGCCATGATCGAGCCGCTGATCGCCCGCAGCCTCAAGGCTTGCCGCCGCGCCGTACGCGACAGCGGTGTCGAGCTTGAGGAAGTGGGTGCGGTGGTCATGGTCGGTGGTTCGACCCGCGTGCCGCGTGTGCGTGAGGCGGTTGGTACGCTGTTCGGCCGCACCCCGCTGACGTCGATCGACCCCGACCAGGTGGTCGCCATCGGCGCTGCCATCCAGGCCGACACCCTCGCCGGAAACCGCCGCGAAGGTGGCGAACTGCTGTTGCTCGACGTCATCCCGCTGTCCCTGGGGCTTGAGACCATGGGCGGGCTGATGGAGAAGGTGATCCCGCGCAACACCACCATTCCGGTAGCGCGCGCCCAGGAATTCACCACCTATAAAGATGGCCAGTCGGCCATGATGATCCACGTGCTGCAAGGCGAGCGCGAGCTGATCAGCGATTGCCGCTCGCTGGCGCGCTTCGAGCTGCGTGGCATCCCCGCTATGGTTGCCGGTGCGGCGAAAATCCGCGTCACCTTCCAGGTCGATGCCGACGGCCTGCTCAGCGTCGCTGCCCGCGAACTGGGCTCGGGCGTCGAGGCTGGCATCCAGGTCAAACCGTCCTACGGCCTGACCGACGGCGAAATCGCACGCATGCTCAAGGACTCCTTCGAGCACGCCGGCACCGACAAGCAGGCCCGCCAGTTGCGTGAGCACCAGGTCGACGGCGAACGCCTGCTCGAAGCGGTACAGGGCGCCCTGGACGCCGATGGCGAGCGCCTGCTCAGCAGTGAAGAGCGCGAAGCCATCGAATTCCAGATGCAAGAACTACGTGATTTGCTGACCGGCACCGATGGCCCCGCCATCGAGCAACAGACCAAGCGTCTGTCGCAGGTGACCGATGCATTTGCCGCCCGTCGCCTTGATTCGACGGTCAAAGCCGCACTGGCCGGGCGCAACCTGAATGAGATCGAGGAGTAACCGATGCCGCTGGTGACATTCCTGCCGCACGAGAAATTCTGCCCCGAGGGGCTGACCGTGGAGGTGCCGGTCGGGACCAACATCCTGGAGCTGGCCCACGACCATCACATCGAGATGGAAAGCGCCTGCGGTGGCGTCAAGGCCTGCACCACATGCCACTGTATTGTTCGCAAAGGTTTCGACTCGCTCGAAGAAGCCGACGAGCTGGAAGAAGACATGCTGGACAAGGCCTGGGGCCTGGAGGCCCAGTCGCGCCTCGGCTGCCAGGTGGTCGTGGCGGATGAAGACCTGACCATCGAGATCCCCAAATATTCGCTCAACCACGCTGCCGAAGCGCCGCACTGAGGAGTTTGGCATGAGTCTGAAATGGGTTGATGTACTTGAGATCGCCATCCAGCTTGCAGAAAGCAAGCCGGACGTCGATCCTCGTTATGTGAATTTCGTAGACCTGCACCGCTGGGTCCTGGCCTTGCCAGCGTTTAGCGACGATCCGTCACGTGGCGGTGAGAAAGTGCTGGAGGCCATCCAGGCGGCCTGGATCGACGAAGCCGACTAAGCGTGACACCGCAGGTTAGGCAATCCCTATGAACCCGCGTATAATTCGCGGGTTTAATTTTTCGCAATACTCATATTCTGGAGTTTTCCATGGCTGTTCAACGTACTTTCTCGATCATCAAGCCTGACGCCGTTGCCAAAAACGTTATCGGCAAGATCACCACTCGCTTCGAAGACGCCGGCCTGAAAATCGTTGCTTCGAAAATCAAGCAACTGTCCAAAGCCGAAGCCGAAGGCTTCTACGCTGAGCACAGCGAGCGCGGCTTCTTCGGTGACCTGGTTGCCTTCATGACTTCCGGTCCAGTCGTTGTTCAGGTTCTGGAAGGCGAAAACGCCATCGCTCTGAACCGTGAGCTGATGGGCGCCACCAACCCTAAAGAAGCTGCTGCCGGCACCATCCGTGCTGACTTCGCCGAGTCGATCGACGCCAACGCCGTTCACGGTTCGGACTCCGAAGCTGCCGCTGCTCGCGAAATCGCTTACTTCTTCGCTGCTACCGAGGTAACCACTCGCTAAGCGAAAGCTTACGGGTGAGGGTGAATCCATGACGACATCTACTGGCAAAATCAACCTGTTGGGTCTGACCCAGCCGGAAATGGAACAATTCTTCGACTCAATCGGGGAGAAGCGCTTCCGTGCCGGCCAGGTGATGAAATGGATTCACCATTTTGGCGTCGATGATTTCGCCGCCATGACGAACGTCGGCAAGGCCTTGCGCGAAAAGCTCGAGGCCGTTGCCGAAATTCGTCCTCCGGAAGTGGTCAGTGAAGACATTTCCGCCGACGGCACCCGTAAATGGGTGATCCGCGTTGCCTCCGGCAGCTGCGTCGAGACCGTCTACATTCCTACCGACGACCGCGGCACCTTGTGCGTATCGTCGCAAGCCGGCTGCGCCCTGGACTGCAGTTTCTGCTCCACCGGCAAGCAAGGCTTCAACAGCAACCTCACCGCCGCCGAAGTGATCGGCCAGGTGTGGCTTGCCAACAAATCCTTCGGGACCGTCCCGGCCAAAGTCGACCGCGCGATTACCAACGTGGTGATGATGGGCATGGGCGAGCCTCTGCTGAATTTCGACAATGTCATCGCCGCCATGAAAATCATGATGGATGACCTGGGGTATGGCATTTCCAAGCGTCGCGTCACCCTGTCCACCTCGGGCGTGGTGCCGATGATCGACGAGCTGGCCAAGCACATCGACGTGTCGCTGGCCCTGTCGCTGCACGCGCCGAACGACGAACTGCGCAATCAGCTGGTGCCGATCAACAAGAAGTACCCGTTGAAGGTGCTGCTGGAATCGTGCATGGGCTACATGGCCACCTTGGGTGGCAAGCGTGTGCTGACGGTCGAGTACACCTTGCTCAAGGACGTCAACGACCAGCCTGAGCATGCCGCGCAGATGATCGAACTGCTGCGTGACGTGCCGTGCAAGATCAACCTGATCCCGTTCAACCCGTTCCCGCATTCCGGTTACGAGCGCCCAAGCAACAATGCTATTCGCCGTTTCCAGGATATGCTCCACCACGGTGGTTTCAACGTCACCACGCGAACCACCCGTGGCGACGACATCGACGCTGCCTGTGGCCAGCTGGTCGGTCAGGTCAATGACCGCACCCGCCGCAGCGAGCGCTACATCGCCGTACGCCAGCTCTCTGCCGACGCTGAGCTTGCAGACAGCGCCGTGCGCCACTGAGTAAGGGCCACCATGACCTTGCGCACCGCGCTGTCGATCCTTGCGCTTTTGCTGCTGGCCGGCTGTGTGTCGGGTGGCGCAAGTGACCCCCTGGCCAATCGCCAGGGGCGAGTGGAGGCAGGGCGAGCGTACGTGCAGTTGGGGCTTGGCTATTTGCAACAAGGTTTGACGGAGCAGGCCAAGGCTCCACTGGGCAAGGCACTGGCGCTGGACGCCAAAGATGCCGACGCCCACGCTGCGCTGGCTTTGGTGTTCCAGGCCGAAGGCGAGCCCTCGCTGGCTGAGGAACACTTCAAAAAAGCGCTGTCGGCGCGCTCGGACGACACGCGAATTCGCAACAATTACGGCAGTTTCCTATATGCTCAGCAGCGTTTCGCCGAAGCCGAGCAGATGTTTCGCCAGGCCAGCGCCGATACCCTGTATCCTGAACGCTCGCGAGTGTACGAGAACCTTGGCCTGACGGCCTTGCAGCTCGACAACCGTGACCAGGCTCAGGCGTATCTGACCAAGGCCTTGCAACTCAACCAGCGGCAACCCAGGGCGTTGCTGGAAATGGCTGAGTTGTCCTACGAAAACAGGCATTATGTGCCGGCGCAGGACTACTACGATCGTTTCAGCCAGCTGAGCGATCACAGTGCCCGCAGCCTCTTGCTGGGTAGCCGTCTTGCCCGGGTGTTCGACGAGCAGGGCACACTGGCCGACCTGGGTCAGCAATTACAACGACTTTATCCCGGTACGCCGGAATATCAGCAATACCTGTCGGAGCAACGATGAAAGCCGCGCATCCCGAAGTAGCAGCAGCGACTGGCCAGAACCCCGGTGAGCTGTTGCGCCAGGCCCGCGAAAAACGGGAGTGGTCGCAAGCCGAGGTGGCCCGCAAGCTCAACCTCACCGTAAGTTCGCTGAACCACGTGGAATCCGGCGCCTTCGACAAGCTGCCAGGTCATACCTTCGCCCGTGGCTATATCCGTGCCTACGCCAAACTCATGGACCTGGACCAGGCGCCGCTGGTCGAGGCCTTCGATCAGTACACCGGTACCCATGCCAAGGGCAGCGACGTGCATTCGCTGGGCCGCATCGAAGAGCCGGTGCGCCTGTCGCACAACATCCTGCGCGGTGTCAGCCTGTTGCTGCTGCTTACCGTGGTCGGCGGCAGCTTCATCTGGTGGCAGGACCAGGGCAGTCTGCCTGGCAAAGACCTGGCCAAGATTGCGCTGGAGCATGTCGAAGTCGAAAGCGCCGACGGCACCACCCAGATTCACCCGCTGGACGAGCCTGAAGACCAGGCCGTGAGCGTGGGCCAGCAGGCCGAGAGTGCGCCGCTGCCGCTGCAGCAGGCCCCAGCCGAGCCGGTTGCCGAAGCCACCAGCGAAGCCGCTCCAGCCGCTCCAGCCGCTGCAGCACCCGCTCCGGTACAGCAGGCCCCAGCACAAACCGCAGCATCGACTGCGACACCCGTTGCACCTGCCGCCCCGGTAGCCCAGGCCGCCCCAGTGGTACCCGCAGCCAGCGTGCCGACTGTCGCCGCTGCCGCCGAGCCTGCCGCCGCACCCGCTGGCAGCGCCAAGGTCGCGATCCAGTTCACTGCCGATTGCTGGACCCAGGTCTCCGACGGCAACGGCAAGGTGCTGTTCAGCGCCATCAAGCGCAAGGGCGACAACCTGGAACTGACCGGCAAGCCGCCGTTCGCGGTCCGCCTGGGCTTTGCCCGTGGTGCCCAGGTCAGCTACAACGGCCAGGCCGTCGATGTTGCCCCGTTCACCAGTGGCGAGACCGCTCGCCTGAAGTTGGGACAGTAAGTCATGCACGGCGAATCTCCGATCAAACGTCGCGAATCCCGCAAAATCTGGGTCGGCAATGTGCCGGTGGGTGGTGATGCCCCCATCGCGGTGCAGAGCATGACCAACACCGATACCAACGACGTCGCCGCCACCGTGGGGCAGATCCAGCGCCTGGTCGATGCCGGCGTCGACATCGTCCGCGTTTCGGTACCAGACATGGACGCCGCCGAGGCATTCGGCAAGATCAAGAAGTTGGTCAGCGTGCCCCTGGTCGCCGACATCCATTTCGACTACAAGATCGCCCTGCGCGTGGCCGAACTGGGCGTCGATTGCCTGCGCATCAACCCAGGCAACATCGGCCGTGAAGACCGTGTGAAGGCAGTGGTCGATGCCGCTCGCGATCGCGGTATCCCGATCCGCATCGGGGTCAACGCCGGCTCCCTGGAAAAAGACCTGCAGAAGAAGTACGGCGAGCCGACCCCAGCCGCGCTGGTCGAGTCTGCCTTGCGCCACGTCGAGCACCTCGACCGTCTGAATTTCCAGGACTTCAAGGTCAGCGTAAAAGCCTCCGACGTGTTCATGGCCGTCGAGGCTTACCGCCTGCTGGCCAAGCAGATCATCCAGCCGCTGCACTTAGGGATCACCGAAGCCGGTGGCCTGCGCTCGGGCACGGTGAAATCCGCTGTCGGCCTCGGTATGCTGCTGGCCGAAGGCATCGGCGATACCATCCGTATTTCCCTGGCGGCCGACCCGGTTGAGGAAGTGAAGGTCGGTTACGACATCCTCAAGTCGTTGCACCTGCGTTCGCGTGGCATCAACTTCATCGCCTGCCCGAGCTGCTCGCGGCAGAACTTCGATGTGGTAAAGACCATGAACGAGCTGGAAGGGCGCCTGGAAGACCTGTTGGTACCGCTGGACGTGGCGGTGATCGGTTGCGTGGTCAATGGCCCCGGCGAAGCCAAGGAAGCCCACGTCGGGCTGACCGGTGGCACGCCGAACCTGATCTACATCGACGGCAAGCCGGCGCAGAAGCTGACCAATGACAACCTGGTCGATGAGCTGGAAAAGCTCATCCGCCAGAAAGCGGCCGAAAAGGTCGAGGCCGAAGCGGCGCTGATCGCCCGCGGCTGACACACAGATTCGTAAGGACTTTTCGTGAGCAAATCGCTGCAAGCCATCCGTGGCATGAACGACATCCTGCCAGAGCAGTCGCCGCTGTGGCGCTACTTCGAAGGCACCGTGGCCGGCCTACTGGATACCTACGGGTACAGCCAGATCCGCACGCCGATCGTCGAGTTCACCGAGCTGTTCAAGCGCTCCATCGGTGAAGTCACCGACATCGTCGAAAAAGAGATGTACACCTTCGAGGACCGCAACGGCGACTCGCTGACCCTGCGCCCCGAAGGTACCGCCGCCTGCGTGCGCGCGGTGCTCGAACACGGCATCACCGGCAATGGTCAGGTGCAGAAACTGTGGTACATCGGCCAGATGTTCCGCCACGAACGCCCGCAGAAAGGCCGCTACCGCCAGTTCCACCAGATCGGCGTGGAAGTGTTCAACCTGGACGGTCCGGATATCGACGCCGAACTGATCATGCTGACCTGGCGCCTGTGGGGCCTGCTCGGCATCCAGGACGCGGTCAAGCTCGAATTGAACAGCCTGGGCACCAGCGAAGCCCGTGCCCGCTACCGTGACGCGCTGGTCGAGTTTCTCTCGGCGCGCCTGGAGCAGCTCGACGAAGACAGCCAGCGCCGTCTCAAGAGCAACCCGCTGCGCATCCTCGACAGCAAGGACCAGGGCACCCAGGCGGTACTGGTTGGTGCGCCGAAGCTGGAAGACTACCTCGACGAAGATTCCCGCATGCACTTCGAGGGCCTCAAGGCCCGCCTGGACGCCGCCGGTATCCCGTTCGTGATCAACACCAAGCTGGTGCGTGGCCTGGACTATTACAGCAAGACCGTGTTCGAGTGGGTCACGGACAAGCTCGGCGCCCAGGGCACCGTCTGTGCCGGTGGCCGCTACGATGGCCTGGTCGAGCAGATGGGCGGCAAGCCGACCACTGGCGTTGGCTTCGCCATGGGTATCGAGCGCCTGATCCTGCTGCTGGAAACCCTCGGCAAGGTGCCGGAGTCCATCAACCGCCAGATCGACGTTTACCTGTGCGCCTTCGGCGAACAGGCCGAGCTGGCTGGCCTGCGCCTGTCCGAAGCCCTGCGTGATCGCCTGCCGGGCCTGCGCCTGGCGGTCAACGCCGGCGGCGGCAGCTTCAAGAGCCAGTTCAAGAAAGCCGACAAGAGCGGCGCGCTGTTTGCCCTGATCCTGGGCGACGACGAGCTGGCCAAGCAAGAGATCGGCCTCAAGCCCCTGCGTGGTCAGGGCGAACAACAGAACATTGCCTGGGATGCTCTGGCTGAGCACCTGGAAACCGCGATCGCTCAGGCGTAACGCGGTTCAACAACGAATAGGCGAAAAGGAGTATTGGGGTGTCGAGTACCGATGATGATGACCTGGCAGGGGTCAAGGACTGGTGGAACCGCAACGGCAAGCCGCTGCTGACCGGCGCGTTGCTGGCCGGTGTGGTGGTGCTGGGCTGGAATACCTGGCAGAAGTACCAGAGCAACCAGTCGCAAGGCGCCTCGCAGCTGTATCAGGCGCTGCTTGAAACCAGCCTGACGCCGAGCGGCCAGCCAGATGCGACCAAGGTCGCGGAACTGTCCGGCAAGCTCAAGAGCGAATTCGGCGGTACCGCCTACGCCCAATACGGCAGCCTGTTCGTGGCCAAGGTCGCGGTAGAAAGCGGCAAGCTCGATGACGCCGCTGCCGAGCTCAAGGCGGTGCTGGACAAGCCGGCCGACGTCACCCTGGGCGAGATCTCGCGCCAGCGCCTGGCTCGCGTGCTTGCGGCCCAGGACAAGGCCGAAGATGCGCTCAAGCTGCTCGACGGCGACGCCGACAAGGCCTTCCTCGCCAGCCGTGAAGAATTGAAGGGTGACCTGCTGGTGCAACTGGGTCGCGCTGACGATGCCCACAGTGCTTATGAAAAAGCCAAGGCTGCGCTTTCTGATGAAGCAGCGGTCGGTGGCCTGCAACTGAAGCTGGATGACCTGGCCAAAGGGGACGCGTGACGTGATCGGTTGGAAACAAGCAGCAGTGCTGACCCTGGCCGTACTGGCCGCAGGTTGCAGCAGCAACAGCAAGAAGGAACTGCCTCCGGCCGAGCTGACCAAGTTCACCGAAGAAGTGGTGCTGAAAAAGCAGTGGAGCCGTTCGATCGGTGACGGCCAGGGCGAGACGTACAACACCCTGGTACCGGCCATCGAAAACGACCGTATCTACGCCTCCGACGTCAACGGCGAAGTCTTTGCCCTCGACCGCCTCACCGGTGACGTGGTGTGGAAGAAGGATCTGGAGCTGCCGGTTTCCGGCGCCGTTGGCGTAGGCTACGGCCTGGTCATGCTCGGCACCCTCAAGGGTGAAGTGATTGCCCTGGACTCCAGCACCGGTGAAGAACGCTGGCGCTCGCGCGTTACCAGTGAAGTGCTGGCGCCGCCTGCCAACAACGGTGACGTTGTGGTGGTGCAGACCCAGGACGACCGCCTGATCGGCCTCGATGCCGCGACCGGTGACCGCCGCTGGATCTACGAGAACACCCCGGCCGTTTTGACCCTGCGTGGCACCGGTGCGCCGATCGCCACCAACCGCCTGGCCGTCGCCGGCCTGTCCACCGGCAAGGTGGTGGCGGTGGATATCAACAACGGCGTGCCGGTGTGGGAGAGCCGTGTGGCCATCCCGCAGGGCCGTTCCGAGTTGGACCGCGTGGTCGATATCGACGGCGGCCTGCTGTTGTCCGGTGGTACTCTGTACGTCAGCACCTACCAGGGCCGCGTTGCGGGCCTGGACCTGGAAAGCGGCCGTGTGGTCTGGCAGCGTGATGCGTCCAGCTACGTGGGTGTCGCCCAGGGTTACGGCAACGTCTATGTCAGCGAAGCTTCGGGTACTGTCGAGAGCGTCGACGAGCGCTCTTCCAGCGCCCTGTGGACCAACGATTCGATGGCGCGCCGTCAGTTGTCGGCTCCGGAAGTCTTCTCCAGCTATGTGGCTGTCGGTGACTTCGAAGGTTACCTGCACCTGCTCAGCCAGGTCGACGGCCGTTTCGTCGGCCGTGAACGTATCGACAGCGATGGCCTGCGCGCCCGCCCACTTGTGGTCGGCGACACCATCTACGTCTTTGGCAACAGCGGCAAGCTCGAGGCACTGACCATCCGCTGAAGCTATGCTTGAAGCCTTGGCGGGCTTCAAGCTGCGGCGTAGGACACGCCGCCCGAACTCCGGCCGCTGCACTGCAGCGGCCTTTGCATTTTCAAGAATTCAAGAATGGAGAGCCGCATGGTTCCCGTAATCGCCCTGGTGGGACGGCCGAACGTCGGCAAATCCACCATGTTCAACCGCCTGACCAAAACCCGCGATGCCATCGTCGGTGACCTGTCGGGCCTGACCCGTGACCGCCAGTATGGTGATGCCAGCTGGCAGGGTCGTTCGTACATCCTGATCGACACCGGTGGTATCACCGGTGACGAAGTGGGCATGGACGAGAAGATGGCCGAGCAGTCGCTGATGGCCATCGAAGAAGCCGACTATGTGCTGTTTCTGGTCGATGCCCGTGCGGGCATGACTGCGGCAGACCAGATGATTGCCGAGCACCTGCGCAAGCGCAACAAGTCGGCGATCCTGGTTGCCAACAAGATCGACAACATCGACGCCGATGTCGCCCGCGCCGAGTTCTCGCCGCTGGGCATGGGCAACGCCATTCCGGTGGCAGGTTCCCAGGGCCGTGGTATCAACCAGCTGATGGAGTCGGTACTGGGTCATATTCCTCGTGATGCCGAGGAAGAAGCCCTGGACCAGGAAGTCGCCGAAGGCGAGGAAGCGGTACGCATCCCTGGCCCGAGCGAAAAGGATGGCATCAAGATCGCCATCATCGGCCGCCCGAACGTGGGCAAGTCGACCCTGGTCAACCGCATGCTCGGCGAAGAGCGCGTGGTGGTCTACGACCAGCCGGGTACCACCCGCGACAGTATCTACATCCCGTTCGAGCGCGATAACGAGAAGTACACCTTCATCGACACCGCCGGGGTGCGCAAGCGCGGCAAGATCCACGAGGAAGTCGAAAAGTTCTCGGTGGTGAAGACCCTGCAGGCGATCAAGGACGCCAACGTGGTGATCTTCGTCATGGATGCCCGCGAAGGTGTGGTCGACCACGACCTCAACCTGCTGGGCTTCGCCCTCGAAGCCGGCCGCGCCATCGTCATCGCCCTGAACAAGTGGGATGGCATGGAGCCGGGTGAGCGCGACTACGTGAAGACCGAGTTGGAGCGTCGGCTGTTCTTCGTCGATTTCGCTGACATCCACTTCATTTCGGCATTGCACGGCACCGGCGTGGGCAACCTGTACAAGTCGGTACAGGCCGCCTTCAAGTCGGCGGTCACCCGCTGGCCAACCAGCCGCCTGACGCAGATTCTCGAAGATGCGGTCAGCGAGCACCAGCCGCCGCTGGTCAACGGCCGCCGCATCAAGCTGCGCTATGCCCACCTGGGTGGTGCCAACCCGCCGCTGATCGTGATCCACGGCAACCAGACCGAGAAGATTCCGAAGTCTTACTCGCGTTACCTGGAAAACACCTACCGCCGTGTGCTCAAGCTGGTCGGTACGCCGATCCGCATCGAGTACAAGGGCGGTGAGAACCCGTACGAGGGTAAGAAGAACACCCTCACCGACCGCCAGGTCAACAAGAAGCGCCGCTTGATGTCGCACCACAAGAAGGCCGAGAAGAAGCGCCGCGACAAGCGCTGATGCCGCGTCGACCGCTTCGCGGCTGAAGCCGCTCCCACAGGATGGGTACAGACCTGTAGGAGCGGCTTCAGCCGCGAAGAGGCCAGTTGATCCAACGCAATCCCCCTATTGTTTCAACCTTTTTCCTGACTGCTCGATCCGCTATGCTCGGACTCCAACCCCGTGCCGGATACACCCCAGGAAAGAGGGCTTCATGATCCGCAGCAAACTGCCGAACGTCGGCACGACCATCTTCACCACCATGTCCCAGCTCGCCGTGCAAACCGGTGCGCTCAACCTTTCCCAGGGTTTTCCCGACTTCAATGGCCCGCAGGCGCTGCTCGATGCGGTCGGCCGCCATGTGTCCGCCGGGCATAACCAGTACGCACCCATGACCGGCTTGCCGGCGCTGCGCCAGCAGGTCGCGGCCAAGGTCGAGCGGCTGTACGGCGCCAAGGTGGATGCCGACCAGGAAGTGACCATCACCCCAGGTGCCACCGAGGCGATCTTCTGCGCCATCCAGGCTGTGATCCACCCCGGTGATGAGGTGATCGTCTTCGACCCGTGCTACGACAGCTACGAGCCATCCGTGGAGCTGGCCGGTGGCCGCTGCGTGCATGTGCAACTGAGCGACGGCGATTTTCGTATCGACTGGCAGCGCTTCAGCGATGCCTTGAGTCCGGGTACGCGCATGGTCATCCTCAACTCGCCGCACAACCCCAGCGGCGCGCTGATCACCGCTGAAGACCTCGACCAACTGGCGCAGTTGATCGCAGATCGGGATATCTACCTGGTCAGCGACGAGGTCTACGAGCATCTGGTCTACGACGGCGTACGCCACGCCAGCGTGCTGGCACATCAAGCACTCTATGAAAGGGCCTTCGTGGTCAGTTCGTTCGGCAAGACCTACCATGTCACCGGTTGGAAAACCGGCTATGTCATTGCCCCTGCGGCCTTGAGCGCCGAGCTGCGCAAGGTGCATCAGTACGTCAACTTCTGCGGGGTCACGCCGTTGCAGTGCGCGCTGGCCGATTTCATGGCCGAGCATCCGCAGCACCTCGACGAGCTGCCAGGCTTCTACCAGGCCAAGCGCGACCTGTTCTGCGACCTGCTGCAAAGCTCGCGTTTCAGTTTCCAGCGCACGGCCGGCACCTACTTCCAACTGGTGGATTATTCGCAGATTCGCCCGGACCTGAACGACGTCGACATGGCCTTGTGGCTGACCCGCGAACACGGCGTGGCGACCATTCCGGTGTCGGTTTTCTACCAGCAACCCATCCCCGAGCAACGCCTGGTACGCCTGTGCTTTGCCAAACGTGAGGAGACGCTGCGTCAGGCAGCGGAAAAACTATGCGCGATCTGAGTGCACTGCCCAACCTGAAAATCGCCCTGGTGCAGACCACCCTGGCCTGGCACGACCGCGAGGCCAATTACGCGCACTTCGAGGTGTTGCTCGACCAGGCCGGTGATGCCGACCTGGTGATTTTGCCCGAGATGTTCACCACCGGCTTTTCCATGGAATCGGAGCGCCTCGCTGAGCCTGAGAACGGCCCCACCTACAAATGGCTCAAGGCCCATGCCAAGCGCATCAACGCAGTGATCACCGGCAGCGTGATCATCCAGGCCGCCGATGGCAGCCACCGCAACCGCCTGCTGTGGGCACGCCCGGACGGTGAGATTCTGCACTACGACAAGCGCCACCTGTTCCGCATGGCTGGCGAGCACAAGCACTACACCCCCGGTGAGCGCCAGGTACAGTTCGAAATCAAGGGTTGGCGAGTACGCCCGCTGATCTGCTACGACCTGCGCTTCCCGGTGTGGAGCCGCGATGCCCAGGACACCGATCTGCTGCTGTACACCGCCAACTGGCCAAAGGCGCGGCGCGCTCACTGGAATCGCCTGTTGCCCGCGCGGGGCATCGAGAACCTGTGCTTCGTGGCAGCGGTGAACCGGGTGGGGACTGATGGCAAGGGTTTCGCTTATTCAGGCGACAGCCAGGTGCTGGACTTCCAGGGCGAGAGGTTGCTCAACGCCGGTGAAGCAGATGGGGTGTTCATGGTTGAGCTGTGGGCGCAGCAATTAGCGGAATACCGGAGCCGCTTCCCGGCCAATATGGATGCCGACAGCTTCGAGCTGCATTGAATCAGTACCGGCCCTTTCGCGGGGCAAGCCCGCTCCCACAGGTACACCGCAGATTCCTGTGGGAGCGGGCTTGCCCCGCGAAAGGGCCTGCACTGACTAGTACACATCCCGCCGATAGCGCCCATCTTCAATCAGTTGCTCGACCACGGCTTCACCCAACATGCCCTTGAGCGCCGCATCAACGCCGGCAGCCATGCCTTGCAGGCTGCCGCAGACATACACACAAGCCCCCTCGGTCACCCAGCGCTTGAACTCATCGGCCTGCTGCAGCAACACATCCTGCACATACACCTTCTCGGCCTGATCGCGCGAAAACGCCAGGTCCAGCCGCGCAAGGTCGCCGTTGTCCAGCCACCTTTGCAATTCATCACCGCAAAGCAGGTCATGCGCCCGGTTACGCTCACCAAACAGCAGCCAGTTGCGCTGTTCGCCGGCATTGATCCGCGCCCTTAGAAGACTGCGAAGGCCCGCCAGGCCGGTACCGTTGCCGATCAGGATCATCGGCGCAGCGCTTTCAGGCAGATGGAAGCCACTGTTACGCCGTAAGCGCAGGCTCAGGGTGCCATCCACCGGCAGGTATTCGGTCAGCCAGCCAGAGCCCAGGCCAAGGTTGCCGTCGGCGTGGCGCTCCTGGCGTACGATCAGTTCCAGCACACCATCGCTGGCAATCGAAGCGATGGAGTATTCGCGGCTGCCGATCGGTACCAGCGCATCGATCAGCGCCTGTGGCTGCAAACCGATCAGGTGATCGCGGCGTGTGGGAAGCTGGCGGCCTGCCAGGGCCTGGCCGAGGGTTTCGCTCAGGCCATCGAGCTGCACCTTCGCGTTGGCATCCAGCGCCATACCGCTAAGGAATGCCTGCACACGCGGCTGGCCATTGAGCGGCAGTATCTCCACAAGATCTCCGGCCTCCCAGCTGGCAGGGGCCTCGGGACGCAGGCCGAGCAGGTACACAGGCTGGCCTTGGCTACCTGGGTTGAGCAGCGTGCGGCTGACCAGGCTCCAGTTGCCAAAACTCGGCGGTTGCCAGGCAGCGACAGGCTGGGCGCCCGTCAGCTGGGCCAGTTCCTGATGCCATTGCTGCAAGGCGGCCTGGTCGGCGTTATCCACTTCCACCGGGCTGAACGCGCTGCTGGCACCGCGCTCGCCGAGCCAGGCCTGCAGGCGTCGGGCAAAGCCGCAGAAGTGCGGGTACTGGCGGTCACCGAGGGCCAGTACGGCGTAGCTCAAACCGTTCAAGGCCCAGGGCTGGCCCAGTACCTTGCGCTCGAAACCACGGGCGCTGTCGGGCGCTTCGCCGTCGCCGAAGGTGCTGACCACGAACAGCGCGCGGCGAGCCTGGCGCAGGTCGTCTTCGCCCAGCTCCGCCAGCGCACGCACTTGCACCGGCAGGCCGGCGGCCTGCAGTTGGCAGGCGCTCTGCCAGGCCAGTTGCTCGGCGAAACCGCTTTGGCTGGCGAAGCCTATCAGCCAGTTGTCGCCGCTTGCATTGGCGCTGGCGACGTTGCCACGGGCGGCGCGGACCTGGCGTTTCTTGCGGCGGCGGTCGAGGTACAGCAGCCAGCCGGTGACGAAGAACAGCGGCATGGTCAGGCTGGCGATGGTGACGATGATGCGCCCCGGCAGTCCGAAGTATTCACCCACGTGCAAGGCGTAGACGCTTTGCAGCAGCTGAGCCTTGAAGGACTTGTCGGTATAGCGATCGTGGCTTTTTACCTGGCCGGTGGCTGGGTCCAGCACCAGGGTGTTGAAGGCGCGCGGGTGCGCCGCGTCGTCGAGCAGGTAGAACAGGTTGGCCGGCTGGCCGCCCGCAGGCGGCAGGCGCAGGTTGTACATGGCCAGGCCCGGGCCTGCAGCGTCCTTGAGGTTGGCCCAGATGGCGTCGTAGTCGACCACCAGCGGCGGGGCATTCTTGTCGACTTTCTGCGGCCCGTGGCGACCACGGCCTTCGCCACGTTTTTGCTGCTGGCCGGCGGCGGGGGCGTCGGCCAGCAGTTTGTTCAGGCCTTTGCGGTACCACTCGTAGGACCAGAACAACCCGGTCAGCGCGAACAGGAGGTAGAACAGCAGGCACCAGGTGCCGGCCACCGCATGCAGGTCCCAATTGAAGGCGCGGCCTTTCTTGGCCCAATCGAAGGTCAACCAGGTGCGCCAGTTCAACGCCTTGCGCGGCCAACGCAGATACAGGCCGGAGAGGCAGAAGAACACCAGCATCAGGGTGCAGGCGCCGGTGATCTGGCGGCCCGTGTCGCCCATTGCCAGGAAGCGGTGCAGGGTGAGCATCAGTTGGAAGAAGCCTTGCCCGGCGACTTCACCCTTGAGCTCACCCGTATAAGGGTCGGCGTAGCGCAGTTCGCCACGGCGCTCGCCCGGTGGCGGGGTGAAGAAGACCCGCGCGGCATTGCCTTCACGCACATCGACCCAGAGCATCGACACCTTGTCGCCTTGCTCGGCCTCGACCTTGCGCACCAGCTCGGCCGGCGGCAGCACGCCTTCAGCGCGTACTTCAACCTTCAGCACATCGGCGTTGAACGCGCGCAGCAGTTCTTCCTGGAACGAGTACAGCGCTCCGGTGATGCCCATCAAGGCCAGCACCAGGCCAGCGGTGATGCCAAAGAACCAGTGCAATTGAAACAGCGTCTTCTTCACCACGTCGATCACCTTGTGTTGCTGCCGCAGCCTGCGCGGCGTGCATTATGCCTTGATACGCAAAAGCCCCGCTCACTGGAATGAACGGGGCTTGGGGTTGCTGCTTTAGAAGTGGACGCTGGTGGTCAGCAGTGCGGTCCGGCCCGCCGCCTGATTGGCGAAGTGGGTGGAGAACGCTTTGTCGTAGTAGACCTCGTTGGTGAGGTTCTGCACGTTCAGCTGCAGGTCGACGTTCTTGGTCAGCTTGTAGGCGGCCATTGCGTCGTAGCGGACGTAGCTGTCGACCATGGTGGTGTTGGCCACGCTGCCGTAGACGTCATCCACGTAGAACGCGCCGCCACCGATGGTCAGCTTCGGCGTGATCGCATAAGTGGTCCACAGGCTTGCGCTGTTGTTCGGCGTGTTCGGCAGCTGGTTGCCGTCGTTGGCCTTGCCCAGCGGGCCGCCGTCGATCTGGCGGGCCTGCATGTAGGTATAGCCGGCGAACACCTGCCACTTGTCGGTCAGCTTGCCGCTGGCCGACAGCTCGATGCCCTGCACGCGGGTTTCGCCGACGTTTTCGTAGGTGGTGGTGTCCACCTGTACGCGGGCGTTTTCCTTTTCGGTGCGGAACAGCGCGGCGGCCAGGGACAGGCGCTGGTCGAGCAGGTCCCACTTGGTGCCGATTTCGTAGTTGGTGGTTTCTTCCGGCTCCATGTCGCTGCTCAGCAGGTTGCCGTTGCGGTCGGTCGAGCCGCCCAGTGGGTTGCCTTCCATGCCTTCGCCGAGCATCGCGCCGGGTGGCGTGGCCGAGGTGGCATAGGACACATAGATGCTGCCGTTCTCGGCCGGCTTCCACACCAGGCCCAGCTGGCCGGTGACGAATTCGCTGACGTCCTTGCCCTTGGCAGTGGTGGTACCCGCTGCGTTGTAGGTCTTGTAGTCCGTGTCGAAGTGGTCGTAGCGCAGGCCCATGTTGAGCAGCCAATCCGGAGTCAGCTCCAGGGTGTCGAACACGTAGAGTGCGCGGGTCTTGCTGTTGGTGGTGGTGCCGGCGTAGTTGCGGGCGATGCTGCCGTTCCACGGATCGTCCGGGTTCGGGTTGCTCAGCGAGGTGCAGTTGTAGCCGCTGCTGGCGCCGATCATGCTCGGGGTGCAGTTGGTGTTCGCGGCGCCGCCAGGCACGGTGTCGGTGTTGACGGTGTAAGAGGAGCGATCGCTCTCTTCACGGCTCAGCTCGATACCGGTGGAGAAGCTGTTCTTCAGGCCACCCACATAGAACTCACCGAACAGGTCGGTCTGGTTGGTGGTGGTGGCGGTGTTGCCAACGCGAGTGTTGGCGCGGCGCCAGACGCTGCCGTTGTTGACGTTGCCCTTGCTGTCGTCAGGCTGGGTGAGGATGTAGTCCTGCATGCTGTTGCCGTGACGCAGGGTGTTCTTGACGGTCAGCGAGTCGGTCAGGTCGTGCTCGATGGCGAAGGTGGCGATGTCGACGCGGCTCTTGCGGAAGTCGCGGCCGGTCAGGCCATAGAAGTTGTCGCTGTCGCCGCCGTCGTTGGGCTTGCTCGGGTGTGCCGAGGTGCGTGCGCCGCTGCCACCGGTCGGGATGGTGTACGGGATGCCCGAATCCGGCAGGTCGTCGCTTTCCAAGTGGTAGTAGTCAAGGTTGACGCGGGTCGGCGTGCCCAGGCCGAAGGCCAGGGACGGAGCGATACCCCAACGGTCGTAGTTGACCTTGTCACGGCCGGCGACGTTGCTTTCGTGGGTCATCAGGTTCAGGCGGCCGGCTACGGAGTCGCTGAACTGGTAGTTGCCATCGAAGGTGTAGCGCTGGGTCTGGTCGCTGCCCCAGGTCCAGGCGCCATCCAGCGAGTTGCCCAGGTGCGCACGCTTGCTCACCAGGTTGATGGTGCCGCCAGCGGCGCCGCGGCCACCGATGGCCGAGTTCGGGCCCTTGGCCACTTCAACCGATTCGATGGCGAAGATTTCGCGGGTCTGTGCGCCGGTGTCGCGCACGCCGTCCAGGTAGGTGTCACCCTGAGCGTCGAAACCACGGATGAACGGGCGGTCGCCTTGCGGGTTGCCGCCTTCGCCAGCACCGAAGGTGATGCCAGGTACGGTGCGCAGGGCGTCCTGCAGGCTCAGGGCATTGGTGTCCTTGATCACTTGCTGCGGAATGACGGTGACCGAGCGCGGGGTGTCCACCAACGGTGCGGTGTACTTCTGCGAGGAGGCCTTTTCGACCTTGTAATCGGTGCTGGCCTGTTCAGCCTTGCCATTGACACTGGTCGCGTCGAGGGTGACGGCGTTGTTGGCGGCTGGATCGGCGGCATAAGCGCTCGAAGCGCTGAGGGCGACGCCGATGGCGGTGACGATCAGGCGTGGTGAACTCACTGCAGATGGTACGTGACGCATTTTTATTGGCCTTCCCCAAGGTGTGAAGGCGGCGGATCATAGTGTAAGCGATTGTAACTAACAATTGAGACTCGTTACCATTCGCGAGGAATTTACAATCTTTACAAATTCTCTTTACGGTTACGGCAGGCTGAAACGTCTAAGGCGCCGAAAGGGCTTGTATCGCGCGAAAGGGAATCAATATCATTGGCGCCTTTACATTTCTTGACGGTGCCGCCGCCATGCTGCTTCACATTCCCGGCTTGTTCGACAGCGAAGAGCTTGCCCGCATCCGCGAAGCCCTGGAGCAGGCCGACTGGGCCGACGGTAAGGTCACGGCCGGTTACCAGTCGGCCAAGGCCAAGCACAACCTGCAACTCCCGGAAGGTCATGCGCTGGCCAAGGAAATCGGCGCTGCGCTGATTGATCGCTTGTGGAAAACCCCGCGTTTCATGTCGGCGGCGCTGCCGCACAAGGTGTTCCCGCCGCTGATCAACTGCTACCGCGAAGGTGGCAACTTCGGCTTCCACATCGACAACGCCCTGCGTCAGCCCAAGGGCAGCCCGGAGCGGGTGCGCACCGATCTTTCCTCGACCCTGTTTCTCAGCGACCCTGACAGCTACGACGGCGGCGAGCTGGTGATCCAGGACACCTATGGGGTACAACAGATCAAGCTGGCCGCCGGCGACCTGGTGCTGTACCCCGGCACCAGCTTGCACAAGGTCAACCCGGTGACCCGAGGTGTGCGCTATGCGGCGTTCTTCTGGACCCAGAGCCTGGTGCGCGAAGACAGCCAGCGGGCGTTGCTGTTCGAGATGGACAACGCCATCCAGCAACTCACCGCCGATGTGCCCGAGCACCCCTCGTTGCTGCAACTGACCGGCACCTACCACAACCTGTTGCGCCGTTGGGCTGAGGTCTGATCCGTGTCCTATCAATTGCGTCGTGAGGAAGTGGTGGATGTCGCAGGCCTGCAGGCCATGCTCGAGGACAGCCCCGGCAAGGCGGCTCAGGCGATTCTGGCGGCAGCCGGGCAGGGCGTGATCGAGGCGCAGTTGTTGCTCGGGCAGATCTTGCTCGATGGACGTGGTATCGAGCAGGATGCCGCCGTTGCGCGAAGCTGGTTCGGCATCGCCGCGCAGGGCGGTAGTGCCATGGCCCACAACATGCTCGGACGTTGCCTGGAACATGGCTGGGGTGGTGAGGTGGGCTTGAGCCAGGCCGCCATTCACTATGCGAAGGCGGCCGACGCTGGCCTGGATTGGGGCCTTTACAATCTGGGCAACCTGCTGGCTACCGGGCGTGGGGTGCCGGCCAATCAGGCCCAGGCATTGACGTGTTACGAAAAGGCCGCGCAGATGGGCCATGCCAAATCGATGAACCTCTACGGGCGTTACCTGGAGCAGGGCATCGCCACCGTGGCCAACCCGGTGCGAGCGGTGCGCTGGTATCGGCGCTCGGCCGAGGCGGGAGACTTTCGTGGAATGTTCAGTCTGGCGACGGCACTGATCGAGCGTGGCCAACAGGGGGAGGCCGAGTTATGGCTTGAGCGTGCGCGAATAGAAGGGAATTTGAACTTCCTTCGCAATGCGCTCGCGACCTTGGCAAAGGCTGGACCGCAGTTGGAAAACCATGCGCGTGCTTACGCGGCTGAGATCGAACAGCGCACACGCCCGTAGTGGTAATCGTAACTAGCGGGGATATCGTTGTTGCTTCAAAGCGTCTGTTGCGCTCCGTACTTTCGAGTTGTCGGCCAACGGGGTCGTCGCTCGAACGAGGAGCTCTTAATGAAAGACGTGATCAAAGTTCAGCCTCAGGTCCGTTTGTCTCTGTTGCGAGACAAGCGCAAGCACGCTGTTTTAATTAATAGTGATGGATGGGTGCAGGTAGGTGAGGAAGGCGCCCCCGGACAGACCTTCTCGCTCTTGCCGGGCAAGCACCTCAGCAGCGCTGACGACATCGTGTACGAGATTCATAGCCCATCCGGCAAGCAGATAATCGTGGGCGACTCAGACGCTTTGCAAGAATCTTCGGAGCTAATCCCGCCACCCGTTCCTGCCTATCGCATCATTCGCACACGTTCTACGTCAGACGTTAACTCGTCGTACCAGGTGAAGTTGCAAGCCCTGGATAATCGATTTGTTGAAGCCTATGACGATGCGAGTATCTCTTATTGGGATGAGGCGCAGCAAAAGCAGAAGAAAAGACAGCAGTACAAGCCCGGCAAGCAACTTCGCTTGTTGCATGACGACTTCGTAGAACCCGATACATTCATTCTGGAGTGGCTTGATCCACCGGTCAGTGGTGAACAATAAACGCGGTTATCAAGGCTGTCCCAACGCGTGGCAGTCTTTGAACCTGTTTTGAAAGCGCCCCGCATTGCATCCTGCGGGGCGCTTTTGAACCTGCCTTGTACTTACAGGTAGTAAGCCTTCAGCGGTGGGAAGCCGTTGAATTCCACCGCGCTGTAGCTGGTGGTGTAAGCACCGGTCGACAGCCAGTACAGGCGGTCACCGATGGCCAGGTTCAGTGGCAGGCCGTACTTGTAGTTTTCGTACATGATGTCGGCGCTGTCGCAGGTTGGGCCGGCGATCACCACTTCTTCGGCTTCGCCTTTCTTCTCGGTCCAGATCGGGAACTTGATGGCTTCGTCCATGGTTTCGATCAGGCCGGAGAACTTGCCCACGTCGGTGTAGATCCAGCGCTCGACGGCGGTGCGCGACTTGCGTGCCACCAGCACCACTTCGCTGACCAGGATACCGGCGTTGGCGATCAGCGAGCGGCCAGGTTCCAGGATGATTTCCGGCAGGTTGTCACCGAAGTCTTCCTTGAGAAAGCGGATGATCTCTTCGGCGTAGGTTTCCAGGCTGTTGGTACGGGTGATGTAGTTGGCCGGGAAGCCGCCGCCCATGTTGATCAGCTTCAGCTCGATGCCGTCTTCTTCCTTCAGGCGCTCGAAGATCACCTTGACCTTGGCGATGGCGGCGTCCCACACGCTGATGTCGCGCTGCTGCGAACCCACGTGGAAGGAGATGCCGTATGGCACCAGGCCCAGGTCGCGGGCGAGGATCAGCAGGTCCATGGCCATGTCGGTCTGGCAGCCGAATTTGCGCGACAGCGGCCAGTCGGCCGTGGTGGAGCCTTCGGTGAGGATACGCACGTAAACCTTGGAGCCCGGCGCGGCCTTGGCGATGTTGCGCAGGTCGGCTTCGGAGTCGGTGGCATACAGGCGCACGCCCTTCTCATAGAAGTAGCGGATGTCCTTGGACTTCTTGATGGTGTTGCCGTAGCTGATGCGATCGGCGCTGACGCCACGGTCCATCACCTTGTCCAGCTCGTAGATCGAGGCGATGTCGAAGCTCGAACCTTTCTCTTTCAGCAGGTCGATGATCTCGACCGCCGGGTTGGCCTTGACCGCGTAGTAGACCTTGGCGAATTCGAAACCGGCGCGCAGGTCATCGTAGGCCTGGCTGATCATCTGGGTATCGATGAGTACGAACGGGGTTTCCTGCTTGTCGGCAAACGCCTTCATTTTCTGGAAGGTGTCACGCGCGAAATAATCTTCGACCTGGATCGACATGCTCAGGGACTCCATGGGCAAACTGAAAAGATAAGTGGCTGCAAACTGAACGTCCTCCGTATCCCCACTTTGGTTCGCCTACTCAGTACTTGAGCCGGATGGATCGTTTCCAGCATGGACGTTCGGCGCGCACTTTAGGGCGTGAAGAATGCAGAATCAACAGGCAATCCGGGCGTGATCGGCGTGGATCGACGACCAGCCATTTGAATAACCGACTCGTGTGACCGGAAGATGTTCCCTGGGATGTTTGAAGCGTTAAATATTGTGGAATAGACCGCTTTGGCCCCATCGCGGGCAGGCCCGCTCCTACAGGGATCACACCGTTCAGGTGAGATTGGGCTTGCCCGCAAAAAGGCCGCAGGTGTTCATATTTATGGCCACATTTTCCTGGTACCCACGTACAGGAAAAGACCCATAAATTTTTTGTTACCGACTGGCGGAATTGCCGATTTTGATGAGAAACATTACTATTCGCACCCTTCCTTGCCTCCCTGACGACCCCGACCGTGTCTGGACCCAAAGGCTTTCTCGACCATTACCATGAGCTGATCGGCACCTGGACGCGCAAGCTGCGCAGTCGTCAGCAGGCCGAGGACCTCACCCACGATGCGTTCGTGCGGGTGCTGGAAAACCCGCGCGAGCAGGTCGAGCAGCCACGCGCCTACCTGCACCAGACTGCCCGCAACATTGCCGTGGACGGCTTTCGCCGCGAAGACCGGCGCCAGGCACTGGAGCTGGAGGCGTTCGATGAAAACATCAGCAGCAGCGGCGACCCGGAAGCCTACGTGCACGCCCTGGAATTGGCCGACAGCGTCGAGCGGGCGCTGGCCGAGTTGCCACTCAACTGCCGGCGGGTGTTCATCTGGCAGAAGCTCGAAGGCCTGACCCAGGCCGAGATTGCCGAGCGCATGGGTTTGACCAAGAACACGGTCGAAAAGTATATGATCCGCACGCTCCGACATCTGCGTGAGCACCTGGATGTGTCGGCACGATGAGTCAGGAGACCTTACCCATGAAACAGCACGGCAGCGATAGCGTCCGCGAGCAGGCGGCCGAATGGTTCGCCCGCGTGCAGGATGCGCCGCGCGATGCCGGGCTTCTGGCGCAGTTGCGCGCCTGGCAGGAGGCCGACCCGCGACACCGCGAAGAGTACGAGCACTTCGAAAGGCTGTGGCGCGCAGCCGACTTCATCCCACGCCAGCGCCTCGAATCGCTGTGCCAGCCAGATCCCGTGCAGCAGTTGCCACGGCGGCGCTTCGTGCGCCAGGCATTGGCGGCGGGCATCGCTGTGGTCGCCCTGGGGCTGGGCTGGAGTGGCTGGCAGCATCAGCGGTTGAATCATCAGGATCACTTGCAGACCGCCTTTGGCGAGCGTCGCCAGGTCGAGTTGCCGGACGGTTCGCAGCTGGAGCTCAACGGCGGCACGCAACTGCAAGTCGATTTCAGCGCGGGGCGTCGGCACATTCAGCTAAGCGCCGGCGAAGCGATGTTCATCGTCGCCCACGACAGCAGCCGACCCTTCGTGGTCGATACCGCCCAGGGCAGCGTGACCGTCACCGGCACGCGCTTCGATGTGCGCCTGGACCCGACCGCCACCCGTGTGGCGGTGGAGCAGGGCTCGGTCCGCGTGCAGGGCAAGGATGCCTCGCTGGCGCAACTGACAGCCGGCCTGGGCGCTTCCATAGATGCACAAGGTAAAGTGGCGCCGCCCTACGCGGTGAATGCCGCGGCGCTGACTGCATGGCGCCAGGGCAAGCTGGTGTTCGACAACGCCACCCTGGCCGAGGTGGTGGCCGAGGCCTCGCGTTACCGTGCCCAGCCGTTGCGCGTTGCTCCCGGCAAGGTGGCGCAGATGCGCCTGTCCAGCACCTTCAGCACCGACGACACCGATGCTCTGCTACGTGCCTTGCCGAGCATCCTGCCGGTGGCCATCAAAACCCACGAAGACGGCTCTCGCGAAATAATCGCGAAATAGATTCAGGTTTTTTTCAGCTCGTTCGTCTTCCTCGCCAGCTGCAACTGCCAAGCATTTCCATTTGCATGCGGTTGGCGTTTATCCCGAACTTCAGGATGTCTTGACGACGTGAACAACAAAAAACCTCTGCCACGCTTCCGCGCCCTCGCGCTTGCCCTTGCGGTCAGTGCCGTGGCCGTCAACAGCCATGCCGAACAGGCGGGCGCCGCAATCCAGATCCAAGCGCAACCCTTGGCTTCGGCGCTCAGCCAGCTGGGCCAGCAGACCAACCTGCAGCTGTTCTACAGCCCGGAGCTGGTGGCCGGCAAACAAGCCCCGGCGGTGTCCGGCAAGCTGGCGCCAGTGCAGGCGCTGCAGCAGTTGTTGAAGGGCAGTGGCCTGACCTTCGAGATGTCCCAGGACACCGTGGTGGTAAAGCCGCTGCCGACCACCCTGGATCTGGGCAGCGGTAGCCTGGAGCTGGCGCCCACCGACATCAAGGTGGTCGGTGACTGGCTGGGCGATGCCAACCAGGCGGTGGTGCAGAATCACCCCGGCGCGCGCACCGTGGTGCGTCGTGAAGCCATGATCGAAGAGGGCGCGATGAACGTGCGCGATGTGCTGCGTGGCATCCCCGGGGTGCAGGTGCAGGACTCCAACGGCACCGGTGGCAGCGACCTGTCGCTCAACGTCGGCGTGCGCGGCCTGACTTCGCGCCTGTCGCCGCGCTCGACCGTGCTGATCGATGGCATCCCGGCGGCGTTCGCCCCCTACGGTCAGCCGCAACTGTCGATGGCGCCGATCTCCTCGGGCAACCTCGACAGCATCGATGTAGTTCGCGGTGCCGGTTCCGTGCGCTATGGCCCGCAGAACGTCGGCGGGGTGATCAACTTCGTGACCCGGGCGATTCCGGAAAAAGCCTCGGCGGAGCTTTCCACCACCCTGGAAACCTCGCAGCACGGCGGTTGGAAGCACACCGAGTCGGCCTTCGTCGGCGGCACCGCTGATAACGGCATGGGTGTGGCCTTGCTGTACACCGGGGTGAACGGCAACGGTTACCGCGAGAGCAACAATGGTAACGACATCGACGACGTCATCCTCAAGACCCACTGGGCGCCCACCGATGTCGACGAGTTCTGGCTCAACTTCCACTACTACGATGGCCGCGCCGACATGCCCGGCGGCCTGACCCAGGCGCAGTACGACAGCAACCCGTACCAGTCGCTGCGTGACTACGACTACTTCGCCGGCCGACGCAAAGATGTGTCGTTCAAATGGCAGCGCCAACTCGACGACGCCACCCAGTTCGAAGTGCTGACCTACTACACCGACAGCTTCCGTGGCAGCGCCATCGCGGCTCGGGACATGAAGACCCTGTCGTCGTACCCGCGCAACTACCACACCTTTGCCATCGAGCCGCGCGTGTCACGAATCTTCTTCGCCGGCCCCACCACCCAGGAAGTCAGCGTCGGCTACCGCTACCTGAAAGAAGCCATGCGCGAACAGTCGACCCGCCTGGCGCTGATCGACAACGTGCCGACCGTGACCCCGACCTCCGACGGCCACGTGTTCCAGGACCGCAGCGGCGGCACCGAGGCCAGCGCCTACTACATCGACGACAAGATCGATGTCGGCAACTGGACCATCACCCCGGGCATCCGTTTCGAGCACATCAACACCGACTGGCGCGACCGCCCGGTGCTGGACGCCAACAACCGCCCGGTGGCGGAGAAGAAGCGCAGCATCACCAGCAACGAGCCATTGCCGGCGCTGAGCGTGATGTACCACATCTCCGATGCCTGGAAAGTGTTCGCCAACTACGAAACCTCGTTCGGCAGCCTGCAGTACTTCCAGCTGGGCCAGGGCGGCACCGGCAACAGCACGGCCAATGGCCTGGAGCCGGAAAAGGCCAAGACCTACGAGATCGGTACCCGCTATGACAATGGCGGTTTTGCCGGCGAGCTGACCGCGTTCTACATCGACTTCGATGACGAACTGCAGTACATCAGCAACGATGTTGGCTGGACCAACCTGGGCGCCACCAAGCACCAGGGGATCGAAGCGTCGGTGCGCTATGACCTTGCAGGGCTTGACCCGCGCCTGGAAGGCCTGTCGGTCAATGGTG
Source organism: Pseudomonas sp. NPDC090233 (assembly GCF_044772285.1). NCBI lineage: Bacteria > Pseudomonadati > Pseudomonadota > Gammaproteobacteria > Pseudomonadales > Pseudomonadaceae > Pseudomonas > Pseudomonas sp. NPDC090233. The sequence goes on along the minus strand of NZ_JBIVYQ010000003.1, from coordinate 396,811 downwards.
GCTACACCTACACCCGCGCCACGTATGAAGGGGAGATTCCCGGCTTCAAGGGCCGCGACCTGCCGTTCTATTCGCGCCAGGTGGCCACGGCCGGCCTGCGCTATGCGGTCAACCGCTGGACCTGGAACCTGGACGCTTTCGCCCAATCCAAGCAACGCGCGCCGGGTACCGGGATCAATGCCAATGGCAGCTTCAATGGCGACTACATCACCGAGCCGAGTGCCGATGGGCAGTACGGCGACATTCCGGGCTACGTGACCTGGCATGCGCGTGGCGGGTATGACTTTGGGCCGCAGGTGTCCAACCTGAAGCTGGCGGCGGGGGTGAAGAACCTGTTCGACAAGCAGTATTTCACTCGGTCGAGCGATAACAATGCCGGGTTGTATGTGGGTGAACCGCGGACCTTCTATGTGCAGGCCAGTGTAGGGTTCTGATACCGCGTCGCCTTTATCGCGGATGAATCCGCTCCTACAGGTACGGTGCAAGCCCTGTGGGAGCGGCTTCAGCCGCGAAGAGGCCAACCAATGTCTCAGGAAGCCACTGCCTCGGCCGGCGACACTATGCTGGTCTTCGCCCCCCGCGAACGCCCCGAGCTCAGGTAAGCCGCAATCGACTCCTGCGTCACTTCACCCAGGAACACCTGCTCGGCATCCAGCACCGGCAACCACGCCCGGTTGAACTCGTACATCCGCGACAGCAGGATGCGCAAATGCTCATCGTGCGAGGCGGTGGCATTGAACTGGCGCAGGAAGTCACCACATGTCCCTTGCTGGCGATGCATGTCACGCCGGCGCACATAGCCCAGTGCCTTGTTCTGCCCATCGGTCACCACCACATAGCGGCGGTCGTGTTCATCCAGCAGCTCCAGCGCATCGCTCACCGGCGTTTCCGGGCTCACCGACGGCGCGTTGTCCGCCGCATCTTCGGCGCGCACCAGCAGCAGGCGTTTGAGCGTGCTGTCCTGGCCGACGAAGTTACTGACGAAATCATCCACCGGGTGCGCCAGCAGGGTGTCCGGGTGGTCCAGTTGCAGCAGCTTGCCGGCACGGAAGATGGCGATCTTGTCGCCCAGCTTGATGGCTTCGTCGATGTCGTGGCTGACCATGATCACGGTCTTGTTCAGCGCCCGCTGCATCTCGAAGAATTCGTTCTGGATCATCTCGCGGTTGATCGGGTCGACCGCGCCGAACGGTTCGTCCATCAACAGTACCGGGGCCTCGGCCGCCAGCGCGCGGATCACGCCGATGCGCTGCTGCTGGCCACCGGACAGCTCGCGCGGGTAGCGCTGCAGGTACTGTTTGGGTTCGAGCTTGATCATGCTCATCAACTCGCGGGCGCGCTCGTGGCAGCGCTGCTTGTCCCAGCCGAGCAGGCGCGGGACCACGGTGATGTTCTCTTCGATGGTCATGTTGGGGAACAGACCGATCTGCTGGATCACATAGCCGATCTGGCGGCGCAGGGTCACTTCATCCAGCCCGCTGGTGTCTTCGCCATTGATGAACACCTGGCCGGAGGTCGGCGTGATCAGGCGGTTGATCATTTTCAGCGTGGTGCTTTTGCCGCAGCCCGAAGGGCCGAGGAATACGCAGATTTCGCCTTCGTTGACGGTCAGGCTGACCGAGTCGACGGCTTTGACGTCCTTGCCGTTGACGTTGAAGGTCTTGCTGAGGTTCTTGAGTTCGATCATGAGCGCAGTCCTTCTGGAGTCAGGGCACGTTGCAGGGTTTGCAGGAGCAGGTCGGCGATGATCGCCAGCAGGCTGACCAGTACGGCGCCGACCAGCAGCATCGACATGTCGCTGCGGCTGATGGAAGTGAGGATGAGCACGCCAAGGCCGCCGGCACCGATGGTCGCGGCGATGGTCATCACGCCGATGTTCATCACCACGGCGGTGCGCACGCCAGCGAGGATCACCGGTACCGCGATGGGCAACTCGACCATGCGCAGGCGCTGGCCGAAAGTCATGCCGATGCCGCGTGCGGCTTCACGAATACCGGGCTCGACGTTGGTCAGGGCCAGGTAGGTGTTGCGCAGAATTGGCAGCAGCGAATACAGGAACACGGCGGTAATCGCCGGCAGCGGCCCCAGGCCCTGGCCGAACTTGGAGTAGAACGGCAGCAGCAGGCCGAACAGGGCGATCGACGGGATGGTCAGCAGCACCGTGGCGCTGGCCTGCACTGGGCCGGCGACGGCGGGGAAGCGGGTCATCAGGATGCCCAGCGGCACGCCGACGAGAATCGCCAGGCTGACGGCGATGCCGACCAGCATGATGTGCTGCCAGGTCAGTTGCAGCACCTGGGCCCAGTCGAGGTGGGCGAACGTGTCGAGCAGGCTCATGGCTGTACCTCCTTGAGGGGGTGCTCACGCAGGAACGCGGCGGCCACCGCTGTCGGGTTCTGGTGTTCGACGTCGACCTTGGCGTTGAGCTGGCGCATGGTCTCGTCATCGAGCTGCTCGGCCAGTGGCTTGAGCAGACCGACCAGTTGCGGGTTGGCGTCGAGCACTTGTTTGCGCACCACCGGGGCGGCGGTGTAGTCGGGGAAGTAGTGCTTGTCGTCTTCCAGCAGCTTGAGGTTGAACGCGCTCAAGCGGCCATCGGTGGTGTACACCAGGCCAGCGAACACCTGGTTGTTGTGCATCGCGGTGTAGACCAGGCCGGCGTCCATCTGGCGGATGTTGGCGCGGCCGACTTGCAGGTCATACATCTCTTTGAGGCCGACCAGGCCGTCCGGGCGGTTGGCGAATTCGGTGTCCAGCGCTACCAGATGATTGCGTTTACGCTCGTCACGCAGCACCTGGTTGAGGTCGCTGATGGTGTTGATCTGCGGGTAGGCTTCGGCCACCTGCTTGGGCAGGCCCAGGGCGTAGGTGTTGCTGAACTTCGACGGGGTCAGCCAGATCAGGTCCTTCTTCGCGTCCAGTTCCTTGACCTTGGCGTAGGTGGCCTCGGCGCTGGGCATGCGCTCATCGATGTGGTTATAGGAAACCAGCGACACGCCGGTGTATTCCCACATCAGGTCAAGCTGGCCGGTTTCCTGGGCCTGGCGGGCGATGCTGCTGCCAAGGCCGGTGGTGACGCGCACATCGAAGCCGTTGGCGCGCAGGTATTGAGCAGTGATTTCGGCGAGCACGGTCTGTTCGGTGAACACCCGCGCGCCGATGCGTACCAGCGGTTTATCCGCTGCCTGGGCAAATCCTGCGAACAGCAGGGCCGCGCCCAGCAGCAAGGCGATTCTCTTCTTCATACGTTCCCTCTGTTTATTGGGCCAGGCCACGTTCCAGCCAGCGCTTGCTGGAGAAACTCACCGCCGCATCCAGGACCAGTGCAAGCAAGGCGGTACAGGCCGCGCCGAGCAGCAGCTGTGGCTGGTTGTTCAGGGCGATGCCGGGGAAGATCAGGCTGCCCAGGCTGTTGGCACCAATCAGAAACGCCAGCGGCGCGGTGCCCACGTTCAGCGCCAGGGCCACACGCACACCGCCGACGATGATCGGCACGGCATTGGGCAGCTCGACCTGCCAGAGCTGCTGGCGCGGGGTCATGCCGATGCCGGTGGCGGCTTCCTTGAGCGAGGCGGGGACGTTTTTCAGGCCTTCGTAGGTATTGCGCACGATCGGCAGGAGGGAGGCGAGGAACAGCGCGAAGATCGCGGGCCCGGCGCCGATGCCCAGGATACTCAGGGCGATGGCCAGAACGGCCAGAGGGGGGATGGTGTTGCCAACGTTGAAGAACTGCATGAAGCGCTCGGCTTTGTCGACCCGGTGCGGTCGACTCAAGGCAATGCCAGCGGGGATGCCCACGGCCAACGCCGCCGCCATCGAAGCCAGCACCAATACCAGGTGCGCTTGCAGGTAGAACCAAAGATCGTCGCGGTAACGCGCGATCGTGTCGATGCCGATCCAGTGGATCAGCAGGGCCAGGATGACGAGCACGGTGGCGCATCCCAACAGCCCTTTACCGTAGCGTGTAGCCACAGGCGGACTCCTTGTGTTGTCGGCGAGCACACTTCTTTTTATGCCGGCCAAGGTTGGCGGCGGTGGGTGTGTTCGCGAGTAGCAGCGTGAAGCAACCGAGGGCTGCGATCAGGCCATGAGCCGAACCCCGTCGGGCCCGAAAAAGCTGATGAAACCAGTCCCCAACCGAAGCGGGTTGCAGGGGAGTGGACGTCTCCGAGGGCGTAAAGGTTCCCATCTGAGGCGGCATTTGGCCAGTGTTAATCACTGGCGACATCGATTTTATCTGCAAGAAAACGGCGTAATTCCTACTTAAAGGCGTTGGATTACCTGCTGTCGAGCCATTTGCACCAGCGGCAATCTTCCCTAGAAAAATTCTCAATATTCGCTTGAGTGAATATTCCTTCGGAGGTATTTTTGCCGTGTGGTCTATAGGGATGTGCTTAGAGTTCGTGAACGAGTTCGAGCACTTGGCCGAAGAAGTGCAGGACGAATTGCTGTCTCAGCTTCGTCTGTTGGAGCGTCGAGGACCCGAGCTAGGACGGCCTCGTGTGGATACCTTGAAAGGCTCAAGGCATTCGAACATGAAAGAGTTGCGATTCAGTGCTGCTGGTGGTGTTTGGCGAGTCGCCTTCGCTTTTGATAGGACACGCTGTGCGCTTCTGCTTGTCGCGGGCGACAAAGCCGGCACTAGTGAACGCAGGTTTTACCGGAGCCTGATCGAACGTGCCGATGAGCGCTTTGATCGGCATCTGTCCAGAGGTTGAAAAATGTACAAGACACTTGATGAGGTAATGGGCGAACTTTCACCTGAGCGCAGGGCACGGGTGGAAGAGCGCGGTCGCGAACTGATTCGCGAAGAGATGACGCTTCAAGCGCTTCGCAAGCAGCTTGATATAACCCAGGAGGGCATGGCGGAGCGTCTCGACATCCGCCAGGGCAACGTTTCGAAGGTTGAAAATCGCAGTGATATGTTGATCTCGACCCTGCGAACATACTTGGAAGCCATGGGCGGCAGGCTGGAGTTGGTTGTGCATCTGCCGGGTCGCGCTCCGATCTCTATTGAGGGGTTTACAGAGGATCCGGTTTCACGCGCCTGATTCTTCACGGGGCGACCAGATGCCATCACGTTCAGTCAATGCGCTTTTGGCCTTGTGTGCGAGTTCAGGTATGATACTGCCCCTTTTCGATCCCCAGTCAGGCGATTTCCCATGACCAACCAGGCCGCCGAAGTCGCGAAGCGCCGCACTTTCGCAATTATTTCCCACCCCGACGCCGGTAAGACCACCATCACCGAGAAGCTCCTGCTGATGGGCAAGGCCATTGCCGTCGCCGGTACCGTGAAGTCGCGCAAGTCCGACCGCCACGCCACCTCCGACTGGATGGAAATGGAGAAGCAGCGCGGCATCTCCATCACCACCTCGGTGATGCAGTTCCCGTACCGCGAGCACATGATCAACCTGCTCGATACCCCCGGTCACGAAGACTTCTCGGAAGACACCTACCGCACCCTGACCGCGGTGGACTCCGCGCTGATGGTGCTGGACGGCGGTAAAGGTGTAGAGCCACGGACCATCGCCCTGATGGACGTTTGCCGCCTGCGCGACACGCCCATCGTCAGCTTCATCAACAAACTTGACCGTGACATCCGCGACCCGATCGAATTGCTCGACGAGATCGAGGCGGTACTGAAAATCAAGGCCGCGCCGATCACCTGGCCGATCGGTTGCTACCGCGACTTCAAGGGCGTGTACCACCTGGCCGGCGACTACATCATCGTCTACACCCCGGGCCACGGCCATGAGCGTACGGAAGCCAAGATCATCGAAAAGCTCGATTCCGATGAGGCCCGCGCACACCTGGGTGACGAATACGATCGCTTCCTCGAACAGCTCGAACTGGTACAGGGCGCCTGCCATGAATTCGATCAGGACGAGTTCATCAATGGCCAACTGACGCCAGTGTTCTTCGGTACCGCACTGGGCAACTTCGGTGTCGACCATGTGCTCGACGCGGTCGTCGACTGGGCGCCGCGCCCGCTGGCCCGTGTCGCTCACGAGCGTACCGTGGAGCCGGTGGAAGAGAAATTTTCGGGCTTCGTGTTCAAGATCCAGGCGAACATGGACCCGAAACACCGCGACCGTATCGCCTTCATGCGCATCTGCTCGGGCAAGTACGAGAAGGGCATGAAGATGCGCCACGTGCGCACCGGCAAGGACCTGCGCATCGGTGACGCGCTGACCTTCTTCTCGTCCGAGCGCGAGCAGCTGGAAGAAGCCTATGCCGGCGACATCATCGGCCTGCACAACCACGGCACCATCCAGATCGGCGACACCTTCACCGAAGGCGAAGCGCTGGGCTTCACCGGTATTCCGCACTTCGCCCCTGAGCTGTTCCGTCGCGTGCGCCTGAAAGACCCGCTCAAGTCCAAGCAGCTGCGCCAGGGCCTGCAGCAGTTGGCCGAAGAGGGTGCGACCCAGGTGTTCTTCCCCGAGCGCAGCAACGACATCATCCTCGGTGCGGTCGGTGTGCTGCAGTTCGACGTGGTCGCCAGCCGCCTGAAGGAAGAGTACAAGGTCGAGTGCGCCTACGAGCCGATCACCGTCTGGTCGGCGCGCTGGATCAGCTGCGACGACAAGAAGAAGCTGGAAGACTTCCAGGTCAAGGCCATGGAAAACCTGGCTATCGACGGTGGCGGTCACCTGACCTACCTGGCTCCAACCCGGGTCAACCTGTCGCTGATGGAAGAGCGCTGGCCGGACATCAAGTTCCGCGCTACTCGCGAACATCACTGATCGCTGAAAGGGGGCCGCATAGCGGCCCCTTTTTGCATCAGTTCCCTGCCTTGATACTGGTCCAGATCCGCGTCCTGATGCGGTCGATCTTGGCCGGCATCGCCTCCAGCGCATACAGCTTGCCCATCACCTCGTCACTGGGGTAGATCATCGTATTGCCCTTCATCGCCGGGTCCACCAGGGCGTCAGCCTTGAAGTTGCCGTTGGCGTACTGCACATGGTTGCTGATGTTGGCCATCACGTCTGGCTGCAGCAGATAGTTCATGTACGCATAGCCCGCCTTCTCATCCGGCGCATCGGCCGGCATGGCGACCATGTCGAACCACATCGGCGCGCCTTCCTTGGGGATCGAATACCCCACCTTCACCCCATTCTTCGCTTCATCGGCACGGTTCTTCGCCTGCAGCACATCACCCGAGAAGCCTACCACCACACAGATATCGCCATTGGCCAGGTCGCCGGTGTACTTGGATGAATGGAAGTAGCTGATGTATGGCCGCACCTTCATCAACAAATCCTTGGCCTTCTCGTAGTCAGCAGGGTTTTGGCTGTGGTGCGGCAAGCCCAGGTAATGGAGGGCAATCGGGAGCAGCTCTGGGCCGTTGTCGAGCACCGCGACGCCGCAGCTTTTCAGCTTGCTCATGTACTCGGGCTTGAAGATCAGGTCCCAGGAGTCCACGGGTGCGTTCTCGCCAAGCACCGCCTTGACCTTGTCGATGTTGTAGCCGATGCCCGTGCTGCCCCACAGGTACGGGAAACCGTACTGGTTGTCCGGGTCGTTCACTTCCAGCGCCTTGAGCAGCACCGGGTTGAGGTTGTGCCAGTTGGGCAGCTGCGACTTGTCCAGGCGTTTCAGCGCCTTGCCCTGTATCTGCCGGGCCATGAAGTGGTTGGAGGGAAACACCACGTCGTAGCCGGAATTGCCGGTCATCAGCTTGCCGTCGAGGGTTTCGTTGCTGTCGTACACGTCGTAGGTCGGCACGATGCCGGTGGCCTGCTGGAAGTTCTTCAGGGTGTCGGGAGCGACGTAGCTGGACCAGTTGTAGATCTTCACCGTGTCGGCGGCGCTGGCCACGCTGGCGGCCAGCATCAGGGGTGCGAGAAGGAGGGTGCGCATGTCGGGTTTACCTTGCTTTGTCTGTTGTTATCGAAGGCAGGCGATCAGCGGATCAGAAAATCAGTACGTAGGTCTTGCGCACGGTCTCCTGGATATCCCAGATGCCGGTGCTGTTGGCCGGTAGCATCAGTGCGTCTCCGGCTTCTATGAAGAGGGTCTCGCCACCGTCCGGGGTGAAGGTGCAACGCCCCTTGATGAAATGGCAGAACTCCTGTTGCACGATCTGTCGCCGCCAGCGCCCAGGCGTGCATTCCCAGATGCCGGTTTCGACGCCATCGCTGCGCTCCACACAGGTGACCGAAGCCACCGAAACGGGGTCGCCGAGCGGTACGGCGACCGGGCTGGCGCTTTCCAGCTCGGCGATGTCGGTGTGTTTGAACTGGGTGATGCTCATGAGCAGTAGGTCCTCGGTAGGTGAACGGGAAGTCAGTGCATGAAGCCTTCCATGAAGTCGGCGAGCGAGCTGGCCAAGCGACGCCTCCAGGGTGCGCTGGCGGGGTTGGCGAGGGTGCGGTCCTCGTGCACGAAGCTCTGGATGATCGCGTTGTAGCCCAGCCAGCGGCAGGGTTCGGGCGGCCAGCTGGCCAGGCTCGACAGCGGGCGGTTGTCGAGTACCCAGGGTTGCGCGGTCAGTTCGTTGTGTTGGTTGAGAATCAGCGCAGCCAGGGTGCGGCCGCCGAGGTTGGTGGCGCCGACCCCTTCGCCGCCATAGCCGCCGGCCAGGGCGATGCCACGCTGGCGGTCACACAGCATGTGCGGGCGAAAGCGCCGCGCCATGCCCAGGTTGCCGCCCCAGGAATGGGTGATGCGCGCGTGCTTGAGCTGCGGGAACAATTCGCTGAACAGGTAACGGCGCAGTTCGATTTCCGCTTCGTTCAGGGTGAAGTTTTCGCGCAGCCGACCGCCGAAGCGATAGCCGCCACGCGCACCGAACACCAGGCGGTTATCGGCGGTACGCTGGCCGTAGGTGACCTGGCGGCTGCTCTCGCTGAAGGCCTGGCCCTGGCTCAGGCCGATCTGCTCCCAGGTCGATTCGGGCAGCGGCTCGGTGGCCACCAGCAGGCTCTGAACGGGCAGTTGATAGGTGCCCAGCGGCGGCAGGCTGGCGGCGTAGCCCTCGACGGCGGGCACCATCCACTGGCAGCGGATGCGCGCCAGCGGCGCACGCACTTCACCGGGCTGCCAGTCGACGGCGGGGGTGTTTTCGTAGATCGGCACGCCCAGCGCTTCTACCGCGCGGGCCAGGCCACGCACCAACTTGGCGGGTTGGATGGTCGCGGTGTGCGGGCTGTAGATCGCACCGTACGCGGTGCTGACCCGCAGTTGCGCATCCAGTTGTTCGGGGCGCAGCCAGCGGTAGTCATCCTCGGTCATGCCCTGGCGGTACAGGTCGTCGAGGTAGGCGCGCAGGCTGCGCTCCTGTTCCGGGTAGCGGGCGGCACAGTAAAGCACGCCGCCTTTGCGGTAGTCGCAGTCGATGGCTTCGCGTTGCAGCACGGTGTGCACTTCATCGGGGATGCCGTGCAGCAGGTCGATGCTGGCGCGGCGCTGTTGCGGCGACAGGGTGGCGAGCAGGCGGTCGTCGCCGAGCAGATTACCCATCAGCCAGCCGCCATTGCGCCCGGAGGCGCCGAAACCGGCGATGTTGGCCTCGACTACCACGATGTTCAGGTGCGGCGCCTGGCGCTTGAGGTAGTACGCGGTCCAGAGCCCGGTGTAGCCGGCGCCGATGATGCACACGTCGACATCGAGGTCTTCGCGCAGGGCAGGGCGGGCACACAGCGGCTCGTCGAGCTGGTCCATCCACAGGCTGAGGGTGCGCAGGGGTTGCATCGGGTTTGGCTCCACAATCCATCAAGGTCTGTGGGCGATGCTAGTGGCGTTGGGGCAGGGATGTCTTACGTGCGTGCACGCAGGGAAATTTGCTTGAGATAGGCCTTGGGCGTGACCCCGGTATGTTCGCGGAAGCATTTGTAGAACGCCGACAGCGAATTGAAGCCGGCGCTGAACGCCAGGTCGTCGATGGGTGCTTCGACGCTGTCATCGCCCAGGCTGGCCATCAGGTGCTGCAGGCGCGCCTGGTTGACGTAGCGGTAGAAACTTTGCCCGAGCACCTGGTTGAGCAGGTAGGAGATCTGGTTGCGGCTGTAGCCGCTGGCGTCGGCGACCTGCTGCAGGTCCAGTTCCGGGTCGAGGTAGGGGCGCTGGCGCTGGAAGTAGTGCTCCAGGTCCTGGGCCATGGTCGACAGCTGCCGCGGCGACAGGCCCAGGCGGCTAGTGGCTGGACGTGGGCCGTTGCTGGCCACCCCTTGGCTGTGTTGGCGGACCAGCGTGGCGTATTCGTTGACCTGCCAGATCAGCCCGTCCCTGACCGTGATCGCCTCGCTGGACTGGAACGCCACCAGGCCTTCGCCGCCTTGCACCGTGACCTGGTACTGGATGAACGCCGTGCAGCCGTCGACGCGGATGCGGTCGCTGTGAACGATGTCCTCGCCGGCTTCGTGGGGTAGGCAAGCGCGTACGTAATCACGCAGCTCGTTGAAGCCGAGCACGCGGTTCTGGAAGAAGTCGTGGTACTGCACCTCGGGGTGATAGAGCGCGATCACGCCGTCGAGGTCGCGGTGCTTCCAGCACAGGTGGTAGCGCAGGACGATGTCGGCGGTGATGGGCGTCTGCTCGGGGCCGTCGGCGATTGTGATTGAGGTCATGGGCCTGATAGTGCCCGGGGCGGGTGGAGCAGGCAAGCACGCGCCGAGCATTGCATAAACCCTGAGCTGCAAGTGGCTATCCGGGTGTTTTGCACGATCCTAGGACGTTGTCATTGGCTAACCCATTGATTTTTCAACATGTCATTTTTTGACACATCTGGCACAGCGCCTGCACCGATGATCATGCGACCAGGACCTGTTGCTCACTACATAGGCGAACCCATCATGATCCCTTCTGCCGATTACCCCTATGCCGATACTCAGTCACGCTCAGGCGTGTCCTGGGCGGCGATTTTTGCCGGTGCCGCTGCTGCGGCGTCCCTCTCACTGATCCTCGTGGTGCTCGGTGCAGGGCTCGGCTTTGCCGCCACCTCGCCTTGGGCCAATGAAGGCGCCAGCGCCAAGGCGTTGGGCATTTCGACGATCATCTGGCTGTTGTTGACGCAGATTCTCGCATCCGGCCTCGGCGGCTACATCGCCGGTCGGCTGCGAGTGAAATGGGCCAACCTGCACGGTGATGAGGTGTATTTCCGCGACACGGCCCACGGTTTCCTCTCCTGGGCGGTGGCCACGCTGGTGGCGGCCATGTTGATCGTCAGTACTGCCGGGGGCATTGCCAGTGCCGGGATGCAGGCCGGGGCGAGCGCTGTAGGGGCTGCCGCCAGCATGGCGCCCAAGCCTGACCCTAATGGCTACTTCGTCGACAGCCTGTTCCGCAGCGATGGCCCAGCCGCAGTCAGTGATGACGCGGCCAATGGCGTGGCGGCGCGGATCATCGCCAGGTCCATCACCCAGGGAACGCTTGCCGAAGGCGACCGCGCTTATCTGGCGCAACTTGTGGCGCAGCGCACTCGTCTGAGCCAGCCCGAGGCCGAAGCTCGGGTGGACCAGGTGTTCGCTCAGGTTCAACAAGCCAAAGTTCAGGCGCAACAAGCCGCCGATACGGCAGCCAAGGTGGCGGCATGGACCGCGCTGTGGACCTTCGTTGCGCTGTTGTGTGGGGCGTTCTTTGCCAGCCTGGCTGCGCTGTACGGTGGCCGTCAGCGTGACCGCGTGCAATGGCTGGAAGGGCAGGAAGTGGGTTATACCGCGCGTCGTACCGTTCAACGTTGAGTAAGGAGAAATAACATGCGCTCATTACTGCTGTGGATGCTAGGGGTACCGATTCCGGTGATCATCCTGATCGCGATATTCATGCATTGAAACCCTTCGCGGCTAAAGCCGCTCCCACAGGTATTGCACGGTACCTGTGGGAGCGGCTTTAGCCGCGAAAAGGTTCACACCAATCTAGAGAAACTGCTCGGCGTAATGACAGGCGACTTGCCTGCTCCCGACCTGCCGAAAAGCAGGCACTTCAACCCCACACCGCTCCGTCGCATACGGGCACCGCTTGTGAAACGCACACCCATCCGGCGGATTCAACGGGTTGGGCAACTCCCCCGCAATCCGAATCTTCGGCTTCAACGGGTCCGGATGAATGGCCGGTGTCGCCGACAGCAGCGCCTGGGTATACGGATGCAGCGGCTTCTCGTAGATATCTTCTTTCGGCCCCATTTCCGCCGGCCGCCCCAGGTACATGACCAGCACCTGATCCGCCACATGCCGCACCACCGCCAGGTTGTGCGAGATGAACACATAGGCGGTGTTGAACTCCTTCTGCAGGTCCATGAACAGGTTCAGTACCTGCGCCTGGATCGACACATCCAGTGCCGACGTCGGCTCATCCGCCACCAGCACTTTCGGCTGCAGCATCATCGCTCGGGCGAGGGCGATACGCTGTCGCTGACCACCGGAGAACATGTGCGGGTAGCGCTGGTAATGCTCAGGGCGCAGGCCGACCTGCTCCATCATCTTCTGCACTTTGTCGCGGCGTTCGGCCTTGCTCAGCGAGGTGTTGATCAGCAGCGGTTCGGCCAGTTGGTCGCCGATCTTCTGCCGTGGGTTGAGCGAGGCGTAAGGGCTCTGGAACACCATCTGCACGTCGCGGCGCAACTGCTTGCGCGCGCTTTTGCTGGCGCCTTTGACTTCGGTGCCGTCGATCTGCAGCGAGCCGGAGGAAGGCTCTTCGATCAGCGTCAGCGCACGCGCCAGGGTCGATTTGCCGCAGCCGGATTCACCGACCACAGCCAGGGTCTTGCCGGCCTCCAGTTCGAACGACACGCCATTGAGCGCGCGCACCAGGGCGTGGCCCTTGAACAGCCCGCGAGAGACTTCGTAATGCCGGGTCAGCTCCCGCGCGGTAAGTACGACGGCCATCACGCCACCTCCTGGTTCAGCGGGTAGAAGCAACGCACCAGGCTGTGGGCCTGAGGGTCGAGCGGTGGGCGCTGGCGCCGGCAGTTGTCCTGCACGTACGGGCAGCGGGGTGACAGCAGGCAGCCATTGGGGCGGTCGTAACGGCCGGGGACGATGCCGGGCAGGGTGGCCAGGCGTTCGGCGCCGATGCTGTGCTCGGGGATCGCCGCCAGCAATGCTTCGCTGTAAGGGTGCGCCGGCACGTCGAACAGCTCCGGCACCTGGCCCACTTCCACCGCCTGGCCTGCGTACATCACGCAGACGCGCTTGGCTGTTTCAGCGACCACGGCGAGGTCGTGGGTGATCAGGATGAGCGCCATGTTGCGCTCTTTCTGCAGATTGACCAGCAGCTCCATGATCTGTGCCTGGATGGTCACATCGAGGGCCGTGGTCGGTTCATCGGCGATCAGCAGCTTGGGCTCGCCAGCGATTGCCATGGCGATTGCCACGCGCTGGCTCATGCCGCCGGACAGTTGGTGCGGGTAGGCGTCCAGGCGGCTTTCAGCGGCCGGGATCTCGACCTTCTTCAACAGTTCCAGCGCCCGTTGGCGCGCGGCCTTGCCTTTCAGGCCCAGGTGCTGGCGCAGCACTTCTTCAATCTGGAAGCCCACAGTGTAGCTCGGGTTGAGCGCGGTCATCGGGTCCTGGAAGACCATGGCGATGTCCTTGCCCACTACCTTGCGCCGCTGGCGCCCGCTGAGCTTGAGCATATCGGTGCCGTCGAAAGTGAGCGAATCGGCAGTGATGCGCCCGGGGGCGTCGATCAGGCCCATCAGGGCCATCATGGTGACGGATTTGCCCGAGCCGGACTCGCCGACGATGGCCAGGATTTCCCCGGCGTCCACCGCCAGGTTCAGGCCGTCCACCACCGGTACGGCATTGGCGTCGCCGAAGCGCACGTTCAGGTTGTCTATCTGCAACAGTGACATGGCGCTCTCCTCAGGCGGCGTTCTTGAGTTTCGGGTCCAGCGCATCGCGCAGGCCGTCGCCCATCAGGTTGATTGCCAGCACACTGAGCAGAATGGTCAGGCCAGGCAGGCTCACCACCCACCAGGCGCGCTCGATGTAGTCACGCGCGGAAGCCAGCATGGTGCCCCATTCCGGCGTCGGCGGTTGCACGCCCAGGCCAAGGAAGCCCAGGGCGGCGGCGTCGAGGATGGCGGAGGAGAAGCTCAAGGTTGCCTGCACGATCAGCGGCGCCATGCAGTTGGGCAACACGGTGACGAACATCAGCCGAGGCAGCCCGGCACCGGCCAGGCGTGCGGCGGTGACGTAGTCGCGGTTCAGCTCGCCCATCACCGCCGCGCGGGTCAAGCGCACGTAGGACGGCAAGGAAACGATGGCGATGGCGATCACCGTGTTGATCAGGCCAGGGCCGAGGATGGCGACGATCGCCACGGCCAGCAGCAGCGAGGGCAGGGCCAGCATCACGTCCATCAGGCGCATGATCGACGGGCCGATGAAGTTCGGGAAGAAACCGGCCAGCAGGCCCAGGAAGATCCCCGGGATCAGCGACATCACCACCGACGACAGGCCGATCAGCAGCGACAGCCGCGCGCCCTGGATCAGCCGCGAGAGCAGGTCGCGGCCCAGTTCGTCGGTGCCGAGAACGAATTGCCAGGTGCCGCCTTCGAGCCACACCGGGGGCGTCAGCAGGAAGTCGCGGTACTGCTCGCTGGGGTTGTGCGGTGCGACCCAGGGCGCGAACAGTGCGCAGAACACCACCACGCACATGAACGCCAGGCCCATTACCGCGCCCTTGTTTTGCGCGAAGGCGTGCCAGAATTCTTTGTAGGGCGAGGGGTAGAGAAGGCTTTGGTCCACCGGGCTGGCCGGCGTGACGGATTTCGGAATCGGGCTAGTCATGGCGAAGGCCTCAGCGCTGATGACGGATGCGTGGGTTGGCCAGGCCGTAGAGGATATCCACGACGAAGTTGACCAGGATCACCAGGCAGGCGATCAACAGGATGCCGTTCTGGACCACGGGGTAGTCACGGGCACCGATGGCTTCGATCAGCCATTTGCCGATGCCCGGCCAGGAAAAGATGGTTTCGGTCAGTACGGCGCCGGCCAGCAGCGTGCCGACCTGCAGGCCGAACACTGTCAGCACCGGGATCAGTGCATTGCGCAACCCGTGCACGAACACCACGCGGGTCGGCGACAGGCCCTTGGCGCGGGCGGTGCGGATGTAATCCTCGCGCAGCACTTCGAGCATCGACGAGCGGGTCATGCGGGCGATCACCGCCAGCGGGATGGTGCCGAGCACGATGGCTGGCAGGATCAGGTGCATCACCGCGTCCTTGAAGGCGCCTTCTTCATCGCTGAGCAGGGTGTCGATGAGCATGAAGCCGGTTTTCGGCTCGATGTCGTAAAGCAGGTCGATGCGCCCGGACACCGGGGTCCAACCCAGGCTGACCGAGAAGAACATGATCAGGATCAGGCCCCACCAGAAAATCGGCATCGAATAACCGGCCAGTGAGATGCCCATGACCCCGTGGTCGAACAGCGAGCCACGCTTGAGCGCGGCGATCACCCCGGCCAGCAGGCCGACGATGCCGGCGAACAGCAACGCGGCGAAGGCCAGTTCCAGGGTGGCGGGGAACAGGGTGAGGAACTCGCTCCACACGCTTTCGCGGGTGCGCAGCGATTCGCCCAGGTCACCCTGGGCGAGCTTGCCGACGTAATCCAGGTACTGGACCGGCAGCGGCTTGTTCAGGCCCAGGCGCTCCATGGCCTGGGCGTGCATCTCGGGGTCGACCCTGCGCTCGCCCATCATCACTTCCACCGGGTCGCCGGGGATCAGGCGTATGAGCGCGAAGGTCAGCAAGGTGATACCGAAGAAAGTCGGAATCAGCAGGCCCAGGCGCCGGGCAATAAAACTCAACATTGTCGGGGTTACCTCATCAGCCGTTGTACGGCGGTGCCGCCGGTGCCCGTGTGGGTTGCCGGCGATCGTTGTTGTTCTACTTCACCTTGGTGGTGGCGAAGTTGTTGTTGGTCAGAGGGTTGATCACGTAACCCTCCACGTTGTCACGCATGGCAGTGAACATCTTCGGATGCGCCATGCTGATCCAGGGCTGATCGTCATCGTACACCTTCAAAGCGTCGGCATAGAGCCTGGCACGCTCGTCGTTGTCGATCACTTCGCGGGCGCGGGTGATCAGCTCCTGGAATTTAGGGTTGCACCAGCGCGCATAGTTCTCGCCGCTCTTGGCGGCATCGCAGCTGAGCAGGGGGCTGAGGAAGTTGTCCGGGTCGCCGTTGTCGCCGGCCCAGCCGGTGGACACCAGGTCTGCCTCGCCTTTTTTGGCGCGGCGCAGCATCTCGGCCCATTCCATCACGCGGATATCCAGCTTGAGGCCGATCTTGGCCAGGTCCGCCTGGAGCATCTCGGCGGACAGGCGCGGGTTGGGGTTGGTCGGGCCGCCGCCGTTGCGGGTGAACAGGGTGATCACCGTGCCTTCCGGCACGCCGGCTTGCCTGAGCAGCTCACGGGCTTTGGCCAGGTCGTGGGGCGGGTTCTGGTTTTCGTTGTTGTAGCCAATCATGGTCGGCGGGTAGGGGTTGACCCCGACCAGCGCGTTGCCCTTGCCGAACAATTGGTCGACGTGGGTCTGGCGGTCGAAGGCCATGTTGATGGCTTTGCGCACGCGCACGTCGCTGAGGTACTTGTGTTCGGTGTTCATGGCGATGTAGCCAGTCACCAGGGCTTCGATCTCGGCGACTTTCAACCGGGCGTCGGTCTTGATCGAGGGCACGTCATCCGGTTTGGGATACAGGGCGATCTGGCATTCGTTGGCGCGCAGCTTCTGCAGGCGCACGTTGCTGTCGGTGGCGATGGCGAACACCAGCGTGTCGGCCGGTGGCTTGCCGCGGAAATACTCCGGGTTGGCCTTGAAGCGTACCTGGGCGTCCTTGTTGTAACGCTGGAAGATGAACGCGCCGGTGCCGATCGGCTTGCTGTTGAGGTCGCCGGTCTTGCCGGCCTTGAGCAGCTGGTCGCCGTACTCGGCGGAGTAGATCGAGGTGAAGGCCATCGCCATGTCACGCAGGAACGGCGCTTCCGGGCGGGTGAGGGTGATCACCACGGTGTGGTCGTCGGTCTTGTCCACCGACTTGAGCAGGTCCTTGAAGGCCATGCTCTCGAAATACGGGTAGCCGACGCTGGTCTTGTCGTGCCACGGGTGTTGCGGGTCGAGCTGGCGACGCAGGCTCCACAGCACGTCGTCGGCATTGAAGTCGCGGGTTGGCGTGAAGTAGTCGGTGGTGTGGAACTTCACACCCTGGCGCAAGTGGAAGGTGTACGTCAGGCCATCGGCGGAGATATCCCAGCGCTCGGCCAAAGCCGGCTCGATATCGGTGGTACCGGGCTTGAAGTCGACCAGGCGATTGAACACCGTTTCGGCCGAGGCATCGGCGGTGACCGCCGTGGTGTATTGGACGATGTCGAAGCCTTCCGGGCTGGCTTCGGTGCATACCACCAGCGGCTTGGCCGCCAGGGTGCAGGCGGCGCCGAGAATGACCGCTGCCAGGGCAGCGCGGAGCGGTAGCGATTTCATGGGTACTCCCTGCTTGCATTGATTCCAGCGTAGCCGCCTGGGTCTGCGATGAAGCAGGCCCAGGCGCCAGCGGTCAGAGAATGTTGAATGGAATGGTGGTGACGATGCGCAGCTCGTCCAGGCTGCCATCGGCCTGGGCCTTGCTGGCGCGGTGCGCGGTGTAGGTGGCGCGGATGCTGGTGTCCTTGAGCGGACCACTCTGCACCGCGTAGCTGGTGCCGATGCCCCACTCGTAGTGGGTTTCGCCATCCATGCCGGCGACGTCGTAGGCAGTGCCACGATAATGAGTGCCGTCGATGCCCCAGCCGCGTGCGTTGTACAGGTTGAACTTCAGGCCCGGCACGCCGTAGGGCGCCATGTTCAGCACGTAGGAAATCTGCAGGGATTTCTCGTTCGGGCCGTTGAAGTCCGAGAGCAGCGAGTTGGCCAGGTAGATGCCGTTGGTTTCGTGCAGGTAGTCGAAGTATTCGTTGCCGTTGACCTGTTGCCACGAGGCACTGAGGGTGTGGGCCTGGTGGGTCAGGCCGAAC
This sequence comes from Pseudomonas sp. NPDC090233, assembly GCF_044772285.1. Taxonomy (NCBI): domain Bacteria; kingdom Pseudomonadati; phylum Pseudomonadota; class Gammaproteobacteria; order Pseudomonadales; family Pseudomonadaceae; genus Pseudomonas; species Pseudomonas sp. NPDC090233. Next base: position 378,856 of record NZ_JBIVYQ010000003.1, on the reverse strand, counting down.
GACAGGCTGTAGGTGTCGTTGTCGATCTCGCCCATCTTCTTGCTGCCTTCGTCCACCGTCTTGTAGTAGTTCAGGCCGGTGGTCAGGCTCAGCACCGCGCTGTCGCCCAGCACGTGGTTGGCGCCGAAGTAGTACTGGTTCCAGAAGTCGTCGACCTTGGTCGCGTACAGGCTGGTGGTCAGGCTCTTGAACGGCTGGTAGTTGACCCCGGCGGTGCTGGCGCGGTCGGTTTCCACGCCTGCGGCGCCGTATTCTGTGCGGAACTTGCTGAGGCTTTGTTCGGTACGCGGGGAGACGCGGTCGAAGGTGCCCAGGTCGAACGACAGGTTGTCGAACTCGGCGCTGTGCAGGAACGCGCCCTGGAAGCTTGAGGGCAGCGCACGGTTGCCAATGAAGGCGATCATCGGCGTGTCCACCGACTGGCGGCCGACGGTCAGGGTGGTGTTGGACACCCGCGCCTTGACGTTGGCCAGGCCCATCTTGCTCCACTGGCCGATGGGGTCGCCATCGCTGTGGGTCAGGGTGCGGTTGTTGGGGCCGGCGACTGCGGCGCGGCCTTGCTCCAGGGCGATGGCGTTGTAGCCGGCGGCCTCGACGGCGAAGCCCACGGTGCCTTGGGTGAAGCCCGAGCTGTAGTTGAGGATGGTGCCTTGCAGCCAGTTGTCGCGGCTGTGGGTGTCGTGGCGGCTGCCGTCGCTCTTGTAGTACTTCCACAGCGGCGCGCGGGTGGCGCGTTCGCGGGCGTACCAGTTGCGGGTGCTGCCGGACAGGCTCTGGCCGTCGATGAAGCCTGTAGCTTCGCTTTGTTCGCTGCTGCCTTTGAGGCTGATCGGGACGTAGTCCTGGCTCTGGGTTTCGGCCTGGGCCATGGCGCAGAAGGTGCCGATGGATAACGCCAGTGCGGTGAGCGTGAATGGTCTCAAGGTTAAAGCTCCCTTTCTGTTCTTTTAGTTATTGCCTGGCCTTGTGGGCCGGGTTGATTGCTGCGGTGTTGCCAGGGTTGCTCGGGGTTGCCGGGCTAATCAGGGGAAAAGGTGTTGCCAGTACTTAATCAATACTCACACCGGAAAAATCATTGCGGCCGAAAGGGCTGACCTTGAAATCCGCCACCTTGATGCTCAGCGGCTGATTGACCGTGGAATGCGCCACCGGAGTGATCGGCACCTGCTGTTTGAGGCGCTGCTGGGCCTGATGGTAGAGCGCGGTGCGCTGCTCGCGGTCGGTGACTTGCTTGGCCTGCTTGATCAGGCTGTCGTACTGCGGATCGCACCACAGCGAGTAGTTGTTGCTGCCGATGGCATCGCAGTTGTAGAGAGTGCCGAGCCAGTTGTCCGGGTCACCGTTGTCGCCGGTCCAGCCGATCAGGGCGATGTCGTGCTCGCCACTTTTCATGCGTTTGAGGTACTCGCCCCACTCGTAGCTGACGATGCGTACCTTGAAGCCGAGCTTGCTCCAGTCGGCCTGCAGCATCTCGGCCATGAGCTTGGCGTTGGGGTTGTACGGGCGCTGAACGGGCATGGCCCACAGGGTGACTTCGGTGCCCGGCTTGACCCCGGCCTGTTCGAGCAATTGCTTGGCTTTTGCCGGGTCGTAAGGAGCGTCCTTGAGGCTGTTGTCGTAGGACCACTGGGTCGGTGGCATGGCGTTGACTGCCAACTGGCCGGAGTCTTGGTACACCGCCTGGAGAATCGCCTGCTTGTTCACCGCCATGTCCATGGCCTGGCGCACTTCAAGGCGGTCGAACGGCGGGTGCTGGGTGTTGTAGGCGATGTAGCCAAGGTTGAAGCCCGGTTGCTGCAGCACCTGCAGCTTGTTGTCTGCCCTGAGCGCCGACAGGTCGGCCGGGCGCGGGTGCAAGGTGACCTGGCACTCGTTGCGGCGCAGCTTCTGGATGCGCACCGAAGGGTCGGTGTTGATCGAGAACACCAGGTTGTCGATCTTCACCTCATCGGGCGCCCAGTAGTCTTTGTTGCCCTTGAAGCGGATCTGCGAGTCCTTCTGGTAACGCTGGAACACGAACGGGCCGGTGCCGATCGGCTGCTGGTTGATGTCGCTGGGGCGCCCGCCTGCCATCAACTGCTCGGCGTACTCGGCGCTGAGGATGGACGCGAAACTCATGGCGATGTTCTGGATAAACGCGGCATCGACCTTGTTGAGGGTGAACACCACGGTCAACGGGCCGATCTTTTCCACGCGGGCGATATTCTTGTCCAGGCCCATGCTGACGAAATAAGGGAACTCGGTGGGGTAGGCCTGACGGAACGGGTGGCCTTTGTCGAGCATGCGGTTGAAGGTGAACAGCACATCGTCGGCGTTGAAGTCGCGGCTTGGCGTGAAGGCCTTGTTGGCGTGGAATTTCACGCCCTCGCGCAAGTGGAAGGTGTAACGCAAGCCGTCGTCGGATACTTCCCATTTGGTCGCCAGAGCCGGGTGCACCGCCGTGCCGCCGCGTTCGAATTCAACCAGGCGGTTGTAGAGCGGTTCTGCTGCATCGTTGTCGGTGGCACTGGTGTACTGGGCGGTGTCGAAGCCGGCTGGGCTGCCTTCGGAGCAGAACACCAGGTTCTTGGCATGGACGGTATTGGCCTGGCTCAGCAGGCCGACGGCGAGCAGGGTCGAAAGCAATTGAGTATGGCGCATGGCAAATCCTTTTCCGTCTGTTTTGCCGCGTCGGGGTACGAATGGCGGCAACAGTGGCCCCAACCCCGGCGCGGATAGCGTCGGGGTGGGTGTCGTTCAGGGGGAATGGTGCGGGCTGGCCCGGTGTTACTTCTCCACGCTGACGCCGTAGAAGGCGTTCAGTGCGAACGGGCTGATCTTGAAGTCCTTCACCTTGGCACTCATCGGCTGGTAGACCGTGGAGTGGGCGATCGGAGTGATCGGTACCTGCTCCTTGAGGATGTGCTGCGCCTGTTTGTACAGCTCAGTGCGCTTGGCCTGGTCCGAGGTGGCCTTGGCCTGTTTGATCAGGTCGTCGTAAGGCTTGTAGCACCACTTGGAGAAGTTGTTGCCGTCAATGGCATCGCAGCCGTACAGGGTGCCCAGCCAGTTGTCCGGGTCACCGTTGTCACCGCTCCAGCCAATCAGCATGGCGCCCTGTTCGCCGCCCTTGGAGCGCTTGATGTACTCGCCCCATTCGTAACTGACGATCTTCGCCTTGATGCCGATCTTGGCCCAGTCGGATTGCAGCATCTCGGCCATCAGCTTGGCGTTGGGGTTATACGGGCGTTGCACCGGCATGGCCCACAGGGTGATCTCGGTGCCTTCCTTGATGCCGGCTTGCTTGAGCAGCTGCTTGGCTTTTTCCGGGTCGTAGGCGGCATCCTTGATGCTGTCGTCATAGGACCACTGGGTCGGTGGCATGCCGTTGACCGCCAGCTGGCCGGCGCCCTGGTAGACCGACTCGATGATCTTCTTCTTGTCCACCGCCATGTCCAGTGCCTGGCGCACTTCGAGCTTGGCCATCGGGTTGGGTTCGTTGCTGCCCTTGATCTTGTCCATCACGTTGTAGGCGATGTAACCGAGGTTGAAACCGGCCTGGTCCGGCATCTGCAGATTCTTGTCGGCCTTGAGCGGCGCGATGTCGGCCGGACGCGGGAACAGCGTGACCTGGCACTCGTTCTTCTTCAGCTTCTGCATGCGCACCGAGGCGTCGGTGGTGATGGCGAAGATCAGGTTGTCGATCTTCACGTCCTCGGGCTTCCAGTAGTCCTTGTTGCCCTTGAAGCGGATCTGCGCGTCTTTCTGGTACTTGCTGAACACGAACGGGCCGGTGCCGATCGGCTTCTGGTTGATGTCGGCGGCCTTGCCGTCCTTGAGCAACTGGTCGGCGTACTCGGCTGACTGAATGGACGCGAAGCTCATCGCCAGGTTCTGGATGAATGCGGCGTCCACTTCATTGAGGGTGAACTTGACGGTGTGTTCGTCGAGTTTCTCCACCTTGGCGATGTTCTTGTCCATGCCCATGTCGGTGAAGTAAGGGAATTCGGTGGGGTAGGCCTTACGGAACGGGTGGTTCTTGTCGAGCATGCGGTTGAAGGTGAACAGCACGTCGTCGGCGTTGAAGGTGCGGGTAGGCTTGAAGTAGTCGGTGGTGTGGAACTTCACACCTTCACGCAGGTGGAAGGTGTAGGTCTTGCCGTCGTCGGACACTTCCCACTTGGTCGCCAGGCCCGGGATAACGGCGGTGCCGCCCCGTTCGAATTGGGTCAGGCGGTTGAACACGGTCTCTGCCGAGGCGTCGAAGTCGGTTCCGGTGGTGTATTGCCCCGGGTCGAAGCCGGCCGGACTGCCTTCGGAGCAGAACACCAGATTCGACGCGGCGTGGGCAATCGGGGCGCCAGTTAACAAGCCCGCGCCGAGCAGGAACGGAATGACTGCGTGTTTGAGCATGGTGGCCTCATTGTTGTCATTTTTTGATTGAGGTGGCCTCGTGAGCCGACCTGCGGATACTTATGCAGGGGGTGTTCCCAATGCAACACTCAGAAGGATAGTTGGCGCCAGAAAAGTAGTACGGGCGTACATGGATGTCGCATTCGTATAACTTTCGGCGAAGTTGAACGTTTGCGCAGGCAAAATGATGGCTTTATGCGGAATGTTTCGGCGGGAGAAAGACTGTAGGAAGCACTGTCTTTGTGCGTAGGAAACGTCTGAAATGAAGCAAAAGGGGCGCTAAGCGCCCCTCGGTGAATCAAGGCATCTGAACTTCGATCAGCCCGTCGGCATTCATGCTGACTTCACTGGTACCCGCCTCGATATCCGGCGCTGGAGCCGCTTCATCAGCGCCCATGGCCTTCATCGCCATCGGCGCGCTGCGCAGATAAGGGCGCGGGTAGCCGCTGCTGTTGAGGTTCAGGCTGACCACTTTATAGCCCTTGCCACCCAGCGCTTCGGTGGCCAGTTGCGCACGGGCCTTGAAGGCATCGACTGCATCCTTGAGCAGTGCGTCCTCGCTGGCCTTGCGGGTGGCTGGGGCGATGGAGAAGTCCATGCCGCCCATCTTCAGGTCTTGCAACAGGTCGGCGCTGAGCTGGGACAGGGCCGGGAAGTCGGCGCTTTCCAGGCGCAGTTCGGCACGTTCGCGCCAGCCGGTGATCTTCTGGCCTTTGCTGTCGTAGACCGGGTAGCTGTTGCGGCTGCCCTGGCTGATCTTCACGTCCTTGACCTGGCGTGCCTGCTGCACGGCCTTGTTCATGGTTTCGGTGATCTCTTTGGCGAGCTTGCCCGGGTCGGTGTTCTGCGCTTCGCTATACAGGGTCACGACCATCAGGTCGCGCGCCACTTCCTTGCTGACTTCGGCGCGCAGCGATATCTGGTTATAGCGCGGCTCATCCGCCGCCAGTGCCGGCAGGCTGGCGAGCAGGCCGCAGGAGAGAATCAGGGCAGCGCTGCGACGAGGGATATGCATGTAGTGCTCCTTGGCAATAAAAGGCGTGGGTTCTGGCCATCCATCCCACGCATGGCCCATCAGACCGGGATCAGTGTAGTGGGTTCAAAAGTGCCATCATGAACCTGTGACAAAGTGTGGCGCTTTGCCGCATCGCTGCAGCAGGGCCCCCGGCTTCGGTATACTCCAGCCGATTTTCCTGGAGCACTCATCAGGAGAGCGCATGCTCGCCGCCGCACAACCGCTGTCCGCTACTCGCCAGAACCTCTGGCGTCTTACTGTCATTCGCGTTTTGGTCCTGGCCGCTCAGGCAGGCTCTGTGGGCGTTGCCTACTGGACCGAACTGCTGCCGCTGCCGTGGCTCTCGCTGGCCGCGACCCTGGCCCTGTCGTCCTTGCTGTGCGCCTTCACCGCCTTGCGCCTGCGCCTGTCGCTGCCGGTCACCGAGCTTGAATACGCATTGCAGCTGGCCTGTGACCTGCTGATCCACAGCGCCCTGCTGTATTACTCGGGTGGCTCGACCAACCCGTTCGTCTCCTATTACCTGGTGCCGCTGGCGATTGCCGCAGTCACCTTGCCCTGGCTTTATTCGCTGATCCTTTCCGGCATTGCCCTGACCGCCTACAGCCTGCTGCTGGTGCAGTTCTACCCGCTCGAAGGCCTGCCGATGGCGCGGGACAAGATGCAGGTGTACGGCATGTGGCTGAGCATCGCGCTGGCAGCGGCGGTGATCACATTCTTCGCCGCGCGCATGGCCGAAGAGCTGCGCCGCCAGGAGCAATTACGCTCCGAGCGGCGCGAAGAGAGCCTGCGCGATGAACAGCTGCTGGCCGTGGCCACCCAGGCCGCTGGCGCCGCCCACGAACTGGGCACGCCGCTGGCGACCATGAGCGTGCTGCTCAACGAAATGCGCCAGGACCACAAGGACCCGCTGTTGCAGGAAGACCTGCAGATCCTTCAGGACCAGGTCAAACTGTGCAAAGAGACGCTGCAGCAACTGGTGCGAGCCGCCGAAGCCAACCGGCGCCTGGCGGTGGTCGAGCAGGATGTCACCGAGTGGCTGGACGAAGCGCTCAACCGCTGGCACCTGATGCGCCCGGAAGCCAGCTATCGCTTCCAGCGCCTGCGCGACGGCCAGGTGCCGCGCCTGACGCCGCCACCTGACCTCACCCAGGCACTGCTGAACCTGTTGAACAACGCCGCCGACGCCTGCCCCGATGACCTGGAAGTGCGCCTGGACTGGGACGCCCAGGACATCGTCATCAGCATCCGCGACCATGGCCCCGGCGTGCCGCCGGCTATTGCCGAAGCCATCGGCAAGCCCTTCATTACCACCAAGGGCAAAGGCTTCGGCCTGGGCCTGTTCCTGAGCAAAGCCAGCGTGACCCGTGCGGGCGGCTCGGTGAAACTCTATAGTCATGAGCAGGGTGGCACCCTCACCGAACTGCGCCTGCCCCATGGCACGCGAGGAGATCAATGATGAGCGAAGAAAACCAGGTCGAAGGCGAAGAAGTGCCGCACCTGTTGCTGGTGGATGACGATGCCACCTTCACCCGGGTCATGGCCCGTGCCATGAGCCGTCGCGGTTTCCGCGTGAGCACCGCCAGTTCTGCCGAGGAAGGCCTGATCCTGGCCCAGCAGGACTTGCCGGACTACGCCACGCTGGACCTGAAGATGGAAGGCGACTCCGGCCTGGTGCTGCTGCCCAAGCTGCTGGAGCTGGACCCGGAAATGCGCGTGGTCATCCTCACCGGTTACTCGAGCATTGCCACTGCGGTCGAGGCGGTCAAGCGCGGGGCCTGCAACTACCTGTGCAAGCCGGCCGATGCCGATGACGTGCTGGCGGCGCTGCTGTCGGAACATACCGACCTGGATACCCTGGTGCCGGAAAACCCGATGTCGGTGGACCGCCTGCAGTGGGAACACATCCAGCGCGTGCTGGGCGAGCATGAAGGTAATATTTCCGCTACCGCGCGTGCGCTGGGCATGCACCGCCGGACCTTGCAGCGCAAGCTGCAGAAGCGGCCGGTTCGTCGCTGAATATGCGGTGACCCTTTCGCGGCTGAAGCCGCTCCCACAGGATTATCACTGCCCTTGAAAACAGTGGACTACCAGTGGGAGCGGCTTCAGCCGCGAAGAGGCCATTACTGTCGGACACTTCCCTTTATCGCATCCAGATCCCCGCAAGTCGCAGCCGTTGACGTATCATTAGCCCCCTAACGGCAACCCCACCAGGATCGCTTGCGCATGCTCGCCCTTCTTATCCAGACCCTGAACATCACGGCACCGGTCTTCGCCATGCTGTTCATGGGCGTGCTGCTCAAACGCATTCACCTGATCGACGACAACTTCAATCGCGTCGCCTCGCAGCTGGTATTCAATGTCTGCATGCCGGCGTTGTTGTTCCTCGGTATCTACCATGCCGATCTGGCTACGGCAGTCCAGCCCAAGGTATTACTCTACTTCGTCGCCGCCACCCTGGTCGGTTTCGCAGTGTCCTGGGGCATGGCCATCTGGCGTAGCCCGCCGGCCGATCGAGGCATCTACACCCAAGGCGCTTTCCGCGGCAACAACGGCGTAATTGGTCTGGCCCTGGCCGCCAGCCTCTACGGCGACTATGGCATCTCTCTTGGCGCGGTGCTCGCGGGCCTGGTTATCCTCCTCTACAACTCACTGTCGGCGGTGGTGCTGGCGGTGTACAGCCCGGACCTCAAGTCCGACCCGTGGAGCATCTGCAAAAGCATTTTCAGCAACCCGCTGATCATCAGCGTGCTGGTGGCCACGCCCATGGCCTACGGCCAGGTGCCGCTGCCCAATTGGCTGCTCACCTCGGGTGACTATCTGGCACAGATGACACTGCCACTGGCACTGATCTGCATCGGTGGCACCCTGTCGCTGGCCGCCTTGCGCGACAGTGGCAAGCTGGCCATCGATGCCAGCCTGGTGAAGATGGTCTGGTTGCCACTGATTGGTACATTCGGTGCCTGGCTCTGCGGTTTTCGCGGGGCCGAGCTGGGCATCCTGTTTCTGTACATCGGCAGCCCGACGGCGGCAGCCAGTTACGTCATGGCCCGGGCGGCCAATGGCAACCATGAGCTGGCAGCCTCGATCATCGTGATTACCACGCTAATGGCGGCGATCACCACCAATATTGGTATTTTCATCTTGCAGTGGGGCGGATGGATCTAGATCCTTGACTGCAAACAACATAAAAACACGGCCTCACTGAGCTAAAGGACACTTCATGCAAGACCAGAGCACGCCCGAGCGGTTACAGCGCGGGCTGAAGAATCGTCATATCCAGTTGATTGCGTTGGGTGGTGCCATCGGGACCGGCTTGTTCCTGGGCATCGCCCAGACCATCCAGCTGGCCGGCCCGTCCGTGCTGCTGGGCTATGCCATTGCCGGCCTGATGGCTTTCTTCATCATGCGCCAGCTGGGCGAAATGGTGGTCGAAGAGCCGGTCGCCGGCAGTTTCAGCCACTTCGCCCACCAGTACTGGAGCGAATTCGCAGGCTTCGTTTCGGGCTGGAACTACTGGGTGGTGTACGTGCTGGTGGGCATGGCCGAGCTGACGGCCGTGGGTATCTACGTGCAGTATTGGTGGCCGGAATTTCCAACCTGGGCCACGGCGGCGATCTTCTTCGTGGTGATCAACCTCATCAACCTGACCCAGGTGAAAGTCTACGGCGAGATGGAGTTCTGGTTCGCCCTGGTCAAGGTGGTGGCCATCGTCAGCATGATCGGCTTCGGTGCCTGGCTGCTGACCAGCGGCCATGGCGGCCCGGATGCCAGCGTCGCCAACCTTTGGCAATACGGCGGCTTCTTCCCCAATGGCGTCACCGGGCTGGTGATGGCGCTGGCGGTGATCATGTTCTCCTTCGGTGGCCTGGAGCTGGTCGGCATCACCGCCGCCGAGGCGGATAACCCGCGCCAGAGCATCCCCAAGGCAACCAACCAGGTGGTGTACCGCATCCTGATCTTCTACATCGGTGCGCTGGCGGTACTGCTGTCGCTGTACCCGTGGCAGAAGGTGGTACAGGGCGGCAGCCCGTTCGTGATGATCTTCCATGAGCTGGACAGCGACCTGGTCGCGACCATCCTCAACATCGTCGTGCTGACCGCCGCGCTGTCGGTCTACAACAGCTGCGTATACGCCAACAGCCGCATGCTGTTCGGCCTGGCCAGCCAGGGCGATGCACCGCGCCAGCTGCTCAAGGTCAGCCGCAGCGGCGTACCGCTGACGGCGCTGGGCGTGTCGGCGTTCGCTACCGGTATGTGCGTGCTGATCAACTACCTGATGCCAGGTGAGGCTTTCGGCTTGTTGATGGCGCTGGCGGTGTCGGCGCTGGTGATCAACTGGGCGAGCATCAGCATCACTCACCTGAAGTTCCGCAAGGCCAAGCTGTCAGCGGGTATCAAACCCTTCTACCAGAGCTGGGGGCACCCATTCACCAACTACCTGTGCCTGGCCTTCATCGTGCTGATTCTGGTGGTGATGTACCTGACCCCGCCAATCCGCATTTCAGTGATGCTGATTCCTGGCTGGATTGCGCTGTTGTACGGGGCGTTCCGCTTGAAGAAGGCTCGCCAGGGCTCGCGCGCTTAATGCTGGCGACGCCAGGCTCGGGCAGTGGTGTAAAGCAGCACTAGCCCGAGCACTGGCAGCACATAGAACAGCATCAACCGCTCCAGCCGACCGGCCAACGGCAGGCCCATGGTGAAGGCGGCCACATGCAGCCCGTAAGCCAGGTACAGGCACAGGAACACCAGCCCTTCAGCGCGGGTGATCCGGTATCCGGAATAGAACACGGGCAGGCTCAACAGGGCGACGCCCAGCATCACCGGCAGGTCGAAGCCCAGGGCGTTGGGCGAGATGGTCAGCGGTTCTGGCGTGATCAGCGCGGTCAGGCCCAGCACCGCCAACAGGTTGAACAGGTTGCTGCCGATCACCGTGCCCACGGCGATCTCGCGTTCGCCACGCAGGGCGGCGATCAATGCTGCGGCCAGCTCGGGTAGGGACGTGCATATGGCGACCACGGTCAGGCCGATGATGCGTTCGGACAGCCCCAGGTCAGTCGCCACCTCGACCGCCGCTTCCAGCAGCAGATGGCCAGCCAGGCTCAATAGGCCGAGGCCAAAGGCAACTTGCAACAGCGTGCCGGTCCAGAAACGCCCGGCGCTGCTGGTGAGCGCGCCAGGAGCAGGGTAGGTGCGGGCATAGTGGCGGGACTGGTGCCATAGCATTACCAGGTAACCTGCCAAGGCCATCAGCAGCAGCAACCCTTCTACTCGGCCGAGGTGGCCATTGGCTGCCAGCGCATAGACCAGGCCGCTGGCGAGGATCATCAACGGAATGTCCATGCGCACCAGTTGGCGTGATACCCGCAACGGGATGATCAGCGCCGCCAGGCCCAGGATCACCAGCACGTTGAAGATATTACTGCCGATCACGCTGCCCACGGCCACGTCGGGCGCGCCCTGGTAGGCGGCCTGCAGGCTGACGGTAAGCTGCGGCGCAGTACTGCCGAAGGCCACCAGGCTCAAGCCGATGATCAGTGGCCGCACGTGCAGGCGCTGGGCCAGGCGCAGGGCGGCGCGCACCATCAGTTCGGCGCCAGCTACCAGCAACAGCAGGGCTACGCCCAGTTGCAGCAGGCTGAAAGTGGGGAGGGTGGCCAGGTCGAAAATGGTCGAAGCTCCAGTTGTGTCAGTCGCTCAGACCTTGTACCCGGACGCGCGCCGTTCCGCTACGGAGCATGCCGATTTTTTCTGCTGCAGCTCGTGACAGGTCGATCAGCCGGCCGCGCGTGTGCGGGCCGCGGTCGTTGATGCGCACGATTACGCTGCGGTCGTTGGCGAGGTTGGTGACCAGCACTTTGCTGCCGAAAGGCAGGCTGCGGTGGGCGGCGGTGAGGCCGTTCTTGTTGAAGGGTTCGCCGCTGGCGGTGCGTTTGCCGTGGTGGCGCGAGCCGTAATAGGAGGCGGTGCCGGTCTGGTTGTAGCCGCGGGGGTCGATGTCGTGGCTGGCGCAGCCGGCCAGCAGGGAGAAGAGGGTGAGGGTGGTGAGGGATCGTTTTAGCAAGTCTGGAGCTCCGCTGTTGGGGCCGCTTTGCGGCCCATCGCGGATGAATCCGCTCCTACACCTGTAGAAGCGGATTCATCCGCGATCGAGGGCAACGCCCTCGCCGCTTTTTTCAGCTCACCCTTCGAGCTTGGCCTTGAGCATTTGGTTCACTTGCCCCGGGTTAGCCTTGCCCTTCGACGCCTTCATCGCCTGGCCGACGAAGAAGCCGAACATCTTGCCGCGCTTGGCCTCGTCAGCGGCGCGGTACTGTTCGACCTGTTCGGCGTTGGCAGCGAGCATCTCGTCGAGCATCGTCTCGATCGCGCCGGTGTCGGTGACCTGCTTCAGGCCTTTGCTTTCGATGATGCTGTCGGCATCGCCTTCACCGGCGGCCATGGCCTCGAACACGGTCTTGGCGATCTTGCCGCTGATGGTGTTGTCGCGGATGCGCAGCAGCATGCCACCGAGTTGTTCGGCGCTGACCGGCGCCTGGTCGATCTCGATGCCCAGCTTGTTCAGCAGGCTGCCCAGCTCGACCATGACCCAGTTGGCCGCCAGCTTGGCGTCGCCGCCAATCTTCACCACCTGCTCGAAGTAGTCCGCCTGTTCACGGCTGGAGGCCAGCACGTTGGCGTCGTAAGCCGACAGGCCGTACTGGCTCTGGAAGCGCTCGACCTTCTGTGGCGGCAGCTCCGGCAATCCGGCGCGGAGGGTTTCGAGGAAGCTGTCCTCGATGACTACTGGCAGCAGGTCCGGATCGGGGAAGTAACGGTAGTCGTTGGCTTCCTCCTTGCTGCGCATGGAGCGGGTCTCGTCCTTGTTCGGGTCGTACAGGCGGGTTTCCTGGATGACATTGCCGCCGTCCTCGATCAGGTCGATCTGGCGCTGGATTTCGCTGTTGATCGCGCGCTCGATGAAGCGGAACGAGTTGACGTTCTTGATCTCGCAGCGGGTGCCAAACTCGGCCTGGCCTTTCGGGCGGATCGAGACGTTGCAGTCGCAGCGCAGCGAGCCTTCGGCCATGTTGCCGTCGCAGATGCCCAGGTAACGAACCAGCGCGTGGATCGCCTTGACGTAGGCCACGGCTTCCTTGGCGCTGCGCATGTCCGGCTCGGAGACGATTTCCAGCAGCGGGGTGCCGGCACGGTTCAGGTCGATGCCGGTGGAGCCGCTGAAGTCTTCGTGCAGGCTCTTGCCGGCGTCTTCTTCCAGGTGCGCACGGGTCACGCCGATGCGCTTGATGGTGCCGTCTTCCAGGGCGATGTCCAGGTGGCCCTTGCCGACGATCGGCAGGTCCATCTGGCTGATCTGGTAGCCCTTGGGCAGGTCCGGATAGAAGTAGTTCTTGCGCGCGAACACGTTGCGCTTGCCGATCTCGGCATCGATCGCCAGGCCGAACATGCAGGCCATGCGCACGGCTTCCTGGTTCAGCACCGGCAGTACGCCGGGCATGCCCAGATCAACCAGGCTGGCCTGGGTGTTCGGCTCGGAGCCGAAGGTGGTGGCGCTGCCGGAGAAGATCTTCGACTGGGTGGCCAGCTGGGTATGAATCTCCAGCCCGATCACAACTTCCCATTGCATGTGTGAATTCCTCAGAAGCCGTTGGGGGCGCGGGTGTGCCAGTCGGTGACTTGCTGGTAACGGTGCGCGACGTTGAGCAGGCGGCCTTCCTGGAAGTACGGGGCCAGCAGCTGCACGCCGACCGGCAGGCCATCGACGAAGCCGGCTGGCATCGACAGGCCCGGCAGGCCTGCCAGGTTGGCGGTGATGGTGTAGACGTCTTCAAGGTACGCGGCGACCGGGTCGCTGCTCTTGGCGCCCAGCTTCCAGGCCGGGTTCGGCGTGGTCGGGCCAAGGATCAGGTCGACGCCTTCGAAGGCGGCCATGAAGTCGTTCTTGATCAGGCGGCGGATCTGCTGCGCCTTGACGTAGTAGGCGTCGTAGTAGCCGGCCGACAGGGCGTAGGTGCCGACCATGATGCGCCGTTGCACTTCGGCACCGAAGCCTTCGCCACGGGAACGCTTGTACAGGTCGGTCAGGTCTTTGGGCTCTTCACAGCGGTAGCCGAAGCGCACGCCGTCGAAACGCGACAGGTTGGAGGAGGCTTCGGCGGGCGCGATCACGTAGTACGCCGGGATGGCGTGCTGCATGTTCGGCAGGCTGATTTCCTTGACCACCGCGCCGAGCTTTTCCAGCTCCTTGACGCTGGCCTGAACCAGTTCGGCGATGCTCGGGTCGAGGCCGGCGCCGAAGTACTCCTTCGGCAGGCCGATACGCAGGCCTTGCAGCGAGGCGTTGAGGTTGGCGCTGTAGTCCGGCACCGGCTCATCGATGCTGGTGGAATCCTTGGCGTCGAAACCGGCCATGCCTTGCAGCAGCAGCGCGCAGTCCTCGGCAGTGCGTGCCAGCGGGCCGCCCTGGTCGAGGCTGGAGGCGTAGGCAATCATGCCCCAGCGCGAAACACGACCGTACGTCGGTTTCAGGCCGGTGAGGTTGGTCAGCGCTGCCGGCTGTCGGATCGAGCCGCCGGTGTCGGTGCCGGTGGTCACCGGCAGCAGGCGCGCGGCCACGGCGGCAGCCGAGCCGCCCGACGAACCGCCGGGCACGTGCTCCAGGTTCCACGGGTTCTTCACCGGGCCGTAGTGGCTGGATTCGTTGGCCGAACCCATGGCGAATTCGTCCATGTTGGTCTTGCCCAGGGTCACCATGCCGGCTTCGGCCAGCTTGGCGACCACGGTGGCGTCATACGGCGCCTTGAAGTTGTCGAGCATCTTCGAGCCGCAGCTGGTGCGTACGCCGTTGGTGCAGAACAGGTCCTTGTGGGCGATCGGCGCGCCCAGCAGCGCACCGGTCTCGCCAGCGGCGCGACGGGCGTCGGCGGCACGGGCCTGGCTCAGGGCCAGCTCTTCGGTGACGCTGATGAAGCTGTTGAGTTGCGGGTCGAGCTGCTGGATGCGCGCCAACAGGGCGCCGGTCAGCTCTTCGGAGGAAAACGACTTGTCGGCGAGTCCGCGGGCGATCTCGGCCAGGGTCAATTGATGCATGGCAGGCTCTATCCCTTACTCGATGACTTTGGGAACCAGGTACAGACCACTTTCGGTCGAGGGTGCGATGGCCTGGTAGGCATCGCGCTGGTTGCTTTCGGTGACCTGGTCGGGACGCAGGCGCTGGCTGGCCTCCAGGGGGTGGGCCAGGGGCTCGATGCCAGTGGTGTCGACCGCTTGCATCTGGTCGACCAGCCCGAGAATGCTGTTCAGTGCATCGGTAATGCGTGGCAGTTCGCCTTCATTCAGGCCCAGGCGGGCCAGATGGGCGATCTTTTCCACGTCGCAGCGTTCAAGCGCCATGGGGATCTCCAGGGGATACAAAGAACGGAATAGGGTCCGTGATGAGGAACATGTCGGCATTTTGGCGGTCATACGGCCGCGATCATCTGCTGGCTTGCTCGGAAAAACGACCAATTTAACATATTGGCTCCTTGCCCAAAATCCCTGCCATTGTTAGAGTTTGCCGCACTTTTTTACCCACGCTTTCCCCAGGGTCACTTTCCCATGTTCAAGAAACTGCGTGGCATGTTTTCCAGCGATCTCTCCATCGACCTGGGTACTGCCAACACCCTTATTTACGTGCGTGAGCGCGGTATCGTCCTGAATGAGCCCTCGGTTGTTGCCATCCGTACCCACGGCAACCAGAAAAGCGTCGTCGCCGTCGGTACCGAAGCCAAACGCATGCTGGGCCGTACGCCTGGCAACATTGCTGCCATTCGTCCGATGAAAGACGGCGTGATCGCCGACTTCAGCGTTTGTGAAAAAATGTTGCAGTATTTCATCAACAAGGTTCACGAAAACAGCTTCCTGCAGCCCAGCCCACGCGTACTGATCTGCGTGCCGTGCAAGTCGACCCAGGTAGAGCGCCGCGCCATTCGCGAGTCGGCCCTGGGTGCCGGTGCCCGTGAAGTGTTCCTGATCGAAGAGCCAATGGCTGCTGCCATCGGTGCCGGCCTGCCGGTCGAAGAAGCCCGTGGCTCGATGGTCGTCGACATCGGTGGTGGTACCACTGAAATCGCCCTGATCTCGTTGAACGGTGTGGTCTATGCCGAGTCCGTCCGTGTTGGCGGCGACCGTTTCGACGAAGCCATCGTCACCTATGTGCGCCGCAACTACGGCAGCCTGATCGGCGAATCCACCGCCGAGCGCATCAAGCAGGAAATCGGCACCGCCTACCCGGGCGGCGAAGTGCGCGAAGTCGACGTACGCGGCCGTAACCTGGCCGAAGGCGTACCGCGTGCTTTCTCGCTGAACTCCAACGAAGTCCTGGAAGCCTTGCAGGAATCCCTGGCGACCATCGTTCAGGCGGTCAAGAGCGCCCTGGAGCAATCGCCGCCGGAGCTGGCTTCCGACATCGCCGAGCGTGGCCTGGTGCTGACCGGTGGTGGCGCACTGCTGCGTGACCTCGACAAGCTGCTGGCCCAGGAAACCGGCCTGCCAGTGATCGTCGCCGAGGACCCGCTGACCTGTGTCGCCCGTGGCGGCGGTCGCGCCCTGGAGATGATGGACAAGCACGCTATGGACCTGCTCTCCAGCGAGTGATTTCCAAAGCGTTCGAGTAGCCCGGTTTACAGGTGGCACGTGCAGTGCTACCTGTATGCGCTGGGCTGGCGTCCGTCGGGGCGTCGTTTCCGTCAACCCGCAACCAGGCTGGTGCGTTGTCCCATGTCCAATGACCTCCTGAGTCGTCCACGAGGAACGGCCCATTAAACCGCTTTTCTCCAAGGGCCCTTCGCTGGGCGTTCGCCTGTTGGTTCTGGTGGTGATGTCGGTCGCGCTGATGGTGGTCGACGCACGCTTCGACCTGCTCAAGCCCGTGCGCAGCCAGATGGGCCTGGTGCTGATGGAATCCTACTGGATCACCGACCTGCCGCAGCGCATGTGGCAAGGTGTGGCTGGCCAGTTCGGCAGCCGTACCGAGCTCATCGCCGAAAACGAGAAACTCAAGACCGAAGCCCTGCTGTTGCAGGGGCGCCTGCAGAAGCTGGCGGCCCTGACCGAGCAGAACGTGCGCCTGCGCGAGTTGCTCAACTCCTCGGCGCTGGTCAACGAGAAGGTCGAGGTGGCCGAGCTGATCGGCGTCGATCCCAACCCGTTCACCCACCGCATCCTGATCAACAAGGGTGAGCGCGACGGCGTGTTCCTTGGCCAGCCGGTGCTCGATGCCCGCGGCCTGATGGGCCAGGTGGTCGAGTTGATGCCCTACACCGCGCGGGTGCTGCTGCTGACCGACACCACTCACAGCATCCCGGTGCAGGTCAACCGTAACGGCCTGCGCGCGATCGCCAGCGGCACCGGTAACCCGGAACGCCTGGAACTGCGTCATGTGGCCGATACCGCTGACATCAAGGAAGGCGACTTGCTGGTGAGTTCCGGCATGGGCCAGCGTTTTCCGGCCGGCTACCCGGTGGCCACGGTCAATGAAGTGATTCACGATTCAGGCCAGCCGTTCGCCATTGTCCGCGCCATCCCGACCGCCGCGCTCAATCGCAGCCGCTACATGTTGCTGGTGTTCAGCGACCGGCGTACACCCGAGCAGCGTGCCACCGACGCGGCGCTCGCCCAGGAAGAGGCCGACCGCAAAGGCGCTGCCAGCCCTGAGCAGCCTGCCATCAATGCTGAGCACGCCGCCCCTGCCGTCACGCCTGCGCCAGCGCCTGCCACACCGGCGCCCGCCGCTGCAGCACCGGCGCCAGCACCCGCAAGCCCCGCCGCAGCGCCTGCGGCCCCCGCGCAACCCCGGAGGCAATGATGCCCAAAGCGCGCCGTAACCACGGTTGGGTCATCTGGCTGACATTCGCCATCGGCCTGCTGCTCAGCGTTTCGCCCATGCCGCAGTTCCTTGAAGTGTTCCGGCCCATGTGGCTGGCGATGCTGGTGGCGTTCTGGACGCTTGCGGTGCCAGGCAAGGTGGGCATGACCACCGCGTTCGTGCTGGGCCTTGCCGAAGACGTGCTGTATGGCACGCTGCTGGGGCAGAACGCGTTGATCCTCACCCTGATCACCTTCCTGGTGCTGTCCCTGCAGCAGCGCCTGCGCATGTTCCCCATGTGGCAGCAAAGCCTGGTGATCCTGGTGATCTTCGGTATCGCCCAGCTGATCCAGCTGTGGCTGAGCGCGCTCACCGGCAACCGTCTGCCGACCCTGGCCCTGGTCTGGTCGGCGGTCATCAGCGCCTTGCTCTGGCCATGGATCAGTTTTGCCCTGCGCGACCTGCGTCGGCGCTTGCACATCAACTGACGGCGCTGCCATCACTGACAGGGAGATGTCTGCATGAAACCACTTTACCTGGCCTCCGGCTCGCCCCGTCGTCGTGAACTGCTGACCCAGATCGGCGTGCCGTTCACCGTCACCAGCGCCCCCATCGATGAAACCCCGTTGCCCGATGAAAGCGCCGTGGCGTATGTCGAGCGCCTGGCCAAAGCCAAGGCCGAAGCGGGCCTTGCCAGCTTGAACGGCCCGGCCGTGGTGCTTGGCGCAGACACGGCGGTGGTGCTCGATGGTCGTATTCTCGGCAAGCCGGAAAACCGCGAAGATGCCCTGGCCATGCTGGCCGACCTGGCGGGCCGTGAGCACCAGGTGCTCACCGCAGTCGCGCTGAGCGATGGTCAGTGCTGCTTGAGTGTCAGCGTTACTAGCAACGTGCGTTTTCGCGCGATTACCGCTGAAGAGGCCGAGCGCTACTGGGCCAGTGGCGAACCGGCGGACAAAGCCGGCGGCTATGCCATCCAGGGCCTGGGCGCGGTATTCGTGACCGGCCTTCAAGGCAGTTATTCGGCAGTGGTCGGCTTGCCCCTGAGCGAAACGGCCGACATGCTCAGTCAATTCGGTATCGCCTGCTGGCAGATACCGGCGCTTTCGCCAGAGGTAACAAAGCAGCAGTAGCCAGCCCGGCACCCGCGATCCATCATTACCGAAGACATTTGACGAGAGCCTGCCATGAGTGAAGAGATCCTGATCAACATCACCCCGATGGAGTCACGTGTGGCGGTGGTGGAAAACGGGGTGCTGCAGGAAGTGCACGTCGAGCGCACCCAGCGCCGTGGCATCGTCGGCAATATCTACAAAGGCAAGGTGGTGCGGGTGCTGCCGGGCATGCAGGCGGCCTTCGTCGATATCGGCCTGGAGCGCGCCGCGTTCATCCATGCTTCGGAAATCTCCCAGCGCGAAGGCTCGGCCGTGGAAACCATCACCGCACTGGTGCACGAGGGCCAGGCCCTGGTAGTGCAGGTGACCAAGGACCCGATCGGCACCAAAGGCGCGCGCCTGACCACCCAGCTGTCGATCCCCTCGCGCTACCTGGTGTACATGCCGCGCAGCAGCCACGTTGGTATTTCCCTGAAGATCGAAGACGAAGCCGAGCGTGAGCGCCTCAAGCAGGTGGTCAGCGACTGCATGGACAGCGAAGACATCAAGAATGCCGGTGGCTTCATCCTGCGCACCGCCGCCGAAGGCGCACGTGCCGAAGAGATCCTCCAGGACATCCGCTACCTGCGCCGCCTGTGGGAGCAGATCGGCAGCCAGATCCAGACCTGCGGCGCGCCAACGGTCATCTACGAAGACCTCGGCCTGGCCCTGCGTACCCTGCGTGACCTGGTCAACCCGAAGATCGAGAAGATCCGCATCGACTCGCGGGAAACTTTCCAGAAAACCACGCAGTTCGTCGCCGAACTGATGCCGGAGATCGCCGACCGCCTCGAACACTACCCGGGCGAGCGGCCGATCTTCGATTTGTATGGCGTCGAAGATGAAATCCAGCGGGCGCTGGAGCGCAAGGTACCGCTCAAGTCCGGCGGCTACCTGGTGGTCGACCCGGCTGAAGCGATGACCACCATCGACGTCAATACCGGCGCCTTCGTCGGCCACCGCAACCTTGAAGAGACCATCTTCAAGACCAACCTCGAAGCGGCCACAGCGATTGCCCGGCAGCTGCGCCTGCGCAACATCGGCGGGATCATCATCATCGACTTCATCGACATGGAGGACGAAGAGCATCAGCGCCAGGTGCTACGTACCCTGGAGAAGCAGCTGGAGCGTGATCACGCCAAGACCAACATCATCGGCATCACCGAGCTGGGCCTGGTGCAGATGACCCGCAAGCGCACGCGTGAGAGCCTCGAACAGGTGTTGTGCGAGCCGTGCCTTGCCTGCCAGGGCAGGGGCAAGCTGAAAACCCCGGAAACCATCTGTTATGAAATTTTCCGCGAGATTCTCCGCGAAGCCCGCGCCTACCAGGCTGAAGGCTACCGGGTACTGGCCAACCAAAAGGTGGTCGACCGCTTGCTCGATGAGGAATCCGGCAATGTCGCCGAGCTTGAGGCATTTATCGGCCGAACCATTCGCTTCCAGGTCGAGTCGATGTATTCGCAGGAACAGTACGATGTGGTGTTGCTCTGAGGCATTCTTACGCGCGCCATAGGCTGCTCGGGCTGGCAAAACCGGCGCTAACAGCCATCATGGATAAACGACCTGGAGGGCAATGGCCATGGGACGTCTGACCCGCGTTCTTGTCGCCTTGACCCGTTGGGGGCTGGGCATCTGCGCCTTGCTGGCGGTGTTGGTGGCGCTGTATGTGAGCCTCGGTCGCGAGCTGGTGCCACTGGTGGCCGAGTACCGCGCCGACCTTGAAACCAAGGCCGAACAGGCATTGGGGCTACCGGTGCATGTGGGCGCGCTCGAAGGGCGCTGGAGTGGCCTGGCGCCGGTGCTGCGGGTTCGAGACCTGCAGCTGGGCGAGGGCACCTCGGCCTTGCGCCTGGATGACGTCAAGCTGGTGCCCGACCTGTGGGCCAGCCTGACCTCCCGTGAAGTGCGCCTGGCGCATATTCAATTGGGTGGCCTGCAACTGATCCTGCGTGAAGACGAGCAGGGTGCCTGGGCTTTGGAAGGCCTGCCGAAAAAAGACGACGCGCCACTGGACCCAGAAGAGTTACTGCAGCGCTTGCGCCAGTTGGGGCGCATCGATGTGTTCGACAGCCAGGTCACCCTGCAGCCCTGGCAGCGTGATCCATTGACCCTCACCTATGTCAGCCTTGGCCTGCAGGCCGGTGCCTCGCGTCAGTCGCTGGACCTGCGCGCCACCTTGCCGGACGGCCAGCCACTGGCACTGGACCTGCGCAGCCGCGCCACGGCCAAGGCCTGGCGCGATGGCCAGGTCGAGGCTTACCTGAGCCTGCCGCAGAGCGACTGGTCAAGCTGGTTGCCGCCACGGCTACTGGGCCAGTGGCAGGCCGAGACGCTGCGGGCCGGTGGCGAATTCTGGGTCGACTGGCGCAAAGGGCAACTGCAGCAGGCCGTGGTCCGGCTCAATGCCCCTCAGCTGCGCGGTGCCTATGCCGAGCGCAAGGCTGTCAGCCTGGACAACCTGGCGCTGGAAGCGTGGTTCCAGCGCCGCGAGCAAGGCTTCGATGTGGTTGTCGACTCGCTGGCGGCAAGCGTTGGCAAGACCCGTTGGGAGTCGCACGTGCAAGTGCGTCAGCGCCCTGGCGAGGGGCCGGCCGGGGAAACCTGGCAGGTGCAGGCAGACCGCCTTGACCTCACTCCGTTGACGCCTGTGATCAATGCCCTGGCGCCGTTGCCGGAGAAATTGATGGAAGTGGTCGATGCCCTGAACGTGACCGGTGCCTTACGCAACGTCCGCCTGGATATCCGACCCAAGGCCGAAGGTAATGACCGCCTGCAGTTCGCCGCCAATCTGGAGAAGGTTGGTTTCGACGCCTATCACGGCGCACCCGCGGCCGGTAATGTCAGCGGCAGCATCAGTGGCGACCTCGGGCACGGTGAGTTACGCCTGGATACCGATGCGTTCATGTTGCATTTGTACCCGATCTTCGCCAAACCCTGGCAATACCAGAAAGCCAATGCGCGCTTGACCTACGCCCTCGACAAAGACGGTTTCACGCTCACCGCACCCTACCTCAAGGTGCTGGGCGAGGAGGGCAAGATCGCAGGAGATTTCCTGATCCGCCTGCTGTTCAAAGAAGGCAGCGAAAGCTACATGGACTTGCGCGTCGGCCTGACCGAGGGCGACGGCCGCTACACTGCCAAATACCTGCCGGAGGTGCTCAGCCCGGCGTTGGACGAGTGGCTGCGCAGCGCCATCGTCAAAGGCAATGTCGACCAAGGCTATTTCCAGTACCAGGGCTCGCTCAATCACAACGCCAGCCCCGAGTCACGCAGCATCAGCCTGTTCTTCAAGGTGCACGACGCCGCACTGGACTTCCAACCCGGCTGGCCACAGGTGCAGCACGTCGATGGCGATGTGTTCATCGAGGACAGCGGTGTGCGCATCAACGCCAGTAAAGGCGTGTTGCTGGATACCAAGGTCAGCGATGTGAGCGTCAATATTCCCCATGTAGATGGCAACCAGCACAGCCATCTTTACCTCGATGGTGATTTCGACGGCAGCCTGGGCGATGGCCTGAAGATTCTCAAGGAAGCGCCGATCGGCACCGGCGAGATCTTTGCTGGTTGGGAGGGCGAGGGGCCGCTCAAGGGCAAGGTCAAACTCGACATTCCGCTGGCCAAAGGGGAGCGGCCGAAGGTGCAGGTCGACTTCGCCACTGCCGATGCGCGCCTCAAGGTGGCGCCGCCGAGCCTGGAGCTGAGCCGCCTGAAAGGCGATTTCAGCTTCGATTTCGATAAGGGCCTGAGCGGCAAGAATATTGCGCTGCAAGCGTTCGGCAAGCCGGTCACCGCGCAGATCACTGCCGAAGGGCAGCCTGGGCAGATGCAGACGCGCATCAACGCCAACGGCCAGGTATCGCTCAAAGCGCTGACTGACTGGCTGCAGTTCAAACAGACCTTGCCCGCCTCCGGCGAGCTGCCTTATCAACTGCAGGTCAATCTCGGCAGCCGCGACAACAGCCTGAGCGTCAACTCGTCGCTCAAAGGCCTGGCCATCGACCTGCCGGCACCGTTCGGCAAGGCGGCGGCCGACAGCCGTGACACCCGTTTCAGCATGAATTTGCAAGGCGCGGAGCGGCGCTTCGATGCCGCTTACGACGGCCTTGCGCGCTTTGCCTACGCCGCTCCAAGCGACAAGCTGGGCGAGGGGCGTGGAGAGTTGCTGCTGGGTACCGGTGAGGCGCAAGTGCCTGCTGGCCAGGGCCTGCGCGTACGTGGGCGCCTTGAGAGCCTGGACCTGGCGCCGTGGCAAGCGCAGATGGACCGTTTCGCCGGTGATGACCCCGGCGGCAATGCCCGGCAGAACCTGCAGAGTGTCGACCTGAGCATCGGCCAGCTGAAGGCCTTCGGCATGGACCTCAATCAGGCCGTGGTACGCCTGAGCCGGGGTGGCCCGGCCTGGGACCTGCGCCTGGACAGCAAGGAAGTCATCGGCAACGCACGGCTGCCCGACGCCAAGGGCGCTGCAATGACCGTGCGCCTGCAAACCCTGCGTCTGCCTGCGGCCGACCCGGCTGAAGTGCAGACCGAAGAAGGCCCCGACCCCTTGGCTTCGTTCGACCCGCGCAAGGTGCCGGCGTTGGACCTGACCATCGACAAGCTGTACCGCGGCGACGACCTGTACGGCAACGTCGCGTTGAAACTGCGGCCGACCACGCGCGGTGTGGCTGCGCAGGATATCGACCTCGATTTCAAAGGCCTGCACATCGACGGCAGTGGCGGCTGGGAGGGCGAAGCCGGGGCCACCAGCAGTTGGTACAAGGGCCGCCTGGACGGCAAGAACCTCGCCGACGTGCTCAAGGCCTGGGGCTTTGCGCCCACCGTGACCAGCCGCGACTTCCGCCTGGACGTGGACGGGCGCTGGCCAGGTTCGCCGGCCTGGGTCGGCCTCAAGCGTTTCTCCGGGAGCATGGATGCCGCCTTGCGCACCGGCCAGTTCGTCGAAGTGGAGGGCGGCGCCCAGGCCTTGCGGGTATTCGGCCTGCTCAACTTCAACTCCATTGGCCGGCGCCTGCGCCTGGACTTCTCCGACCTGTTCGACAAAGGCCTGGCCTATGATCGGGTCAAGGGACTACTGGTGGCCAGCGATGGTGTCTACGTGACCCGCGAACCGATCAGCGTCACCGGGCCTTCCAGCAATTTCGAACTCGACGGTACCCTCGACCTGGTCCGTGACCGGGTGGATGCCAACCTTCAGGTGTCGTTGCCTGTGACCAACAACCTGCCGCTGGCTGCGTTGATCGTCGGTGCGCCAGCGGTCGGTGGCGCGCTGTTCCTGGTCGATCGGTTGATCGGAGACCGGGTTTCGCGCTTCGCCAGCGTGCACTATCGCGTCGAAGGGCCGTGGAAAGAGCCTAGAATCACTTTTGTGAAACCCTTCAACAAGTAGTCAGGAGTGCCCATGAAGGTAGCGGTCATCCAGATGGTCAGCCAGGAAGATGTGCTGGCCAACCTGCAGCGTGCGGGCGCTCTGCTGGAGCACGCGGCGCTTGGCGGCGCGCGGCTGGCGGTATTGCCGGAGAACTTCGCGGCCATGGGCCGCAAGGACGCTGCTGCGATTGGTCTAGCCGAGGCGTTGGGCGATGGTCCGATCCTGCCATGGTTGAAACGCACCGCTCGTGACCTCAGATTATGGATTGTCGCCGGTACCTTGCCGCTGCCGCCCGTTGGGCAGCCCAATGCCAAAGCCCATGCCTGTTCGCTGTTGATCGACGAGCACGGCGAGGTGGTGGCGCGCTATGACAAGCTGCACCTGTTCGACGTGGACGTAGCCGATAACCGTGGCCGCTACCGCGAGTCCGACGACTATGCCCACGGCGCCCAGGTGGTGGTGGCCGATACCCCGGTGGGCCGCGTGGGCCTGAGCGTTTGCTACGACCTGCGCTTCCCCGAACTTTACAGCGCCCTGCGCGCTGCCGGCGCGGAGTTGATCACGGCACCTGCCGCGTTTACCGCGGTCACAGGGGCAGCGCATTGGGAAGTGCTGATTCGCGCCCGGGCCATCGAAACCCAGTGCTATGTGCTGGCCGCAGCCCAGGGCGGCACCCATCCAGGCCCGCGAGAAACCCACGGGCAAGCGGCGATCGTCGACCCCTGGGGGCGGATCGTCGCGCAACAGGCGCAAGGTGAAGCGGTATTGCTCGCCGAGCGCGACATCGATGAACAAGCGTCCATTCGGGCGCGCATGCCGGTTGCCTCGCACCGGCGCTTTTTCTCGCAGGGTGCCTTGCGGCCTGCGCACACCTCGGAGTGACTATGAGCCAGATGTTATCCACCGTCAGCGAGCAGCTCCTGGCCCCAGGGGGGCTGACCCTGGACAGCCTGCAGGCTGTGCTGGGCGAGTTGGCGGGGCCGGGCATCGACGCCGCCGACCTGTACTTCCAGGGCCAGATCTCGGAAACCTGGGCGCTTGAGGACGGCATCGTCAAAGAAGGCAGCTTCAACCTTGACCAGGGCGTGGGCGTGCGTGCCCAGTCGGGTGAGAAAACCGGTTTTGCCTACAGCAACGCGATCAACCTTGAAGCGCTGACCTCGGCGGCGCGTGCTGCCCGTTCGATTTCCCGCGCCGGCCAGAATGGCACGGTCCAGGCCTTCCGCAGCCAGGATGTCACGGCGCTATATGCCCCCGACAACCCGCTGGATGTGCTCAGCCGCGCCGAAAAAGTCGAGCTGCTCAAGCGTGTGGATGTCGCCACGCGGGCGCTGGACCCGCGCATCCAGCAAGTCAGCGTGAGTATGGCCGGGGTCTGGGAGCGCATTCTGATTGCCGCCGCTGATGGTAGCCTGGCTGCCGACGTGCGGCCGCTGGTGCGGTTCAACGTCAGTGTCATCGTCGAGCAGAACGGCCGTCGCGAACGCGGCGGGCAGGGCGGCGGCGGGCGTACCGACTACCGCTTCTTCACTGAAGATCGGGTTATGGGCTATGCCCGTGAAGCGCTGCGTCAGGCGTTGGTGAATCTTGAAGCGGTTCCTGCGCCTGCCGGCACGTTGCCGGTGGTGCTGGGCTCGGGTTGGTCGGGCGTGCTGTTGCACGAAGCTGTCGGCCATGGCCTGGAAGGCGACTTCAACCGCAAGGGCAGTTCGGCGTTCAGCGGCCGCATCGGCGAGAAGGTTGCGTCGAGCCTGTGCACCATCGTCGACGACGGCACCCTCGAAGGCCGCCGTGGCTCGTTGAGCGTCGACGACGAAGGCACCCCAACCGAATGCACCACGCTGATCGAGAACGGTGTACTCAAGGGCTACATGCAGGACAAGCTCAACGCCCGCCTGATGGGCATGGCCGTGACCGGCAACGGCCGCCGCGAATCGTACGCCCACCTGCCGATGCCACGCATGACCAATACCTACATGCGCGCCGGTGACAGTGACCCACAGGAAATCATTGCCTCGGTGAAGAAGGGTATCTATTGCGCCAACCTCGGCGGTGGGCAAGTGGACATCACCAGCGGCAAGTTCGTGTTCTCGACCAGCGAAGCTTATTTGATCGAAGACGGCAAGATCACTGCGCCGGTCAAAGGTGCGACGCTGATCGGCAATGGGCCAGAAGCCATGAGCCGGGTGTCGATGGTAGGTAATGACCTGGCGCTGGACAGTGGCGTGGGCACCTGTGGCAAGGATGGGCAGTCGGTGCCGGTGGGCGTTGGCCAGCCGACCTTGAAGCTGGATGCGATCACCGTCGGCGGTACCGGCGCGTGATGCGTGCCCCGGGGCTGCAAGGCAGCCCCAGGTGGCGGGACTCAGCGCAGGCCGCGCTGAAGCTCGTCGAGGTCGCGAATGTACTTGAAGACCTTGCGCGCAGCGGCAGGCGGCTTGTTCCGCGCCTTTTCGTGCTGGGCGTGACGGATCAGCGAACGCAGTTGCTGACGGTCGGTGTCGGGGTACTCGTTGACGAAGCGTTCAAGGTCTTCGTCGTTACCGTCGATCAGGCGGTCGCGCCATTTTTCCAGGGCGTGGAAGCGCTCGTTGTACTGGCGGCTGGAGCTGTCGATCTGTTCGAGCACCGCGTGGATGGCGTCCAGGTCCTGGTCGCGCATCAGCTTGCCGACGAACGACATGTGCCGTTTGCGGGCGCCGTGGGCGGTGTGCTTGCAGGCTTCGGCCAGGGCCTTGCGCAGCTCGTCGGTCAACGGCAGGCGTGCCAGGGTGTCGGCCTTGACCGTGGTCAGGCGCTCGCCGAGTTCGACCAGCGCATGCAGCTCGCGCTTGATCTGGGTTTTGCTTTTTTCGCCGTCGAAGGCGTCGTCGTATGAATCAACCATGGTGGCAGTCCGCTAGAAATCGTCGCCATGATAACGAGTCGGGGGCCGCTTGTCCGGCCCGGTCGTAGAATGACCACCCGCCGAATGCAGAATTTGAGTGGAGAAAACCATGAGTGCAGTCCAGAGCGTAGGCCCAAAGGACCTGCCGGCATTGCAAGAGCAGGTCGAAGCAATCATCAAAGAGGCGCGCAACCAGGGCGCCAGTGCCTGCGAAGTGGCGGTGTCGCTGGAGCAGGGCCTGTCCACCAGTGTGCGCCAGCGTGAGGTCGAGACAGTCGAATTCAACCGCGACCAGGGCTTTGGTATCACCCTTTATGTCGGCCAGCGCAAAGGCTCGGCCAGCACCTCGGCCAGTGGCCCGGAGGCCATCCGCGAAACCGTTGCCGCCGCCCTGGCGATTGCCAAGCACACTTCCGAAGACGAATGCTCGGGCCTGGCTGATGCGGCGCTGATGGCGCGCGATATCCCGGACCTGGACCTTTACCATGACTGGGACATCGAGCCCGAGCAGGCCATCGAGATGGCGTTGGCCTGCGAGGCCGCGGCCTTCGACGCCGATCCGCGCATTCTCAACGCCGATGGCACCACCCTCAATACCCACCAGGGCTGCCGCGTGTACGGCAACAGCCATGGCTTCATCGGTGGTTACGCGTCGACCCGGCATAGCCTGAGCTGCGTGATGATCGCCGAAGGCGAAGGGCAGATGCAGCGTGATTACTGGTACGACGTGAATCGTCAAGGCAACCTCCTAGCCGATCCGCACAGCATTGGCCAGCGGGCCGCCCAGCGCGCCGCCAGCCGCCTCGGTGCGCGCCCGGTGAAAACCTGTGAAGTGCCGGTGCTGTTCTCCGCAGAGTTGGCCGGTGGCCTGTTCGGCAGCTTCCTGTCGGCGATTTCCGGCGGCAACCTGTACCGCAAGTCGTCGTTCCTCGATGGTGCCATTGGCCAGCGCCTGTTCCCTACCTGGCTGACCCTCGATGAGCGCCCGCATATTCCGCGCGCCTTGGGCAGTGCGGCGTTCGACGGTGATGGCCTGGCCACCTACGCCAAGCCGTTCGTCGACAAAGGCGAGCTGGTTTCATACCTGCTGGGCACCTATTCCGGTCGCAAACTTGGCCTGCCGAGCACGGCGAACTCGGGTGGGGTGCACAATCTTTACGTCACCCACGGCGTCGAGGATCAAGCGGCGCTAATCCGGCGCATGGGCCGTGGCTTACTGGTCACTGAGCTGATGGGACACGGTCTGAACATGGTGACCGGCGACTACTCACGGGGTGCGGCGGGCTTCTGGGTCGAGAATGGCGAAATTCAGCACGCGGTGCAGGAAGTGACCATCGCCGGCAACATGAAAGACATGTTCCAACAAATTGTCGCGATCGGCAGCGATCTGGAGACCCGCAGCAACATCCATACCGGCTCTGTGCTGATTGAAAAGATGACGGTTGCAGGAAGCTGATGAGCTAGCGTTTCCAGCAAATACAAGAGACCCGGCCATCGCGCCGGGTTTTTTCTTTCATCACGCCGCACTTGAAGTGATTCTGTTTATCACTTAATAATGAATATCATTACCCAGCAACTCCGGTCGATGATGTTCATGAAAACCGTCCTCCACGAACTGCCCTACCTGGAAAACTGGCGATGGCTCAGCCGGCGCATTCGCTGTGCTCTGGAGCCCGATGAGCCGCGCCTGATCGAGCACTACCTGGCCGAAGGCCGCTACCTGGTGTGCTGCACCGAAACCTCGCCATGGACGGTGGCGCTGACCTCCTTCCGCCTCCTGCTGGATACCGCCTGCGACCGCATGCTGCCGTGGCACTGGCGCTGCCTGTGCCTGGACCAGGCCTGGCGCCCGTTGCTCGACCTGCGCAACCTCGACCGCCAGGAACACAACCAGCGCTGGCAGCCCTATGCCCTGCAACTGGCCAATTGCCGGTTGCTGCCGTCGATTTCTCCCGATGAACTGATGCAAGGATTTGATGATGAGTGATACCCGTATCGAGCGTGACAGCATGGGTGAACTGCAGGTGCCGGCCCAGGCACTGTACGGCGCCCAGACCCAGCGCGCGGTCGACAACTTCCCGATCAGCGGCCAACGCATGCCAGCCCAGTTCATTCGCGCCCTGCTGCTGGCCAAGGCCGCCGCCGCCAAGGCCAACATCGAGCTGAAGCAGATTTCTGCAGAGCAGGGCGAGGCCATCGTCAAGGCGGTCGAGCAACTGCTGACCGATGACTTCATCCAGCACTTCCCGGTGGACGTATACCAGACCGGTTCCGGCACCAGTTCGAACATGAACGCCAACGAGGTCATCGCCACCTTGGCCAGCCGCCTGCACAGCGAGCCGGTCAATGCCAACGACCACGTCAACTGCGGCCAGAGCAGCAACGACATCATCCCGACCACCATACACGTCAGTGCCGCACTGGCACTGCATGAGCAATTGCTGCCCGCGCTGGGGCACCTGGTGCAGGTAATCGAGACCAAGTCGTTGCAGGTGCATCAGTACGTGAAGACTGGCCGTACCCACCTGATGGATGCCATGCCGGTGCGCATGAGCCAGGTACTCGATGGCTGGGCCGCCCAGATCAACGCTGCCAAGGCGCATATCGAAGCGACGCTGCCGAGTCTGCAGGCGCTGGCCCAGGGCGGCACTGCCGTAGGCACCGGTATCAATGCTCACCCACAGTTTGCTGCCGGTTTCGCCCGTCAGCTGAGCGCCCTGACCCAGGTCGAATTCACCCCGGGGCAGAACCTGTTCGCCCTGATCGGCTCGCAGGACACCGCCGTTGCGCTGTCCGGCCAGCTCAAGACCACTGCCGTGGCGTTGATGAAGATCGCCAACGACCTGCGCTGGATGAACTCCGGCCCGCTCGCCGGCCTGGGCGAAATCGAACTGCAAGGCCTGCAGCCAGGCTCCTCGATCATGCCGGGCAAGGTCAACCCGGTGATTCCGGAAGCCACCGCCATGGTCGCTGCCCAGGTGATCGGCAACGACGCGACCATCGCCGTGGCCGGCCAGTCGGGCAATTTCGAGCTCAACGTGATGCTGCCGGTGATCGCCCGCAACCTGCTGGAAAGCATCGAGCTGATGGCCAATGCCAGCCGCCTGCTCGCCGACAAGGCCATCGCTACCTTCAAGGTCAACGAGCGCAAGCTCAAGGAAGCCCTGGCACGCAACCCGATCCTGGTCACCGCGCTGAACCCGATCATCGGCTACCTCAAGGCTGCCGAAATCGCCAAGACCGCCTACAAGGAAGGCCGGCCGATCATTGATGTGGCGCTGGAGCACACCGACCTGTCGCGCGATCAGCTCGAAGCGCTGCTGAACCCGGAAAAACTCACCGCTGGCGGCATCTGACTCGCGTCAGCGCTCAGGAGTAAACGTCATGCAGCACTGGAAACGCACCACCGAGGCAGCCAACCGCCTGTTCGAACAAGGCGAGCTGGTCGATGCCCGGGAACATTACCTGCAAGCCCTGGCACTGGCCCAGGTGCTGTTCGAGCGCTGGCATGACGTCGACGAAGCGGTGGCGGCGTTCGTCGTCGCCCACCACAACCTGGCCGACCTGCATTTGCGGCTGAACCAGCCGCAGGAGAGCGCCGACTACCTGTGCGCCGCTCACCAGCGCCTGCTCCAGGCCAGCCAAGAGGCGCGCCTGCCCCAGGCGCTGCGTGATGCGGCGCTGCGCCACAGCGGGCGCACCTACACCGAGTTGCTGAGTTTCATTGCCGAGTACGGCCAGTACCCACGCACCGAGCGCCTGCTCAATCGCCAGGCGCCCGCTACCAGCGAACTGGCCACCCAGCCGGACTTGACGTCCAGAACCCAAGCCTACGGAATCCACTGACATGCCCCATACCTTGCCTGCACTGCCTTATGCCTACGATGCGCTGGAACCGCACATCGATACCCAGACCATGGAGATCCACCACACCAAGCACCATCAGACCTACGTCAACGGCCTCAATGCGGCTATCGAAGGCAGCGAATGGGCCGAATGGCCGGTTGAAAAGCTCGTCGGCGCGGTCAAGCAGTTGCCTGAGAACCTGCGCGGTGCGGTCACCAACCATGGTGGTGGGCATGCCAATCACTCGCTGTTCTGGACCGTGATGTCGCCCAAGGGCGGTGGTCAGCCACAGGGTCAGGTGGCCAAGGCGATCGAGGCCGAGCTGGGTGGTTTCGAGGCGTTCAAGGACGCTTTCACCAAAGCTGCGTTGACCCGCTTCGGCAGCGGTTGGGCCTGGCTCAGCGTCACCCCGGAGAAGAAACTGGTGGTTGAGAGCAGTGGCAACCAGGACAGCCCGCTGATGCACGGCAACACGCCGATCCTCGGTCTCGACGTTTGGGAGCACGCGTATTACCTGAAGTATCAGAACCGTCGTCCGGAATACATCGGTGCCTTCTACAACGTCATCGACTGGGCGGAAGTGGAACGTCGTTATCTCGAAGCCATTCAGTGAGTCGAACCGGTATGCGCTCTGAGGTGATGTCTGTCAGCAGTGTTCGCCTGTTCCGACTGGCGGTAGGCACTTTGCTGCTTTTGGTCGGCACGGCCCTGCTGGTGGCGAAGGGTATCGCCTGGCTGGACCTGGAACCGCGCATGTTGCGCGCCCTCGAGGGCGGCGCACTGTGCGCACTGGGTACGGCGCTGGGCGCGGTACCGGTGTTGGTGATTCGTAATATGCCGGTAGCCTTGGCCGATACCCTGTTGGGCTTCGGCGCCGGGGTTATGCTGGCAGCCACCGCTTTCTCGTTGATCATACCGGGGCTGGATGCCGCGCAATCCATTGGCTTCAGGCCATGGGGAGCGGGCGGCCTGATCAGCTTTGGCCTGTTGTTCGGTGCGCTGTGTCTGTTCGTCGTCGACCTGAAGGTATCTGGCGCTTCGCCCGAAGCCTTGGTCGGCAATGGCAATCAGCCAGTGATCGCGGCGCGGATCTGGCTCTTCGTGATCGCCATCATCGCTCACAACATTCCCGAGGGCATGGCCATCGGTGTGTCGGCCGGTGGTGGCATGGCCGATGCCGACAGCCTGGCTATGGGCATTGTCTTGCAGGACGTGCCCGAAGGCCTGGTCATTGCGCTGGTGCTGGCAGGGGCGGGGATGCCGCGCTTCAAGGCATTCCTGATCGGTGCGGCATCGGGGCTGGTGGAGCCGCTGGCAGCGGTGATCTGCGCATGGTTGGTTAATGTCGCCGAATTGCTGCTACCGCTGGGTCTGGCCTGCGCGGCAGGCGCGATGTTGCTGGTGGTGACCCAAGAAATCATTCCCGAGTCGCGTAGCAATGGGCATCACCGCTTGGCCAGTCTGGGGCTGTGTGTTGGCTTCTGCTTGATGATGGTGATGGATACGGCGATGTCGTAAGTGCCGCACACCCTGTAGGAGCGGCTTCAGCCGCGATCACCGGCAAAGCCGGTGCCATCCACCGCGCCGCTCTCATCGCGGCTGAAGCCGCTCCTACAGGGGCTTTTCATTCGCCTTCGTCGAAATAGTTGTCGATCAACGCCACCAACGCATCCATCGCATCGCTATCCTGCTCACCCTCGGTGTGCAGGTGCACCTGGGTGCCTTTACCTGCCGCAAGCATCATCACCGCCATGATGCTCTTGCCGTCCACCAGCTTGTCTGGCGCGCGGCCCACGCGCACCTGGCAGGGGAAGCGCCCGGCCACGCCAACGAACTTGGCGGCCGCCCGGGCATGCAGGCCCAGCTTGTTGATGATGGTGATTTCGCGGGCGGGCATCGTGGTGCGGATCCTGTGGGCTAGAGGTCGCGGTGGCGGACCTGGACGTTTTTCAGTGACTGTTGCAGCAATTGGCCGAGCCGTTCGGTGATATAGACCGAGCGGTGGTGGCCGCCGGTGCAGCCAATCGCGATGGTGACATAGGCGCGGTTGCTGGCGGCGAAGCGTGGCAGCCATTTGAGCAGGTAACTGGAAATATCGGAAAACATTTCTTCGACGTCCGGCTGGGCGGCCAGGTAATCGATGACCGGTTGCTCCAGGCCGGAATGCTCACGCAATTCGGGCTTCCAGTAGGGGTTGGGCAAGCAGCGCACGTCGAACACCAGGTCGGCATCGACCGGCATGCCGCGCTTGAAACCGAACGATTCGACCAGAAATGCGGTGCCGGGCTCAGGCTGATTGAGCAGGCGCAACTTGATCGAGTCGCGCAGTTGGTACAGGTTCAGGTTTGTCGTGTCGATCTTGAGGTCGGCAAGGTCGGTGATCGGCCCGAGCAGCTCGCTTTCCACGCGGATTGCCTCGGCCAGCGAGCGGTCCGCGTTGGTCAGTGGGTGGCGTCGTCGGGTTTCCGAGAATCGCTTGAGCAGCGTGTCTTCGTCGGCGTCGAGAAACAGCACATCACACTGGATATGCCGACTACGGGCTTCGGCGAGCAGGTCAGGGAAGCGCGACAGATGACTGGGCAGGTTGCGCGCATCGATGGACACCGCCACCTTCGGCTGCTGCAGCTCGGTGTTGATCAGCGCGTTTTCTGCCAACTGCGGTAGCAAGCCGGCAGGAAGGTTGTCGATACAGTAATAGCCGTTGTCTTCCAACACATCGAGGGCGGTACTTTTGCCGGAGCCGGACCGGCCGCTAACGATGATCAGGCGCATATTCAGGCCTCGTTCTGTACGTCCAGGACTACCTGGTAGAGGGCGTCGCTGCTGGCGGCACTGCGCAGGCGATCGCGCACATCCTTGCGATCGAGCATGCTGGCGATCTGGCGAAGCAGTTCGAGGTGCGCGTCAGTGGCTGCTTCTGGCACCAGCAGGACGAACAGCAAATCGACTGGTGCGCCATCTATGGCGTCGTAATCGATCGGAGCGTCCAGGTGCAGCAGGGCGCTAACCGGCCCAGTGCAATCTTTGATGCGGCAGTGGGGGATGGCGATGCCATTGCCGAAGCCGGTGGAGCCGAGCTTTTCGCGAGCAACCAGCTTTTCGAAGACGTCTTGCATCTCCAGCTCAGGCACTTCTTTGGCAATCAGGTTGGCGACCGTTTCCAGGGCGCGCTTCTTACTGCCGCCCGGCACGTTCACCAGGGAACGGCCGGGGGTCAGGATGGTTTCAAGTCGGATCATGGATGAGGGGGATCAGCGGGCAGCTGCACCTTGCAGCAGGCTTTGCTGTTTTTCCTTGTGTTTTTTCAGTTGACGGTCGAGCTTGTCGGCCAGGGCATCGATCGCTGCATACATGTCTTCGTGTTCGGCGTTGGCAACCACTTCTCCACCGGGAATCTGCAAGGTCGCTTCGACCTTCTGCTGCAGCTTCTCGACTTTCATGATGACCTGCACGTTGGTGATCTTGTCGAAGTGACTCTCCACGCGGGCGAGCTTTTCAAGCACATAATCGCGCAGCGGCTGGGTGACTTCTACATGCTGTCCACTGATATTGACTTGCATACAGCTTCTCCTTTGTTGCCCGTGCATAAAGAGGCAGGTGTTGCACCTGCCCCACAAACGCTGTGGCACATCTCAGGCGCTACATCAGTCGCTTGCGCTCGCTCGACGGTGCGATGCCGAGGGACTCGCGGTACTTGGCGACGGTGCGACGGGCTACCTGGATGCCTTGTGCTTCCAGTAAACCAGCGATCTTGCTGTCACTCAATGGCTTTTTCTGATTTTCCGCCGCAACCAGTTTCTTGATGATCGCGCGGATTGCCGTGGACGAGCATTCTCCGCCTTCGGCGGTGCTGACGTGGCTCGAGAAAAAGTATTTCAATTCATAGATGCCGCGCGGCGTATGCATGAATTTCTGCGTCGTCACCCGCGAAATGGTCGACTCGTGCATGCCTACCGCCTCGGCGATGTCGTGCAGCACCAGGGGCTTCATCGCCTCGTCTCCGTGGTCGAGGAAGCCGCGCTGGTGCTCGACGATCTGGGTGGCCACCTTCATCAGCGTTTCGTTGCGGCTCTGCAGGCTCTTGATGAACCAGCGCGCCTCCTGCAACTGGTTGCGCATGAAGGTGTTATCGGCGCTGGTATCGGCGCGGCGCACGAACCCTGCGTACTGCGGGTTGACGCGCAGGCGCGGGATCGCTTCCTGGTTCAGCTCGACCAACCAGCGCTCGCTGTCCTTGCGCACGATGACGTCTGGCACCACGTATTCCGGCTCGCTGGACTCGATCTGCGAGCCGGGGCGCGGGTTGAGGCTCTGCACCAGTTCGATGACCTGACGCAGTTCGTCTTCCTTGAGCTTCATGCGGCGCATCAGCTGGCTGTAGTCGCGCCCACCCAGCAAGTCGATGAAGTCGCTGACCAGACGCTTGGCCTCGGCCATCCACGGCGTGTTGGCCGGCAGTTGGCGCAGTTGAAGCAACAGGCATTCGCCCAGGTTGCGCGCGGCAATGCCGGCAGGTTCGAACTGCTGGATGCGGTGCAGTACCGCCTCGACCTCGTCGAGCTCGATGTCCAGCTCCGGGTCGAAGCCAGCGCAGATTTCTTCGAGGGTGTCTTCCAGGTAGCCCTGGCCGTTGATGCTGTCGATCAGGGTGACGGCGATCAGGCGGTCGGTGTCGGACATCGGCGCCAGGTTCAGCTGCCACAGCAAGTGGCTTTGCAGGCTCTCGCCGGCCGATGTGCGGGTGGTGAAATCCCACTCGTCGTCATCGTTGCTCGGCAGGCTGCTGGCGCTGGTCTGGTAAATGTCTTCCCAGGCTGTATCGACCGGAAGCTCATTGGGGATTCGCTCGCTCCACTCGCCGTCTTCCAGGTTTTCGGTACTGGCGGTGCTTTCCTGGAAACTGTTGTCCTGGACTTCGGCGACCGGTTTGTTTTCGGCGTTGTCCGCCATCGGGTCGCTGTTGTCGAAGTCGTCGCCGTCTTCCTGACGTTCGAGCATCGGATTGGACTCCAGCGCTTCCTGGATTTCCTGCTGAAGGTCCAGGGTGGAGAGCTGAAGTAGGCGGATGGCCTGTTGCAACTGCGGGGTCATCGTCAGTTGCTGGCCCATTTTTAGGACGAGCGATGGTTTCATGGCTGGGGCTAAATACCTTGTTCGCCGGCGCGCATGCGCCATCCACTACACGAGGGCGCCGGAGCGCCAAATTCAAGCAAGTTTTATGCCTTAAATTGTAGCGTTTGCCTAGAGCACAGTAACAACTTAAGCCCCATCAAGGCGGCAAAGCGCGTGCTCCAGGCGCGTCCTGGGATCAGAGTCGGAACTCGTGGCCCAGGTAAACTTCCTTGACCAGCTCATTGGCCAGGATAGTCTGCGCATCGCCTTCGGCAATCAACTGGCCGTCGTTGACGATGTAGGCGGTTTCGCAGATATCCAGGGTCTCGCGGACGTTGTGGTCGGTGATCAATACACCGATGCCCTTCGCTTTGAGGTGGTGGATGATCTGCTTGATGTCGCCAACCGAAATCGGGTCGACACCGGCAAAGGGTTCATCCAGCAGGATGAACTTCGGTGCGGTCGCCAGGGCGCGCGCGATCTCGACACGGCGGCGCTCGCCACCGGACAGGCTCATGCCGAGGTTGTCGCGGATGTGGCTGATGTGGAATTCCTGCAGCAGGCTTTCCAGTTCCTTGCGGCGGCCCTCGCGGTCGAGCTCCTTGCGGGTCTCGAGGATGGCCATGATGTTGTCGGCCACCGACAGCTTGCGGAAGATCGAGGCTTCCTGCGGCAGGTAGCCAATGCCGGCGCGGGCGCGGCCGTGCATGGGCTGGTGGCTGACATCGAGGTTGTCGATGCGCACGCGGCCCTGATCGGCCTGGACCAGGCCGACGATCATGTAGAAGCAGGTGGTCTTGCCGGCGCCGTTGGGGCCGAGCAGGCCGACGATCTGGCCACTGTCGATCGACAGGCTGACGTCGCGCACGACCTGCCGACCTTTGTAGCTCTTGGCCAGGTGCTGGGCTTTGAGGGTTGCCATTTACTCGGCCTTCTTCTTCGGCTGGATCACCATGTCGATGCGCTGGCGCGGGGCGGTGACGTTGCCGCCACGACCGGCGGTCGCCACCTGGGACTTGGTGTTGTAGACGATTTTCTCGCCTTCGGTGGTGTTGCCTTCGTTCTCGACCTTGGCGCGATCGGTGAGGATCACCGTGTCTTTCTGCGCCTGGTACTGGATGGTCACGGCCCAGCCCTTCATTTTGTCGGGCTTGGCAGTGCTCTGCTGTTGCTCGAAATAGGCCAGGTTGCCCACCGAGGTGACCACGTCGATGTCGCCGTTGGCGGCGCGGGTCATGGTCACGGTGTTGCCTTTGATCATCATCGAACCTTGGGTGATGATCACGTCACCGGTATAGGTGGCCACGCCTTGCTTGTCGTCCAGGTGCGCGTTGTCGGCCTGGATGCGGATCGGCTGGTCACGGTCGGTCGGCAGGGCGAAGGCGCTCGCGCTTCCCAGTGCTGCGCTCAGGCTGAGCAAAAGGGGGAGGGTTTTAACGAGCCTCATACTGTCCTCTTACGTTAGAGAGCAGGTCCATCCTGCCTTCTTTCAAATACGCTTTCATTCCTTTGCCCGTAGTTGTGCCACCGGCGCCGTCGATTCTAACGGCTTGCTCGGTCTGCGCATATTGCTTCTGCGGGAACACAGTCATGCGTGAGCTGGTAATGATGGTTTCACGCTGCTTTTCGTCGGTACGGGCAACGCGAACCTTGTCGATCAACTCGACTTCGGTGCCATCGGGGTTGACCTCGGCGCGCACGCTCTGCACGTGCCAAGGGTATTCGGTGCCCCTGTACATGTGCAGGTCAGGCGTGGTCACCAGTGTGACCTCGGTGGCTTTGAGGTGTTCGACCTTGTCGGCGGTCATCTCGTACTGCAGCTTGCCGTCTGGCAGAAACTGCACGCTGTGGGCGTTGATGGCGTAGTAATCGATGGCGCTTTCGTCGATCTGCGCCGTCGGCTTGTCCATGAAGCTCTCGGGGCTGACATTCCAATAGCCGATGGCCACCAGCAGGGCGGCGATAACCGCGAGCAGCGCAAAATTGCGGGCTTTCTTGCTGAACATGGGTAGCCTTACAGGTAGTTGGCGTTGGCAGCGTCCAGGGTGCCCTGGGCCTGCATGATAAGTTCACAAAACTCGCGTGCGGCACCTTCGCCGCCACGTGCCTGGGTCACGCCGTGGGCGTGCTGGCGTACGAACGGCGCGGCGCTGGCCACGGCCATGCCCAGGCCGACCCGGCGAATCACCGGCAGGTCGGGCAGGTCGTCGCCAAGATAAGCGACTTGCTCATAGCTTAGGCCCAGTTCGGCGAGCAGGCCGTCGAGGACCACCAATTTGTCCTCGCGGCCCTGGAACAGGTGCGGGATACCGAGGTTTTTCGCCCGGCGCTCGACCACCGGGGTCTTGCGCCCGCTGATGATCGCCGTGGTCACGCCCGAGGCCATGAGCATCTTGATGCCCTGGCCGTCGAGGGTGTTGAAGGTCTTGAATTCGCTGCCGTCCTCGAGAAAGTACAGGCGGCCGTCGGTGAGTACGCCGTCGACGTCGAATACGGCCAGCTTGATGGCTTGGCCGCGTTGCATCAGGTCGTGGGTCATTTGCACTGTCTCCTCTACATCACGCCGGCGCGCAGCAGGTCATGCATGTTCAGGGCGCCGGTCGGGCGCTCGTCCTTGTCGACCACCACCAGCGCGCTGATCTTGTGGTCTTCCATGATCTTCAGGGCCTCGGCGGCGAGCATCTCGGCGCGGGCGGTCTTGCCGTGCACGGTCATGACCTGGTCGATCAGGGTGGTGTGCACGTCGATGCTGCGATCCAGGGCGCGGCGCAGGTCGCCGTCGGTGAAGATCCCGGCCAGCTTGCCGTCCGCTTCGACCACCACGGTCATGCCCAGGCCCTTGCGGGACATTTCAAGCAGCGCGTCCTTGAGCAAGGTGCCGCGCTGAACTTGCGGCAGTTCGTCGCCGGCATGCATGACGTTCTCGACCTTGAGCAGCAAGCGCCGACCCAGTGCACCGCCCGGGTGCGAGAAGGCGAAGTCTTCAGCGGTGAAACCACGTGCTTCGAGCAGGGCGATGGCCAGGGCGTCGCCCAGTACCAGGGCCGCGGTGGTCGAGGAGGTGGGCGCCAGGTTGAGCGGGCATGCCTCTTGCGCGACGCGGGCGTCAAGGTTGGCTTCGGCGGCTTGGGCCAGGGGCGAGTCGGGGTTGCCGGTCAGGCTGATCAGCTGGATGCCGAGGCGCTTGATCAGCGGTAGCAAGGTGACGATCTCGGCGGTGCTGCCAGAGTTGGACAAGGCCAGGATGACATCGCCTCGGGTGATCATGCCCATGTCGCCGTGGCTGGCTTCGGCCGGGTGCACGAAAAACGCCGGCGTGCCGGTGCTGGCCAGGGTTGCGGCGATCTTGTTGCCGATATGCCCCGACTTGCCCATGCCGACCACCACGACCCGCCCCTTGCTCGCCAGGATCAGCTCGCAGGCTTTGACGAAGTTGGCATCGATACTGGTCGCCAGGCCCTGTACGGCCTCGATTTCCAGGCGCAGGGTGCGCTGGGCGGACTGGATCAGCTCACTGGATTGGCTCATGTCGAAAAGCAATGCCTGATGAAAAGGCGGCGATTATAGCCGCATTGGAAGAAAGCCTCATCCTTTCGATTGCTGTAATAAATGTCACCAAAGCCTGTCGTTGGCCTGAACGACGCGTTTCATGGCCTTGGGGGCACCCGCTCAGCGGTGCTATAGTTCGCCGCAATTCGGCCCACCAGGGGCGCGTGTGCCTTCAAGAAGAGGGCCAGCGTCCACTAGGACGAGGCTGCACTAGCAAGGAGTCTAGATGAGTGTGGATAGCGCCTACGCGGTCGAGTTGAAGGGCGTCACCTTCAAGCGCGGTTCGCGCAGCATTTTCAGCAATGTCGACATCCGCATACCCCGCGGCAAGGTCACTGGCATCATGGGGCCTTCGGGGTGCGGCAAGACTACGCTGCTGCGCCTGATGGGCGCGCAACTGCGCCCGTCCAGCGGCGAGGTCTGGGTGGCGGGGCAAAACCTGCCAAGCCTGTCGCGCAGCGACCTGTTCGACGCGCGCAAGCAGATGGGCGTGCTGTTCCAGAGCGGCGCACTGTTCACCGACCTTGATGTGTTCGAGAACGTGGCCTTCCCGCTGCGCGTGCACACCCAGTTGTCGGACGAAATGATCCGCGACATCGTCTTGATGAAACTGCAGGCCGTGGGCCTGCGCGGCGCCATCGACCTGATGCCCGACGAGCTGTCCGGTGGCATGAAGCGCCGCGTGGCTTTGGCGCGGGCGATTGCGCTTGACCCGCAAATTCTCATGTATGACGAGCCGTTCGTCGGCCAGGACCCAATCGCCATGGGCGTTTTGGTGCGTCTGATCCGCCTGCTTAACGATGCCTTGGGCATCACCAGCATCGTGGTGTCCCATGACCTGGCGGAAACCGCCAGCATCGCCGACTACATCTACGTGGTCGGTGACGGCCAGGTGCTCGGCCAGGGCACGCCCGACGAGCTGATGGGCTCGGACAATCCGCGTATTCGTCAGTTCATGAAAGGCGATCCGGACGGCCCGGTGCCCTTCCACTTTCCTGCGCCTGACTACCGCGCCGACCTGCTGGGGGCGCGTTGATGCGCAGAAAATCCTTACTCGAACGTATCCGCCTGTTCGGCCGCTCGGCGATCGACGTGCTGGCTGTGCTTGGGCGTTCCTGCCTGTTCCTGTTCCATGCGCTGGTCGGCCGTGGTGGCATCGGCGGCGGCTTCCAGCTGCTGACTAAACAGCTGTATTCGGTGGGCGTACTGTCGCTGGCGATCGTTACCGTGTCTGGTGTGTTCATTGGCATGGTGCTGGCGCTGCAGGGCTACAGCATCCTGACCAAGTACGGCTCCGAACAGGCGGTCGGGCAGATGGTCGCCCTGACCCTGCTGCGTGAACTCGGCCCGGTGGTCACCGCATTGCTGTTCGCCGGTCGCGCAGGTTCGGCGCTGACCGCCGAGATCGGCAACATGAAGTCTACCGAGCAGCTGTCGAGCCTGGAGATGATCGGCGTCGACCCGCTCAAGTACATCGTCGCGCCGCGTCTGTGGGCCGGTTTCATTTCGCTGCCGCTGCTGGCGCTGATCTTCAGCGTGGTCGGCATCTGGGGTGGCTCGTGGGTCGCGGTCGACTGGTTGGGCGTCTACGAAGGCTCGTTCTGGGCCAACATGCAGAACAGTGTTTCCTTTACCGACGACGTGCTCAACGGCCTGGTCAAGAGCCTGGTGTTCGCCTTCGTCACCACCTGGATCGCCGTATTCCAGGGGTATGACTGCGAGCCCACCTCAGAGGGGATCAGCCGTGCCACCACCAAGACCGTGGTCTACGCCTCGTTGGCAGTACTGGGTCTGGACTTTATTCTGACCGCCTTGATGTTTGGAGATTTCTGATGCAAAACCGCACCCTGGAAATCGGTGTCGGCCTGTTCCTCCTGGCCGGGATCCTGGCGTTGCTGCTGCTGGCCCTGCGTGTCAGCGGGCTGTCGGCCAGCCCGAGCAGCGATACCTATAAAGTTTATGCGTACTTCGACAATATCGCCGGTTTGACGGTCAGAGCTAAAGTGACCATGGCCGGTGTGACGATCGGCAAGGTCACCGCCATCGATCTGGACCGTGATTCCTACACCGGTCGGGTGACGCTGCAGCTGGATGGCAAGGTCGACAATCTGCCGACCGATTCCACTGCTTCGATCCTGACCGCCGGCTTGCTTGGCGAGAAGTACATCGGCATCAGCGTGGGCGGCGAAGAGCAGGTGCTCAAGGATGGCGCGACCATCCATGACACCCAGTCGGCGCTGGTGCTGGAAGATCTTATTGGCAAGTTCCTGCTCAATACCGTGGGCAAGGAACCGAAAGAAGCGCAACCGGCTAATTAAGGAGTTTCCATGATTTCGATCCTGCGACGTGGCCTGCTGGTCCTGCTGGCGGCCTTTCCCCTGCTGACGATGGCTGCGCAGTCCCCCCACGATGTGGTGCAGGGCACCACCACCGAATTGCTGGGTGAGCTCAAGGCCAACAAGGAACAGTACAAAGCCAACCCGCAAGCCTTCTACGACACCCTCAACCGTATCCTTGGGCCGGTGGTCGATGCCGACGGTATTTCCAAGAGCATCATGACCGTCAAGTATTCGCGCAAGGCCACGCCGGCGCAGATGCAGCGCTTCCAGGAAAACTTCAAGCGCAGCCTGTTCCAGTTCTACGGTAACGCGTTGCTGGAGTACAACAACCAGGGCATCGTCGTCGACCCGGCCAAGGCCGATGATGGCAAGCGCGCCAGTGTCGGCATGAAGGTTACCGGCAACAATGGTGCCGTCTATCCGGTGCAGTACACCCTGGAAAACCTCGGCGGCGAGTGGAAGGTGCGTAACGTCATCGTCAACGGCATCAACATCGGCAAGCTGTTCCGTGACCAGTTCGCCGATGCCATGCAGCGCAATGGCAACGACCTGGACAAGACCATCGACGGCTGGGCCGGTGAAGTGGCCAAGGCCAAGCAGGCCGCCGACCAGTCGCCAGAGAAGACCGTCAAATGAGTGAGGCTGTCGTGAGCATGGCCGAGCCTGGCGTGCTGCGCCTGGCCGGCGTGCTGGATTACCGCAGCGGCCCGGCCTTGCGCAAGCAGGGCAAGGCGCTGATCGATGCCTCACGCGAATCACGCCTGGTGCTCGATTGCTCGGCCGTCGAGAAGTCGTCGAGCGTCGGCCTGTCGCTGTTGCTGGCGTTCATTCGCGATGGCCAGGCCAGCGGCAAGGCCTTCGAGGTACGCGGCATGCCCGACGACATGCGGGAAATCGCCGAGGTCTATGATCTCGATGAGGTACTGGCGAGCTGATGGCTTGCCATTGATGGAGGCCCCTCGGTCAGCGCGCGCCCTCGGTGGGCTTCGCAGGCGAGGGGCTTTTTTGTATGATGGCCGACCCGTGCGCATCGGGCGCCGATTGAGGTTGAGCATGCAGGCCGTAGAAGTTAAGAGCTTCCTTGAAGAAAAATTGCCGGGATCCCGGGTCGAAGTTGAAGGCGAAGGCTGCAACTTCCAGTTGAACGTGATCAGCGACGAGTTGGCTGGCCTGAGCCCGGTCAAGCGTCAGCAGGCGATCTATGCTCACCTTAATCCCTGGATCGCCAATGGCAGCATCCATGCGGTAACCATGAAATTTTTCAGCAGCGCAGCCTGGGCTGAGCGCACCTGAGCCTACTTGGCGGCGAGACTC
The DNA here is from genome assembly GCF_044772285.1 of Pseudomonas sp. NPDC090233. Lineage (NCBI taxonomy): Bacteria > Pseudomonadati > Pseudomonadota > Gammaproteobacteria > Pseudomonadales > Pseudomonadaceae > Pseudomonas > Pseudomonas sp. NPDC090233. Next base: position 336,032 of record NZ_JBIVYQ010000003.1, on the reverse strand, counting down.
CAATGGACAAACTGATTATTACTGGCGGCGCTCGTCTCGACGGCGAGATCCGCATTTCGGGCGCGAAGAACGCGGCCCTGCCAATTCTGGCGGCGACCCTGCTGGCTGATGGCCCGGTCACCGTGGGCAACCTGCCACACCTGCATGACATCACCACCATGATCGAGCTGTTCGGGCGCATGGGCATCGAGCCTGTGATCGACGAGAAGCTGGCCGTGGAGATTGACCCGCGCACCATCAAGACCCTGGTTGCGCCATACGAGCTGGTCAAGACCATGCGCGCCTCGATCCTGGTGCTCGGCCCGATGGTCGCCCGTTTCGGTGAGGCTGAAGTGGCCCTGCCAGGCGGCTGCGCGATCGGTTCGCGTCCGGTCGACCTGCACATCCGCGGCCTCGAAGCCATGGGTGCGAAGATCGAAGTCGAAGGCGGCTACATCAAGGCCAAGGCCCCTGAAGGCGGCCTGCGTGGCGCGCACTTCTTCTTCGATACCGTCAGCGTCACCGGTACCGAGAACATCATGATGGCCGCTGCCTTGGCCAAGGGCCGCAGCGTGCTGCAAAACGCTGCGCGCGAGCCTGAGGTGGTCGACCTGGCCAACTTCATCAATGCCATGGGCGGCAAGGTTCAAGGCGCCGGCACCGACACCATCACCATCGATGGCGTCGAGCGTCTGCACTCGGCCAGCTACCGGGTCATGCCTGACCGAATCGAGACCGGCACCTACCTGGTCGCCGCTGCAGTGACCGGCGGCCGCGTCAAGGTCAAGGACACCGACCCGACCATCCTTGAAGCCGTCCTGGAGAAGCTCAAGGAAGCCGGTGCCGACCTGACCACCGGTGAAGACTGGATCGAGCTGGACATGCACGGCAAGCGGCCGAAAGCCGTCAACCTGCGTACCGCCCCGTACCCGGCGTTCCCGACCGACATGCAGGCGCAGTTCATCTCGCTCAACGCCATTGCCGAAGGCACCGGCGCGGTGATCGAGACAATCTTCGAGAACCGCTTCATGCACGTGTACGAAATGCACCGCATGGGCGCTCAGATCCAGGTCGAAGGCAACACTGCCATCGTCACTGGCGTACCAGCGCTCAAAGGCGCCCCAGTGATGGCCACCGACCTGCGTGCTTCCGCCAGCCTGGTGCTGTCGGCGCTGGTCGCTGAAGGCGATACCCTGATCGATCGCATCTACCACATCGACCGTGGTTACGAGTGCATCGAAGAGAAGCTGCAGATGCTCGGCGCGAAGATCCGCCGCGTACCGGGTTAATCACCCGATGGTGCAGGGATGCACCTTTCGAATTGAATGCGGTCGGGCGACACGCGCCCGGCCGGCAGTAGCCGCTTAAGGACCGACGTTCCAATGTTGACCATCGCGCTTTCCAAAGGCCGCATCCTCGACGATACCCTGCCATTGCTGGCCGAGGCCGGTATCGTGCCGACCGAGAATCCGGACAAGAGCCGCAAGCTGATCATCCCCACCACCCAGGACGACGTGCGCCTGCTGATCGTGCGCGCCACCGACGTGCCGACCTATGTCGAGCATGGCGCCGCTGACCTCGGCGTGGCGGGCAAGGACGTGCTGATGGAGTACGGCGGCCAGGGCCTGTACGAGCCACTGGACCTGCAGATCGCCCAGTGCAAGCTGATGACTGCGGGCGTCACCGGTGCGCCAGAGCCCAAGGGCCGCCTGCGCGTCGCCACCAAGTTCGTCAATGTAGCCAAGCGCTATTACGCCGAGCAGGGCCGCCAGGTCGACATCATCAAGCTGTACGGCTCGATGGAGCTGGCGCCGCTGATCAACCTCGCCGACAAGATCATCGACGTCGTCGACACCGGCAATACGCTGCGCGCCAACGGCCTTGAGCCCCAGGACCTGATCGCCACGATCAGTTCGCGCCTGGTGGTCAACAAGGCCTCCATGAAGATGCAGCACGCCCGTATCCAGAGCCTGATCGACACGCTTCGTCAAGCGGTCGAATCGCGACACCGCGGCTGACCTCTGCGCGCGGCCTTCGCTGCCGCGCCCGTCTATCCGCGTCATAGCCACTTTTCTCGGGTGCCCGCGCGGATGGACTGGTAGCCTAGGGCGCCTGAGCATTCGCTAATAACCGAGGCCCTCGCCATGACCGTGTCCACTGCAATTGCCCGTCTCAACGCCGCTGATCAGGATTTCGCCCGACATCTGGATCATCTGCTGAGCTGGGAAAGTGTGTCCGATGACGCGGTCAACCAGCGCGTGCTCGACATCATCAAGGCCGTGCGCGAACGCGGCGATGCGGCGCTGGTGGAATTCACCCAGCGTTTCGATGGCGTCGATGCCACGTCCATCGATGACCTGATTCTGGGCCGTGAGCGCCTGGAGCTGGCCCTGACCCGCATTACCGATGCCCAGCGTGCAGCCCTGGAAAAAGCTGCCGAACGTGTGCGCATCTACCACGAACGGCAGAAGCAGGGCTCCTGGCAGTACACCGAAGCCGACGGCACGGTGCTCGGCCAGAAGGTCACGCCGCTGGACCGCGCCGGCCTGTATGTCCCGGGTGGCAAGGCGTCGTACCCGTCTTCGGTATTGATGAACGCCATCCCGGCCAAGGTTGCCGGTGTCGCCGAAGTGGTCATGGTCGTGCCGACCCCGCGTGGCGAGGTCAACGAACTGGTGCTGGCGGCGGCCTGCATCGCCGGTGTCGACCGCGTGTTCACCGTGGGCGGCGCTCAGGCGGTCGCGGCCCTGGCCTATGGCACCGAAAGCGTACCGCAGGTCGACAAGATCGTCGGCCCGGGCAACATTTACGTGGCTACCGCCAAGCGCCATGTGTTCGGCCAGGTCGGTATCGACATGATCGCCGGCCCGTCGGAAATCCTCGTGGTCTGCGACGGCCAGACCGACCCGGACTGGATTGCAATGGACCTGTTCTCCCAGGCCGAGCATGACGAAGATGCCCAGGCCATCCTGGTCAGCCCGGACGCCGAGTTCCTCGACCGCGTTGCCGCCAGCATCGACAAGCTGATGCCGACCATGGAGCGTGCCGAGATCATCGAGAAGTCCATCAATGGCCGTGGCGCGCTGATCCAGGTGCGCGACATGCAGCAAGCCATCGAGGTGGCCAACCGCATCGCGCCCGAGCACCTTGAGCTGTCGGTTGCCGACCCTCAGGCCTGGCTGCCGCAGATCCGCCACGCCGGCGCGATCTTCATGGGCCGACACACCAGCGAAGCGCTCGGCGACTACTGCGCCGGCCCCAATCACGTGCTGCCGACTTCTGGCACCGCGCGTTTCTCCTCGCCGCTGGGGGTGTATGACTTCCAGAAGCGTTCGTCGATCATCTTCTGCTCCGAGCAGGGCGCTTCCGAGCTGGGTCACACCGCTTCGGTCCTGGCCCGTGGCGAATCGTTGACCGCCCACGCCCGCAGCGCTGAATACCGTATCCTGACCCAAGACAAGGGGAACTGAGCATGAGTCGATTCTGGAGCCCCTTCGTCAAGGACCTGGTGCCTTACGTGCCGGGTGAGCAGCCCAAGCTGGCGCGGCTGGTCAAGCTGAACACCAACGAGAACCCCTACGGCCCGTCCCCCAAGGCGCTGGAGGCCATGCGTGGTGAGCTCAACGACAACCTGCGGCTGTACCCGGACCCGAACGGTGACCGGCTCAAGCAGGCGGTGGCCGAGTATTACGGGGTAACGCCCGGCCAGGTATTCGTCGGTAACGGTTCGGACGAGGTGCTGGCACACATCTTCCACGGCCTGTTCCAACACGACCGTGGCCCGCTGCTGTTCCCGGATGTCAGCTATAGCTTCTACCCGGTGTATTGCGGCCTGTATGGCATCCCGTTCGAGCAGGTGGCACTGGACGCACAGTTCCAGATCCGTGTCGGTGATTACGCCAAACCCAACGCCGGGATCATCTTCCCCAACCCGAATGCGCCGACCGGCTGCCTGTTGCCGCTGCAGGCGATCGAGCAGTTGCTGCAAGCCAACCGCGATTCGGTGGTGGTGGTGGATGAAGCCTATATCGACTTCGGTGGCGAAACCGCCATCAGCTTGGTAGACCGCTACGACAATTTGCTGGTCACCCAGACCCTGTCCAAGTCACGTTCGCTGGCCGGGTTGCGCGTTGGCTTGGCGGTGGGGCATCCGGACTTGATCGAGGCGTTGGAGCGGATCAAGAACAGCTTCAACTCCTATCCGCTGGACCGCATGGCGATCGTCGGCGCAGCAGTCGCCTTCGAAGATCAAGCTTACTTCGAAGAAACCTGCCGCAAAGTGATCGACAGCCGCGAGGCATTGGTCGAGCACCTGACCGCCAAAGGCTTTGAAGTGCTGCCTTCGGCAGCCAACTTCATCTTCGCCCGCCATCCGCAGGAAGATGCGGCGCAGCTGGCGGCGCGTCTGCGTGAACAGGGTGTGATCGTGCGCCACTTCAAGCAGCAGCGCATCGCCCAATTCCTGCGCATCACCATCGGCACGCCAGAAATGAACCAGGCCTTGATCGAAGCGCTGGGTTGATGGCAATCGGGGCCGCAGTGCGGCCCCGATACTAAGGTTCTATGCCCATGTGGCGAAGCACGATCGCAGCGACTGCTGTCTGAGCCGGCATCACGTCGGTCAGCGGTTTGTTGCTGGCAATGAAGATACTCCTTTCTCCTTCCGTCTGGCCTCCATGGCCCTTGCCCGATGCGTCGCGGCCGTGGTCGGTCGTGACGATCACCAGCCAGTCCTCCAACGGTCGGCTTTCACTGCGTTCCGCGACCTTGTCCAGCAGCTCTCCCAGCCGCGCGTCGACCTCACGCAGGGCTTGCTGATACTCGGGACCGAAGCCATGGTTGTGTCCTGCGACGTCGGGGTCATCCAGTTGAATGAAGGTGAAGTCGGCGGATTTCTCGGTGAGGATTTCCAGGGCGCGCGCAGTGACGCGCTCGTCCGGCAAGCCGCTTTCACGTACGTCGCTGCCCTGGGCGTCCTCCAGCAGGAAGGCCGTATTGATGGGCGACCAGTTCACCACGCTGGAAAGGTAGGCGTTGGGCATAGCATCGCGCAGGCGTTTGAACAAGCTCGGGTAGTGCGGATCGACTCGCAGATGAAGTTCGTTGGATACAACGCTGTGCTTGTTGGCCCACACACCCGTGAGCAGTGTTATCCACCCGGGGCCGCTCACCGTCTGTTGCTGGCTTTCACTGCCGATGATGCCGCCGGTGAAGGCCTTATTGATATACAGCCGCTTCAGCGCTGTCGATTCACCGAGCTTTTCGTATTCACTTAACTGAACGCCGTCCATCCCAACGATTAACGTTTTGGGTTGCAATGCCTGTGGAGTGGGGTCGCAACCTGCCAGCAGCACACAGAACAGCAGAACCAATTTATAGAGGGGCATTGCTCGGTGTCTCTTGATATGAGAGCAAAGCGTTGCAGCAAGCCGTCGCGTGTTCAACTGGTAGAACTACCAGGTGATTTACTCCGCTCACTGTGCTGGCTTAAGCTAGGCCAAATTCATCGGATGATTGGTTGAATTGACATGAGCACTGAGTTGTCCAGGCGATCTCTGGTCGAGCTCGCCGTCGAGCGCATGCGTGAACGCATCCTTCAAGGCGACTGGCAAGTAGGGCAGCGCATGCCAACCGAGCCGGAGCTGGCTCTTGAATTGGGCATCAGCCGCAACACCGTGCGCGAAGCCATGCGCGTGCTGGCCTTCAGTGGCCTGGTGGAAATCCGCCAGGGCGACGGTAGTTACCTGCGCACCTGCCAGGACCCGTTGCAAGCCGTGCAGGCGATGTCACGTTGCAGCTTGGAACAGGCGCGGGAAACGCGGCACATCCTCGAAACCGAGGCCATCGGCCTGGCCGCATTACGGCGTACCGATGCCGACCTGCAAGGCCTGCGCGCGGCGCTCACGGGCAGCGCCGAACATTTTCATGGGGATGTCGATGCGTATATCAGCTGCGACATGGTGTTTCACCAACGCTTGATCGACGCCGCGCACAACCCCGCGCTGAGCGAGTTGTACCGTTATTTCTCAGGCGTCGTGGCAGCGGCACTGCAGCACAACATGGCCAGCGCCCCACGCTGCCAGGCGACCTTCGACCTGCATGGGCAGATCCTCGACGCCATCGAACAACGTGATCCGGAGCGGGCCAAGCGTCTGAGCCGGACCCTTATCGAATCCTGAAAACGAGTAGGCCATGGCTGAACCAATGACCCGCGACACCCCCGCCCGCGAGCGGGAGCTCGAAGAACTGCTGATCGATGCCGAAGCCGACGATGCTCAGGTGCAGCAACAGCCGGTGCTGTTGAAGCGGCCCTGGTTGCTGCTGCTGGGCCTGGTGCTGGTGGCGCTCAACTTGCGTCCGGCGTTGTCGAGCATGGCCCCAGTGCTCGGCCTGGTAAGTGAAGGCCTGGGCCTGAGTGCTTCGCAGGCGGGGCTGCTGACAACACTGCCGGTGCTGTGCCTGGGCCTGTTCGCGCCGCTGGCGCCAATCCTTGCCCGCCGCTTCGGCAGCGAGCGGGTAATCCTCGGTATTCTGCTGACCCTGGCGCTAGGCATCGTGGTACGCAGCGCATTTGGCCAGGCCGGAGTGTTTCTTGGCAGTGTGATGGCCGGAGCCAGCATCGGCATCATCGGCGTGCTGTTGCCGGGCATCGTCAAACGCGACTTCCCTAAACATGCCGGCACCTTGACCGGTGTCTACACCATGGCTCTGTGCCTGGGCGCGGCCATGGCAGCCGGCGCCACGGTGCCGCTGACCGAACGCTTCGAGGGCAGTTGGGCGCTGGGCCTGGGCTTCTGGATGATCCCGGCATTGCTGGCCATGCTGGTCTGGCTGCCCCAGGCCCGCCAGGGTCATGGCCTGCACAAGGCCGCCTACCGAGTGCGCGGCCTGTGGCGTGACCCGCTGGCCTGGCAGGTGACCTTGTACATGGGTTTGCAGTCGTCGCTGGCGTATATCGTCTTCGGCTGGCTGCCGTCGATTCTGATTGGCCGTGGCTTGAGCCCTACCGAAGCGGGCCTGGTGCTTTCCGGTTCGGTGATCGTGCAACTGGTCAGCTCGCTGAGCGCACCCTGGTTGGCGACCCGGGGCAAGGACCAACGATTGGCGATCGTAGTGGTCATGCTGATCACCTTGGCCGGCCTGTTCGGTTGCCTGTACGCGCCACTTTCCGGGCTATGGGGCTGGGCCGTGCTGCTCGGGTTGGGGCAGGGCGGGACCTTTGCCCTGGCCCTGACGCTGATCGTACTGCGCTCCAAGGACGCCCATGTGGCGGCCAACCTGTCGAGCATGGCCCAGGGCGTGGGATACACCTTGGCCTCCATGGGGCCGTTCGCGGTGGGGCTGGTGCATGATCTGACTGGCGGCTGGGCGGCGGTGGGGTGGATTTTCGCTGTATTGGGTTTGGGTGCCATCGTGTTCGGGCTCGGCGCTGGGCGGGCATTGCATGTGCAGGTGAGCAGCGAAAAAGTCTGAGACTGGCGCAAGCATCTCGGGCAGATTATTGTGCAGCTTCCCAATCCCAGGACGGACCAGCCCCCATGAGCGACGCCAACCGCGACCTGATCACCCGCTTCTATCAAGCCTTCCAGCGCCTGGACGCCGAGGCGATGGTGGCCTGCTACAGCGACGACATCGTGTTCAGCGACCCGGTGTTCGGTACCCTGCGCGGTCGTGATGCGGGTGATATGTGGCGCATGCTGACCACCCGCGCCAAGGACTTTTCCCTGACGTTCGACCAGGTCCGCGCAGACGAGCGCAGCGCCAGTGCCCATTGGGTGGCGACCTACCTGTTCAGCCAGACCGGCCGCACCGTGGTCAACGACATCCAGGCGCGCTTCGTCATCCGCGACGGGCTGATCTGCCAGCATGACGACAGTTTCGACCTGTGGCGCTGGTCGCGGCAGGCGTTGGGTGCGCCGGGGGTGTTCTTGGGCTGGTCACCGATGCTGCAGAACAAGGTGCGTCAGCAGGCGTTCAAAGGCCTGCGTACGTTCCAGCAGGCGCGTTGAACACTGTGAGCGAAGTTGCCGTAAGCCCCACTTGCAAGCCTTGGTACCTGTACCTGGTGCGGGCCGCCAATGGCTCGCTGTACTGCGGTATCAGCGACGACCCGCAGCGGCGCTTCGCCGCGCATCAGAAGGGGCAGGGCGCGCGCTACTTCAAGACCAGCCCGGCGCAGGCGCTGGTCTATGTCGAGCAGTGGCCGGACAAGGGCGAGGCGCTGCGTCAGGAGCGCCTGGTGAAGAAGTTGCGCAAGTCGGCGAAGGAGGCGTTGGTCGCCTCCTATGCAGGCGGCTGATCAGTCCTTGCGGCGCTTGAGCTGATCCACCAGCTGGGTCGGCAGGCCTTTGATGATCAGGGTGCCGGCCACCTCGTCATACTCAACCTTATCCCCCAGCAGGTGCGCCTCGAAGCTGATCGACAGGCCTTCGGCGCGCCCGGTGAAGCGGCGGAACTGGTTGAGGGTGCGTTTGTCCGCCGGGATCTCCGGTGACAGGCCGTAATCCTTGTTGCGGATATGGTCGTAGAACGCTTTCGGGCGGTCCTCGTCGATCAGGCTCGACAGCTCTTCCAAGGTCACTGGCTCGCCCAGCTTGGTCTGGGTGGTGGCGTACTCGACCAGGGTCTGGGTCTTCTCGCGGGCGGCCTCTTCGGGCAGGTCCTCGCTTTCGACGAAATCGCTGAAGGCCTTGAGCAAGGTGCGGGTTTCGCCTGGGCCGTCGACGCCTTCCTGGCAGCCGATGAAGTCGCGGAAGTAGTCCGAGACCTTCTTGCCGTTCTTGCCCTTGATGAACGAGATGTACTGCTTGGAGTTCTGGTTGTTCTTCCACTCCGACAGGTTGATCCGCGCGGCCAGGTGCAACTGGCCCAGGTCCAGATGGCGTGACGGCGTCACATCCAGCTCGGCGTTCACTGCCACACCTTCACTGTGGTGCAGCAGGGCGATGGCCAGGTAGTCGGTCATGCCTTGTTGATAGTGGGCGAACAGGATGTGGCCGCCGGTGGAGAGGTTGGATTCTTCCATCAGCTTTTGCAGGTGTTCGACGGCCACACGGCTGAATGCGGCGAAGTCCTTCTCGTCATCCAGGTACTGTTTCAGCCAGCCGCTCAACGGGTAGGCGCCGGACTCGCCGTGGAAAAAGCCCCAGGCTTTGCCTTGTTTGGCGTTGTAGCTGTCGTTGAGGTCGGCCAGCAGGTTTTCGATCGCGTCCGACGCGCCCAGTTCGGTATCCCGTGCATGGAGCACGGCGGGGCTGCCATCGGGCTTCTTGTCGATCAGGTGAACGATGCAGTGACGGATTGGCATGGAATTCTCGGTGAGTCGGGGGCGGCCAGGCGCCGCGTGCAAAAGTGGGCCAGTTTACCGCAGACCGCAGGTGATGCAGTGGCCGGATGTTGGCAGAAATGCCTGTTGTTGATTTTTTGTTCAATTTTTTGCGTTTTCGGCTGAAACCCCCGAAAAACCTGCACTAAATTGAAGCGGGCAGCGGAAATTTATCCTTTCCTGTGGTAGCTTTGCGCGGTCTTGCGCACCTCGGGTGGCGCATTGCTGGCAGCGCGCTTGAGCCGTGTCGAACCAAACGCCGATTTACGCATCTACATGCCCGATTGGCGCGGCCCTCCAGCATTCAGGGGCTGGCCCGATAACGTCGTAGCGCGCTGCATAACCACTGAATTTGATAGGGAAGGAACACCACCATGGCATTGACCAAAGACCAACTGATTGCCGATATCGCCGAGTCGATCGCTCAGCCAAAAGCCACCGCTAAAAACGCTCTGGAGCAACTGGGCCAGATCGTTGCCGACCAACTGGAAAACGGCGCTGAAATCACTCTGCCAGGCATCGGCAAGCTGAAAGTCTCCGAGCGTCCTGCCCGTACTGGCCGCAACCCATCGACTGGCGCTGCCATCGAAATCGCTGCCAAGAAAGTCGTCAAGTTCGTTCCAGCCAAGTCGCTGACCGACACCATCAACAAGTAATGTGTTGATGCGTTGACGAAACCGCGCCCGGCTTGCCCGGGCGCGGTTTTTTCATGCCTGCGATTTGCGTGAGGCGTGCCAGGCCTGGCGTGCGCTGTCGTCATGGAAGCTCCAGGCGACCATGCGGCTCTGCTTTTGCCCTTGGCCCATTTCGACGATGCGCACGGCCTTGGCGCCAGCCTTTCTCAACGCCGCTTCGATGCCGGGCAGGTTGCTGGCTTTGGACACCAGGCTGGTGAACCACAGCACCTGCTGCGCGTATTGCACGCTTTCTGCGACCAGTTGGCTGACGAAGCGAATCTCGCCCCCCTCACACCACAGCTCATTGTTCTGCCCGCCGAAATTGAGCACGGGCAGCTTGCGCTTGGGGTCCTGCTTGCCGAGGTTTTTCCACTTGCGCTGGCTGCCACGGGTGGCTTCCTCGCGTGAGGCGTGGAAGGGCGGGTTGCACAGGGTCAGGTCGAAGGGCTCGTCCGCCTGCAGCAGGCCGGTGAGAATGTGCTTGGCATTGGCTTGCTGGCGCAGGGCAATGCCTTTGACCAGGCCGTTGGCCTGGACGATGGCCTTGGCCGATGCCAGTGCCACCGGGTCGATGTCCGAGCCGAGGAAGCGCCAGCGGTAATCGCTGTGGCCGAGCAGGGGGTAGATGCAATTGGCACCCACGCCGATGTCCAGCGCCCTCACCTGGGCGCCCTTGGGCACTTCGCCGGCATTGTCTTCGGCAAGCAGGTCGGCGGCCACATGCAGGTAGTCGGCGCGGCCGGGGATGGGCGGGCACAGGTAGTCGGCGGGGATGTCCCAGTGCTGGATGCCGTACTGGGCCTTGAGCAGCGCACGGTTGAACACCCGCACGGCTTCGGGGTTGGCGAAGTCGATGCTGGGTTTGCCGTGGGGGTTGGTGATGGTGAAGCGAGCCAGATCAGGGTGGGCCTTGATCAGGCTGGGGAAATCGTAACGGCCCTGGTGGCGGTTGCGCGGGTGCAGGGTGGGTTTCTGGATCATGCTAGAGTCCTGAAAAGCATCGCGGGGCAAGCCCGATCCCACGACTTGTGTGGGAGAAGGCTTGCCCCGCGATGGCTTCACTAAGGGTTACAGCGCCGCGATGCGCGCATGCTGCTCGGTGAAGTTGGCCAGGGCCTGCTCGGACTCGGCCAGCTTGGCGCGCTCCTTCTCGATCACCGCAGGCGGTGCCTTGTCGACGAAGGCGGCGTTGGACAGCTTGCCGCCGACGCGTTGCACTTCACCTTGCAGGCGCTGGATTTCCTTGTTCAGGCGCGCCAGTTCGGCGTCCTTGTCGATCAGCCCGGCCATTGGCACCAGCACCTGCAGGTCGCCTACCAACGCAGTGGCCGACAGCGGCGCTTCGTCGGCTTCGCCGAGCACGGTGAACGACTCGACCTTGGCCAGCTTCTTCAGCAGGGCTTCGTTTTCCTGCAGGCGACGCTGGTCATCGGCGTTGGCATTCTTCAGGAACAGCGGCAGCGGCTTGCCTGGGCCGATGTTCATCTCGGCGCGGATGTTGCGCAGGCCGACCATCAGTTCCTTGAGCCATTCGATGTCGCCTTCGGCGGCGGCATCAATGCGTGCTTCGTTAGCCACCGGCCACGGCTGCAGCATGATGGTCTTGCCGTCGATGCCGGCCAGCGGCGCGATGCGCTGCCAGATTTCTTCGGTGATGAACGGCATGAACGGATGGGCCAGGCGCAGCGCCACTTCCAGCACGCGCACCAGGGTACGACGGGTGCCGCGGGCGCGCTCGACCGGGGCGTTTTCGTCCCACAGCACCGGCTTGGACAGCTCCAGGTACCAGTCGCAATACTGGTTCCAGATGAACTCGTACAGGGCCTGGCTGGCAAGGTCGAAGCGGAACTGCTCAAGCTGGCGGGTCACTTCGGATTCGGTGCGCTGCAACTGCGAGATGATCCAGCGGTCGGCAAGCGACAGCTCGTAGGCTTCGCCGTTCTGGCCGCAGTCCTCGCCCTTGTCCAGCACGTAGCGGGCGGCGTTCCAGATCTTGTTGCAGAAGTTGCGGTAGCCTTCGACGCGGCCCATGTCGAACTTGATGTCGCGGCCGGTGGAGGCCAGCGAGCAGAAGGTGAAGCGCAGGGCGTCGGTGCCGTAGCTGGCGATGCCTTCCGGGAATTCGGCCTTGGTCTGCTTGGCGATCTTCTCGGCAAGTTTAGGCTGCATCATGCCGCTGGTGCGTTTTTCCAGCAGGGCGTCCAGGGTGATGCCGTCGACGATGTCCAGCGGGTCCAGGACGTTGCCCTTGGACTTGGACATCTTCTGGCCCTGGCCATCACGCACCAGGCCGTGCACGTACACGGTCTTGAACGGCACCTGCGGGGTGCCATCTTCGTTCTTGATCAGGTGCATGGTCAGCATGATCATCCGGGCAACCCAGAAGAAGATGATGTCGAAGCCCGTGACCAGTACGTCGGTGGAGTGGAATTTCTTGAGGAATTCGGTCTGCTCCGGCCAGCCGAGGGTGGAGAAGGTCCACAGACCCGAGCTGAACCAGGTGTCCAGCACGTCGTCGTCCTGGCGCAGCACCACGTCACCGAGGTTGTGCTTGGCACGTACTTCTTCCTCGTTGCGGCCGACATAGACCTGGCCGGCCTCGTCGTACCACGCCGGGATGCGGTGGCCCCACCACAGCTGACGGCTGATGCACCAGTCCTGGATGTCACGCATCCACGAGAAGTACATGTTCTCGTACTGCTTGGGCACGAACTGGATGCGGCCATCTTCCACGGCGGCGATGGCAGGCTCTGCCAGCGGCTTGGTAGAGACGTACCACTGGTCGGTCAGCCACGGCTCGATGATGGTGCCGGAGCGGTCGCCCTTCGGCACTTTCAGCGCGTGGTCGTCGATGCTGACCAGCAGGCCCTGGGCGTCCAGGTCGGCGACGATCTGCTTGCGTGCGACGAAGCGGTCGAGGCCGGCATATTGGGCGGGCAGGGCGGTGTCGGCCTGCTCGTTGACGCTGCCGTCGAGGTTGAAGGCCTGGGCGGCGGACAGCACCAAAGCGTTCTTGTCGAAGATGTTGAGCAGCGGCAGGTTGTGGCGCTTGCCGACTTCATAGTCGTTGAAGTCGTGGGCCGGGGTGATCTTCACGCAGCCGGTGCCGAACTCGGGGTCGCAGTAATCATCGGCGATGATCGGGATGCGACGGCCGACCAGCGGCAGCTCGACGAACTTGCCGATCAGTGCCTGGTAGCGCTCGTCATTCGGGTTGACCGCGACGGCGGCGTCACCCAGCAGGGTTTCCGGACGGGTGGTGGCAACCACCAGGTGGTCTTTGCCATCGGCGGTCTTGGCGCCGTCGGCCAGCGGGTAGCGCAGGTTCCACAGGTGGCCTTTCTCGTCGTGGTTTTCCACTTCGAGATCGGAAATCGCCGTGTGCAGCTTGGTGTCCCAGTTGACCAGGCGCTTGCCGCGGTAGATCAGGCCGTCTTCATGCAGGCGTACGAAGGCTTCCTTGACCGCTTCGGACAGGCCGTCGTCCATGGTGAAGCGCTCACGGCTCCAGTCTACCGAAGAACCCAGGCGACGAATCTGACGGCTGATGTTGCCACCGGACTGCTCTTTCCATTCCCAGACCTTGTCGAGGAAGGCTTCACGGCCCAGGTCGTGGCGGTTCTGGCCCTTGGCTTCGAGCTGGCGCTCGACCAGCATCTGGGTGGCGATACCGGCGTGGTCGGTACCGGGCTGCCACAGGGTGTCGCGGCCTTGCATGCGGCGGAAACGAATCAACGCATCCATGATGGCGTTGTTGAAACCGTGGCCCATGTGCAGGCTGCCCGTCACGTTCGGTGGCGGGATCATGATGGTGTAGGACTCGCCTGCACCTTGTGGAGCGAAATAGTTCTCGGACTCCCAGGTGTTGTACCAGGAAGTTTCGATGGCGTGCGGCTGGTAGGTCTTATCCATGCGCGGCGGGACCCTGTGCATTTATTCGGGAAAGCCGGGAAGTATAACGGAGGTGGGAGTTTCAGGCGACAAGACCTGCAGCGAACCCTTCGCGGCTAAAGCCGCTCCCACAGGTGGCCCGCAATCATCAGTTCAGCGGTGGTCCCGTGGGAGCGGCTTTAGCCGCGAAGCAGGCTGTCAGTGTTACTCGGAACGCTTGATCAACCGCTCGATGCGGGCATCGAGCCGGCGCTTGATCTCGGTCTCGATATGCGGGGTGAAGTCGTTGATCACGTCCTGCATGATCAACTGCGCCGCAGCGCGCAGCTCGCTTTCCAGATGTAGCAGGGTATCCTGCCGGCGAGTCTGGGGGTCGTCTTCGACTTCTGGTTCAACAGGCACTGGCGCAGCATTGCCAGCCGGGGTGTCGAGCAACAGCGGAATCTGCTCCACTGTCTCGGTAAGCAGCGGCGGTTGCAGGTCGGCATCACCCAACAGCTGGCGAATTGACTCCAGGTCGTCGAGCAGGTGGGCGGAATCGGGTAGGGCGGAAGGCTTGTCCATCGTCGTCAAAGTCGCTGTAAGCGGTGGTCTTGCAGAGCATAGCCCTGTTCGCGGTAGAAACGGAATCGTTCGCGGGCGGATTGGCGGATAGCGGCCTCTTCGACAACGATCTCGGCGACCCGCTCGAACTGCCCGACGAACCCCGGCACATCCGCGCCCAGGTTGATCAAAAGGTCGCGGTGCTCGCCGGCACTGTCGCCCAGGCCCAAGGCCACGGTGGCATCGGCATGCGCCTCGGCCAGATCATGCGGCACGAAGGCTTCACCCTTGAAACGCCACAGGCGCTGATTCAGTTCACTGCGCTGCTCGGCGTCCTGGCAATGCAGGTAGACCCGGTGCCCGAGGCGCCAGGCCTTCTCGCACAGCTTGCAGGCGAAATCCAGCCGCGCCGACAGCGAGTCGGTGGGCAGAATGTAGAAATCGACTTTGCTCATGGTTGGCTCTGCCGACCGGTGGCGCCTGGGGCACCACCGGCCTCATGGCATCAGGCGCTGGCGCGGTCGAGCAGGTACTGGGTCAGCAGCGGCACCGGGCGGCCAGTGGCGCCCTTGTCCTTGCCGCCGCTGATCCAGGCGGTGCCCGCGATGTCCAGGTGTGCCCAGTTGTAGGCCTTGGCAAAGCGCGACAGGAAGCAGCCTGCGGTGATGGTGCCGGCTTTCGGGCCACCGATGTTGCCCATGTCGGCGAACGGGCTGTCCAGCTGTTCCTGGTACTCGTCGAACAGCGGCAGCTGCCAGGCACGGTCGTCGGCGCGCTTGCCGGCGTCGAGCAGTTGGCTGACCAGATCGTCATTGTTGCCCATCAGGCCCGAGGTGTGGCTGCCCAGGGCGACGATGCAGGCGCCGGTCAGGGTGGCGATGTCGATGACCGCCTGCGGCTTGAAGCGCTCGGCGTAGGTGAGGGTGTCGCACAGCACCAGGCGGCCTTCGGCGTCGGTGTTGAGGATCTCGACGGTCTGCCCGCTCATGGTGGTGACGATGTCGCCCGGGCGCGTGGCGCCGCCGCTTGGCATGTTCTCGGCGCAGGCCAGCAGGCACACCAGGTTGATCGGCAGCTGCAGTTCGAGGACCGCACGCAGGGTACCGAACACGCTGGCGGCGCCGCACATGTCGTACTTCATTTCATCCATGCCGGCACCTGGCTTGAGGCTGATGCCGCCGGTGTCGAAGGTGATGCCCTTGCCGACCAGTACGAACGGCTTGTCGGCCTTCTTGCCGCCCTGATAGTTGAGCACGATCAGGCGTGGCGGCTGGTCGCTGCCCTGGCCCACGGCGTAGAACGCGCCCATGCCCAGTTCCTTGATCTTCTTGTCCTCCAGTACTTCGACCTTGAGGCCTTTGTGGGCCTTGCCCAGGTCCTTGGCCTGCTCGGCGAGGAAGCTTGGGTGGCACAGGTTCGGCGGCAGGTTGCCCAGGTCGCGGGTGAAGGCCATGCCGGTGGCGATGGCGCTGGCATGCTTGACCGCACGCTCGACTTCGGCCAAGCCGGCTTTTTCAGCCAGCAGGGTGACCTTTTTCAGGGCACGGGGCTCGGCCTTCTGGCTCTTGAAACGGTCGAACACGTATTCGCCGTCGAGCAGGGTCTCGGCCAGCAGGCGATATTTGCCGTAGTGGGCGTCGCGGTTGTTGATGGCGATGTCGTCCAGCGCCAGCACCGCATCGCTGCCGTTCAGGCCTTTGAGCACACCGGCGACGCTGGCCACCAGCTTGCGCCAGGTACGGTCACCGAGCGCTTCATCCTTGCCGCTGCCAACCAGCAATACACGCTCGGCCTTGAGGCCCGGCACGTTTTGCAGCAGCAGGGTCTGGCCAGGCTTGCCGGCCAGGTCGCCACGCTTGAGGACGGCGCTGATGGCACCGTCGGCAGCCTGGTCGACCGCTTTGGCGACGGCACCGAGCTTGCGTCCTTCACCCACCGCTACGACCAGCGTGGCGGTTTTTACCGATGCAGCAGCTACGCTTTTTACAACCAGTTCCATGTCAGGGTCCCCGAATGATCTGTGCAGGTGGCGCGTTGAATGTTCGCGCTCTGGGCGGGCCTGGCCGCGTGGTCGCGGGCCAGTGGAAAAGTTGCCAGTTTGAGCCTCGGGCAAGCGTGCTGACAACCCCGTTGTCCGCCTTCATGCGCGGCCAAGTGACAGGCGAGGGCAATCACAGGATAATGCGCGCACTTTACAAGGAGGTTCGCCCCCGGCGAACCGGCATTGGTCTTGGCTGTCGTAAGCCTTTGTTTGGCAGTCCGCCCCTGACAACCCAGGAGTGTCTGGTTTGATCGTCTTTCGTTATCTGTCCCGCGAGGTCCTGGTGACCTTGAGCGCCGTCAGCGCCGTGCTGTTGGTGATCATCATGAGCGGGCGCTTCATCAAGTACCTGGCCCAGGCGGCCCAGGGCGTGCTCGACCCGAGCGTGCTGTTCCTGATCATGGGCTTCCGCCTGCCTGGTTTCTTGCAACTGATCCTGCCGTTAGGGCTGTTCCTGGGCATTCTGCTGGCTTACGGCCGGTTGTACCTGGAAAGCGAAATGACCGTGCTCTCGGCCACTGGCATGAGCCAGCAACGCCTGCTCGGCATGACCATGGCCCCTGCGGCGCTGGTCGCGCTGCTGGTGGCCTGGCTGAGCCTGAGCCTGGCGCCCCTGGGCGTCGGCCAGGTGCAGCAGATCATTGGCCAGCAGGATGCCCTGACCGAGTTCGACACCCTGGTGCCGGGCCGCTTCCAGACCCTGCGCGACGGCTCGCGGGTGACCTACACCGAAGAGCTGACCGATGACCGCAGCAACCTCACCGGTGTGTTCATCTCCGAAAAACGCTTCAACCAGGACAAGACCAAGGACCGCGCACCGTCCGTGCTGGTCGCAGAAAAGGGCCACCAGGAAGTGCAGGCCGATGGCAACCGCTACCTGGTCTTGCAGAACGGCTACCGCTATGACGGCAACCCCGGCCAGGCTGATTACCGCGCGATCAAGTACGACACCTATGGCGTGCTGCTGCCAAAGCCTGAAGTTAGCGAGGAAGTGACCGAGCGCGAGGCCATTCCGACGTCGCAACTGATCGGTCAGGACGGCCTGCGCGAACGCGCCGAGCTGCAATGGCGCATCTCGCTGCCGATCCTGGTGTTCATCGTGACCCTGCTGGCGGTGCCGCTGGCCCGGGTCAACCCGCGCCAGGGCCGCTTCCTCAAGCTGCTGCCGGCGATTCTTCTGTACATGGCCTACCTGACGATGTTGATTTCCGTGCGTGGCGCCCTGGAGAAAGGCAAATTGCCGATCGCCCTGGGCATGTGGTGGGTCCATGGGCTGTTCCTGCTCATCGGCCTTGGGTTGATGTACTGGGAGCCGCTGCGCCTCAAACGCGCTGCCCGTCGTGCGGAGGTGGCCCATGGCTAAACTTGACCGTTACATCGGCATGAGCGTGCTGATGGCGATCCTGGCCGTGCTGGGCATCATCCTGGGCCTGGCTTCGCTGTTCGCCTTCATCGACGAGATGAGCGACCTGAGCGATACCTACACGGTCCTGGATGCTGGCTGGTTCACCCTGCTGACCGCACCGCGTCGGCTCTACGACATGCTGCCGATGGCCGCCTTGATCGGCTGCCTGATCGGCCTTGGCAGCCTGGCCAGCAGCAGCGAACTGACCATCATGCGTGCCGCCGGGGTTTCCATCGGCCGTATCGTCTGGGCAGTCATGAAACCAATGCTGGTGCTCATGCTGGTCGGCCTGTTGATTGGCGAGTACGTAGCCCCTGTCAGCGAGAACAAGGCCCAGGCCGACCGTTCCCTGGCTCAGGGCGGAGGCGAGGCGCAGAGTTCCAAGCGCGGCATGTGGCACCGCCAGGGCGACGAGTTCGTGCACATCAACTCGGTGCAGCCCAACGGTCTGCTGTTGGGTGTGACCCGCTACCGCTTTGACGACGAGCGCAAGATCGTCACCTCGAGCTTTGCCCGCCGGGCGCGCTACCAGGATGATCACTGGGTGCTCAGCGATGTCAGCACCACCTACTTCCGTGGCGACCACACCGAAGTGGTCAAGAGCCCGGAAGAGCAGTGGGACGTTTCCGTGACGCCACAGCTGCTCAACACCGTGGTGCTGGCGCCGGAGTCGCTGTCGATCACCGGCCTGTGGGACTACATCCACTACCTGTCGGACCAGGGCCTGAACAATGCCCGCTACTGGCTGGCGTTCTGGACCAAGGTGCTGCAACCGGCGGTGACCGCTGCCCTGGTGCTGATGGCGATTTCCTTCATCTTTGGCCCACTGCGTTCGGTAACGCTTGGCCAGCGGGTGTTCACCGGTGTGCTGGTGGGCTTCGTGTTCCGCATTGCCGGCGACCTGCTTGGTCCTTCGAGCCAGGTGTTTGGCTTCCCACCGCTGCTGGCGGTGGTGATCCCGGCAGGTGTGTGTGCCCTGGCAGGCTTGTGGTTGATGCGCAGGGCGGGATGACCGCCTGAGCGCTACAAAAAAGCCGACCCTGAGGTTGGCTTTTTTGTGCGTGTCATTTCTTCTGCTTCGGCACCCGCACAAGCTGCGTTTCTGAATAGATGTCGTGCCAGCCGCGCTTGCGCTTGTCGATCAACGACCAGAAGAACCCCAGGCCCAGGCACAGCCACGAAGCGATGGATACTACAAAGCGCAACAGCGCCTGCCAAAGGCTGATCGCACTGCCATCGGCATTTTGCACGCGTACGCCCCAGACCTGCATGCCCAGGGTCTGCCCGCCGTGGGTCCAGAACTTGGCAAAGAAGCCGAACAGCGCGAACAGCAGGATCGTCGACAGCAGCGGGTCGCCATCCAGCGCGCCAGCGTCGGTCAGTTCACGCATGCGCGCCTCACCGATGATCACCATCTGGATCATCTTGTAGGCGCCTGCGGTGACGATCAGCAGCGCCGTGCACAGCAGGAAGTCATAGAACATCGCCGCCAGGCGCCGGCCGAGACCGACCGGTGGGAAATCACCCTGGGGAAAGAGGGGGCGCGTGGACATCGCTCGACAACTCCATGTGGCAAAGGCCCATTCTATGGAATTGCGGGCACAAAAAAGCCCCTGCGCGTCAACGCAGGGGCTTATTTTTTTGCGATTATCAGCCTTCAGCCTGGACTTCGTCAGCCTGCATGCCTTTTTGGCCTTGCACTGCCACGAAAGTCACTTTCTGGCCTTCTTTCAGGCTCTTGAAACCATTGCCCTGGATAGCGCGGAAGTGCACGAACAGGTCCGGGCCGCTTTCTGGGGTGATGAAACCGTAACCTTTCTCGTCATTGAACCACTTGACGGTACCGTTCTGACGCTCAGCCATTGTCTTATTTCCTAAAAATCTTAAATTTTGGTGACAGTTACTTTCACGTTATTAAAAGTGAAAGATCACTGGGCTGGGTTGCTGGAAAGTAAGTCACGTCGAACGGGTTGTAGCAGATCGCGGCTACTGGCCCAGGTCACGAACTGTTGCGACCCATGCAAACACAGTGCAGAGACTCTACGCCAACTCTCAAGAAAAAAACAAGCCCTTGGTCTAATGGAAAACGGCGCTTTTTCGATAATCGCACATTTCCTTGGAAACGGCATGGCGCCTGGCCTGGCGCCATGTTCATAAAGTTATTGGGCAGGTTCGAAAACGAATAAGTCGAACCCGCTCGCAAACCTCATGTTCCGTCTTCAACCGCGATAGTAACGTTGCGCCACGAAAGGCATTTTGCTGACTTTAAGGGCAACCTTTTTACCGCGCACCAGCGCAAACAAGGGTGTATCGATTGCGGCATGTTCGATATCGACATAACCCATTGCAACCGGTGCGCCGAGTGTCGGGCCGAAACCGCCGCTGCAGACTTTGCCCACTGGTTTATCAGATGCGTCGACGATCTCTGCACCTTCACGCACTGGGGTGCGTTCCTGTGGCAGCAGGCCAACACGTTTGCGCGCCACACCCGATTGCTGCTGTTCGAAGATCGCTTCGGCGCCAGGGAAGCCGCCAGCGCGGGCTCCCTCGGCTCGTCGCACTTTGGACACCGCCCAGAGCAGGCTGGCCTCGACCGGCGTGGTGGCGGTGTTCATGTCATGGCCATACAGGCACAAGCCTGCTTCCAGGCGCAGCGAGTCGCGCGCGCCCAGGCCGATCGGTTGCACTTCTGGCTCGGCCAGCAGGCGGCGGGCCAGGGCTTCGGCGGCCTCGGTCGGTACCGAGATCTCGTAGCCGTCTTCACCGGTATAGCCCGAACGGCTGACGAAGCAGTCTTCACCCAGCAGGGTAATCGGGCGGAACTGCATGAAGGTCATGCCAGCGACTTCCGGGGCCAGGCGCTCGAGCACCTTGACCGCTGCAGGGCCTTGCAGGGCGAGCAGGGCACGTTCCTCGAACAACGGTTGAATCTCGCAACGGCCACCGATGTGTTGCTGCAGGTGAGCCAGATCCTGATCCTTGCAAGCGGCGTTGACCACCAGGAACAGCGTGTCGTCACCCAGGTTGGCGACCATCAGGTCGTCGAGGATGCCACCCTGTTCGTTGGTGAACATGGCATAGCGCTGCATCCCCACCGGCAAGTCGATGATGTCGACCGGCACCAGGCTTTCCAGGGCTGCAGCCGCCTCGGCGCCGCGCAGAATGATCTGCCCCATGTGCGAGACGTCGAACAGGCCGGCCTGCTCGCGGGTGTGCAGGTGTTCCTTCATCACGCCCAGCGGGTACTGCACCGGCATGTCGAAGCCGGCGAATGGCACCATGCGCGCGCCCAGCTCCGAATGCAGGGCGTGCAGTGGGGTCTTTTGCAGTGTTTCGGACATCGATGAATCCTCAGGTTTGTTGTCGGGTCAACATTCGATGATGTTGACGGCCAGACCGCCGCGGGCGGTCTCCTTGTATTTGCTTTTCATGTCGGCGCCGGTCTGGCGCATGGTGCGGATGACCTTGTCGAGCGACACGTAGTGCTGCCCGTCGCCGCGCAAGGCCATGCGCACGGCGTTGATGGCCTTCACCGAGCCCATGGCGTTGCGCTCGATGCAGGGCACTTGGACCAGCCCGCCGATTGGGTCGCAAGTCAGGCCCAGGTTGTGTTCCATGCCGATCTCGGCGGCGTTTTCCACCTGTTGCACGCTGCCGCCCATGACCTCGCACAAGGCCCCGGC
Source organism: Pseudomonas sp. NPDC090233 (assembly GCF_044772285.1). Taxonomy (NCBI): domain Bacteria; kingdom Pseudomonadati; phylum Pseudomonadota; class Gammaproteobacteria; order Pseudomonadales; family Pseudomonadaceae; genus Pseudomonas; species Pseudomonas sp. NPDC090233. The sequence goes on along the minus strand of NZ_JBIVYQ010000003.1, from coordinate 314,488 downwards.
GGCCATCGAGCAGGCCACGCCGACCTCGCCCTGGCAACCGACCTCGGCACCGGAGATCGAGGCGTTTTCCTTGTACAGGATGCCGATGGCCGCGGCGGTGAGCAGAAAGCGCACCACGCCGTCTTCACTGGCGCCCGGGACGAAGCGCATGTAGTAGTGCAGCACCGCCGGGACGATGCCCGCCGCGCCGTTGGTGGGCGCAGTGACCACGCGCCCGCCATAGGCGTTTTCTTCGTTGACCGACAGGGCGTACAGGTTGACCCAGTCGAGTACCGACAGCGCATCGCGCAGGTTGGCTTCCGGGTGCTGGCTGAGTTGGCGGTACAGCGCCGGCGCGCGGCGCTTGACCTTCAGTCCACCCGGCAAGATGCCTTCATGCCGGTAGCCGGCCTCGACGCAATCCTGCATCACCTGCCAGATGCGCAGCAGTCCGGCACGCGTCTCGGCCTCCGGCCGCCAGGCTGCCTCGTTGGCAAGCATCACTTGGCTCACCGACAGGTGTTGCGTGGTGCAATGAGCGAGCAGCTGCTTGGCGGTCGTGAATGGGTAGGCCAGAACGGTGCTGTCTTCGACGATGCGGTCCTGGCCAGCGGCATCTTCATCGACCACGAAACCGCCGCCGACCGAGTAGTACTCGCGGCTGCGGATTTGCAATCCGGCGGTGTCGAAGGCGCGGAAGATCATGCCGTTGGGGTGATAGGCCAGCGGCTTGCGGATCATCGCCAGGTGCTGCTTTTCATCGAAGGCGATGTCGTGCTCGCCGAGCAGGCGCAGGTGGCCGCTGCTGCGGATCGCCTGCAGGCGGGCGGGGATGGCTTCGGTGTCGACGGTGTCGGGGTGCTCGCCTTCGAGGCCGAGTAACACCGCTTTGTCGCTGCCGTGGCCCTTGCCGGTGGCCCCGAGCGAGCCATACAGCTCGGCCTTGACGCTGGCCGTGCTGGCCAGCAAGCCGTCGCGGCGCAGGCCTTCGGCAAAACGTGCGGCGGCGCGCATCGGGCCGACCGTATGGGAACTGGAGGGGCCGATGCCGATCTTGAACAGGTCGAAGACGCTCAATGACATGGTGGACCTCCTGCCAGTCTGGTCAGCTTGAAGGTGAACCTGTAGGAGCGGCTTCAGCCGCGAACACCGGCGAAGCCGGTGCCATCCACCGCGTCGCTTGCTTCGCGGCTAAAGCCGCTCCTACAGGTAACGAGCAGCCTCTAAAAGCTATCAGGCGTCCTGATAGCTCTCGATCGACGGGCAGGCGCAGACCAGGTTGCGGTCGCCGAACACGTTGTCGACCCGGCCCACCGGCGGCCAGTACTTGCTCTCAACCAGGCTCGGCAGCGGATAAACCGCCTGCTCGCGGCTGTAGCCGTGGGCCCATTCGCCAACCAGCTCGGCCGCAGTGTGCGGAGCGTTTTTCAGCGGGTTGTCGTCCTTGTCCAGGCTGCCATTTTCCACGGCGCGAATCTCTTCGCGAATCTGGATCATCGCGTCGCAGAAGCGGTCCAGCTCTTCCTTGGACTCGCTTTCGGTCGGTTCGATCATCAGCGTACCGGCCACCGGGAAGGACATGGTCGGGGCGTGGAAGCCGAAGTCGATCAGGCGCTTGGCCACGTCGTCGACGCTGATGCCGCTGGTGTCCTTGAGCGGGCGCAGGTCGAGGATGCACTCGTGGGCGACCAGGCCATTGCCGCCGGTATACAGAACAGGATAGTGCTCTTCCAGGCGACGGGCGATGTAGTTGGCGTTGAGGATCGCCATCTGCGAGGCGCGCTTGAGGCCCGCGCCACCCATCATGCGGATATACATCCAGGTGATCGGCAGGATGCTGGCGCTGCCGAACGGGGCAGCGCACACCGCGCCTTCGCGGTTTTCCAGTTGGGCGTGGCCAGGCAGGAACGGCGCCAGGTGCGATTTGACGCCAATCGGGCCGACGCCAGGGCCGCCACCGCCGTGCGGAATGCAGAAGGTCTTGTGCAGGTTCAGGTGCGAGACGTCGCCGCCGAACTTGCCCGGGGCGCACAGGCCGACCATGGCGTTCATGTTGGCGCCGTCGATATACACCTGGCCACCGTTGTCGTGAATGATCGCGCAGATCTCGCCGATCGCTTCCTCGAACACGCCGTGGGTCGACGGGTAGGTGATCATGATCGCGGCCAGGCGCTCGCGGTGCTCGATGGCCTTGGCGCGCAGGTCCTCGACATCGACGTTGCCGCGGGCGTCGCAGGCGGTGACCACCACGCGCATGCCAGCCATGTGCGCGGTCGCCGGGTTGGTGCCGTGGGCCGAGGAGGGGATCAGGCAGATGTCGCGATGGCTTTCGCCGCGGCTGCGGTGGTAGGCGCGGATGGCCAAGAGGCCTGCGTACTCGCCCTGGGAACCGGCGTTGGGTTGCAGCGACACGGCATCATAACCAGTGGCGGCGCAGAGCATGGCTTCCAGTTCGCTGGTGAGCTGCTGGTAGCCCTGGCTCTGTTCGGCCGGGGCGAACGGGTGCAGGCTGCCGAACTCGGCCCAGGTCACCGGGATCATTTCGCTGGCGGCATTGAGTTTCATGGTGCACGAACCCAGCGGGATCATGCTGCGGTCCAGCGCCAGGTCCTTGTCGGCCAGGCGGCGCAGGTAACGCATCAGCTCGGTTTCGCTGTGGTAGCGGTTGAACACCGGGTGTTCGAGGATGGCCGACTGGCGCAGCAGGGCGGCCGGCAGGCGTGAGCCGGTGCTGGCGGCCAGGGCGGCGAAGTCCGGTTGCAGCTGCTCGCCAGCGAACAGTAGCCACAGTGCCTCGACGTCCGCCTGAGTGCTGGTTTCGTCGAGCGACAGGCCCAGGTGGTCGGCATCGATCTGGCGCAAGTTGATGCGCTGGCTGCGGGCTTTATCGTGCAGGGCTGCGGTGGTGCTGCCGGTGGCCAGGGTCAGGGTATCGAAGGCGGTCTCGCCGACGATTTCCAGGCCCAGGCCCTTCAGGCCAGCGGCGAGGATCGCGGTCAGCGCATGGGTGCGCTCGGCGATGCGCTTGAGGCCAGCCGGGCCGTGGTAGACGGCGTACATGCTGGCGATGTTGGCCAGCAGCACCTGGGCGGTGCAGATGTTGCTGGTGGCCTTCTCGCGGCGGATGTGCTGTTCGCGGGTCTGCATGGCCAGGCGCAGGGCAGTCTTGCCGAAGCGGTCGATCGACACGCCGACCAGACGGCCCGGCATGTCGCGCTTGAACGCATCTCGGGTGGCGAAGTAGGCCGCGTGCGGGCCGCCAAAGCCCAGGGGCACGCCGAAGCGCTGGGCGCTGCCGATGGCCACGTCGGCCTCGAACTCGCCCGGCGGGGTCAGCAGGGTCAGGGCCAGCAGGTCGGCAGCCACGGCGACCAGGGCGTTGGCCGCATGCAGGCGCTGCACCAGCTCACGGTAGTCGAACACCTCGCCATTGCTGGCCGGGTATTGCAGCAGTGCGCCGAAGAAGGCGCTGACGTCAGCCAGTTCACGCTCGTCGCCGACCACGATCTCGATGCCCAAGGGTTCGGCACGGGTGCGCAGCACGTCGAGGGTTTGCGGGTGGCAGTGCACGGAAGCGAAGAAGGCATGGCTGGCCTTGTTCTTCGACAGGCGCTTGCAGAAGGTCATGGCCTCGGCCGCAGCAGTGGCTTCGTCGAGCAAGGAGGCGTTGGCGATCGGCAGGCCGGTGAGGTCGCTGATCAGGGTCTGGAAGTTAAGCAGGGCTTCCAGGCGGCCTTGGGAAATTTCGGGTTGATACGGGGTGTAGGCGGTGTACCACGCCGGGTTTTCCAGCAGGTTACGCAGGATCGGTGCCGGGGTATGGGTGTTGTAGTAACCCTGGCCGATGAAATTCTTGAACAACTCATTATTGCTGGCGATGGCCTTGAGCGAGGCGAGGGCGTCAGCTTCGCTCTGGCCGTCTGCCGAGCCGAGTACGCTGGTGCCCTTGATGCTGTCCGGGATGACGGCGGCGCTCATCGCCTCCAGCGAGTCGAAGCCCAGGGTAGCCAGCATGGCCTGCTCGTCAGCGGCGCGTGGGCCGATGTGGCGGGCGATGAATTCGTTGGCCGTGCCGAGGTTGATGGTCATGGTCAGGTTCCTCAGGCGTCGTCGTTGGCTTTGATCAGGCGGTCGTATGCGTCCTGGTCGAGCAGGGCGTTTACTTCATTCATGTTGGCGGGGATGAAGCGGAAGAACCAGCCTTCGCCCAGCGGATCTTCGTTGACCAGTTCGGGGCTGTCGTTGAGGCCATCGTTGACGGCGACCACTTCACCGGCCAGGGGCATGTACACGCCGCTGGCGGCCTTGACCGATTCAACGGTGGAGGCTTCGGCCCCCTTCTCGTATTGCTGCAGTTCCGGCAGTTGCACATAGACCACATCGCCGAGAGCGTTCTGGGCGTAGGCGGTGATACCTACAGTGACGCTGCCGTCAGCTTCGGCACGCAGCCATTCGTGATCTTCGGTGAAACGCAACTCGCTCATGGGGAATCCTCGGGAAGCAGGGCGTTGGGCGCGGTGGGTCCGCGCTCTTGGGTTGAGAATTCCTAAGCAAAATTGTGGCCATTCATAAAAAATCTATGAGAATCAGATGGTTAGCTGATTTGTCTGGCGCGCTGGCGAATGCTTTGGAATGAAAACGCTACAGTCTCATCGGTTCGTAAAAGGTCCACAGGATCAAACCCTTGCAGAGCCGGGTTGGAGTAGGCTTGTATCGAAATCAGTACGCCGTATTGATTTCGATACAATCCATCATCTGATGGTTACAGCGGAGCGAAAAACGGCAACACCAGATACAGTTTGATCACGATGACGTTGATGATGTCGATGAAGAACGCCCCCACCATCGGCACCACAAGAAAGGCGATCTGCGAAGGCCCGAAACGCTGCGTCACCGCCTGCATGTTGGCAATGGCCGTTGGCGTTGCGCCCAGGCCAAAACCGCAATGCCCCGCTGCCAGCACGGCGGCATCGTAGTTGCTGCCCATGATCCGGAACGTCACGAATATCGCAAACAGCGCCATGAGCAATGTCTGCGCCGCCAGCAGGATGAAGAACGGCAGCGCCAGTGCCGCCAGGTCCCACAGTTTGAGCGACATCAGTGCAATCGCCAGGAACAGCGACAGGCTGACATTGCCCAGTACCGAAACTTCACGCTCGAACACCTGATAGCGGCCAAATGCCGAAAGCCCGTTGCGCAGTACGACACCCACGAACAAGACACAGACGAATGTCGGCAACTCGAATGCGGTGCCAAGAAGCATTTTGTTCAGCAAGGTGCCCGCCATGAGGCTCACGGCGATCAGCGCGAGGGTTTCGATCATGGAGAATGGTGTGATCAAGCGTTCTTTGTTCGGTTGTTCAAAGCCCCTTGGCACTCGGGGTTGGTCCTGTTCAAGACCTGGCGTTTGCACGCGCTTGATGAGCAGGCGGGCGACTGGCCCGCCAATCAGCCCGCCCAGTACCAGGCCGAAGGTGGCGGCCGCCAGCGCCAGTTCGGTGGCGGAGGCCAGGCCGTACTTCTCACTGAAGGTGGCACCCCAGGCAGCGCCGGTGCCGTGGCCGCCCGAAAGGGCAATCGAACCAGACAGCAAGCCCATCAATGGGTCGAGCCCCAACGCCGTGGCCAGGCCGATGCCCATGGCATTCTGAACCAGCAGCAACCCGGTGACCGCAAGCAGAAACACACCGACGATACGGCCGCCTTTTTTCAGGCTGGCGAGGTCGGCACTCAGGCCAATCGTGGCAAAGAAGGCCAGCATCAAAGGCGTTTGCAGAGAAGTATCGAACTGCACGTGAACGTCGAGGGCGCGCAACCCCAGAAGCAGCAGCGCCACTACCAGGCCGCCGGCTACTGGTTCGGGAATATTGTACGCACGCAGAAATCCAACGCGTGTGACCAGGCCGCGACCCAGTAGAAGCACCAGGGAGGCGGCCACCAAAGTGCCGTAGAAATCGAGTGCAAGCATGCAAAATACCCTCTGCTCTGTTAGCGGCGAACAGTCCTTGGTGCGCCTGTGGGGCAGCGAGTGTAGGTGCAAGGCAAGCGATTTACGTTTAGGAAAAAACTGATAAACGTTCGGATATTACGCTGTGAGTTTCAGGCCTTGCCTGGAATGCCGTACTTGCGCAACCGTTGGGCAATGGCGGTGTGGGAGGTCTGCAGCCGACCTGCCAGCTGCCGGGTAGACGGGTAACTGGCATACAACCGCTGCAATAGCTCTCGTTCGAAGTCTCCCACCGCCTGCTCCAGGCTTGCCACCTCGCCATCCTGCCCGCGCGCCACCGAGGTGCCGGCGATGTCCAGGTCGCCGATGTCCACCAGGTTGCTTTCACAGATCGCCGCGGCGCGGAAGATCACGTTTTGCAGTTGGCGTACATTGCCCGGCCAGGGGTTGGCCAGCAGGGCCGAGTGGGTGGCCGGGGTCAGGCGGCAGGCCGGGCGCTGGATCTGCGTGCAAGCCTGCTGCATGAAGTAGTGCGCGAGCATGAGGATGTCCTGGCCACGGTCACGCAGCGGGGGCACCTGCAGGTTGAGCACGTTGAGGCGGTAGAACAGGTCTTCGCGGAAGGTGCCTTCGGCGACCATGCGTTCGAGGTCACGGTGGGTGGCGCTGATGATGCGCACATCGACCTTCACCTCACGGTCGCCGCCTACGCGGCGGAAGCTGCCGTCGCTGAGAAAACGCAGCAGTTTGGCCTGCAGGTACGGCGACATTTCGCCGATCTCGTCGAGAAACACCGTGCCCTGGTTGGCCAGCTCCATCAACCCTGGCTTACCGCCGCGCTGGGCGCCGGTGAAGGCGCCGGGCGCGTAGCCGAACAGCTCGCTTTCGGCCAGGCTCTCGGGCAGTGCGGCGCAGTTGAGGGCGAGAAACGGCGCGGCGTGGCGGCTGCTGATCGCGTGGCAGGCGCGGGCCACCAGCTCCTTGCCTGTGCCGGTTTCGCCATGCACCAGCAGCGGTGCGTCCAGCGCCGCGACGCGCATCGCGCGAGCCTTGAGGGTGCGGATTGCCGGCGATTCGCCGAGCAGCGCATCGAAGCCTTCGGCGTGGTCGTGGTGCAGGGCCGACAGGCGCTCGCCCATGCGGTTGGGCGGGTACAGGGTGAGCAGGCCACCGGCGTTGGTGATGGGCGTGGCATCGAGCAGCAGGCTCTGGCCGTTGAGCTGCATTTCGCGCATCGGCAGGTGGAAATTGTTGTCCAGCAGGGCTTGCAGCAGCGCGGGGTCACCGAACAGCTCGCCCACCGAACGCCCAGCCGACTCACGGCCGCACAAGGCGATCAACGCCGGGTTGGCCAGCAGCACCTGGCCGGCGCTGTCCACCGCCAGCACCGGGTCGCTCATGGCGGCCAGCAGGGCATCGAGCTGCAGGTGGCGGCGCTGGCCGGGGAGGATGTCGACCACGTCCACCGACTGTACGCCCCGCACTTCGAACAGTGCGTCGTGCAATTCTTCAAGCACGGCGGGGCTTAGCGTTGGGGCGTCGATGTAGACGTTCGGCGGGACCATTTCCACGGCGTCCAGGTTGAGGTTGCGGGCACCGAGCAGGGCGAGAACTTCCTGGGTGATGCCGACGCGGTCGATGAAGCTGACGTGGATGCGCATGGGGGGCGGGGTTGTGGCTGGGGAGAGCAGTAGTATGCCTTAACATTGCCGGGACCGCTCTGCGGCCCCGGCGCTTGACATCATTCCAGATGTTCAGTCTTGATCGGATCGCCTGATTTCACATCGAGCTTCTGGCGAATGTCTTCGAACATCTTGTCGAATAGCGGGTGCGGAGATGGCAGGTTTTCAAATTTCTTAGTTGGAGGCAGGTAAGACTGAGCCGTGCGGCTCAGTTTCATAAGGAAGCTCGGCAACACCTGATCCTTGGCCAGGAAGAACTTCTCGTCCACCGTCTTGCCTTCGATGCTGCCATGCATGTGGAACTGTATGCCTCGGCCTTCCTTGGGATCCTGAATCGCTTCGTAATTGATGTTGAGATCGTAGCTATGGTCGGCGCTGTTCAGCGCGGTGCGCTCGATATGCACGTGACCGGGTTGGTACTGGGCCATGGCGGAATCCTCCGGAAGGTCGAAAACGGCGGGCGACCTGCGCCCGCCTACTGCATTCAACGGTAGCTGATACCTGGCTTGGCCGTGGAAACCCGAGTGCCGGCGGTGCCTTTGACGATGTCCTCGATGTTTTCCAGCGAGCTGATCACCGCCACTTTGCCAGTGTTGCGGGCGAAGTCACTGGCCGCCTGCACTTTCGGCCCCATGGAGCCGGCGGCGAAGCCCAGGCGTTCGAGTTCGTCGGGGTGGGCCTGGGCGATGGCTTTCTGTGTCGGCTTGCCCCAGTCAATGTAGGCCGCATCGACGTCAGTGGCGATGATCAAAAGGTCGGCTTCCAATTGCTCGGCCAGCAGTGCCGAGCACAGGTCCTTGTCGATGACCGCCTCGATCCCTTTGAGCTTGCGGTTTTCATCGTACATGGTGGGGATGCCGCCACCACCTGCGCAGATCACGATGCTGCTCTTTTCCAGCAGCCATTTGATCGGGCGGATCTCGAAGATGCGCTTGGGTTTGGGGCTGGCCACCACGCGGCGGTACTTGTCGCCGTCGGCCTTGACCACCCAGCCCTTTTCCTTGGCCAGGCGCTCGGCTTCCTCTTTGCCATAGACCGGGCCGATGAATTTGGTCGGGTCTTTGAAGGCGGGGTCGTTGGCGTCGACTTCGACCTGGGTCAGCAGGGTGGCGAACGGCACTTCGAACGCCAGCAGGTTGCCCAGTTCCTGTTCGATCATGTAGCCGATCATGCCTTCGGTTTCGGCACCGAGCACATCCAGCGGGTAGGCTTCGTCGGGCTTGTAGGACAGCGCCTGAAGCGACAGCAGGCCGACTTGTGGGCCGTTGCCGTGGGCGATGACCAGTTCGTTGCCGGGGTGAATCTTGGCGATCTGTTCGGTGGCGGTGCGGATATTGGCGCGCTGGTTCTCAGCGGTCATGGGCTCGCCGCGGCGCAGCAGGGCGTTGCCGCCCAATGCAACAACGATACGCATGGGAATGTCCTTTAACGAAGAGGGAAGGGCGCCGCCCCATTGGCCAGGGCGGCGCGGCCGGCTTACAAATCAGCCAGGGTCGATACCAGAATCGCCTTGATGGTGTGCATGCGGTTTTCCGCCTGCTCGAAGGCGATACAGGCCGGCGATTCGAACACCTCGTCGGTCACTTCGATGCCGTTGGCCATGTCTGGATATTGCTCGGCAATCTGTTTGCCGACCTTGGTCTCGGAGTTGTGGAAGGCCGGCAGGCAGTGCATGAACTTGGAGCGTGGGTTGCCGGTGGCCTTCATCAGTTCGGCATTCACCTGGTAAGGCTTGAGCAGCTTGATGCGCTCGCCCCAGGCTTCGATCGGCTCACCCATCGACACCCAGACGTCGGTGTGCACGAAGTCGACGCCCTTGACCGCGGCTTTCGGGTCTTCGGTGAGGGTGATACGTGCGCCGCTTTCTTCTGCGTATTTCTTGCAGCGATCGACCAGGTCGTCATGCGGCCACAGCGCCTTGGGGGCCGCAATGCGCACGTCCATGCCGAGCTTGGCGCCAATCAGCAGCAGCGAGTTGCCCATGTTGTTGCGGGCGTCGCCCAGGTAGGCGTAGCTGATGTCGTGCAGTGGCTTGTCGCTGTGCTCACGCATGGTCAGCACGTCGGCGATCATCTGGGTCGGGTGGTATTCGTCGGTCAGGCCGTTGAACACCGGAACACCGGCGAACTTGGCCAGTTCTTCAACGATTTCCTGCTTGAAGCCACGGTACTCGATGGCATCGTACATGCGCCCGAGCACGCGGGCGGTGTCCTTCATGCTCTCTTTGTGGCCGATCTGCGAGGAATTGGGGTCGATGTAGGTGACGTTGGCGCCCTGGTCATAGGCGGCGACTTCGAAGGCGCAGCGGGTGCGGGTCGAGGTCTTCTCGAAGATCAGGGCGATGTTGTTGCCCTTCAGGTGCTGCTGCTCGGTGCCGGTGTACTTGGCGCGCTTGAGGTCGCGAGACAGGTCCAGCAGGTAGCGCAGTTCGCGCGTGGTGTGGTGTTCGAGGCTGAGCAGGTTGCGGTTGTGAATGTTGAACGCCATGGTGATTCTCCTTGAATTCGGTAATCGGCCCGGCCGCCGCCTTGTAGGGGGCGGCCGGGGGAATGGTCGTTAGTAGTCGATGGGGTCGCGTACGATCGGGCAGGTCATGCAATGGCCGCCGCCACGGCCGCGGCCCAGTTCGCCAGCGCTGATGGTGATGACCTCGATGCCGGCCTTGCGCAGCAGGGTGTTGGTGTAGGTGTTGCGGTCGTAGCCGATGACCACGCCAGGCTCCATCGCCACCACGTTGTTGCCGTCATCCCATTGCTCGCGCTCGGCGGCGAAGCTGTTGCCGCCGGTCTCGACCACACGCAGCTTCACACCCAGTTGTTCGCCGACCACTTCGATGAACGATTTGTTGATGCGGCGAACATCCATGCCATAAGGCTTGCTTTCGTCTGGACGGATGATGAACGGCACGATCTCCTTCACCACCTCAGGGAAGACCGTGACCAGGTCGCGGTCGCAGAAGCTGAAGACCGTGTCCAGGTGCATGGCCGCACGGGACTTCGGCAGCCCGGCGACGATGACTTCCTTCACCGCACCCTTGGCGAACAGGTTCTGCGCCAGTTGGCCGATGGCCTGGCGCGAGGTGCGCTCGCCCATGCCGATGAGGACGATGCCTTTGCCGATCGGCATCACGTCACCGCCTTCAAGCGTGGCATTGCCATGCTCTTTGTCCGGGTCGCCGTACCAGACCTCGAAGTCGGCGTTGGTGAATTCCTTGTGGAACTTGTAGATGGCCGTGGTCAACAGGGTTTCCTGGCGTCGCGCCGGCCAGTACATCGGGTTCAGGGTGACACCGCCGTAGATCCAGCAGGTGGTGTCACGGGTGAACTGGGTGTTGGGCAGCGGCGGCAGGATGAAGCTGGAGTGGCCGAGATAGTCGTTGTACATCTTGACCACATCGGCGCCTTCACTTTGCGGCAGGTCCTGGCCGGCGACACCGCCGATGAGGAATTCGGCCAGGTGGCGAGGCTCCAGGCCTTCGAGCCAGCTGCGCACTTCGTTGGTCAGGCCGACACCAACGGTGTCAGGGGTGATCTTGCGGTCGAGGATCCACTTCAGTGCTTCAGGCTGCTGCACGATGTCGGTCAGCAGGTTGTGCATCTCCAGCACATCCACGCCGCGCTCGCGCATTTTGGTGACGAAGTCGAAATGGTCACGCTTGGCCTGGTCCACCCAGATCACGTCATCGAACAGCAGTTCGTCGCAGTTGCTCGGCGTCAGGCGCTTGTGCGCGAGGCCTGGTGAGCAGACCATCACTTTGCGCAGTTTGCCGGCTTCGGAATGGACACCGTACTTCTGTTTTTCAGCGGACATTGTTCAATCCTCCATGTAGTGCAAAGGCGTGGGTCACAGGGTCAGGAAGCCGTCGTACAGACCATAGGCCGCCACCAGGGCGCCGATGACCACGGCTGCGAAGATCAGTTTTTCCACGTTGGTAAAGATCGGTTGGCCAATTTCATGCTTGGCCTTGGCGAACAGGATCACGCCTGGGGCATACAGCAGCGCCGAGAGCAGCAGGTATTTCATGCCGCCGGCGTACAGCAGCCAGATGGCGTACACCAGGGCAACCGCGCCGATGAACAGGTCCTTGCTGCGCTCGCCGGCAGCGTTCTCGTAGGTTTCACCGCGCAGCGCCAGCAGGAAGCCGTAGCCCGCCGACCACAGGTAGGGCACCAGGATCATCGAGGTGGCGAGGTAGATCAGCGACAGGTAGGTGCTGGCGGAGAACAGCGTGATCACCAGGAAGATCTGCACCATCGCGTTGGTCAGCCACAGGGCGTTGGCCGGTACCTGATTGGCATTCTCCCGGCGCAGAAACTCCGGCATGGTGTGGTCCTTGGCTGCGGCGAACATGATCTCCGCGCACAGCAGCACCCACGACAGCAGGGCGCCCAGCAGCGAGATGATCAGGCCAACGCTGATCAGCACCGCGCCCCAGTGGCCGACAACATGTTCAAGCACCGCGGCCATCGATGGGTTCTGCAGCTTGGCCAGCTCTGGTTGAGTCATGATGCCCAGCGACAGCACATTCACCAGCACCAGAAACAGCAGCACGGTGATGAAGCCGATGACCGTGGCCTTGCCGACGTCGGAGCGTTTTTCCGCACGGGACGAGAAGATGCTCGCGCCCTCGATGCCGATGAATACCCAGACAGTGACCAGCATCATGTTGCGCACCTGGTTCATCACGCTGCCCAGTTCCGGCGTGCCAGTGCCCCAGATGTCGGCGGTAAAGATGTCGAGCCTGAAGGCGAACAGGCAGATCAGCGCGAACAGCACCAGCGGCACGACCTTGGCCACGGTGGTGACCAGGTTGATGAACGCCGCTTCCTTGATGCCGCGCAGCACCAGGAAGTGCACCGCCCACAGCAGGATCGACGCGCCGACGATGGCGGCCGGGGTGTTGCCTTCGCCGAACATCGGGAAGAAGTAGCCGAGGGTGCTGAACAGCAGCACGAAGTAACCGACGTTGCCCAGCCAGGCGCTGATCCAGTAGCCCCAGGCCGAGGAGAAGCCCATGTAGTCGCCGAAGCCGGCCTTGGCGTAGGCGTAGACACCCCCGTCGAGGTCAGGCTTGCGGTTGGCCAGGGTCTGGAACACGAACGCCAAGGTGAGCATGCCGACGGCAGTGATTGCCCAGCCGATCAGCACGGCACCGACGCCTGCGCTGGCCGCCATGTTTTGTGGAAGTGAGAAGATGCCGCCGCCAATCATCGAGCCAACGACGAGGGCAACTAATGCACCCAGTTTTAGTTTTCCAGAAGAATCAGACATTTAACAACTCCGTACCAGGAGAAAGTTGACAACAGAATAAATCTGCCGCCTGAGCCATGACCTGACTTGGATCAGTTCATGGCATTGTGAAGTAAGAAATTTCCTTCACATGACTCCTGGAGAGTGCCGACAGCTCTGCTGCAGGCCACGTGCGCTGGCACCTCCATGTACATCCAGAGCAAACGCTCTGTTCAACCTGCGAGCTTTGAAGCTAGTCGCTTTTGAGGTTTTCGCAAATATTTCTCAACAAATGTCATAGTTAAGATGTTTCGTTAAAGTTGCCCGGTGGACATGCGTTTTTGTCAGCAGGTCGGTATAGACAAAGGAGTTATGAGTGCTATAGCTTTAATAGCTTTGCCTCTTATAACTGGCCATTTTTATATGCACTTGATGCTGTTTCAGGCGTGTGACATGACACACAAACGATGGGGATTTGCATGAGCGAACCCGGACAGAAATTGCGCCTCGGCGCGTTGATCGCACTGGTGGTCGGTTCGATGATCGGCGGCGGGATCTTCTCGTTGCCGCAGAACATGGCGGCGCGCGCCGATGTCGGTGCCGTGCTGATCGGCTGGAGCATCACGGCGGTGGGCATGCTGGCGCTGGCCTTCGTGTTCCAGACCCTGGCCAACCGCAAGCCGGAGCTGGACTCAGGGGTGTACGCCTACGCCAAGGCCGGCTTCGGCGATTACATGGGCTTCTCCTCGGCCTGGGGCTACTGGATCAGCGCCTGGTTGGGCAACGTCGGTTACTTCGTGCTGCTGTTCAGTACTCTGGGCTTCTACTTTCCCGTGTTCGGCGAAGGCAATACGCCGATCGCCATCGGCTGCGCCTCGCTGCTGCTGTGGGCGGTGCATTTTCTGGTGTTGCGCGGCATCAAGGAAGCGGCGTTCATCAACCAGGTGACCACCGTGGCGAAGGTGGTGCCGTTGCTGATCTTCATCGTCATCGCCGCCTTCGCTTTTCGTGCCGACATCTTTACCCGCGACATCTGGGGGCTGAGCAACCCGCAGTTCGGCAACGTGCTGGACCAGGTCCGCAACATGATGCTGGTCACCGTGTTCGTGTTTATCGGCATCGAAGGCGCCAGTGTTTATTCGGGCAGGGCGCAGCGCCGCTCGGATGTCGGCAAGGCCACGGTTATCGGCTTTCTCGGCGTGCTGGCGCTGCTGGTGCTGGTCAATGTGCTGTCGCTCGGGGTGATGACCCAGCCGGAACTGGCCGGCCTGCAGAACCCGTCGCTGGCGTCGGTGCTGGAGCATATCGTCGGCCCATGGGGCGCATTGCTGATCAGTATCGGCCTGGCGATCTCGCTGCTCGGCGCGCTGCTGTCGTGGGCCCTGTTGTGCGCTGAAATCCTCTTCGCCACGGCGCGGGACAAGACCATGCCGCGCTTCCTGGCCAAGGAAAACGCCAACCACGTGCCGGCCAACGCGCTATGGCTGACCAACTGCATGATCCAGGGGTTCCTGCTGATCACGCTGTTCTCGGCGGGCACCTACACCAGCCTGATCTACCTGGCGTCGTCGATGATCCTGGTGCCGTATCTGTGGTCGGCTGCCTATGCGGTGCTGCTGGCGCTGCGCGGGGAAAGTTATGGCGGGGAGGCGGCGCTGCGGCGCAAGGATTTGCTGGTGGCGGCGGTGGCGCTTTTGTATGCGGTGTGGCTGCTATATGCCGGCGGGCTCAAGTACCTGCTGTTGTCGGCCTTGCTGTATGCGCCTGGGGTGATTCTGTTCGCCCGGGCCAAGCGCGAGCAGGGGCAGGCGCTGTTCACCACCTGGGAGAAAGCGATTTTTGCGGCGGTGCTGCTGGGCGCGGCGCTGGCAGCCTACGGCTTGTATTCAGGGTTGCTGAGCTTGTGAGGCCGGCGCGCAGGCGTGCTCTGGCCGGGACCAGATCCACAGGTTGCCCAGGGTCATGCCGGCGATAGCCAGGAACACCGGCCAGTGATGGTCAAGGAAGGTCAGCATGACGCCAGCACATACCAGCATGCTGATGGTCGCGCTAACCTTGGCCCGTCGCTGGATCACCTTGCCATTGCGCCAGTTGTAGAGGATCGGCCCGAACAGCCGATGATTCTCCAGCCAGGCCGACAGGCGCGGCGAGCTGCGCGTCGCGGCCCAGGCCGCCAGCAGGATGAATTCGGTGGTTGGCAGGCCGGGGATGACGATGGCGACCAGGCCAACGCCCAAGCTCACGTAAGCCAGGATGCCGTACAGCAGGCGCGCTAGTTTCGATCGGGCAGGTTGGGTCATGGTCTCACTGCGAAAAACGGTCCGGCCACCGGAAAGGTGGCCGGGTGAAGCGTATCAGGCCAGCGCGCGGTCTGCAGCGTAGGCATGCTTGAGCAGTTCGGTGAAGCGCTCGAAGGCGGCGACGGCGCCACGTTCGGCGGCAGCGTCCTGCTCGGCGGTCAATTCCAGGCCATCGAGAATGCGGGTGAACTGCTTCCAGCCTTCGGCGCGGCCACCGGCCGGCTCGCCCAGGTGACGGGCACCGAAGCTGTCGGATAGCTCCAGGGCCACCGCACGCTTGATCAGAAACGCAGCGCCCAGTTTGGAGCCTTCGGAGACGAAGATCCAGCCCAAGGACTCGGCCAGGCTCGGGTTCTGCAGTGCGCCAGCGACGGCGCCCGGTACTTCGGTGTCGAGGTCGGCGAGGTCCAGGCGGGCCTGTTCGGCGCGGCAGCGTTCGGCCAGGTCCGGGACGATGGCGATCAGTTGCGGGTCGTTGTACAGCGCCTGCAGCTCGGATTGGAACAGGTACTGGGCGACGACAAAACGGGCGAAGCTTTCGCGGCTGTCGAACGGCGCGTGGGATTTGACCAGGGCGTCGAGTTCGGTGTGCGGGGCGTGGGTGACCTGGTTCAGGCGTTGCGAGCGCAGGGCTGGGCGGTCGGTCATGGGGGTGTCCTTGGAAAATAGGGGGCGTCTAGTGACAAGACGAAACAGCGGGGGTGGGAGAGTAAAAAAACTGGTTTTTGACTTGAATGCGGTAGCGACTGTGCGATCGAGCGCCGCCCGCGCGGCGCATCGCGGATGAATCCGCTCCTACATTCGTTTCGGGCCAGTCCATCCTGTGAAAGCACCGCTGTACGCCTTGTTTGTACGACTCGATACCGAGGTTTACAGCCAAGGGCGCGAATCCCACAGAAATAATTGGCCCGAAACAAACGTAGGAGCGGATTCATCCGCGATGCGCCGCGCGGGCGGCGCTCGATCTGGCAGGCGCTGCAGTGCTCAAGCGCACCCAGCTATCAGATATCCCAAACCACATTGATGGCAAAGTTACGCCCCGGCATGGTCAGGCGGTCGAGGTTGGCCGGTTGGGTCACACCCGCTTCACCCTGGCCGTCGTAGCCGCGCACCGAATCCCACTGCCAGTACTTCTTGTCGGTCAGGTTGTACAGGCCAGCGTTCACCGTCACATCGTCGGTCACCTTGTAGAAGCCGCTCAGGTCCAGCACACCGTAGCCCGGAGTGCGGAACTGAGAGCTCTGGCCATCGGGGGCGAAGAAGGTGGTGTCGTCGACGCGGGTCTTGCGCTTGACCAGCGTCCAGCTGAGCAGGCCGCCGTAGTTCGGCTGCTCGTAACCCAGGCCGAACACGCCGGTCAGCGGGTTGACGCTGTTCAACGGCTGGCCATTGTCATCGTTGCGGCCATGGGCGTAAGCGATCGAGCCCTGGGTGTAGAGGCCCTCAGGCGCACCGAAATGGTCGAGGTTGAGACGGCCCTTGACCTCGGCACCCTTGATGGTGGCGTGCTTGATGTTGTTGGCCTGGAAGGTGGTTTCCAGGTTGGCCGACTGCACGGCATCTTCGTCGATGAAGTCGCGGTACTTGTTGTAGAACACCGCAGCACTGAAATTACCGGCATCGAAGTTGCCGCGCAGGCCTGTCTCGTAGCTCTTGCTCTTCTCCGGTTCAAGGCCTGGGTTGCCTTGCACCACATAACCTTCAGCCTGGTTCTCGAAGCGGCCGTACATCGACTTGGCGGTCGGCGTGCGGAAGCCTTCGGCGTATTGGCCGTACCAGGTGTAGTTGTCGTTGAAGGCGTAGGTCAGGCCGAATTTCGGCGACACGCGGTGCCACTTCTTGTCCGAGTCGTCGAGGCTGCCAGGGGCTGCGCCGGAGCCCTGGATGCCACGCAGGAATTCGTCGGTGAACTTCGGTTCCATGCGCGTGTAGTCGTAGCGGGCGCCTGGCAGGAAGGTCCAGTTGTTCCAGCGGATTTCATCCTGCACGAACAGGCTGTAGGTGTTGACGGTCGGGTCCGGGAAGTCGCTGACCAGGGCCTGGCCATCTGCTGGGCGGTTGGCGCCTGCTGCGGAACAACCTGAGCCAACGGCCAGGCAAGTGCCAGTGCCGCTGCGTGAACCGGTTATCTTCTCGTGCTTGAGCGTGGTGCCGTAGGTCAGCAGGTGGTCGGTGGCGCCGATGCTGAAGGCTTTGTCCAGCTGGGCGTCGAATACCCACTGGCGATCCTTGTAAGTCGTGTCGCGGGTACGGAGCACCTGGCGGCCAGGCGGCGCGTAAATTTCATCGGTGTGCTGATCAGTCTTGGCGATCTGGTAGTTCAGACTCCACTTCATATGGTCGGCGACCAGCGAGTCCAGACCAAATTCGTGGTTGATGCCGAAGCGTTCGCGGGTGACAGTGTCGTTGCCACTACGCGCCTTGTAGTAACCCATGCCACCAAAGCCTGGAACGAACGGCCCACCTACGGCGCTGAGGATATTCTGGTCGCGATCATCCTTGTAGCGTTCGTAGGTCAAGCCCAGGCGCGCGTCGTCGGCGTAGTTCCAGCCGAGCTTGGCCAGCACGTTGGTGGTGCGCACGTCTTCCGGGTTGGCTTCGGTGCGCGACAGGCCGGTGCCGCCATGCTCGCCGTAGGATTCGGTTTCGTGGCCGTTGCGCTGGCTCACGTGCAACAGGCCATCAAAGTCGCCCTGGCGGCCGGCCACGGTGGCGGAGGTCAGCCAGCTGTCGTCAGCCGAGCTGTAGCCGGTCTTCAGGCGGGCGCCAACGTCCTTGCCGGGCTTGATGATGTCGTCCGGGTCGAGGGTGAAGTAGCTCACCGCACCGCCGATGGCGTTGCTGCCGTACAACACCGAGGCGGGGCCGCGCAGGATTTCGACGCGCTTGACGATCTCGGGGTCGACGTAATTACGCTGAGTCTGGGCGTACGGGCCGTAGAAGAAGCTGTCGGGAATCGACACGCCGTCGATCTGCGTCAGGATGCGCTCGCCGTCGATACCGCGGATGTTGTAGCCGTTCAGGCCGCTGCGCTGACCGGTGCCGCCAACCGATACACCCGGCTCGTAACGCACCAGTTCCTGGATGTTGCTGACGTTCTGTCGGTCCAGTTCTTCGCGGGTATGCACGCTGACGGTGCTCGGCACCTGGCTGACATCCTGGGCGCTACGGGTAGCACTGACGGTCATCTGCTGCAGGGCGATGGCGTTGCCGGCCGATTGGCGTTCGAGCACCACATTGCCATTGCTGATCTTGCGATAGCCCAGGCCGGTGCCTTGCAGCAGTTGTCTCAAGGCCGCTTCCGGAGGCAGCGAACCGCGTACGCCGGGCGAAGCCACGCCATCGGCCAGTTCGGCGCTGAAGCCGACCTGCCAGCCAGTCACCTGGCTGAAGGCATTGATTGCCTCGACCAGGGGCTGTTGAGCGATGCTGAAGCGGTAGTCGCCCATGCGCGGGCTGCTCGCCTGGGCCGGCTCCACGGCCAGCGCCGGCAGGCTGCAGGCACCGCTGGCGAGAAGCGCCAGGGTCAGCAGAGACAGTTGGCCGGTACGGCGGGGAAGGGTGGACGGGCGAGTAAGACCTGTGGACATCGAAAGCGCTCCCTGACGCGCGAACTGTTATAGGTGATGACCGTTCTTGTTTTCAAACAAGAATCAGTTGCATTGGCTATAACGAGACGGGCGGGGCGGCGCGATCGCGTAAAAATAATTGACAGGTCAGTTGATGATGACCACGGCGGGGTATTCGTGCAGTTGCGCCGAAGTGATGTGGGCCAGGGCGCGCAAGGTCTCCAGCGGCTGGTCGAGGCGATAGTTGCCGGTCACCGCCATGTCGTCGAGTTGGGCGTTGCGGTTGATGATCCAGCCCGGGTAATAGCGGCGCACTTCGGCCAACACCTGGCTCAGCGGGCAGTTCTCGAACACCAGGCGGCCATCGACCCAGGCCAGGTCCTTGTGCATGTCCGGGCGCTGGCGCTGGCCGAAGCCCTGCGGGCCGACGCTGATGCTGTCACCGGCGCTCAGGCGGATACGCTGGTCGCTGGCGGCCTGCAGGTCGACATCGCCGCGTTGCACGCGCACCTGTGCCTCGCCATCGAGGTAGCGCACGGCAAAGTCGGTGTCGCGCACCTGTGCTCGCAGCGGCCCGGCTTGGACTTCCAGGGGCGGCTGGGCACCGCCTGGCACCTGGAAGTAGGCCTCGCCTTGCAGCAGGCGCGCTACCTGGCGACCTTCGCGCAGGTCACTGGCGAAGGCCGAGTTGGTGTTGAGCAACACCTTGGCGCCGTCATCGAGTTGCAGGCGCTGGCGCTCGCCCACCACCGTCAGATGATCGGCCTGCAGGCGCATCGGCAGGTTGCCCACGGTGAACAACCCAACCAGCAGCACGGCGGCGGTTGCCAGAGGTTTCCAGTGGCTGCGCAGGCGCCCGCGCAGGGAGCGGCGCCGGCCTTGATGCATGTGCGTGGCGGCCTGGCGCAGCGGCGTGCCGTTCCACAGCGCCTCGGCTTCGACGTAGGCCTCGGCGTTTTCTGGCGCGGCGCTGAGCCACTGCTCGAAGGCCAGGGTATCGGCTTCGGTCGCGCACTGCAGGCGTACCAGCCAATCCAGCGCCTCGTCCATCGCACGGGCGCGGGCGTGAGGCCCGGCAGTCGGCGGGCGAGGGGCGGGGCTGTCGGTCACGGTGAATCCTTGAAATGATTTTTCCGAATGATCACGGCTATGGCGCAGCGTGGCAAGCGCTTCGCCGCATTCGGCCGGCCAGCGGTCGCCTCACTTGAGGCGATCGGCGACACCCATGCAGATGGCCATGATCAGTTTCAGTTCCTTCTGCACCGTGCTGGCCGAGACATCCAGTTGCTCGGCGATCTCCAGGTAACTCGCGCCATGCAGGCGGCTGAGGATGAAAATACGCTGCTGGCGTTCGGTCAGTTGGTTGAGGCTGACGCTCAGGTGCTTGAGCAACTGTTCGGCGTGGGCGGCATCCTCGCTGCTACTCAGTGGCGCAGCGACGTTGTGGAGGATCTCGTCGGGCACATCGTCGACCAGCATGCGCGATTGCACCCGGCGCGTGCGCAGATGATCCAAGGCCAGATTGCGGGCAGTCTGGAACACGAAAGGTTCGAGATGCTCGATAGGCCGTTCGCCCAACGCGCGCGATACCCTCAGGTAGGTTTCCTGCAGCAGGTCCTCAGCGGTGCTGGGGTTGCCGACCATGCGCTGCAAAGTGCGCAGCAATGAAAGGCGCTGGACGAGGAAGATGGAGTTGAACCGGGACTGACTCACGGGAGAACCTGGCCGACGAAAGGTTAATGATAATGCTTATCATCTTGCCTATTGGTCAAGCCCGGAAGTGTTAGGAAAAGGTAAAGATTGTAGTTCCATGCCTGCCCTATCGCCGACATGCCGGCGATAGGGCGAATGCGGATCAGCGAGCGCTGCACAACGCCAGGCAGTTATCCAGCATGCGGTTGGAGAAGCCCCACTCGTTGTCATACCAGGCCAGCACCTTGAGCATCTTGCCGTTGGCGCGGGTGTGATTGGCGTCGAAGATCGACGACAGCGGGTTGTGGTTGAAGTCGCATGACACCAGCGGCAGCGCGTTGTAGCCGAGCACCTTGGAATGCTGGCTGGCTTCGAGGAACAGCTGGTTGACCTGCTCGACCGTGGCTTCGCGCTTGAGGTTGACGGTGAGGTCGACCAGCGACACGTTGATTACCGGCACGCGCACTGCCATGCCGGTCAGTTTGCCGGCCAGCTCCGGCAACACCAGGCCCACGGCTTCGGCGGCACCGGTCTTGCTCGGGATCATCGACTGGGTGGCCGAACGCGCCCGGTACGGGTCGCTATGGTAGACATCGGTCAGCACCTGGTCATTGGTATAGGCGTGAATGGTGGTCATCAACCCTTGTTCGATGCCGAACTCGCGGTGCAGCACCTGGGCGATCGGCGCCAGGCAGTTGGTGGTGCAGGAGGCGCTGGAAATGATCTGGTGCGACGACCGCAGGACGTCGTGGTTGACCCCGAACACCACCGTGGCATCCACCCCCTTGCCCGGCGCCGAGACGATCACCTTGCCAGCCCCCGCCGCCAGGTGCGCGGCGGCCTTGGCGCGGTCGGTGAACAGCCCGGTGCATTCGAACACCACGTCGATCGCTTCAGCCTTCCAGGGCAGTTCGGCCGGGTTGCGGATGGCGCTGACTGCAATGCGGTCACCATTGACCGTCAGGCTCTCGTGATCGGCCTCGACCGATGCATCGAAAATACCGTGCACGCTGTCGTACTTGAGCAGGTGGGCGTTCATCGCGCTGTCGCCCAGGTCGTTGATGGCGACGACCTGCAGGTCATGGCGGTAGCCTTGGGTATAGAGTGCGCGCAGGACATTGCGCCCGATGCGGCCGAATCCGTTGATGGCGATGCGTAGGGTCATGGCAGTACCTCTGGCAGTCCGAGTGAAACCTGTGGCACAAAGAAGCTTCACTGAAACGGTTTTGTTGTTGGAATTACAAGATTATTCACTGAGCGATAGAAAACAAGCCTTTTTACTGGCAGTATTTTGTTTAAATATACAACGAGTGGTCGGGTCAGCCGCCTCCTCGATGCGCAGGGCCTCTTACACTGGAGCCTAGGCCGCAATCGTTTGGAGGGGAAATGCCCGGTAAACCGCCCTTACCGTTAGCCTGGAGTCCCGTACATGCACCCGCGCATCCTTGAGGTCACCCAACGGCTGGTTGAACGCAGCCGTGCCACCCGTGAACGCTACCTGCAGCTGATTCGCGGCGCGGCCAGTGACGGACCCATGCGGGCCAGCCTGCAGTGCGCCAACTTCGCCCACGGCGTGGCCGGGTGTGGCGCCGACGACAAGCAGAACCTGCGGCTGATGAACGCCGCCAACGTGGCCATCGTCTCGGCCTACAACGACATGCTCTCGGCGCACCAGCCCTATGTGCACTTCCCCGACCAGATCAAGCAGGCCCTGCGCGAGGTCGGCTCGGTCGGCCAGTTCGCCGGTGGCGTGCCGGCCATGTGCGATGGCGTGACCCAGGGCGAGCCAGGCATGGAGCTGGCCATCGCCAGCCGCGAGGTGATCGCCATGTCCACGGCGGTGGCGCTGTCGCACAACATGTTCGACGCCGCGCTGATGCTCGGCATCTGCGACAAGATCGTCCCTGGCTTGATGATGGGCGCGCTGCGTTTCGGTCACCTGCCGACTATTTTCGTGCCGGGCGGCCCGATGGTTTCTGGCATCTCCAACAAGCAGAAGGCCGACGTGCGCCAACGCTACGCCGAAGGCAAGGCCAGCCGCGAGGAACTGCTGGACTCGGAGATGAAGTCCTATCACAGCCCCGGCACCTGCACCTTCTACGGCACTGCCAACACCAACCAGCTGGTGATGGAAGTGATGGGCCTGCACCTGCCCGGCGCCTCGTTCGTCAACCCGTACACGCCGCTGCGCGACGCGCTCACCGCCGAGGCCGCGCAGCAGGTCACGCGCATGACCAAGGCCAGTGGCAGCTTCATGCCGCTGGGCGAAATCGTCGATGAAAAGGCGCTGGTCAACTCGATTGTTGCCTTGCACGCCACTGGCGGCTCGACCAACCACACTCTGCACATCCCGGCGATTGCTCAAGCGGCGGGTATTCAGCTCACCTGGCAGGACATGGCCGACCTGTCCGAGGTGGTGCCTACCCTGTCCCATGTCTACCCCAACGGCAAAGCCGACATCAACCACTTCCAGGCTGCTGGTGGCATGGCGTTCCTGATCCGCGAGCTGCTCGATGCCGGCCTGCTGCACGAAGATGTCAACACTGTGGCCGGCCACGGCCTGCGCCGCTACACCCAGGAGCCGTTCCTCGACAATGGCAAGCTGGTCTGGCGCGATGGCCCGCAGCACAGCCTGGACGAAGATATCCTGCGCCCAGTGGCGCGCCCCTTCTCGGCCGAAGGCGGCCTGCGGGTGATGGAAGGCAACCTCGGCCGCGGCGTGATGAAAGTGTCCGCAGTCGCCCCCGAACATCAAGTGGTGGAAGCTCCGGCACGGGTTTTCCAGGACCAGCACTCGCTGGCCGAAGCGTTCAAGGCAGGCGAGCTGGAGTGCGACTTCGTCGCTGTGGTGCGCTTCCAGGGCCCGCGTTGCAATGGCATGCCCGAGCTGCACAAGCTGACGCCGTTCCTCGGGGTGCTGCAGGACCGTGGCTACAAGGTCGCGCTGGTCACCGACGGGCGCATGTCCGGTGCTTCGGGCAAGATCCCCGCGGCCATTCACGTTTGCCCCGAAGCCTTCGACGGTGGCCCGCTGGCGCGGGTGCGCGATGGTGATATGGTGCGAGTCGATGGTGTCGAAGGCACGCTGCGGGTGATGGTGTCGGCCGAGGAACTGGCCAGCCGTGACCTGCCGCCAGCCCCCCAGGGCAACGACCTGGGTTGCGGGCGCGAGCTGTTCGGCTTCATGCGCATGGCGTTCAGCCCGGCCGAACAGGGCGCGAGCGCCTTCACTTCGGCTCTGGAGAACCTCAAATGAAGGACCTGCTGGTTGGCGACATCGGTGGCACCAATGCCCGTTTTGCGTTGTGGCGTGACAACCAGCTGTATCAGGTAAAGGTGTTCGCCACTGCCGACTACACCAGCCCTGAACAGGCCATCGAGGCCTACCTGCACGATCAGGGCATCGCGCGCGGCGGTTTGTCGGCGGTATGCCTGGCCGTCGCCGGGCCGGTCGACGGCGATGAGTTTCGCTTCACCAACAACCATTGGCGGCTCAGCCGCAGCGCGTTCTGCAAGACCTTGCAGGTCGAGCGGCTGCTGCTGATCAACGACTTCTCGGCCATGGCCCTGGGCATGACCCGCCTGCAACAGGGCGAGTACCGCGAAGTTTGCGCTGGCCAGGCCGACCCGCTGCGGCCGGCGCTGGTCATTGGCCCAGGCACCGGCCTTGGCGTCGGCAGCCTGCTGCGCCTTGGTGAGCGCCATTGGCAAGCACTGCCGGGCGAGGGTGGCCACGTCGACCTGCCGGTGGGCAACGCCCGCGAAGCGGCGATCCACCAGCAGATTCACAGCCAGATCGGCCATGTCAGTGCCGAGACCGTGCTCAGCGGCGGCGGCCTTGTGCGCCTGTACCAAGCCATCTGCGCGCTGGACGGTGATACACCGCGACACAAAACGCCAGCGCAGATCACCGATGCCGCCCTGGGCGGCGAACCACGGGCGTTGGCGGTGATCGAGCAGTTCTGCCGCTTCCTTGGACGTGTGGCCGGTAACAATGTGCTGACCCTGGGCGCGCGCGGCGGGGTTTATATTGTCGGCGGTGTGATTCCACGCTTCGCCGAACTGTTCCTCGGAAGCGGATTTGCCGCGAGCTTTGCCGACAAGGGTTGCATGAGCGGGTATTTCGCCGGAGTGCCGGTGTGGCTGGTGACAGCGGAATTCTCTGGACTGCTGGGCGCGGGGGTGGCATTACAGCAGACGCTGGATCACTGATGCGTGGCTGGGGCCGCTTTGTAGCCCCGTAGCAGGCACCGAAGACCTGTGACAAAAAACAAGAGGGCGGGACACCTTGAGCACTGCCGGAAAATCGATCCTGATGGTCGACGACGATCAGGAAATCCGCGAACTGCTGCAAACCTACCTGAGCCGCGCCGGCTTCCAGGTGCATGCCGCAGCCGACGGCCAGGGCTTTCGCCATGCCCTGGAAAACACCTCCTGCGACCTGGTCATTCTCGATGTGATGTTGCCCGACGAAGATGGCTTCAGCCTGTGTCGCTGGGTGCGCCAGCACCCGCGCCAGTCGCGGGTGCCGATCATCATGCTGACTGCCAGCTCCGACGAGGCCGACCGGGTCATCGGCCTGGAGCTGGGCGCTGACGACTACCTGGGCAAGCCGTTCAGCCCGCGCGAGCTACAGGCGCGGATCAAGGCCCTGCTGCGCCGCGCCGAGTTCGGCCAGGCCGCACCGGCCAGCTCGGTCCTGGCCTTCGACGACTGGCGCCTGGACACGGTGAGCCACCGGCTGTTCCACCGTGACGGCGAAGAAGTGATCCTGTCCGGTGCCGATTTCGCCTTGCTCAAGCTGTTTCTCGATAACCCTCAACAGATCCTCGACCGTGACACCATTGGCAACGCCACCCGTGGCCGTGAACCGATGCCACTGGACCGTATCGTCGACATGGCGGTCAGCCGCCTGCGCCAGCGCCTGCGCGATACCGACAAGCCGCCACGGCTGATCCGCACCGTGCGCGGCAGTGGTTACCTGCTGGCTGCGAATGTCTGCTGCGCTTCCTGAGCGGCGCTGGCGCCTGCTGCCACGTTCGCTGCTGGGGCGCATGCTACTGCTGACCCTGTTGGTGGTGCTGCTCGCACAGGGGCTGTCGAGCATCATCTGGGTCGCCCAACTGCGCGCCAGCCAGCTGCAGGGCCTGCGCGCCAGTGCCGGCAGCCTGGCGCATTCGATGAGCGCCAGTGTCAGCTACTTCCGCTCATTGCCGGTGGCCTACCGGCCGATGGTGCTTGACCAGCTACGCAGCATGGGCGGCACGCGCTTCTTCGTTTCGCTCAACGACAAGCCGCTGGACATGCCAGTGTTACCCATCACGCCCCGCAAGCAGGCGGTCATCGACGTGTTTCAGCAGGTACTGCATGAGCGCCTCGGCGCGCAGATGGAAATTTCCGTCGAGTTCGTCGGGCCTGATGACTTGCGCATCTTCAACAGCGGTTTGAAACTCGATGAGCTGCCGCGCTCCTGGGCCCATTACTCGCTGACCCTGGAACCTCTCAATCCGCCGGTGCTGGTCACGCAGATTCGCCTGGGCGAGGGCGAGTGGCTGTACATCGCCTCGCTGCTGCCCGAGCCCTACACCAGCCTCGAAGCCGAGCGCCTGCCGCGCCAGCAGATCGGTTTCATCTTCCTGACCACCGCCTTGCTGCTGCTGTTCATCGGCCTGCTGGTGCACTGGCAGAGCCGTCCACTCAAGCGCCTGGCGCGGGCTGCGCGCGAGCTGTCGTTGGGTGCCGATGTTGCGCCGGTGGCCGAAGGCGGCGGCAGCGAAGTGGTCGAGGTCGGGCGCGCCTTCAACAGCATGCGCGAGCGCATCAGCCGATACCTCACCGAGCGCAGCCAGCTGTTCAGTGCCATTTCCCACGACCTGCGCACGCCGATCACGCGCTTGCGCCTGCGTGTGGAGCTGCTGGAGGACGAGCGTATGCAGGCCAAGTTCAGTCAGGACCTGGATGAGCTTGAGCTGTTGGTCAAGGGTGCTCTGCAGTGTGTGAAAGACACCGACATCCACGAGAACATCGAGCCGGTCGACCTCAACCAGGTGCTGGACATCCTCGCCGAACCTTACGTGCGCGACGGCCGCATCACCGTCGAAGGCCAGGCACTGGCGCCGTATCCGGGCAAGCCGCTGGCGTTGCGACGCTGTATTGGCAACCTGATCGACAATGCCATCAAGTATGGCGAGCGGGCGTGTTTGCGGGTCATCGACAGTGCCGATGGCTTTGTTCTGCAAGTGGATGACAACGGTCCCGGCGTGCCGCAACAGCAGCAAGAGCAAGTATTCGAGCCGCATTTCAGGCTGGCTGGGCAGCAGCAGGGTTACGGGTTGGGGCTTGGGATTGCGCGCAACATCGCCCACAGTCATGGCGGTGAGGTCAGCCTGTTGAACTTGCGCGAGGGTGGGTTGCGGGTGACGCTTTATCTGCCGCGAGGCATGGATTGACTTGTCACAGATCAGTGACATACCCGCGGGCCTTCGTGACATCCCAGCCAGGACGGCTGGCTAAAATCTGCAAACCTCTGGCATGGAAGTAGCGGGTGCATGAACGACATCGACTCCCCGGAACATATCGCCTGGCTCAGCGCCGAGGGCAGGCGATTGCTGTCATTCGCCCAGGCCGCGCAAGTCCCTGACGGCTTCGCTGGCCTGGATGCCCAGGGTACGTTGCCGCCCTCGGCCGTCGCCGACGCCCTCATTACCGCCCGTATGCTCCACAGCTTCGCCCTGGCGCATATTCAGGGTGAGCCCGGCTGCCGAACGCTTGTTGAGCATGGCGTGCAGGCGCTGCGCGGGCCATTGCGCGACGCCATTCACGGTGGCTGGATCAGCGATGACGGCAAGGCCGCCTATCTGCACGCCTTCGTCGCGCTCGCCGCCAGCTCCGCAGTGGTGGCGCGGGCATCGGGTGCGCAAGGCTTGCTGGTGGACGCGATCCGGGTGATCGAGGAACGATTCTGGAGCGAGGAGGAGGGCGCGATGCGTGAATCCTTCTCCAGCGACTGGTTGCAGGCTGAAGCCTACCGTGGCGCCAACAGCAACATGCACGCCACCGAGGCGTTCCTCGCCCTGGCGGATGTCACCGGCGATAGGATCTGGCTGGAACGCGCGCTGAGCATCGTCGAGCGCATCATCCATGGCCATGCCGCTGCCAATGACTACAGGGTCGTCGAGCATTTCGATGTGCACTGGCAACCCTTGCTCGATTACAACCGGGATAACCCCGCCGATCACTTCCGGCCCTATGGCGCCACACCCGGTCATGCATTTGAGTGGGCGCGGCTAGTGTTGCACCTGGAGGCGGCGCGGCGCCTGGCCGGGCTGAATACCCCGGAGTGGCTGCTGGGCAGCGCCCGCGGCCTGTTCGCCAGCGCCTGCCAGCAGGCGTGGCACGTCGACGGCGGCGAAGGCATCGTCTACACCCTGGATTGGGACAACCAACCGAAGGTGCGCGAGCGCCTGCACTGGGTGCACGCCGAGGCCTGCGCCAGCGCCGCGGCACTGTTGCGGCGTACCGGCGAGCCAGACTATGCGCGCTGGTACCGCTGCTTCTGGGCTTTCATCGACAGCCATTTCATCGACCGCGCAGCCGGCAGTTGGCACCACGAACTTGACCCTGCCAACCGACCTGCCGCGACGATCTGGGCTGGCAAGCCCGACCTTTATCACGCTTACCAGGCCGTTTTGCTGCCCACACTGCCCTTGGCGCCAAGCCTGGCCACCGCGCTCGCACGCAATGTAACCAAACGATGACATTCACGCATCGCTTCGTTACCTGGCGCAGCGGGCACTCTGATTAGACTCCATGCAATGCAAGCGACCGACTTGCCCGGCATAACAACAAGAAAGGTATTCCGATGAATTCGACTCTCCGCCTCGCTGCCGCGATCTCTCTCGCCTCCCTGTTCCCGCTCAGTGCCTTCGCCGCCGACTCCAAAGGCAGTGTCGAGGTGGTGCACTGGTGGACGTCCGGTGGTGAAAAAGCGGCTGTCGACGTGCTCAAGGCCCAGGTCGAGAAAGACGGCTTTACCTGGAAAGACGGCGCCGTTGCGGGTGGCGGTGGCGCCACTGCCATGACCGTGCTCAAAAGCCGCGCCGTGGCCGGTAACCCACCAGGCGTCGCTCAGATCAAAGGGCCGGACATCCAGGACTGGGCCTCTACAGGCTTGCTCGATACCGAGGTGCTCAAGGACGTTGCCAAAGAAGAGAAATGGGACACGCTGCTTGATAAGAAAGTCGCCGACACCGTGAAGTACGAAGGCGACTACGTAGCCGTGCCGGTGAACATCCACCGCATCAACTGGCTGTGGATCAATCCGGAAGTGTTCAAGAAGGCCGGCATCGACAAGGCGCCGACCACGCTCGACGAGTTCTACGCCGCCGCCGACAAACTCAAGGCCGCAGGTTTCATCCCGCTCGCCCATGGCGGCCAGCCGTGGCAGGACAGCACCGTATTCGAAAGCGTTGTGCTGTCGGTGATGGGCGCGGATGGGTACAAGAAAGCGCTGGTCGACCTCGATGAAGCGACGCTGACCGGGCCGCAGATGGTCAAGTCGCTTACCGAGCTGAAGAAGGTCGCCACCTACATGGACCCGGACGGCAAGGGCCAGGACTGGAACCTGGAAGCGGCCAAGGTCATCAACGGCAAGGCCGGCATGCAGATCATGGGCGACTGGGCCAAAAGCGAATGGACCCTGGCCAAGAAGACCGCAGGCAAGGATTACCAGTGCGTGCCGTTCCCGGGTACCGAAAAGGCCTTCCTGTACAACATCGACTCGCTGGTGGTGTTCAAGCAGAACGACAAGGGCACTGCCGCTGGCCAGCAAGACATCGCCAGAAAAGTGCTCGGCCAGGATTTCCAGAAAGTCTTCAGCACCAACAAGGGCTCCATCCCGGTGCGCAACGACATGCTCGCCGACATGAACAGCTATGGCTTCGACGCCTGCGCCCAGGCTTCCGCCAAGGACTTCATGGCCGACGCCAAGACCGGTGGCCTGCATCCAAGCATGGCGCACAACATGGCCACCACGCTGGCCGTGCAGGGTGCGTTCTTCGATGTGGTGACCAACTACATCAACGACCCCAAGGCCGATCCTGCCGATGCGGCGAAGAAGCTGGCGGCGGCGATCAAGTCGGCCAAGTAGGCCTCTTCGCGGGGCAAGTCGCATCGGCGAACCGCCGCTCCCACAGGTCTGGTGCCATGCCCAGAACCTGTGGTGAGTAGGGGACTCTGTGGGAGCGGGCTTGACCCGCGAAGCGGTGCGAAGCACCGCCCATACACTGGACTACTATTCCATGACTACAACCACCGCCCAACTGCGGGCCTCACCCCTGGACGCTCTACAGCGCTGGCTACCAAAGCTGGTGCTGGCGCCGAGCATGTTCATCGTCCTGGTAGGCTTCTACGGCTACATCCTGTGGACCTTCGTCCTCTCCTTCACCACCTCGACCTTCCTGCCGACCTACAAATGGGCGGGCCTGGCGCAATACGCCCGGCTGTTCGACAACGACCGCTGGTGGGTCGCCAGCAAGAACCTGCTGGTATTCGGCGGCTTGTTCATCGCCATCAGCCTGGCCATCGGCGTGTTCCTGGCGGTGTTGCTTGACCAACGCATCCGCCGCGAAGGCTTCATTCGCACCATTTACCTCTACCCGATGGCATTGTCGATGATCGTCACCGGCACCGCCTGGAAGTGGCTGCTCAACCCCGGCATGGGCCTGGACAAACTGCTGCGTGACTGGGGCTGGGAAGGCTTTCGACTGGACTGGCTGATCGACCCGGATCGGGTGGTGTATTGCCTGGTGATCGCCGCCGTGTGGCAGGCCTCGGGCTTCATCATGGCGATGTTCCTCGCCGGCCTGCGCGGCGTCGACCAGTCGATCATCCGCGCTGCGCAAATGGATGGCGCCAGCCTGCCGCGCATTTACTGGACCGTGGTGCTGCCGAGCCTGCGCCCGGTGTTCTTCAGCTCGCTGATGATCCTTTCGCACATTGCGATCAAAAGCTTCGACCTGGTGGCGGCGATGACCGCCGGCGGCCCGGGGTACTCGTCCGACCTGCCGGCGATGTTCATGTACTCGTTCACCTTCAGCCGCGGCCAGATGGGCATGGGCTCGGCCAGCGCCATCCTCATGCTCGGGGCGATCCTGGCGATCCTCGTGCCTTACCTGTACTCGGAATTGAGGAGCAAACGCCATGCATAGCCCTGCCGACAAACCGGCGTTGAGCCTCAGCCGCATCGCCATCCATGCCGTGCTGCTGCTGGCTGTGCTGCTGTACCTGGTGCCGCTGGTGGTCATGCTGCTGACCAGCTTCAAAACCCCCGAAGACATCAGCACCGGCAACCTGCTGAGCTGGCCGACCGTGGTCAGCGGCATCGGCTGGGTAAAGGCCTGGGGTACCGTCAACGGCTACTTCTGGAACTCGATCATGATCACCGTACCAGCGGTGTTGATCTCCACCGCCATTGGCGCGCTGAACGGCTATGTGCTCTCGATGTGGCGATTCCGAGGTTCGCAGCTGTTCTTCGGCCTGCTGCTATTCGGCTGCTTCCTGCCGTTCCAGACCGTGCTGCTGCCGGCTTCGTTCACCCTCGGCAAGTTGGGCCTGGCCAGCACCACCAGCGGCCTGGTGCTGGTGCATGTGGTCTACGGCCTGGCCTTCACCACGCTGTTTTTCCGCAATTTCTACGTGAGCATTCCCGACGCCCTGGTCAAGGCCGCACGCCTGGACGGTGCCGGGTTCTTCACCATCTTCCGCCGCATCATCCTGCCGATGTCGACGCCGATCATCATGGTCTGCCTGATCTGGCAGTTCACCCAGATCTGGAACGACTTCCTGTTCGGGGTGGTGTTTTCCAGCGGCGACTCGCAACCGATCACCGTGGCCCTGAACAACCTGGTCAACACCAGCACCGGGGCCAAGGAATACAACGTCGACATGGCGGCGGCGATGATCGCCGGCCTGCCAACCCTGCTGGTCTATGTGGTGGCAGGCAAGTATTTCGTCCGCGGCCTCAGTGCCGGCGCCGTCAAGGGGTAAGTCATGGCAACGCTTGAAATTCGCAATGTGAACAAGACCTATGGCAGCGGCCTGCCAGACACCCTCAAGGACATCCAATTGTCGATCAGGGACGGCGAGTTCCTGATCCTGGTCGGCCCATCGGGCTGTGGCAAATCGACCTTGATGAACTGCATCGCCGGCCTTGAGAACATCACCGGCGGCGCGATCCTGATCGATGAGCAGGACGTCAGCGGCATGAGCCCCAAAGACCGTGACATCGCCATGGTGTTCCAGTCCTACGCGCTGTACCCGACCATGACTGTGCGCGAGAACATCGAGTTTGGCCTGAAGATCCGCAAGATGCCGCAAGCAGCCATCGAAGAGGAAGTCGCGCGGGTGGCCAAGCTGCTGCAGATCGAGCACTTGCTGGCGCGCAAACCGGCGCAGTTGTCCGGTGGCCAACAGCAGCGCGTGGCCATGGGCCGGGCGTTGGCGCGGCGGCCGAAGATCTACCTGTTCGATGAGCCGCTGTCCAACCTCGACGCCAAGCTGCGGGTCGAGATGCGCACCGAAATGAAACTGATGCACCAGCGCCTGAAGACCACCACGGTGTACGTCACCCACGACCAGATCGAGGCCATGACCCTGGGCGACAAGGTGGCGGTGATGAAGGACGGCATCATCCAGCAGTTCGGCACTCCGCAGCAAATCTACAACGACCCGGCCAACCAGTTCGTCGCCAGCTTTATCGGCTCGCCGCCGATGAACTTCATTCCCGTGCGCCTGGCCAAACGGGACGGGCGCCTGCTGGCCCTGCTCGACAGCGGCCAGGCGCGTTGCGAGCTGCCGCTGGGTGTGGCCAGCGACGAGCTGGACGGCCGCGAGATCATCCTCGGCATCCGCCCCGAGCAAATCACCCTGGGCACGGGGGAGGGCAATGGCCTGCCGGGCATTCGCGCCGAGGTGCAGGTGACCGAGCCGACCGGGCCGGACCTTTTGGTATTCGTCACCCTCAACCAGACCAAGGTGTGCTGCCGCCTGGCGCCAGACGTGGCGTGTCGGGTCGGTGACAGCTTGAACCTGCAATTCGACCCGGCGCGGGTGCTGCTGTTCGACGCCGCCAGCGGCGAGCGCCTGGACCTGAACACTGCCAACGTTTCAGTGAAGGACAACGTCACCCGCCTCAAGGGCCGTTGAAACGTCTACACCATCAATAAGAAAAAAGAGGACGCAAAGGGATGGAACAGCGCAATCGCATCAAGACCTTGGGCTCACTGGCCTTGCTTGCCGTGGTCGGCAGCAGCGGGGCTCAGGCCGCCGAGGCCTTCTCCAGCGAGTCGAAATGGATGACCGGCGACTGGGGCGGCGCCCGCACCGAGCTGCTGGAAAAAGGCTATGACTTCACTCTCGATTACGTGGGCGAGGTGGCCGGCAACCTCAACGGTGGCTACAACGACGACAAGACCGCGCGCTACAGCGACCAGTTCGCCCTTGGCGCGCACCTGGACCTGCAGAAAATTTTCGGCTGGCACGATGCCGAATTCAAATTGGCGATCACCGAGCGCAGCGGCCGCAACCTGTCCAACGACCGCATCAGTGACCCGCGCGCCGGCCAGTTCAGTTCGGTGCAGGAAGTGTGGGGCCGCGGCCAGACCTGGCGGTTGACCCAGATGTGGATCAAGCAGAAGTACTTCGACGGTGCCCTGGATGTGAAATTCGGCCGCTTCGGCGAGGGCGAGGACTTCAACAGCTTCCCATGCGACTTCCAGAACCTGGCCTTCTGCGGCTCGCAGGTGGGCAACTGGGTTGGCGGCATCTGGTACAACTGGCCGGTCAGCCAATGGGCGCTGCGGGTCAAGTACAACATCACGCCGGAATTCTTCGTCCAGGTCGGCGCCTTCGAGCAGAACCCATCGAACCTGGAAACCGGTAACGGCTTCAAGCTCAGTGGCAGCGGCACCAAAGGCGCGATCCTGCCGGTGGAGGCGGTGTGGTCCCCGCAGGTGAATGGCCTGCCGGGTGAGTACCGCCTGGGCTATTACTACAGCACTGCCGATGCTGAAGATGTCTACGAGGACGTCAATGGCAACCCGCAAGGCATCAGCGGTGCTGGCTTCAAATCCCACTCCAGCAAGCATGGCTGGTGGGTGGTGGCGCAGCAGCAGGTCACCGCCCATGGCGGCGATGCAAGCCGCGGCCTCAGCCTGTTTGCCAACTTCACCGTGCATGACAAGGCCACCAACGTGGTCGACAACTACCAGCAGGTCGGCCTGGTCTACAAGGGTGCATTCGATGCTCGGCCCAAGGATGACATCGGCTTCGGCGTGGCCCGCATCCACGTGAACGACGACGTGAAGAAGCGCGCTGAACAGCTCAACGCGCAGAGCGGCATCAACGATTACGACAACCCAGGCTTCGTGCCGCTGCAGCGCACCGAGTACAACGCCGAGCTGTACTACGGCTTCCACGTCACTAACTGGCTGACCGTTCGCCCCAACCTGCAGTACATCAAGAGCCCCGGCGGTGTGGATGAAGTGGACAACGCGCTGGTCGCTGGCTTGAAGATTCAGTCGTCATTCTGAGGCCAATTGTTGTAAATTTACGCCAATCCACTATCGGCTCCCGGCACCCACTGGCTTGCAGTGGTTGTCGGGGATAGGTCGAGACAGCGCTATCTCAAACAACAAGAGCTCTGAACCATGCCTGAACATCCGCTCCATCGCTTCTTTTCCGCACAGAGGCCAAGGCCGACATTCGAGTGGGAGCGTTACCAGCAGCGCGATGTACTGATCATCGATCACCCCAAATGCCAGGCGGTATTCAGCCGCCAGGGCGCGCAGTTGCTGCACTTCCAGCCGGCCGGTGAGCGGCCCTGGCTGTGGTGTGCCGAGCAGTGGCCCCAGGTGGGGGCGATCCGTGGTGGCGTGCCGGTGTGCTGGCCCTGGTACGGCCGTCATCCCAGCGAAGACCTGTGGCCGGCTCACGGCTGGGCACGTTTGCTGGACTGGAAGCTGGTCGACAGCCGCGAGGACGAAGAGGGCGTGAGCCTGAAGTGGCGCCTGGACCTGTGCGATTGGCAGGTTGACCTACATGCCCGGCTGGGCAGCCGCATGGAGCTGAGCCTGAGCACCGAGCACCAGGACAGCGAACCCTGCCAGTTGAGTCATGCGCTGCTGGCCTATTGGCGTATCAGTGACGTGTCCGAGATAGCGCTGTCTGGGCTTGAAGATATCGAGGGTTACGATCGCTTGAGTCGGCAGGCTTGCCGCCAGGACGGCGCCTTGAAGCTCAAGGGCGGCTGCCAAAAGGTCTACCCCGGCACGCCAAGGGTGCAGTTGCAGGACCCGGCGTGGCAGCGCGAGCTGTGCATCGACACCGGTGACAGCGACGACACTGTGGTGTGGCACCCTGGTAACCGGCCTCTGATGGGCGTGAGCGGGCGTGAAAGCCAGGGCTTCGTCTGCGTCGAGGCGGCCAGCGGCAGTGGCGAGGGTCTGAGCCTGGCGCCGGGGCAGCGCGCCCACCTGCGGCTGCAGGCGCACCGGCTCAGCTGAGTTCGTCGTCTTCGACTGGATAGCGGCTGGCGTTCAGGCTCTCCTTGATCTTGCGCAGGTGCGGCTGGAAGTCCACGCCCCGGCGCAGGGTCATGCCGGTGGCCAAGACGTCGAGCACGGTCAGCTGGATGATCCGCGAAGTCATCGGCATGTAGATGTCGGTGTCTTCGGGCAGCGGAATGTGCAGACTCAGGCTGCAGGCCTGGGCCAACGGCGAACCGGCAGCGGTCAGGCCGAGCACCGAGGCGCCGTTCTCGCGTGCCAGGCGCGCCACCTCGACCAGTTCGCGGGTGCGGCCGGTGTAGGAGATGATCACGAACAGGTCGCCGGTGTGCGCCACCGAGGCCAGCATGCGCTGCATGAGTACGTCGGCATGGGCCGACACCGCCAGGTTGAAGCGGAAGAACTTGTGCTGCGCGTCCAGGGCCACCGGGGCCGAGGCGCCGAGGCCGAAGAAATGGATCTGCCGGGCCTGGATCATCATGTCCACGGCGCGGCTGACCTGTTGCGGGTCGAGCTGCTGGCAGGCACTGTCGAGCGAGGCGATGGCGCTGGCGAAGATCTTCTGGGTGTAGGCCGCCGGGTCATCGTCGGCTTCCACCGCGCGGCTGACGTAGGCGGCGCCGCTGGCCAGGCTCTGCGCCAGTTGCAATTTGAGCTCTGGGTAGCCGCTGACGCCGAACGAGCGGCAGAAACGGTTGACGGTCGGCTCGCTGACCTTGGCCGCCTGGGCCAGCGCGGCAATGCTGAAACGGGTGGCTTGTTGCGGGTTGAGCAGAATGACTTCGGCGACTTTGCGTTCGGCCTTGTTCAGCTCGTCGAGGCGTCCCTGGATCTGTTCCAGGAGGTTTCGCACGCGGTCCATGGGTGTGTCCTTGGGTCGGGAAGACAGCCGGCTGGCGCAGCAGCAGGCTTTTTGCACGGTCGTCTATCGTACTGGCGGTACGGGTGGCGCACCACTTGTCTGTAACACATGTGTGTAATGTTGTGGTTTTTACTACATTATTCCTTGAAAACCGTAAGTGAAAGCGGTATTCCTAGACCAACTTTAGGAAAGAACCAACATCATGGCAGCGATCAGTGTCGAACCTTGCACCTTTGCCCTGTTTGGCGCCCTCGGCGATCTGGCATTGCGCAAGCTGTTTCCTGCGCTTTACCAGCTCGACCGCGCCAATTTGTTGCACGCGGACACCCGCCTGCTGGCGCTGGCCCGCGAGCCTGGCAGCGCGCAGGAGCATTTGCAGAGTATTGAGGCCCATCTGCGCAAGCACGTGGCCGAAGACGATCTGGAGCCTGCGGCGCTGGGGCGTTTTCTCGGGCGCTTGAGCTACCAGCACCTGGACTTCCTTCAGGCCGAGGGCTACCAGGCCCTGGCCGAGCAGGCCCCTGCCGAGCTGCCGTTGATTGCCTATTTCGCCACGGCGGCGGCAGTGTACGGCGCCATTTGCGAAAACCTCGATCAGGTCGGGCTGGCCTCACGGACTCGGGTGGTACTTGAAAAGCCCATCGGCCACGACCTGGAGTCGTCGCGCCGGGTCAACGATGCCGTGGCGCGCTTCTTCCCGGAAAGCCGCGTCTATCGCATCGACCACTACCTGGGCAAGGAGACGGTGCAGAACCTGATCGCACTGCGCTTCGCCAACAGCCTGTTCGAAACCCAGTGGAACCAGAATTCGATCTCCCATGTGGAGATCACCGTCGCCGAGAAGGTCGGCATCGAAGGCCGCTGGGGCTATTTCGACAAGGCCGGCCAGCTGCGCGACATGATCCAGAACCACCTGCTACAACTGCTGTGCCTGATCGCCATGGACCCGCCCAGCGAACTGTCGGCCGACAGCATCCGCGACGAGAAGGTCAAGGTGCTCAAGGCCCTCGCGCCGATCACCGGCGAGGGGCTCAGCACTCGCGTGGTAC
Organism: Pseudomonas sp. NPDC090233; assembly: GCF_044772285.1. Classification (NCBI taxonomy): domain Bacteria; kingdom Pseudomonadati; phylum Pseudomonadota; class Gammaproteobacteria; order Pseudomonadales; family Pseudomonadaceae; genus Pseudomonas; species Pseudomonas sp. NPDC090233. Next base: position 277,615 of record NZ_JBIVYQ010000003.1, on the reverse strand, counting down.
GCGGCCAATACATTGCCGGCTACAGCGACGGCAAGCCGGTGCCCGGTTACCTGGAAGAAGACAATGCCAACGCCCAGAGCGACACCGAAACCTTCGTCGCCCTGCGCGCCGACATCCGCAACTGGCGCTGGTCGGGCGTGCCGTTCTACCTGCGCACCGGCAAGCGCATGCCGCAGAAATTGTCGCAGATCGTCATCCACTTCAAGGAAACACCGCACTACATCTTCGCCCCGGAGCAGCGCCTGCAGGTCGGGAACAAGCTGATCATTCGCCTGCAACCGAGCGAGGGTATTTCGTTGCGGGTGATGACCAAGGAGCAGGGCCTGGACAAAGGCATGCAACTGCGCAGCGGCCCGTTGCAGCTGAATTTTTCCGATACCTGGCGCACCGCGCGCATTCCGGATGCCTACGAACGCTTGCTGCTCGAAGTGATGCGCGGCAACCAGAACCTGTTCGTGCGCAAGGACGAAATCGAATATGCCTGGAAGTGGTGCGACCAGCTGATCGCTGGCTGGCAGAGCGCCGGTGATGCCCCCAAGCCTTATGCCGCCGGGTCCTGGGGGCCGATGAGCTCGATAGCATTGATCACACGTGATGGGAGGGCGTGGTATGGGGATATCTGAACTTCAACTGCCGCAAAGCGTTACAGCGCATTCATTGGTGGATGCCAAGGCGCTCTCGGTAAAGCTGGCCGCTGATGTGGCCGAGCGCTTGCGTGCAGCCATTGCCGCGAAAGGCCAGGCCTGCCTGGTGCTGTCCGGTGGCCGCAGCCCGGTGCCGTTCCTCGAAAAACTGGCAACTGAAGTGCTGGACTGGTCGAAGGTGACGGTCAGCCTGGCCGATGAGCGCTGGGTGCCGGTGGAACACGCCGACAGCAACGCCGGTTTGCTGGCTCGCCACCTGTTCCAGGGGGCAGCGGCCAAGGCGCGCTTTGTCAGCCTGTATCAGCAGGCGGAAAACCTCGATGCTGCCGCTGCCAAAGCAGACCAGGCCTTGGCCGAGCTGCCAGCCATCGATGTGCTGGTGCTGGGCATGGGCGACGATGGCCATACCGCGTCGCTGTTCCCCAACAGCCCGAACCTGGCCGAAGGCCTCGACCTGACCAGCAAACGCCGCTGCCTGCCGATGCTGGCGCCGAGCGTGCCGCACCAACGCTTGTCGCTGACCCGTTCGCTACTCGCCAGCGCCGCCTTCATCGCGCTGTCGGTGCAGGGCCCGGGCAAACTCGCTACCCTGCGCGCCGCGCTGGAGGGCAACGACCTTAACGAAATGCCGATTCGCGCCTTTCTTCACGACCCCTTGAGCATCTACTGGTGCCCATGAGCAAAGGATCCACTGTCATGACCACCCTTGAACGCCCACAGCCTCTGCTGTCGATGGCCGAAAAAGCCGACCGCATCGATGCCATCTGCGGTGCGGCGCGCATCCTGCCGGTGATCACCATCGCCCGTGAGGAAGACATCCTGCCCCTGGCCGACGCCCTGGCCGCTGGCGGCATCCGCACCCTGGAAGTGACCTTGCGCTCCCAGCATGGCCTCAAGGCTATCCAGGTGCTGCGCGAGCAGCGTCCGGAGCTGTGTGTTGGTGCCGGTACCGTGCTCGATCGTGGCATGTATGCCGCAGTCGAAGCTGCAGGCGCGCAGTTCGTGGTCACCCCGGGTATCACCCAGGATATTCTCGAAGCCGGCGTGGACAGCGACATCCCGCTGCTACCGGGTATCAGCACGCCGTCGGAAATCATGATGGGTTATGCGCTGGGTTACCGCCGATTCAAGCTGTTCCCCGCAGAAATCAGCGGCGGTGTTGCGGCGATCAAAGCGTTCGGTGGACCGTTCGGCGATATCCGCTTCTGCCCGACTGGCGGGGTCAACCCGGCCAACGTGCGCAACTATATGGCCTTGCCCAATGTGATGTGTGTGGGTGGGACCTGGATGCTCGACAGCAGCTGGATCAAGAACGGCGACTGGGCGCGGATCGAGGCGTGCAGCGCCGAGGCGATGGCGCTGCTGGACTGAAACTGAATTTGTTGTGTGCTTTATGGGGCGCTTGGTCGGCGTCCCTTTTTTTTGCATTTGTGTTGCATGTGCTGGCCTCTTCGCGGCTGAAGCCGCTCCTACGGGTCCGGTGCCAATCCCTGTAGGAGCGGCTTCAGCCGCGATGAGGCCCGCACAGGCAACAAAAAAGCCCGCATCATGGACGCGGGCTTCTGACCATCATTTCAAAGCTTACGCCGCCTTGGCTTCCTGCTGGCTCAGCGAGCGATTCAGCGCACTGAACAGTGCCTTGAAGCTGGCCGTAGTGATGTTCTCATCGATACCTACACCGTGCACCGGGCGACCACCGGCCACGCGCAGCTCGATATAGGCCGCCGCCTTGGCGTTGGTGCCGGCACCGATGGCGTGCTCGTTGTAGTCCATGATCTCCACGGCGATCGGCAAACCGGCCACCAGCGCTTCCAGGGCGCCATTGCCCTTGCCGCGCCAGTGCAGGGTGGTTTCGCCTTCGCCGGCGACTTCCACTTCCACGGCACTGTGGCCGTTTTCTTCCTGCAGACGGTGGCTGACCAGCGCATACGGGCTGTTGGCCTGGAGGTATTCCTTGTGCAGCAGGCTGTAGATCTGCTGGGCGGTCATTTCCAGGCCGAGGCGATCGGTTTCGCCCTGCACTACCTGGCTGAATTCGATCTGCATGCGGCGCGGCAGGCTGATGCCGTATTCCTGTTCGAGCAGGTAAGTGATGCCGCCTTTGCCCGACTGGCTGTTGACGCGGATCACCGCCTCATAGCTGCGGCCGATGTCGGCCGGGTCGATCGGCAGGTACGGCACTTCCCACAGTTCGCCGTCCTGCTGCTTGGCGAAGCCTTTGCGGATGGCATCCTGGTGCGAGCCGGAGAATGCGGTGTGTACCAGGTCGCCGACATACGGGTGACGCGGGTGCACGGGCAGCTGGTTGCACTCTTCGACGACCTTGCGCACGCCGTCGATGTCGGAGAAGTCCAGCCCTGGGTCGATGCCCTGGGTGTAGAGGTTCAGCGCCAGGGTCACCAGGTCGACGTTGCCGGTGCGCTCGCCGTTGCCGAACAGGCAGCCTTCGGCGCGGTCGGCGCCGGCCATCAGGCCCAGCTCGGTGGCGGCGATGCCGGTGCCACGGTCGTTGTGGCAGTGCAGGCTGATGATCACGCTGTCACGGCGGCTGACGTTGCGGCAGAACCACTCGATTTGGTCGGCGTAGATGTTTGGCGTGGCAACTTCCACGGTGGCCGGCAGGTTGAGGATAACCTTGTGTTCAGGTGTTGGGTTCCACACCTCGATCACCGCATCGCAGACTTCCTTGGCGAACTCCAGTTCGGTGGCGCTGAAGGTTTCCGGCGAGTACTGGAAGGTCCACTGGGTTTCCGGCTGTTGGGCGGCGTATTTGACGAACAGCTTGGCCGCGTTCACCGCGATGTCCTTCACGCCTTGCTTGTCCTGGTTGAAGACGATGCGGCGGAACGACGGGCAGGTGGCGTTGTACAGGTGGACGATGGCCTTCTTGGCCCCGCGCAGCGATTCGAAGGTGCGCGCGATCAGGTCTTCACGAGCCTGGGTGAGCACCTGGATGGTGGTGTCGTCCGGGATGTGGCCGTCTTCGATCAGGCTGCGCACGAAGTCGAAATCGGTCTGCGAGGCGGACGGGAACGAGGCTTCGATCTCCTTCACACCGACCTGCACCAGGGTCTTCCAGAAGCGCAGCTTCTTCTCCGAGTCCATCGGCTCGATCAGCGACTGGTTGCCATCACGCAGGTCCGAGCTGCACCAGATCGGTGCTTCGGTGATGGTCTTCGACGGCCAGGTACGGTCAGGCAGGTCGATGGTCGGGAAAGCGCGGTACTTCTTCGATGGGTCTTTGAGCATGGTCATGGAAGCAATCCTTTTGTGTGCGGCCGAAATCGGGCCTGCCGAGCTGTAACAAGATGAAAGGGCGAGGCGACGCGATTCAACCTGGTAGTCGGGCGCTGACCAGGCAGAGGCTGCGATGTTGTCGGAGCAGAATGAGGGTGCTGAAGGTTTTCATGCCTTCAACCCTAACCAGTGAGGTGAGGGATGGCAAGCGTTCGAAAAAAATTGAGATAAATGCTTAAAAAGCAGGATGTATCGAGATTTTATTGCTGGAATATCTGATGGTGTTTCTGTGTGTTGCGCGAGTCTTTTGGCTCGCGCAACACAGTCGCACCCCTTCGATCAGGGCTGAAAGGCCCCAATGAAGATGGCCGGATCCACCCGCGCATCATTGAGGCTGACGTTCCAGTGCATGTGCGGTCCAGTCGCCCGCCCGGTCGAACCTACACGGCCGACCACATCGCCGCGACGCAACTGTTGACCCACGTTCACATCGATCTTGGACATGTGGCAGAACATGCTGATGAAGCCCTGGCCGTGGTCGACGAACACCGTGCGGCCATTGAAGAAGTAATCGCCGACCAGGATCACCTTGCCATTGGCCGGGGTCTTGATCGGTGTGCCGGCAGGCACTGCGAAGTCCAGCCCCGCATGCGGGTTGCGTTCCTCTCCGTTGAAGAAGCGGCGCACACCGAACTTGCTCGACAGCGGGCCGCTGACCGGTTTGTCGAGCAGCAGGTTGCTCGGCAGGTTCGGGCTGAAGCTGCGGTAGGCGGTGATCTGCTCGGCAAGCTCGCGGTCGATGCGCTTGAGGTCGGCCGGGTCTGGGTTGACCTGGCGCTTGTTCTTCAGGGTGATGTGCTGCTCGGGGTATTTCTTGCTGCCCACGCTGAACGGCAGGTTGCGACTGCCTTGGGTCAGCGTGGCAGTGCCGGGCTTCTGAGTCAGCGGGATACCGACGATGGCCAGCCAGTTGTCCTGCTCTTTCACCACCAGCACCGGCTTGCCATCGAAGCGTGCGCTCGGCGCCGTGGCCGCCGGCCCCAGGTCGACCACGGCGACGCCGCCGGGCACCGGTTTGTTCAGGGTGCGGGTGATGTAGCTGGCCTGGGCGGCGCCGGCCAGCAGCATCAGGGAAAGGGCAAGCAGGGGCGCGAACAGGCGGGGCATGTGTCAGTCCAGTAGGGAAAGGGTGACCGGGGTCAGGTGATTGTCCTCGACCCGCACTTGCAGTTCGCCTTCGTTGAGGCGCGCAGTCAGGCGCTGGCCGTTGCGGGTCTGCTCGGCGCTGCGGATGGCCTGGCCATGCTCGTCGAGGAGGATGCTGTAGCCGCGCGCCAGGGTCGCCAGCGGGCTGACCACTTGCAAGGTCTGCAGCTGGGCCTGGAAGCGTTGGCGGCGGTCCTTGAGCACATCGCGCATGGCCTTTGGCAGGCGTTCGGCGAGGCTGTCCAGGCGTTGGCCGAGCAGCTTCAGCGTGCGCCCCGGGTGCTGCGCGGCCAGACGCGTGTCCAGGCGTGCCAGGCGCTCGCGGCGCTGGTTGAGGTTGAGCATGAACGCCCGGCGCAAGCGCATGTCCAGATCGTCCAGGCGTTGGGCCTGTTGGCGCAGTCGCTCGCCGGGGTGGCGCAGGCGCCGTGTCAGCGAATCCAGGCGCAAGCGGTCGTGGGCCAGGCGGTTCTGCATGCGCAGCAGCAGGCGCCGTTGCAGGCCTTCGAGGCGCTGCTGCAGGCCGCTGTTGTCGGGGGCCAGCAGTTCGGCGGCGGCCGATGGCGTAGGGGCGCGCACGTCGGCGACGAAGTCGCTGATCGACACATCGGTCTCATGGCCTACGGCGCTGACGATGGGCGTGACGCAGGCCGCCACGGCGCGCGCCACAGCTTCTTCGTTGAAACACCACAAATCTTCCAGCGAGCCACCGCCGCGGGCCAGGATCAGCGCATCGAAGCCGCGGCTGTCGGCCAGTTGCAGGGCGCGGACGATCTGGTTGATGGCCTCGCGGCCCTGCACGGCGGTGGGGATCAGGTTCAGCTCGACCTGCGGCGCACGGCGGCGGAACACGCTGATGATGTCGCGGATCACCGCGCCGGTGGGCGAGGTGATGATGCCGATGCGTTGCGGGTGGGCCGGCAGCGGCCGCTTGCGCTCGGCACTGAACAGGCCCTCGGCGCCGAGCTTTTCCTTCAGCGCTTCGAAGGCCAGGCGCAAGGCGCCGTCACCGGCCGGTTCGACGGTGTCGAGAATCAACTGATAGTCGCCGCGCCCTTCGAACAGCGACACCTTTCCGCGCACCCGCACCGCCAGGCCGTCACGCAGGGCCTGGCGCACCCGTGTGGCGTTCTGCCGGAACAGCGCGCAGCGCACCTGGGCGCCGCTGTCCTTGAGGGTGAAGTACATATGGCCGGAGGCCGGGCGGGCGAGGTTGGAGATTTCGCCTTCCACCCAGACACTGCGGAATACGTCTTCCAGCAGCACTCGCGCGCGGCCGTTGAGCTGGCTGACGGTGAGGACCTCGCGGTCCAGGCCGAGTCGTTCGAAGGGGTCTTTGATCATGGGGGCATGATAAGGGGGTGGGTGGGGGGCGCCAAGTCCGCGGTGGGAGATTTGCGATAGAATCAGCCCATTACCGCAGTCGCCAGGCCCGTCCGATCCATGAACATCCAGAGCATCATCGTCCCGAAACTCTCCACCGTGCCGGTGCACGAGGCCCGTGCCCGGGCCATCCTGCGCTGGCTGGTGCGTGAAAAAGTGGTCGAGGAGCAATTGACCACCTGCGGTCGCACCGGCAACCGCATGGGCTATGCCCTGGCCGAAGGCGCACGCAAAGTCGCCCTGCATCCGCACAAGCTGCCCTTCGGCGAGCCGGTCAATGGCTTGGAAGTGGTGCTCAAGCGCTGCATCTATACGCCCCATGACGGCTTCCTCGAAGAAGCCGGTTGCCCCGAGTGCCGCCGCGAGGTGGGCGAGCCTCTGTTCGAGAGCCTGGAAGAGTGGATGCCGGGGGTGAGCGACAACTTCACCTGCCCACTGTGTGGCCATGAAGACGACATCAATGGCTTCCTTTTCCTGCAGCCATGTGCCTTTTCCAACCTGGGGTTCATCTTCAACAACTGGGGCGAGGCCGGTTTCACCCAGGCCTTTCTCGACAGCTTCGCCGACTGGCTGGACCAGCCGGTGGCGGTGGTGCAGGTAAAACTGCCAGAACGCTGACCGAAGGCCCTTATTTTGCATTGAGCGGCGCGCCGTGGATGAGTATAATGGCGCGCTTCCATTTTTCCCGCCCGGGAGCCCCCGCGATGCTGCGTATCAGCCAAGAAGCCCTGACTTTCGACGATATCCTCCTTGTACCTGGCTATTCCGAGGTACTGCCCAATGAAGTCAGTCTCAAGACCCGTTTGACTCGTGGCATCGAGCTGAACATTCCTCTGGTTTCCGCCGCCATGGATACCGTGACCGAAGCGCGTCTGGCCATTGCCATGGCTCAGGAAGGCGGCATCGGCATCATCCACAAGAACATGACCATCGAACAGCAGGCCGGCGAAGTACGCAAGGTCAAGAAGTTCGAGGCTGGCGTGGTCAAGGACCCGATCACCATCGAAGCCGACGCCACCGTGCGCGACCTGTTCGACCTGACTCGCCTGAACAACATCTCGGGCGTTCCGGTGCTGGAAAACGGCGACCTGGTCGGTATCGTCACCTCCCGTGACGTGCGCTTCGAAACCCGCCTGGATGCCAAGGTGCGCGACGTGATGACGCCCAAAGAGCGTCTGGTCACCGTGCGCGAAGGCGCCGACAAGAACGAAGTCCGCGAGCTGCTGCACAAGCACCGGCTGGAAAAAGTCCTGATCGTCGACGACAAGTTCAGCCTCAAGGGCATGATGACCGTCAAGGACATCGAAAAGGCCAAGGCCTACCCGCTGGCCAGCAAGGACGACCAGGGTCGCCTGCGCGTCGGCGCTGCGGTCGGCACTGGCAAGGACACCGGCGAGCGCGTTGCCGCCCTGGTAGCCGCTGGCGTTGACGTGGTGGTCGTAGACACCGCCCACGGTCACTCCAAAGGCGTGATCGACCGCGTTCGCTGGGTGAAAGAAACCTACCCGCAGGTGCAGGTGATCGGCGGCAACATCGCCACCGGCGCTGCGGCCAAGGCCCTGGCTGAAGCTGGCGCCGACGCCGTCAAGGTCGGCATCGGCCCAGGCTCGATCTGCACCACCCGCATCGTCGCCGGTGTCGGCGTGCCGCAAATCAGCGCCATCGCCAACGTCGCCGCCGCACTGGAAGGCACTGGCGTGCCGCTGATCGCCGATGGCGGCATCCGTTTCTCGGGTGACCTGTCCAAGGCCATCGTTGCCGGTGCGTCCTGCGTGATGATGGGTTCGATGTTCGCCGGTACCGAAGAAGCACCGGGTGAAGTCGAGCTGTTCCAGGGCCGTTCCTACAAAGCGTACCGCGGCATGGGCTCGCTGGGTGCGATGGCACAGGCGCAAGGCTCGTCCGACCGTTACTTCCAGGACTCCTCGGCCGGTGCCGAGAAACTGGTCCCGGAAGGCATCGAAGGCCGTGTGCCGTACAAAGGCGCCCTGGCCGCGATCATCCACCAGCTGATGGGCGGCCTGCGTTCGTCCATGGGCTACACCGGCAGCGCGACCATCGAAGAGATGCGTACCAAGCCGGAGTTCGTGCGCATCACCGGTGCCGGCATGGCCGAGTCCCACGTGCATGACGTGCAGATCACCAAAGAAGCCCCTAACTACCGCGTAGGCTGAGGCTTTTAGCAACATTTGCATGCGGGGCTGTCACGACAGCCCCGCGTCGTTTCCGATTTCCACTGACGAGATTGAGTCATGGCCCTCGACATTCACGCTCACCGCATCCTGATCCTCGATTTCGGTTCCCAGTACACCCAGCTGATCGCCCGCCGCGTGCGTGAGATCGGCGTGTACTGCGAACTGCACCCCTTCGACATGGACGATGAAGCGATCCGCGAATTCAACCCGCGCGGCATCATCCTCGCTGGCGGCCCCGAGTCGGTCCACGAAGCCAACAGCCCGCGTGCACCGCAGGCCGTGTTCGACCTGAACGTGCCGCTGTTGGGCATCTGCTACGGCATGCAGACCATGGCCGAGCAACTGGGCGGCAAGGTCGAAGGTTCCGACCTGCGCGAGTTCGGTTATGCCCGCGTTGACGTGGTCGGCAAGAGCCGCCTGCTCGACGGCATCGAAGACCACGTCGACGACGACGGCGTACTGGGCCTGGACGTGTGGATGAGCCACGGCGACAAGGTCACCCAGATGCCGGGCAGCTTCAACGTCCTGGCCAGCACCCCGAGCTGCCCGATCGCCGGCATGTTCGACGACGCCCGTGGCTACTACGGCGTGCAGTTCCACCCGGAAGTGACCCACACCAAGCAAGGCGGTCGCATCCTGTCCCGCTTCGTGAAGGACATCTGTGGCTGCGAAGCCCTGTGGACCGCCTCCAACATCGTCGAAGACGCCATCGCCCAGGTGCGTGCCCAGGTCGGTTCGGCCAACGTCCTGCTGGGCCTGTCCGGCGGCGTCGACAGCTCGGTGGTTGCCGCGCTGCTGCACCGCGCCATTGGCGACCAACTGACCTGCGTATTCGTCGACAACGGCCTGCTGCGCTTGCACGAAGGCGACCAGGTGATGGCCATGTTCAAAGAGAACATGGGCGTCAAGGTCATCCGCGCCGATGCCGAGAAGCAGTTCCTCGACAACCTGGAAGGCGAAGCCGACCCTGAGAAGAAGCGCAAGATCATCGGCCGTACCTTCATCGACGTGTTCGATGCCGAAGCCAGCAAACTGGACAACATCCAGTTCCTCGCCCAGGGCACCATCTACCCGGACGTGATCGAGTCGGCGGGCGCCAAGAGCGGCAAGGCCCACGTGATCAAGTCGCACCACAACGTCGGCGGCCTGCCGGAGGAAATGAACCTCAAACTGGTCGAGCCACTGCGTGAGCTGTTCAAGGACGAAGTGCGCAAGATCGGCCTGGAACTGGGCCTGCCGTACGACATGGTCTACCGCCACCCGTTCCCAGGCCCAGGCCTGGGCGTGCGTATCCTCGGTGAAGTGAAGAAGGAATACGCCGACATCCTGCGTCGTGCCGACCACATCTTCATCGAAGAGCTGCGCAAGGCCGACTGGTACCACAAGACCAGCCAGGCCTTCGTGGTGTTCCAACCGGTCAAGTCGGTCGGCGTCGTTGGCGACGGCCGTCGCTACGCCTGGGTCGTGGCCCTGCGTGCCGTGGAAACCGTGGACTTCATGACCGCGCGTTGGGCACACCTGCCGTACGAGCTGCTGGAAACCGTCAGCGGCCGTATCATCAACGAAATCGACGGTATCTCGCGCGTCACTTACGACGTGTCGAGCAAGCCGCCGGCCACTATCGAGTGGGAATGAGTTAAACAACAAGGGCGCCGCAAGGCGCCCTTGTTGTATTCAGCCTTTTATGAGGTTTTCAGCTCCTTCATGACCATGCCGTGGCGTGAGAGGATGCCGCGCAACTGGCTGAGGTTGCTGAAACGCTGGCCACTGATCCAAGCCCACTTCGGTCGATTGATGAAGTAATAGTTGCCCTCTTTTTGGATCGGCGTGCGCACCAAACTGCCATCCCCAGATCGGTGTATCAGGAATAACTGATTGTGTTGCGCTGTAACGTGATAATCGCCTGGCTCTCGCAGGAGCTCTTCGAGCGTCTCCGTGGCGACCTCGGGTTTTTTCAACGCGGCTTGCAGGCGTATGTCCCCTTTGATAAAGCGCGCGGTCTTATTATCGGCGACTGACTGGCCAGGATCGATCTCGAACCGTTCTGGCTGGCCCATGGGTACATCTTCAATTCGTAGGCCATAGGCACCTTGTATTTCGCTGACGCCAGGCACCCCTTCAAAGGTATTTGAGTGGCTGTTTCCCATCAGCGCTACCCACTTGGATTTACCTCGGGTCGCTTGGTCGGCGTCGATGATCAAGTGCGCGTAATAATTCATCATTTCCTGGCGGGCCAAAGGTGCTGGTTGAATTTCCCAATAGCTGGCCATGCAATCAATCGACTGAATTCGAATGTTCTCTTTCTGCGCACTGCGCAGCACTTCGGTGAATGTATAGGGGTTGGTTTTTGCCAGCCCTCGTCGCGTGCCTTGTGTATCGGCGTACTCGAGTAACCGTTCGGACATGACGCCTGTACGATTGAAGACATCCAGGTCTGCCTGATGAATATCGGTCAGGAAGTGCTCCATATACAGCACTTTCACGTTTTGTTTGCGCAACAGCTTCATGTTGTCGATCAGAAAGCGTTTGCTACCCATGTCGGAGTGGGACTCGCCGATAACGAGTCCATCGGCCTGTTCAAATACGTCGGAGAGAAGCGCCTTCACTTGGGTGGTTGCAGTGAGTTGAGGTAGCGGGGGGCGCGGCGGCAGCTCGAAGGTCTGGACAAAACGGTGAGCGTCCGTTGCCAGTCGCCCACTTGTTTGGCGAAAAGTTTCGGTTGCACTTTCAGTTGGAGAGTCGACCCCCATGCCGTAGTCGCCCTTGAGGACACCGGTATGCTTCTCCAGTGATGCGGTTTGCTCTAATAGTGGGCGGTGCTCGATGGGTATTTCATACGGGGTGGGTGGCAACTCTGGAAGTGCGGCTGTTGTCGCGGGCCTGCCGAAAATCTTCAAGAGTGACGCAGGCATTCCGCCTTTCAGGCTCGGCGGTAAAATAACTTCCCATTGACCGTTGGGGCCAAGGCGGATTGGCTGGTGGCGAGCGAATGAGAATGGGTTTTCCGGGTCTATGACGACCCAACTGTTCAGTTCGCCCACATGGCGCACCTCATAGGGCAGTTCGTCGATCAGGGCATAGAACTTGCCGTCCTGTGTGTAGATCCCCTGCAGTTCGCCGGAGCCGGGATTACCGTTGAGGAGCACATTGGTTTCGAAAGGCGCCAGCAAGTCTTGAGCCTGGGCGGGGCGCAAGGGTTCGGGTACCCAGGCAACGAGGTCCGCGCGCGTGGCAAGGCGATCATCTTCCGTTGGCTCAAGTGTTTCGTCAGGCGTTGTCAATGGCTCTTCGACGCTCACCGGCTCAAGCGCATTGTCTACAGCCGAGCCTGGGGCACTGAGCAGGAAGGTGGCATTGAACAGGGTGTTGACCGCCGCCAGGATAGCCCCCACGACACCGGCTTGGCGCTCGGCGGTTATATGTCCGGTGATGGCCTGGTCGATATTCAACCCGGTTTCGGCAAGCCCCGCGCCGACCGCCGCCAGGGCGACCGGCCAATCCAGCGCGGCCAGCGCGCCGCTGACTTCACCGAAAGCCCGCAGATAGCCGATCCACAGTTGCTTGCGCAGGTCGGCATTGGAGCGCAGCGCGAATCGTTCGTCATCGAGCATGCGTTGCTTGCAGCTATCGCGAAGATGGCTGAATGCATCCGCGTCGATACCGCGGTTGAGCTGGTTCAGAGGGCTGGGCGCAGAACCTCCCCAGTTGAAGAACAGCAGGTCGATCATGTGGTTCAGGCCGACGCTGCTGTTTTGTTGCGCGTGGCTTTCCAGCGGAAAATGGCCCATGAATCGTGACCGGTTATCCGCCTGGTTGTTTTGGTTGAGTAACCACCAGTACAGGTCGTCGTGGCTGGCGAACAGGTGCAGGGCGTCCACTTCGCCTGGCAGGTACAGCAGCTGCTGGCCGTCCAGCATCTCGACGCGCAGGATATCGGACGCCACATGGCCGCCAATGTCGAAGGTACCAACTCTGAGCCCAGCGCTGGGTTGTACCTGTTGGCGAAGTTGCTCAAGCGTAGGTGGCCAGGCGATGTCACCGACCAGGGCCGTGGCTACCCGGCCCGCTTGCAGCGCCAGTGGGCTGCCGGGATTGCTCGCGCGCTCTTCCAGCACCTTGCTCAGGAAGTTGACCTTGGCCAGGACGCGATAATCATCGCTGTGCGCAGCCCAGAACGCCTCGACCTGCTGCTTGAAGTCGCTGCAGAAGTCGATTTGCCAGAAGTACTCCAGCACGTCCCGCGGCGCGATGGCGAGCTCGTTGTGTTCGTCGAACGACTCAGCCTCTGGGCCATCGGTGTAGAAACCGGTCAGGTAGGTGAGCAGGTCGGCGTTGTCCTGATCGTGGACATCGAACCGATGCATCACCAGCTGGGGCAGCGTGTACGATTGATAGGGCGCCTGGTTGTGCGCCCACCCGTTGAAGGTTCGAGGGCTGGTGTGAGCGTACTTGAATCGATGCAGATAGACCTTGTCCGGGTCCAGATCCGTGTGACCGAATTTGCTCAGGACGGCTTGCGCCACCTTGCGTGCGGCTTGTCGAATGTCGGGGCAGGCTGCGGTCACCTGTGTCGCTAAATCCCGCAGGGTCTGCTGAGTGCTCGACTGTTGTGGCGTGAGAGTCATGGCCTATGCACCTGGGAAAGGGGAAGGCCAGTGTTGAGCGGACCCGAAGAGTTCGGGCGGTACATAAATCTCGTTTCGGTATCACGCAGCAACCCTCGTGGGGAAGACTTCACTTAATATTTCGCATTTGCAGGTGTATCGTATTCGCCCTTCATCGCCAGCCGCTGCTGGCACGCTGATTGCGCAGAGCACGAGGTACCCGCACCGATGTCCTTCACCCGTCGACAAATGCTCAAAGGCCTGACCGGCCTGGTTGTGGTTGGCCTGGGCGCTGGAGGCGCCGCGCGGTATTGGCTGGGCAAGGTTGAGGATGAAAATGCCGGGCACGATTATGAGCTGATCGCCGCTCCCCTGGACGTCGAACTGGTGCCGGGCTTCAAGACCGAGGCCTGGGCCTTCGGACCGTCGGCGCCAGGCACCGAGTTGCGGGTACGCCAGGGCACTTGGTTGCGGGTTCGCTTCATCAACCATCTCCCGGTGGAAACCACCATTCACTGGCACGGCATCCGCCTGCCGCTGGAAATGGACGGCGTGCCCTATGTTTCGCAATTGCCGGTCAAACCGGGTGAGTACTTCGACTACAAGTTTCGCGTCCCGGATGCCGGCAGTTATTGGTACCACCCGCATGTCAGCAGCTCCGAGGAGCTGGGGCGCGGGCTGGTCGGCCCGCTGATCGTCGAAGAACGCGAGCCGACGGGTTTCAAGCATGAACGCACGCTTAGCCTGAAAAACTGGCACGTGGACGAGCAGGGCGCCTGGCTGCCGTTCAGCATTCCCCGCGAGGCGGCGCGCAACGGCACGGCGGGGCGGCTGATCACCATCAATGGCCAGGCCGGTTCGGTGACCGAGCTGCCGGCCGGGCAAGTGGTGCGCGTGCGCCTGCTCAATCTGGATAACACCTGGACCTACCGCATCAACCTCAAGGGCAACTGCGAGGCGATGATCTACGCGCTCGACGGCAACCCGGTAACGCCACGCAAACTCGATGACGACTATTGGCTCGGCCCCGGCATGCGTATCTGCCTGGCAATCCGCATTCCTCAAGCGGGCGAAGAAATTTCCCTGCGCGACGGTTTCGTGCGCCTGGGCACCTTGCGTTCGGTGGCCAGCAACGACGCGCCGAGCGATTGGCCGCCAGCCTTGCCGCCGAACCCGGTGGCCGAGCCGGACCTGGAGAACGCCGAGAAGCTGAACTTCAATTTCGAGTGGGTCGGCAAAGTGTCGGTCAATACCGAGAATGGCAAGCCACCTAGCCTTTGGCAGATCAATGGCCAGGCCTGGGATATTACCGACAAGACCTGTGCCGACCGGCCAATTGCCACGCTGCAGAAGGGCAAGAGCTACATCTTCGAGCTGAAGAACATGACCCAGTACCAGCACCCGATCCACCTGCACGGCATGAGCTTCAAGGTGATCGCCTCCAACCGGCACAAGATCGTCGAGCCGTGGTTTACCGACACCTACCTGCTGGGCAAGAACGAGCGCGCCCAGGTGGCGTTGGTGGCGGATAATCCGGGCACCTGGATGTTCCACTGCCATGTCATCGACCACATGGAAACCGGCCTGATGGCCGCGATCGCGGTGGTCTGATGCGCCCGCAGATCATCGATCGCAGCCGCGATCAGGAATTCATGCGCCTGGCCCTGGCCCTGGCCGCCGAGGGCGCGGCGATGGGTGAAGTGCCGGTGGGTGCGGTGCTGGTCCAGCATGGTCAAGTGATCGGGCAGGGCTTCAACCGTCCGATTTTCGACAGTGACCCCAGTGCCCACGCCGAAATGGTCGCCATCCGCGCGGCGGCGAAATCCGCCAGCAACTATCGGCTGCCGGGCAGCACGCTGTATGTAACGCTGGAACCCTGCAGCATGTGTGCGGGGTTGATCGTGCATTCGCGGGTGGCGCGGGTGGTGTTCGGCGCGCTGGAGCCCAAGGCGGGGATCGTGCAGAGCCAGGGGCAGTTCTTCGGGCAGGGCTTTCTCAACCATCGGGTGATGGTCGAGGGCGGGGTGCTGGCGGAGGAGTGCGGGCAGATTCTCAGTGACTTCTTCAAGGCCCGGCGGGCCAAAGGGTAGCTCTCGGCCTCACATCGGCGGCGACTGTTCCGCCGGTTTATCCTTGTTGACCCCCGGCACGTGCAGGTTGCCTTCGGCGACCTGGCCTTCGAGCTGCGGCTGGGTCACCCAGGTGAGGATGTCGTAGTAGCGGCGGATGTTGGCCACGAAATGCACCGGCTCGCCGCCGCGGGCATAGCCGTACTTGGTCTGGCGGAACCATTGCTTCTGCGACAGGCGCGGCAGCATCTTCTTCACGTCCAGCCATTTGTTAGGGTTGAGCTTCTCGCGCCGGGCCAGGGTGCGGGCATCTTCCAGGTGGCCACTGCCAACGTTGTAGGCAGCCAGGGCGAACCAGGTGCGGTCCGGTTCCTTGATGCTGTCGTCGAGCTGTTCCTTGATCAGCATGAAGTACTTGGCGCCACCCTGAATGCTCTGTTTCGGGTCCAATCGGTTGGACACGCCCATGGCCTGGGCCGTGCGCTGGGTGAGCATCATAAGGCCGCGCACACCGGTCTTGGAGGTGACTTCCGGCTGCCACATGGATTCCTGGTAACCGATGGCTGCCAGCAGGCGCCAGTCGACCTGCTCGACCTTGGCGTAACTTTTGAAATGCTTTTCGTACTTGGGCAGGCGCTGCTGCAGGTGTTGGGCGAAGGTGTAGGCGCCGACATAGCCAAGCACGTCGACATGGCCGTAATAGCGGTCTTTAAGGCGCTGCAGAGTGCCGTTCTTCTGCGATTTGTCGAGAAACTCGTTAACTTCGTTGAGCAGGCTGTTGTCTTCGCCCGGGGCTACGGCCCAGCGCTGGTCACGGGTTTCGCCGAGGTCGAAGGCCACCCGTACGTTGGGGAAGTACACCTGATTCATCGCCAGTTCGTTGGAATCGACCAGTGTCAGGTCGATCTGCCCCTCATCGACCATGCGCAACAAGTCGACCACCTCGACCGCGTCGGACTCTTCATATTCCAGGCCTGGATACTGCCGCTTCAGATCGGCCAACTGGTCAGCATGGCTGCTGCCCTTGAGCACCATGATCTTCTTGCCCACCAGGCCCTTGGGTTCGGTCGGGCGCGAACGGCCATTGCGATAGATGACTTGCGGGGTCACTTCCAGGTACGGGTGGGAGAATCGCGCCTGGGTCTTGCGCCGCTCGCTGCTGACCAGGCCGGCGGCCGCCAGCACCGGGCCGGACGGTTTGCTCAGGTCGTCGAACAACTCGTCGAGGTTATCGGCGGTCTCGATCTCCAGCTTGACGCCCAGATCATCGGCGAAACGCTTGACCAGCTCGTACTCGAAGCCGGTTTCGCCGTTACGGTCCTGGAAGTAGGTGGCCGGGCTGTTGCGGGTGATTACGCGCAGCACGCCATCCTCCTTCACGCGCTCGAGGGTGCTGGGTTTTTCAACGCAGGCACCGAGCAGCAGAAAGAGTCCGGTTGCGAAAAGCCATTTGGCGCAACGCTGGCGCAAAGCAGTGTGGGCGAACATAGCTTGCAGTATACGCAAAGGATGAAGCCCGCCATATCTCGACATCCAATTGCTTGTCTGGTAGCAGCTAAAGCCCGACACCGGTTTTTTTGACCCCGAAGTCCGGTTCCACCGCCCGGCAGCATTGGCTTCTGGCGGGTGCCGAAAGCCGTTGAATTAGGCTAGAATGCACGGCCTCTAAGCACACCCCTTCCTGAGGCTGTCCCGACGATGTTGATCCTGCGCGGCGCTCCTGCCCTTTCTGCCTTTCGCCACGGTAAATTACTCGAGCAACTGAGCCAGAAAGTCCCCGCTGTTACTGGTTTGTATGCCGAATTTGCCCACTTCGCCGACGTTGACGGCGAGCTGACCGCCGACCAGCAGCAGGTGCTGGGCCGTCTGCTCAAGTACGGCCCGAGCGTGCCGGTGCAGGAGCCGACCGGCCGCCTGTTCCTGGTCGTGCCGCGCCTGGGTACCATTTCGCCCTGGGCATCCAAGGCCAGCGACATCGCCCACAACTGCGGCCTGCAGTCGATCCAGCGCCTGGAGCGCGGTATCGCCTACTACGTCGCCGGTGACCTGAGCGATGCCGACGCCGCCGATGTCGCGGCCGAGCTGCACGACCGCATGACCCAGCGCGTGCTGGCCCAGCTGGAGCAGGCATCCGACCTGTTCAGCCACGCGCAGCCCAAGCCGATGACCTCGGTCGACATCCTGGCCGGTGGCCGCGACGCGCTGGCCAAGGCCAACATCGACCTGGGCCTGGCCCTGGCCGAAGACGAAATCGACTACCTGGTAGCTGCCTTCCAAGGGCTCAAGCGCAACCCGAACGACATCGAACTGATGATGTTCGCCCAGGCCAACTCCGAGCACTGCCGCCACAAGATCTTCAACGCCAGTTGGGACATCGATGGCCAGGCGCAGGAAAAAAGCCTGTTCGGCATGATCAAGAACACCTACCAGATGCACAACGAAGGCGTGCTGTCCGCTTACAAGGACAACGCCTCGGTGATCGTCGGTAACGTCGCCGGCCGCTTCTTCCCGAACCCTGAGACCCGCCAGTACGGCGCGGTGCAGGAGCCGGTGCACATCCTGATGAAGGTCGAGACGCACAACCACCCGACCGCCATCGCCCCGTTCTCCGGCGCCTCCACCGGCTCCGGCGGCGAAATCCGCGACGAAGGTGCCACCGGCCGTGGCGCCAAGCCAAAAGCCGGCCTGACCGGTTTCACCGTTTCCAACCTGCGTATCCCGGGCTTCGAGCAGCCATGGGAACAGGCCTACGGCAAGCCGGAGCGTATCGTCGACGCCCTCGACATCATGATCGAAGGCCCGCTGGGCGGCGCTGCGTTCAACAACGAATTCGGTCGCCCGGCACTGACCGGCTACTTCCGTACCTTTGAACAAAGCATCAACACCCCCCACGGCGAAGAAGTGCGCGGCTACCACAAGCCAATCATGCTCGCCGGTGGCATGGGCAACATCCGTGAAGACCACGTGCAGAAGGGCGAAATCACCGTTGGCGCCAAGCTGATCGTGCTCGGCGGCCCAGCCATGCTGATCGGCCTGGGCGGCGGCGCCGCTTCGTCGGTCGCTACCGGTGCCAGCTCCGCTGACCTGGACTTCGCCTCGGTACAGCGCGAAAACCCGGAAATGGAGCGCCGTTGCCAGGAGGTCATCGACCGCTGCTGGCAGCTGGGTGACGAGAACCCGATCGCGTTCATCCACGACGTCGGCGCTGGCGGCATCTCCAACGCCTTCCCCGAGCTGGTCAACGACGGTGGCCGCGGTGGCCGCTTCGAGCTGCGCAACGTGCCCAACGACGAGCCGGGCATGGCCCCGCACGAAATCTGGAGCAACGAATCCCAGGAGCGTTACGTGCTGGCTGTCAGCGCGGTCGACTTCGAGCGCTTCCAGGCCATCTGCGAACGCGAGCGCTGCCCGTTCGCCGTGGTGGGTGAAGCGACTGAAGAGCCGCACCTGACTGTGAGCGACAGCCACTTCGGCAACACCCCGGTAGACATGCCGCTCGACGTGCTGCTGGGCAAGCCGCCGCGCATGCACCGCTCGGTCACCCGCGAAGCCGAGCTGGGCGATGACTTCGACCCGAGCGAGCTGGACCTGGACAACGCCGTACAGCGCGTGCTGAATCACCCAGCCGTGGCCAGCAAGAGCTTCCTGATCACCATCGGCGACCGCACCATCACCGGCCTCGTGGCCCGCGACCAGATGGTCGGCCCTTGGCAGGTCCCAGTCGCCGACTGCGCCGTCACCGCCACCAGCTTCGACGTCTACACCGGTGAAGCCATGGCCATGGGCGAGCGCACGCCGCTGGCCTTGCTCGACGCCCCGGCCTCCGGCCGCATGGCGATCGGCGAGACCCTGACCAACCTGGCTGCCGCGCAGATCGAGAAACTGTCCGACATCAAACTGTCGGCCAACTGGATGTCCGCTGCCGGCCACCCAGGTGAAGACGCCCGCCTGTACGACACCGTCAAGGCAGTCGGCATGGAGCTGTGCCCGGAGCTGGGCATTACCATCCCGGTCGGCAAAGACTCGATGTCGATGAAGACCAAGTGGAGCGAAGAGGGCGTCGAGAAGAGCGTTACCTCGCCGATGTCGCTGATCATCACCGGCTTCGCCCCGGTCACCGATATCCGCAACACCCTGACCCCGCAACTGCGCATGGACAAGGGCGAAACCGACCTGATCCTGATCGACCTGGGCCGCGGCAAAAACCGCATGGGCGCCTCGATCCTGGCCCAGACCCACGGCAAGATCGCTGCCCAGGCACCAGACGTCGACGACGCCGAAGACCTCAAGGCCTTCTTCGCCGTGATCCAGGGCCTGAACGCCGATGGCCACCTGCTGGCCTACCACGACCGTTCCGACGGCGGCCTGCTGACCACCGTGGTGGAAATGGCCTTCGCCGGCCACTGCGGCCTCGACCTGCAGCTCGACCCGCTGACCGACAACCGCAAGGACGTGCCGGCCATCCTCTTCAACGAAGAGCTGGGTGCGGTCATCCAGGTTCGTCAGGATGCCACCCCGGACGTGCTGGCGCAGTTCAGCGCCGCCGGCCTGGGTGAGGGCTGCGTGGCGGTGATCGGCAAGCCGGTCAACAACGCCGAAGTGTCCATCAGCCTGAATGGCGAAGTGCTGTTCGACGACGACCGCCGCATGCTGCAACGCCAGTGGGCCGAGACCAGCTACCAGGTCCAGCGCCTGCGCGACAACGCCGACTGCGCCGACCAGGAATTCGACGCGCTGCTTGAAGAAGACAACCCGGGCCTGTCGGTCAAGGTCGGCTTCGACGTCAACGAAGACATCGCCGCGCCGTACATCAAGAAAGGCGTGCGTCCGCAAGTGGCGATCCTGCGTGAGCAGGGCGTCAACGGCCAGGTCGAGATGGCTGCCGCCTTCGACCGTGCCGGCTTCGCCGCCATCGACGTGCACATGAGCGACATCCTCGCCGGCCGTGTCGACTTCGAAGCCTTCAAAGGCCTGGTCGCCTGCGGTGGCTTCTCCTACGGCGACGTGCTGGGTGCTGGCGAAGGCTGGGCCAAGTCGGCACTGTTCAACGCCCGTGCCCGCGATGCCTTCCAGGCCTTCTTCGAGCGTACCGACAGCTTCGCCTTGGGCGTGTGCAACGGTTGCCAGATGATGTCCAACCTGCATGAGCTGATTCCGGGCACCGAGTACTGGCCGCACTTCGTGCGTAACCGCTCGGAGCAGTTCGAAGCCCGTGTGGCCATGGTCGAGGTGCAGAAGTCCAACTCGATCTTCCTGCAGGGCATGGCCGGTTCGCGCATGCCGATCGCCATCGCCCACGGCGAAGGCCATGCCGAGTTCGCCAGCGAAGAGGCACTGCTGGAAGCCGACCTGTCCGGTTGCGTGGCCCTGCGCTACGTCGACAACCATGGCAAGGTCACCGAAGCCTACCCGGCCAACCCGAACGGCTCGCCGCGCGGTATCACCGGCCTGACCAGCCGCGACGGCCGTGTGACCATCATGATGCCGCACCCGGAGCGTGTGTTCCGCGCCGTGCAGAACTCCTGGCGCCCGGATGAGTGGCAGGAAGACGCCGCGCTGATGCGTATGTTCCGCAACGCACGCGTCTGGGTGAACTAAGAGGGTGTACAAGCTCGCCTTCTTCGTCCCGGCCAGCCACGTCGACGTGGTCAAGGCTGCCGTGTTCGCCGCCGGTGGCGGGCGTATCGGCGACTACGACCACTGCGCCTGGCAAACCCTCGGCCAGGGCCAGTTTCGCCCGTTGGACGGCAGCCAGCCGTTCCTTGGGCAAACCGGCCAGGTCGAGGTGGTCGAGGAGTGGAAGGTGGAGCTGGTGGTGGCTGACGACCTGATTGCTCAGGTCGTCGCTGCGCTCAAGCAGAGCCATCCGTACGAGACGCCGGCCTATGAAGTCTGGCGTCTCGCCGACTTCTAGATCGCATCAGCTTCTTCGCGGGCGGTTCATTCAGCACCTATTTCTCGGCTATGCTCAGGCCGCCTCAACCAGGCGCACGCCAACAAACCCACCTCAAACAGCACCCACATCGGCACCGCCAGCATCGTCTGCGAAAACACATCCGGCGGCGTCAGAATCATCCCCACCACAAAGCACCCGACGATCACGTAGGGCCTGCTTCTACGCAACATGGCCACATCGGCCAACCCCACCCAGACCACGATGAACGTCGCCACCGGGATCTCGAACGCCAGGCCAAACGCCAGGAACAGCGCCATGATGAAGTCCAGGTACTGGCTGATGTCGGTCATCATCGCCACGCCATCCGGTGTCACGCTGGCAAAGAAACCAAACATCATCGGAAACACCAGGTAGAACGCGAACGCCATGCCAGCGTAGAACAGCACGATGCTCGACACCAGCAACGGCAGGGCAATGCGCCGCTCGCGGCGGTACAGCCCCGGGGCTAGAAAGCCCCAGGCCTGGTGCAGCAGCAGCGGCATGGCCACGAACAGTGCGCACATCGCAGTCAGTTTGAAGGGCGTGAGAAACGGCGAGGTGACGCTGGTGGCGATCATGCTGGCGCCTTCCGGGAGGAAGCGGCGCAGTGGTTCGGAGATCAGCGTGTAGAGCTGCTGGGCGAAGGGAAACAACCCCGCGAAGACCACCGCGATCAACAGCAGGCAACGCACCAGGCGCTTGCGCAGGTCGCGCAAGTGATCGGTCAGGGGCATGCGTGCAGCAGGGTCCAGGGCAATGCTCATGGGGTGCTCTCCCGAGTCAGGTTGACCGGTTCTACTTCAAGGCTGATGCCCTGGCGGATTTCCTGTTCAAGGCGCTGGAGGGGCGCGCTGTCGAGAGTGGGCATGTCTATTTCACGTTCCATCTGTGCGCGTAAACCGTGCATCGCCCGACGTGCCTGGCCCAGGCCCCGGCCCAGGATGCGCGCCGCCACCGGCAGGCGCTCCGGGCCGAGGACCAGCAGGGCGACGATGCCCACCAGCAGCAGCTCGCTGAAACCTACCTCGAACATCAGGCCTGCCGTTCCGCTTGGGGCTGTGGTGCCGGTTGGCTGGTCAAAGGTGGCTGCTGTACTTGAGCAGCGGGCGGTGTAGTGGCTTCGCCTTCGCCGCCCATGGATTTGCGAAAGCCCTGGATCGCTTCGCCGACATCGCTGCCCAAGCCCTTGAGGCGCTTGGTGCCAAACAGCAGAAACACGATCAACAGCACGATCACCAATTGCCAGATGCCAATGCCACCCATACCAACTACTCCTGTAAGGTCATGAAAAGAAAGGCCAATCCTGCCTCGTGTAGATGACGCCCACATGAATGCAAGGCGATTGCCATCCAACTGCAACAACCCGCGTGTTGACTGGCGCCACGATCGATCGGAAGGGTGGTTGCAGGATGGGCGGCAAGCGACAGCAGGGCGCGGCACTGCTGATGGTGATGGTGGTGCTGGCGATGCTCGCCGCAGGCATGGCTTGGCTGGTGGAGGATGGGCGGCGGCAGGTCGACGAGGTGCAGTTGTTGCGCCAGCGCGTGCAGGTGCGGGCGATGGAACAAGCCGGGCTGGCGTATGCCGAGCAAGCCTTGCGCGACCCTGCCTGGCGCCTCAGCCCGCTGTTCTGGCAAGCCTTGCGCGGGCAGCCGCTGAGCTACGACTTTGGTGCGGGCCAGGCGCAACTGCGGGTGCGCGACCAGCACACCTGCTTCAACGTCAATGCACTGCTGGGCGCCGACGGCGAGCGTGCCGAGCGCCAGCTGCGGTACTTGCTGGGCGACGACATGGCGGCTGAACGCCTGGTCGACGCCTTGGCCGACTGGCTCGACAGCGACAGCGACGCGCGCCTGCAGGGCGCCGAAAGCAACCAATATCTGCGCCAGCAACCACCGCGCCTGGCGGCCAATCAGCCGATGATTGAAACCAGTGAATTGAACCTGCTGCTGGAACCGGATGCCGTACGTCAACGCCGCTACCCGATGCTGTGTGCGTTGCCGCAGACCACGGGCTGGCGTCTGAATGCCAATGCCCTGGGTCTGGAGCATCTGCCGTTGCTCGATGCGCTGTATGAAGGGCGTTACTCGCGCGCGCTGCTGAGCCGGATCATCAGTGGCCGGCCGGCGTCGGGGTATGAGGATGCGTCGGCGTTGCGCCAGGCATTGGGCGCGGTGGATGACGAGACGTTCGAGCGGTTGAGCGAAGGCTTGCTGCTCAACAGTGGGCATTTTCTGCTGCAGCTGTCGTTCGAAGAGCAGGGGCGGACGATGCGCAGCGAGTTTCAAGTCGAGGCGCTGGGGGTGGTGCAGTGGCATGCGCGGGTGCCGGCGCAGCAGGTGCGGGTGAAGAGTCGCGAGCCGATGCTCTGGTGAACCATACCGGCCTCTCCGCGGGGCAAGCCCGCTCCCACAGGTATCTCACCGATCTCAAGAACAGTGGGGTACCTGTGGGAGCGGGCTTGCCCCGCGAAGAGGCCGATACAGTCAGCACAAGGCTAACTGACCGGCTATCAATCAAGCAGTCCCGATCTCGCCGCCATCATCCCGCTGAATCACCACCGTCGAAGCCCGCGGCCGAACCGTGGCACCTGCCGGGGTCACATCCGTCGCCTTGTCGGTATACGGCCAGTTCTCCGGATGCTGGATATTCACGAACATCGATTTGTTATCCGGCGAGAACGCGATCCCGGTCACCTCGCAACCATTCGGCCCAACGAAGAAGCGGCGCAGGTCCACCTGGTTCTGTGCATTGATCGGCACCTGCTTGCCAGTGCCATCCACCAGGTCGGTCGGAATCACAGCCAGCAGTTGGTCGTTGGTGTAGTCGGTGAGCGTGGTCTCGCCGTTGTCGGTCTCGAACCACAGCACGCCACGGCTATCGAAGCTCATGCCGTCGGGGCTGGCGAACTGGTTGAGTTCGGTCAGGCCAGAGCGGTTGATGTCCGCCGTACCGGCGGCGTTGGCGCCGAACACGAAGATGTCCCAGGTGAAGCTCAGCTGGTCGTCGCTGTCGTGCCAGCGGATGATATGGCCGTGGCGGTTCGGGCCACGCGGGTTGGCTGCGTCGACCTTTTCCGGGGTGCGTGCGCTGTTGTTGGTGAGGGTCAGGTAGACATCGCCATTGAGCGGGTTGACCGCCGTCCACTCCGGGCGGTCCATCGGCGTTGCGCCTACTGCATCGCCTGCACCACGGGTGTTGAGGATGATGCCCGGCAGGTCACCGTAGAGGGCGCCGAGGGTGCTGCCGGTGGTGGTCGGGGTGGCCACGTCGAGCAACAGCCACACGCCCGTGCCGTCGGCATTGAAGCGGGCGACGTAGAGCTTGCCCTGGTCCATGTACTTGGCACCGGTGGCCAGGCGGTCAGCGGGGCTGGCGTCGGCGGCGTCCCACACGGCGGTGGAGACGAACTTGTAGAGGTACTCGTTGTTGGAGTCGTCGCCCATGTACCAGACCAGCGGCTTGCCGGCGACTGGCAGGCCCGGGCAGCAGCCTTCGTGGCGGAAGCGGCCCAAGGCAGTGCGCTTGGTGGCCAGGGTGCTGCTGTTGTAAGGGTCGATCTCGACGATGTAGCCATAGGTGCTGGCTTCGTTGCGGTAGTCGTCGGTGGCGCTGGCGCCTTTGACGGTTACGTCGAAGCGGGCGAACTCGTCGCTGACCTCGGTACTGTCACCGGCAGCGCTCTCCCACTTGTACTGGCCGCTGGAGGTGCCGACACCAATGCGGCGCTGGTCTTCCGAGCGGGTGCCCTTGTTGACGAAGATGCCTGGCCAGTTCTCTTCGCAGGTCAGGTAGGTGCCCCACGGCGTGTAGCCGTTGCCGCAGTTGTTGTTGGTGCCGCGGCAATGGGTGCCGGCCGCCGAGTACTTGGTCTTGACGTGGTCGGTACCACGCAGCGGGCCGGTGATTTCCATGCGCGAGGCAGTGGTGAAACGGCGGTTGAGCGGGTCGTTGTCGACCACCTGCCAGCGGCCGTTGAGCTTCTGCAGGCGCACCACACCGGCGCCGTGGGCGTTGATTTCCTTGCGCACTTCCTCGGCCGGGCGCTTGCCGCTGACGTCGGTGGTCGGGCCGTTGGGGTGCAGGGCGGCGGCATCGATGTATTCGAAGTTGATTGCCAGCAGGCCGTCTTCGGAGCTGCCATTGATGGGGAAAAAGTGCATGCCGTCATGGTGCATGCCCATGGCGTTGGCCTGGTCGGTCGAGGTGTTGCTGCCGTCCGATTTCCATGGGTTGCCGTTGCTGTTGATGGGCGTGCCCCATGGCGCCAGCACGTAGGCGCTGTAGCCGGCGGCGACCACGCAGGCGTCGGTGCGCGAGCCTGGGATCGACTGGAAGCCCAGGGCCATTTTCGGCTCAGGCTCGGGCTCGGTCACCGGTGGCTCGGTCACGGGCGGTTCGGTGACCGGGTCGTCGTTGTCGGAACCGCCACCACTGTCGAAGCAGCCGGTCAGGCCGGTACCGGCAATCATGGCGATCGCGGCGCCGAGGCTGCCGCGCATCACGCTGCGACGGCTCAGGTAAGCGTCCATGACGCTAGCCATCGGCAGGTTGCCGCTTAGGTTGCGGTCCAGGTTATCGCCGGATTCTCGACTCATCAGGGTGTCCTTATAGTGGCTGAGTTGAAGGAAACCGGGACTTTAGAGCCCTAGTGTGATGATTCCTTGGCAGAAATGTTAACGGCGCTTTAAAACTGTAAGTTCTTACTTCCACGACAGACAGATCAATTTGGAATGGCTGACCGATTTCTGCCATCAAACTGTCATGCCAACGCCGCAACATCCGGGGCCCAAAGAGAACTCGGATAAGGATGGCGGGCCCGATGGCAAGCAGTGTGAACAGGCGCGAAGTGATCAGCTGGATGGGTGTCGGTGCCCTGGCACCGTTGCTCGGCGCCTGTTCTGCCTTCCCCAGCCAAGGTCGCGGTAATGCCAGCCTGGACCTGCTCTACGTGGCCGACACCCTCGATGCACGGCAACCCGGCCTGCCCGTAGTGCCGGCGACGCGCCTGGGCCCGGTCAGCCACCTGGGCCGCGCACCTTGGATGACCGGGGCCAGCGCCAGTGTGGCGTACCCGCAACTTGCTCCCTTGCTGGATGCCAACCAGGCAACCACGGTACAACTGGGTGGCTATGCCGTGCTGGCAGCCCTGCTTGAGCAATTGCGCGGCGAGGCGGGGGCAGGCAACAGCCTGACACTGGAGAATGGCCAGGGTTGGAATGGTAGCGGCCTGGCTTATCTGACCCAGGGCGAGAGCGGGGTGCAGGGCAGCCAGCTGCTGGGCAGTGAAGCGCGGGTCAGCAGCGATGAACGCGTGCTCTGGCCGCAGCGCAGTGCGGCGCTGTATCGCCAGTCTTCTGCTGTCACCCTGGGTGCCGGGCTTGCTGACAATCAGCGCAAAAGCCTGGGGCTGGAGCCCCTGCAAATCTTCGAACGGGGCGGCGCACGTATCGCCGTGGTCGGGGTCACCGATCCGTATGCTCAGGATCAGAAGGCTTCCCTCAAACAGTGGTACCAATCGTTGTTGCCCACTTTCGAACAGGCGCGTCGCGATGCGGACCTGGTGGTGGCGCTGGCGGATGTCGGCACCGGGCCGGGCCTTTGGCTGGCCGAGCGGGTGGCGCAAGTTGACGTGCTGCTCTGCGCCCGCGGCCAGGACCTGTGGCCGTCCCCCGTACAAGCGACTCAGGCGAGCGGTCGCCGTGTACCGGTGCTGTTCGCAGGCTGTCGTGGCAGCGGAGCCTTTCGCCTTCGTTGCCAGCAAGTGGCGGGGCAATGGCAATTCGATGGGCGTTTCTATCCGGCTTTGGCCCAGCAACTTTCACCGGCCGCGCAGTTGCGCGCCAGCCAGTTGCATGCGCAGGTGCGCCAGCAACGCGCCGGCCACGCCGCCTGGCTCGACCAGCCGCTGGCCCGCGCCCCGCAGGCGCTGTGGCGTCGCGACACGCGTGGCGGCAGCTGGGATCGTCTGCTGCATCAGGCCCTGGCCGATGACGACAGCACGCCGGTGCTGTTGCCAGGCCTGCGCTACGACTACCCCCTCGCCGCCGGTGAACCGATTACCCGCGAACATCTGATCAGCCTCACTGGCAGCTACCCGGCGCCAGTGGTCGAGGCCCCGGCCCGGCAGGTCGAGCAGGTGCTTGAGAACGCCGCCGAGCAATTGTTCGGCGACCCGCTGCTGCTGGACAACAGCCAAGATTTGCCACGCTGGCAAGGTCAGGCCTGGGACGTCAGCTACAGCCCGCAAGGCAAACGCATCACCGGTCTGGCCCCGGTGCAAGGCCAGTGTCGCACCTTCGGCCTGCGATTCGAGGCCCAGGCCGGCGAGCCGCTGTGGCAGCGGGTCGAAGCCTGGCTCGGGCGGCAGCAACCGGGCTGGCAACTGGCGGCCCTGCAACTGCCCGAAGTGCGCTACGTGCAAGGTCACCCTGGCTGGCATCCACGGCAGGTTATGTCGTGAGCCTGGCCTCGCGCCTTTTCACCGGTGGCCTGCTGACCCTGGCCGGCTGGCTGGCCGCGCAATGCGTGCTGCAACTGGGGCGCCAGCCGCAACCGGCCAGCCCACCTGCAGTTGCCAACACGCCGCTGCCAGGATTGTTGGTCGGCCATTGGCAGGCCCCGGCCGACGACGGCGCCATCGCGCTCACCCGCTTGCCCTTGCAGTACCTCGGCGGCCTCAAGGCCCAGCCCCTGTCCGCCAGCGTGGTGGTGCTGCGCTACGGCCAGCAGGTGCGCACCCTCGGCCGTGGCCAGCGCCTGGCGCCGGGGATCGTGTTGCAGGACATCGACGCCGATGGCCTGATTTTCGACAACCAGGGGCGGCGCGAACGCCTGCCCTGGCCGCCACGCCCCGCCGTGACCGGCTTCAAGCGGCAAGGATGAACGATGCTGGTGAAATATTGCGTGGCTGCTGCTTTAAGCCTGGCGCTTACCCTGGCCTGGGCAGAAGAGCCGGAAACCTTTGCTGACGACGGCACGCCGCTGTACGAAGTGAACTTCGTCGACACCGAACTGGGCGAATTCATCGACAGCGTGTCGCGTATCACCGGCACCACCTTCATTGTCGACCCACGCGTCAAAGGCAAGGTCACCGTGCGCACCGTCGACCGCCACGATGCCGATGCGATCTACGACATTTTCCTTGCCCAGTTGCGCGCCCAGGGCTTTGCAACGGTCGACCTGCCCAACGGCAGCGTGAAGATCGTCCCCGACCAGGCCGCGCGGCTTGAGCCGGTGCCGGTCGAGCCCGCCGGCAAGAAAAGCGAAGGCAGCGATGGCGTGGCCACCCGCGTATTCAATGTGCGCAACGCCGCCAGCGAACAGATGCTCGGCATTCTCAAACCGTTGATCGACCCCCGCGTTGGCGTGATCACGCCTTATCCCGCGGCCAACCTGCTGGTGGTCACCGACTGGCGCAGCAACCTCGAACGCATCGACAGCCTGTTGCGCCAGCTCGACCAGGTCAGCGACGAGCCGCTGCAGGTCATGCCGCTGCGCCACGCCAGCGCTGCCGACACCGCGCAATTGCTGACCCGCCTGCTGGCCCGCGAGCAGGGCGCCGACAGCACTCAGGTAGTCGCCGATCCGCGCAGCAATGCGTTGCTGGTGCGTGGCAGCACCGAGCGGGTGAGGACGCTGTTGCGCCAGCTTGACCAGCCCAGCGAAAACCGCCAAAGCAGCAACACCCAGGTGATCTACCTGCGCCATGCCAATGCCGGCGAGGTGGTCAAGGTGCTGCGCGGCTTGAGCCAGGAAGGCGCCGCGCCCAGCGAAGCGACAGGCGAGGGTGAGGGCAAGGACAAACCGGTAATGGCCGCAGCCAGTGATTCGGGCATCCGCCTGGAATACGAGGAAGGCACCAACGCCGTGGTCATGGTCGGCCCCGACAGCGAACTGGCCGCTTACCGCTCGATCGTCGAGCAACTGGACATCCGCCGCGCCCAGGTGGTGGTCGAGGCGATCATCGCCGAAGTGTCCGACAGCAGCGCCCAGGATCTCGGCGTGCAGTGGCTGTTCGCCGACGAAAAGTTTGGTGCCGGCATCGTCAACTTCGGCAGTAACGGAGTGAACATCGCCAATATCGCGGGTGCCGCTGCCAGTGGCGACAACGAAGGGCTCGGTGACCTGCTGTCGGCCACCACCGGCGCCACCGTCGGTATCGGCCATTTCGGCGGTGGCTTCAACTTCGCCATGCTGGTCAATGCATTGAAGGGCAAGAGCGGCTTCAACCTGCTGTCGACACCAACCCTGCTGACCCTGGACAACGCCGAGGCGTCGATCCTGGTCGGCCAGGAGGTGCCCTTCGTCACCGGCTCCGTGACGCAGAACAACGCCAACCCGTACCAGACCATCGAGCGCAAGGAAGTCGGGGTCAAGCTGCGCATCAAGCCGCAGATCAACATCGACAACAGCGTGCGCCTGGACATCGTTCAGGAAGTTTCGTCGATCGCCGACTCCAGCGCCGCCAGCGACGTGATCACCAACAAGCGCGAGATCAAGACCAAGGTCATGGTCGAGGACAACGGCCTGGTGATCCTCGGCGGGCTGATCAGCGACGAGTTGAGCACCAGCAACCAGCGTGTGCCGGGGCTGGGCGATATCCCGTACCTTGGCCGACTGTTCCGCTCCGACGCCAGCAAGAACACCAAGCAGAACCTGATGGTATTCATCCGCCCGCGCATCCTGCGCGACGGGCCGAGCCTGGCGGGTTTGAGCGAGGACAAGTACCGCACCCTGCAACAGACCACCCCGCTGCATTTGCCGGACCTTGCCCAGGACGGCCAGCTGCTGCGGGTATTCCCGGCCAGCCGCGCGCGCCTCGAAGGCGGTGACTGGTGATGCTGCCGTATCGCCTGGCACGCCAGGCCGGGTTGGCTGTGGCCCCTGCCGAGGCGGGCTGGCAGTTGTGGCTGCGCCGCGATGCCGACAGCGATCAATTGCAGGAACTGCTGCGCGTGCATGGCCGCCCCGCGACCTTGGAATATCTGGAGCCTGCCGCCTTCGATGAGCGCCTCGGCCAGTTGTACCAGGCCGGCGATGCCGCCACCGCCGCGCTGATCGAAGGCATTGGCGAGCAGGTCGACCTGGACAGCCTGATGAGTGAAATGCCGCGCATCGAAGACCTGCTCGAAAGCGATGACGAAGCCCCGGTAATCCGCCTGATCAATGGCCTGTTCGGCCAGGCGCTGCGCCTGCGCGCCTCGGACATTCATATCGAGACTTTCGAGCAGAGCCTGGTGGTGCGCCTGCGCGTCGACGGCCACCTGCGCGAAGTGCTGCGCCCGCCACGGGCGCTGTCGGCGATGCTGGTGTCGCGGATCAAGGTCATGGCGCGGTTGGACATCGCCGAAAAGCGCCAGCCCCAGGACGGCCGCATCACCTTGCGTGCGGCCGGAAGAGAGGTGGACGTGCGCGTCTCGACCCTGCCCGGCATCCACGGCGAACGCGTGGTGATGCGTGTGCTCGACAAGCAGGCCAGCCTGCTGGCGTTGGGCAACCTGGGTATGCCCGCCGCCGTGCTGCAAGGCCTGCGCAGTTGCCTGGCGCGGCCCAACGGGATCGTGCTGTCGACCGGCCCGACCGGCTCGGGCAAGACCACCACGCTGTATGCCAGCCTGAATAGCCTCAATGACGGCAGCCGCAACATCCTCACCGTCGAAGACCCGGTGGAATACGCGATTGCCGGCATCGGCCAGACCGCCATCAACCCGCGTGCCGGGCTGACCTTTGCCAGTGGCCTGCGCGCCATCCTGCGCCAGGACCCGGACGTGATCATGCTCGGCGAAATCCGCGACCAGGAAACCGCGCAGATCGCCGTGCAGGCCAGCCTTACCGGCCACCTGGTGCTGTCGACGCTGCACACCAACAGCGCGGTGGGCGCGGTCACCCGCCTGCGCGACATGGGCATCGAGCCGTTCTTGATCGCCTCGTGTCTGCGCGGCGTGTTGGCCCAGCGCCTGGTGCGACGCCTGTGCAGTTGCGCGGTGGCGCAACCGCTGCAGCCAGCCGAGCGCGCGCTGTGGCCGGAGCTGGCAATGCTGGGCTGCAGCCATCACCCGGTGGGTTGCGAACAGTGCCAGGGCAGTGGCTATGTCGGCCGCCTGGGCCTCTATGAATTCATCGAGCTGGACGCCGGCCTGATCGCCTTGCTGTACGACGGCGCCAGCGAGCTGGCGATGCAGGATTACCTGGCCGAGCGCCGCCAGAGCCTGGTGGCGATGGCCAGCGACTGCCTGGCCCGCGGCGAGACCAGCCTGGCCGAAGTGCTGCGCGTGGTCGAGGGCTGACCCATGCCGACCTTTCGCTACCAGGCCGTCGACCTTGCCGGTAAGACCCACAAAGCCAGCCTGCAGGCCGATACGGAACGCCACGCACGCCAACTGCTGCGCGAGCAGGGCCTGTTTGCCCGGCAGTTGCAGCGCGATGCAGGTGGCATCCGGCAACCGCGCCGGCAGCGCTTGAGCCGTGCCCTGCTGTGTGAGCTGACCCGCCAGCTGGCGACCCTGACCGGTGCCGGCATTCCGCTGGTCGATGCCCTTGCCACGCTCGAACGTCAGTTGCGCCAGCCAGCGTTGCACGCGGTACTGGTGGCGCTGCGGGGTTCGCTTGCCGAAGGCCTGGGGCTGGCCCGCAGCCTGGCTCGTCAGGGTGCGCCGTTCACCGGTTTGTACTGCGCGCTAGTCGAGGCCGGCGAGCGCTCCGGGCGCCTGGCCCAGGTGCTGACTCGCCTGGCCGATCACCTGGAGCAGGTGCAGCGCCAGCAGCACAAGGCACGTACTGCCTTGATTTATCCCTGCGTGCTGATGGGCGTGTCGCTGGCCGTGGTGATCGGCCTGATGACCTTCGTCGTGCCCAAGCTCACCGAGCAATTTGCCCATGCCGGGCAGAGCCTGCCGCTGATCACATCACTGCTGATCGGCCTCAGCCAGGGACTGGTGAAGGCCGGCCCCTGGCTGCTGGGGTTGGCAATCCTCAGTACGCTGCTGGGCAGCTGGCTGCTGCGTAAACCGCACTGGTGCTTGCGCCGCGACGACCTGCTCTTGCGCATGCCGCGCATCGGCGCGTTGTTGCAGGTGCTGGAAAGCGCCCGCCTGGCACGCAGCCTGGCGATCCTCACCAGCAGCGGCGTAGCCCTGCTCGAAGCCTTGCAAGTGGCCACCGAAACCGTCGGCAACCGGCGCATCCGCCTGGCCATGGAACAGGTACGCCAGCAGGTGCAGGGCGGCACCAGCCTGCATCGTGCGCTGGATGCCAGCCAGCAGTTTCCGCCGTTGCTGGTGAACATGGTCGGCAGCGGCGAGGCCAGCGGCACGCTGGCCGACATGCTCGAACGCGTCGCCGATGATCAGGAACGCGGCTTTGCTCGCCAGGTGGACACCGCCATGGCGCTTTTCGAACCCCTGATGATCCTGGTGATGGGCGCCGTGGTGCTGTTCATCGTGCTCGCGGTGCTGCTGCCGATCATGCAACTCAACCAGGGCCTGCAACTGTAGATGACAAGGAGTATCCCCATGCAGCATCGACGCAACCGCCAGCGCGGCTTCACCCTCATGGAAATCATGGTGGTGATCTTCATCATCGGCCTGCTGATCGCCGTGGTCGCCCCCAGCGTGCTCGGCAACCAGGACAAGGCCATGAAGCAGAAAGTCATGGCCGATCTGGCCACGCTGGAGCAGGCGCTGGACATGTACCGCCTGGACAACCTGCGGTTCCCCAGCAATGAACAGGGCCTGGCCGCGTTGGTGAAAAAACCGGCCCAGGAGCCGCTGCCGCGTTCGTGGCGCAGCGACGGCTATGTGCGCCGCCTGCCGGAAGACCCGTGGGGCACGCCGTACCAGTACCGCATGCCGGGTGAGCATGGTCGGGTCGATGTCTATTCACTGGGCGCCGACGGCGTGCCAGGTGGCGAAGGGCAGGATGCCGACCTGGGCAACTGGGCGCTGTAATCGATGCCTGGCCAGCGGGGTTTCAGCCTGATCGAGTTGTTGGTGGTGTTGGCCATCGCCGGGCTCATGACCGGGCTTGCCGTGGCCTGGCTCGACAGCGGCAAGGCCAGTGTCGACCAGGCCTTGAAGCGCTTGGTCGCGCAGGTTCACACCCAGGCTGCGCTGGCTCGGCACGCGGGCCAGTTGCGCGGATTGCGCTGGACCGGCCAGCGCCCGGAGTTCGTGCGCCGTGAACGCGAAGGGTGGGTGGTGGAAGCGGTCAGCCTGGGTGATTGGCCCAAGGGCTTGCGCCCGGACTGGCCAGCCGGTAGCCAGCCACGCTTGCTGTTCACGCCGCAGGGTTGGGCGCAGCCAGGCGCAGTGCAGTGGCGTTGGGCCGAGGGTAGCCAGCGTTGGGAGTGGGGCCGCGACGGTCAATTGCGCACGGCGTTGTCACCATGAAGCGCCGGCAGCATGGCTTCACCTTGCTGGAAGTGACCGTGGCCCTGGCGATCGCCGCCGTGCTGGCAGTGATCACCAGCCAGGTCCTGCGCCAGCGCCTGGCGGTGCAGGCCAGCGTGCAGCAACACCGCCTTGGCGTGCTGTGCGCGCGCGAATTGCAGGCGCGTTTTACCGTCGAGCAGTACTGGCCGGCCAGCAACCAGGCCGATGGCGTGCTGAATCAGGGCGGCCAGGCCTGTCATTGGCAGCTACAGCTGCGCCGTACCGGTGTGCGCGATCTGCGCCGCGGCGAGATGCAGCTGTACGCCGACCGCGACCAGCGCCTGCCGCTGGGCCAGTACACAATCTTTCTGGAGCGTCCATGAAGCAGCGTCAGGCGGGCCTGACCCTGATCGAACTGATGGTGGCCATGGCGCTCACTGCCTTGCTGGGCGTGATGCTCGCCGCCCTGGTCAACGGCTGGCTCAAGGTCCGCGAGCGGTTACAGGTGACCCAGGATGAGACCGGCGTGCTGGAGTTTTGCCTGGCATTGGAGCGGCGCTTCGACAGCCCGGTGTTGCGCCGGGTGTACGAACAACGCCTGCCACTCGCCAGCCGCTGGCTCGACTGGCAAGCAGACCGCCAGCAATTGCTGTGGGTGGCGGCCACGGCCGTGCCCGAGGCCGAAGGCGGCGCGCGGCTGCAGCGCCAGCGCCTGCGTTTCGATGCCCGTGATCAACGCCTGCTGCTGGAGACTTCAGCAGACCTGTATGCCGCCAGCGAACCGCGTTGGGTTCTGCGTGAGCAACTGCGGCAGGTCACTGCGTTCAACGTTCTTTATCACCAGGGAGGCCGCTGGCTGCCCTGGCCTTCCGATCAACCCGCGCATCCCGGCCGTGGCGTGCGCGTGCACTTGCAGCGTGATGGAGCACCCTATGACTGCACCTTCATCCTCCCGTGGGGGCGTTCATGAAGCTTGAATGGCGTCGGCGTACGCTGGCCCAGCCCTGGCTGCTGCTGCGTCCGGGTGAAATCTGGGACTGGCTGCTGGTTGAGAACGGTGTCGCCCAGCGCGAAGGGCACGGCGAGCCACCGGCGAACCTGCAAGCACGGGTCGCGTTGATCATTCCCGGCGAGCGCTGCAGCCAGTTTCAGCTGCCTGCTCCGCCCGGGCTCAAGCGTGATGAGTGGCCGCTGCTCCTGGAAGATCACTTGCTGCAGGGCGCGGACGAGGTGCAATGCGCCTGCCTCTCTCGCCAGGCTGGCCAGTTGCGCCTGTTGGCGGTCGATCGCCAGCACCTGGACAACTGGCTCGGGCAATGTGCCGAGTGGGGGCTGCAGATCGAGCGCTGCTGGGCCGAATTTCAGCTGCTGCCCAAGCCTGAGCCGGGCACGGCCCTGCAATGGCAGCGGTCGTCAGGTCTTTGTCTGTATCACGGGCTGACGGCAGAGGGCCGTGAGCACTGGCTGGCTTGGCCTGATGCGCTAGGTGATCCGCCGCAGCAGCCTTGGAGTGCGCTGGACAGAGCAACGTTGGCGGGCCGATGGCCGACCACGTTGGCGCCGCTGGACAAGCTGCCAAGCCTGTTCGAGCGCACGCGCCAGGTGCGCTCATTACCCGCTGTGACGACACCGCAACGGCGCCTGATTGGTGCCTGCCTGGTACTGGTCTTGGTGTGGGGCGGTTTGTGGCTCAGCCAACAGTGGCGCCAGGTACAGGCCTGGCGCGGACAAGTGCTGGCGGTAACTGGCGCGCAGGTCAGCCCCCGGCAGGCGGCCCAAGCCCTGAAACGAATGCGCGAAAGCGAATTGCAGCAGCAACTGCGCGTGCGCCAGCTCGAAGACCTGCAGGCACGCCTGCAAGCCTGGCTGCAAGACCACCCCGGTTGGCGCCTGCAAGCGGTGCGCTTCGACGGCCAGCGCTGGCACCTGCGCCTTGAGGGCGAAGGGAGCGCGCCGCCATGGCAAGAAATGGCCAGTGCCGCTGGGGCTGCGGTGCAGGTGCAAGGCACCGCGCTGTCAACGCAGGTGGTATTCGATCTGGGAGCGGCAACATGAGCCGAGACTGGATTCAGCGCCATCGCCTGACGCTTGCCTGGTGCCTGATCGTTGCCTTGGTGGTGTTCCTGGCACTGCGCGAGGGCTTGTGGCAGTGGCGTGAGCTTGGCCAATGGCGCGTTCTGGCAGAGCAGGCAGGCGCTCTGCAAGCCGGCCCAGGGCTAAGCCTGGAACGGCTGCGTCAGTCTGCCCGGGCCAGGCAGATCGAACTCATTGATGTCGAGGCGCAAGGCAGCCACTGGCAACTGCGCGGCCAGGTGGCCGATGAGCGTGTGCTGCAAGGCTGGCTGCAAGCCTTGCAGGCAGAAGGCGCCCGGCCGTTGCAGTGGGGCCTGGAGCAGGATGCCAAGGGCCTGCGTTTTGATCTGGTGGTGCAACCATGAGGCGCCGGTGGTGGTGGTGGTGGTGGTGGGGCGGGCTGGTCTTCTGCCTGACCCTGCTGATAGAGCTGCCGGCTGCCTGGGTCGCACGTGTTGCTGGCCTGCCGATGCACGGCGTCAGTGGCAGTCTGTGGCACGGCCAGGCCCGCCAGTTCGGGGTTGTCGGCCCCCTGCGCTGGACGCTGCAGCCCTGGCGTCTGCAAGCCAATGCGCAGCTGGGTTTTCAAGGGCAGGGCTGGCAGTTGCACGTTGAAGGGTGGCCATGGCGCTGGCGCTTGGAAGCGCTGGCGTTGGGTGCGCAAGCAACTGAGCAGACAGATTATCGGCTGGCCGGGCAGTGGCACGGCCGGCTGCAGTTGCAAGGCGCTGGACGCCAGTGCCGCACAAGCGAAGGGCGCATCACGGTCAATGATCTGGCATTGAGCCAGCCTTGGTCCCTGGGCCTGGGCCAAGGCTGGTTGGAAATGGATTGCCGCACTGGCTGGCGCCTGCATGGCCTGGTGGCGCAACCCGGGCAGCATCAACTGTCGGTTGATGCCGACGTGGTGGAACGTCGTGCGCAGGTGGCCTTTGAACTACAGCCGGACGCCGAGCTGATACCCGTCCTGCGCGGCGCTCAATGGCTGAGCCCGCAGGCTACGAAAGGGAATCGAAGCCTGCATTGGTAGCGAGGCGGGCGAGCGTCAGTCCGGTTGAGCAAAACCGCGGCGCTGGTTTTCCAGGCGTTTGAGATGTTCCACGGTGATGTCCATGGCGCCTGCCGCTTCGTCGGTCGAAGGCTCCCCCAAGCGGCTCTGGGTCAGCGTGGTGATGGGACCGAGCCGGTCGAGGAAGATGGCCCGGCGCAAGGCGTGAAGGCACAGGGAGGATAACTGCGAGCGTATTGGCATGTTGTTGTTCTCAGAATCCCGCAAATGGCGTACGTCATACGTACTCGTTTGCGTCGATGCTAAAAGCTCTTCAGTTCAATTGGATGCAGTCTACTGCTTGAGGCTATGTAGGACAGTTACATAACTGAGGTAGGAGAGGGCCTATGCCTTAAACGTACATGGGGATCAAGGTCGAATCTCGATCAACGTCCCATCGCGCACCAGGTCCCAGACTTCGCGCATGTCGGAATTGCGCATGGCGATGCAGCCATCGGTCCAGTCGAGGGTGTGGAAGTACCACTCCGGGTACTCGTCGTTGATTGGGGTACCGTGAATCATGATCATGCTGCCGGCACTTACGCCTTCCCGGGTAGCGCGTGCTGCGTCGCTGATATTCGGGTAGTTGATGTGCATGGCCAGATTGAAGCGGTCGCTTTCCTTGCGCCAGTCCAACCAGTACAGGCCTTCGGGAGTCTTTTTGTCGCCCTCACGTTCCTTGGCGCCCTTGGGCTGCTTGCCCAGGGAGATACGGTAGGTTTTCAAAGGTTCGCCCCGGCTGATCAATTGCAGGCGGCGTTCGGACTTGATCACCAGCACCTTGTCGATCAGCGGCTGCATCGCCGCTTGCGATTGCGATTGCGCAGGCACGGGCGGTTGCGGCTTGCGGATGATGACTTCGGTGAAGGCCGCCTGGGACACCGAGGTAACGCAAAGACAGAAAAGGGCGAACAACCAGCGCATGAAGCGGCACCTGCAAGCTTAAGTAGTGGGCGAAACGTTCATCGGCGGCAGGTACTCATGGCCTAGCGGGTAGTGCTGCCCGATGCGGTCGCGATAATAGCATTCTAGTGTGCGTGTGACGGTGCGGAAAGCCAGCTCGCCCCACGGTATCTCGTGTTCCTCGAACAGTCGCACTTCCAGGCTTTCGACACCGATGGCGAAGTCCAGGTCGGCCAGCTCGGCGCGGAAGAACACATGCACCTGGTTGATGTGCGGCAGGTCGAACAGCTGATAGAGAGCCATGTCACCGACTCTGGCACAGGCTTCCTCGACGGTTTCGCGACGGGCGGCCTGATCAAGTGTCTCGCCGTTTTCCATGAACCCGGCAGGCAGGGTCCAGAAACCACGGCGCGGCTCGATGGCGCGGCGGCACAGCAGCACCTGGCTACCCCAGGTCGGCAGCACCCCGGCAACGATATTGGGGTTCTGGTAATGGATGGTCTGGCAATGTTCGCAGACATACCGCAGGCGGCTGTCGCCCTCGGGGATCCGCTGAATGACTGGCTGGCCGCACGCGCTGCAGAATTTCATGCTGTTCTTCCCTATTGACCGGCTTATCTTGGCGCGTCACGCAGGCCCGCCGCAAGCGTACAGGGCTTGGGTGCTTCGCGGCTTTGGTGCATGATGCAGGGCAGGCCTTGGAAACGAGAGTGCGCAATGCTGGACGAGCTACTTCGCCGAATGAGCAACCACCAACCCGCTTCACTGGAAACCGACCGACGGTTCCCCGAGGCCGCGGTTCTCTTGCCCATCACCCGGAGCGAAGCGCCCGAACTGGTCTTGACCCTGCGTGCCAAGGGCTTGTCGACCCATGGCGGCGAAGTCGCCTTCCCCGGTGGCCGACGCGACCCGGAAGACCCCGACCTGGTTTTCACGGCACTGCGCGAAGCCGAAGAAGAAATCGGTTTGCCGCCCGGCCTTGTAGAAGTGCTCGGGCCGCTCAGCCCGCTGATCTCCCTGCACGGCCTGAAAGTTACGCCATTCGTCGGGGTTATTCCCGATTTCGTCGAATACCGCGCCAATGATGCGGAGATCGCGGCAGTATTCAGCGTGCCGCTGGAATTCTTCCGCCAGGACCCGCGCGACCATACTCACCGAATCGATTACCAGGGCCGCAGCTGGTATGTGCCCAGCTATCGCTTTGGCGAATACAAGATCTGGGGGTTGTCGGCGATCATGATCGTCGAGCTGGTCAACCTGCTGTACGACGCAGGCATCAGCCTGGATCAACCTCCCGAGCGCTACATCGAAATCTGAGCGGGGCCCACCCCGCCGCCGTTGCTACCCTGAGGAGCGAACATGAAATACCGCCTGGGCGACCTGCGGGTCGAAACCCATCCCACCAGTTGGGCCGCACCCAACGCCATGCTGATCGGCAAGGTGCGCCTGCAGGCGCGTGCCAGCGTGTGGTTCGGCGCGGTGCTGCGCGGCGATAACGAGCTGATCGACATCGGCGAGGACAGTAACGTCCAGGACGGTACCGTGATGCACACCGACATGGGCGCGCCGCTGACCCTGGGCAAGGGCGTGACCATTGGCCACAACGCCATGCTGCATGGCTGCACGGTCGGCGACTACAGCCTGATCGGCATCAATGCGGTCATCCTCAACGGCGCGCGGATCGGCAAGCACTGCATCATCGGCGCCAATGCGCTGATCCCGGAAGGCAAGGAAATTCCCGACGGTTCGTTGGTGATGGGCTCACCGGGCAAGGTGGTGCGTGAGCTGACCGAGCAACAGAAACGCATGCTCGAAGCCAGTGCCGCGCACTATGTGCACAATGCCCAGCGTTATGCCCGGGAGTTGGTGGTGGACGATGAGTGAGGTCATCGCCACTGAGCGCCCGGTCGCTTCGCCGTGCGTGAGCATCTGCGCGCTGGACGATGAGGATGTCTGTACCGGGTGCCAGCGTACCGTGGCCGAGATCGGCCGCTGGGGGCGGATGGACAATACCGAGCGCCGGGCGGTGTTGAAACTGTGCCATGAGCGGGCGGTGGCGGCGGGGTTGATCATGTAGGGGCTGCGATTGACCCGAAAATCAAGTAATCTGCCCCGCTTGCCCGACGGTCATTTCCCATGTTCTATCTCATCGCCTATATCAGCAGCGTCGTACTGATCAACTACGCCTTCTCCAGCGCCCCGCACCTGGACGTCATCTGGTCCTGCTGGGGCGGGTTGGTGTTCATCCTGCGCGACATGGTGCAGACCCGCTACGGGCATGGCGCGCTGATCGCCATGCTGCTGGCCCTGGTGCTGTCGTACGTCACCTCGGAGCCGGCCATCGCCCTGGCCAGTGCCACGGCGTTCTTCATTTCCGAACTGATCGACTGGCTGGTGTTCAGCATTACTCGCCGGCCCCTGCGTGACCGCCTGTGGCTGAGTTCGGCACTGAGCATTCCGGTGGATACCTTCATCTTCTTCGGCATG
This sequence comes from Pseudomonas sp. NPDC090233, assembly GCF_044772285.1. Classification (NCBI taxonomy): domain Bacteria; kingdom Pseudomonadati; phylum Pseudomonadota; class Gammaproteobacteria; order Pseudomonadales; family Pseudomonadaceae; genus Pseudomonas; species Pseudomonas sp. NPDC090233. The sequence goes on along the minus strand of NZ_JBIVYQ010000003.1, from coordinate 237,460 downwards.
ATCGGCGCCTTGACCCCGGCCGTGATCGGCACCGCAATGGCCTCGAAATTCGCAGGGGTCACTGCGGTCTGGCTGGCCATGGCATTTCGCGCGCGGCGGGCTGCCGTGGCGAGCTGATGGTGTAGAATACCGGTCCTTTTTCAGCGGGCCGTACCAAGCCTGGTGCGGCCCCGGACGCCTTCGAGGACCTGAAATGACCCGTATCGGAACCCCATTGTCGCCGACCGCGACCCGTGTACTGCTCTGCGGCTGTGGCGAGCTGGGCAAGGAAGTGGTGATCGAGCTGCAGCGCCTGGGCGTCGAAGTGATCGCCGTCGACCGCTACGCCAATGCCCCGGCCATGCAGGTGGCGCACCGCAGTCATGTGGTCAACATGCTCGATGGCGTCGCCCTGCGGGCGGTGATCGAAGCTGAAAAACCGCACTACATCGTCCCTGAAATCGAAGCCATCGCCACCGCTACGCTGGTCGAGTTGGAAAGCGAAGGGTTCACCGTGGTGCCGACCGCCCGCGCCACTCAGCTGACCATGAACCGCGAAGGCATCCGCCGCCTGGCCGCCGAAGAGCTGGACCTGCCGACCTCGCCGTATCACTTTGCCGATACATACGAAGACTATGCCAAGGCCGTGGCCGATGTCGGCTATCCGTGCGTGGTCAAGCCGGTGATGAGCTCGTCGGGCAAGGGCCAGAGCCTGCTGCGCAGCGATGCCGACCTCAAGCAGTCGTGGGATTACGCTCAAGAGGGCGGCCGTGCCGGCAAAGGCCGTGTGATCATCGAGGGGTTCATCGATTTCGACTACGAAATCACCTTGCTGACCGTGCGCCACGTGGGCGGCACCACCTTCCTCGAACCGGTCGGCCACCGCCAGGAGAAGGGCGACTACCAGGAATCCTGGCAGCCCCAGGCCATGAGCGCCAAAGCCCTGGCCGAATCGCAGCGCGTTGCCAAAGCGGTCACCGATGCCCTCGGCGGGCGTGGCCTGTTCGGCGTCGAGCTGTTCGTCAAAGGCGACCAGGTATGGTTCAGCGAAGTGTCGCCACGTCCGCATGACACCGGCCTGGTCACCCTGATTTCCCAGGACCTGTCGCAGTTCGCCCTGCATGCCCGTGCCATTCTCGGCCTGCCGATCCCAGTGGTGCGTCAATTCGGCCCATCGGCGTCGGCGGTGATTTTGCCGGAAGGCCAGTCGCAGCAGACCAGCTTCGCCAACCTTGGCGCTGCGTTGAGCGAGCCAGATACAGCAATCCGCCTGTTCGGCAAGCCGGAAATCAACGGCACTCGCCGCATGGGTGTATGCCTGGCGCGTGACGAGTCGGTCGAAGCGGCGCGGGCCAAGGCGACCCGTGCTTCGCAGGCGGTCAAGGTCGAGTTCTGATCTTAAAAAGAGGGGGCGCCTAGCGCCCCCTCTTTTTCACAGTTCGGTATGACGGGTTTCTTTCAGGCACAGCACAGCAATCAAGCTGATCACCGCTGCCACCGACACATACCCACCCACCCAGCTCAACCCGCCCATGCTCACCAGCTTCTGCGCGAAGAACGGCGCCGCCGAAGCGCCCACGATGCCGCCCAGGTTATAGGCCGCTGAAGCGCCGGTATAACGCACGTGGGTCGGGAACAGCTCTGGCAACAGCGCGCCCATCGGCGCGAAGGTGACCCCCATCAGGAACAGTTCGATGGCCAGGAACAGCGCCACGCCCGTAGTCGAGCCCGAGGTCAGCAACGGCTCCATGGTGAAACCCGAAGCCACTGCCAGCAGGCCGCCGACGATCAGCACCGGCTTGCGCCCGTAACGGTCGCTGAGCCAGGCCGAGAGTGGCGTCGCCAGGGCCATGAAGACCACGGCGAAGCACAGCAGGCCCAGGAAGGTTTCGCGGCTGTAACCCAACGTTGTGACGCCGTAGCTCAGCGAGAACACCGTGGAGATGTAGAACAGCGCATAGCACACCACCATGGCTGCGGCGCCGAGCAGGGTCGGCATCCAGTACTTGCTGAACAAATCGACCACCGGCATTTTCACCCGCTCATGGCGAGCGACCGCCTTGGCGAACACCGGGCTTTCTTCCAGTTTCAGGCGCACGTACAGGCCTACCAGCACCAGAGCGGCGCTGAGCAGGAACGGAATACGCCAGCCCCACTCGCGGAACTGCTCGTCGCTGAGTAGCAGGGCCAGGGTCAGGAACAGGCCGTTGGCGGCGAGGAAGCCGATCGATGGACCCAACTGCGGGAACATGCCGAACCAGGCCCGCTTGCCAGCCGGTGCGTTTTCCGTGGCCAGCAACGCCGCGCCACCCCACTCACCGCCCAGGCCCAGACCTTGGCCGAAGCGCAGCAGGCACAGGATGATCGGTGCCCACACGCCAATGCTGTCGTAACCCGGCAGCACGCCGATCAGCGTGGTCGACACGCCCATCAGCAGCAGCGAGGCGACTAGGGTCGACTTGCGCCCGATGCGGTCGCCGAAGTGGCCGAACAGCGCCGAGCCCAGCGGGCGGGCGAGGAAGGCGATGCCGAAGGTCAGGAAGGCCGCGAGCATCTGCGCAGTGCCCGAACCGGACGGGAAGAACACCGGGCCGATCACCAGGGCGGCGGCAGTGGCATAAACGTAGAAGTCGTAGAACTCGATGGCAGTGCCGATGAAGCTGGCGGTGGCCACCCGCGCAGGCGAGTTGACCGGCGCGGCAGGCGCTTCGGCGTAAGTGCTGGTGGTCATTAAGTAGGTCCCTAACAGTCTTGTCGTGCTCCATAGGCTTGATCCACGCATGCGTGGGGGCCGGAGCGTATTGTTCTTTTGCTCGCCCGACTGACGATAGCCCAAGGGGGATAGGGGCGGGGAGCGGGCACTGTTCGGGGTGTTGAAGCAGGACCGCGGGGCGTGTCAGTGGAGCGGACTGGCCGTGGGTCGCCGGGTGCGGGTAGCAGGCGGGACGGCGGGGCTGGGTAAGCGTGACCCGAGTATAGCTAGCGGGTCACGGTCCACACCAGTACCTTGCTGGCGCAATTGTCCTCTGTTTCGAGGATTTCCAGGCGATAGCGGCCGATCTTCAGGCAAACGGCGCTCTCCGGGATGCTTTCCAGTGCCTCGGTGACCAGCCCGTTGAGGGTTTTCGGGCCGCCGTCAGAGGGCAGGTGCCAGCCCAGGGTGCGGTTGATTTCGCGTAGTGAGGCGGTGCCCTCGATCACGAAGGTGCCATCGTCCTGCGGGTGCACGTGGGGGTTGTCGAGGCTGTGTTCTTCCTCGAACTCGCCGACGATTTCTTCAAGAATGTCTTCCAGGGTGACGATGCCTTGCACCTCGCCGTATTCGTCCACCACCACACCCAGGCGCCGTTGCTGCTTGTGGAAATTCAGCAACTGCAATTGCAGCGGGGTGCTTTCGGGCACGAAGTAAGGTTCGTAGCAAGCGCCGTGCAGCTTCTCCAGGGTCAGCTCGGCCTTGGGCAGCAGGTGGCTGATCAGCTTGGTGTTGAGGATCGCTTCGACCTGGTTGATGTCGTTGTGGTAGACCGGCAGGCGCGTGTGGCGGCTGACGATCAACTGCTCGATGATGCGCTCGATCGGCTCGTCCAGGTTGATGCCGTCGACTTCGTTGCGCGGCACCAGGATGTCGTTGACGGTGACCTTGTCCAGGGACTGCAGGCCATCGAGAAGGCCGGGGCGCTGCACGTCGTGGTCTTCATCTTCGGCAAAATCATCGTCCGCTTGCGGGTGCAGGGCCACGGCGGTGGGCTGTACACGAAACGGCCGCAGGATCAGCTTGGCAATGCCGTCCAGCAGGCAGGCCAGCGGCTGCAGCAGGGCGAGGGGGAGTTTCAGCAAGCTGGCGCCGAGGCTGATAAATGCCATCGGGCTGCGTCGGGCCAGGCGGCGAGGCAGGTATTCGGCAAACACCAGCAAGGCCAGGGTGGCGGCCAGGCCCGCGAGCCAGAAGCCGTGCTCGCCGCTGTAGCGCTGGCCAATCAGGCAGGCCAGGCCCAAAACCAACAGCTTGCCCAGGCTGGCGCACAGCACCAGGGCCTGGGCCGGCAATGGCGGCTGACCGTCATCGCCGCTGCGCAGCGAGCCATTGAGCTGCAGGCGGGCGGCATCCACTGCGGTGAACAGCGCCGACCACAGCAGCGCCAGTGCCAGAGTGCCGAGTAGCGGTGCGTACGGCAGGTTGTCCATGGTCAGCCGTCAGATATGCAGGATGAATTCGCGAACCAGCTTGCTGCCGAAATAGGCCAGCATCAGCAGGCAGAAACCGGCCAGCGTCCAGCGGATCGCCTTGTGCCCACGCCAACCCAGGCGGGTGCGGCCCCACAGCAGCACGCTGAAGACGACCCAGGCCACGCAGGCGAGCAAGGTCTTGTGCACCAGGTGCTGGGCGAACAGGTTGTCGAGGAACAGCCAGCCGGAGATCAGCGACAGTGTCAGCAGGCACCAGCCAGCCCAGAGGAAGCCGAACAGCAGGCTTTCCATGGTTTGCAGCGGCGGGAAGTTGCGGATCAGGCCGGACGGGTGCTTGTTCTTCAACTGGCGGTCCTGCAGCAGCAGGAGCAGCGACTGAAACACCGCGATGGTGAACAGGCCGTAGGCCAGGATCGACAGCAGGATATGCGCGAGGATCCCCGGTTGCTCATTGATCAGCGGCACCGTGCCGGGCGGCGCGAATTGCGCCAGCAATGCCGTGACTGCGCCGAGCGGGAACAGCAGCACCAGCAGGTTTTCCACCGGAATGCGCAGGCAGGCGAGCAGGGTCAGGGCGATGACCGCCACGGCAATCAGGCTGGCGGCGCTGAAAAAGTCGAGGCTCAGGCCCAGCGGGGTAATCAGCTGGAAGAACAGCGCGCCGCCCTGGGCGATGACGGCGAGCGCTCCGAGCAAACCGAGCAGCCGTTTGTCGGCTTTGCGCGACTGGGCCAGGTGCGAACCCTGATAGATGGTCGCTGCTATATAAAGGCCGGCGGCGATCAGGTTGGGGATGAGGCTGGGTGAGGAGACCATAAGTCCTGGTGGGCAAGCCTTAAAGAGACGGAGTTTGGCATAGATCGCGCCGGTCTAGGAAGACTGATGCTTGCCGCCGGGAAGCCGAGGTGTGCGGCGCCGTCGCTCTTCGCTATAATCGCCGCCTTGCTGTGCCCAGCGCGTGTGCATTTTCACCTGGGCGCCTGACAAACCTCGGCTTTTACTGGGCCTGAAAGGATCACCATGTTCGAAAACCTGACCGACCGCCTGTCACAGACGCTGCGCCATGTCACCGGCAAGGCCAAGCTGACCGAAGACAACATCAAGGACACGCTGCGCGAAGTGCGCATGGCCCTGCTCGAGGCCGACGTTGCCCTGCCGGTGGTCAAGGATTTCGTCAACAGCGTCAAGGAACGTGCGGTCGGCACCGAAGTGTCGCGCAGCCTGACCCCGGGCCAGGCGTTCGTGAAGATCGTCCAGGCCGAGCTGGAAAGCCTGATGGGCGCGGCCAACGAAGACCTCGCGCTCAATGCTGCACCGCCTGCCGTGGTGTTGATGGCCGGCCTGCAGGGTGCGGGCAAGACCACCACCGCCGGCAAGCTGGCGCGCTTCCTCAAGGAGCGCAAGAAGAAAAGCGTGATGGTGGTGTCGGCCGACGTCTACCGCCCGGCGGCGATCAAGCAGCTGGAAACCCTGGCCAACGACATCGGCGTGACCTTCTTCCCGTCCGACATCAGCCAGAAGCCGGTGGCCATCGCCGAAGCGGCCATCCGCGAAGCCAAGCTCAAGTTCATCGACGTGGTCATCGTCGACACCGCCGGCCGTCTGCACATCGACGCCGACATGATGGACGAGATCAAGGCGCTGCATGCCGCAGTCAAGCCGATCGAGACCCTGTTCGTGGTCGACGCCATGACCGGCCAGGACGCCGCCAACACCGCCAAGGCCTTTGGTGAAGCCCTGCCGTTGACCGGCGTAGTCCTGACCAAGGTCGACGGCGACGCCCGTGGCGGTGCCGCGCTGTCGGTACGTGCCATCACCGGCAAGCCGATCAAATTCATCGGTATGGGCGAGAAGACCGAAGCCCTCGAGCCCTTCCACCCGGACCGCGTCGCCTCGCGCATCCTCGGCATGGGCGATGTGCTTAGCCTGATCGAGCAGGCCGAGCAGACCATCGACAAGGCCAAGGCCGACAAACTGGCCAAGAAGCTGAAAAAGGGCAAGGGCTTCGACCTCGAAGACTTCCGCGACCAGCTGCAACAGATGAAGAACATGGGCGGCCTGGGCGGCCTGATGGACAAACTGCCGAGCATCGGCGGGGTGAACCTGTCGCAGATGGGCAATGCCCAGGGCGCGGCCGAGAAGCAGTTCAAGCAGATGGAAGCGATCATCAACTCGATGACCCCGGCCGAACGTCGTGACCCCGACCTGATCAGCGGTTCGCGCAAGCGCCGTATTGCCCTCGGCTCCGGCACCCAGGTGCAGGACATCGGCCGGCTGATCAAGCAGCACAAGCAAATGCAGAAGATGATGAAGAAATTCTCTGCCAAAGGCGGCATGGCCAAGATGATGCGCGGCCTGGGCGGCATGATGCCTGGCGGCGGCATGCCGAAGCTATAACCCCTATTCCGAGTGCTTCTCCGTTACCGGATGAGCGCCCAGAACCCCCGCTGCGGCGGGGCAACGGCCACGCACTGCGTGGCTCAACCGGCAAATCTGAGCGCCATGGCGAGGCCGTGGCGAAAAAGTCATTTGCAAATGTCCGTGTATTCCCCGAGAATATGCGGCCTTTTGGGCACGCGTGTGCCTATTTGGCATTCAGATTTGCAGCACCGACTATAGGAACAATGTTCACATGGTAACCATTCGTCTTGCCCGTGGCGGCTCGAAAAAGCGCCCATTCTACCACCTGACCGTGACCAACTCGCGTAACGCCCGTGACGGCCGTTTCGTTGAGCGCGTTGGCTTCTTCAACCCGATCGCATCGGGCGCCGAAGTCAAGCTGTCGGTCAACCAAGAGCGCGTCACCTACTGGCTGAGCCAGGGCGCACAGCCGTCTGAGCGCGTTGCTCAGCTGCTGAAGGAAGCTGCCAAGGCTGCTGCCTGAGCAATATGAACGCGACGCCAGAAAAGGCTGACGACCTGATCGTCGTTGGCAAGATTTTTTCGGTTCACGGCGTTCGCGGCGAGGTGAAGGTGTATTCCTTTACCGATCCGATTGAAAACCTGTTGGATTATCCACGCTGGACGCTTCGGCACGAAGGCAAGGTAAAGCAGGTCGAGCTGGTCAGCGGTCGTGGCTCCCAAAAGGGCCTGGTCGTGAAACTGAAAGGCCTCGATGATCGTGATGAAGCGCGTCTTCTGAGCGGCTTCGAAATCTGCATCCCGCGGAGCCTTTTGCCCAACCTGGCCGCAGACGAGTACTACTGGTACCAGCTGCAGGGCCTGAAGGTCATCAACCAGGACGAACAACTGTTCGGCAAGGTCGATCACCTGTTGGAGACCGGTGCGAACGATGTAATGGTGGTCAAGCCCTGCGCAGGCAGCCTGGATGATCGCGAGCGTCTGTTGCCCTATACGGCGCAATGCGTGCTGGCAATCGACCTGGAAGCAGGCGTGATGCGGGTTGAATGGGACGCGGACTTCTAAACGATGGGTAACCTTCGCGTAGACGTCATCACGTTGTTCCCCGAGATGTTCTCGGCCATCACGGAGTACGGCATTACCAGCCGCGCGGTGAAACAGGGGTTGCTTCAGGTGACTTGCTGGAACCCGCGGGACTACACCACAGATCGCCACCACACCGTGGATGATCGGCCGTTTGGCGGTGGTCCGGGCATGGTGATGAAAATCAAGCCTCTGGAAGACGCCCTGGTTAGCGCCAGGCAAGCGACCGGAGCATCGGCAAAGGTGATCTACCTTTCGCCGCAAGGCCGCAAGCTGACTCAGCAGGCGGTCAAAGGCCTGGCCGAACAGGAATCGTTGATCCTGATCGCCGGTCGTTATGAAGGCATCGACGAGCGCTTTATCGAGGCTCATGTCGATGAGGAGTGGTCGATTGGCGACTATGTGCTTTCCGGTGGCGAGCTACCGGCCATGGTACTGATCGATGCGGTTACACGGCTGCTGCCCGGAGCTTTAGGGCATGTGGACTCGGCGGAGGAAGACTCCTTCACCGACGGTCTGCTTGATTGCCCGCACTACACCCGACCTGAGGTGTATGCGGATCAGCGTGTTCCCGACGTGTTGCTAAGTGGCAACCATGCACATATCCGGCGTTGGAGGATGAAGCAGTCCCTTGGTAGGACCTTCGAACGACGCGCCGATCTTCTGGAAAGTCGCTCGCTTTCTGGAGAAGAGAAGAAGCTGCTCGAGGAATATCTCCGCGAGCGGGACGATAGATAAACGTATCGATGGTGGATCAAGTATCCATCTTAGGAGCACAGCATGACCAACAAGATCATCCAGCAGCTCGAAGCAGAGCAGATGAGCAAGGAAATCCCGACCTTCGCACCAGGCGACACCGTTGTCGTCCAGGTTAAAGTGAAGGAAGGCGAGCGTTCCCGTCTGCAGGCGTTCGAAGGCGTCGTTATCGCCAAGCGTAACCGCGGCCTGAACAGCGCTTTCACCGTGCGCAAAATCTCCAGCGGCGTAGGCGTTGAGCGTACCTTCCAGACCTACAGCCCGCAAATCGACAGCCTGGCCGTGAAACGTCGTGGTGACGTGCGTAAAGCCAAGCTGTACTACCTGCGCGACCTGTCCGGCAAAGCCGCTCGCATCAAGGAAAAACTGTCCTGAGTACAGTTTGCCTGGTGGCCTGAGGCCCCCTGCGAGAAAAAAGCAGCCTTCGGGCTGCTTTTTTGCGTTTTGAAACCCGAGATAAGTGACGTACATGACCAGCCGAGACGAGCAAATCCAGCACCGCACAGAACTGTCGGTGACCCGCGTGACCAAGGCGGTGTTCCCCAGCACCACCAACCACCACAACACCCTGTTCGGCGGTACCGCGCTGGCCTGGATGGACGAAGTGTCGTTCATCGCCGCCACGCGCTTCTGCCGGTTGCCGCTGGTGACCGTGTCCACCGACCGAATCGACTTCAAGCACCCGATTCCTGCGGGTTCGATCGTCGAGCTGGTGGGCACGGTGATCAAGGTCGGCAACACCAGCTTGCAGGTGCAGGTGGATGTGTTTGTCGAGAACATGTACCTGGATGGGCGCGAGCGCGCCATCCACGGCGTGTTCAGCTTCGTCGCCATCGACGAGGACAAGCGCCCGGTGCCGGTGCTGCCGGAGGCGTGAGCCTTCAACTTGTCGCGGTGACGGGCGCGGGTTCGATCAGCGCCACCAAGGTCCAGCCGGGTTGTGGGGTAAGCGGGCTCTCGGGGCTCGCAACGTGTACCCAGCCCTGACCGTCACGGGCGAACAACAGCTGGGCGCGCTCACCATGCAGTGCCTGGTAGTTTTCCCAGTCGAAGCCCTCGGTCAGGTTGGTGCTGTACAGCTCGGCACCCTGGTGCAGGCGATTGGCCAGTTGATGGTAGGTCATCGGGCTTGCGCCCAGCAGTTGGCCACGGTGTTCTTCGCTGGCGCGATGCTTGTCGCTGCGCTGTTTCTCCAGGCCGCTGGCCAGTACGTACAGGCGACTGTGGCCAAAATCATGGCGAAAGCGCGCGCAGGCCAAGGCATTGATTTCGCCTGCGGGGGATAGCCCCAGCAGGTGGCCGAGACCGACCAGGTCCAGGTGCGCGTCGGCATGCTGCGACGCCGGGTTGCCAAAGTAGGTCGGCAGCCCTTCCATGCGCGCGGCGCGGATGTTCTCCCAGCTCGAATCGGTCAGCAGCACCCGGCAACCCAGTTGCTGCAGGGCTTTGCCGATGGCGCGCGCAGGCCCGTTGGCGCCGACGATGAGAAAGCCACTGGGCGCTGGCTCCGCTACTTTGAGCAGACGCGCCAGGGGTCGGGCGGTTGCGCTTTGCAATACCACCGTGCCGATAATCACGGCGAAGGTCAGCGGCACCAGCAGCAGCGCGCCTTGGTGCCCGGCTTCATGCAGGCGAATGGCAAAGATCGCCGAAACGGCTGCGGCAACGATGCCGCGCGGGGCGATCCAGGCCAGCAGGGCCCTTTCACGCCAGTTCAACGTGGAGCCAAGTGTCGACAGGAACACATTGAGTGGACGCGCCACCAGCTGGATCACCAGCAGCAACGCCAGCACCGCAGGGCCCAGGCCGAGCAGCGCATTCAGATCGAGCCGCGCGGCCAGCAGGATGAACAGCCCAGAGATCAGCAATACGCTGAGGTTTTCCTTGAAGTGCAGGATCTGCCGCACATCGACCCCGCGCATGTTCGCCAGCCACATGCCCATGACGGTCACCGCCAGCAGCCCGGATTCGTGGACGATCTGGTTGGCGGCGATAAAGATGCCCAGCACGGCGGCCAGTGACGCCAGGTTGTGCAGGTACTCCGGCAGCCATTGTTCGCGCATGATCTGCCCCAGCAGCCAGCCCCCGGCCGCGCCCAGGGCGCTGCCACAGAAGATGACGCCGGCAAAGGTGCCCAGGCTCTGGGTCAGGCCATCGCCATCGGCGCTGGCGATGATGAAGCTGTAGACCACTACGGCCAGCAAGGCGCCGATCGGGTCGATGACGATACCTTCCCAGCGCAGGATGTTGGCGATCGTCGCCTTGGGGCGCACAACGCGCAGCATGGGCACGATCACTGTCGGGCCGGTCACCAGGGTCAAGGTGCCGAAAAGAATCGCCAGGGGCCAGTCGAAACCCAGCAGCCAGTGGGTCGCCAGCGCGATCACCAGCCAGGTCGACAGCGCGCCGAGTGTGACCAGGCGGTGCACCACGCTGCCGATTTCGCGCCACTGTGACAGGTGCAGCGTCAGGCTGCCCTCGAACAGGATCAGCGCCACCGCCAGCGACACCAGGGGCATCAGCAGCGGGCCGAACAACGCCTGCGGATCTAGCCAGCCGAGCACCGGGCCAAGGGTGATGCCGGCCAGCAGCAGGAAGAGAATGGCCGGCAGCTTCAGGCGCCAGGCCAGCCACTGGCAGGCGAGGGCGGCGGCACCGATGCCGCCGACGCTGAGAAGGATCTGCTGTTCGTTCATGCGGGCTCCCTATGCCGGCTTGGTTATGAAAGACTAAGCGCCATTTCGTCGTTTGCCACCGAGTTTTCATGCCCGCCCTCGACCACCCCCTCATCGACCAGTTTCTCGACGCCCTGTGGCTGGAAAAAGGCCTGGCCGACAACACCCGCGTTTCATACCGCAGTGACCTGGCGTTGTTCAACGGCTGGCTGCAGGAGCGTGGAGTGGCTTTGCCCGACGCAGGCCGCGAGCTGATATTCGATCACCTGGCCTGGCGCCTCGACCAGGGTTACAAGCCGCGTTCTACTGCGCGCTTTCTCTCTGGTCTGCGCGGCTTTTTTCGCTACTTGTTGCGGGAAAAGCTGATCTCCGTCGACCCAACCCTGCAGGTCGAAATGCCGCAGTTGGGTAAGCCTTTGCCCAAATCACTGTCAGAGGCCGATGTCGAGGCCTTGCTGCAGGCCCCGGACCTTGGCGAAGCCATCGGCCAACGCGACCGTGCCATGCTCGAAGTCCTCTACGCCTGCGGCCTGCGTGTCACCGAACTGGTCAGCCTGACCCTGGACCAGGTCAACCTGCGCCAGGGCGTGCTGCGGGTGATGGGCAAAGGCAGCAAGGAACGCCTCGTGCCAATGGGCGAGGAGGCGGTGGTGTGGCTGGAGCGCTACCTGCGCGATGGCCGCGCCGACCTGCTCAACGGGCGCCCAAGCGACGTGCTGTTCCCCAGTCAACGCGGCGAGCAGATGACCCGCCAGACCTTCTGGCACCGCATCAAGCACCAGGCGCAAGTGGCCGGCATCGACAAGTCGCTGTCACCGCACACTTTGCGCCACGCCTTCGCCACCCACCTGCTCAACCACGGCGCCGACCTGCGCGTGGTGCAGATGCTGCTGGGCCACAGCGACCTGTCGACCACGCAGATCTATACCCATGTGGCCAAGGCGCGCTTGCAGCAACTGCACGCCCAGCACCACCCGCGTGGATGAATGATTTTCATGTTCCGCTGACCGGTACGTGCAAGCCGCTTGTTGCCCGGTGTGATGTGGTAGGCTTGAGCGGTTTGCACCAAGGGCCGCACGGTCGCCGCGTTTTTGCGCAGGTGACGCCCTCCGGCCCCTGTCCGCCTTCAGGAGTTTCCATGCGCTTGACCCAGATTTTCGCCGCCGCCGCGATGGCGCTGGCCAGTACCTTTGCCGTTGCCGCGGCAACCGACAGCAATGCCGGCGCCGAGCAGGCCATCCGCAAGTCGTTGCAGAACCTCGAACTGGAAGTGCCGGTGGAAAGCGTGGCCAGCAGCCCGCTCAACGGCTTGTATGAAGTCAAGCTGCAGGGCGGCCGCGTGCTGTATGCCAGTGCCGATGGCCAGTTCGTCATGCAGGGTTACCTGTACCAGATCCAGGACGGCAAGCCGGTCAATCTGACCGAAAAGACCGAACGCCAGGGCGTGGCCAAGCTCATCAACGGCATTCCAGCCGCCGAGATGGTGGTTTATCCTGCCAAGGGCGAGACCAAGTCGCACATCACCGTGTTCACCGACACCACCTGCCCGTATTGCCACAAGCTGCACGCCGAAGTGCCGGAGCTGAACCGTCGCGGTATCGAAGTGCGCTATGTCGCCTTCCCGCGCCAGGGGCTCGGCTCACCGGGTGATGAGCAGTTGCAGGCGGTGTGGTGCTCCAGTGATCGCCGCGCGGCGCTGGACAAAATGGTCGAAGGCAAGGAAATCAAGGCCGCCAAGTGCGCCAACCCGGTCAGCAAGCAGTTCCAGCTGGGCCAGTCGATCGGCGTCAATGGCACGCCGGCGATCGTGCTTGAAAGTGGCCAGGTGATCCCGGGCTACCAGCCGGCGCCGCAGGTGGCCAAACTGGCCCTGGCCGGCCAGCAGCAAGCAGCCAAGTAATTCATTCAGTACGCCGTCGTCATGGGGTGACGGCATGTTTCACGGTCGGCGCAGGTGCCGGCCGTTCAATGGGGAGTTCACAGTGAAACCGGTCAAAGTAGGCATCTGTGGGTTGGGGACCGTCGGTGGCGGTACCTTCAATGTACTTCAGCGCAACGCCGAGGAGATTGCCCGCCGTGCCGGGCGCGGTATTGAAGTGGCACAGATCGCCATGCGCTCGCAGAACCCGAACTGCCAGATTACCGGTACCCCCATTACCGCTGATGTGTTCGACGTTGCGAGCAACCCGGAGATCGACATTGTCATCGAGCTGATCGGTGGCTACACCGTCGCCCGCGACCTGGTGCTCAAGGCCATCGAAAACGGCAAGCACGTGGTCACCGCCAACAAGGCGCTGATCGCCGTGCACGGCAACGAAATCTTCGCCAAGGCCCGCGAGAAAGGCGTCATCGTCGCCTTCGAAGCCGCCGTGGCCGGTGGCATCCCGGTGATCAAGGCCATCCGTGAAGGCCTGTCGGCCAACCACATCAACTGGCTGGCCGGGATCATCAACGGCACCGGCAACTTCATCCTCACCGAAATGCGTGAGAAGGGCCGCGCTTTCCCTGACGTGCTGGCCGAAGCCCAGGCGCTGGGTTACGCCGAGGCCGACCCGACTTTCGACGTCGAAGGCATCGATGCCGCGCACAAGCTGACCATCCTGGCCTCCATCGCATTTGGTATCCCGCTGCAGTTCGACAAGGCCTACACCGAGGGCATCACCCAACTGACCACCGCGGATGTGAACTACGCCGAAGCGCTGGGCTACCGTATCAAGCACCTGGGCGTAGCCCGCCGCACAGCCGATGGCATCGAGCTGCGCGTACACCCGACGCTGATCCCGAGCGACCGCCTGATCGCCAACGTCAACGGTGTGATGAACGCCGTCATGGTCAACGGTGACGCCGCCGGCTCCACCCTGTACTACGGCGCTGGCGCCGGCATGGAGCCGACCGCTTCGTCGGTGGTCGCCGACCTGGTCGACGTAGTTCGGGCGATGACCTCAGACCCGGAAAACCGCGTGCCGCACCTGGCCTTCCAGCCGGATTCGCTGTCGGCTCACCCGATCCTGCCGATCGAAGCCTGCGAAAGCGCCTACTACCTGCGCATCCAGGCCAAGGATCACCCAGGCGTGCTGGCCCAGGTGGCGAGCATCCTGTCGGAGCGCGGCATCAACATCGAGTCGATCATGCAGAAGGAAGCCGAGGAGCAGGACGGCCTGGTGCCGATGATCCTGCTGACCCACGGTGTGGTCGAGCAGCGCATCAACGATGCCATCGTCGCCCTGGAAGCCCTGCAGGACGTGGTCGGCAAGGTCGTGCGCATCCGCGTCGAACAGCTCAATTAACGAACAGTGCCGTTGGGCTGCGCTAGCAGCCCCGGCCCCCAGCATCGAAGGTTTGTAGCCATGCGTTATATCAGCACCCGCGGCCAGGCACCGGCCCTGAATTTCGAAGACGTCCTGCTAGCCGGCCTCGCCACCGATGGCGGCCTGTACGTGCCAGAAAACCTGCCACGCTTCACCCAGGAAGAGATCGCCTCCTGGGCCGGCCTGCCATACCACGAGCTGGCCTTCCGGGTGATGCGCCCGTTCGTCGAAGGCAGCATCGCCGACGCCGACTTCAAGAAGATCCTCGAAGAAACCTACGGTGAGTTCGCCCACGCTGCGGTCGCCCCGCTGCGTCAGCTGAACAGCAACGAGTGGGTCATGGAGCTGTTCCACGGCCCGACCCTGGCCTTCAAGGACTTCGCCCTACAGCTGCTCGGTCGCCTGCTCGACCACGTGCTGGCCAAGCGCAACGAGCGTGTGGTGATCGTTGGTGCCACCAGTGGCGACACCGGTTCCGCCGCCATCGAAGGTTGCCGCCGTTGCGACAACGTCGACATCTTCATCCTTCACCCGCACCAGCGTGTGTCGGAAGTACAACGCCGCCAGATGACGACGATCTTCGGCGACAACATCCACAACATCGCCATCGAAGGCAACTTCGACGACTGCCAGGAGATGGTCAAGGCCAGCTTCGCCGACCAGTCGTTCCTCAAGGGCACGCGCCTGGTCGCGGTCAACTCGATCAACTGGGCGCGGATCATGGCCCAGATCGTCTACTACTTCCACGCAGCCCTCCAGCTGGGTGGCCCGGCGCGCTCGGTGGCGTTCTCGGTACCGACCGGCAACTTCGGCGACATCTTTGCCGGCTACCTGGCGCGCAACATGGGCCTGCCCATCAGCCAGCTGGTGGTCGCGACCAACCGCAACGACATCCTGCACCGCTTCATGAGCGGCAACCAGTACGTCAAGGACACCTTGCACGCGACCCTGTCGCCGTCGATGGACATCATGGTCTCGTCCAACTTCGAGCGCCTGCTGTTCGACCTGCATGGTCGCAACGGCGCAGCCATCGCCGAGCTGATGGCCAACTTCAAGCAGGGTGGCGGCTTCAGCGTTGATCAGGACCGCTGGACCGAGGCGCGCAAGTTGTTCGACTCGCTGGCCGTCAGCGACGAGCAGACCTGCGAAACCATCGCCGAAGTCTTCGCCAGCACCGGTGAAGTGCTCGACCCGCACACCGCGATCGGCGTCAAAGCTGCCCGCGAGTGCCGCCGTAGCCTGGATACGCCGATGGTGGTGCTGGGCACCGCGCACCCGGTCAAATTCCCGGAAGCGGTGGAGAAGGCGGGTGTCGGTAAAGCGCTGGAACTGCCAGCGCACCTGAGCGACCTGTTCAGCCGCGAAGAGCGCTGCACGGTGTTGGCCAACGACCTGAAAACGGTACAGGCCTTCGTCAGCCAGCACGGTAATCGCGGTAAACCGCTTTAACCGACAATCAGGGGCCGCTTTGCGGCCCCTTTTTTTAGCTTTTTCGCTCGATTTGCTCGGAATTGTCCTATATAGGACTCGCTGTTCGTTACATAGAGTTACCGGTCCTTCCCTCAAGGAGCGGCTCATGCATCAGCCCTACGTGTTGATCCACCAGGCACGGCCTTCCCACCAGATCCTCCTGCACCAGGCGTGCAACGCCCAGCGCATATTCGACGTGCGCATCACCCTCGACCTCGCCGACCTCGACGCCTGCCTGGCGCGCGAGCGCAAAGTCGACCTGCTGATCCTCGACCATGCGTTGGCCCTGGCCGGCGGTGTTGCCTTGCTCAACCGCATTCAGCACAACCCGTCGCCACGCGCGCTGCTGTTCACCGGCCATCGCAGCTCCCGCCGCCCTGACCTGGCAAAAGAGGCGCGGCGGCGGGGGCTCTGGGTATTGGCCGATCTGCCCTGGCCGTTGCCGGTACAGCGTTGGCAACAGGCGATACAGCGTATTCAAACGGTCACATCGCCCACGCATGCTCAATGAAAGGGCGCGGCGTACCGAACTTTCCGCTGCGCTTGTTGGTCAGTTCCTTCATGTCCCACCACGCAGCGAGTGATCCGGATGGAAAGAATTTGCAGACTGCTTAATGACGCCCTGAGCCCCTACCAGACCCAGCTCGGCCCCGTGGATCCCAGCGGCAACCGCCAATTGATCGTATTCGACAGCCTCGGTGGCACCACCTTGCGCCGAACAGTCAGCTCGCGCCAGTTGCAGGAGCAACGCCTGCTCATCGACTTGGTCGACGGTTTGCATCGTGACCTGCAAATTGCCGAAGGGCGCCTGCAGCCCTGTGTCATTGCAGCGCTGCAACAACGTCAGCAGCCTGCGGGAACCTTTGCCTGAATGGCTTATCAGAGACAGTGACGGCAGCCAGCCAGCACACAGCTCCGGTGATGGCAGGTTGTCGCGGGAAGCCCGACAGGGCTTTCGATTGGCCCCGGACGTCCTCCCCAGCGTTCGGGGTTTCTTTTTACTGCGCTTCGAAGAAGTGCTTGCTCTGTTCCAGGTAATCCGCTTGCAGATCCGCGTCCAGCCACCGCGCATAAAGCGCGGGCAGTGTGCCTTGGCGTAGTGCGGGCAGCAGCTGATCGATATGGGCAACGGCTTCGCGTCCCAGCGGTGAGTTGGTGCAACCCACGTGCAGGAACTGGTAGCGGTTCACGCCTTGTATCGGGTGAAACTGGTAATCAGCCAGCGTCTCACCCTGCTGTTGAATCAGGTAGCGCACCTCCGGCCAGTAGCCGAGCACCAGTTGCAAGCGCCCCAGGCGCTGCATCTGCAGCAGGCTGGCGGTGGCATCGTTGCCGTAGTGGCGGCTGAAAACGGTGTCGGGCAGCTGTCGCAGCATGTCGTCGATCTGCGTGTTGTAGCTGCGTTCGGCGACGATACCGAGTTTAAGCTCCGTGGTGCTCAGCAAACCCTTGAGGTCGACTTGCTGGTCATGCAAAAACGGGGTCAGTAGCGCCTCGCCTTGCTTGCGCACCACCAGGCCACCACTCATCACGCCCAGCGTCGGCTCGGAGAAGTGTACGAACTTCGCGCGCTCCGGCGTCCACAGCAGCGTTGGGTCGCAGGTGAATGTGCTCGGATCCTGCAGCATCTGAATCCCGCGCGCCCGGTTGACCCGGACGATGGCGTGGTCGTATTCGGGCATCTGGCTGATCAGCAGCGGCAACATCTGGTCCACCACGCCCTGGCCTTTTTCCTCACCCTCGAAGATGGTGAACGGCGGCAGATCGCGGACCAGCCAAAGTAGACGCTCCTTGGCCTGGGCCGGCGCGATGGCCATGGCGAGCAGCAGCCCGCACAGCAAGGCCAGCGGGCGCATGGGCGAGGGCAGCCTCAGACCGTGCCCGCCTGGCGCAACCCTGCAATGGCGGCAGCGTCGTAACCCAGAGTGCTCAGCAGGGCATCGGTATGCTCACCCAGCGCCGGGCCGACCCACTCGGTGGAGCCGGGCGTTTCCGACAACTTGGGCACGATGCCCGGCATCTTGAAGGGTTTGCCGTCGGGCAGGCGAGCCTGCAGGAACATTTCGCGGGCCAGGTACTGCGGGTCGTTGAACATGTCTTCTGCCGAATAGATACGGCTGGCCGGCACTTCGGCGGCAGTCAGTACTTGCATCACCTGCTCCAGCGGCAGGCTGTTGGCCCAGCGGTCGATCACCCCGTACAGCTCGTCACGCCTAGCGTCGCGGCCATCGTTGCTACCCAGCGCCGGGTCGTCCGCAAGGTCGTCACGGCCGATGGCCTGCATGAAGCGCTTGAAGATGGCATCGCCGTTGGCACCGATCTGCACATGTTTGCCGTCGGCGCTGGTGTGGATGGAGGAGGGGGTGATGCCGGGCATGATGTTGCCGGTGCGTTCGCGAATGAAGCCGAACACGTCGAACTCCGGGACCATGCTTTCCATCATGGCGAAAATCGCCTCGTACAGCGCCACATCGACGACCTGCCCCTGGCCGCCGTTGACTTCGCGATGACGCAGCGCCATCAGTGCGCCGATCACGCCCCACAATGCGGCGATCGAGTCGCCGATGGAAATGCCGGTACGCACCGGTGGGCGGTCGTCGAAGCCGGTGATGTAACGCAGCCCACCCATCGACTCACCCACGGCGCCGAAGCCCGGTTGGTCTTTCATCGGCCCAGTTTGGCCAAAGCCCGACAGGCGCACCATCACCAGCTTCGGATTGAGGGCATGCAGAACATCCCAGCCAAGGCCGAGTTTTTCCAATACGCCGGGGCGGAAGTTCTCGATGAGGATGTCGGCCTCGGCCAGCAACCGCTTGAGGATCTCGCGGCCTTCGGGATGCTTGAGGTTAAGGGTCAGCGACTGCTTGTTGCGCGCCTGCACGAACCACCACAGTGACGTGCCCTCATACAGCTTGCGCCACTTGCGCAGCGGGTCGCCGCCATCGGGCGACTCGACCTTGACTACCTCGGCCCCAAATTCGGCGCAGATGCGCGAGGCGAACGGGCCGGCGATCAGGGTGCCGAGTTCGATGACTTTGAGGCCGGCGAGGGGTTTGCTGGGCGTAGACATGAGGCATCCGTGGCAACTGGGCAGATCCGTGGTTTTATCATAGGTCGATAACGGCAGATACTGCTGCGGGGCAACGAAGATCAGGATCGGTTAGACTGTGCCACTTTTCTTTACGCAAGAAGCCCGTCGACCATGGCCCAGCCGTCCATCACCTACAAATTCGAACTGAATCTGACCGATCTCGATCGCGGCGTGTACGAAAACGTCCGGCAGACCATTGCCCGTCACCCTTCGGAAACCGAAGAACGCATGGCTGTGCGTATGCTGGCTTATGCGCTGTGGTACAACGAGCAGCTTTCGTTCGGCCGTGGTCTGTCTGACGTGGATGAGGCGGCGCTGTGGGAAAAGAGCCTGGACGATCGCATCCTGCACTGGATCGAAGTCGGCCAACCGGATGCCGACCGCCTGACCTGGTGCTCGCGCCGCACCGAGCGCACCAGCCTGCTGGCCTACGGCAGCTTGCGCGTTTGGGAAACCAAGGTACTGAGTGCGGTCAAGGGCCTGAAGAACCTGAACATCGCTGCGGTGCCGCAGGAAGTCCTGGAAGTCCTGGCCACCGACATGCCGCGCACCATCAAGTGGGATGTGATGATCAGCGAAGGCACCATCTTCGTCACCGACGACCGCGGCCAGCACGAAGTGCAGCTGCAGTGGCTGCTCGGCGAGCGTGGCTGAGCCGACTGACCGATGCGTATCGAACCCCGCCCGCTACCCCCGACTCTGCCATTTCTGGGTAATCTGCCACCCTTGCTGACACGCCTGTACGCCGCCCGTGGCGTGCAGTCCGAGGCCGAGCTGGACAAGAGCCTGACACGGCTGCTGCCGTACCAGCAGCTCAAAGGCATCGATGCAGCGGTCGACCTGCTGGTCCACGCCCTCGACCAGCGCCAGCGCATCCTCATCGTCGGCGACTTCGATGCCGATGGCGCTACTGCCAGTACCGTCGGCATGCTCGGGCTGCGTCTGCTGGGCGCGGCCCACGTCGATTACCTGGTACCCAACCGCTTCGAGTATGGCTATGGGTTGACCCCGGAGATCGTCGAGGTGGCGCTGCAGCGTCAGCCGCACTTGCTGGTCACCGTCGATAACGGCATCTCCAGTGTCGAGGGTGTGGCGGCGGCCAAAGCGGCCGGGCTCAAGGTACTGGTCACCGACCACCACTTGCCGGGCCAGCAACTGCCGGATGCCGATGCCATCGTCAATCCGAACCAGCCGGGCTGCGACTTCCCGAGCAAGTCGCTGGCTGGCGTGGGGGTGATCTTCTACGTGCTCATGGCGTTACGCGCGCGCCTGCGCAGCCTGGGGCGCTATGAAAACCAGGCGCAACCAAACATTGGCGAACTCCTCGACCTGGTAGCCCTGGGCAGCGTCGCTGACGTGGTGCCGCTGGATGCCAACAATCGCATCCTCATACATCAAGGGCTGGAGCGCATCCGCGCAGGCCGTGCGCGGCCGGGGCTGAAGGCGATTCTGGAGGTGGCGCGTCGCGATCACCGGCGCATCACCTCCACCGACCTCGGTTTCATCCTCGGCCCACGGCTCAACGCCGCCGGGCGCCTGGACGACATGAGCCTGGGTATCGAATGCCTGCTGTGCGAGGACGCAGCGCTGGCCCAGGACATGGCCCAGCAGCTGGATGACCTTAACCAGGACCGCAAATCCATCGAACAGGGCATGCAGCGCGAGGCGCTGGCCCAGCTCAAGGA
The DNA here is from genome assembly GCF_044772285.1 of Pseudomonas sp. NPDC090233. Lineage (NCBI taxonomy): Bacteria > Pseudomonadati > Pseudomonadota > Gammaproteobacteria > Pseudomonadales > Pseudomonadaceae > Pseudomonas > Pseudomonas sp. NPDC090233. The sequence continues at coordinate 216,864 of NZ_JBIVYQ010000003.1, read as the reverse complement.
CCTGCCGGTCGAATCCATGCCTTATGGCCTTTGCCTGTTCGATGCCGACTGGCACCAAGGCGTGATCGGCATTCTCGCCTCGCGCCTGAAGGAACGCTACCACCGGCCGACCATCGCCTTCGCCGATGCCGGCGATGGCATGCTCAAGGGCTCGGCGCGTTCGGTGCCGGGGTTCCATATTCGCGATGCGCTGGATGCGGTGGCGGCGCGCCATCCGCAGTTGATCAGCAAATTCGGCGGGCATGCCATGGCGGCGGGGTTGTCGTTGCCGGAAGGGAACTTCCCGGCATTTGCCGAGGCGTTCGACGAAGAAGTGCGGCGCCAGTTGCGCGAGGAAGACCTCACCGGGCGCCTTCTGTCGGACGGCAACCTGGCGGTGGAGGAATTTCACCTCGACCTGGCCAAGGCCCTGCGCCACGCCGGGCCTTGGGGCCAGCACTTCCCCGAGCCGCTGTTCCACGGCGTGTTCCAGTTGGTCGAGCAGCGGGTAGTCGGCGAGCGGCACCTGAAGGTTGTGCTCAAGAGCGAATGTGGTTCGATACGCTTGGACGGCATTGCCTTTGGCATCGACCGCGAGGTCTGGCCCAACCCCACCGTGCGTTGGGTGGAGCTGGCCTACAAGCTGGATGTCAACGAGTTTCGCGGCAATGAAAGCGTGCAACTGATGATCGCCCACATCGAGCCGCGTTGAGGGCCGCGCAAATCCCAGGGACCTTCCCGGCTGGCAATCTGGTCTAGTCTGAAGAATGACCGATACCGGGCCAGCGTCGTGCATGAGTGTCCGGGCCGGATCACCATTGGAGTCCTTGGGAGGTGCCCTCATGAGCCTGCTGCTCGAGCCTTACACCCTGCGTCAACTGACGTTGCCCAACCGCATCGCCGTCTCGCCGATGTGCCAGTATTCCGCCGTCGATGGCCTGGCCAACGACTGGCACCTTGTCCATCTGGGTAGTCGCGCCGTGGGGGGCGCCGGTCTGGTTATCACTGAAGCGGTGGCGGTCACCGCCGATGGTCGAATTACCGCAGAGGACCTTGGCCTGTGGGCAGATGAGCAGATCGCACCGCTGCAGCGCATCACTCGCTTCATCACCGCCCAGGGCGCCGTGCCGGGTATCCAGTTGGCCCACGCTGGACGCAAGGCCAGCACCTATCGCCCGTGGCTGGGCAAGCAGGGCAGCGTCAAGCTGGAGGAGGGTGGCTGGCAGCCTGTAGGGCCGTCGAAAATTGCCTTCGACCCGCAGCACACGCCACCGCGTGAATTAAGCTTGGCCGAGATCCAGGACGTGATCGACGCGTTCGTGGCATCGACCGAACGGGCATTGCAGGCCGGCTTCAAAGTTGTCGAGATCCACGCTGCCCATGGCTACCTGCTGCACCAGTTCCTCTCGCCGCTGAGCAACCAGCGCCGTGACGAATACGGCAGTTGCTTCGAAAACCGCATCCGCCTGACCCTGCAAGTGACCGAAGCCGTGCGCAAGGTCTGGCCGCAGGAACTGCCGGTGTTCGTTCGCGTGTCGGCGACCGACTGGGTGGAAGATGGCTGGAACCCGGACGAAACCGTCGAGTTGGCGCGTCGCCTGCGGGCGCTGGGTGTCGACCTGATCGACGTGTCTTCCGGCGGCACTTCGGTGAATGCCGAGATTCCTACCGGCCCCGGCTACCAGACCCGCTTCGCCGAGCGGGTGCGCAAGGAATCGGAAATCGCCACTGGCACGGTAGGCATGATCACCGAGCCGGCGCAGGCCGAGCATATCCTGCGCACCGGGCAGGCCGACTTGATCTTCCTCGCCCGCGAGCTGTTGCGTGACCCTTACTGGCCGCTGCATGCCGATGACGACCTGGGCGGTAACAGGGCGACGTGGCCGGCGCAGTATCAACGGGCGACCAGCCGGGCGAATCCGATACATGAGTCGGATTTGCGGGATTGATGAACCGTCTCAGGTGTAAGCGGCTTTGCTGAGAATATCGCTGACCCATTGATTGATGCTTTTTTCCGCCAGCTCGGCCTTTGCGGCCACGCTGGCGTGAAGGGTGGGCTCCAGACGCAGGCTCAGCTTCCCCGAGTAAGTCTTCTGCGGCTCTCGACCCAGGCGTTTGCAAGTTTCGAGGTAGTCATCTACGGCCTCTTCGAAGGCTTGTCGCAATTCGCTGATCGATTCGCCGTGAAAACCGATCACGTCGCGTATGCCCGCAACATGCCCAATCAACAATTGGTCTTCGTCGCTGTATTCGATTCTTGCGGCATAGCCGCGGTAGGTCATGACATTCATGGTGTTACTCCAGCCTGCTCGAGGAACTGGCGAGCGTCTCGCAATTGATAGGTTTTGGCGTGTCTGTCCGGGTGAGGCCGATGGAACGTGGCAACCGCTCCATTGAGCTCAAAGCGAACTCGCGATCCTCGACCTTCGATGACCTTGGCTCCAGCCGATACCAATAATGATTCCAGACGGATCCACTCCAGGGTCTTGGGGGCTGGTTTTCTGAAAATTGCTTCAAGGGTCGATCGTTGATGATTATTCATGGTATCAGACTATGATACCAGTTGATTTTGACTCAACAGCTTACGTGTAGGACAAAGGGTCAATACTTGAAGGAAAAGTAAGCGGTGTATACCTATGAGAAACATGGGGATTTTGCAATGGCCTCTCCTCAGCACCCTTTGTGAGAGGCCGGTTGGTCACTGCACCCTCAATGCTTGATCATCACATGCCGCACACAGGTGTAATCCTCCAACCCATACATCGAAAGATCCTTCCCATACCCCGAATGCTTCTGCCCGCCGTGGGGCATTTCGCTGACCAGCATGAAGTGGGTGTTGACCCAGGTGCAGCCATACTGCAAGCGCGCCGCGAGGCGGTGAGCGCGGCCGGTGTCGCGGGTCCACACTGAGGAGGCCAGGCCGTACTCCGAGTCGTTGGCCCATTCCAGCGCCTGGGCTTCCTCGGTAAAGCGGGTCACCGACACCACTGGGCCGAACACTTCATGGCGCACGATCTCATCATCCTGTAGCGCATCGGCCAGCACCGTCGGTTCGAAGAAGAAACCGTCCCCCGGTAACGCTTTGCCACCGGTCACCAGGCGAATGTGTGGCTGGGCGATAGCGCGCCCGACCAGGCCGGCCACCTTGTCGCGGTGCTGAGCGCTGATCAGTGGGCCGAGCTCGGTGTCCTCTGCGTCCTGCAGGCCGGTTTTCAGGCTGGCCACGGCTTTGCCGAGGCGCTCGACGAAGCGTTCGTAAACGCCGGCCTGCACATACAGGCGGCAGGCAGCGGTGCAGTCTTGCCCAGCGTTGTAGAAACCGAAGGTGCGGATGCCGTCGATGGCGGCATCGAGGTCGGCATCGTCGAACACCAGCACCGGCGCCTTGCCACCGAGCTCCATGTGCATGCGCTTCACGCTGCCGGCGGTGGCGCCGATGATGTGCGCGCCGGTAGGAATCGAGCCGGTCAGCGAGACCATGCGCACCTTGGGGTGGGTGACCAGCGGGTTGCCGACCGTCTGGCCACGGCCGAAGAGAATGTTGAGCACACCTGCAGGCAGCACGTTCTTGGCCAGCTCGCCGAGGCGCAGAGCGGTCAGCGGGGTCAGTTCGGACGGTTTGATGACCACGGTATTGCCGGCGGCCAAGGCCGGCGCGATCTTCCACGCTAGCATCATCAACGGGTAGTTCCAGGGCGCGATCGAGGCCACCACGCCGAGTGGGTCGCGGCGGATCATCGAGGTGTGCCCAGGCAGGTATTCACCCGCCACCGAGCCACCGAGGCAGCGGGTAGCACCCGCGAAGTAGCGGAACACGTCGGCGATGGCCGGTATCTCGTCGTTCAAGGCCGCGCTGAATGGCTTGCCGCAGTTCTGCGATTCCAGCCTGGCCAGCTCATCGGCATGCGCTTCGATGATGTCGGCCAATGTCAGCAGCGCCAGTGAGCGTTCTTTGGGGCTGGTCTGCGACCAGCTGTCGAAGGCCTGGTCGGCGGCGCGCACGGCGGTATCCACCTGGGCTTCGGTGGCTTCGTTGATCTGCGCCAGGGCACTGCCTTCGGCCGGGTTGAGCACGGTCCAGGTCGGGCCTTCGCCGGCGACCAGGCGACCATTGATCAGCATGTGGGTTTGCATCGGAGGCTCCTTGTGGGTCATTTGCCGCTGCCCGCGACGCTTTCGCCGCCGCGGGTCAGGTAGTAGGCGCCGAGGATCGGCAGCATGGTCACCAGCATCACCAGCATGGCTACCACGTTGGTCACCGGCACGTCGCGCGGGCGGCTGAGCTGGTTGAGCAGCCAGATCGGCAAGGTGCGCTCGTGGCCGGCGGTGAAGGTGGTGACGATGATTTCGTCGAACGACAGGGCAAAGGCCAGCATGCCGCCGGCCAGCAACGCCGAGCCAAGGTTGGGCAGGATGATGTAGCGGAAGGTCTGCCAGCCATCGGCACCCAGGTCCATCGAGGCTTCGATCAGGCTCTGCGAGGTTCGCCGCAGGCGGGCGATCACGTTGTTGTAGACGATCACCACGCAGAAGGTCGCGTGGCCGACCACTATGGTGAACAAGCCGGGTTCGATGCCCAAGGTCTTGAAGGCCGAGAGCAGGGCGATGCCGGTGATGATGCCGGGCAGGGCGATGGGCAGAATCAGCATCAGCGAGATGCTCTCCTTGCCAAAGAAGCTGCGCCGGTACAGCGCCGCCGAGGCCAGTGTGCCGAGCACCAGTGCAATCAGCGTGGCCAGGCAGGCTACCTGCAGTGACAGCTTGATTGCTTCGAGCACGTCCGGGCGGGCAAACGCCACGGCGAACCATTTGAGGGTGAAGCCCTTGGGCGGGAAGCTGAACGCCGCGTCTTCGGTGTTGAAGGCGTACAGGAAGATGATCAGGATCGGGAAGTGCAGGAACAGCAACCCACCCCAGGCCGCCAGGCGCAGGCCCATAGACGCTTTTTCAGAGTGCATCGAAGGCCCCCAGGCGCTTGACGATGGACAGGTACACCGCGATCAGCACGATTGGCACCAGGGTGAAGGCTGCTGCCATCGGCATGTTGCCGATGGCCCCTTGCTGGGCGTAGACCATGCTGCCGATGAAGTACCCCGGTGGGCCGATCAGTTGCGGCACGATGAAGTCGCCCAAAGTAAGTGAGAAGGTGAAGATCGAACCGGCGGCGATGCCTGGTATCGACAACGGCAGGATCACCTGCATGAACGTCTGCCTGGGCCGTGCGCCGAGGTCTGCCGAGGCCTGCAGCAATGAAGGCGGCAGGCGTTCCAGTGCGGCCTGAACCGGCAGGATCATGAACGGTAGCCAGATATACACGAACACCATGAAACGCCCCAGGTGCGAGGTCGACAGCGTGCTGCCGCCCACCCCGGGCACGGTCAGCAGCGCCTGTAGCAGGCCTTCGAGGTGCAACAGTTGAATGAACCACTGGGCCACCCCGCCCTTGGCCAGCAGCAGTGTCCAGGCATAGGTCTTGACGATGTAGCTGGCCCACATCGGCATCATCACGGCGATGTAGAAGAATGCCTTGGTCTTCCCGCTGGTGTAGCGCGCCATGTAGTAAGCGATGGGGAACGCCAGCACGGCGCTGGCCAGCGATACCGCCACGGCCATGGCCAGGGTACGCAGGATGATGTCGAAGTTCGACGGGTTGAACAGCGCGGCGAAGTTGCCAAAGGTCAGCTGCGGGGTGACCGCCATGGTGAAGTCGTCGAACGTGTAGAAACCTTGCCACAGCAGGTTGAGCAGCGAACCCAGGTAGATGGCGCCGAACCAGGTCAGCGGAGGAATCAACAGCATCAGCAGATAGAGGTTGGGGCGGCGGTAGAGCAGATTGGAGATGCTGCGCAACGGGCTCATCTCACTGCCCCTCGGCCAGGACGGTTTCCTTCAGCGCCGTCATCGCCTCGCGCGGCCAGTGCGCCTGCACCCGCTGGCCGGGTAGCCAATCGTGGGGTTGCGCCTGCCAGCGGTCGTTGGCCTGGCTGACCGCCAGCAGCTGGCCGCTGTCCAGTTGCACTTCATAGCGGGTGGCGCTGCCCTGGTACTGGATGTCGCGCAGCAGGCCGCTGATCTGCACGCCGTCGCCGGCTGCGGCTTCGCTCAGCAGGCGGATATGCTCGGGGCGGATGGAGAAGGGCGCGCGGCTGCCGCTGAGGTGTTCGGCCAGGTCGCCGCGAACCACGTTGGAGGTGCCGACGAACTCGGCGACAAAGGTGGTGGCCGGCTTCATGTACAGGTTACGGGGCGTGTCGACCTGTTCGATGCGGCCACGGTTGAACACCGCCACGCGGTCCGACATCGACAGCGCCTCGGTCTGGTCATGGGTGACGAAGATGAAGGTGATGCCAAGTTGGCGCTGCAGCTTTTTCAGCTCGCCCTGCATCTGCTCGCGCAGTTTCAAGTCGAGCGCGCCGAGTGGTTCGTCGAGCAACAATACCCGTGGCCGATTGACCAGGGCGCGCGCCAGGGCCACGCGCTGGCGCTGGCCGCCTGACAGCTGCGCCGGTTTGCGCTCGCCATAACCTGCCAGGGCGACCATGACCAGCGCTTCTTCGGCACGCGCATGGCGTTCGGCCTTGGCCACGCCCTTGACCTTGAGGCCGTAGGCGATGTTGTCGCGCACGTTCATGTGCGGGAACAGTGCGTAGTCCTGGAATACCGTGTTGACGTCACGCTGGTAGGGCGGCACGCCGGCGGCTTCGATGCCGTGTATGCGGATGGAGCCGCTGCTGGGTTGCTCGAAGCCGGCGATCAGGCGCAGGCAGGTGGTCTTGCCTGAGCCGGAGGGGCCGAGCATGGAGAAGAATTCGCCATCGATGATGTCGATGCTGACCTGGTCGACGGCCTTGACCTCGCCGAAGGTGCGGGAAACCTGGGTAAATTGGACTGCTAGGGGCATGGGCGGTACTCAGTAGTTCTTGTGTTGCCTGTACCGCCCGCGATGAGGCCGGTACAGGCTGTCAGCCGACCTCAGCGCCCCCCCATGATCGCAATATAGTCCTGCGTCCAACGGCTATACGGCACGAACTTGCCACCCTGGGCCTGCGGGGTCTTCCAGAAGGCGATCTTGTCGAAGTTGTCGAAGCCATTGATTTTGCAACCTTCGGCGCCGAGCAGCTCACTGCCAGTGCAAGCCGCCGGTACCGCCGGCAGCGAGCCGAACCAGGCCGCCACATCGCCCTGCACCTTCGGCTGCAGCGACCAATCCATCCATTTATAGGCGCAGTTGGGGTGCTTGGCCTCGCTGTGCAGCATGGTGGTGTCGGCCCAGCCTGTGGCGCCTTCTTTCGGAATGGTCGAGGCCACCGGCTGGTTCTCGGCCTTGAGGCCGTTGACCATGTAGCCCCATGAACTGGATGCAACCACGCCTTCATTCTTCACATCGCTCATTTGCACCGTGGCGTCATGCCAGTAGCGGTGGATCAGCGGTTGCTGTTGGCGCAGCAGTTCGAGTACCGCTTTGTACTGGGCTTCGTTCAGCTCGTAGGGGTCCTGAATGCCAAGCTCCGGCTTGGCAGATTTCAGGTACAACGCTGCGTCGGCGATGTAGATCGGCCCGTCATAGGCCTGCACGCGGCCCTTGTTCGGCTTGCCGTCGGGCAGGTTCTGGGGTTCGAACACCACGCTCCAGCTGGTGGGCGCCTGCTTGAAGGTCGTGGTGTTGTACAGCAACACATTTGGCCCCCACTGGTACGGCGTGCCATAGACCTGCTGGTCGACCACATACCAGCCGCCGTTTTGCAGGCGTGGGTCGAGGTTCTTCCAGTTGGGGATCAGGGCGGTGTTGATCGGTTGCACCTTCTTGCCGACGATCAGGCGCAACGAGGCATCGCCGGAGGCGGTGACCAGGTCGTAGCCACCCTTGTTCATCAGGCTGACCATTTCATCGGAGGTGGCCGCAGTCTTGACGCTGACCTTGCAGCCGGTTTCCTTCTCGAAACCCGTGACCCAGTCGTAGGCCTTGTCGCTTTCGCCGCGCTCGATGTAGCCGGGCCAGGCGACGATATCCAGGCGGCCTTCACCGGCGCCCAGCGCCTTGGGCAGCTCGGCAGCCTGCAGGCCGGCGCTGGCCAGCAGTGCGCCGGTCACGGCGCCGAGCAATGCGGTCTTGTGCACTGACATGGTGTTCCCTCTTCTTGGAGATCTTTGAATGTCATAAGCGTAGTGCGCTTGCGCGTTGTCGAGTCTAGTTGGCTTTTGGCCCGCTAACGCAACATCTGGAAGCAAATCCACGGGTGGCCATGAACCCGGCAGGCCTTACTCTGGCCGTTACTTTCCGCAGCGTGGAGACATGCGAATGAACACTCGGGGCCTGCTCGATCAATTGCTCAAATCTGGCCAGGAACTGCTGAACAAACAGGCTGGCGCGGGCAAGTCCGCGCCTGGTGGCAAGGGCCTCGGAGGCCTGCTTTCAGGGGCTGGCGGCGGGGCTCTGGGGGCCGGCGCCATCGGCCTGCTATTGGGCAGCAAGAAAGCCCGCAAGTACGGTGGCAAAGTCATTACCTATGGCGGCCTGGCCGCGCTCGGTGTGCTGGCCTACAAGGCCTACGGCAACTGGCAGGCTCGCCAGGGCGCAGGGCAGGCGATTGAGCCGCAAACCCTCGATCGCCTGCCGCCGGCCCAGGCCGAACTGCATAGCCAGGCGGTATTACGCGCGTTGGTGGCGGCGGCCAAGTCCGATGGCCATATCGACGAGCGCGAGCGCGAGTTGATCGAAGGCGAGTTCACGCGCTTGGACAGCGACCGCGAACTGCAGCACTGGCTTCATACCGAACTGAACAAGCCGCTGGACCCTGCCGAAGTGGCCCGTGCCGCGCAAACCCCGGAGATGGCCGCCGAGATGTACCTGGCCAGCCTGATGATGGTCGATGAGCAGAACTTCATGGAGCGCGCCTACCTGGACGAACTGGCCCGTCAGTTGCGCCTGGACCCGGCATTGCGTCAGGAATTGGAGAACCAGGCCCGACTTGCCGTGGGCCAATAACGCGTAAATGGCCTGTCCATCAGGCAAGGATGCCTGAATACCCTCTATTCAGCCGCAAAAGCGTAGGACGCCTGGGCTATACTTCGGCGATTTTTCCCGCTCGTTGTGAATTCCTGAGGGCTGAATGTGAAGAACTGGACCTTGCGCCAACGGATCCTGGCAAGTTTCGCCGTGATCATCGCCATCATGCTGCTGATGATCGTGGCCGCTTACTCGCGGCTGGTGGCGATCGAAAGTGCCGAGGAGGCCGTGGGTACCGACAGCATTCCCGGGGTCTACTACAGCTCGATGATCCGCAGCGCCTGGGTCGACAGTTACGTCACCAGCCAGCAGCTGGTGGGGCTGTCCGACCATCGCGAAATCACCGCCGCCGACATGGAGCTGTTCAAAAGCTTCGAAGACCGCCTCAAGCAGCATATGGCGAGTTACCAGCAAACCATCCAGGACAAGGATGACCAGGCGCGGTTCGATACCTTCACCCAGATGGAAGAAAACTACATCGATAGCGTTGGGCAGGTACTCGAAGCCTATCGTAGACAGGACTATGCCGAAGCCGAACGGCTCATCAAGGATGTGCTCACTCCGGCCTGGGTGGATGGCCGCAAGCACCTCAACACGGTAATCGAATACAACCGCGAAGCGGCCGACGCTGCCACACACGAAATCGTCAGTGCCGTGAGCACCGCCAAGGGCAGCATGGTCGTCTCGCTGCTGTTGGCGATCGTCGCGGCCGGTATCTGCGGCCTCCTGCTGATGCGCGCCATCACCGCCCCCGTGCAGCGTGTGGTGCATGCCCTCGACAAATTGCGTTCAGGCGACCTGAGCATGCGCCTGAGCCTGGACCGCAAAGACGAATTCGGCGCCATCGAAAGCGGTTTCAACGAGATGGCCGAGGCATTGGCCAACCTGGTGTCGCAGGCCCAGCGCTCGTCGGTACAGGTGACCACTTCGGTCACGGAAATTGCCGCCACCTCCAAGCAGCAGCAGGCCACCGCCACCGAAACCGCGGCCACCACTACCGAAATCGGCGCCACCTCGCGCGAAATTGCCGCCACTTCACGTGATTTGGTGCGCACCATGACCGAAGTCACCAGCGCCGCCGACCAGGCATCGAGCCTGGCCGGCTCCGGCCAGCAGGGCCTGGCGCGCATGGAAGACACCATGCACCAGGTCATGGGCGCCGCCGACCTGGTCAACGCCAAACTGGCGATCCTCAATGAAAAAGCCAGCAACATCACCCAGGTGGTGGTGACCATCGTCAAGGTTGCCGACCAGACTAACCTGTTGTCGCTGAACGCCGCCATCGAGGCAGAAAAAGCCGGTGAATACGGGCGCGGCTTTGCCGTGGTGGCCACCGAAGTGCGCCGCCTGGCAGACCAGACAGCCGTCGCCACCTATGACATCGAACAGATGGTGCGCGAGATCCAGTCTGCGGTCTCGGCCGGCGTCATGGGCATGGACAAGTTCTCCGAAGAAGTGCGCCGTGGCATGTTCGAGGTGCAGCAGGTGGGTGAGCAACTGACCCAGATCATCCATCAGGTACAGGCGCTGGCGCCGCGCGTGCTGATGGTCAACGAAGGCATGCAGGCCCAGGCCACCGGTGCCGAGCAGATCAACCAGGCGCTGGCCCAGCTCAGCGATGCCAGCACACAGACGGTGGAGTCGCTGCGCCAGGCCAGCTTCGCCATCGACGAGTTGAGCCAGGTGGCCGCAGGCCTGCGCGGCGGTGTGTCGCGTTTCAAAGTCTGACGGCCATGACTGACCAGCCTCTTCATCCGGCTGCAGCGGCCAGCGCCAAGGGCACACTGTACCTGCAGTTTCGTCTCAACCAGCAACGCTTCGCCCTCGATGTGCGCGAGGTGGTCGAGGTGCTGCCGCGCCGGCCACTCAAGCCGATCGCCCAGGCGCCGGCCTGGGTCGCCGGCATCGTCGCCCACCGTGGCGTGCTGGTGCCGGTGGTCGACCTGTCGGCCCTGAGCTTCGCCCAGCCAGCAGCCGAGCGCACCAGCACCCGCCTGGTGCTGGTGCGTTACCGAGGCGAACACCAGTTGGGCTTGATCCTCGAACAGGCCACCGAGACCCTGCGCTGCCCCGCCGATGAGTTTCAGCCTTACGGCCTGGACAAAGGCGAAGCGCGCTATCTGGGCCCGGTTCGCCAGGACACCAATGGTCTGATGCAACGCATCGAAGTCGATGACCTGCTGCCCGATGCCGTGCGCGAGCTGCTGTTTCCCCGTGAGCCTGGGCAGGTGCCAGCATGAGCGAGCAACGGTTTTTCCGATTCCTGCAGGAGCGCATCGGTCTGGATGTCGACTCGGTCGGCGTGCCCATGGTCGAGCGTGCCTTGCAACAGCGTTGTGTCGCGGTCAATGCCGTCGACCTGCACGACTACTGGCTGCGCCTGCAGCAATCGGCAGAAGAACAGCAGGCATTGATCGAAGCGGTGATCGTTCCGGAAACCTGGTTTTTCCGCTACCCGGAGTCGTTCACCGCGTTGGTCGGGCTGGCCCAGAAACGCCTGGGCGAATTGGCCGGCGAGCGGCCGCTGCGCTTGCTCAGCCTGCCGTGTTCGACGGGGGAAGAACCTTACTCGTTGGCCATGGCGCTGCTCGACGCGGGCATGAACCCGGCGTCTTTCCACATCGACGGAATCGACATCAGCCCCAACTCGGTGGCCAAGGGCGTGCAGGCAGTTTACGGGCGCAACTCGTTCCGCGGCAGTGAGCTGGCTTTTCGCGAGCGTCACTTCCACGAACTCGATGAAGGCCATGCTCTGGACGCGCGCGTGCGCGAGCAGGTGAGCCTGAGCGTGGGCAACGTGCTTGACCCGGCGCTGGGCGGGCGCAACGGTTACTACGACTTCGTGTTCTGTCGCAACCTGCTGATTTACTTCGATGTGCCAACGCAGCAGCGGGTCTTCGAGGTGCTCAAGGGCCTTACCCACGAAACCGGCGTCCTGTTCATCGGCCCGGCCGAGGGCAGTCTGCTGGCTAGGCTGGGCATGCGGCCGTTGGGCATAGCCCAGTCGTTTGCCTATGTTCGCCAGCCGGCTGATGCACCGGCACCGCCCGACATTCCACGGCGTAGCCCATCGGCGCCCGTTACCATCCCGCCGAGCCGGCCTGTGCCCGCACCGGCTTCGCGTCCTGCGCGAGCGGCCCCGGTTAGCGCACCTGCAACGGCACAGCGCGAAAGCGAAAGCGCCCTGCTGGCCAGCATCGCCAGCCAGGCCAATGCTGGCGAAAGCGCTCAGGCGCGCGCCAGTTGCCAACGTTACCTGCAGCAATTCGCACCCAAGGCCCAGGTGTATTACTGGCTGGGACTGCTCAGCGATACCGAAGGCGATGCCCGGCAGGCGCTGACGCATTACCGCAAGGCCCTGTACCTGGAGCCTCAGCATCCTGAAGCGCTGTTGCACCTGGCCATGCTGCTGGCGGCCCAGGGCGACGAAGCCGGTGCTCGCCGCTTGCAGCAACGCGCGGCACGCGCAGGTCGGGAGTCTGAACGATGAACGTCGAACATGCGATCGAGCTGCTCGCTCAACACGATATGCACATCGATGATTGCTGGAACCGTATCGGCGTGCATGGTGACAAGCAGTGCCCGCTGCTGGAGCGGCATATCCATTGCCGCAACTGTGACGTCTACGCTGCAGCAGCGACCCGGCTGCTCGACCGCTACGCGCTGGTTCAGGAAGATCATGTTCACCAAGCGGCAGCACCTGAGGCCAATGTAGGGCGTTCGTTGCTGTTGTTCCGTCTCGGGGAGGAGTGGCTGGCGCTGGCGACTGCCTGCCTGGCCGAGATTGCCCCGGTGCAGTCGGTGCACTCCTTGCCCCATCAACGTTCCCGGGTGATGCAAGGCGTGGCCAACGTGCGGGGCGCCCTGGTGCCGTGCCTGTCGCTGAGCGAGCTGTTGGGAATGAGCGCGGCCTCCGGGCAGACGCAGGGCGGCCGGGCGATGCCGCGTCTGTTGATTCTCGCGGCGGCTGGCGGGCCGGTGGTGCTGGCCGTGGACGAGATCGACGGTATTCATCGTCTCGATCCCGCCCTGCTCGGTGCTGCGCAAGATACCGCACCCTTCACCGCTGCCGTGCTGCAGTGGCGCGGGCGAAGCGTGCGGGTGCTGGACGATCAACAATTACTGTCTGCCGTGCAGCGGAGCCTGTCATGACCCCTGAGCAAATGCGCGACGCATCGTTGCTCGAACTGTTCAGCCTGGAAGCCGAAGCCCAGACTCAGGTGCTCAGCACCGGGCTCATAGCGCTGGAGCGCAACCCCACCCAGGCCGATCACCTGGAAGCCTGCATGCGCGCAGCGCACTCCCTGAAAGGCGCTGCACGGATCGTCGGCCTCGATGCCGGGGTCAGCGTGGCCCATGTGATGGAAGACTGCCTGGTAGCCGCGCAGGAAGGCCGCTTGCTACTGCGTGCCGATCACATCGATGCGTTGCTGCGCGGCACTGATCTGTTGCTGCATATTGCTACACCCGGGGATCCGGCAGGTGAAGCGGCAGTGCCAGCGTTCCTGGCGCAGATGGCTGGCCTGCTCGACCCCGGTGCCGCGTCTGTCCCAGCAGCGCTAGCGCCGCCGCCCGTCGTGCCCGTGGTCGAGCCAGTGCTCAGCGAGCCTGAGCCCGAGCCGGAGGTGCAAACACCGCGCAAGGCCGGCAAGCGCGGCGGTGAAGGCGGCGAGCGGGTCTTGCGGGTGACCGCCGACCGCCTCAACAGCCTGCTCGACCTGTCGAGCAAGTCGCTGGTCGAGACCCAGCGCCTCAAACCGTATCTGGCCACCCTGCAGCGCCTTAAACGCATGCATGGCCAAGGCATGCGCGCCCTCGATGGCCTGAAGACGCAATTGGAAGACAGTGGCCAGAGCCTGGAAGTGCTCGACGCTTTGGCCCAGACCCAACGGCTGCTGGTGGAAACCCAGCAGATCCTGCAGCAGCAGGCTGCCGACCTCGACGAATTCGGCTGGCAGGCCAGCCAGCGCGCCCAGTTGCTCTACGACACGGCGTTGGCCTGCCGCATGCGCCCGTTTGCCGATGTGCTCACTGGCCAGAGCCGTATGGTCCGTGACCTGGGGCGTTCGCTGGATAAGCAGGTGCGACTGCAGATCGACGGCGACAAGACCCAGGTCGACCGCGACGTGCTGGAAAAGCTCGAAGCGCCCCTCACCCATTTGCTGCGCAACGCGGTCGACCATGGCATCGAATTGCCCGGGCAACGCGTGCTGGCGGGCAAGCCGGAGGAGGGCACAATCCGCCTGCGCGCCTCGCATCAGGCTGGCATGTTGATCCTCGAACTGAGCGATGACGGCGCGGGTATCGACCTTGAGCGACTGCGCCGCAGTATCGTCCAGCGCGGCCTGTCGCCGGCTGAAACCGTGGCGCAAATGAGCGAGGCAGAGCTGCTGACCTTCCTGTTCCTACCGGGCTTCAGCATGCGCGACAAGGTGACCGAGGTTTCCGGCCGCGGCGTTGGCCTGGATGCCGTGCAGCATATGGTCCGTGACTTGCGCGGCTCGATCGAGCTGACTCAGCAGGCCGGCCAGGGTTGCTGCTTCCACCTGGAAGTGCCGCTGACCCTGTCGGTGGTGCGCAGCCTGGTGGTGGAAGTGGGCGGTGAAGCCTATGCGTTTCCGCTGGCGCATATCGAGCGCACCCTGGAGGTGACCGCCGAGCAGATCGTGCAGATCGAAGGGCGTCAGCATTTCTGGCACGAAGGCCGGCATATCGGCCTGGTCGCGGCCAGCCAGCTGCTCAATCGGCCGACCGCGCCAGGCAATGAAAGCAGTTTGCGGGTGGTGGTGATTCGCGAGCGCGAACAGCTGTACGGCGTGGCCGTGGAGCGCCTGATCGGCGAGCGGGTGCTGGTGGTGATGCCGCTCGATCCGCGCCTGGGCAAGGTTCAGGACATTTCTGCCGGGGCGCTGCTGGACGACGGCTCGGTGGTGCTGATCGTCGACGTCGAAGACCTGCTGCGCTCGGTCGAGAAGCTGCTCAGCACCGGCCGCCTGGAACGTATCGAACGCGGCGTGCAGGGCGGTCGTGGGGCCAGCCGCAAGCGCATCCTGGTGGTCGACGATTCGCTCACCGTACGCGAACTGCAACGTAAGCTGCTGAGCAATCGTGGCTTTGAAGTGGCCGTGGCAGTCGATGGCATGGACGGCTGGAACGCGCTGCGCAGTGAAGACTTCGACATGCTTATCACCGACATCGACATGCCGCGCATGGACGGCATCGAGCTGGTCACTCTTGTACGCCGCGACCAGCGTTTGCAATCACTGCCGGTCATGGTGGTGTCGTACAAGGACCGTGAGGAAGATCGACGGCGTGGCCTGGACGCTGGCGCCGACTACTATTTGGCAAAGGCCAGCTTCCATGATGATGCGTTGCTGGATGCCGTGGTAGAACTGATCGGAGATGCTCAGGGATGAAGATCGCCATCGTCAACGATATGCCCATGGCGGTAGAGGCTCTACGCCGGGCCTTGGCCTTCGAGCCGGCGCACGAGGTGATCTGGGTGGCCGGCAATGGCGCCGAGGCCGTGCGCCAGTGTGCCGAGGCCACGCCCGACCTGATTCTCATGGACCTGATCATGCCGGTAATGGATGGCGTCGAGGCGACCCGGCGGATCATGGCCGAGACGCCGTGCGCCATCGTCATCGTCACGGTCGACCGCAAGCAGAACGTGCACCGGGTGTTCGAGGCGATGGGGCATGGCGCGTTGGATGTGGTCGATACCCCGGCCCTGGGCGCCGGTGATGCGCGCGAGGCAGCGGCGCCGCTGCTGCGCAAGATCCTCAATATCAGCTGGTTGATCGGCCAGCAGCGGCCCAGCGCGACCAAGCCGGTCGCGGCGCCGTTGCGCGATGCTGCGCAGCGCAAAGGCCTGGTGGCGATCGGCTCGTCGGCGGGCGGGCCAGCGGCGCTGGAGGTGTTGCTCAAAGGCTTGCCCAAGGCGTTTCCGGCGTCCATCGTGCTGGTCCAGCATGTCGACCAGGTATTCGCCGCCGGCATGGCCGAGTGGCTCGCCAGCGCCAGTGGGCTGCCGGTGCGCCTGGCCCGGGAAGGCGAGCCGCCGCAACCTGGGCAGGTGCTTCTGGCGGGTACCAACCACCATATCCGGCTGCTGCAAAACGGCCAGTTGGCCTACACTGCCGAACCTGTCAACGAAATCTACCGGCCCTCGATCGATGTGTTTTTCGAGAGCGTGGCGCGCTATTGGCGCGGCGATGCGGTGGGCGTGCTGCTCACCGGCATGGGCCGCGATGGCGCCCAGGGCCTGAAACTGATGCGCCAGCAGGGCTTTCTGACCATTGCTCAGGACCAGTCCAGCAGCGCAGTCTACGGCATGCCCAAGGCCGCCGCGGCAATCGACGCGGCGGTGGAAATCCGTCCGCTGGAGCGAATCGCCGGGCGTTTGATGGAACTCTTTGCAAAATGACGCTATGTAACGAATCACCCCGCCCATGCGGCAGTGATCAGGTGAAAACGAATGACTGATCTACCGATCGAAGGTTTTGCGACCGCCAATGAAAATTCGGCCATGGTCTTGCTGGTCGACGATCAGGCGATGATCGGCGAAGCGGTGCGCCGTGGCCTGGCCCACGAGGAGAACATCGACTTCCACTTCTGCGCCGACCCGCACCAGGCCGTGGCCCAGGCCATGCGCATCAAGCCAACGGTAATCTTGCAGGACCTGATCATGCCCGGCCTGGACGGCCTCACCCTGGTGCGCGAGTACCGCAACAACCCGGCCACCCAGGACATCCCGATCATCGTCCTGTCGACCAAGGAAGATCCACTGGTCAAGAGCGCGGCCTTCGCCGCCGGGGCCAACGACTACCTGGTCAAGCTGCCGGACACCATCGAGCTGGTCGCACGCATCCGCTACCACTCGCGTTCGTACCTGACCTTGCTGCAGCGCGATGAAGCCTATCGCGCGTTGCGTGTCAGCCAGCAGCAATTGCTCGACACCAACCTGATGCTACAGCGGCTGATGAACTCCGACGGCCTTACCGGGCTGTCCAACCGCCGCCACTTCGACGAGTACCTGGAGCTGGAATGGCGCCGGGCCATGCGCGAACAGCAGCAATTGTCGCTACTGATGATCGATGTGGACTACTTCAAGGTCTACAACGACAGCTTCGGTCATCTGGCCGGCGACGAGGCCTTGCGCCAGGTGGCCGAGTGCATTCGCGGCTCCTGCCAGCGACCCACCGACCTCCCTGCACGCTACGGGGGCGAGGAGTTCGCCCTGGTGCTGCCCAACACCTCGCCGGGTGGCGCGCGGCTGGTAGCCGAAAAACTGCGTCAGTCAGTGCATGGGCTGAATATTCCGCATACCGCGCCGCAGGATGATTCGCGCCTGACCGTGAGCATTGGCCTGGCGACGCAGACGCCAGCTGTGGGCAGCCACTGCCGGCAGCTCATTTCTGCGGCTGACAAGGGGTTGTACCTGGCCAAGAACAGCGGGCGTAATCAGGTTGGTATCGCCTGAGGCAGAAGCGGCTGCCCAACGGGCTGCCGCTGCTCCCTGGATCGGTTATACTCGCGGGCTTTTCACCGAATTCGTACGAGAGCCCCGCGCCCATGGAAATCCAACCGATCCTGAACACCATCAAGGACCTCACCGAGCGTTCGCAGTCTATTCGGGGGTATCTTTGACTACGATCAAAAAGCTGACCGCCTGATCGAAGTCAACCGCGAGCTGGAAGACCCGGCCGTGTGGAACAAACCCGAATACGCCCAGGCCCTGGGCCGTGAGCGTGCCATGCTGGCACAGGTCGTCGAGACCCTGGACAAGATGTCCGGCGGCCTGGCTGATTGCCAGGACCTGCTCGACATGGCCGTCGAGGAAGACGATGAAGGCGCCGTAAGCGACGTCGTGACCGAGCTGGAAGGCCTGGAAGAAAAACTGGCCCAGCTTGAGTTCCGTCGCATGTTCAGCGGCGAGATGGACCCGAACAACGCCTACCTGGACATCCAGGCCGGCTCCGGCGGTACCGAAGCGCAGGACTGGGCCAACATCCTGCTGCGCATGTATCTGCGCTGGGCCGACAAGCGCGGTTTCGACGCCACCATCATCGAGCTTTCCGAAGGCGAAGTCGCCGGCATCAAGGGCGCCACCGTGCACATCAAGGGCGAGTACGCCTTTGGCTGGCTGCGTACCGAAATCGGCGTGCACCGTTTGGTGCGCAAGAGCCCGTTCGACTCCGGCGCCCGTCGCCACACCTCGTTCTCGGCAGTGTTCGTATCGCCCGAGATCGACGACAAGGTCGAGATCGACATCAACCCGTCCGACCTGCGCATCGACACCTACCGCTCCTCCGGTGCCGGTGGCCAGCACGTCAACACCACCGACTCTGCGGTGCGTATCACCCACGTTCCGACCAACACTGTGGTGGCTTGCCAGAACGAACGTTCGCAGCACGCCAACAAGGACACCGCCATGAAAATGCTGCGGGCCAAGTTGTACGAGCTGGAAATGCAGAAGCGCAACGCCGCTTCGCAGGCGCTGGAAGACAGCAAGTCGGACATCGGCTGGGGCCACCAGATCCGCTCCTACGTGCTGGATGACTCGCGTATCAAGGACCTGCGTACCGGCGTCGAGCGCAGCGACTGCAACAAGGTGCTGGACGGCGACATCGACCAGTACCTGGAAGCGAGCCTCAAGCAGGGGCTGTAAGCCGCACACCACCGCCGCGATGCCTGGCTGACCGCCGGCATCGCGTGCCCTGCCCGAAAAGGGCAACGAATACCTGATGGAAAGAATGACGACATGAGCGACCTCAAGACCGAATCGCAAGACCTGCAACAGGAAGAAAACACCCTGATCGCCCTGCGCAAGGAAAAACTTGCCGCCGAGCGCGAGAAGGGTCAGGCCTTCCCCAACGACTTCCGCCGCGACAGCTACTGCAACGACCTGCAGAAACAGTACGCGGACAAGACCAAGGAAGAGCTGGAAGCAGCAGCGATCCCGGTCAAGGTTGCCGGTCGCATCATGCTCAACCGTGGCTCGTTCATGGTCATCCAGGACATGACCGGGCGCATCCAGGTCTACGTCAACCGCAAGACCCTGCCGGAAGAAACCCTGGCGGCGGTCAAGACCTGGGACCTGGGCGACATCATCGCCGCCGAAGGCACCCTGGCCCGTTCCGGCAAGGGTGACCTGTACGTCGAAATGACCAACGTACGTCTGCTGACCAAGTCGCTGCGTCCGCTGCCGGACAAGCACCACGGCCTGACCGACACCGAGCAGCGCTACCGCCAGCGCTACGTCGACCTGATGGTCAACGAAGAAACCCGCCACACCTTCCGTGTGCGTTCGCAGGTGATCTCGCACATCCGCAAGTTCCTCATCGAGCGCGACTTCCTCGAAGTCGAAACGCCGATGCTGCAGACCATTCCTGGCGGCGCTGCGGCCAAGCCGTTCGAAACCCACCATAATGCCCTGGACATGGCCATGTTCCTGCGTATCGCGCCGGAGCTGTATCTGAAACGTCTGGTGGTTGGTGGTTTCGAGAAGGTCTTCGAGATCAACCGCAACTTCCGTAACGAAGGCGTTTCGACCCGGCACAACCCCGAGTTCACCATGCTCGAGTTCTACCAGGCCTACGCCGACTACAACGACAACATGGATCTCACCGAAGAGCTGTTCCGTGAGCTGGCGCAGCTGGTACTGGGCAGCACCGACGTGCCGTACGGCGACAAGGTGTTCCACTTCGGCGAGCCGTTCGTGCGCCTGTCGGTGTTCGACTCGATCCTCAAGTACAACCCGGAGCTGACCGCCGCCGACCTGCAGGACGTCGACAAGGCCCGCGCCATCGCCAAGCAAGCCGGCGCCAAGGTGCTCGGCCATGAGGGCCTGGGCAAGCTGCAGGTGATGATTTTCGAAGAGCTGGTCGAGCACAAGCTGGAGCAGCCGCACTTCATCACCGAGTACCCGTTCGAAGTCTCGCCGCTGGCCCGTCGCAACGACGACAACCCGGCCGTGACCGACCGCTTCGAGCTGTTCATCGGTGGCCGCGAGATCGCCAACGCCTACTC
Organism: Pseudomonas sp. NPDC090233; assembly: GCF_044772285.1. Lineage (NCBI taxonomy): Bacteria > Pseudomonadati > Pseudomonadota > Gammaproteobacteria > Pseudomonadales > Pseudomonadaceae > Pseudomonas > Pseudomonas sp. NPDC090233. The sequence continues at coordinate 196,847 of NZ_JBIVYQ010000003.1, read as the reverse complement.
CGAGCTCAACGATGCCGAAGACCAGGCCGAGCGCTTCCTGGCCCAGGTGGCCGAGAAGGACGCCGGTGACGACGAAGCCATGCACTACGATGCCGACTTCGTCCGCGCCCTGGAGTACGGCATGCCGCCGACTGCCGGTGAAGGCATCGGCATCGACCGCCTGGTGATGCTGCTGACCAACTCGCCGTCGATTCGCGACGTGATCCTGTTCCCGCACATGCGTCCGCAGGCCTGAGTGAATTGAACAAGCCGCCTTTCGGGGCGGCTTTTTCTTGCCTGGAGCATTATGTTGTCAGTGCCGGCCTCTTCGCGGCTAAAGCCGCTCCTACAGCCGCGAAGAGGTCGGCACTGACGAAGCACTTTTCATGAGGTAATCCCCGTGACCCCCGCCATGCCTCACCAGGGCGCCGCCGGCATCGCCACCGCCGTCGCCGAAAGCGTGCAATACCAGGGTCGCAAGACCGCCCGCCAAGGCAGCGAACAACGCCGCCAGCTGATCCTCGACGCCGCCATGCGCATCGTCGTGCGCGATGGCGTACGCGGCGTGCGCCACCGCGCAGTGGCTGCCGAGGCCGGAGTGCCTCTTTCGGCCACCACCTACTACTTCAAGGATATCGAGGACCTGCTCACCGATACCTTCGCCCAGTATGTCGAGCGCAGTGCCGCCTATATGGCCAAGCTGTGGGCCAACACCGAGGTGGTGCTGCGCCAGCTGCTCGCCCAGGGTGATGGCAGTGTGCAATCGCGGGAGCGCCTGGCCGACGAAGTGGCGCGCATGACCGCCGACTATGTTTCCCGGCAGTTATTGAATCGCCGCGACTTCCTGATGGCCGAGCAGGCTTTCCGCCAGGAAGCGTTGCTATGCCCGCGACTGGCCGAGCTGGTACGTGCCCACGAGCAGATTCTGCTGCACGGCACGCGGCAGTTGTTGCAGGTGGTCGGCTCGCAGCAACCGGAACAGGACGCCCAGATGTTGACGGCGATTATCGAGCAGATGGAATATCAGGGCCTGCTCAAGGATGCCGATGCGCAAGCCGATGGGCAGATGCTCGCTATGCTTAGCCGTTACCTGCATTTGGTGCTGGCATCGGCCTGAGCTGTGAACGAATTTTCAAGGAGAGCTTGATGAAAGCCTGGCGTGTGGTGTTGTTGACGTTGTCATTCCTGCTGCTGGGCGGTTGTCTGGTGACCTTCCATGAGCCGCTGCCGAGCAACCAGGCGGCGCCCAAGGCCCTGCTCGGCAAGTGGAGCAGCAAGGATGCCTGGGGCGAGCCACTGAAGCTTGCGATCAGCCGCAGTGGCGCCGATGCCTACAAGGCCGTGGCCACGGCCAAGGGCAAGAAGCCTGAAGAGTACGTGTTTACCGTGTCTCGCCATGGCAACCGTTGGTACCTTTCGGCCGGTGTGCCGAAAAAGCTGGGCGGCAATTTCCTGATTGGCGGTTTCGATATCGTCGATGGCAAGGAGCTGGTGCTCTACAACCTCGACGTCGAGCAGGTGCAGCAGGCCGTCGATAAGAAGGAATTGAGCGGGCGCAGCACTGAAGTGCCGGAGGACAACGGTGAGGGCGTGCTGATCGACAGCCCGTCGGCGCGGGTGCTGGCCTACCTGGATGATCCGGCCAACTCTGATCTGTTCGTCGAGGTGGCGCGCTTCCAGCGTTCCGGCAAATGACCGTGTTGGCTTCTTCGCGGCTGAAGCCGCTCCTACAGGTACGGTGCAAAACCTGTAGGAGCGGCTTCAGCCGCGAAGGGGCCGGCACAGGCATCATGTTCTAGAAAGGAGTCCCCGGTGGACGAGTACCAGCAGACCATACGCACACTCTCCGACCGCATCGTCGCGGCGCAGACCCCGATCCGCGTGCTCGACGCGGTGAAGTGGGACGACAGCATCCGCCAGGGCTTTCTCAAGGCCAAGGGCAAGGAGCCACCCGCAGTCGACCGTGCGTATTACCAATCGCGCCCCTTGTCGTTCGACTCCAGCGCGGTCAAGGCCGAGTTCCAGAGCATCGAGCGCGACATCACCCGTCAACTGGGCCAGTTCAACCCGGTCGGGCAGATCATGCGGCGCATGTGCAAGGAATACCGCATGGTGGTGCGCATGCTCGAAGCGCGCGGCACCGAAGACTTCGGGCTGATTTCCCAGGAACTGTATGGCGCAGCGTCCGATGCCTTCCACGCCGGTGACCCGACCCTGGCCGACCTCGGCCTGATGCTGTCGGACTACCTCAACAACATCGATGGCCGTGGCGACCTCAAGGACGAGCCGAAGAACCTCACCGCCAAGGAGGCCGTGGACATCCTCCAGCGCCGCCTGAACAAGGTGTTCGGCGAGGCCGAGGAAACCATTCGCGTGTTCGAGTCCGACGGTATCGTCGCCGATGCGGCAGCGGGCGCCGACTACATCAAGGTGCGCGCCGACGCCATGTTCAACAGCCGCGACGTGCGCGCGCTGGAGGTGCATGAGGGGCTGGTGCACGTCGGCACCACGCTCAACGGCCTCAACCAGCCGATCTGCACCTTCCTGGCCAAAGGCCCGCCCTCTTCGACGGTGACCCAGGAAGGGCTGGCGATCCTCATGGAAGTGATTGCCTTCGCCTCCTACCCAAGCCGCCTGCGCAAGCTCACCAACCGTACCCGCGCCATCCACATGGTCGAAGAGGGTGCCGATTTCCTGCAGGTGTTCGAGTTCTTCCGCGCCCAGGGCTTCGAAATGGCGCAGAGCTACAGCAATGCCAGCCGGGTGTTCCGTGGCTCGGTGCCCAATGGCCTGCCCTTTACCAAGGACTTGTCCTACCTCAAGGGTTTCATCATGGTTTACAACTACATTCAGTTGGCCGTGAAGAAGGGCAAGCTCGAACAGATTCCGCTGCTGTTCTGCGGCAAGACCACCCTCGAAGACATGCGCACGTTGCGACAGTTGGTAGAAGAAGGGCTGGTTGAGCCACCCAAGTACCTGCCGGAGCAGTTCCGCGACCTTAACGCGTTGTCGGCCTGGATGTGCTTCTCCAACTTCCTCAACCACCTGAGCCTCGATCGCATTGAAGCCGATTACGCGAACATTCTCTGAGCGCTGCCGCTGGCTGGCACTGGGCTTGATGTTGTTGGGGCTGGGCGGTTGCAGCAACCTGCTGTTCTACCCGGAGCCGGGCCAACCGTTCACCCCGGAGCGGGCCAAACTGCAATACCGCGATGTCACCTTCACCACCACAGACGGCGTCCGCCTGCATGGCTGGTGGCTGCCGGCCAAGGCCGGCGTGGCGGTCAAGGGCACGGTGCTGCACTTGCATGGCAACGGCGGCAACCTGGCCGGGCACCTGGGTGGCAGCTACTGGTTGCCGGAGCAGGGCTATCAGGTGCTGATGATCGACTACCGGGGCTATGGCTTGTCCGAGGGCAAGCCCGGTTTACCAGAGGTCTACCAGGATATCGCGGCGGCCATGGACTGGCTTGACCAGGCCCCTGAGGTCAAGGGCAAACCCTTGGTGTTGCTGGGGCAGAGCCTCGGCGGGGCGATGGCCATCCACTATCTGGCGGACCATCCCGAGCAGCGCCAGCGCTTCAGTGCCCTGGTCTTCGATGGCGTGCCAGCCAGCTACCGCGATGTTGGGCGGTTCGCCTTGAGCACTTCATGGATGACCTGGCCGTTGCAGGTACCGCTGTCCTGGCTGGTACCCGACGGCGACAGCGCGATTCGTTCGGTCGAGCGCCTGAGCAGCCCGCCGAAGCTGTTCTTCCACAGTATCGACGACAACCTGGTGCCGATGAACAACGGCATCCGCCTGTACCAGCACGCACCGCCTCCGCGGGTGCTGCAGCTGACCCGAGGCGGCCATGTGCAGACCTTCGCCGACCCGGTGTGGCGCCAGGTGATGCTGCGTTTCCTCGATGACCCCAACCGTTTCAACGGCCTGCGCCGGCTGGCCGAAATTCCCAATTACCCTGACGAGAAGAACAAGCAATGAGTGAAGAACGCAACGCCATCCCGCTGATCCTGACCGGTGTCGGCAGCATCATCGTGACGGTGGGGGCTCTCTGGTATTACGGCTACCTGCATTTCGCCAAGCCGGAGGATGCGCTGCTGTTGCAGGACTTCACCATGCTCAAGACCATTCCAGGTGAAGATTACAAGGTTTCGCTGGACCCAGCACCGCAGGTGGCGCAGTGCCTGGATGGCGTGCTGGTGTTGTTCGATACCCAGCAGAAAGGGCTGACCGGGGTGCTGGTGGACAATCGCAAGCGTGCGGTGCGGTGTATGGGCGAGGAGACGCCTCAGCAGGTGCAATAAGCAGGCAAAAACATCACATCAAGCGAGACTGCGCAGCATCGTACACATCGCTGTGCTCTCGCTTGCCTACTGCGATAACGATAACCACCACACGCTCATCGATGACCTGATAGACCAGGCGATATCCCGAAGACTTCAGCTTGATCTTGTAGCAGTCGGGCATGCCGGACAGCTTGTCTTTCTCGACTCGGGGCTGCGCCAATCGCTCCTTGAGTTTCCTCGCAAACTGGATCTGCAACTGGCTATCCAGTTTTCTGTATTCCTTCTGTGCCCGAATATTGAATTCAAGGCTGTGTTTTTTTATGGCCTTCGGCGTCGGCGATGAGCTCATCGATATCTACACTCACTGTGGGCTCGCCACGTCGCTGGCGTACCAGCTCAGCCAACTGCATGTCGTCGATCAATTCCATCATCGCTTCGTAGCGCTCAGGCGGTACAGCATAAAACGCCGGCTCGTTGCGGTTAAGGATGACCACGGTTTCACCAGCAGCTTCGCGAATGGTGCCCATGGGGTCTCTTTTGAGGTCAGTGATGGATGCTGCCAGATCAGCCAGAACGGGGTAGGTCATAGTTGTATCAACCTGTGAGAGCAATGATCAATCACAGGAGTCTAGATCTTTTAAGAGTGCTTTTAAAGGTGCTTTTAAGTTTCTCGATAAAATGAAAAACCCCGCCAGTTTTGGCGGGGTTCTGGTTTCAGCCTGCCAGCCTTACTGACTAACCTGGCTCACCGAACGCGGCGCCACCGGCTGGTTGTCGTTGGAGATGGTCACCTCCACCCGGCGGTTCTGCGCACGCCCCGAGTTGCTGGAGTTTTCAGCCACCGGGTACTCCTTGCCGTAGCCCTGGGCGACGATGCGCGCAGGGTCCACGCCTGCGCGGACCAGCGCCATGCGCACGGCACCGGCGCGGCGCTCGGACAGGGTCTGGTTGTAGTTGGCCGAGCCGACGCTGTCGGTGTAACCCTCGACGATCACCTTGCGCTCAGGGTTTTCCTGAAGGAATTGCGCCAGCTTGGTGACGTTGGGCAGGGCGCTGCTCTTGAGCTCGGCCTTGTTGAAGTCGAACAGCACGTCGCCGAAGGTCACCAGCGTACCGCGGTCGGTCTGCTTGGCGTTGAGGCTGTCCTGCAGCTTGGCGATCTGCGCGTCGCGGGCGTCGAGCTTGGCTTGAGCGCGGTTGGCAGCCGCGTTTTTCAGCTCGGCTTCAGCGGTGCGCAGGGCGATGGTCTGCTTGGCCACTTCGACGCGCTGGTTGGTCAGGTAGGCCAGTTGGTCGACCTGCTTGCTGTCTTCACGCTCCATGTAGGCCTTGTCGGCCTTGTTCAGCCAGTCCTGGGCGTCCTTTGTTTCAAGGGCCGCGACCTTGCTTGCCTGCGGGTCGCTCTGCAGCGCGGAGAAGTTGGTGCGGGCCGACTCCAGGTTGGCATTCGGGTCGTGCGAGCAAGCAGCGAGACCGACGCTCAGGGCCAGCAGGGCGGGAATCATGACGTAATTGCGCATAGTGTTCATCCTTTGATCGAGTGCGAAGGCTAAGGCGGGCGGGGCAGTGCTCACTGAGCGCTGCGCAGGCCTTCCTCACGTACGTCCTGAACGCCCTGACGGGCATCCTGCACGGCCTTCTGGGCCTTGGCCGCCTGGGCCTTGCGTTCGGCGAGGCGAGCGTCCCATTCGGCCTGTTGGGCCAGGCGCTTGGCGTCGTCGTACTTTTTGTCGTGCATGGCGATTTCGGCCTGCTTGAACTTGTCCTGCGCCGCTTTCATTTCGACGGCGGCGAACTCGGTGCCGCCAGCGCTGACGGCGGAGTTCACGGCGGACTGGGTGACGGCGTACTGCTCGGTGGGCGGGTTGCCCGCACAGCCGGCCAGGACCAGGCTACTGCCCAGGGCCAGCGCGGCCAGCTTGAACCCGCGCAGGTGAGTGGATGTGAGTTTTGACGTGCGGGTCTTCATGGTGGTCAGTTCCATTGGATCACTCCTGATAACGACGATGTCCGTAGCAGTCCATCGCTCAATCCCTGGCATCGCCTCGCGTTACAGCTCAACGGTGCACCACGGCAGGTGTGCAGGGTTTTAGCGTGATGGCTATTGGCTCGGACTCTGGCGTTTTTTCAATAGTTCAGAAAAAAGTGACAAGAATTTCTGACTGATTGGTCAGCGATTTTTCGTTGAACTTCCGGGATTTGACGCGGTATTCCGGGCTGATGATCAGCCCGAAACCGGAGGAAAGGATTGTCAGTTGCCGGTGTCGTCGCCGGCGTGGCTCAGGGTCTGCAGGTGGCGCCGCGACAGGCTCAGAAAGCGCGGTGTAGAGCCAATGTCTTCGTACAGTGGGTCGCCTTCCTCATCGGTGGAAATGACCTTGTTACCCTGCACGTAAGGGAAGCTGGCCTCCAGCTCTTCGAGCGCCGCTGCGACCAGTTCACCGAGCAGTTCCTCGGCGGTGCGCTTGGGGTACATGTCGATAAGCGCCGCCAGGCGCGCCTCGGACTCCAGGTCCAGGTGCAAGGTGTGGCCGGTCGGGCTCAGGGTGCCGGCGGCGTTCTGTTCCCAGTGCTGGGCGAGTTCGCGGATTTTCATGATGACCTCTGTCAACGCCTCGAAAGGCTGCATTGCATCGGACTGCAGTGATCTAACTTTAGTTTGCTTTGACCTTCGCGGCTTGCCATCGCGTCCCGGCTGTGGGCACTCTTGGGCCAGTGCTGTTTCCTGAGCAGAGCGCGGGCGAGCCGCGCCGAAGAGAGGGCCAATGACCGATATCGATGTGCGCTTGCGTGAAGATGTCCATGTGTTGGGGGAGTTGCTCGGCGATACCATTCGCCAGCAGCACGGCGAGGCGTTCCTGCAAAAGATCGAGGACATCCGCCACAGCGCCAAGGCCGACCGTCGCAGTGCCGGCGAGCAGTTGAGTTCGACCCTGGCGGACCTCGCCGAGGACGACTTGCTACCGGTGGCGCGGGCTTTCAACCAATTCCTCAACCTGGCCAACATGGCAGAGCAGTACCAGCTGATCCGCCGTCGTGATGCCGAGCAGCCGGAACCTTTCGAGGCCCGGGTGCTGCCCGAGTTACTGGCGCGTCTGAAGCAGGCCGGGCACAAGGATGATGCATTGGCCCGGCAACTGGCCAGGCTCGATATCCAGCTGGTGCTCACGGCGCACCCGACCGAAGTGGCACGCCGCACGCTGATCCAGAAGTACGATGCGATTGCCGGCCAGCTGGCCGCCCAGGACCATCGCGACCTGACGCCTGCAGAACGCCAGGCCGTGCGCGAGCGCTTGCGCCGGCTGATTGCCGAGGCCTGGCACACCGAAGAAATCCGCCGCACTCGGCCCACGCCCGTAGACGAGGCCAAGTGGGGCTTCGCAGTGATCGAACACTCCCTCTGGCATGCCGTCCCCAGCCACTTGCGCAAGGTCGACAAGGCGCTGTTCGAGGCCACTGGCCTGCACCTGCCACTGGAAGCCGCGCCGATTCGCTTCGCTTCGTGGATGGGCGGTGACCGTGACGGCAACCCCAATGTCACGGCTGCGGTGACCCGTGAAGTGCTGTTGCTGGCGCGCTGGATGGCCGCCGACCTGTTCCTGCGTGATATCGATGCCTTGGCCGCCGAGCTGTCCATGCAGCAGGCCAGCAGCGCCGTGCGCGAGCGTGTGGGCGATAGCGCCGAGCCCTACCGTGCCGTGCTCAAGCAGTTGCGTGACCGCCTGCGGGCGACGCGCACCTGGGCCCAGGCATCGCTGGCCAGCACCCAGCCGGCCAGCGCCGAGGTGCTGGTGGACAACCGTGACCTGATCGCCCCGTTGGAGCTGTGCTATCAGTCCCTGCATGAATGCGGCATGGGGGTGATCGCCGATGGCCCACTGCTCGACACCTTGCGCCGTGCGGTGACCTTTGGCCTGTTCCTCGGACGCCTGGACGTGCGCCAGGATGCCGCCCGGCACCGCGACGCGCTGGCGGAGATCACCGACTACCTGGGCCTGGGCAGCTATGCCGAGTGGGACGAAGACAAACGCATCGACTTCCTCCAGGCCGAACTGAAAAACCGCAGGCCATTGCTGCCGGGGCACTTCAAGCCCCAGGCCGATACCGCCGAAGTGCTTGCCACCTGCCGTGAGATTGCCGCAGCGCCAGGGGCATCGCTGGGTTCCTACGTCATCTCCATGGCCGGTGCGGCGTCTGATGTGCTGGCGGTGCAATTGCTGCTCAAAGAGGCCGGCCTGACCCGGCCCATGCGGGTGGTGCCATTGTTCGAGACGCTGGCCGACCTGGACAACGCAGGGCCTGTGATGGAGCGGCTGCTGAGCCTGCCGGGCTATCGCGCCGGCTTGCGCGGGCCGCAGGAAGTGATGATCGGTTATTCCGACTCGGCCAAGGACGCCGGCACCACGGCGGCCGCCTGGGCCCAGTACCGCGCGCAGGAAAACCTGGTGCGCATCTGCCGTGAACACCAGGTCGAGCTGCTGCTGTTCCATGGGCGCGGCGGCACCGTCGGCCGTGGTGGTGGCCCCGCCCATGCGGCGATTCTGTCGCAGCCCCCGGGTTCGGTGGCGGGGCGTTTTCGGACCACCGAGCAGGGCGAGATGATTCGCTTCAAGTTCGGATTGCCGGGCATCGCCGAGCAAAATCTCAACCTTTATCTTGCAGCGGTGCTGGAAGCCACCTTGTTGCCACCGCCACCACCGGAGCCGGCCTGGCGTGCGTTGATGGACCAGCTGGCCGCCGATGGCGTCGAGGCCTACCGCAACGTGGTGCGGGAAAATCCCGATTTCGTCGAGTATTTCCGGCAGTCCACGCCCGAGCAGGAACTGGGTCGACTGCCGCTGGGCAGCCGCCCGGCCAAGCGTCGCGCGGGGGGGATTGAAAGCCTGCGGGCGATCCCGTGGATCTTCGGCTGGACCCAGACGCGCCTGATGCTGCCAGCCTGGCTGGGATGGGAAACCGCCCTTAGTAATGCCCTGGCGCGCGGCCAGGGCGAACTGCTGGCGCAGATGCGCGAGCAGTGGCCGTTCTTCCGCACGCGCATCGACATGCTGGAGATGGTCCTGGCCAAGGCCGACGCGCAAATTGCCGAGGCCTACGACGAACGTCTGGTGCAACCGCACCTGCTTCCTTTAGGTGCGCACCTGCGCGACCTATTGTCGCAGTCATGCCAAGTGGTACTGGGCCTGACCGGGCAGCCGGTGCTACTGGCGCACAGCCCGGAGACCCTGGAATTCATCAGTTTGCGCAACACCTACCTGGACCCGTTGCACCGGCTTCAGGCCGAGCTGCTGGCGCGTTCGCGCAGCCGCGAAGCCGCTCTGGACAGCCCGTTGGAGCAGGCCTTGCTGGTGACCGTGGCGGGCATAGCCGCAGGCCTGCGCAACACCGGCTGAAACCTGGGCATGCTGCCCGCGCCCAAGGGCAGCGAGCTGGCCAGGGCAGGGCAGGGAGGGTGGTTGCGCCGGGCGCAACCACCTGCGGCCGAGGTTACCAATGGCACATTCCTGTAACTTTGGGGCGCTTGTCTGGCTGACGGGCGCTGTGTATCTTGAGCAGCCTTCTGACCGATTTATGGTCATACCCGATATTCCGGACTTGGCCCAGGTTGCCGAATCCATTGAATTTCATAAAAAAATTTGAGGAGCACGAGATGCGCGTAATTCTGCTGGGAGCTCCCGGGGCCGGTAAAGGTACTCAGGCAAAGTTCATCACCGAGAAGTTCGGTATTCCACAGATCTCCACCGGTGACATGCTGCGTGCCGCCGTCAAAGCCGGCACCCCGCTGGGCCTGGAGCTCAAGAAAGTCATGGATGCCGGCCAGCTGGTGTCCGACGAGCTGATCATCAGCCTGGTCAAGGAACGCATCGCCCAACCAGACTGCGCCAACGGCTGCCTGTTCGACGGTTTCCCACGCACCATCCCGCAAGCTGAAGCCATGGTCGCCGCCGGTGTCGATATCGATGCCGTGGTCGAGATCGCCGTCGACGACGAAGAGATCGTTGGCCGCATGGCGGGCCGCCGCGTGCACCTGGCCTCGGGCCGCACCTACCACATTCAGTACAACCCGCCGAAAGTGGAAGGCAAGGACGACGTCACCGGCGAAGACCTGATCCAGCGCGAAGACGACAAGGAAGAAACCGTGCGTCATCGCCTGTCGGTCTACCACAGCCAGACCAAGCCGCTGGTGGACTTCTACCAGAAACTGTCGGCCGCCAACGCTGGCAAGCCGAAGTACAGCCACATCGAAGGTGTAGGCTCGGTCGAGTCGATCACCGCGAAGGTGCTGGCAGCCCTGAGCTGATCCGCCACCCTTTGTCACAACAGCCCGCTTGCGGGCTGTTGTCGTTTATACTGCCGCTCTTTTCATTCGCACCTGGATACCCGTTCGATGACCACCCTGCTGGCCCTGGATACCGCCACCGAAGCCTGTTCCGTCGCGCTGCTGCATGATGGCAAGGTAACCAGCCATTACGAGGTGATCCCGCGCCTGCACGCGCAGAAGCTGCTGCCAATGATCAAGCAGCTGCTGGGTGATTCGGGCGTTGCCCTAAATGCCCTCGATGCGATCGCCTTTGGCCGTGGCCCGGGTGCCTTCACCGGTGTGCGGATCGCCATTGGTGTGGTGCAGGGCCTGGGGTTTGCCCTGGAGCGCCCGGTGCTGCCGGTGTCCAACCTGGCCGCGCTGGCTCAGGGCGCGCTGCGCGAACATGGCGCCGAGCAGGTGGCTGCGGCCATCGATGCGCGCATGGACGAGGTCTACTGGGGTTGCTACAAGGCGGTGGCTGGCGAGATGCGTCTGCAAGGCCAGGAAGCCGTGCTGCCGCCAGAGCGCGTGGCGTTGCCCGACGGCAGCAGCGGCGACTGGTATGGCGCCGGTACCGGCTGGGGCTACGCCGAGCGTTTGGCGGTGCAGGCCACTGCCAGCAACCCGGCGGCGCTGCCCAACGCGCTCGACGTTCTCAGTTTGGCCAGCTTCGCCTGGGCGCGCGGTGAGGCGATCGCCGCCGAACAGGCGCAACCGGTTTACTTGCGCGATAATGTCGCTACGCCCAAAGCCCGCTGACGGCTGTTCGTCGGTTATCGCGGCTGTCGATAAAACCTTTGGTGCAAACTGTGGTCTGGTTATCACTTGCGCATTAGCGATGGAACTCTGATGCTGCTAAATTGCCATCATTGGTCCTGAGTACTCATCATGCGTATTGACGGTTTCTCATCGCAGTCCTACCCGGTCAAGCGCACACCGCGCAAAGCGGCGGTGCGCGATGAGAGTATCGATGATGCCGAGTTGATCGAAGAGGGCGAGGTCGCTCAAGAAGCGGCGCCCCGCCGTCGTCCTGGTGGTCTCCCGGCACGTCCGCAGGACATGGTTTTCCCCCGTGCTCGTGATCGGCGGACCGCAACCGCGCTGGCCAGCTACCTCAGCACTGCCGGGTTCACCGATTGGGACATGGAAGTACTGGGGCTCGACCTGTACATTTGATGGATGAGTCCATCACCCCTGCCTTATTTTCTCGGTTGCCCGTCGTGGAGTGAAAACGCCTGGCGCGACTACCTGTACCCCGCTGACGCCGTAACCCGCGAATACCTAAGGCTGTACAGCCAGGTATTCAACGCGGTCGAGGGCAACACCACCTTCTATGCGCGCCCCGCACCCAGCACCGTCGCGCGCTGGGCCCAGGTGATGCCTGCGCACTTTCGCTTCACCGCCAAATTCCCCCGTGACGTCAGCCACGAAGGCGATCTGCGCGAGCGCTTCGAAGCGGCGTGCGACTTCACGCGGTTGCTGGCGCCCCTGGGCCAGCGCGTTTCGCCCTACTGGCTGCAGCTACCAGCGCAGTTCGGCCCGTCACGCCTGGCGGAGCTGGGCCAGTTTCTGGATGAGATTGGCGTGCCGGTGGCCGTAGAAGTGCGTAACCAGGCCTTCTTCGCCAAGGGGGAGGCAGAGCGCCAGCTCAACCGGCTGCTGCGTGAACGCGGCGTGGAGCGCATTTGCCTGGACCCGCGTGCGCTGTTCAGTTGCACCTCGCGTGATGCCGCCGTGCTCGACGCTCAAGCCAAGAAACCCAAGGTGCCGCCACGCCCCGCCGCCTTCAGCCAGCATCCGCAGGTGCGGTTTATCGGCCATCCGGTGCTTGAAGCCAACGAACCCTTTGTTGCCCCCTGGGTTGAAAAAGTCGCCAGCTGGATCGAGGAAGGCCGTAGCCCCTACATCTTCTTGCACACCTCGGATAACCGCCTGGCCGCCGCCCTGGCCCAGCGCTTTCATCAGCGTCTGATGGCGCGCCTTCCAGGCCTGGCCGCTTTGCCGGAATTGCCGCGCGCCCCTGAGGTCGAACAACTGGGACTACTCTGACCCTTCCCCGACTAGCCGGAGGTTGTGACCATGGATGTACAAACCCTGCGTGCCGAAGCCTTCAAGGCGCTGCACGAGCGCGATGGCGCCTTCGTCATCCCCAACCCCTGGGATGCCGGCTCCGCCAAGCTCCTGGCCAGCCTGGGCTTCGAGGCGCTGGCCACCACCAGTGCGGGTCTGGCTTTCAGCCTCGGGCGGCCGGATGCCGAAGCGGCATTGAGCCTGGACGAGACGTTGGACAACGCCGGCGTGATCGTCGACGCCACGGCCTTGCCGGTGGCCGCCGATCTGGAAAATGGTTTCGGCGACCTGCCTGAGGACTGCGCGCAGACGATCTTGCGGGCCGCCGAGACGGGTTTGGTTGGCGGATCCATCGAAGATGCCAGTGGCCGCAGCGATGCACCCATCTACGATTTCGAGCTCGCCGTGGCGCGTGTGCGTGCTGCGGTGCAGGCTGCGCGCAGCCTGCCATTCCCCTTCATGCTCTGTGCCCGCGCGGAAAACCTGCTGCATGGACGCATGGACCTGGACGACACCATCTTGCGCCTGCAGGCCTACGCCGAGGCGGGTGCCGATGTGCTCTACGCACCGGGCTTGCGCAGTGTCGACGAGATCCGCGCGGTTGTTCAGGCAGTCGCGCCTAAACCGGTGAATGTGCTGATGGGGCTGGCCGGCGTGCCGTTGAGCGTCAACCAGTTGCAGGACCTGGGTGTGCGCCGCATCAGCGTGGGCTCGTCGCTCGCCCGTGCCGCGCTGGGGGCATTTCAGCGTGCGGCGCTGGAAATCCGCGATCAGGGCACGTTCAGCTATGGCGAGCAGGCTTTGCCGTTCGCTGAGCTCAACGACCTGTTCCGCCGCTGAGGCAGCGTGCGCGCACTGGCCCTGCTGTTCGGCCTGCTGGTCCTCGCAGGTTTGCTCTGGTATTCGGGCTGGCGTCTGCCGGATGCCTGGAATCCTTGGGCGGCGCTGGATGTGCGCCAGCCCCCAAACCTGCTGACCCCCTACAAGCTGTCGCGTCTACGTGATGACCCGCGTTTGTGCCGCGAGGCGCTGGAGGCCAGCCAATTACGTTTCAGGGCGCAAGCCGACAGCCCCGCATCGGCCAAGTGCCCATTGCAGAACGTCTGGCGCATAGAGCAGGGCGATGCGCGCTTGAGCAGCAGCTTTCTGGCCAGCTGCCCGTTGGCGGTCGCTTATGCGCTGTTCGAGAATCACGGCCTGCAACCGGTGGCGCGGCGCGTATTGGGTCAAGCCGTGGCGCAAGTCGATCACTTGGGCAGTTTCGCCTGCCGCAACGTCTATAACCGCAAGCAAGGTCGGCTCAGCCAGCACGCCACGGCCAATGCCCTGGATATCAGCGGCTTTCGTCTACAGGATGGCCAACGCATCGTGCTGGCGCGGGACTGGCAGGCCGGTGGGCAGAAGGCGCAATTCTTGCGCGAGGTGCAGCAGGCTGCGTGCGAAAGTTTCAGTACGGTGCTGGGCCCGGATTACAATGCGGCGCACCACAATCATTTTCATCTGGACATGGGGCGCTGGCAGATCTGCCGCTGACCTCAGGCGTGGACGCGGACGTTGTTCAGCACCACTGGGCGTGCCCAGTGCATGTCGAATTCCAGGTCGTTTTGCTGTTTGGCCAGGGTCGCTTCATCGAACGGCTCCGGCGCAGGGTCGAGCAGGTTCATCTCGAACTCGGCGATGGGCAGGTGCAGTGGGCGCGGAGAAGGCCCGGGGCCTGGTTCGCCGACAGGCTGGCCCTGGCTCATGACCACCGGGCGCAGCCAGGTGTTGCTGATATCGAGCTGGCGCTGTTGCTGGATCATCTCGGCGGCGCTGAAGGGCTCCGGAGCGGGCTCCAGCAGGTTGGCTTCTAGCTCGGCCTTGGGCAGGAACAATGGCTCGGGCGGTGCGACGATGGTGTCTTGCACGGGGCAGGCGCGCTGGGCGTCGATCAGCGCCAAGGCCCTGGCCCCGCCAATCGGTTCGCCGCTGTCCTGGTCGTACTGCTCCAGCGCCTGGCTGACACTGTCGGGCTCTACCGCTTGTTGCTCAGCCATGGCGCGGGCAAAGAAATCCTGCCACAGGTGGCTGACGCCCCCGAGTGCCTGGGTATTCTGCCGACCGTAGTTGCCGACGGGCGACAGGTAGGTCAAGCCGATGGGAAGAGTATCTGTCATGGCAGTCGCGCGCGTTGTGCTCTGGCAGAATAGCGGGATATTGCCTGTATCGGCCGTGGTCGATAATTCATTAAGGGCGTCATCAATATTTTCGAGTGCGGGACGTGATGGAAGAGCAAGAGCTGGGCACAGGGCTGAGAGTCGAGGCGCTGGCGCCGGAGTACGCGGAGCAGGCTGCCGCATGGGCTGAGCGGCTGAGCTTGCCGCTGAACGATGAGCGTGCCGGCTTTGCCGTGCAGATCGGCGCAGACGGCCTGCAGATCCAGCAGTTGGGGCCGCAGGCACCGGGGCCGGTGCGGGTTGATTTCGTCGAGGGCGAGGCGGCGCATCGGCGCCAGTTTGGCGGTGGCAACGGGCAGATGATAGCCAAGGCGGTCGGTATCGCTCAAGGCGTGCGCCCCCAGGTGCTGGATGCCACGGCGGGCTTGGGCAAGGACGCGTTCGTGTTGGCCAGCCTGGGTTGCCAGATGACCCTGATCGAGCGTCAGCCGCTGATTGCGGCGTTGCTGGAAGACGGCCTGGCGCGGGCCAGCGCCGATCACGAAGTGGGGCCAATCGTCGCTCGCATGCGCTTGCTCACTGGCAACGCTATCGAACGCATGCGCGCCTGGGAGGGCGAGCCGCCGCAGGTGATTTACCTTGACCCGATGTTCCCGCACCGTGACAAGAGCGCGCTGGTGAAGAAGGAGATGCGGGTGTTCCGGCCGTTGGTCGGTGATGACCTGGATGCTCCGGCGTTGCTGGAAGCAGCCCTGGCGCTGGCCAGCCACCGGGTGGTGGTGAAGCGGCCGCGCAAGGCGCCGATCATCGAGGGGCCGAAGCCCAGCCATAGCCTGGAAGGCAAGTCGAGTCGGTATGACATTTATCCGAAGAAAGCCCTGAAGGCTTGATGTTGCCAGTGCGGGCCTCATCGCGGATGAATCCGCTCCTACAGGCACACCCTCGCCGTAGGAGCGGATTCATCCGCGATGAGGCCCGCACAGTTAACCAAAAACTTCAGGCCTGGAACGCCCGAACAAACACCCCCACCACCTCACGCACATGCGCCTCTGCCTCGTCACCTTCAAGCGGCCCCGCACACCCTAGCAGCAACCGATAATCCGGCGCCCCTTTGACCAGGCAGAAGAAGTGCTCCGCCGCTCGCAGCGGATTGTCGATGCGCAGCAATCCCCTCTCAGCCACCCCGCGCAGCAGTGCTTCCATCCCCGCCAGCACGCGCTTCGGGCCAGCCTCATAGAAGAACTCGCCAAAGCCCGGATCCTGGCTCCCCAGCGCCATGATCAGACGGCTCAACTTGACCGCCTCATCACTGCTGATCAACGCCTGAAAGCCCCGGGCGATATTGAGCAGCACGTCTTCCACAGGCGCGCCCTCCGGGTACTCGAACATCAGGTCCGGCAACTGGTTCTGGCAGGTCGCCATGACCGCCGAGCCGAACAGCGTCTGCTTGTCGGTGAAGTGGCTGTACACCGTGAGTTTTGAAACACCTGCCGCCGCAGCGACCGCATCCATGCTGGTGTTGGCATAGCCAAGGCTGAGGAACAGCGTCTTGGCTGCTTCGAGGATCGCCTCGCGCTTGGCCAGGTCCTTGGGGCGACCTGGGCCGCTGGGTGCGTCGTTGGGCATGGGAGTCCGCATCTGGGTGAGGGGGCGCACATCTTACCGGGTCGGCGGCTTTCCGGCGTCAGAGAATGGCCCATGGCTAATGTTGATTTTCTTTCCGACGCTGGCTTCCCGGCTTCGGTTCCCTGACTTAATATACTCGCCAGTATAAATATTCGATGCGCTCGTCGCGAAAGGATTCATCATGTTGCGTCATGCCTTGTCCCTCGCCCTGCCTGCCGCTGCCGTGCTGTTCCTGGCAGCCTGCGGCCAGGAAGCCACCGCCCCGGCGGCGCCGCGTCCGGCGCTGGTGGTCCAGCCGCAGCCGGCCGCAGCGGCCGCCGACAGCTACCCGGGTGAGGTGCGTGCGCGCCTGGAGCCGGAGCTTGCGTTCCGCATTGCGGGCAAGGTCAGCAAGCGCCTGGTCGAGGAGGGGCAGCGGGTCAAGGCCGAGCAGCCCCTGGCCGAGCTCGACCCGCAGGACGTGCGCCTGCAATTGGAAGCCAACCGTGCTCAGCTGGCAGCCGCCGAGGCCAACCTGGCGCTGGTGCGCGCCGAGCGTGATCGCTACCAGAAGCTGCTCGACCGGCAGATGGTCAGCCACTCCCTCTACGACAATGCGGAAAACCTTTACCGCGCCGGCCTGGCGCGCCTGAAGCAGGCCAAGGCCGAATTCGACGTGGCCGGCAACCAGGCCGAATACGCCGTGCTGCGAGCACCCCAGGCCGGGGTCATCGCCAAGCGCCAGGTCGAGGTCGGCCAGGTGGTCGCCGCCGGGCAGACGGTGTTCACCCTGGCCGCCGACGGCGAGCGGGAAGTGGTCATCGGCCTGCCAGAGCAGCAGTTCGCCCGCTTCGCCGTGGGCCAGGAAGTCAGCGTCGAGCTGTGGTCGCACGGCAACGAGCGCTTCCCGGGGCGTATCCGTGAGCTGTCGCCGGCGGCCGACCCGCGCTCGCGCACGTTCGCCGCACGCATCGCCTTCACCTCGGCCAAGGTGCCAGCGGACATTGGTCAGAGCGCACGCGTGTTCATCGCCCACGATGGGCTGATCCCATTGGCCGTGCCGCTGTCGGCGGTCACTGCCGAGAACGGCCAGGCCTATGTCTGGCGAGTCAACCCGGAGCGTCGCCTTGAGCGTGTCACGGTGCGCCTGGGGGCTTATGGCACGGACAGTGTGCCGGTGCTGGAAGGGTTGAACCCTGGCGACTGGGTGGTCGCCGCTGGCGGCCATGTGCTGCGCGAAGGACAGGAGGTGCGACCTGTGGATCGCACCAACCGTGTGGTGAACCTGACGGCCAAGGAGTAAGTCCCGATGGGTTTCAACCTTTCCGCCTGGGCGCTGCGCAATCGCCAGATCGTGCTGTTCCTGATGATCCTGCTGGCTGCCATTGGCGCCATGTCTTACACCAAGCTCGGCCAGAGCGAGGACCCGCCGTTCACTTTCAAGGCCATGGTCATCCGTACCCTGTGGCCGGGCGCCACGGCCGAGGAAGTGTCGCGCCAGGTCACCGAACGCATCGAGAAGAAGCTGATGGAGACCGGCGAGTACGAGAAAATCGTCTCGTTCTCACGCCCCGGCGAATCGCAGGTGACCTTCATGGCCCGCGATTCGCTGCATTCCAAGGACATCCCCGAGTTGTGGTACCAGATCCGCAAGAAGGTCGCGGACATTCGCCACACCTTGCCCCCGGAAATCCAGGGGCCGTTCTTCAATGACGAGTTCGGTACCACCTTCGGCAATATCTATGCGCTGACCGGCGCCGGCTTCGACTACGCGGTGCTCAAGGATTACGCCGACCGCATCCAGATCCAGCTGCAGCGGGTCAAGGACGTAGGCAAGGTCGAGCTGGTCGGCCTGCAGGACGAAAAAATCTGGATCGAACTGTCCAACCTCAAGCTGGCCACCCTCGGCGTGCCGTTGCAGGCCGTGCAGCAAGCCCTGCGTGAGCAGAACGCGGTGAGCACCGCCGGGTTTTTCGAAACCCCCAGCGAGCGTTTGCAGTTGAGGGTCAGCGGGCAGTTCGACAGCGTCGAACAGATTCGCCAGTTCCCCATCCGCGTCGGTGATCGCACGTTCCGCATCGGTGACGTCGCCGACGTGCACCGTGGTTTCAACGACCCGCCCGCGCCGCGCATGCGCTTCATGGGCGAGGACGCGATTGGCCTGGCCGTGTCGATGAAGGACGGCGGTGACATCCTGGTGCTGGGCAAGGCCCTGGAGGGTGAGTTCGAGCGCCTGGCGCGCAACCTGCCGGCCGGCATGGAACTGCGCAAGGTGTCCGACCAGCCGGCGGCGGTCAAGGCGGGTGTCGGCGAGTTCGTCCAGGTGCTGGTCGAGGCGCTGATCATCGTGCTGCTGGTGAGTTTCTTCTCGCTGGGCCTGCGCACCGGCCTGGTGGTGGCCCTGGCCATTCCGCTGGTGCTGGCCATGACGTTTGCCGCCATGCATTACTTCGGCATCGGCCTGCACAAGATTTCGCTCGGTGCGCTGGTGTTGGCCTTGGGCCTGCTAGTGGACGACGCGATCATTGCCGTGGAGATGATGGCGATCAAGATGGAGCAGGGCTACGACCGGCTCAAGGCAGCCAGCTACGCCTGGACCAGCACGGCGTTCCCGATGCTCACGGGCACCTTGATCACCGCTGCCGGCTTTCTGCCGATTGCCACGGCGGCGTCGAGCACCGGCGAATACACCCGCTCGATCTTCCAGGTGGTGACCATCGCGCTGCTGACCTCGTGGGTCGCGGCAGTGGTGTTCGTTCCTTACCTGGGTGAACGGCTGCTGCCGGATCTGGCCAAATTGCCTGCCAAGCGCCACGGTAGCGACGGGCAGGCCCCAGACCCGTATGCCACACCTTTCTACCAGCGTGTGCGACGCGTGGTGGAGTGGTGCGTGCGGCGGCGCAAAACTGTCATCCTGCTGACCATCGCGGCCTTCGTCGGCAGCATCCTGTTGTTCCGCTTCGTGCCCCAGCAATTCTTCCCGGCCTCCGGGCGACCGGAGCTGATGGTCGACCTCAAGCTGGCCGAAGGGGCATCGCTGGCCAACACGGCCGAGCGGGTCAAGCAGCTGGAGGCACTGCTCAAGCAGCAGGAAGGCATCGACAACTATGTGGCCTACGTCGGCACTGGCTCGCCTCGCTTCTACCTGCCCCTCGACCAACAACTGCCCGCTGCCAGCTTCGCCCAGTTCGTCGTGCTGGCCAAGTCGATGGAGGACCGCGAGCGCTTGCGCAGCTGGCTGATTAACACGGTCGATCAGCAGTTCCCCGACCTGCGCGCACGCGTCACGCGCCTGGAGAACGGCCCGCCCGTGGGTTACCCGGTGCAGTTCAGGGTAACCGGCGAACATATCGAGAAAGCCCGCGCCCTGGCCCGTGAAGTGGCGGACAAGGTGCGTGAAAACCCGCATGTGGTGAACGTCCATCTGGACTGGGAAGAACCCAGCAAGGCAGTGTTCCTGACGATCGACCAGGACCGCGCCCGAGCGCTTGGCGTCAGCACCGCGCATTTGTCCAGCTTCCTGCAAAGCTCGCTGACCGGCACCACGGTCAGCCAATACCGCGAGGACAACGAGCTGATCGAAATCCTCCTGCGTGGCACGCAGAAAGAACGCGGCGAACTGGGCAGCCTCGGCAGCCTGGCGCTGCCCACCGACAATGGCCAGAGCGTGGCGCTGTCGCAGGTGGCGACTCTGGAATATGGCTTCGAGGAAGGCATCATCTGGCACCGCAACCGACTGCCGACGGTGACCGTGCGCGCCGACATTTACGACAAGCAGCAGCCAGCGACCCTGGTGCGGCAGATCGAGCCGACCTTGAGTGAAATCAAGGCCAGGCTGCCGGATGGCTACCTGCTGGAAGTGGGCGGCACCGTCGAGGATTCCGAGCGGGGGCAGAAGTCGGTGAATGCCGGCATGCCGCTGTTCATCGTGGTGGTGTTGAGCTTGCTGATGATCCAGTTGCGCAGTTTCTCGCGCACGGTGATGGTGTTCCTCACCGCGCCCCTGGGGCTGATCGGCGTAACGCTGTTCCTGCTGGTGTTCCGCCAGCCATTCGGCTTCGTCGCCATGCTCGGGACCATTGCTCTGGCGGGGATGATCATGCGCAACTCGGTGATCCTGGTGGACCAGATCGAACAGGACATCGCTTCGGGGCTGGACCGTTGGCAGGCCATTATTGAAGCCACGGTGCGGCGCTTCCGGCCGATCGTGCTGACCGCGCTGGCGGCGGTGCTGGCGATGATTCCGCTGTCGCGCAGCGTGTTCTACGGGCCGATGGCAGTGGCGATCATGGGCGGGTTGATCGTGGCCACGGTGTTGACGCTACTGTTCCTGCCGGCGTTGTATGCGGCGTGGTTCCGGGTCAAGAAAGGCTGAAAATTGCAGGGGAGGGCGTTGCCCTCCATTCGCGGGCGGTCCGACGTCTCGGCAAGCCCGCTCCCACAGGATTATCTGAGGCCTCTGTGGGAGCGGGCTTGCCCCGCGAATGGGGCGCAAAAGCGCCCCCCCCAGGCCATCAAAGGGTGCCGAACACCTTCTTGGCCAGGCTGGTAGCTGCCTGGGCCGGGTTCTGGCGAATGCCCTGTTCCTGCTTGGCGATCATTTCGAACAGGCCATCCAGGGCCTTTTCGGTCACATAGCTTTCGACGTTGGCGCTCTTCGCGTCACCCAACCCCAGGGCTGAGGCCTGGCCGGCAAAGTTGTTGTATTGCTGGACCACGCCCACCTTGTCGGTCGCGGCCTTGACGATCGGCAGGAATTTCGCGCGAATCTGCTCGCGGCTGCTCTTGTTCAGGTACTGCGTGGCCGAATCATCGCCCCCGCTGAGAATGCCTTTGGCGTCGGTCACGCTCATGTTCTTCACCGCATCCACCAGGATCGCCTGGGCTTGCGGTACCGCCGCCTCGGCGGCCTTGTTCATGCTGTCTTCCAGGGCCGTGACCTGGTCACCTTTGCCAAACATCTTCATGGCCTTGGCGGCCTTGCCGAGGTTACCTGGCAGTTCGATGCGCACGTCCGGGTTGTTGCTGAAACCACCTGGGGTGCTCAGTTGCTTGACGGCGACCTGGGCACCTTGGGTCAGAGCATCTTTCAGGCCGCCGGTGGCGTCCTTCTGGGTCAGGTCGCCCAGTGACAGGGCCAGGGCGCTGGCGGACAGCAGCAGGCCGGCGCACAGGGTGGTGAAGCGCAGGGAGGAGCGAATCATGAAATGTTCCCTTTCAACAGAAGTAGGCGGATGTCAGCGTACGGGATCGACTTTGATCCGTACCCGCTGTGCGTCGCTGCCATCGAGCTTGACGCCGTGGTGTTCGGTGTTGATGAACAGCAGCTTGCCGTCCAGTTCGATGCGCGCGCTGACCGCGTAGCGGTGGCCGGGCTTGACCTGGGCCGGGTCGTAGGTGAGGTGGAACGGCAGCGGCACGTTGCCTTTGACCGGGCCGGCCTGGCGCGCCAGGGTCACGGCGGGGGCGTCCATCAGCGACACGTCCTGCAGTTCCACGCTCAGGGTGGCGGCGGGCGGCAGGGCGATGCGCTGCAGGTAGAAGACTTCGCCATCCAGGCTGGCCTGGGTCGACGGGGTGTGGCTGGAGCAGGCTGCGAGCAGGGATGCGCAACACAGCATTACGAGCTTTTTCATGGAATCTCCGGTGTCCTTGGGGTTGGCTTGTGGCCAACCCCAGGGACTTTAGCGGATTTTTCCGGTCGGGTGGTTAGTGCGATTGATCGGTATCTGCGCGGAGCGTCAGTTCGATCGAGCTGAGATCCGGAGGGGACGCCAGGTCAGGGTAGTCAATGGAGCGACCGGCGCAGACCGATTCAGCGCGATGATCGTAGACAAACGCGCTGATACTCAGTATTTGTCCAGAAGGGAAAGTATTGCTGTCGAAAGCAAGCGCAAAGTTTACCGTAGGCTGGTTGGCGGCTGCTTGGTACTCGGCAATGTTGCTGGAGTATTGGTTGCTTTCGCCATCTTCCTGAACGAGATACAAGCCGACTTGCAATGTCGCATCAGCATGCTGACAGTTGGGCGGAATATTCACGCTACCGTGCAAGGTGTGCATGGACGTTGTCCCTGGCTCTTTCCCCGGGTCATTGTGGGGAAATGCGCTGGTGGGTTGCAGGATGAGTTCAAACGGGGCGTGGTCTTTGGTGTCGTTCAAATCGATGTTCGCCTGCACATTGGCGATGATCGTTTCGTCACCCGTGTAGGGCGTGCACTCTGCCATCAGCGCCAACGCCCGTGAAGCCTCCACCACTTTGCGGGGGACCGAGAGGTGAAAGGTAACAGGAGAGCCGCTGGCCTGCAGGCTAAGTGTCGAAAACACCTGCTTGTCGGACCTTGCAAACAATTTGACGTCGATGCGTGGCGCGCCGACTCCGTGGCTTTCCTGATAGTTCGGCAGCGCTGGGCTGACGACGGTGCCAACTATTTCGATGGTGTCATTTGTGCTTGGGGAATGTGCCATGTTGCGACTCCTTAAGAGGGATTCAGGGTGCAGCAGTGCTTATCCTGATCCCCCTCAAGGGCTCGCTGCAGAATGAAGGCCTACCCTTGCACGGTATCCATCGGCTCGTCGCGGTGCAGTGCGACCTGGCGGATCGACAGCCGCAACTCGGCAGACAGCACGCGCTTGGCCACGCCCTCGGCCAGTTCTCCCAGTTTGTCGTGGTAGCCCAGCCTGCCATTGCTGTCCGGGCGCAGCACGCCCTGCTCGATCAGGGTCTGGATGAAGTGGCGGAACAGGGTCTTGTCGAAGAACTCCGGGGCATTGAGACCGTGCAGGATCGAAAGTCGTTGAGCCATCATCACGCACAGGTCTTCCAGTTCTTCGGCGCTGAGGGTGTTCTGCCCACTGTTGAGCAGCAGCGAAGTGGCCATGTAGAAACGTTGCAACGTCTGGGTGATGGAGCGGGCCAGCAGGGTCAGCAGGACGAATTGGCGCGAACTCGGAGCCGGGCGTATATAGCTGTCTTGTTCCTGGCGTAGCAGCCCCTGTTCGACCAGCGCGGCCAGCCACTGGTCGATCACCTCGTCCAGCTGCTCGGGTGACCAGCGCAGGAATAGCTCGGCCTGCAGGTATGGGTAGAGTGCATGCACGTACTGGCCGAGCAGTTCACGGTTCATCCGCGAGCTGCTGTGGAAGAAGCTCGCCAACAGCGCCGGCAAGGCAAAGATGTGCAGCACATTGTTGCGGTAATAGGTCATCAATACCGCGTTTGCTTCATCCAGGTAGAGGATGCGGCCAAGTGCGTCCTTCTGCTCGGCGAGCAGGTCCATGCTCCTGACGTGTTCGATCAGCGCCTTGCCGTCACCGTCCGGCAAGGTCGTGTGTTCGGAATAGGGCACCTTGCGCAGCAACGCCAGGTACAGGTCGAGCACGCGGGTCAATGCACTTTCGTCCAGCGCCAGGCGGCTGGTGGACAGCAGCGCCAGCGCCACCAGGTTGACCGGGTTGACCGCCGCCGCTTCGTTGAGGTGGCGGGCCACGGTTTCGCCCAGGCGGGTAGTGGTTTCGTTGAGCCAGGCCGGGCGGAACTGCGGGCCCAGTTCCTGCTCGCGCCAACCGGGTTGCTGCTGATCGAGGAAGCCTGCCAGGCGGATGGGCTCGCCAAAGTTGACGTAGACCTGGCCGAAGCGCTGCTTCAGGGCACCGATGACCTTGAAGATGTCGAAGATCGACTCTTTTTTCTTGCTGGCCCCGCGCAGTTCACCCAGGTAGGTACGGCCTTCCAATACCCGCTCGTAGCCGATGTACACCGGCACGAAGACGATCGGCGTGCGCGATGAGCGAAGGAAGCTGCGCAGGGTGATCGCCAGCATCCCGGTGCGCGGCTGCAGCATGCGCCCTGTACGCGAGCGCCCGCCCTCGACGAAGTATTCGACCGGAAAGCCCTTGGTGAACAACGTGTGCAGGTATTCGTTGAACACCGCGGTGTACAGCGGGTTGCCCTTGAACGTGCGGCGCATGAAGAAAGCGCCGCCACGGCGCAGCAGGCCGCCGATCACCGGCATGTTGAGGTTGATGCCGGCGGCGATGTGCGGCGGCGTCAGGCCATTGCGGAACAGCAGGTAGGACAGCAGCAGATAGTCGATGTGGCTGCGGTGGCAGGGGACGTAGATCACTTCGTGACCCGGTGCGATGCCCTGCACTTGCTCGATGTGGTTGACCTTGATGCCGTCGTAGATCTTGTTCCAGAACCAGCTGAGCACCACTTCGAGGAAGCGGATGGCGGTGTAGGTGTAGTCCGAGGCGATCTCGTTGCCGTAGCGCAGGGCCTGAGCCTCGGCCTTGGCAAGCGGCATGTTTTCCCGCTGCGCTTCGTCACTGATGGCTTGGCGCACCATCGGCGCATGCACCAGGCCCTTGACCAGGTTGCGCCGGTGCGAAATATCAGGGCCGATCACTGCGGTCTTGAGGTTGCGGAAATGCACGCGCATCAGGCGCTGGGCCATGCGCACGGTACGTTCGTGGCCTTTGTTGTGCTGCACCAGCTCGCGTACGTGGATCGGTGCGGAAAACTGCACGCGGGTCTTGCGCCCGAGGATCAGGATGGTCAACAGCCGGCGCAGGCGCCCGGTGACTGCCCAGCTGTCGGCGAACAGCAGCTTCCACGGGCTGGATTCGCTGGCCGGGGTCTGGCCCCAGAACACGCTGACCGGGATGATCTGCGCGTCTTCTTCGGGGTGCTGGTTGACCGCGCCGATAACCCGCTCAAGGGTTGGCGGCGCGCCGCGCTTGTCGTGGCGGCCGAGCCAGTCGGGGTCGGGGGTGAGGTAGAAGAAGCCGGCAGGTTCGTGCAGCGAGCCGACCGCCACCGGCAATACCGGGCGCGGCAGCCCCGCTTTGGTGCATTCATGGTCGAGCACGGCCAGGTCGGTGAGCGACGGCGAAGGCAGGGCGTAGAACACCGGGCGGCTGCGGTCGAGCTGCAGGCGCATGGCGGACTGATTGATGGTCTCGGAGCGCACCCACAGGTACAACAGGCGACGCAAAGCGCCGAAGATCAAGCGGCGCAGGGGAGAACGGGTCATGGGGTGTGTGCCCTGAGGGTAATTATTAGTGAGTGTGCAATCAGTTAGTCTGCCGTATCTGCGTAAGTTCAGCAAAAACCTGCAAATGGCGCGGCGGTCATGAAAAATCTTTGTTCTGTGTCATATACTCGGCCTGCCCCTTGCAGGATATTTCGGCAAGCGGCGTCGGCGCAGGGAGGAAACCCTGTGTCTGCAAGGCGATCTTCACAATAAAAATCCGGAGTAGTTCAGATGTCGTCTCGTGAGACTGGGAATGTAAAGTGGTTCAACGATGCCAAAGGCTTTGGCTTCATTCAGCGCGAAGGTGGTGCGGATGTGTTCGTCCACTATCGGGCGATCCGCGGTGAGGGGCATCGTACCCTGGTCGAAGGGCAGCGGGTCGAGTACTCCTGCGTGCAGGGCCAGAAAGGCCTGCAAGCCGAGGATGTAATCGGGCTCTGAGCCTCATGTGATAAGCCTCAAGCTGCAAGTTGACCGTGTGACTTGCAGCCTGATGCATACCCGTTTCAGCTAGTGCGCCAGGTGATTTCCTCTTCACCGTCGGCGCTGATGCGGACCCAACGGTCGGCATCTTCTTCGCCATCTTCCTCGACCCAGCCACCCGGTGCGCAGCGTACCTCGACGCCCAATGCGGCGAACGCGGCGCGGGCACAGGCGATGTCATCGTCCCATGGAGTCTGGTCGCTTTCCAGGAACAGACTGTTCCATTTTCCTACAGCCTTGGGTAACCAAGTGACCGGAATGTTACCGGCCTTGCATTTGAAGGTCTGGCCTTTCTGCTGCCATTCGCTGCACGGGCCGATTGCTTCGCCCAGCCACTGGGCAATCTGCTTGTGGTCGACGTCGGCGTCCTTCAGGTAAATCTCGATATCAGGTTGGCGCATAAGGGCTCCGGGTGTGCTCAGTCTTGGCGCACGAAATAGTCATAACGCATGGATACCGTGACCTCGAACGGTTCGGGCTGGTCGATCACCTGGGCGCGCTTCTCGGCGCTGGCACGCCAGCCGTGCGGGGTCATCGCCAGCAGGTCGGCGCGGGCCTTGGGCTGGGCCAGGCTCAGGCGGAACTCGAGAATTTCGCCGTGGGCGTGGACCATGCCCTCCGGAACCAGTGCCAGGTGCTTGTCGTCGGCGTAGGGGCGTACTTCATCGTAGAGCACTTCGCGCAGTTCCATCAGGTGGCCGCTGGTCGGGCCGACCCGCATCAGGCCGCCGCCTGGGCTGAGCAGGCGCCTGGCCTCGGCCCAGTCCAGCGGGCTGAACACGCTGGCGATGAACTGGCAGCTGGCGTCGGCCAGCGGCACGCGGGCCATGCTGGCGACCATCCAGGTGACAGCAGGATCACGGCGGCAGGCACGCTTGACGGCTTCGCGCGAGATATCCAGGGCATAGCCGTCAGCCTGTGGCAGCGCCTGGGCCAGTTGCGCGGTGTAATAACCTTCGCCGCAGCCGATGTCGAGCCAGGCGCCGGGCTGGCGTTCGGCGGCCAGTTCCGCCAGGCGGCGGGCCACCGGGGCGTAGTGGCCGGCGTCGAGAAACTCGCGACGTGCTTCGACCATGGCCTGGTTGTCGCCCGGGTCGCGGCTGTTCTTGTGCTGCACCGGCAGCAGATTCAGGTAACCCTGGCGGGCACGGTCGAAGCGGTGGCCGGCCGGGCACACCACGCCGTTGTCGAGCCGCGTCAGGGCCGCCTGGCAGAGAGGGCAGGCGAGCATCAGGCGAGCAACCGGACCAGGGTCTGGTAGTAGATCTCGGTCAGCAGGTCGAGGTCGCTGGCCAGGATGCGTTCGTCGACCTGGTGAATGGTCGCATTGACCGGGCCCAGCTCGACCACCTGAGTACCCATGGTGGCGATGAAGCGGCCGTCCGAGGTGCCACCGCTGGTGGACGCTTGGGTATCGCGGCCGGTAACGCCCTTGATGCTCGCCGACACGGCATCGAGCAGTTCACCCGGTTCGGTCAGGAACGGCAGGCCCGACAGCGCCCAGTCGATCGACCAGTCCAGCTGGTGCTTGTCGAGGATGGCCGACACCCGTGCCTGCAGGCCTTCGACCGTCGACTCGGTGGAGAAGCGGAAGTTGAACAGCGCAGTCAGGTCGCCCGGCACCACGTTGGTGGCGCCGGTGCCGGAATTGAGGTTGGAGATCTGGAAGCTGGTCGGCGGGAAGAACGCGTTGCCTTCGTCCCAGTGCTCGGCGGCCAGCTCCGCCAGTGCGGGCGCGGCCAGGTGAATCGGGTTGCGCGCCAGGTGCGGGTAAGCCACGTGGCCCTGTTTGCCGCGTACGGTCAGCTTGGCGCCGAGCGAGCCACGGCGGCCGTTCTTGACCACGTCACCGAGCAAGGTGGTGCTCGACGGTTCGCCGACGATGCACCAGTCCAGGCGCTCATTGCGCGCGACCAGGCGCTCGACCACCGCCTTGGTGCCGTGATGGGCCGGGCCTTCTTCGTCGCTGGTGATCAGGAAGGCGACCTTGCCGCGGTGGTTCGGGTAGTCCTGCACGAAGCGCTCGCTGGCCACCACCATGCAGGCCAGGCTGCCTTTCATGTCGGCCGCGCCACGGCCACAGAGCATGCCGTCGGCATCGATCAGCGCCTCGAACGGCTCATGCTGCCACTGCTGCACCGGGCCGGTGGGGACCACGTCGGTGTGGCCGGCGAAACACAGCACCGGGCCTTCCTGGCTGCCATGGGTGGCCCAGAAGTTGTCGACGTCCTCGATGCGCATCGGTTCGAGCTGAAAGCCCACGGCGCCCAGGCGATTCATCATCTGCGCCTGGCAGTCGGCATCGACGGGGGTGACCGAGGGGCGACGAATCAGGTCGCAGGCCAGTTGAAGGGTAGGCGAGAGCTCGGCTGGGGCCGTCATGGGGAACTCCGGGGCAAGGCAAGGCGGAAAAACGAGGGGCGTTATCTTATATCAAAGCAAGGGGCCGCGCAGCGGCCCCTGTGTATCAGGTCGCCTGGGCTTCGACCTCGCGCTCACTTGGCTTGGGCAGTGAAGACAGAAACGCCATCACCAACGCGGCCAGGTACGGCAGCGACTGCACCAGCAGCATGACCACCCAGAAGCGCATGTCCGAGCTCGGCAGCCCTTGCACCAGATAGATGCCGGCCGCAGCGCCCCACAGCAGCAGCATGATGAACAACTCTTCCCGCGCTTCGGAAATCGCCACCAGCAAGCCGTGGCTGTCGGCATTCTTCGGTGTGCGGAAGAACGGCATGCTGCTGGTGAAGAACCCATACAGCACCGCCTTGGCGATGGTGTGCGACAGCGCCAGCCCCGCCAACGCAGCAGCGAAGGCGTCCTTGAGGTTGACCCCCACCGCCCGTCGGTAGAGGAAGATGATCTTGCCGACCTTGAAGAAGAACAGCGCCAGCGGCGGGATGGCGAAGATCATCAGCGGCGGGTCGACCCGGTGCGGCACGATGATCATCGCCGCCGACCACAGCAGTGCGCCGACGGTGAAGAAAATGTTCATGCCATCGGCGACCCACGGCAGCCAGCCGGCCAGGAAGTGATAGCGCTGGCCCCGGGTCAGCTCGCTGCCCTTGCCGCGCAGCAGAGCGGCGGCGTGGTGCTTGATGATCTGGATCGCGCCGTACGCCCAGCGGAAACGCTGCTTCTTGAAGTCGATGAAGGTGTCGGGCATCAGGCCCTTGCCATAGCTGTTGTGGGCGTAGGCGGCCGACAGGCCTTTTTCGAAGACGCGCAGGCCCAGCTCGGCATCTTCGCAGATGCACCATTCGGCCCAGCCCAGCTCTTCCAGGACCGTGCGTCGGGTCATGGTCATGGTGCCGTGCTGGATGATCGCGTCACGGTCGTTGCGGGTGACCATGCCGATATGGAAAAAGCCCTTGTACTCGCTGTAGCAGAGCTTCTTGAAAGCGCATTCGTGCTGGTCGCGGTAGTCCTGCGGCGATTGCACCACGGCGATTTTCGGGTCGGCGAAGTGCGGCACCATGTGCTTGAGCCAGTTGCGGTCGACGCAGTAGTCCGAGTCGATCACTGCGATCACTTCGGCATCCTTGGCGGTGTGCGGCAGCAGGTAGTTCAGCGCACCGCCCTTGAAGCCGGCCAGCGGCGCGACGTGGAAAAACTTGAAGCGCTCGCCGAGTTTCTCGCAGTGGGCCTTGAGCGGCTCCCACACGGCCGGGTCCTTGGTGTTGTTGTCGATCACCAGCACTTCATAATCGGGGTAGTCCAGCGCGGCGAGGGCGTCGAGGGTCTGTTTGACCATTTCTGGCGGCTCGTTGTAGCACGGCACATGCACCGAGACCTTGGGTCGGTAGGCGCTGTCGCCTTGCACCGGCAGGAACTCCCGGCGGCGCTTGTGAATCCACACCGCCTCGGCCAGTTCGTGGGCTTCGGTCAGCAGCACGATGAACACGCCCAGCGCGCCAAGCGCCAGCAATACGCCCACGGTCAGGCTGAACCAGGTGCTGTATTGCTGGCTGTAGTCGTAGGCGATCCATACCAGTACCGACCCGCACAGGAAGGTAATGAACGTCAGGAACGTACGGCCGCGCTGGCGCAGGGCCGAGCCGTCGATGAACAGCACCATCAGCGCGATCATCGCCAGTACCACCGAGGCCACTGCCAGGGCACGCCATTGCGGGATTGCCACCACGGGGCCTTCGAAGTTGAATTTCTGCTGGCGCTCGGCGTTGTAGACGCCCCAATAGGCGCCCACCGAGCCTTCGTCACTGGCCTTCCACGGCTGGTCATAGGCTTCGATGACGAAGTAGTTGTAACCGCGCCGGTTGAGGGTGTTGACCAGGGTGCGCAAGTAGATGGCCTGGTCCGCCTGGGTGGCATCGGCACCACCGCGCATGCGGCCATTGCTCGGCCAGCCGACTTCCGAAAGCAGCAGTGGTTTGCGTGGGAATTGCTGTTTCAGCTCCCGCGCGCGATCGAGCACGAACTCGACCGAATCCTTCATGGGCACGAATTCCCAGTAAGGCAGGATGTGCGCGGCAATCAGGTCGACATGCTTGGCAATTTCCGGATTTTCCTTCCAGATATGCCATTGCTCACTGGTGGTGACCGGCACCTTGACCGCTGCACGTACCCGGTCCAGGTACTTGATCAGATTTTCGGGCGTGACCTCTTCACGGAACAACGCCTCGTTGCCGACCACCACCCGTACCACGCTACGCGAGGTGTTGGCGAGCTGGATGGCCGTGGCGATTTCACGTTCGTTGCGCTCCAGGTCCGGACTGATCCAGATCCCCAGCGTCACCCGCAGGCCAAGCTCTTCTGCCAGGCGCGGGATGTCCGCTTGGGTGCCTTCCACGGTGTAGATACGGACGCTGTCGGTCAGTTTGCTCAGTTGCTCCAGGTCCTGGCGCATCTCGTCATCGCTGGGGTACTGGCCCTTTTGCGGGCTCTCGCCGAGGCGGAACGGCGAATACGAGAAGCCAGAGATCTGCTCGGGCCAGGCGGGGGCGGATACCGGGCGGTTGACCAGCGCCCAGAACCCAGTGAACAACGCGGCGATGGCCAGAACCACCACCAGGTTCAAGCCGAATTTTCGTGAAGACATGGTCGTCCAAATCTGAAAAGCGATAGGACATTAAAGCAGGGTTCGTAGTCTCTTTCCTAACGATGGAGGCCGTGCGCCCACTGGCCTATAATGCGTGCCGGTTTTTTGAGGTATGAACATGAGCACAGAAGATCCACGCTTCGCCGGCGTCGCCCGGCTCTATGGCGACCAGGGGCTGCAGCGCCTGAGCCAGGCCCATGTGGCGGTCGTCGGCATCGGTGGAGTCGGCTCGTGGGCGGCTGAGGCGTTGACGCGCAGTGGCGTGGGTGAGATCACCCTGTTCGATCTGGATGACGTCTGTGTCAGCAACACCAACCGCCAGGCCCATGCCTTGGAAGGCCAGGTAGGGCGGCCGAAGGTCGAGGTGATGGCCGAGCGCTTGCGGGCGATCAACCCTGCGTGCACGGTGCACGCGGTGGCCGATTTCGTCACTCGCGAGACTATGGCCGAGTACATCACCGAAGAGATGGATGCAGTGATCGACTGCATCGACAGCGTGATGGCCAAAGCCGCGCTGATCGCCTGGTGCCGGCGACGCAAGATCGCCGTGGTCACCACCGGCGGCGCTGGGGGGCAGATCGACCCGACGCAGATCCAGGTCGGCGACCTCAACAAGACCTTCAACGACCCGCTGGCGTCACGCGTGCGCTCGACCTTGCGCCGTGATTACAACTTCTCCCGTAATGTCAGCCGCAACTATGGCGTGCCGTGCGTGTTCTCCAGCGAACAGCTGCGCTACCCCAAGGGCGATGGCAGCGTGTGTTTGCAGAAGAGCTTCGTCGGTGAGGGCGTGCGCCTGGACTGCTCGGGGGGCTTTGGCGCGGTGATGATGGTTACCGCGACCTTTGGCATGGTGGCGGCCAGCAAGGCGATCGAAAAACTGGTGGCCGGCGCGCGGCGGCCGTCGGAGCGGGTCAAGCCTGAGTAAGGCATAACTCATTGATTCAGCAGGTTCCTGTAGGAGCGGCTTCAGCCGCGAGCACCGGCGCAGCCGGTGCCAGCCACCGCGTCGCCTGCTTCGCGGCTAAAGCCACTCCCACATACTGATTCAACTGACTGCAACCAGCTCCGCCATCCGCTGCAACACCGCATGCAACCCATTGCTGCGCGATGGCGACAATTGCCGCTCCAGTCCCAGACGGGTAAACCACTCACGCACATCCAGCTGCGCCAGTTGATTGCTGTCAAGCCCTTGCACCCGCACCAACAACAACGCCAGCAGCCCGCGCAACAACCGCGCATCGCTGCCGGCCTTGAACCGCCATTGCCCCTCCCGCTGCTCAGCCACCAGCCACACCAGGCTTTCACAGCCGTGGACGCGATTGTTCTCGGACTTTTCCGCATCGCTCAGCGGCTCCAGGCGATCACCCATCTGCATCAGCAGCCGCGCACGCTGTTCCCAGCCGCGGGCCTGTTCGAAATGCTCCAGGGCTTCCTGGGCGGAAATCGGCAGGCTCACCGCAGCAGCTCCAGACCTTGATCGAGTGCGTCGAAGAAGCGCTGCAGGTCGTCGCTGTCGTTGTACAGCCCCAGCGACACCCGAATAGCGCCCTCCAAACCAAGCCCTCTGAGCAACGGCATGGCGCAGTGATGGCCGGCACGCACGGCGATGCCTTGCTCGGTCAGCAGATGAGCGATGTCGGCGTTGTGCACACCCTCGATGACGAAACTGGCCAGGGCCGCTTGCGGCGTGCCCAGGATCCGCACGCCATCACGGTCAGCCAGCCCGCGCAGCAGATGCTGATGCAGGCTGGATTCGTGGTTTTCGACTGCGATGGCATCGAGACTGGCCAGAT
Source organism: Pseudomonas sp. NPDC090233 (assembly GCF_044772285.1). NCBI lineage: Bacteria > Pseudomonadati > Pseudomonadota > Gammaproteobacteria > Pseudomonadales > Pseudomonadaceae > Pseudomonas > Pseudomonas sp. NPDC090233. The sequence continues at coordinate 164,073 of NZ_JBIVYQ010000003.1, read as the reverse complement.
AATCGAGGGTCGCTCCCAGGCCGATCACCCCGGCGATCGGTGGTGTGCCCGCCTCGAAGCCCAGTGGGGCGGGGCGGAAGCTGGCGCTCTGGTAATCAGCCAATTGCACCATCTCACCGCCAAACTGCCAGTGGCGCAGCAGCGCCAGCGCCTGAGGTCGACCATAAAGCACGCCGACTCCTTCCGGGCCGTACAGCTTGTGGCTGGAGAACACGTAGAAGTCACAACCCAACTGCTGCACATCGTGGCGGCCATGCACCACCCCTTGAGCGCCATCGACCACGGTCAGTGCGCCCTGGGCGCGGGCATGGGCCAGCAAGGCCGGCAGGGGTTGCCAGGTACCGAGCACATTGGACAACTGGCTGACGGCCAGCACCCGTGTGCGCGGGCCAATCAGCTGCAGGGCTGCGTTGAGGTCGATGCTGCCAAGTGCGTTCACGGGGAGCACCACCAGGCGCAAATTGCGCCGCTGTGCCAGTTGCTGCCAGGGCAGCAGGTTGGCGTGATGCTCCAGCGCGCTGACTGCAATTTCGTCACCGGCCTCGAAGCGATGTTCCAGGCCATAGGCCAGCAGGTTCAGCGCCGAGGTAGCGCCGTGGGTGAAGATGATCTGCTGCGATTGCCCGGCATTGAGCCAAGCGGCAACCTTGTCGCGGCTGGTCTCGAACGCCTGGGTCGCCATCGCGCCGGGCAAGTGCTGGGCACGGTGCACATTGGCCGCGCCGTGGCCGTAATAGTGGCTCAGGGCATCGATCAGGGCCTGGGGTTTCTGGGTGGTGGCGGCGCTGTCCAGGTACGTCTGGTGCTGCCGTTGCAGAGCGGCGATGGCGGGGAAATCGGCACGCCAGGGGGAGGGCTGGAACATGATCACGGGGCCTGGAATGAAAATCGGGTCTGGCGTGAGTGCGCCAGACCCGATCTTAACACTTCGAACCCGCGGGGAGTTCTCAGTTGTGGGCGTGCAGCGCCTCGTTCAGCTCGATCGCCGATTTGTGCGTCTTGCACTCGACGGCGCCGTTCAGCGAGTTGCGGCGGAACAGCAGGTCGGTCTGGCCGGCCAGGTCACGGGCTTTTACCACCTTGACCAGTTCGTTGTTCTCGTCGAGCAGGTTCACCTTGGTGCCAGCGGTGATGTACAGGCCGGCTTCGACGGTGTTGCGGTCGCCCAGCGGAATGCCGATACCGGCGTTGGCGCCGATCAGGCAGCCTTCGCCAACCTTGATCACGATGTTGCCGCCGCCGGACAGGGTGCCCATGGTCGAGCAGCCGCCGCCCAGGTCCGAACCCTTGCCAACGAAGACGCCCGCCGAAACGCGGCCTTCGATCATGCCTGGGCCTTCGGTGCCGGCGTTAAAGTTGACGAAGCCTTCGTGCATGATGGTGGTGCCTTCGCCGATGTAGGCGCCCAGGCGCACACGGGCGGTGTCGGCGATACGCACGCCGGCAGGGACTACGTAGTCGGTCATCTTCGGGAACTTGTCCACCGAGAACACTTCAAGCAGCTCGCCCTTCAGGCGCGCTTCCAGTTGCAGCTCGGCCAGCTCGGCCAGGTCGACCGCGCCCTGGTTGGTCCAGGCGACGTTCGGCAGCAGCGGGAAGATACCGGCCAGGCTCAGGCCGTGCGGCTTGACCAGGCGGTGCGACAGCAGGTGCAGCTTGAGGTAGGCCTCTGGGGTCGAGCTCAGGGCCGCGTCTTCGGCCAGCAGGGTGGCGACCAGCGGCTTGTGGCTTTCGGCCAGACGGGTCAGCAGGGCCGCCTGGGCGCCATCGACGCCTTTCAGGGCTTCGGCCAGTTGCGCGGCTTGGCCGTTGCTGAAGCTGATGGCCTGGTTGCCGCCTTCATAGCCGAGGATCGGCGCAACGGCGGCGACCAGCTCGGCGCTCGGCTTGAGCAGTGGTTGTGCGTAGAACACTTCCAGCCAGGTGCCCTGGCGGTTCTGGGAGCCGACACCGAAGGCCAGGCTGAACAGGGTATTGGACATGTGATTACCTCGTGCGAAATAGGGTAGGGGCTCAGGCCAGCGCGGCGGCGTACTGGTCTGGCTTGAAGCCGACCAGGGTGCGCGTGCCAAGGTCGAGCACCGGGCGCTTGATCATCGACGGCTGGGCCAGCATCAATTCGACGGCTTTGGCCTGGTCGAGGTCGGCTTTGCTGGCGTCGTCGAGCTTGCGGAACGTGGTGCCGGCACGGTTGAGGATGACTTCCCAGCCGTGTTCGTCGCACCAGCGGTTCAGGCTGTCACGGTCGATGCCTTGGGTCTTGTAGTCGTGGAATTCGTAGGCGATGGCTTTGTCTTCGAGCCAGGTACGCGCCTTTTTCATGGTATCGCAGGCTTTGATGCCGTAGAGCGTGTAGGTCATTGTGTGCATTGAGGCCACAGGCTGCCCCAATCTCTCCATGTTCGAATGTCAGTCGCGGGATTATGCGGGAACGATGGGTCGAGCGCCACGGGTGTGCATGTGTTGAGGTTTGCGGCGCTTATGCGATCGAGCGCCGTCCGCGCGGCGCATCGCGGATGAATCCGCTCCTACAGGGCGGCGGCAGCGCCAGCCGAGAAATCGTGTCGTGCCAACAAGGCTGGCAACTATGGCCTATCAGGCCATGGCACGTTGCAACAAATGTAGGAGCGGATTCATCCGCGATGCGCCGCGCGGGCGGCGCTCGATCGCAAACGCGCCACAGGGCTCAAGACATGCACCTGCCAGCCCTTGCTATGTATCATCATGTTACATTTTCAGCCGCCGCCTGCGACTATCGTGCAGCGGTTTCAATTCATCCGTCCCAGCTAACATATTGTTTCAATGGCGATCATTCCGCCCATGCTGTCGTTTCAGGTTCACAAAGGAAGCCCTCCCGGATGCAGTCAGCCTATACCGTCCTCATCCTGCTGACGCTGGTAAGCGTGTCGAAACTGGTTGGGCGAGTGGTCCCGCTCCCCTTGCCATTGGTGCAAATCGCCGCTGGCGCCTTGCTGGCCTGGCCCACGCTTGGGCTGCACGTGGCCTTGGACCCTGAACTGTTCCTTTTCCTGTTCCTGCCGCCGCTGCTGTTTGCCGACGGCTGGCGTATCCCCAAGCGTGAGCTGTGGCGCATTCGCGGGCCGGTGGTGGCCCTGGCCGTAGGGTTGGTGCTGTTCACCGTGGTCGGTGCTGGCTATTTCATCCACTGGCTGCTGCCGAACATCCCACTACCGGTGGCTTTCGCCCTTGCCGCCGTGTTGTCGCCAACCGACGCCGTGGCGGTCTCGGCCATTGCTCAGGATCGCCTGCCCACCCCGCTGATGCACATGCTCCAGGGCGAGGCGCTGATGAACGACGCCTCGGGCCTGGTGACCTTCAAGTTCGCCCTGGCAGCGGCCATCACCGGCGTGTTTTCGCTGGCCGACGCCAGCTTCAGTTTTGTCCTGGTCGCCCTCGGCGGCCTGGCGGTGGGCGTCGCATTGAGTTGGCTGATCGGCCGGCTGCGCACTTGGATGATCGCCCGTGGTTGGGATGATCCGGCCACCCATGTGGTGTTCATGCTGCTGCTGCCGTTCGCCGCCTACGTATTGGCTGAACGCCTGGGCGTGTCGGGCATTCTTTCGGCGGTGGCGGCCGGCATGATGCAGAGTTGGCTCGATCTGCTGCCGCGCCAGACCAGTACCCGCTTGCTCAATCGCAGTGTCTGGTCGCTCCTGGAGTTCGCGTTCAACGGCCTGATCTTCCTGCTTCTGGGCTTGCAACTGCCCGACATCATCAAGGCCGTGGTCAGCCACGAGGCAACCGTGTGGCCAACCTTGGCCTGGCGCTGTCTGGATGTGCTGGCGATCTTCGCGGCATTGATCCTGCTGCGTTTCGTTTGGGTTCAGAGCATCTGGCGGGCGATCGGCGTGGTGCGTCGCTGGCGCGGCAAGCCGGCGCTGGTGCTGATGCCCACCGCGCGCTCCTGCTGGTTGCTGACCTTGGGCGGTGTACGCGGTGCTGTGACCCTGGCGGGGGTGATGTCGGTGCCCTTGCTGATCGGTGCGGGTCAGGCGTTCCCTGAGCGTGACTTGCTCATTTTCATCGCCGCTGGGGTGATTCTGTTGTCGTTGATCAGTGCCTGTATCGCGTTGCCCATACTGCTGCGCGGTGTCACCAGAAGCCCGGATGAACGGCTGCATCAGGAAGTGCAGGAAGCCTGGCGGCGTACGGTGGAGGCCGCAATCCACGCGCTTGAGGCAGAGGAGGTTGTCGATGCCAGTGCGCCGCAGGATGCAGCTCAAGCGACCATGGCTACCGAGCTCAAGGCCAGATTGATGGCGGAGTATCGGGATGAGCTGGACAGTTTCAACGACACTGCCGAAGCCAGAGCCCTGGCTGAACAGATGGATTTGCTCGAACGCCGCTTACGCCTGCGTGCGCTGCGGGCGCAGCGGCTGGAACTCTATAATCTTCATCGCCAGCATGAAGTGGGTGATGAGGTGGTGCGGCAGGTGCTGGGGGAGTTGGATATGAGTGAGGCCAACCTCGGGGCGGTCAAGTAGGTCGGCGATGTAGCCGAGACGTCAGACCGCCCGCAAATGGGCCGCAGGGCGGCCCCAGGTCAATCAGCGGTTTTGCAGAAACGCGCGAATCCGCTCAGCCGCTTCGATGCATTCCGCCAATGGCGCAACCAGTGCCATGCGCACCCGGCCTGCGCCAGGGTTCACGCCATTCACTTCGCGCGACAGGTACGACCCCGGCACCACGGTCACGTGCTGGGCTTCGAACAGGTCGCGGGTGAAGTCGGCGTCGCTGCCCGGCACCTTGGCCCACAGGTAGAAGCTGCCATCCGGCCGCTGTACATCCATCACTGGCTGCAGGATATCCAACACGGCATCGTACTTGGCGCGGTACTGATCACGGTTCTCGCGCACATGCGCTTCGTCCTGCCAGGCGGCGATGCTGGCCAGCTGGGTCTGCACCGGCATGGCGCAGCCGTGGTAGGTGCGGTACAGCAGGAACGGCTTGATGATCGCGGCGTCACCGGCGACGAAGCCGGAGCGCAGGCCCGGCAGGTTGGAGCGCTTGGACAGGCTGTGGAACACCACGCAACGCTTGAAGTCGTTACGGCCAAGCTCGGCGCAGGCGCTGAGCAGGCCGGGTGGCGGCGCGTCTTCGTCGAAGTACAGCTCGCTGTAGCACTCGTCGGCGGCGATCACGAAATCGTGCTCGTCGGCCAGTGCGATCAACTTTTTGAGGGTGTCCATCGGCACCAGTGCGCCGGTCGGGTTGCCCGGCGAGCACAGGAACAGGATCTGACAACGCTGCCAGACTTCGGCTGGCACGGCATCGAAGTCAGGGTTGAAGCCATTGTCTTCCAGGCACGGCAGGTAATGCGGCGTGGCACCGGCGAGCAGGGCAGCGCCTTCGTAGATCTGGTAGAACGGGTTGGGGCTGACCACCAGGCCGTCGTCGGCGCGGTTGACCACGGCCTGGGTGAAGGCGAACAACGCTTCCCGAGTGCCGTTGACCGGCAGGATATGGCGGTCGGCATCCAGCCAGCCGGCCGGCACGCCGAAGCGGCGTTCACACCACTGGCCGATGGCCTGGCGCAGGGCCGGCAGGCCGATAGTGCTCGGGTAGACCGCCAGCTTGTCGAGGTTGTCGGCCATGGCCTGGGCGACGAACGCCGGCGATTCGTGCTTCGGCTCGCCGATCGACAGGGCGATGGCGCGCTTGTCCGCCGCAGGCTTGACGCTGCCCAGCAGGGCGCGGAGTTTCTCGAACGGGTAGGGCTGCAGCTGGGTCAAGGCATGGTTCATCGGCGCAAGGTCTCGTCAATCGTCTAATCGTTAAAAGGTCACGCTGGTGGGGCTGGCGTCGCTGGCCTGGCCGGCCTGCAGCTGTTGCACGATGGCTTCCTGCAGGCGGCTGCACAGTTGCGGGTCGGACAGTGGCTGGTTGTCGGCATCGGTGATGAAGAACACGTCTTCCACACGCTCGCCGAGGGTGGCGATCTTGGCATTTTGCAGCGACAGGTCGAACTCCAGGAAAATCCGCCCGAGCCGAGCCAGCAGGCCGGGGCGGTCGGGGGCGGTGATTTCGAGGATGGTGACCGGGCGCTGGGCATCGTTGAGGATGGTCACCTGCGGCGGGAAGTCGAAGTGCTTGAGCTGGCGCGGGACCCGACGCTGGATGATGGTTGGATAGTCCTCGGGGTTGCGCAGTGCTTCGGTAAGGCCATCGCGAATCTGTTTGACCCGCTGCGGGTTGTCGCCGATAGAGCCGCCGTCGTTGTCGAGCACGATGTAGGTGTCGAGGGTGAACTGGCTGCTCGAGGTGATGATCCGTGCGTCATGAATGTTCAGGTTGAGCTGCGACATGGCCGCCACGGTCACAGCGAAGAAATCGTGTTGGTCGGGGGCATAGATGAAGATCTGCGTGCCGCCTTCGAACTCGCGCTGAGTGGTTTCCTTGATCAGCACCAACGGCCCGCCGTCGGCTGGCTGCTGAAGGATGGCGTCAGTGTGCCAAGCCACGTCGGCGGCGTTGTGCTTGAGGAAGTAGTCATCGCCCAGCTGCGACCAGAGTTGCTCGACATCGTCCGGGTCGGTGCCTTCGCGCACGAGAATATCCAGAGCGGCACTTTGCGTCTGACGGATCTGCTCTTCGCGGTCCAGCGGGTTTTCCAGGCCACGGCGCAAGGCGCGCTTGGTCTCGGTGTAGAGCTGGCGCAGCAGGCTGGCGCGCCAGGAGTTCCACAGGCTGGGATTGGTGGCGTTGATGTCGGCCACGGTCAGCACGTAGAGGTAGTCCAGGCGCGTCTCGTCGCCCACGTGCAGGGCGAAGTCGTTGATCACCTGCGGGTCGGACAGGTCCTTGCGCTGGGCGGTGGTCGACATCACCAGGTGGTTGAGCACCAGCCATACGATCAAGCGGCTGTCCCAGGCCGGCAACTGATGGCGTTCGCAGAACCGCTGCGCGTCCACCGCACCGAGCTCGGAATGGTCGCCCTGGCGGCCCTTGCCGATGTCGTGGTAAAGCCCGGCCAGGTAGATCAGCTCAGGTTTGGGCAGGCGGCCCATGAGCTTGCTGGCCAGCGGGAATTTTTCGGACACCGGCGTGTACTGCAGTTTGCGCAGGTGCTTGATCAGGTTGAGGGTGTGCGCATCGACCGTATAGATGTGGAACAGGTCGTGCTGCATTTGCCCGACGATCAGCCCAAACTCCGGCAGGTAACGGCCGAGGATGCCATAGCGGTTCATCCGCCGCAGGTTGCGGTGGATGCCGATCTCGCACTTGAACAGCTCGATGAACAGGCTGGTGTTGCGGATATCGTTACGGAAGGTGTCGTCGATCAGGTGCCGGTGTTCGCGCAACAGGCGCACGGTGTCGGCACGCACGCCCTTGATCTCCGGGTGCTGGGCCATCAGCACGAAAATCTCCAGCATGGCGAATGGCGTGCGCTTGAACACATTTGGGCTGACCGCCTCGATATAACCGTCGTGCAGGCGGAAGCGCGCGTTCAGCGGCTGGGTGGTGCCGCTGTCGTCGTCGGCGAGGATCACTTCTTCGAAGTGCTGGATGATCAGGTCGCACAGCTGACTGATGCTCATCACCACCCGGTAGTACTGCTGCATGAACTGTTCGATGGCGCGCTTGGGGTTTTCATCGCTGTAGCCCAGCAACGCGGCGATGCTGCGCTGGTGGTCGAACAGCAGGCGATCCTCGGCGCGGCCGGCGAGCATGTGCAGGGCGTAGCGTACCTTCCACAGGAAATCCTGGGAGGACGCCAACAGCTCGTTTTCGCTCTCCAGCAAAAAGCCTTCGCCGGCGAGGGCATGCAGATTCAGGGTGCCATACTGGCGGCGGGCCACCCAGAGCACCGTCTGGATGTCGCGCAGGCCGCCGGGCGAACCTTTGACATTGGGTTCGAGGTTGTATTCGGTGTCGTTGTACTTGTGGTGCCGGGCCTTGAGTTCTGCGCGCTTGGCCAGGAAGAACTCCTTGCTCGGCCACATGTGCGCGGTGCTGATCACCTCCAGCATGCGCTGGCGCAAGGCCTCGGGGCCGGCGATGGTGCGGCTTTCCATCATGTTGGTAATGACCGTCAGGTCGTCGCGCGCTTGTTCGGCGCATTCGTCGACCGTGCGCACGCTCTGGCCCACTTCCAGGCCAATGTCCCACAACAGGGTCAGAAAGCGTTCGATTGCATCGCGATACTGCTCGTGCTCGGCGGCGCCGAGCAGAATCAGCAGGTCGATATCCGAATGCGGGTGCAGTTCGCCGCGCCCATAACCACCGCATGCGACCAGGGCGATACCGCTGCTGTCACCCCAGTCGAACTGCTTCCACGCCTGCTGCAGGATGTTGTCGACCAACCAGGCGCGGTCCTCGATCAGGCGGCGGATTTCACGGCCGTCGCGAAACCGCTTGTCGAGCACCTCGCCGGCCTGGCGGATGGCTTTCTTGAAGGCAGGGATGGGGCTCGCCTTGAGGGCCAGTTCCGCCTGGAACTGACCGGGGTCGAACAGCTCGGGGTCCACCTGGGGCATGCATCGCGTTCCTGTCTGAGAGGCCTTGGCGTGAAGTCAGGCCGAGGTGCGCGGGATGGTGTCGTCCTTGCGCAGGGTGAAGATCTCGTAGCCGGTGGCGGTCACTACCAGGGTGTGTTCCCACTGGGCCGAGAGCTTGCGGTCCTTGGTGATGGCGGTCCAGCCGTCGCCCAGCACCTTGGTGTCGGCTTTACCCTGGTTGATCATCGGCTCGATGGTGAAGGTCATGCCTTCCTTGAGCTCCATGCCGGTGCCGGCACGGCCGTAGTGGAGGATCTGCGGCTCTTCGTGGAAGACTTTGCCGATGCCGTGGCCGCAGAACTCACGGACTACGGAGAAGCCGTTCTTTTCGGCGTGCTTCTGGATCACTTCACCGATGTCGCCCAGGCGGCAGCCCGGCTTGACCAGTTCAATGGCCTTGTACATGCATTCCTGGGTGATTTTCGACAGGCGTTCGGCCCATACCGGCACGCTGCCGACGTGGAACATGCGGCTGGTGTCGCCGTGGTAGCCGTCCTTGATCACGGTGACGTCGATGTTCAGCGTGTCACCGTCCTTGAGCGGCTTGTCGTTGGGAATGCCGTGGCAGACCACATGGTTGATCGAGGTGCAGATCGACTTCGGGTAGCCTTTGTAGTTGAGGGGTGCCGGAATGGCCTGCTGGACGTTGACGATGTAGTCGTGGCACAGGCGGTCGAGCTCTTCGGTGGTGACACCGGGCTTGACGTGCTCTTCGATCATTTCCAGCACTTCGGCGGCCAGGCGGCCGGCGACGCGCATCTTCTCGATGTCTTCTGCGGTCTTGATGGTAACGGTCATTACAGGCTCTCTACGGCGCCGCGGGCGGCGCGAACAAACGGGAAAGGCCGGATTCTAGCAGAGCAGGGCGGCATTCTGTCGGGATAAAGCCGGCCATGCTGCTGTCTATAGGAGGCATTCTGGCCTGTTTGGCAGGGTGCTGCAAAAGCCGCTGACGGACGTGTGCTCAACCGGGTTCCGTTCGTTCGCAGTCTGTGGTATAAAATGCGCCGCTTTCGGGGACGACCCCGTCAGCTTAAACCCACACACGTGTCGACACGATGACCTGGGTGCCGCGAATTTTCGGATTCGTGGTTGGTCATTGGGATACGTGGAGGCCCAACCCGACTTATCAAGGAACTATCATGTCCCAAGTCAACATGCGCGATATGCTGAAGGCCGGTGTGCACTTCGGCCACCAGACCCGTTACTGGAACCCGAAAATGGGCAAGTACATTTTCGGCGCGCGTAACAAGATCCACATCATCAACCTGGAAAAAACCCTGCCAATGTTCAACGAAGCTCTGGCTTTCGTAGAGCGTCTGGCCCAGGGCAAGAACAAGATCATGTTCGTCGGCACCAAGCGTTCCGCCGGCAAGATCGTCGCCGAGCAAGCTGCTCGTGCCGGTTCGCCATACGTTGACCACCGCTGGTTGGGCGGCATGCTGACCAACTACAAAACCATCCGTGCTTCGATCAAGCGTCTGCGCGACCTGGAAACCCAGGCCGAAGATGGCACCTTTGCCAAGCTGACCAAGAAAGAAGCCCTGATGCGTTCGCGCGATCTGGAAAAGCTGGACCGCAGCCTGGGTGGTATCAAGGACATGGGCGGCCTGCCTGATGCCCTGTTCGTGATCGACGTTGACCACGAGCGCATTGCTATCACCGAAGCCAACAAGCTGGGCATCCCGGTTATCGGCGTTGTCGATACCAACAGCAGCCCGGAAGGTGTTGATTACATCATCCCAGGCAACGACGACGCCATCCGCGCCATCGAGCTGTACATGACTTCGATGGCCGACGCCATCATCCGCGGCCGCAACAACGTTGCTGGCGGCACCGAAGTCTACGCTGAAGAAGCGGCTGCACCTGCTGCTGAGTAATAGGCGCTAGCGTCTACTTGGCACGCAAAAAGGGGGCTTTGCCCCCTTTTTGCCACCTTGAAATCCTGCTGTCAGCAATAGCCCCGCATCATGGCTCAGCTGAGATAACCACAGCGGATTCGCAGAATTGAACGCCCGTGATGAGCGGGTGGAATGGTTGAAAAACTTTCCAAGAGGATTTTGAAATGGCAGCAATTACTGCAGCGCTGGTCAAAGAACTGCGCGAGCGTACCGGCGAAGGCATGATGGATTGCAAGAAGGCCCTGGAAAAGGCCGGCGGCGACATCGAAAAAGCCATTGACGACATGCGTGCCTCGGGCGCCATCAAGGCCGCCAAAAAGGCTGGCAACGTCGCTGCTGAAGGCGCTATCGCGGTCAAGACCGACGGTAAATCCGCCGTTCTGCTGGAAGTGAACTCGCAGACCGACTTCCTGGCTCTGCAAGACGACTTCAAAAACTTCGTGGCCGAAAGCCTCGAAGAAGCCTTCGCCCAGAAGCTGACCGACGCTGCCCCGCTGATCGCCTCGCGTGAAGCTGCTCGTGAAGCCCTGGTCGCCAAGTGCGGCGAAAACGTCAACATCCGTCGCCTGTCGCGCGTTGAAGGTGACGTTGTCGGTGCTTACCTGCACGGTAACAAGATCGGTGCCGTTGTTGTCCTGAAAGGCGGTGACGTCGAGCTGGCCAAGAACATCGCCATGCACGTTGCGGCGTCGAACCCAGAGTTCCTGGATGCGTCGGAAATCTCCGCCGAAGCCATCGAGCGCGAGAAGAACGTCTTCCTGCAGCTCAATGCGGACAAGATTGCTGGCAAGCCAGAAAACATCGTTGAGAACATGATCAACGGCCGTATCACCAAGTTCAAAGCCGAAGCCTCGCTGAAAGAGCAAGCTTTCGTCATGAACCCAGAAGTCAAAGTCGGCGAGCTGGCCAAGAAAGCCGGTGCTGAAATCGTTTCCTTCACCTACTTCAAAGTAGGCGAAGGCATCGAGAAGCCGGTCGACGACTTCGCTGCTGAAGTTGCCGCTCAGGTAGCTGCCGCCAAGCAGTAAGACAGCTTCGTCTGTCGCCCCAAAGAGGCTGCCCGCTCACGCGCGCAGCCTCTTTGTCAAAGCGGGAGCGGTTTTCAAGGCCGTTGTTCGCTGACGCAGTCGCTGCGTCACGTTAGAGTTACACGCAGGCTCAAGAAGCCCGCCAGAATTTTTACAAACGCCGCAGGAGAGATTCGCAATGGCTCAGCAGGGCAGTGGTCATCAGGCTCGCTATAAACGCATTCTACTCAAACTAAGCGGCGAGGCCCTGATGGGCTCGGAAGAGTTCGGGATCGACCCCAAGGTCCTGGATCGCATGGCACTGGAAGTCGGCCAGTTGGTCGGCATCGGTGTTCAGGTAGGCTTGGTGATCGGCGGTGGCAACCTGTTCCGTGGTGCGGCGCTCAGTGCAGCCGGCATGGATCGCGTCACCGGCGACCACATGGGCATGCTGGCAACCGTAATGAACGGCTTGGCCATGCGCGACGCGCTTGAGCGCGCGAACATTACCGCCATCGTCATGTCGGCGATTTCCATGGTTGGCGTGACCGATCACTATGATCGCCGCAAAGCCATGCGTCACCTGAACGCCAAGGAAGTCGTAATCTTCGCTGCCGGTACCGGCAACCCGTTCTTCACCACCGACTCCGCCGCTTGCCTGCGCGCCATCGAAATCGATGCCGACGTAGTATTGAAAGCAACCAAGGTCGATGGTGTATACACTGCAGATCCATTCAAGGACCCGCATGCCGAGAAGTTCGATCATCTGTCCTACGATGAAGTGCTGGATCGCAAGCTGGGCGTGATGGACCTGACGGCAATTTGTCTGTGCCGCGACCACAAGATGCCGCTGCGCGTCTTCAACATGAACAAACCCGGCGCCCTGCTCAACATCGTGCATGGCGGCGCGGAAGGAACTCTGATCGAGGAAGTTCAGAAATGATCAACGACATCAAGAAAGACACCCAGGAACGCATGGGTAAATCCATCGAGGCCCTGGGCCGCCACCTGGCAGCCATTCGCACCGGTCGTGCTCACCCGAGCATCCTGGACAGCGTCAAGGTCTCGGCCTGGGGCAGCGACATGCCGCTGAACCAGGTCGCCGCCATCACCGTCGAAGATGCGCGTACCCTGAAAATTGTCGCCCACGACAAGAACCTGAGCGCAGCCATCGAGAAGGCGATCCTGACCTCCGATCTGGGGCTGAACCCATCCAGCGCCGGCACCACCATTCGCGTACCGATGCCAGCCCTGACCGAAGAAACCCGCAAGGGTTACACCAAGCAGGCCAGCGCCGTTGCCGAAGATGCCAAGGTTGCCGTGCGCAACGTGCGTCGTGACGCCCTGGCAGACCTGAAAAAGCTGACCAAGGACAAGGAAATCAGCGAAGACGAAGAGCGTCGCGCTGCTGACGAAATCCAGAAGCTGACCGACAAGTTCGTCGCCGAAATCGACGCTGCGTTCAAAGCCAAGGAAAAGGACCTGTTGGCCGTCTAAGGCCGAGGTTTTTTAATGGAAAAGACCAAGCTGGCGGCACCGTCTTCGGTGCCGCGTCACGTCGCGATCATCATGGATGGCAATAATCGCTGGGCGAAGAGGCGCCTGCTGCCCGGCGTTGCCGGGCACAAGGCCGGCGTCGATGCCGTGCGTGCGGTGATTGAAGTCTGCGCCAAGTCCGGGGTCGAGGTACTGACCCTGTTCGCGTTCTCCAGCGAGAACTGGCAGCGTCCGGCCGAAGAGGTCGGGGCGTTGATGGAACTGTTCTTCTCGGCGCTGCGCCGCGAGGCCAAGCGCCTCAACGAGAACAACATCAGCCTGCGCATCATTGGTGACCGTTCGCGTTTCCACCCAGAGCTGCAGGCTGCCATGCGCGAAGCCGAGGCGCTGACTGCCGGCAATAATCGCTTCATTCTGCAGATCGCCGCCAACTACGGCGGTCAGTGGGATATCGCCCAGGCCGCGCAACGCCTGGCGCGTGAAGTCCAGGCCGGCCATCTGCGCCCCGACGACATCACTCCGGGCCTGCTGCAGACCTGCCTGGCCACGGGCGAGCTGCCGTTGCCGGACCTGTGCATCCGCACGGGCGGCGAACACCGCATCAGTAACTTCCTGCTGTGGCAGTTGGCCTACGCCGAACTGTACTTCTCCGACCTGTATTGGCCGGACTTCAAACACGAGGCCATGCGCAATGCCCTGGCCGATTTCGCTTCGCGCCAGCGCCGCTTCGGTAAGACCAGCGAGCAGGTCGAGGCTGGAGCTCGTGCTTAATGCTTAAACAACGCATCATTACCGCGCTGATCCTGCTGCCGATCGCGCTGGGTGGCTTCTTTCTCCTCAATGGTGGAGATTTCGCCCTGTTCATCGGCTTCGTGGTCACCCTCGGTGCCTGGGAGTGGGCGCGTCTGGCCGGGCTGATGGCCCAGCCGCTGCGCATCGCCTACGCCGCTGTGGTCGCCGGGGCGCTGATGCTGCTCTACCTGATGCCCGATCTGGCGCCTTGGGTGCTCGGCGCTTCGGTGATCTGGTGGGGGCTGGCCACCTGGCTGGTGCTGACCTACCCGCGCAGCAGTGAGCTGTGGGCCAGCGCCGCCTGCCGCCTGCTGATCGGCCTGCTGATCCTGCTGCCGGCCTGGCAAGGCCTGGTGCTGCTCAAGCACTGGCCTTTGGGCAACTGGCTGATACTCTCGGTCATGGTGCTGGTGTGGGCTGCCGATATTGGCGCTTACTTCTCCGGCCGTGCATTTGGCAAGCGCAAGCTGGCGCCGCAGGTCAGTCCGGGCAAGAGCTGGGAAGGCGTGTATGGCGGCCTGGCGGTCAGCCTGGTGATCACCCTGGTGGTCGGCATCAGTCGCGACTGGGGTATCGGCCAGATTCTGCTGGGGCTGGTGGGCGCCGCGCTGGTGGTCATGTCGTCGGTGATCGGTGACCTGACCGAGAGCATGTTCAAGCGCCGTTCCGGTATCAAGGACAGCAGCAACCTGCTGCCGGGCCATGGCGGGGTGCTCGACCGCATCGACAGCCTTACCGCAGCCATCCCGATCTTCGCTGTGCTGTTGTGGGCTGCCGAATGGGGTGTGATGTGAGTGCGTTGCAGCGCATCACCGTATTGGGCGCCACCGGTTCGATCGGCCTCAGCACGCTGGATGTAATCGCTCGCCATCCCGAGCGCTATCAGGTGTTCGCGTTGAGTGGTTACTCACGTATCGATCAACTGCTGGCCCTGTGCGTGCAGCATCGTCCGGCCTACGCCGTTGTGCCCAATAGCGAGGCCGCCGCGCGTTTGCGGGCAGGCTTGGCCGGCGCCGGCTGCGCCACTGAAGTGCTGGAAGGGGAGGCGGGGCTCTGTGAGGTCGCGTCAGCCCCTGAAGTGGATGCGGTCATGGCCGCAATTGTTGGCGCCGCAGGCCTGCGCCCGACCTTGGCTGCTGTCGAGGCGGGCAAGAAGGTGCTGTTGGCCAACAAGGAAGCGCTGGTGATGTCTGGGGCGCTGTTCATGGAGGCCGTACGGCGCAGTGGTGCCGTGTTGCTACCGATCGACAGCGAGCATAATGCGATCTTCCAGTGCCTGCCTGGCGACTATGAACGAGGCCTGAGCCAGGTTGGTGTGCGCCGCATTCTGTTGACCGCCTCGGGTGGCCCGTTCCGCGAAACGCCTCAAGCAGCCCTTGCCGACGTCACGCCAGAGCAAGCCTGTGCCCATCCGAACTGGTCCATGGGCCGAAAGATTTCGGTGGACTCGGCGAGCATGATGAACAAGGGCCTGGAGTTGATCGAGGCCTGCTGGCTGTTCGATGCGGCGCCGGCCAAGGTCGAGGTGGTGGTGCATCCGCAGAGCGTGATCCACTCGCTGGTGGACTACGTCGACGGTTCGGTGCTGGCCCAGTTGGGCAACCCGGACATGCGCACGCCCATCGCCAATGCGCTGGCCTGGCCGGAGCGAATCGATTCCGGGGTCGCTCCGCTGGACCTGTTCGCCATCGCCCGTCTGGACTTTCAGGCCCCCGATGAAGTGCGCTTCCCATGCCTGCGCCTGGCGCGGCAGGTTGCCGAGGCTGGCAACAGTGCGCCGGCGGTGCTCAATGCGGCCAATGAGGTCGCGGTCGAGGCATTTCTCGAGCGGCGTATCCGCTTCCCCGAGATCGCGGGTATGATCGAACAGGTGCTTGAGCAGGAGGCTGTGGTCCCCGTGCCATCGCTGGATGCGGTGTTTGCCGCCGACCAGCGCGCCCGGGAGCTGTCCCGTGAGTGGCTGAGGCGCCACGGCCGTTGATTGCGGCTGGCCTTGAGTTTGTACGAAAAGTCGTTCCGCTGAACGTCATTCGGAGAAAGACATGACTGCGCTGTACATGATTATCGGCACCCTGGTGGCCCTGGGTGTACTGGTGACTTTCCACGAATTCGGCCACTTCTGGGTGGCCCGGCGTTGCGGCGTGAAGGTGCTGCGCTTCTCCGTGGGCTTCGGCCCGGGCCTGCTGCGTTGGCATGATCGCCACGGCACCGAATTCGTGGTGGCGGCCATACCCTTGGGCGGTTACGTCAAGATGCTCGATGAGCGCGAGGGCGAAGTGCCGCCTGCGCTGATCGAGCAGTCGTTCAATCGCAAGTCGGTGCGTCAGCGTATCGCCATTGTCGCCGCCGGGCCGATTGCCAACTTCCTGCTGGCCATTGTCTTCTTCTGGCTGCTGGCCATGCTGGGTACCCAACAGATTCGCCCGGTGATTGGCGCAGTCGAGTCGGGCAGCCTGGCGGCCTCGGCTGGCCTGGTTGCCGGCCAGGAAATTGTTTCCATCGATGGCAAAGCGACCAATGGTTGGTCGGCGGTCAATCTGCAACTGGTGCGTCGCCTGGGCGAGAGCGGAACCCTGCAGGTGGGCGTGCGCGATGAGGGGGCGACTGCCGAGCGTCAACTGCAGGTCAAGCTCGACAGTTGGTTAAAAGGCGCGGACGAACCCGATCCGATTCAGTCGCTTGGCTTGCGCCCATGGCGCCCGGCGGTCGAGCCGGTGCTGGCTGAAATCGATCCAAAGGGGCCGGCTGCCGCTGCGGGGCTGAAGTCTGGTGACAAGCTGCTGGCCCTCGATGGCGTTGCACTTAGCGACTGGCAACAGGTCGTCGACAGTGTGCGTGCCCGTCCTGAAGCCAAGGTCGTGGTTCGCGTCGAACGCGATGGTGCAGCCCTGGATGTGCCGGTCACCCTGGCCCGCAAGGGTGAGGGCAAGGCCGCCGGTGGCTACCTGGGGGCTGGTGTGAAAGGCGCCGAATGGCCCGCCAGCATGCTGCGCGAGGTCAGTTACGGGCCGCTCGAAGCGGTGGGAGAGGGGCTTTCGCGCACTTGGAACATGAGTGTGCTGACCCTCGAATCGCTGAAGAAAATGCTGTTCGGTGAGCTCTCGGTAAAAAACTTGAGCGGACCGATAACCATTGCTAAAGTGGCGGGCGCTTCGGCCCAGTCCGGCGTGGGGGACTTCCTGAACTTCCTCGCCTACCTGAGCATAAGCCTGGGGGTTCTTAACCTGCTGCCCATTCCAGTACTGGATGGGGGGCATTTGCTGTTTTACCTAGTCGAGTGGGCGCGCGGTCGTCCGCTGTCTGATCGGGTTCAAGGTTGGGGGGTCCAGATCGGTATCAGTTTGGTCGTAGGGGTGATGTTGCTCGCCCTGATCAACGATCTGGGTCGACTATAAAAGCTTCGCATTGCGAACCTGCCGCTTTTTCGCGGCAGGTTGTTTATTGCCAGTTGGAATAAAAGGACTTCATGAAACGTCTGCTGCTAACTGCGGTCCTCTCCGCACTGATGATCGCTGAAGTTCACGCCGAGTCCTTCACCATCTCCGATATTCGTGTCAACGGCCTGCAGCGGGTATCCGCCGGCAGCGTGTTCGGCGCCTTGCCCCTGAACGTGGGCGACCAGGCCGATGACCGGCGCCTGGTGGATTCGACCCGTTCGCTGTTCAAGACGGGCTTCTTCCAGGACATCCAGCTGAGCCGCGACGGCAATGTCCTGATCATCAACGTGGTCGAGCGCCCGTCGGTGTCGAGCATCGAGATCGAAGGCAACAAGGCGATCAGCACCGAAGACCTGATGAAGGGCCTGAAACAGTCCGGCCTGGCCGAAGGCGAGATCTTCCAGCGCGCCACCCTCGAAGGTGTGCGTAACGAGCTGCAGCGCCAGTACGTGGCCCAGGGCCGCTACTCGGCCGAGGTCGACGCCGAGGTAGTGCCGCAGCCGCGCAACCGCGTGGCGTTGAAGATCAAGATCAACGAAGGCACCGTTGCCGCCATCCAGCACATCAACATCGTCGGCAACACCGTGTTCGACGACGAAGAGCTGGCGCAGCTGTTCGAGCTGAAGACCACCAACTGGCTGTCGTTCTTCAAGAACGACGACAAGTATGCCCGCGAGAAACTCTCCGGTGACCTGGAGCGCCTGCGTTCCTACTACCTGGACCGCGGCTACATCAACATGGACATCGCCTCCACCCAGGTGTCGATCACCCCGGACAAGAAGCACGTTTACATCACCGTCAACGTCAACGAAGGCGAGAAGTACACCGTTCGCGACGTGAAGCTGTCCGGTGACCTCAAGGTACCGGAAGACCAGGTCAAGTCGTTGCTGCTGGTGCAGCCGGGCCAGGTGTTCTCGCGCAAGGTGATGACCACCACCTCCGAGCTGATCACCCGTCGCCTGGGCAACGAAGGCTACACCTTCGCCAACGTCAACGGCGTGCCACAGCCGAATGACCAGGATCACACCGTCGATATCATGTTCGTGGTGGACCCGGGCAAGCGTGCCTACGTCAACCGCATCAACTACCGCGGCAACACCAAGACCGAAGACGAAGTGCTGCGCCGCGAAATGCGCCAGATGGAAGGCGGCTGGGCCTCGACCTACCTGATCGACCAGTCCAAGACTCGTCTGGAGCGCCTGGGCTTCTTCAAGGAAGTCAACGTCGAAACCCCGCCGGTGCCAGGCACCGACGACCAGGTCGACGTCAACTACAGCGTCGAAGAGCAAGCGTCCGGCTCGATCACCGCCAGCGTCGGCTTCGCCCAGAGCGCCGGCCTGATCCTCGGCGGTTCGATCAGCCAGACCAACTTCCTCGGTACCGGTAACAAGGTGTCGATCGGCCTGACCCGGTCCGAATACCAGACCCGCTACAACTTCGGCTTCGTTGATCCCTACTTCACGGCTGACGGTGTCAGCCTGGGCTACAACGCCTTCTACCGCAGCACCGACTACGACGACCTCGACGTCGACGTTGCCAGCTATGCGGTCGACAGCCTGGGTGCAGGCGTCAGCCTGGGCTACCCGATCAGCGAAACTTCGCGTCTGACCTACGGCCTGAGCGTGCAGCAGGACAAGATCAAGACCGGCCGTTATACCGTTGACGAGATCTTCGACTTCCTTGATGAGGAAGGCGACAACTTCCTGAACTTCAAGGCCTCGGTCGGCTGGTCCGAATCGACCCTGAACAAAGGCGTGCTGGCAACCCGTGGTCACTCCCAGAGCCTGACCCTGGAAACCACCATTCCGGGCAGCGACCTGTCGTTCTACAAGCTCGACTACCGCGGTCAGCTGTTCAAGCCAATCAATAACGACTACACCCTGCGTCTGCACACCGAACTGGGCTATGGTGATG
This sequence comes from Pseudomonas sp. NPDC090233, assembly GCF_044772285.1. Classification (NCBI taxonomy): domain Bacteria; kingdom Pseudomonadati; phylum Pseudomonadota; class Gammaproteobacteria; order Pseudomonadales; family Pseudomonadaceae; genus Pseudomonas; species Pseudomonas sp. NPDC090233. The sequence continues at coordinate 145,006 of NZ_JBIVYQ010000003.1, read as the reverse complement.
GTTTCGGTGGTACTTCCGGTCTGCCGTTTTACGAGAACTACTACGCGGGTGGTTTCAACTCCGTTCGTGGTTTCAAGGACAGCAGCCTAGGCCCGCGCAGTACGCCTAGCCGTGGTGAAGGTAATCCTGGTGGCAAGCCAGGCACCATTGCCGACCCGGATCAGGATCCGCTGCCGTTCGGTGGTAACGTGCTGGTGCAAGGTGGCGTCGAGCTGTTGTTCCCGCTGCCGTTCGTCAAGGACCAGCGTTCGCTGCGCACCTCTGTGTTCTGGGATGTGGGTAACGTGTTCGACACCAATTGCGGCAGCAAGCCGGATTGCGAGAAGGTCGGTTTCTCGGGCATGGCGAGTTCCGTCGGCCTGGGCGTCACCTGGATCACTGCCCTGGGCCCGTTGAGCTTCAGCCTGGCAATGCCGGTGAAGAAGCCGGACGATGCCGATACCCAGGTGTTCCAATTCTCTCTGGGCCAGACCTTCTAAGGTCGGCCCTAGCTTAACGACAACGGTTTATCCAGGAGTGCATCGTGCGTAAATTCGCTCAACTGGCCGTAGTGGCCGCGGCGCTGGTCGCCACCCCGGCTTTCGCCGAAATGAAGGTCGCCGTGCTGAACTATCAGATGGCCCTGCTTGAATCCGATGCCGCCAAGAAATACGCGGTGGATGCCGAGAAGAAATTCGGCCCGCAATTGACCAAGCTCAAGGGCCTGGAAAGCAGCGCCAAGGGCATCCAGGATCGCCTGATCAAGGGCGGTGACAAGATGGCTCAGCCAGAGCGTGAGCGCCTGGAACTTGAGTTCAAGCAAAAGGCCCGTGACTTCCAGTTCCAGTCCAAGGAGCTGAACGAAGCCAAGGCCGTCGCCGACCGTGACATGCTCAAGCAGCTCAAGCCGAAGCTCGATGGCGCAGTGGAAGAAGTCATCAAGAAAGGTGGTTACGACCTGGTTCTCGAGCGTGGCGCGGTCATCGATGTCAAACCTCAGTACGACATCACCCGCCAAGTCATCGAGCGCATGAACCAAGCCCGTTGATATGACCGTGACCATGACGCTTGGCCAGTTGGCCGAGGCCCTCGGGGCCACGCTGAAAGGCTCCGATGATCAGCAGATTACCGGGCTGGCCACCTTGCAGGAGGCCGACGCCGGTCAATTGAGCTTCCTCGCCAACCCGCAGTACCGCAAATACCTGGATAACTGCCAGGCAGCAGCGGTGCTGCTCAAGGCTACGGACGCCGAAGGCTTTGCCGGCAATGCCTTGATCGTGCCCGACCCTTACCTGGCGTACGCGCGCATTTCTCACCTGTTCGATCCGAAACCCAAGGCTGTGGCGGGAATTCATCCCAGCGCCGTGGTGGCTGAGGACGCACAGGTCGATGCCAGCGCCAGCATTGGACCGTTCGCAGTGATTGAGAGCGGCGCACGCATCGCGGCCAACGTCAGCATCGGCGCGCATTGCGTGGTGGGTGCGCGTTGCGTGATCGGTGAGGGCGGCTGGCTGGCACCGCGGGTTACGCTGTATCACGACGTGACCATCGGCAAGCGCGTGGTTATCCAGTCGGGCGCTGTGATCGGCGGCGAGGGCTTCGGCTTCGCCAATGAGAAGGGTGTCTGGCGCAAGATCGCGCAGATTGGCGGGGTCACCATTGGTGACGATGTCGAAATCGGCGTGAATACCGCCGTAGACCGTGGCGCGCTGTCCGACACGCGGATCGCCGACGGGGTCAAGCTCGACAACCAGATCCAGATCGCGCACAACGTGCAGATCGGCGAGCACACGGCTATGGCCGCCTGCGTCGGGATTTCCGGCAGCACGCGCATCGGCAAGCACTGCACCATCGCCGGCGGTGTCGGCATGGTGGGTCACATTGATGTCTGCGACAACGTATTCGTTTCCGGTATGACCATGGTCACCCGTTCGATCACTGAACCGGGTGCCTATTCTTCCGGTACTGCCATGCAGCCATTGGCTGACTGGCGCAAGAGCGCTGCGCGTATCCGCCAGCTGGATGACATGGCCAAGCGTCTCCAGCTGCTGGAAAAACGTGTCGATACCGTGACCTCAGGTGGCCAGCCGACATCAGAAGGCTGATACCATTTCCTGAGCGAGAGTGAACAGTCGCTAGCTGGCTCCTCTTTGGATTGCAAAAGGAGCGTGTGTTCAGCACCTGCGCTCCCTATTCTTATTACAGGCTTCCCCCCGAAATGATGGACATCAACGAGATTCGCGAATACCTGCCTCACCGCTACCCGTTCCTGCTGGTAGACCGTGTGACGGATCTGGACTTCGAAGCCCAGAGCATTCGTGCCTACAAGAATGTCAGCATCAACGAGCCATTCTTCAACGGGCATTTCCCGGAACACCCGGTAATGCCAGGCGTGCTGATCATCGAAGCCATGGCCCAGGCCGCAGGCATTCTCGGTTTCAAGATGCTCGACACCAAGCCGGCCGACGGCACGCTTTACTACTTCGTCGGCTCTGACAAGCTGCGTTTCCGTCAACCGGTATTGCCGGGCGACCAGCTGGTGCTGGAAGCCAAGTTCATCGGTCGCAAGAAGACCATCTGGAAATTCGAATGCCGAGCCCTGGTCGACGGTAAGCCTGTGTGCTCGGCCGAGATCACCTGCGCGGAACGTGAGCTATGAATTCGATTGATCCTCGGGCGATCATCGACCCGTCGGCCAAGCTGGCCGACGGCGTCGAGGTCGGCCCGTGGTCGATCGTTGGCCCCGATGTTGAAATCGGGGAGGGTACCGTCATCGGTCCCCACGTCGTGCTGAAGGGGCCTACCCGGATTGGCAAGCACAACCGCATCTACCAGTTTTCCTCGATCGGCGAAGACACCCCGGACCTTAAGTACAAGGGTGAGCCGACGCGCCTGGTGATCGGTGATCACAACGTGATCCGCGAAGGTGTGACCATTCACCGTGGCACCGTCCAGGACCGCGCTGAAACCACCCTGGGCGACCACAATCTGATCATGGCCTACGCCCATATTGGCCATGACAGCGTGATCGGCAACCATTGCATCCTGGTCAACAATACGGCGCTGGCCGGGCACGTGCATGTCGGTGACTGGGCGATCCTGTCCGGTTTTACCCTGGTGCACCAGTACTGCCATATCGGTGCTCACGCGTTCTCCGGCATGGGCACAGCGATCGGCAAAGACGTTCCGGCCTTCGTCACGGTGTTCGGCAGCCCTGCCGAAGCCCGCAGCATGAACTTCGAGGGCATGCGCCGCCGTGGCTTTAGCGACGATGCGATTCGTGAGCTGCGCCGTTCGTACAAGATCGTCTACCGCCAGGGCCTGACCGTGGAAGAGGCGATCAAGGAACTCGACGAGCTGGCTTGCAAGCACCCTGAGGTCGAACTGTTCCGCCAGTCGATCGTGAATTCCGCTCGCGGCATCACCCGCTGACATGGCGCAGCTTTGCGTAGCCCTGGTCGCGGGTGAGGCCAGCGGCGATATTCTCGGTTCCGGTTTGATGCGCGCCTTGAAGGCGCGCCAGCCCGATGTGCGCTTCATCGGTGTCGGCGGGCCACTGATGGAAGCCGAAGGCCTGCAGTCGTATTTCCCGATGGAACGCCTGGCGGTGATGGGCCTGGTCGAAGTGCTGGGGCGCCTGCGCGAGCTGCTCAAGCGGCGCAAAGCACTGATCCAGACCTTGATCACCGAAAAGCCTGATGTGTTCATCGGCATCGACGCCCCTGATTTCACCCTCAATATCGAATTGAAACTGCGTCAGGCCGGTATCAAGACCGTGCATTACGTCAGCCCGTCGGTCTGGGCCTGGCGACAGAAGCGCGTGCTGAAGATCCGCGAAGGTTGCGACCTGATGCTGACGCTGCTGCCCTTCGAAGCACGCTTCTATGAAGAGCAGGGCGTGCCGGTGCGATTCGTTGGCCATCCGTTGGCCGATACCATTCCGCTGGCCGCTGATCGCCAGGCTGCACGCGCTGTGCTGGGGCTGGGTGGCGGGCCGGTGGTCGCGCTGATGCCCGGTAGCCGAGGTGGCGAAGTGGGGCGTCTGGGCGCACTGTTCCTCGACGCCGCCCAGCGCCTGCAGCAAATGGTGCCTGGCGTGCGCTTCGTACTGCCCTGCGCCAATGCTGCGCGGCGTGCTCAGGTCGAACAGATGCTCGAAAGGCGCGACTTGCCTTTGACATTGCTCGACGGCCAGTCGCATCAGGCCCTGGCCGCCTGTGACGCAGTGCTTATCGCCTCGGGTACCGCCACCCTCGAGGCCATGCTGTACAAGCGCCCGATGGTCGTAGCCTATCGCCTTGCACCGCTGACCTACTGGATTCTCAAGCGCCTGGTAAAAAGCCCCTTCGTGTCGTTGCCGAACTTGCTGGCCCAACGTGAGCTGGTGCCCGAGCTGCTGCAAGACGCCGCCACCAGCGAAGCCCTGGCGCAGACCCTGGCGCCGCTGGTGGCCGATGGCAGCCAGCAGACTGAGCGTTTCGACGAGATTCACCGTACCTTGCGCCGCGACGCCTCCAACCAGGCGGCAGACGCGGTGCTCGCTTTGCTGAAGGACCGCTGACATGCAGATAGGACTGGACTTCAACCTGGTCGAAGACCTGGTCGCCGGCGTCGACGAAGTCGGTCGCGGCCCCCTGTGCGGTGCGGTGGTCACGGCGGCGGTGATTCTCGACCCGGCACGGCCGATCCTCGGCCTGAACGATTCGAAGAAACTCACCGAAGCCACGCGCGAAGCGCTGTTCGACGAGATCTGCGAAAAAGCCCTGAGTTTTTGCATCGCCCGCGCCGAGGTCGAGGAAATCGACCGGCTGAATATCCTCCAGGCGACCATGCTGGCCATGCAGCGTGCGGTCGAGGGCTTGAGCGTCACGCCCAAGCTTGCGCTGATCGACGGTAATCGCTGCCCTAAACTGGCGGTGCCGGCCGCGCCAGTCATCAAGGGTGATAGCCAGGTTCCGGCTATCGCGGCGGCGTCGATCCTGGCCAAGGTGACCCGTGACCGTGAGATGAGCGCGTTCGAGCTGATCTACCCGGGTTACGGGATTGGCGGGCACAAGGGCTACCCGACGCCGGTGCATCTTGAAGCCTTGGCGCGGTTGGGGCCGACGCCCATTCATCGGCGTTCCTTTGCGCCGGTGCGCGCCGCCTGGGAAGCCCGTGAGGGGCTTACCGATTCTCTGATCTAAAACATTTGGGGCCGCTCTGCGGCCCCAAATGTTTAGCGCATTTACGCTACAATCCCGCCTTTGTCGTTCAGCACTGCTACAGGATCTTCCATGTCGGTTCCCTTCGTTCACCTGCGCGTCCACTCCGAATTCTCGCTGGTCGACGGCCTGGTGCGGATCAAACCGCTGGCCAAGGCGCTGGCCGGGATGAACATGCCGGCGGTGGCGATCACCGACCAGAGCAACATGTGCTCGCTGGTGAAGTTCTACAAGACCGCCATGGGCGCGGGCATCAAGCCGATCTGCGGCGCCGACCTGTGGTTGGCCGGGGCAGACCCCGAGGCCCCGCTGTCGCGGATCTGCTTCCTGGCCATGGACCCCAAGGGTTATCGCAACCTCACTGAATTGATCTCGCGCGGCTGGACCGATGGCCAGCGCAACGGCCTGGTAATCCTTCAGCGAGAGTGGATCGCCCCGGCCAGCGAAGGGCTGATTGCCCTGTCCGCCGGCAAGCAGGGCGATATCGGCATGGCCCTGATGGCAGGCCGTGCGGATGAGGCCGAGTCGCTGTTGAACGACTGGCTGGGCATGTTCCCGGAGCGCTTCTATGTCGAGGTGCAGCGCACCAACCGTGCCGGCGACGAGGAGTACGTCCACGCCGCCGTGGCGCTGGCCGACAAGCTCGGCGCACCGCTGGTGGCGACCAACGATGTGCGCTTCATCAAACAGTCCGACTTCGACGCCCACGAAAGCCGCGTGTGCATCGGTGAGGGCTGGACCCTGGACGACCCGCGTCGCCCGCGAATGTACAGCGACCAGCAGTACCTCAAAAGCGCGGAGGAAATGGCCGAGCTGTTCAGCGACCTGCCCGACGCCATCGCCAACACCGTCGAAATCGCCAAGCGTTGCAACATCCAGGTGCAACTGGGCAAGTACTTCCTGCCCGACTTCCCGACGCCCAACGGCATGGGCATCGACGACTACCTGCGTCACGTTTCCCATGAAGGCTTGGAGGAGCGGCTGGCTGTGCTCTGGCCCAAGGAGACCACGCCCAACTACGAAGAGAAGCGCCAGGTCTACCTGGACCGACTGAAGTTCGAGCTGGATATCATCATCCAGATGGGCTTCCCCGGCTACTTCCTGATCGTGATGGACTTCATCAAGTGGGCCAAGAACAACGACGTCCCGGTTGGCCCTGGGCGGGGCTCGGGTGCTGGCTCGCTGGTGGCCTACGTGCTCAAGATCACCGACCTCGACCCGCTGGCCTACGACCTGCTGTTCGAACGTTTCCTCAACCCTGAACGTGTTTCCATGCCCGACTTCGACGTCGACTTCTGCATGGACGGCCGTGACCGGGTGATCGACTACGTGGCTGATGCCTACGGGCGCAACGCGGTCAGCCAGATCATCACCTTCGGCACCATGGCCGCCAAGGCGGTGGTGCGCGACGTGGCGCGGGTGCAGGGCAAGTCCTACGGCCTGGCCGACCGCCTGTCGAAGATGATTCCGTTCGAAGTGGGCATGACCCTGGAGAAAGCGTACGAGCAGGAAGAGATCCTGCGAGACTTCCTCAAGGGCGATGAAGATGCGCGCGAAATCTGGGACATGGCGCTCAAGCTCGAAGGCGTCACCCGGGGTACCGGCAAGCACGCCGGCGGCGTGGTCATCGCCCCGACCAAGCTCACCGATTTCGCGCCCATCGCCTGTGACGAAGAAGGTGGCGGCCTAGTGACCCAGTTCGACAAGGACGACGTCGAGGCCGCCGGCCTGGTCAAGTTCGACTTCCTTGGCCTGCGTACCCTGACCATCATCAAGTGGGCGATGGAGATCATCAACCGCGAGCAGGCCAAGAACAACCTGCCCGACCTCAACATCGACTTCATCCCGCTGGACGATCGCAAGACCTACGAGCTGCTGCAGAAGGCCGAGACCACGGCAGTGTTCCAGCTCGAATCGCGCGGCATGAAGGAGCTGATCAAGAAGCTCAAGCCCGACTGCCTGGAAGACCTCATCGCACTGGTGGCGCTGTTCCGCCCCGGCCCACTGCAGTCGGGCATGGTGGACGACTTCATCAACCGCAAGCACGGGCGTGCCGAGTTGGCCTACCCCCATGTGGACTATCAGTACGAAGGCCTCAAGCCGGTGCTGGCACCCACCTACGGCATCATCCTGTACCAGGAACAGGTGATGCAGATTGCCCAGGTCATGGCGGGCTATACCCTCGGCGGCGCCGACATGCTGCGCCGGGCTATGGGTAAGAAAAAGCCCGAGGAAATGGCCAAGCAGCGCGGTGGCTTCATCGAAGGTTGCGTGGCCAACAATATCGACGCGGATCTTGCGGGTAACATCTTCGACCTGGTAGAGAAGTTCGCCGGTTACGGCTTCAACAAGTCCCACTCCGCGGCCTATGGCCTGGTGTCGTACCAGACCGCCTGGCTGAAGACTCACTACCCAGCGCCGTTCATGGCTGCGGTCCTGTCGGCGGATATGCACAACACCGACAAGGTCGTGGTGCTGGTCGAGGAAGTGCGCAGCATGAAGCTGCGCCTCGATGCGCCGGACGTGAACTTCTCCGACTTCAAGTTCACCGTCAACAACGATGGTCGCATCGTCTACGGCCTTGGGGCGATCAAAGGTGTCGGTGAAGGGCCGGTAGAAGCCATCGTCGAAGCGCGTGCACAGGGTGGCCCGTTCAAGGACCTGTTCGATTTCTGCGAGCGCATCGACCTCAAGCGCGTCAACAAGCGTACCCTCGATGCGCTGATTCGCAGTGGCGCCCTGGATCGGCTGGGCCCGTACTTCCATGACGAGATCAAGGCGTATCACGCCAATATCGACATCAACCGTGCGACGCTGCTCTCTGCTTTGGGCGAGGCCATCAAGGCCGCCGAGCAGGCGGCACATACCGCTGACAGTGGTCACGTCGACCTGTTCGGTGGCATGTTCGACGCCCCGGACATCGACGTCTATGCCAACCACCGCAAGGTGCGCGAGCTGACGCTGAAGGAACGCCTGAAGGGCGAGAAGGACACCCTCGGCCTTTATCTCACTGGCCACCCGATCGATGAATACGAGGCCGAGATCCGCCGCTTCGCCCGCCAGCGCATCGTCGACCTGAAGCCGTCGCGCGAGACCCAGACCATCGCCGGGATGATCATTGCCCTGCGGGTGATGAAGAACAAAAAGGGCGACAAGATGGGCTTCGTCACCCTCGACGACCGTTCCGGGCGCATCGAAGCCTCGCTGTTCGCCGACGCGTTCATGGGCGCTCAAGCTTTGTTGCAGAATGATGCGATGGTCGTGGTCGAAGGCGAAATCAGCAATGACGACTTCTCCGGCGGCCTGCGCCTGCGGGTGAAGCAGGTAATGACCCTGGAAGATGCCCGCACCAAGCTGGCCGAGAGCCTGCGCCTGAAGATTACCCACGAGGCGCTCAAGGGCGACCGCCTGAACTGGCTGGGCGAGCTGATCACCCGCCATCGCGGCGGTTGCCCGATCACCCTCGAATACACCGGCAGCGACGCCAAGGCCATGCTCCAGTTCGGCGAGCAGTGGTCGATCGACCCGGCCGACGGCTTGATTCAGGCGCTGCGTGACCAGTTCGGGCGTGAGAACGTCTTCCTGCAATATCGTTGAACCGACGAAATTTAATCTCGACCTGAATGCGCCTGATCCCTTAAGGTAGGGCGCCAAACGGATCAACCGGCCGGCCGCCTGGCCGTAGACCCAAGACGGATGACTATGAACCCGAATTTTCTCGATTTCGAACAGCCGATTGCCGACCTGCAAGCCAAGATCGAAGGGCTGCGCCTGGTGGGTAACGACAACTCGCTGAACATCAGCGATGAAATTGCCCGTCTGCAAGACAAGAGCAACACCCTGACCGAAAGCATCTTCGGCAACCTGACCAGCTGGCAGATCGCCCGCCTGGCCCGCCACCCACGTCGTCCTTACACCCTGGACTACCTGGAGCACATCTTCACCGAGTTCGAAGAGCTGCACGGCGACCGCCACTTCTCCGACGACGCCGCCATCGTTGGTGGTACCGCCCGCCTGGATGGCAAGCCGGTCATGGTCATCGGCCACCAGAAGGGCCGTGAAGTGCGCGAAAAGGTTCGCCGCAACTTCGGCATGCCGCGCCCAGAAGGCTACCGCAAGGCGTGCCGCCTGATGGAAATGGCCGAGCGCTTCAAGATGCCGATCCTGACCTTCATCGACACCCCGGGCGCTTATCCAGGCATCGACGCCGAAGAGCGCAACCAGAGCGAAGCGATCGCCTGGAACCTGCGTGTCATGGCGCGCCTGAAGACGCCGATCATCGCCACTGTTATTGGTGAAGGTGGTTCCGGCGGTGCGCTGGCCATCGGTGTGTGCGACCAGCTGAACATGCTGCAGTACTCGACCTACTCAGTGATTTCGCCGGAAGGTTGCGCCTCGATCCTGTGGAAAACCGCCGACAAGGCCGCCGACGCTGCCGAGGCCATGGGCATCACCGCCGAGCGCCTGAAGAGCCTCAACATTGTTGACAAGGTCATCCAGGAGCCACTGGGCGGTGCCCACCGTGACCCGGCGAAGATGTCCGAAAGCATCCGCGCCGACCTCGTTCAGCAGTTGGACATGCTCGGCAAGCTCGACCATGACGCGCTGCTGGCCCGTCGTTACGAGCGCCTGATGAGCTACGGCCTCTGATAGAAATGCTGGGGCCGCTGTGCGGCCCCAGTGTTTTCGAGTGATGTGAGGCTTCCATGATCGACCTCACCCCCTGGCTCAGTGCCCCAGCCTGGCACATCGCCTTCTCTGGCGGCCTCGACTCCACCGTCCTCCTGCATCTGCTGGCCGACCATGCCCGCACCCACGCAACGCCTCCACTGCACGCAATCCACATCCACCACGGTCTGCAGCCTGCCGCCGACACTTGGCCAGAGCATTGCAAAGCGGTCTGCGAGCGCCTTGGTATCAAGCTGACGATCATCCGCGTTCAGATAGCCCCCGGCGCCAGCCTGGAGCAGGCTGCCCGTAATGCCCGCTATTCGGCATTTCAGGAGAGCCTCAGTTCAGGTGACGTGCTGTTCACAGGCCAACACCGCGATGATCAGGCCGAAACGTTGCTATTTCGCCTTTTGCGCGGTGCCGGCCTGCGAGGGCTGACTGCAATGCCGGTACAGCGGCCATTGGGGCAGGGCATCCTGGCCAGGCCGCTACTGAACGTTTCGCGCGCGCAATTGCACAATTATGCGCAAGCGCACGGACTGTCCTGGATCGAAGACCCGTCCAATACTGACACGGCCTTTGCCCGCAATTTCCTGCGTGGCGAAGTGTTTCCGTTGCTGCAGCAGCGTTGGCCGCAGGCGAGCCAGAACCTTGCCCGTAGCGCCGAGCATCTGGGCGAAGCGCTGGGTCTGCTCGATGAGTTGGCCCAGGCAGACCTGGCTGTGGCCGGAGAGGGTGCGCCTGCCATCTGGTCTAGCCTCGACTCCCTGGATCTGGCGACGCTCGCGGCGCTTTCGCCAGCGCGACAGCGCAATGCCTTGCAGTACTGGCTGAGTCTACGCACCCGCCTGCCAGATAGTCGGCACTGGGCGGGCTGGGCGGACTTGCGTGATGCGGCGATTGATGCCCAACCCGTCTGGCAACTGACCGACGGCAAGCTTGCGCGCAGCCACGGGCGCATCTGGTGGCTGAGTGGTGATTGGTTGCAGCCCGTCGCGGACGGGCTGCGCTGGGAGCAGCCGACCAGCCCGCTGCCATTGCCTGGCAACGGTAGTGTTAGCCTGCAGGGCAGCACACCGGGCGACTTACGCATTGCCTACCGTCGGGGCGGCGAAGTGCTGGATGTTCCGGGCCGTGGCAAGCGCGACTTGAAACGCTTGCTCAACGAGCTGCAAGTCCCGCACTTCATGCGTGGGCGCCTGCCGTTGCTGTACAGCGGCGAGCGCTTGCTGGCCGTGGCCAATCTGCCCGAATTGGGGTGGGCGGATTGCCAACTGCACTGGCAACCTCCGACGAACGCGCAAGGTTTGAGCTGAAGGGTACATTCCGGTAGACTACCCTCCCTTCTTGATACAACTTCTGTGCGTTCCTCGGAAACACGGCAGTTGCCGATTACCAAGCAGTTTTTTGCTGGGCTGATTCTGGAAATGACGAGCGAGCTCCATGCTGGGGATACCCCTGGTCTGTACAGACGCGGCAGTTTTTCGAGATGCACTGTGATTGACGCAGGTGATCGGGGGCTTCGGCCTTCCTTCGCTTTCTCCGGCGGCGCTGGCCGCCTTAACGCAGACTTCTAGGGTTTTTCATGACGCGCTACATATTCGTCACGGGCGGTGTTGTTTCTTCATTGGGGAAAGGCATTGCCTCGGCTTCCCTGGCGGCCATCCTGGAAGCGCGGGGCCTGAAGGTCACCATGCTGAAGCTGGATCCGTATATCAACGTCGATCCTGGCACCATGAGTCCGTTCCAGCACGGTGAAGTCTTCGTCACCCACGATGGTGCCGAGACCGACCTCGACCTGGGCCACTACGAGCGGTTCATCCGCACGACCATGACCCAGAACAACAACTTCACCACCGGACGTATCTACGAGCACGTGCTGCGCAAGGAACGCCGTGGTGATTACCTGGGCGCGACCATCCAGGTCATCCCGCACATCACCGACGAAATCAAGCGTCGCATCATCAAGGGTGCCGGCGATGCCGACGTGGCCCTGGTGGAAATCGGCGGTACCGTGGGTGACATCGAGTCGCAGCCGTTCCTCGAGGCAATTCGCCAGCTGCGCGTCGAAGTGGGCTCCAAGCGCGCCATGCTGATGCACCTGACCCTGGTCCCGTACATCGCCACCGCTGGCGAAACCAAGACCAAGCCGACTCAGCACTCGGTCAAGGAACTGCGTTCCATCGGCCTGCAGCCTGATGTGCTGATCTGCCGTTCCGACCACCCGGTCGATGCCTCGTCGCGCCGCAAGATCGCGTTGTTCACCAACGTCGAAGAGCGTGCGGTCATCTCCCTGGAAGACGTCGATACCATCTACAAGATCCCAGGTGTTCTGCACGCCCAGGGCCTGGACGACTTCGTCGTCGAGCGCTTCGGCCTGCAGTGCAATGGCGCCGACCTGTCCGAGTGGGACAAGGTTGTCGATGCCAAGCTCAACCCTGAGCAGGAAGTGACCATCGCCATGGTCGGCAAGTATATGGAGCTGCTGGACGCGTACAAGTCGCTGATCGAAGCGATGAGCCACGCCGGCATCACCAACCGCACCAAGGTCAACCTGCGCTACATCGATTCCGAAGACATCGAGAACCAGGGCACCAGCCTGCTCGAAGGCGCCGATGCCATCCTGGTGCCGGGCGGTTTCGGCCTGCGTGGCGTGGAAGGCAAGATCACCGCGGTGCAGTACGCCCGTGAGAACAAGGTGCCGTACCTGGGTATCTGCCTGGGTATGCAGGTGGCCGTGATCGAGTTCGCCCGTAACGTGGTGGGCTGGAAAGACGCCAACTCCACCGAGTTCGACCGCAACAGCGGCCACCCGGTAGTCGGCCTGATCACCGAGTGGGCCGATGCCACCGGTGCCGTCGAGACCCGTACCGAAGCCTCCGACCTGGGCGGCACCATGCGCCTGGGCGCACAGGACTGCCAGCTGTCTGCCGGTTCCAAGGTGCATGACTGCTACGGCAAGGACGTGATCACCGAGCGTCACCGTCACCGCTACGAAGTGAACAACAACCTGCTGCCGCAGCTGGTTGACGCGGGCCTGCTGGTTTCCGGTCGCTCCGAAGACGGCGCGCTGGTGGAAGTGGTCGAGTCCAAGGACCACCCATGGTTCGTCGCCTGCCAGTTCCACCCGGAGTTCACCTCCACCCCGCGTGACGGTCACCCGCTGTTCAGCGGCTTCGTCAAGGCGGCCCTGGCCCAGAAGAACAAGTCCTGAAGCTAGGCTTTGATGAGTTTTCCGACGGTTAAAACCGCGCAAGGCTCATTTCTCGGGTAAAGTACGCCCCGATCTGCCCCTGACCGCACGGTCAGGGGCTGCTTTCACCCGGCCTGCCTGCTGCATCCCCGCCGGCTGAAAGGCAAGAATTCCCTAAAGCTGCGTTGTTTTCGTCAATTCTGGAGTGCTTACAACAATGGCAAAAATCGTCGACATCAAAGGTCGTGAAGTTCTCGATTCGCGTGGCAACCCCACCGTGGAAGCCGATGTACTGCTCGACAACGGCATCATCGGCAGCGCCTGCGCGCCGTCCGGTGCTTCCACCGGCTCGCGCGAAGCGCTGGAGCTGCGTGATGGCGACAAGAGCCGTTACCTGGGCAAGGGCGTGCTGAAGGCCGTCGGCAACATCAACGGCCCGATCCGTGAGCTGCTGCTGGGCAAGGATCCGTCCGACCAGAAAGCCCTGGACCGCGCCATGATCGAGCTGGACGGTACCGAGAACAAGGCCAAGCTGGGCGCCAACGCCATCCTGGCTGTTTCCCTGGCTGCCGCCAAGGCCGCTGCCCAGGACCAGGACCTGCCGCTGTACGCGCACATCGCCAACCTCAACGGCACCCCGGGCCAGTACTCGATGCCGGTTCCGATGATGAACATCATCAACGGTGGCGAGCACGCCGACAACAACGTCGACATCCAGGAGTTCATGGTTCAGCCGGTTGGCGCCAAGACCTTCTCCGACGGCCTGCGCATGGGCACCGAGATCTTCCATCACCTCAAAGCTGTGCTCAAGGCCCGTGGCCTGAACACCGCCGTGGGTGACGAAGGTGGCTTCGCGCCGAACCTGGCTTCCAACGAAGACGCCCTGGGCGCCATCGCCGAAGCCGTTGAAAAAGCTGGCTACAAGCTGGGCACCGACGTGACCCTGGCCCTGGACTGCGCGGCTTCCGAATTCTACGAGGACGGCAAGTACAACCTGTCCGGCGAAGGCAAGTCGTTCGACGCCGAAGGCTTTGCCGACTATCTGAAAGGCCTGACCGAGCGCTTCCCGATCATCTCGATCGAAGATGGCCTGGACGAGTCCGACTGGGCTGGCTGGAAAATCCTCACCGACAAGATCGGTGAGAAGGTGCAGCTGGTCGGTGACGACCTGTTCGTGACCAACACCAAGATCCTCAAGGAAGGCATCGAGAAGGGTATCGGTAACTCGATCCTGATCAAGTTCAACCAGATCGGCTCGCTGACCGAGACCCTGGAAGCCATCCAGATGGCCAAGGCTGCCGGCTACACCGCCGTGATCTCGCACCGCTCCGGTGAAACCGAAGACTCGACCATCGCCGACCTGGCCGTGGGTACCGCTGCTGGCCAGATCAAGACCGGTTCGCTGTGCCGTTCCGACCGCGTCTCGAAGTACAACCAGCTGCTGCGCATCGAAGAGCAACTGGGCGCCAAAGCGGTTTACCGTGGTCGCGCCGAGTTTCGCGGCTAAGCAAGAGATGGTAAAAAGACAGCAGCCGAGGCTGTCGGAATTTTCGAACTGAAATTTCCGGCGCTTCATACGGGTTTCTGTCAACGAAGCCTGGCCTCGGCCAGGCTTCGTGCTATTTGAGGCCTGCCCGTTGCTGGCGGTCTTTTTAATCTGGATACCTTGATGCGCAGTCCCTATTGGTTGTTTCTTGTCCTGCTCTTGCTGCTCGGTGGCCTGCAGTACCGCCTTTGGGTCGGTAACGGCAGCTTGGCGCAAGTGGCCGAGCTCAAGCAGCAGATCGACGAGCAGCATGCCGAAAACGAGCGGCTGCTGGAGCGTAACCGCGTGCTCGACGCCGAGGTGCTGGAGTTGAAGAAAGGTATGGAGACCGTCGAAGAGCGGGCTCGTCATGAATTGGGAATGGTCAAAGAGGGCGAAACCCTCTTCCAGCTGCCGCAAAAATGATCGATACGCTACCGGCTTTCTGGGCCGTGATTCCCGCTGCGGGCGTGGGTGCCCGCATGGCTGCCGACCGACCCAAGCAGTACTTGCAACTGGGCGGGCAGACCCTTATCGAGCATAGCCTCGACTGTTTTCTTGGCCATCCTGCGCTCAAAGGCGTGGTGGTCAGCGTTGCCGAAGATGACCCGTACTGGCCAGGCCTGCGTTGCGCCAGCGATCCGCGCATCCAGCGTGCCCCGGGTGGGCGCGAGCGCGCCGACTCGGTGCTCAATGCCCTGCTGCTGTTGCATGCCCAAGGGGCGGCGGACAGCGACTGGGTGTTGGTGCACGATGCGGCGCGGCCGAACCTGGCGCGTAGCGACCTGGATAAGTTGTTGTCGGAACTGGCCGATGACCCGGTAGGTGGGCTGCTGGCGGTCCCGGCGCGCGATACGCTCAAGCGGGCCGATGTCAGCGGGCGCGTCAGTGCCACCGTGGATCGCAGCACCATCTGGCAGGCCTATACGCCGCAGATGTTCCGCCTGGGCGCTTTGCACCGGGCATTGGCCGAGTGCCTGGTGTCCGATGTGCTGGTTACCGATGAGGCGTCGGCCATCGAATGGTCCGGCCAGGCACCGCGACTGATCGAGGGGCGCAGCGACAACATCAAGGTGACTCGCCCGGAAGACCTGGAGTGGTTGCGTCAGCGTTGGGCAAACCGGCATTAAGTTGTCTGTCCCGCGAAGAGGCCGGTAAAGCCATCACATCAATCCTGTTTGTACTCCGGCAACCCTGCCAACCCTTCCTTCAGATAATCCACCAAACGCCGAACCTTGGGCGACAGATGCCGCTGCTGCGGATACAGCGCCCATACTGCCGTGTTCGGCGGCTGATGCGCCTCCAGTAACGACACCAGCGCCCCACTGTTGAAGTGCTCCCGCACGTAGTAGTCCGGCAACTGGCACAACCCCATCCCCAGCAAGGCCGCATCCAGCACTGCCTGCCCACTGTTGCAACGCCAGTTGCCCTGAACCCGCTGGCTGATCTCGCGCCCATCCTGCTGCAACGCCCACAGGTCCGAGCTGCCCACCAGGCAGTTGTGCCGGGCCAGTTCGGAAAGGCTGTGCGGCCTGCCATAACGTTCCAGATAGGCAGGCGAGGCGCACAGGTACATGCGCCGTGGCGCCAGGCGTGTGGCCACCAGCCGGGAATCGGCCAGCCGGCCCAGGCGAATCGCCAGGTCCATACCTTCGTGCAGGAGGTCCAGGGTACGGTTGCTCAGTTCCACCTCCACCCGTAACTGCGGATACAACCCCATGAAGCGCGTCACCAGCGGCACGATGAAGCGCTCGCCATAGGCCACGGCGCAGGTCATGCGCAGCAGCCCCTTGGGTTCGCTGGCCAGGTCGCCCATGGCGCGCAGGGCCTCCTCGCGGCCGTCCTGCAAGCGCTGGCAGTGTTGCAGGAAAGTCTGACCTGCTTCACTCAAGGTGACGCGACGGGTGCTGCGATACAGCAGTCGGGTCTGCAGGCGCTCTTCAAGGCGGGCGATCTGCCGGCTGATATGCGATGACGACACGCCCATGCGCTCAGCCGCCGCCGTGAATTGTCCCGACTCGGCAACGGCGACGAATTCGTCAATGCCTTCCCAGCGGCTGCTCATCGATTATCCCTGTGTGGCAATAATGTTTTGTCTTGGTCTAGATTATTCATCAAAAACAGCTGAATTACACTGTGGGACTGAATCGACACTCTTCTGGAGACCTTTGATGATCAAGTCCCGTGCCGCCGTAGCCTTCGAGGCCAAGAAACCCCTGGAAATCGTCGAAGTCGACGTGGCCATGCCCAAGGCCGGCGAAGTGCTGCTGCGCGTGGTCGCCAGCGGTGTCTGCCACACCGACGCCTACACACTGTCGGGCGCCGACCCGGAAGGCATCTTCCCGTCGATCCTCGGTCATGAAGGCGGGGCGATCGTCGAGGCGATTGGCGAGGGCGTAACCTCGGTAGCCGTCGGTGACCACGTGATCCCGCTGTACACCCCGGAGTGTGGCCAGTGCAAATTCTGCCGCTCGGGCAAGACCAACCTGTGTCAGGCCATCCGCGCTACCCAGGGCAAGGGCTTGATGCCGGACGGCACCACCCGCTTCTCGTACAAGGGACAGCAGCTGTTCCACTACATGGGGACTTCGACCTTCTCCGAGTACACCGTGCTGCCGGAAATTTCCGTGGCCAAGATCCAGAAGGAAGCACCGCTGGAGAAGGTCTGCCTGCTCGGTTGCGGCGTGACCACCGGCATCGGCGCGGTGCTCAACACTGCCAAGGTCAAGCCGGGCGACACCGTGGCCATCTTCGGCCTGGGCGGCATCGGCCTGTCGGCAGTGATCGGTGCGGTCAAGGCCAAGGCCTCGCGCATCATCGCCATCGATATCAACCCGGCCAAGTTCGAGATCGCCCGCCAGCTGGGTGCCACCGACTGCATCAACCCGAAAGACTACGAGCGTCCGATCCAGGAAGTGATCGTCGACCTCACCGATGGCGGCGTGGACTTCTCGTTCGAATGCATCGGCAATGTGCAGCTGATGCGTGCGGCCCTGGAGTGCTGCCACAAGGGTTGGGGTGAGTCGGTGATCATCGGCGTTGCCGGGGCCGGCCAGGAAATCGCCACTCGGCCGTTCCAGCTGGTGACCGGCCGCGTCTGGCGCGGTTCGGCCTTCGGTGGCGTACGGGGCCGCAGCGAGCTGCCAAGCTACGTGGAAATGTCCGAGAAGGGCGAGATTCCGCTGGATACCTTCATCACCCATACCATGGGCCTGGAGGACATCAACAAGGCCTTCGACCTGATGCATGAAGGCAAGAGCATCCGCAGCGTGATCCACTTCTGAGGTCAGCCATGAGCCTGGATAACATCTCCTGCCAGAAAAGCTTCGGCGGCTGGCACAAGCGTTACCGGCATCACTCCAAGGTGCTGGGCTGCGACATGGTGTTCGCCGTCTACCTGCCACCGCAGGCCGAGCAGGGCGAGAAGCTGCCGGTGCTGTACTGGCTGAGCGGGCTGACCTGCACCGACGAAAACTTCATGCAGAAGGCCGGCGCCCAGCGCCTGGCCGCCGAGCTTGGCCTGATCATCGTTGCGCCCGACACCAGCCCGCGTGGGGAACAGGTGCCGGGCGACCCGGACGGTGCCTGGGATTTCGGCCTGGGCGCGGGCTTCTACCTCAACGCCACCCAGCAGCCCTGGGCGCAGCACTACCGCATGCATGATTACGTGGTAGAAGAGCTCCCGGCATTGATCGAGGCGCATTTCCCGGCCTCCGATCAGCGCAGTATCAGCGGCCACTCCATGGGCGGGCACGGTGCGTTGGTCTGCGCCTTGCGCAATCCAGGGCGCTATCGCTCGATCTCGGCATTTTCGCCGATCAGCAATCCGATGGATTGCCCGTGGGGCGAAAAAGCCTTCAGCCGCTATCTGGGAGAAGACCGCGCGCGCTGGCGCGAATGGGATGCCAGCGTACTGCTGGCCGAGACGCCAAGCGGTGAGTGCCCGCCGTTGCTGGTGGACCAGGGCGACCGTGACGATTTCCTGGAAAAGCAGCTTAAACCCGAGGCCCTGGAGCAGGCGGCGCGCAAGGGGGGGCATGCACTGACCCTGCGCCTGCAGCCTGGCTATGACCACAGCTACTACTTCATCGCCAGCTTCATCGATGACCACCTGCGCCATCATGCAGCGGCACTCGGAAGGGTTTAACGACCTGGTCCAAAAGCCGCCCAACCACCTGCAAAGCAGGTAGAATCACGCCCTGACTCAATCAGGGCGTTTTTCTATGCGTATTGGCCACGGCTACGATGTGCACCGTTTCTGCGACGGTGATTTCATTACCCTGGGTGGGGTGCGTATCCCTCACAAATACGGCCTCCTGGCCCATTCCGACGGTGACGTGCTGCTGCATGCCTTGAGCGATGCCTTGCTCGGCGCCGCAGCGCTCGGTGACATCGGCAAGCACTTCCCCGATACCGACCCGCAGTTCAAGGGTGCCGACAGCCGCGTGCTGCTGCGCCATGTGCTCGGCATCGTCCAGGCAAAAGGCTGGAAGGTCGGCAACGTCGACGCCACCATCGTTGCCCAGGCGCCGAAGATGGCCCCGCACATCGAAACCATGCGCCAACTGATCGCCGAAGACCTGCAGGTCGAGCTCGACCAGGTCAACGTCAAGGCCACCACCACCGAGAAGCTGGGCTTCACCGGCCGTGAGGAGGGCATCGCCGTGCACGCGGTCGCCCTGCTGCTGCCAGCATGACCGAATTGGAACTGCTGGGCCCGCGCGCATCGGGCGAGCCACTGGGCACTGCGGTGCTCAAGGCCGTGGCGGAAGACTTCCAGGTCGACGAAGTGCTCGATATTCCGTTGTCTGGCCAAGGCGAACATTTGTGGTTGTGGGTCGAGAAACGCGACCTGAACACCGAAGAGGCGGCCCGCCGCCTGGCACGCGCAGCGGGCGTGCCGGTGCGTTCGATCAGCTATGCCGGACTCAAGGACCGTCAGGCGCTGACCCGTCAGTGGTTCAGCCTGCACCTGCCGGGCAAGGCCGACCCGGACCTGTCCCGTGCTGAAGATGACACCTTGCGTGTGCTCAAGCAGGTGCGTCACTCGCGCAAGCTGCAGCGCGGCGCCCACTCGGCCAACGGCTTCACCTTGCGCCTGACGGCACTGGCGGCGGATCACCAGGCACTGGATGTACGCCTGCAAGCGCTCAAGCAGCAGGGTGTTCCCAACTACTTTGGCAGCCAGCGTTTCGGGCATGGCGGCGGCAACGTTCAGGATGCCCTGCACTGGGCAGAGCGCAAGGCGCTGCCAGAGCAACGCAACGTACGTTCCCGGTTGCTCTCTGCCGCGCGCAGCTACGTCTTCAACCAGGTATTGGCCGCCCGCGTCGCCGACGGCAGTTGGCAGCGTGCGCAGGTCGGCGACCTGTTGGCGTTTACCGATAGCCGCAGTTTCTTTCCTGCAGGTGAGCAGGAATGTGCTGATCCACGCCTGGACATTCTCGACTTGCACCCCACCGGCCCGATGTGGGGCGAAGGCCCTTCGCCCACAGCCGGCGCGGCTTACGGGGTGGAGTCGGCGATTGGCGAACAGCATACCGCTCTGTGCCAATGGCTCGCCAATGCGGGCATGAGTCACGAACGGCGCATCCTGCGGCTCCCTATTGGCGGCCTGACGTGGCATTATCCCGAGCCTGATATCCTGCAACTGGAATTCGTCCTTCCGGCCGGATGCTTCGCCACCGTAGTGGTGCGCGAACTCGTCGATCTGGTGCCGGCAGGGCAGACGGACAGCCCATGCGTATTCTGATTTCGAATGATGACGGTGTTACCGCACCCGGCCTCGCCGCGCTCCACGGTGCGCTGGCGGATTATGCCGAGTGCGTGGTGATTGCGCCGGACCAAGACAAGAGCGGCGCCGGCAGTTCGCTGACGCTGGACCGGCCGCTGCACCCGCAGACCCTGGCCAACGGCTTCATCAGCCTCAATGGCACGCCCACAGACTGCGTGCACCTGGGGCTCAACGGCCTGTTGCCGGAGCCGCCGGACATGGTCGTTTCTGGGATCAACCTGGGGGCCAACCTGGGGGATGACGTTATCTATTCCGGCACGGTGGCCGCTGCGCTGGAAGGCCGCTTCCTGGGCGGCACCTCATTGGCGTTCTCGCTGCTCTCGCGATTGCCCGACAACTTGCCGACTGCGGCCTTTATCGCCCGTCGCCTGGTCGAGGCGCAGTCGCGCCTCGAGCTGCCGCCGCGTACCGTGCTCAACGTCAACATCCCCAACCTGCCGCTGGAACACATCCGCGGCATCCAGCTCACCCGCCTCGGTCATCGGGCGCGGGCAGCGGCGCCAACCAAGGTGGTCAACCCGCGCGGCAAGGAAGGCTACTGGATTGCCGTGGCCGGGGATGCCGAGGATGGCGGGCCGGGTACCGACTTCCACGCGGTGATGCAAGGCTACGTGTCGATCACCCCGCTGCAACTGGACCGCACGTTCAACGATGCCTTCGAGCAGCTCGACGGCTGGCTGGAGGGCCTGCTCTGATGCGCGAACAGGATGATTTGCAGCGTCGTGGCATCGGCATGACCTCCCAGCGTACCCGGGAGCGGCTGATTCAGCGCCTGAGCGAGGAGGGCGTGTCGAACCCCAAGGTACTCGACGCCATCCGCCGAACGCCACGCCATCTGTTCGTCGATGAGGCGCTTGCCCACCGCGCCTACGAAGACACCGCACTGCCCATTGGGCACAACCAGACCATCTCGCAGCCGTTCATGGTCGCCCACATGAGTGAGCTGCTGCTGGAGGCCGGGCCGCTGGATAAAGTGCTGGAGATCGGCACGGGCTCCGGATACCAGACCGCGATTCTTGCGCAGCTGGTGGAGCGGGTATTTTCGGTCGAGCGGATCAAGGTGCTGCAGGACCGGGCCAAGGAGCGTCTGGTAGAGCTGAACCTGCGCAACGTGGTGTTTCGCTGGGGCGACGGTTGCGATGGCTGGCAGGCGCTGGCGCCCTACAATGGCATTATCGTCACCGCCGTGGCACCGGAAGTGCCGCAGGCATTGCTCGACCAGCTGGCGCCGGGTGGCCGCATGGTGATACCCGTAGGGCCGGCCGGCGAGGTACAGCAACTGATGCTGATCGTCCGTGAGGAACAGGGCTTTTCTCGTCACGTGCTGGGGGCCGTGCGCTTCGTGCCGCTGCTCAATGGCCCGTTGGCCTGAGCGGCAGGGAATATTTGCGGCGGCAACGAATTCTTGCCGCTTCGCCGTGTCTATCTGGCGGGGTATCCCGGCTCTTCAGAGGGCCTTTTCACCGAGCCTGCCAATGCAGCGTCGCTCGGTTATAATTGCAACATTATTGCATTTGATAACGTTTTATCGTTTTCGGCACCATGAGGGGAGCGCGGGTGGGGCACACAGTCATTGGGCAGCGCAGGGATCGGTCGGTTTTCAAGCTTCTGGTGATTGCACTGGCCATGGGCACTCTGCTGACAGGTTGCTCCAGCACCAGCTCGAGCGGTGCGCGCGTGGTCGATCGCAACAACGCGGCGCCCAAGCGCCCGACCGTGACTTCTGGCCAGTACGTGGTCAAGCCCGGCGACACGCTGTTCTCCATCGCCTTCCGCTACGGCTGGGATTACAAAGAGCTCGCCGCACGTAACGGTATCGCCCCTCCGTACACCATTCGCCCAGGCCAGGCGATTCGCTTCAGCAGCGGCTCGACCGGGAGCACCACGGTGGTGTCCAGCCCGTCCTCTTCGAGCAAGACAACGGTCATTCGTCGCCCTGTTGGATCACCTATCACCTCACCTGCCAGCGGCGGAAAAACGACGCCAACTTCGCCAACCACGCCTGCGCCGGTAGTTACCACGGTGCCCGCCGCAGAGCGGGCCGTGGGTGGCTGGACATGGCCGGCCAACGGTGTGCTGATTGGTAAATTCGCTTCAAACGGTAGTTTGAATAAAGGCATTGATATCGCCGGTGATTTGGGACAGCCTGTTTTTGCTGCGTCTGATGGTGCGGTGGTCTACGCCGGGAGTGGCTTGAGGGGCTACGGCGAGCTAATCATCATCAAGCACAGCGACACCTATGTCAGTGCCTACGGCCACAACCGCAGGCTGTTGGTTCGGGAGGGGCAGCAGGTCAAGGCAGGGCAGTCGATTGCTGAAATGGGGTCCACGGGCACTGATCGGGTGAAGCTGCATTTCGAGATTCGCCGCCAGGGCAAGCCAGTCGATCCACTCCAGTTCCTGCCACGCCGTTGATTGTTGTTCCCGGCCTGTTCCTCTGATGTAGAGGGGACAGGCTCCAGCGATGCCAGGGATGCAGGCGCCGCTCGAGTCTGAGTTCGAACTCAGCAAAGGACTATAACAATGGCTCTCAATAAAGAAGCGCCGGAGTTTGACATCGACGATGACGTCCTCCTGATGGAGACGGGCATCGTTTTGGAAACGGATGTGGTGTCAGACGAACCTGCTGTACCGTCGGTTCGGACCAGGGCCAAATCAGGCTCTTCGCTCAAGCAGCACAAGTACATCGATTATAGCCGGGCGCTCGATGCCACCCAGCTGTATCTCAACGAGATCGGTTTCTCGCCTCTGCTTTCGCCGGAAGAGGAAGTGCACTTCGCGCGACTGTCGCAGAAGGGCGATCCCGCTGGCCGCAAGCGCATGATCGAAAGCAACCTGCGCCTGGTTGTGAAAATTGCCCGTCGTTACGTCAATCGCGGCCTGTCGTTGCTCGACCTGATCGAGGAAGGCAACCTGGGGCTGATTCGTGCAGTCGAGAAGTTCGACCCGGAGCGCGGTTTCCGTTTCTCGACCTATGCGACCTGGTGGATCCGCCAGACCATCGAACGGGCGATCATGAACCAGACCCGCACCATTCGCCTGCCGATCCATGTGGTCAAGGAACTCAACGTCTACCTGCGTGCCGCGCGGGAGCTGACCCAGAAGCTCGATCACGAACCCTCTCCTGAAGAAATCGCCACCCTGCTGGAGAAGCCCGTTGCCGAGGTCAAGCGCATGCTCGGCCTTAACGAGCGGGTGTCGTCGGTGGACGTATCGCTAGGCCCGGATTCGGATAAGACACTGCTCGACACGCTCACCGATGATCGGCCAACCGACCCGTGCGAGCTGCTGCAGGATGACGACCTGTCGCAGAGCATCGATCAGTGGCTCGGTGAGCTGACTGACAAGCAGCGTGAAGTGGTAGTCCGCCGTTTCGGCCTGCGTGGTCATGAGAGTAGCACCCTGGAAGACGTTGGCCTGGAGATCGGCCTGACCCGCGAGCGGGTACGGCAGATTCAGGTCGAAGGCCTCAAGCGCCTGCGTGAGATCCTGGAAAAGAACGGGTTGTCCAGCGAGTCGCTGTTCCAGTAAGCGTTGCCGCTGGTATCAAGAACGCCCCGATGACCTCGGGGCGTTTTCATTTGTGCGATCTGAATCCTGGAACCAGGGAATGTGTACGGCGCTACCCTGGATGCATCGCGTGTAAGCCTTTGCTTACTCGTTGTGTAAGCCTTCCGTGTAACCAGGGGTAAATCATTGTCGTTTCCAACTAGTACGCATTCATAAGTATATGAAATAAAAGGATTTTTTAGATGTGTGGAAGTGTGTCCCCGGTAATCTTTTGAGAGATTTCGCAGTTGTCTGCCTCTCAGAAATCGCTAGTATTCGAACTGTGCACACGGACATGCACAGGCTTTCAGGGAGAAGGCCAAGGACATCGCAAGAAGCGATTTCATTAAGGACGATGTTTGGGACAAGCAGGGACTACGGAAAAAATGTGGGCGGGTCAAACCGCCCCTTTTTTTTGCCCGCAGAAAATGAAAAAAGGCCCGTTGCGGGCCTTTTTCGTATCTGGACGCTTAGCGCTCCAGATCAGCGATCTTGCCGGGCTTGCCATCCCACTCTTCGGCGTCTGGCAGGGCATCCTTACGCTCGGTGATGTTTGGCCAGACTTCAGCCAGCTCGGCGTTGAGCTCGATGAAGTTCTCCATGCCCGCAGGTATTTCGTCTTCCGAGAAGATGGCCTGGGCCGGGCATTCAGGCTCGCACAGTGCACAGTCGATGCACTCGTCCGGGTGAATCACCAGGAAGTTCGGGCCTTCGTAGAAGCAGTCCACCGGGCAGACTTCCACGCAGTCGGTGTATT
Source organism: Pseudomonas sp. NPDC090233 (assembly GCF_044772285.1). Classification (NCBI taxonomy): domain Bacteria; kingdom Pseudomonadati; phylum Pseudomonadota; class Gammaproteobacteria; order Pseudomonadales; family Pseudomonadaceae; genus Pseudomonas; species Pseudomonas sp. NPDC090233. The sequence goes on along the minus strand of NZ_JBIVYQ010000003.1, from coordinate 120,334 downwards.
TGCATTTGATGCAGTTGTCGGTGACGACGAAGGTCATTTCTAGTTCTCTCCTCAGGCAACGGCGGCGGCCCTTCCTCTCAGGGCCGCGCGGTTTACGGGCATGTGGCTGCAGGCCAGGCTAATAACCTGCAGCACCAGCAAACCGCGGCGGATTCTACCAGCTTGTAGTGGGCGCCGTTATAACAGGTTCTTTAGTTGATATAGCATTTCGATAGCTTGACGGGGGGTCATGTCGTCAAGGTCCAGCTTGCCCAGCTTCTCGATGGCCGGATGTGGCAGGCTGGCGAACAGGTCGCTCTGGTGCGGTGCTTGTGGCTCGCCCTTGGCTTTTTTCGATGCGGGTAATTCATGCGGCAGGCTGCTGGTTTCCAGGCGGCCCAGGTGTTCACGGGCTCGCTGGATCACCGGCGACGGCACGCCGGCCAACTGTGCCACGGCCAGGCCATAGCTTTGGCTGGCCGGGCCAGGCAGCACGTGGTGCAGGAACACGATGCGCTCGTTGTGCTCGGTGGCGTTGAGGTGCACGTTGGCTACCAGCGGCTCGCTTTCCGGCAGCACGGTCAGCTCGAAGTAGTGCGTGGCGAACAACGTGTAGGCGCGCAGCTGTGCCAGGCGCTCGGCGGCCGCCCAGGCCAGGGAAAGGCCGTCGAAGGTACTGGTGCCGCGGCCCACTTCGTCCATCAGCACCAGGCTGCGGTCGGTGGCGTTGTGCAGGATATTGGCGGTCTCGCTCATCTCGACCATGAAGGTCGAGCGTCCACCGGCCAGGTCATCGCTGGAGCCGATACGGGTGAAGATGCGGTCGACCAGCGACAGCTCACAGCTGGCCGCCGGGACGAAACTGCCGATGTGGGCCATCAGCACGATCAGCGCGGTCTGGCGCATGTAGGTGGACTTACCACCCATGTTTGGGCCGGTGATGATCAGCATGCGAGTGCTGTTGTCCAGGCCCAGGTCGTTGGCCACGAACGGCGTGGTCAGCACCTGCTCGACCACCGGGTGACGGCCCTGCTCGATACGCAGGCACGGCTCGTCGACGAAGCGTGGGCAGTTCAGGTCGAGGTTCAGCGCACGTTCGCCGAGGTTGCTCAGCACGTCCAGTTCAGCCAGCGCGGCGGCGCTGTCCTGCAGCGGGGCGAGGTGGCTGATGAGGGTTTCCAGCAGCGCGTCGTAGAGCATCTTCTCGCGGGCCAGGGCGCGGCTCTTGGCCGACAACGCCTTGTCCTCGAATGCCTTGAGCTCCGGGGTGATGAAACGCTCGGCACCCTTGAGGGTCTGCCGCCGAATGTAGTCGCCCGGGGCTTGTTCGGCCTGCTTGGTCGGCAGCTCGATGAAGTAGCCGTGAACACGGTTGTAGCCGACCTTGAGGTTGGCAAGGCCGGTGCGGGCCTTCTCACGGGCTTCCAGGTCTATGAGGAACTGGCCGGCGTTTTCACTGATGGCCAGCAGCTCGTCCAGCTCGTTGTCGTAGCCGGCCTTGAGCACGCCGCCGTCGCGGATCACCGCTGGCGGGTTGTCGATGATCGCCCGCTCCAGCAGGCTGGCGAGCTCCGGATAGGTGCCGGTGATGGCCGCCAGGCGCGCCAGGTGCGGCGCCTCCAGCTCGGACATTGCGTTCTGCAGCTCGGGCAGGGCGCCGAGGGCATCGCGCAGGCGCGCCAGGTCCCGTGGGCGGGCGTTGCGCAGGCCGATACGGGCGAGAATCCGCTCGATATCGCCGATTTCCTTGAGCTGCGGCTGCAGTTTTTCGAAGCGGTAGCCGTCGAGCAGGCAACGGATCGAATCCTGGCGGGCTTGCAGGACCTTGAGGTCACGCAGCGGGCGATTCAGCCAGCGGCTCAGCAAGCGGCTGGCCATGGCGGTCTGGCAGCGGTCGATCACCGACTGCAGGGTATTGTCGCGCCCGCCGGCGAGGTTGATGTCCAGTTCCAGGTTGCGGCGGCTGGCACCGTCGAGGATCACCGTGTCGTCCAGACGCTCGTGGCGCAGGCTGCGCAGGTGCGGCAGGGCGGTGCGCTGGGTTTCCTTGGCGTAGGTCAGCAGGCAGCCGGCGGCACCGATGGCCAGAGTCAGCTTGTCGCAGCCAAAGCCCTTGAGGTCTTTGGTCGCGAACTGCTGGCAGAGCGCCTTGCGCGCCGAGTCGCGGTCGAAGTCCCAAGGGGCACGCCGATGCGCACCGCGACGTTTCTCGGCCGGAAGATCACGCGGCCAATCGTCGGGGATCAACAGCTCGACCGGGTTGAGGCGTTCGAGCTCGGCCAGCAAGTTCTCCCAGCCCTTGATCTCCTGCACGCTGAAGTTGCCGCTGGTGATGTCCAGTACCGCCAGGCCGAACAGGCGCTCGTCGCCCAGCAGCGCGGCGATCAGGTTGTCGCGGCGCTCATCGAGCAGCGCTTCGTCACTGATCGTGCCAGGGGTGATGATGCGCACCACCTGGCGTTCCACCGGGCCTTTGCTGGTGGCCGGGTCGCCAATCTGTTCGCAGATCACCACCGACTCGCCGAGCTTGACCAGTTTGGCCAGGTAGCCTTCCAGCGAATGGAACGGAATCCCGCACATGGGGATCGACTGGCCAGCCGACTGACCGCGCGCGGTCAGGGTGATATCCAGCAGTTTCGCGGCTTTTTTCGCGTCTTCGTAGAAGATCTCGTAAAAGTCGCCCATGCGGTAGAACATCAGCTGGTCCGGGTGCTGGTTTTTCAGCTTCCAGTACTGCTGCATCATCGGGGTGTGTGCGGAAAGATCAGACATTCAGGGCCTTACAGCGGGTGATCTGGTTGGCGATTGTGAAACCGGCAATGGTACAGGCTTTTTCACCCGGATGCAGGCAGCACCATCGGGCATGCACGCTTACCTGATGCATTGCATTTCGGCTGATCCCCCGTCATTATGCAGCTTATGCAAAAACGCAACGTAGCTACCGTACTTAGAGAACTGCTCGACCGCCACGGCTTGTCTCCGACAGAGCTGCACCGGCGCACGGGCGTGCCTCAATCCACCCTGTCGCGGATCCTCGGCGAGAAAATCGTCGACCCTTCGGATAAACACGTGTCGAAGATCGCCGACTATTTCGGCGTCAGCACCGAGCAACTGCGCGGCCGTGCCGAGCTCGGCGCATCGCGCGAGGCGGCATTGCCGGCGCACGGTCATGCGGACCTCAGCGACATCAGCCTGTGGGACGATGAAACGCCCGTCGAGGACGACGAGGTGTCGGTCCCCTTTCTTCGTGAGGTCGAATTGGCAGCAGGATCAGGAAGATTCGTCATCGAGGAAAGCGAGCGTGCGCGCCTGCGCTTTGGCAAGCGGAGCCTGCGCCACAATGGCGTGCAGTTCGACCAGGCCAAATGCGTGACGGTGCGCGGCAACAGCATGCTGCCGGTGCTGCGCGACGGTGCGACGGTCGGGGTCAACACCGGCAAGTGTTCGATCGGCGATATCATCGATGGCGACCTTTACGCCATCAATCACAACGGCCAGTTGCGGGTGAAGCAGGTCTACCGGCTACCTACCGGCATCCGCCTGCGCAGCTTCAACCGCGATGAGCACCCCGATGAGGACTACAGTTTCCAGCAGATGCAGGAGGAGCAGATCAGCTTGCTAGGCCATGTGTTCTGGTGGGGCATGTACGCCCGCTGACCGCTCCTTCGAATGGAAAACCCGCTCCGGCGGGTTTTTTTTCGTCTGGAGAAAAGCCCTACAACCCTTGGCGCTAAAGGATTTCATGCGTTTGCGCAAAATCAAGCGCATAGAAATTTGAAGAAATGCATTGACTGCATATGCACGAATGCATAGCCTGTGTCTCAAGCCGGACGGAAACCGGTTGTTACACAGGCAGCGATGAACAGGCCTCAACTGTTCAGAGGGTTGGCAACTGGCCCGGGTGTGCAGCGTAAAGCACCACGAACAGTTATCCGGCGGGCAGGTGGCCGCGGTCGGAATCACCAATTTGTAGCGGAACTGCATGGCGTCACCAGTCGTGGCCTGCAGTTCGACAACGCATTACTGAAAAGCCTGGCAACCGGGCTTTTTGGAATGTCGAGTTCAACAACAACCCAGCCTGCAGGCAACTGCCGACAGGCTTCACACAGGAGACAGGACAGTGACGAACGAGCAACAAGCGTTGCTGGAGATGCCGCTCTGGCTGGTAATCGTCCTGGCATTGCTGGGCGGCCTCAGTGGCGAAATGTGGCGGGCAGACAAGGCGGGCGCCACCGGCTGGTCACTGCTCAGGCGGCTGGCGTTGCGTTCCGGGGCCTGCATGGTCTGCGGGGTGTCGACGGTAATGCTGCTGTATGCCGGCGGCCTGTCGATCTGGGCGGCCAGCGCCTTTGGTTGCCTGACCGCAGTGGGCGGGGCCGATGTGGCTATGCGTCTCTACGAACGCTGGGCGATCAAGCGCTTGGGCTTGCGTGACGCCGCCCCAAGCGACGAGCGATAAGGAGGATATGCATGAGCGAATTAGCCACGTTGCATGCAGCAGTAACCGCAACCATCCGTGAGGCGATACCGGATCTGGCGTCTGTAGATGCTTATACAACTGTAGGAAATGCTCCTGAGCGCCCGGCATTGCGCCATGGCATCGTGCGCATGACCGCCGATGCCGCGCCGCGTGACGGCCGCTCGGTACTGGTCGCCACGTTCGAGGCGGACATCACCGCCGACAGCGCCAATCCAGAGGCCCGCCTGCAAGGCAGTCTGCTGGCCGCGCAACTGATGGACCTGTTGCGCCAGCAGCATTGGGCGCTGGATTACGTGGAAGCCAGCCGCAATGTGCAGGCGCAGTTCGAGGGCAGCGCCTGGACGGTGCGCTGGGACCAGCCGGTGTTGCTCGGTGAGCCGCGCTGGCCTTGGCCAGACCAGCCGCCAGGCAGCCTGGTGCTGGGTTTCGCGCCGGACATCGGTTTGGGCAACGAAGGCCATTACCAGGCACCTGAGGACTTTGCATGAGTTACGTCAGTGCTATGCATGACCGCATGCTGGCATGCCTGCTGATCCCCTGTCGGGTGGTGGCGGTCGACCTTGCCGCTGCCCGCGTGCGGGTTTCCGATGGCAGTGGCTGGACAAGTGCCTGGTTGCGCTGGCATGCGCTGGCTGCAGGCAAGGCTCGGCATTGGCGGGCACCCAGCCTGGGCGAGCAGGGCGTGTTGCTCAGCCCCAGTGGCGAGCCTGCCCAGGGCACCTTCATTCCCGGCCTTTATGGCGACGCCGGCAATCCGCCAGACCTGCGCGAGCATGCCGAAACCTGGCAGTTCGACGATGGCGGTTCGCTGACTTACGACTGGCAGGCGCGGCGTTACGACATCCACTTGCCCAGCGGCACTGCCAGCATCAAGGTCGGTGCCAGCACCGTGGAGGTCAGCGATGGCGCCATCAGCTTGCAGGCTAGCGCAATCAGCCTCACCGGCAACGTCACCCTCGACGGGCCGCTGCGTGTCAGCGGCGACATCAACGGCGGCGGGCGGATCATCGACACCGCTGGCAACACCGCCAACCACAAGCATTGAACCTAGCCCGCGACTGCGGGCTTTTTCATCTCAGGAGATTGCCATGCACATCCATCAACTGGACGCGGGCACAGCGGGAGGTGCGCCATGATCGGGATGGACCGCCGCACTGGACAGCCTTTGGCCGGCATCGCCCATCTACGCCAATCCATAGAAGACATTCTGACCACACCGCTGGGCAGCCGGCGCATGCGTCCTGAATACGGCAGCCAACTGCGCCGCTTTGTCGACCTGCCTGTCAATGAGGGCTGGAAAAGCGCCGTTCAGGCTGAAGTCGCCCGGGCCTTGGGCCGCTGGGAGCCACGGCTGGAGCTGCAGCGGGTCAAGGTGGTGGCCGTGCTCGACGGCCAGGTCAACCTGGCTTTGAGTGGTCGTTACCTGGGCGATGACGCTCTTCTGGAGGTCAGCGTATGAGTCAGGTCGACCTGTCTAAACTGCCAGCACCGCAGCTGCTGGAAGATCTCGATTTCGAAACCCTTTACCAGGCTGACCTCGACACTTTTCAGGCATACCTTGGGGAAGGCTGGACAGCCAACCTCGAGAGCGATCCGGTGACCAAGCTTCTGGAGGTCGGCGCCTACCGCAAGCTGCTCAACCGCGCCCGTATCAACGACGCCGCCAAGGCGCTGCTGCTGGCGTATGCCCAAGGCAGCGACCTGGATCAGTTGGCGGCGAATGTCAGTGTACAAAGGCTGGTGATTCAGGCCGAAGACCTTGCCAGCGTGCCGCCCACCGCAGCATTGCTGGAATCCGACGACGCCCTGCGTGAGCGCGTCCAGCTGGTCTACGAAGGCCTGACCACGGCGGGCCCACGCAACAGCTACATCCTGCATGCCCGCAACGCTTCGGGGCAGGTGGCTGACGCCACCGCCGAAAGCCCGTCGCCGGCCGTGGTGGATGTCACGGTGCTGAGCCTGGAGGGCAACGGCACGGCCAGTGCCGCGTTGCTCGCACAGGTTGGCGCTTATCTCAATGACGACGATATCCGCCCGGTGGCCGACCGGCTCAATGTCCGCAGCGCTGTAGTGCTGCCGTACCGCATCGATGCCGTGTTGTACCTGGCTGATAGCGGCCCTGAATACGAAGCGATCCTTGCCGAGTGCCAGCGCCGGTTGGAAGCCTGGATCAATCCCCGACGACGTCTGGGTGTGGAAGTATCCCGTTCAGGTATCGATGCCCAGTTGCACATCGACGGCGTCAGCCGGGTAGAGCTGAGCGACTGGGCCGACATTCGCCCGAGCAAGGCCCAGGCCGCCTGGTGCACTGGCTTCTCGCTCAAGCGTGGAGGCTGACATGCAGAGCCTGTTGCCGCTCAACCACACCCCGCTGGAGCGGGCCATCGAGGTGGCCGCCGACGAAGACCTCAAGGTCAGCCTGCGCCAGCTCTATAACCCTGACACGTGCCCGCCACATCTGCTTTATCAACTGGCCTGGGCCTGGTCGGTGGACCGCTGGGAGGACAGCTGGAGCGACGCGATCAAGCGCTCGGTGATCCGCTCGGCATTCTTCGTCCATGCCCACAAAGGCACCCTCGGTGCGCTGCGGCGGGTGGTGGAGCCGTTCGGTTACCTGATCGAAGTGGAGGAATGGTGGCAAGCCACGCCGCCTGCGACCGCCGGCACGTTCGCCTTGAAGATCGGCGTCTCCGATGCCGGCATCAGCGAAAGCACCTACCAGGAACTGTCGTCGCTGATCGACGACGCCCGCCCAGTCAGCCGCCATCTGAGCGGCCTGGTGATCAGCCTCGAAAGCCGTGGCGCCGTGCACATCGGCTGCGCGATCCAGGACGGCGACGAACTGGACATCTACCCGCTGGCGCCACGTGACATCGAGGTCATTGGCGCCATCGGTCGCGGTGGCCGCGAACATACAATCGATACCTTGGACATTGCACATGGTTGACCAGACTTCTCAGTTCTACGCCATCCTCACCAACGTGGGCGCGGCGAAACAAGCCAACGCGGATGCCTTGGGCATTGCGTGGAAAATCACCCAGATGGGCGTCGGCGATGCCAACGGCACCGACCCCACACCCAACGCCACCCAGAGCAGCCTGATCAACGAATGGCGCCGTGCGCCGCTGAATCAACTGAAGGTGGACGACAAGAACAGCGCCATCATCATCGCCGAGCAGGTCATCCCGGCAGATGTCGGCGGCAAGTGGATTCGCGAAATCGCGCTTTATGACGCCGACGGCGACATGGTCGCCGTGGCCAACTGCGCGCCCACCTACAAACCGCTGCTCAGCCAGGGCTCGGGGCGTACCCAGGTGGTGCGGATGAACCTGGTGGTCAGCAGCGCCAGCAATGTACAGCTGAAGATCGACCCGGCGGTGGTGCTGGCTACCCGCGAGTGGGTGACAGAGGAACTGGCCAAACAGGATTTCAAGCATTCGGTGCTGGCTGCTACCACGGGCAATATTGAGTTGAGTGGTATTCAGACGGTTGACGGCGTGGCGTTGACTGCAGGCGCACGGGTGTTGGTCAAAAATCAAACTTCCAGCAAGGATAATGGAATCTACACCGTTGTCCTTGGAGCGGCGTGGGCTCGTTGTGCCGATGCTGACACGAGCACAAAGGTAACACCAGGTCTGCTTATCTTGGTGGAAAAGGGCACTGCGAACAGTGATAGCGCCTGGCAACTGGTGACTGATTCAGTTGTTAATCTGGGTGTTACAGGCTTGACCTTTGAAATGGCGTTCGGTCGCACAGGAGTAGCTGCAGGGACGTACCGCAGTGTACAGGTAGACAAGTATGGACGGGTCGTGTCTGCAACCAATCCGAGCACAGTTGCAGGTTACGGTATCACCGATGTTTATACCAAAGCCGAAACTTTTACCAAGGCCGAAGTTACTCAAGCCATCGCAACTTCAGTAGCCAGTGCCGTGGCCGGCCTGGTGGATTCATCACCTGGCGCACTCGATACGCTGAAAGAACTGGCCACGGCTATCGGTAATGATCCGAACTTTGCCAATACTGTGCTCAACGAATTGGCAAAAAAAGCGCCACTTGTTTCGCCCAAGCTGTCGGGTACGCCAGAAGCACCCACCGCGGCTGTGGGTACCAACACAAATCAGATAGCCACGATGGCAGCGTTGTTGCAGGGCATGGCGTCATTTGGCCTTGGCAGCAGTGCAGTACCGACTATCAGTGATTTCAATGCTCCAGTGACGACTGGGTTTTTCAAGGCTGTAGGCTCTGCAGTTAATTCACCCTATCCAAGCGCGGCGAACACAATTCTGCTTTTGAATATCCAGTATTCGACCACTGCCAGTTTTCAGATTGCAGGTGTGGCGACGTCCACCCAGGCAAATATGAAACTGTTCTGGCGAGGCCGGAATTCTACTTTTGCAGAATGGCGGGATGTTGCTACTTCGGAGTCTCCCATCTTCACGGGAAACCCCACTGCACCGACTGCTGCAGTGGGTGATAACGACACCAGTATTGCCACCACAGCATTCGTACAGTCAGCCATCAAGGTATTCGGCATTGGCTCTATTTCCCCGACGTATGTCACCGATATCGACGACCCGACCTTGAGTAATGGCCTGTTTGGAATTGGGACTGCAACAGTTTCTGGAACGAAACCTGCGGGGATTAACTGGGCGCTGCTGTCTGTTACTGGTCGGAATAATTTATCAGGTGCTCAGGGGCGTATTGTTCAAACACTTTATGGTACGGATACAGTTAATGCCAGGGTGTTTGCCCGTTCATACTTCGGAGCTAGCAATTGGTCGGAATGGCGGGAAACGGCCTACCTTGATTCGCCGTCTTTTACCGGTGATCCAAAAGCGCCTACACCGTCTGCGGGTGATAACGATACCAGCATTGCGACGACCGCCTTCGTACAAACAGCGTTACAATCTTTGCGAAACGGACTGGTAGAGCCGCGAGGTTACATTGCGTCGGTCAATATCAGTGCAGACACCGTACTTAATGGTGGTTCCACTGGCACTCTCTATCGGGTAACTGCATCAAATCTGACGATCACGTTACCTGAAGGAAGCGGAATTATAAACGGGCGTACAATTGCCCTACGAAATGAAAGCACTGGCCAATTAACGTTAAAAGCCACTTCTGGGACGCTGCGCTGGGCTGCCGCGATGTCTGGAACATCCCTGCCATTAGCAGCAAATGAATCGGTCGAACTGGTGTCCGCTGGTAATGACTGGATTGTTAATAATCGCTCAAAATTGGTGGAGTCAGCGCCGTTAGACTCACCTTCCTTTGCCGGCTCTCCGCGGGCGATTTCACCACCCGCTTCAGATTCGTCAACCCGCCTTGCAACTACTAACTTTGTGTCAACCGCCATCAATGATTTTGGTGTCCCGCCAGGGATGGTGGGCTACTTTGCGATGGCTTCTCCACCCACTGGTTGGCTCAAGCGGAACGGAGCAGTTGTATCACGTACCACCTATGCCCGTCTGTTTGCCGCAATCGGAACTACGTTCGGGGCTGGTGACGGCTCGACGACATTCAGCCTGCCCGATGCGCGCGGTAGCTTCGACCGCGGTTGGGACGACGGCCGCAATCTAGATAAAGGACGTACCTTCGGTTCGCCTCAGCAAAGCGCAAACCTGAGTCATGGCCATGGTGCATCGATGTCGAGTGCTGGTGGTCATTCCCACACGATAAACGTGAAGCTTGATCGCGGGCCTGGCACCGATGGAAACGCGATCTTTGGTGATGAGCCGTATTACGGAGAGGGGGTGTTGGGGACGGATGTGGCCGGTGCACATACGCACACGATTACTGTAAGCGCTTCTGGTGAGAATGAGGCCCGACCCTACAACGTTGCCTATCTAGCTTGCATCAAATATTGAGGGTCAATAAATGTCTAATACTTTACTGGTCGAAGACGTGATAGCAGAGAGCGAAGAACCTGTAGAGGCGAGTTGGTGGTTGCAACCTGGCGTAGTTGTTCCAGTTTTGTGCTCAGTCAACCCTGATGGTGAATTTGTTGGCACTGTAACAGCTGATCCAAGTCCGCTTGAACCTGGGACTTGGTTGTTGCCCGCGCATAGTTATGCTATCGAATTACCTGAAATTCAAGACGGCTTTGCTCCCGTTATTGGCCTCAATGGTGCAATTTGGCAGCAGGTTGAAGATCATCGAGGGGCAACGGTCTACAGTACCCAAACGCGTGAAGCCCAGGTTTGGCAAACGTTGGGGGCACTTCCCATTGACTTGACTCTTCAGGAACCGAACACGCAGTTCGATGTTTGGGTCGACGGAGGTTGGAAGGTCGATCAGGCTGCTCAAAATGCCGTCCTTTACCAAAATATGTTGCACAAGCGAGACCTGCTTAGCCAGTTCGCTTCTTATCGCATCAATCCTTTACAGGATGCTGTTGACCTCAATCTTGCAACGGATGACGAGCAAACAGCTTTGAAAGCCTGGAAAGAATACCGTATTGATCTGGCACGTCTGCAGCTAGATGCCAAGTCTTCCCCGATAGATACGTGGCCGCTGAGTCCGGATGAGCCTGCTTTGCTTGACTGGTTATCTAAGCAACGTATTGAGCCTGCTGAGTTTTCTGAATAAAGATTCCCGCACAGCGGTTTTTTTTCAAAACGACCTCTAACTGAGGCGTACCCATCTTGGAGTTTAATTCTATGACTGGATTCTTCCACGGCGTCACCGTCACCAACGTCGACACCGGCGCCCGCAGCATCGCGCTGCCTTCCTCCTCGATCATCGGCCTGGTCGACACCTTCACCGAAGGCCCTGGCGCCACCGCCAAGGCCAACGACCTGGTGCTGATCACCAGCGAACGCGAAGCCGTCGCCGCCTTCGGCGAAAACGCGGCCATCACCAAGGCCTGCCGGGCCATCTACACCCGCGCCAAGGCAGTCATCGTCGCCTGTGGCGTGGCCAAGCTCGAAGACGCCGCCGAGCAGACCTCGGCGATCATCGGCACCGTGCAGGCCGACGGCAAGCGCACCGGCCTGCAAGCGCTGCTCGACGGCAAGAGCCGTTTCAACGCCCAGCCGCGTCTGCTGGCGGCACCGCGCCACAGCGCCACTCAGGCAGTTGGCACCGCATTGGTGGCGCTGGCCGACAAGCTGCGCGGTATCGCCATCATCGATGGCCCTAATACCACCGACGAAGCGGCCATCGCCTACGCCAAGAATTTTGGTGCCAAGCGCGCCTTCCTGGTCGACCCGGGTGTGCAGCACTGGGACAACGGCGAGGAAGCCACTGTCGACGCGCCGGGCTCGGCCTGGGTCGCCGGCCTGTTCGCCTGGACCGACAGCGAGTACGGCTTCTGGGCCTCGCCATCGAACAAGGAATTCGTCGGCATCACCGGCACCACCCGCCCGGTCGAGTTCCTCGATGGCGACGACAGCTGCCGCGCCAACCTGCTGAACAACGCCAACATCGCCACCATCATCCGCGACGATGGCTTCCGCCTGTGGGGCAACCGCACGTTGTCGAGCGACCCGAAATGGGCCTTCGTCACCCGTGTGCGGACCATGGACATCGTCATGGACGCGATCCTCTATGGGCACAAGTGGGCGGTCGACCGTTCGATCACCGCGACCTATGTGAAGGATGTCACCGAAGGCCTGCAGGCCTTCATGCGCGACCTGAAGAACCAGGGCGCGATCATCAACTTCGAGGTCTTCGCCGACCCGGAACTAAACACCGCCAGCCAGCTCGAGCAGGGCAAGGTCTATTGGAACATCCGCTTCACCGACGTGCCGCCTGCCGAAAACCCCAATTTCCGCGTTGAAGTCACTAACCAGTGGCTGACCGAAGTCCTCGATTCCGCCGCTTAAGGAGCGCATTTACATGGCAATGATTCCCGAAACCCTGGCCAACCTGAACCTGTTCGTCGATGGCGTCAGCTTCCAGGGCGATGTACCCAGCCTGACCTTGCCCAAACTCACCCTGAAGATGGAAGAACACCGCCCCGGCGGCATGGACATGCCGGTCGAAATGGACCTGGGCATGGAGAAGCAGGAAGCCGCTTTCACCACCACCGGCGTGCGCCGGGAGGCCCTGAAGTTCTTCGGCCTGGCCGATGGCAGTGGTTTCAACGGCACCTTCCGCGGTGCCTTCAAAGGCCTTAAGGGCAAGATCACCCCGGTGGTGGTCAGCCTGCGGGGCACGCTCAAGGAAATCGACATGGGCGACTGGAAGTCGGGCGACAAGGCCGAGATCAAGCACAGTGTCGGCCTGAGCTACTACAAGTTGGAGGTCGACGGGCGCCTGGTGTACGAGATCGACGCACTGGGCATGAAGCGCGTGATCGACGGCGTCGACCAACTGGCCGCCCAGCGCGCTGCGCTTGGCCTGTAAGGAGGCAACCATGGCTCAAGCGAAAAAGCAGCCGCAGTGGCTGACCCTGAGTGACGAGCGCGTCACCGTGCGCCTGTCCCGCGCCAGCGAGGCCAATGGCGTGCAGGTCGACAGCCTGACGCTGCGCGCGCCCACTGTTCGCGATATCCGCAATGCTCAGGCCGGCGGCAGCGCTGACGACGAGCAGCGCGAGCTGAATTTGTTCGCGTCGCTGGCCGAGGTCGGTATCAAGGACCTCGAAGGCCTCGCCCTGAAGGACTACAGCCGCCTGCAGGCCGGGTACTTTCGCCTGGTCCAGGACGACGAACTTTGACCCGGCCCGGCAGAAGGCCGCCGCTCGGCGGCTGGCCAAGGAGCTGAACTTTTCCGCGAGCGAAATCATGACCATGTCGTTCAGCGACATGGTCTGGTGGCTCACTGAGTGATAGGAAGGAAAGGATGGCGAACAGATCCGCAGCAACGGATGCGTCGCAACAGCCACGCTCCGACCCCGAACATGATCAGGTCAACCTCGCACAGGTGTTCAGTCATCAGAACCGAATTCTCGGGCGCGTTGTTCAATCGCTGAGGCAAAGAGCGCCTCAGCCGTCGCAAGCCGAATCGCCCATTGCCGAGCCTGTTGAAGATGGGGCCGATGAGGCCGTGGCGCAGAGCAGGAAGGTCCAGGCCAACGCTGTTGTCGAGCCGCTTTCGTCAAGGGCTGCGTCCAGAGCGCGAGCTTCACCTCTCGAGCCGGATGATTACCCTCTGGGCGCTGATGCTATGCCTTCGACGGAGCCGGGCCACGGTGCCCGGCGACGCGGCTCGCAGGCGCTCGGCGCGGGAACGGCGGCATTTCGAGAAGGTAGGCTGGATGCGCTACTGAAACTAGGTACCACCGCTGCGACCGCTTCGACTGCGCAAGATTGGGGTGAAGGGCTGGGCGGTGCGGTTGGAGGACTTGCAGGAAGTGCGCTTGGGGCGGCAGTAAGCAAATACGCGGGCAAGAATGTCGAGTACGGGAAGGTGGTTGGCGGTTTCTTCGGCGACAAGGCCGGGGCGGCACTGGGTAAACGTCTGGCACCTGAACCTGAATCGGATATTGCGAGTGAAGCTGGCGCGGCAACGACTACCACGCCTCACGCCGCCACTGAAGCCTTGCCGGGCTCCATTGAGAAAGATCTGCTGGCAGGGGTGGGCATCGGCTCCGTTGCGGGCATTCACGCAATCGGAAAAGACGTTTCAGTGCCGAGTTGGAGAAAGCTACAGGGTTGGTTGGGCAACAACAGTCCGGCGGCCAATGAACCTTCTCCCCTCGGCGCAGATGCAGGCCCTTCGCCTACGGATATCGGCAAGCGTCCACCGCCCTGGAAGACGGTCGGCGAGGTCCTCAAGGATGAGGGGAAAAATGTCTTGCTGGAGGCGGTACTGAAGGCGGGCCATACCTACGCGACCGCGACGACGGCAGAGCAGGCGTGGGCAGGCTATGGCGGTGCTGTAGGTGGCCTGATCGGCTCTGTTGGCGGTGCGGTAGTGGTCAAGAGATTCTTGCCCTTCATCAACCCGTCGATTGGCATGACCGTGGGTGGGACGCTGGGTGATGAGGCCGGTACCGCAGTGGGAGGATGGATCGGCCGGCAACTGGTCGGGGGCGATCGTCAGCCAGAGGTTCGTAAGCCATTGCCTGCCGTTTCGCTCCTCGACCCAGCCAAGCAGCGCGTCACGCCCGTTCCGAACCAGCCATTCGTTGACCTTCAGCTAGGGGCGCAAACCGGCAAGCGCCTGCTGTCATCACCCGAACTGGCGCGACAACAACCAGTGGAGCGTCGCCTGTTAACCCAGGTGTCACTGCTGGATCCGCTCAAGCATTCGCTCACCCCGTTGCCCAAGACGGAGTATGTCGATGAGCAGGTGAGTACCCGGATCACCCGGCACTTGCTGACACACGCAGCTGCGAGGCAGCAAAAAGCCGCCAAGCAGCCATCGCTGGCGCCTGTGTCGCTGCTCCGGCCTACCTCACGAGAAAGGTTGGATGAGGCGCCAGACGATCGACCGTTGCCCATGCGCGTGCCACCGCCCGCGACGGCGCTGCCAGAGCCTGCCAGCCTGCCCACCTCGCAAGCAAAAGAGCCTCAGCCGATAAACCACCATTACACCTTCAATACCAACATGCCGGTAACGGTTGATGGAAACCTGGATGATCCAGCGGTGATGCAGCGTTTGGAGGCGATGGTGCAACGCACGCTTCAAGAGCTGATCAGCCGTCAGGCGGCTACCCAGCTTTCCGATCCCATTTACGCCTGAGGATCTTTTCATGACTTATCTGGAACAGCTCCAAGGCGGGCTGCATGCCTTGGTCAGGGCGGGTGAGGAGGGGCGTCGGCGTGCCGACGCCATGCTCGACCCCATGAGCCAGGCGGTCGGCCATGCCAAGGAGGCAGCCGCCGAACTGGAAGCCTTGCCTTGGATCGGCCCGGACATTGGCAAGCGCCTGCAACGCACGATGCGCGCCATTGACTCGGCCAAGCAGCGCGTCGACAACGTCATTGGCAAATATGACCGTACCGTCGAGGTGGTGCGCAAGGTGCGCGATCAGGTCGACGCCTTCGATGAACACTTGGGCAAGGCTGGCGCGGCAATCCGCCGAGTGATCGGCGATGCACGTGCGGTGGCCAGCGGCGTGCTGTCGACCTTTGGTTTCGCGCCCGAGGCGACACCGGCGGCAGAGGCGATCAAACCGTTCCCGCATCTACTGGTACTGCAACCGCTCAAGGCGAATACGTCACCGTATTACTTCAATCTCGACACCGCTGCCTTCGACCAGCTACGCCGGCAAACCCGCTTTCGCTGGGCCGGCCAGGAGCGCCTGAGCCGCGACAGCGCGCAGCAGGCGGTAAGCCTGGGCGAAGAGAACATCAGTATCCGTGGTGCGATCTTTCCGGGCTTCAAAGGCGGCCTCGGCCAGTTGCAGGCGCTGCGCGGCATCGGCCGTCAACTGCTGCCGTTGTCGCTGACCACAGGCTACGGCGAAGTCCTCGGCACCTGGTGCCTGACCAGCATCGAGGAAGAGCAGGGCACCTTGCTGGCCGGCGGCATTCCTCGCAAACAAGGCTTCTCACTGGAGTTCGTCAGCTATGGGCAAGATCTGCAGAACATCTGAGGGCGACGTGCTCGACACCCTCTGCCACCACCACTACGGGCACCTCGACGGCAGTGTCGAAGCCGTGCTGCAAGCCAATCAAGGGCTGGCCGATGAACGCCAGCCGTTTCGCAGCGGGGTGATCATTCGCTTGCCTGACATGGCAGCGGCTGCGGCCAGCACCGTGCAGCTCTGGAGCTGATGCCATGCAACCGCAATTTCGCATCCAGGCCGATGGTCAGGACATCACGGCACTGATCAACGACCGCCTGCTGCTGCTGCGCACCACCGACGAACCCGGTATGGAATCCGACGATTTCGAGTTACACATCGATGCCCGTGACGGTGCCGTTGCGCTGCCTTCCCGGGGCGCGGTGATCGAGGTGCACCTGGGCTATTCCGGGCAACCGCTGACCCTGGTGGGCCGTTACACGGTGGATGAGGTCGAGCTGTCCGGCCCGCCCGATACCCTGGTAATACGCGGCAAGGCCAGTGACTTGCGTGGCAGCGGCAGGACCATTCGCAGCGGCAGCTGGGAGGCGGTAGCTTTGCAAAGCATCGTCGCCGAAATCGGCGCGCGCAACGGCTGGCAGGCGATCTGCCCAGTGACCAGCCAGGTGCCGCGGATCGATCAGTACAACGAGTCGGACTTCAATTTCATCACCCGCCTGGCCCGTCAGTACGACTGCACCGCCAAGCTCGCCAATGGCCAATTGCTGGTGCTGCCGCGCCAGGCGGGGCACAGCGCCAGCGGCCAGCCACTGGACGTGGCCAGCATTGCCCGCAGCGACGTTAGCGAATGGCATTTTCGCCTGGATGACAAGGCCGCGCGCAAGGCTGTGCGCACCCGCTATCAGGACAGTGCCAGCGGTGTGCTGAAAACGGTCGAGTTGGGCGGCTACGAAGCGCCTGAGGAGGGCCGGCCAGTGCATATCGATCGTCATCTCTATCCAAATCGCGCCGCCGCCGAACAGGCCGCCAGGGCGCGTTTGGCCAATTTCAACCGTGCGACCGCCAAGGTGCGCCTCGACTTGCCCGGACGCACCGACCTGTTCGCCGAACGTAGCATCGACCTGCACGGTTTTGTCGTCGGCCTCGATGGCCACTACCAGATCGATTCCGTGGAGCAGGTGTTCACCGGCTCCGGCTGGCGTACCACGGTGCAAGGCAATGGTGGCAAGGCGGGCAAGGTGCAGGCCAAGGGTGCTGCGTCACGACGGGGAGCTGCGATCAAGGCTTGAGCAGCTGATACCCAGGAAACAAGGAAGGAAAATCGACATGCTCACAGAACCACAACTGCTACAGATCCTGCCCAACGCCCGCCCTGTCGCGGGCGTTTTTCTTTCGGCACTGAATGTCACGCTGCCGCGTTGGGAAATCGACAGCCCCAGGCGTGTGGCGGCCTTTCTGGCCCAGGTGGGTCATGAGTCAGGCCAGTTTCGCTACGTGAAGGAGTTGGGCAATGAACGTTACTTGGCACGTTATGACACCGGCAGCCTTGCCCTGCGGCTGGGCAACACCCCGCAAGCCGACGGTGATGGTCAGTTGTATTGTGGCCGTGGCTTGATTCAGGTCACCGGTCGCAATAATTACCAAGCCTGCAGCCGCGCGCTGTTTGGTGACGAGCGCCTGCTGGCAACGCCGCAACTGCTCGAACAGCCGCGCTGGGCGTGCGAGTCGGCGGCGTGGTTCTGGCATTCGCGCGGGCTGAATGCGTTGGCCGATCGCGGCGAGTTCAACCGCATCACCCGTCATATCAATGGCGGCTTGAACGGGCTGGAGGATCGCTTGCAGCTTTGGGCCCGGGCGCGTGAGGTGCTGTGTTGAGCCGATGGCAGCTGGGGCTTGGTGCGTTCTTGTTGCTGCTGTCCGCAGCGTTGGCCTGGCAGGTCCAGGGCTGGCGCTATGAGCGGCAACTGGCGCAACAGGCGCAAGCCCAGGCCGATGCCACGACCGCGCGGCTACTGGCCGAGCGCGAGCAGCGGCAGGCCGTTGAGCAACGCCTGGAGGAAAGTGAAAGCCGACATTTCAAGGAGCTTACCGATGCGCAACAGGCTCAAGCTCGCCTGCGTGATCGCCTCGCTACTGCCGATCTGCGCCTGTCGGTCCTGGTCGAACGCGACAGCGCCTGCACCGCAGTGCCTGCCGCCGCCAGCGCCGGCGGCGTGGATCATGCAACCGTACGCGCCCGACTTGAGCCAGCGCTTGCTGGACGAATTATCGCCATCACCGATGCAGGGGACCGGGGGTTGATCGCGTTGCGGGCTTGTCAGGATTATGTGCGGGGGGTGCGGGGTTATTGAGGGGCGCTTGTCGATGGATTTGCAGCGCTCTTGAGATCGAGCGCCGCCCGCGCGGCGCATCGCGGATGAATCCGCTCCTACAGACATGCACTTCGTATAACCAAATGCTACGGTGTTCCCCTCACGCCAAGGAACCGACCATGGACCCGATCACCGTTCTTTCCACCCGCCTGGGCGAGCACCTGCGCCGTCTCAACGCCCAAGTCACCACCGCCGAATCCTGCACCGGCGGGGGCATTGCCGAGGCCATCACCCGTGTGCCCGGCAGTTCGGCCTGGTTCGAGGCCGGTTACGTGACCTATTCCAACGCCCAGAAAACCCGCCAGCTTGGGGTTTCTGCAACTTTGTTCAGCCAAGTCGGCGCCGTCAGCCAGGAAGTGGTCGAAGCCATGGCCCGTGGCGCCCAGGCTGCCAGCGGCGCGCGCTTTGCCGTTGCCGTGAGCGGTGTAGCCGGGCCAGATGGAGGTTCGCCGGCCAAACCGGTGGGCACCGTGTGGTTGGCCTGGGCTGATGGCACACACATTATCAGCGAGCGCCGCCACTTCGATGGCGACCGCGAAGCGGTGCGCCGACAGACGGTGATCGCCGCGTTAGACGGCTTGTTACAGCTTGGTGCCGAGTAATTCGACGACAGGGGTTTGCTCAAACGCTTCCCTGTGGAATAATACTGGCTACTTATACAGGTATTCCGGCCATCAGGGCCAAGTCGAACACGTGAGGATTTCAATGGACGACAACAAGAAGCGCGCCTTGGCTGCGGCCCTGGGTCAGATCGAACGCCAATTCGGCAAGGGCGCAGTCATGCGCATGGGCGATCATGAGCGTACCGGCATCCCGGCCATTTCTACCGGCTCCCTCGGCCTGGACATCGCCCTCGGCATCGGCGGCCTGCCCAAAGGCCGTATCGTCGAGATCTACGGCCCGGAGTCGTCGGGTAAAACCACGCTGACCCTGTCGGTCATCGCCGAAGCCCAGAAGGCCGGCGCTACCTGCGCCTTCGTCGACGCCGAGCACGCGCTTGACCCGGAGTATGCCGGCAAGCTGGGCGTCAACGTCGACGACCTGCTGGTTTCGCAGCCGGACACCGGCGAGCAGGCCCTGGAAATCACCGACATGCTGGTGCGTTCCAACGCGGTAGACGTGATCATCGTCGACTCCGTGGCAGCCCTGGTACCCAAGGCCGAAATCGAAGGCGAAATGGGTGACATGCACGTTGGCCTGCAGGCCCGTCTGATGTCCCAAGCGCTGCGCAAGATCACCGGTAACATCAAGAACGCCAACTGCCTGGTCATCTTCATCAACCAGATCCGTATGAAAATCGGCGTGATGTTCGGCAGCCCGGAAACCACCACCGGTGGTAACGCCTTGAAGTTTTACGCCTCGGTGCGCCTGGACATTCGCCGTACCGGCGCGGTCAAGGAAGGCGACGAAGTGGTGGGCAGCGAAACCCGCGTCAAGATCGTCAAGAACAAGGTTTCGCCGCCATTTCGTCAGGCCGAGTTCCAGATCCTCTATGGCAAGGGCATCTACCGCAACGGTGAAATCATCGACTTGGGCGTGTCTCAAGGCCTGGTCGAGAAGTCGGGTGCCTGGTATGCCTATCAGGGCAACAAGATCGGTCAGGGCAAGGCAAACGCTGCCAAGTATCTGCACGAGAACCCTGCGATCGGTGCCGAGATCGAGAAGCAGATTCGCGAGAAACTGCTCAAGGCGGGCGCTGTTGCCGAAGCCGGCAAGGCTGCTGCTGCCGACGCCAACGCCGACGACGTGGCTGACGCCGACGCCGGTTATTGATAGCTGCCTGATCGCTTATGTCCGTTGTACTCGACACCCCCGTCGCCGTTCGACGGACAGCCATGGACCTGCTCGCGCGACGCGAGCATGGCCGCGTGGAGCTCACGCGTAAACTGCGTCAGCGCGGCGCCCCGGATGAGCTGATTGAGCCTGCGCTCGATCGGCTCGCCGAAGAAGGGTTGCTTAGTGAAGCCCGCTATCTGGAAAGCTTTATTCGATACCGTTCCAACGCTGGTTACGGCCCTGCTCGCATTCGCGAAGAATTGGGGCTGCGTGGCTTGAATCGTGGCGATATCGACCAGGCATTGCGTGAAAGTGGTGTTGACTGGGCGGAGCGATTGCAGGAAGCCTGGCAGCGCAAATATGCAGGGGAGCGTCCACATGACCCCCGCAGCCGTGCCCAGCAGACCCGCTTTCTCGCTTACCGTGGCTTCCCCATGGACATGATCGGCCGCCTACTGAGCGGCCGAGACTTGTACGATTGAGCACAGCTAACTGACCTTCAATGCTTCGCGAGCTCTTTGCGTTGTATGCATCGGCTGTGGCTTGGCCCAATTTTCCGGAAGGTTGATAAAGTCCACCAGCTCCCGCAGGCGTCCTTGATCACGGCCATTGAAGGCAAAGGTCAAGCGGGTCAGGTGGCTGTAATTGCCTGTCTCATGTTCCACGCCACTGTCGGCATGCTGGTGATACTTGCCACTGAGGCGCAAATCGGCAAATACGTCCTCAATCTCTTGCACTGCGGCATCGCTGAGGCGATGGTGCATGCGTATCACGAACTGGTTCTTCAGCCAGCGGCTGGAGTGATAGTTACTGTAGAACTGATTGATCTCTTCCACGGCCTCGTCGGCGCTGTGTACCAGGCGCACCAGTTTGAGGTCAGTGGGCAAGATATAGCGATTCTCCTCCAGTTGCCTGCTGATAAATTTCAGGCAATCACTCCAGAAGGTACCACCGGGTGAGTCCAGCAGGACCACCGGTACCAGCGGGCTTTTACCTGTTTGGATCAGTGTCAGCACTTCCAGCGCCTCATCCAGCGTGCCGAAACCACCTGGGCAGAGCACCAGGCCGTCCGCTTCCTTGACGAAGAACAGCTTGCGAATGAAGAAGAAGTGGAAGGGTAGCAACTTGTCGGTGCCATCCACCGTAGGGTTGGCATGCTGTTCGAACGGCAGGGTGATGTTGAACCCCAGGCTGTGGTCGCTGCCGGCACCTTCATGCGCCGCGGCCATGATGCCGCCACCGGCGCCGGTAATGACCATGAGATCTGAGCGGGCCAGAGTAGCCCCCAGTTCGCGGGCCAGCGCATACATCGGGTGTTCAAGCGGTGTGCGCGCCGAGCCGAATACAGTGACTTTGCGACGGCCCTTGTAGCGTTGCAGGGTACGGAACGAGTGATCCAGTTCGCGAAGGGCTTGCAGGGTGATCTTGGCACTCCAACGGTCACTGTCGTCGTGAGCCATGCGCAAGACAGTCAACATCATGTCGCGGTATAGAGGTAAGTTGGGGCTGTTTGGTGCGACCAGTTGCAGCTGCTGGTCGATCTTGCTCAGGTCTATACCGCTGTCCCTGAAGTGATTGAACAACGCTTCATTCAGTTGGTAAGGCATTAAACGTCTCCTTCTGCAGCAAAACCTCTGACCGAACCGATGGCCTGGCTCGGCCGCGACACTACGTGCGTCGCTGGCTGCTCTGGCTCGAGTGTGCACCCCGAGCATTGCAGTAGGCCTTCAAGGCCATGATGCAGTTTGTTGTTTTGTCGGTACTCGCTATCAATCTAGACCCTCGCGCTCATTCATGCTGACGGAACCCGTTTGGCCACTCGTCGGCGCACGACCATTGACGGTGAGGGTTTGGTTAACTGGAGAAGCGAAACGTGTCGATGCAGGAGGTAGCGGTATGCATCGCTTGGTCATCGAGGTAGACCGGCAGCTGTATCAGCAGCTGGAAAATGCGGCCCAGGTTCATCATGTGAGCCTGGAGGAGGAGTGCCGACGGCGGTTGACGGCGCTCGAGTGCCAGTCACCCTACTTGAAGGCGCTACTGGCGGAGATGCGCGCTGACGAAGAGCCGCAGCGCGCACAGGATGAGCGGGTCAGCTGATCACTTTTTCTTGTTGCCGGCTGTGCAGCTGGCAGCGTCGAAGGCTTGGTCCATCACAGGCTCATTGGTTTTGTAAACGGTAAACCGGTAGACCATTACCGCGCCTTTGGACATCAGGTTACGGTAGCCGCTGTTCCGGCATACGCTATCACCCAACTGGCTGCGCACCTGCTCAGGGTTTGACTGCATGCGTGCCGCATGTTCCGGGCGCACGCTCAGGTGGTTGACCAAGGCCTTGCCTTCTGCGGTGTAGCCTTGGTCAAGGATGTCTTCGTTGATCGCACGTGGGGTACCGACGCTGCTTTCCTTTGCGACCTTCTGCAGCATCTTGTTCAGCTCGAACTCCTGCTTGGAGGCCGCCTGGGCTGCCAGGGGCAGGGTGAGCAACAGGCTCAGGGTCGGGACGATAAGACGCAGCATGAATCTCTCCTGGTTCGATGACTGGCGCTTTGACATGCGCTGACGGCTGGCGTTCCATGAAACCGGCCGCCAAAGCGCAGATTATAAGGGACCACCCCGTCCGCCTGCACGGCAAAAGATGTCAGCTCTGGTAGACTGGCGCTTTGCTTCCTCCGAGTTATCGCAGTGTCCAGTCACACCCAATCCCGAGGTTTGCCAGCATGAGCCATGCGGTAGCGCGCCTGCGCGCCGAACGCCTGGCTCGCAGCGTCAAGCCATTCATCGCCCGTGGTTCACGCGCCGAGCGTTGCGCCGACTGCAGGGTAATCGCCAGCCACTGCCTGTGCGCCTGGAAGCCCCGTGTGCAGGCAGATTCTGGCGTTTGCCTGTTGATGCACGATACCGAGCCACTGAAGCCGACCAATACAGGTTGGTTGATTGCCGATTTGATCGAAGACACCTCGGCCTTCGGCTGGTTGCGTACGTCGGTGGACGAACGCTTGCTGGCGTTGCTTGACGACCCGCAATGGCAGCCGTACATCGTCTTCCCCGGCGAATTCGTCGCCCAGGAGCGGGTAGTCAGCGAGGTCGTACGCGAGCCTGGCAAGCGCCCGTTATTCATCCTGCTGGATGCGACCTGGACCGAAGCCAGAAAGATGTTCCGCAAGAGCCCATACCTTGAGCGTTTCCCGGTGCTGAGCCTGCAGGCCGAGCAGATGTCGCGCTATCGCTTGCGCCGCTCCAAGCGCGACGATCATTTCTGTACCGCAGAGGTCGCCGCCATGTGCCTTGACCTTGCCGGCGACAGCCAGGCCTCGCAGGCGTTGGATGCCTACCTGGATGTGTTCAGCCTGCATTACCTCAGTGGCAAGCGTCGCCTGCCGCTGGACGAGCAGGACGATACCCACCGGCGTTTGCATACCTTCCTATAGTCCAAGGGGCACAAGCCCTGCTTTGGTTCATAATGAAGCGCTTGCCACTGAACAGGATCCACAGATCGATGGCCACTTACGAAATCCTGATTGCCGATGACCACCCGCTGTTCCGCAGCGCTTTGCGCCAGGCCGTGACCCTTGGCCTGGGCGCGGATGTGCGCCTGGTCGAGGTCGCCAGTATTGCCGAGCTGGAAACCCGACTGAGCGAAAAAGCCGATTGGGATCTGGTCCTGCTGGACCTGAACATGCCAGGTGCCTACGGCTTCTCCGGGCTGGTGCTGTTGCGCGGCCAGTACCCGCAGATCCCGGTGGTAATGGTTTCGGCCCAGGAAGAGGCGGCCGTGGTGGTCAAGTCCCGCGAATTTGGCGCCAGTGGTTTCATCCCCAAGTCCAGCGGCCTGGAAGTGATTCAGGATGCGGTGCGCAAGGTGCTCGACGGCGAGGTCTGGTGGCCACCGCAGGCGTTCGAAAAAGTCGATGTCTCGGCCGAAGCCAAAGCTGCCAGCGAGGGCCTGGCTAGCCTCACGCCCCAGCAGTTCCGCGTGCTGACCATGGTCTGTGAGGGCTTGCTGAACAAGCAGATTGCCTATGAGCTGAATGTGTCGGAAGCGACCATCAAGGCCCATGTGACCGCGATCTTCCGCAAGCTGGGCGTGCGCACGCGTACCCAGGCGGCGTTGCTGCTGCAACAACTTGAATCGGTTGCGAGCAGCTAACTGCCTGCGTCTTCACGCTTTTTTGATGCGTTTTCAACTAGTCTGCTGGCCTTTCATCGGTGAAGTGACACGCATGTCGCCATTCAAAGGCCAGACCGGCCTCAAACGTATCTTCAATGCCGCTGGCTATTCGCTGGACGGCCTGCGCGCCGCCTTCAAGGGCGAGGCTGCTTTCCGTCAACTGGTCCTGCTCAACGTACTGTTGATCCCGATCGCATTCTGGCTGCCGGTCAGCCGTGCGGAGCGGGCCATCATGATCGCTGTATGCCTGCTGGGCCTGATTGTCGAGCTGTTCAACTCGGCGGTGGAGGCGGCCATCGACCGCATTTCGCTGGAGCGCCACCCACTGTCGAAGAACGCCAAGGACATGGGCAGCGCCGCGCAGCTGGTGGCATTGACCATGGTGGCGCTGGTCTGGGGTGTGATTCTGCTTTAGGCAATCGGCGGCAGGACGATCTCATCGCTGCGGGTTACGCCCGCAGTAAAGTTGCGGCACAGCTCCAGAAATTCGCGCATGGCCGAGGTCTGGTATTTCTGTTTATGCCAGATGAAGTAGAACTGGCGCATCAGGTCCAGCTCCGGCGTCTCGACCGGCACCAGGCTGCCACGGCGGAATGCATCACGCAGTGCCAGGCGGGAGATGCAACCGATGCCCAGGCCGGACTCCACGGCACGCTTGATCGCTTCGGTGTGCTCCAGCTCCAGGCGAATGTTCAAATTCGCGCGATGGTGCCGCATGGCCTGGTCGAAAGTCAGGCGGGTGCCTGAGCCTTGCTCACGCAGAATCCAGGCTTCCTGCGACAGGCTTTCGATATCCGCACGGCCAAGCTTGGCCAATGGGTGCTGAGGCGCGCAGAACACCACCAGCTCGTCCTCGACCCAGGGCTGTACCTCAAGGTCCGGGTGATTGCAGTCGCCTTCGATTAGACCCAGATCAATTTCGTACTGCGCGACCTGATGCACGATATGTGCAGTGTTCTGCACGTGCAGCTTGACCTGGCTTTCCGGGTGCACCTGCATGAAACTGCCGATCAGCAGGGTGGCCAGATAATTGCCGATGGTCAGCGTGGCGCCGACGGCCAGCGAGCCAAAACCGGATTTGCCGTTGAGCAAGTCTTCGATTTCCTTGGCCTGGTCGAGCAGCGCCACGGCTTGCGGCAACAATTGATGGCCCAAGGCATTGAGGGCCAGGCGCTTGCCCGCACGGTCGAATAGCTGGCAGCTCGATTGCCGCTCCAGCTCGGTGATTGAGGTACTGGCAGCCGACTGCGACAGGGCCAGCAGGCTGGCGGCCCGCGAGACGCTCTGATGCTGGGCCACGGCGACGAAGACCTGTAGTTGACGAAGTGTGAATCGCATATCTATATAACCGATAACACATATCTTGATAATTCAGTTAACAGATATTGTCGCTGCCCCTAAACTATCGCGCAACTGTGCGCTGTGCGCGCTGCGTTTTCTTCAGGAGCCCCATCGATGAGCAACATGAACCACGAACGTGTCCTCAGTGTGCATCACTGGAATGACACTCTGTTCAGCTTCAAGTGCACCCGCGACCCGGGCCTGCGCTTCGAGAACGGTCAGTTCGTGATGATCGGCCTGCAGCAGGAGACCGGTCGCCCGCTCATGCGCGCCTACTCAATCGCCTCGCCGAACTGGGAAGAGCACCTGGAATTCTTCAGCATCAAGGTGCCGGACGGCCCGCTGACTTCCCAGTTGCAGCACTTGAAGGAAGGCGACGAGATCATCATTAGCAAGAAGCCTACCGGCACGCTGGTACTCGATGACCTGAACCCGGGCAAGCACTTGTACCTGCTGAGCACCGGCACTGGCCTGGCGCCGTTCATGAGCGTCATCCAGGACCCAGAAACCTACGAGCGTTTCGAAAAAGTGATCCTGGTGCACGGCGTGCGCTACGTGAACGAAGTGGCCTACCGCGAGTTCATCACCGAGCACCTGCCGCAGAACGAGTTCTTCGGTGAGGCGGTGCGTGACAAGCTGATCTACTACCCGACCGTGACCCGTGAGCCGTTCGAGAACCAAGGCCGCCTGACCGACCTGATGCGCAGCGGCAAGCTGTTCAGCGACATCGGCCTGCCACCGATCAACCCGCAGGACGACCGCGCGATGATTTGCGGCAGCCCGAGCATGCTCGACGAGACCAGCGAAGTGCTCGACAGCTTCGGCCTGAAGGTCTCCGCCCGCATGCGCGAGCCAGGTGACTACCTGATCGAGCGTGCCTTCGTCGAGAAATAAGGCGAACGCGCTAACGAAAAACGCAGACCCAGGTCTGCGTTTTTTTATGCCTGCAATATACCCGCTGTCAGTCGCCGACGACCTCAAGCACCCGAATCATGTCCGGTTGCGGGTAATGCCAGCGGACCTGCACATCCCAGAACTTCACCCCGTATACCCGCTCTGGCGGTGGCACCTGGTAGGCGGGTCGCGGGTCCTGCGCCAGGCACTGCTCGATCAGCTCCACCAGCGGTTCGTCCAGGCGCAACGCGTGCTCACGGGCCTGGGGCAGGGCGCTGTCGCCCCATTGCACGGCAATTGATTCGGGCGCATCACTGGCCATCAGGTTGCTAGCCCCGGTGATGCTGTCGGCGTAGGGCACGTAAGGCTTGATATCCAGCACTGGCGTGCCATCGAGCAGGTCGATTCCGGACAGCAGCAGCCGCCCCGGCTCCACGCCCTCCAGCCGTACCACTGACTGACCGATACCATTAGGCCTATGCGTCGCGCGCGTGGCGAACACGCCCATGCTCTTGTTGCCGCCCAGGCGCGGCGGGCGCACTTTCAAGCGGGGTTTGTCTTCCAGGGCCTGGTGGAACAGGAACAGCAGCCACACGTGGCTGACCTGCTCCAGCCCCGCCACGGCATCGCCTTGGTCGAACGGCGGCAGCAGCTCCAGTACCCCGCGCGCAGCCGGTGCCAGTTGGGGCTGGCGCGGAATCGCGAATTTTTCCTTGAAGCAGGAGCGCACGATGCCGACGGGGGAAACCGTATGCTGCATGGCCAATCAGCCGCGCACGCGCAGGGTCAGGCCCTTGAGGAAGTTGCGCAGAAGCTGGTCGCCGCAAGGGCGGTAGTTGTCGTGGCCGACTTTGCGGAACAGCGCGCTGAGCTCAGGCTTGGACACCGGGAAGTTGACCGACTTGAGAATCGCATGCAGGTCGTCTTCCTTGAGCTCGAAGGCCACGCGCAATTTTTTGAGCACAGTGTTGTTGGTCACTGGCAGCTCGACAGGCTGCGCCGGGCGGCTGTCATCCTTGCCACGGCGGTGGGTGACCAGGCCGTCGAGAAAGTGCGCCATGACCCGCTCCGGGCAACGCACGAAGCCGGGTTCTTCTTCTTTCTTGAGGTAAGTGGCGAGCACCACCGGGTTAACTTCCAGGCCCGACAGCGCGATGATCTCGGCCATCTTGGCGTCGTTCACCTTGAGCATGTAGCGCAGGCTGCGCAGGACATCATTGTGGTTCATTGCTGCAAAATCCTGTTCAGATGCCACGCTGTGGCGTGGCGTATTGCTTAAAAACGTTCGGTGCCGGCTAGGTAGCGCCACTGGCCGAGGGGCAGCTTGCCCATGGAAACGCCGCCCAGACGAATGCGGCGCATGCTGCGGATTTCCAGGCGCAGATAGGCGCATATCTCGGAAATCTGCCCAGGTTGCGGGTTTTTCAGGGCCAGGCGCAGGTGGGTTTCGTTCTGCCAGCTGGCCTTGGCCTTGGGCAGTTCCCGGTCATTGCGCGCCGCCGTACCACGCGCCAGGCGCTCCAGCGCCTGGGGCGTGGTCTCGCCGCGCACTTCGATGACGTATTCCTGCTCCATGCGGCGCAGGTCGGCGTCGATCTTGCGGGTCACCCGCCAGTCCTGGGTGAACACTTGCAGGCCGCTGGCGCCGCGCTCCAGCGGTGCAGCACAGGCCAGTCGGGCGAAATGCCCATGCAGCGGTCGCACACCTTCACGATGCGCCTCGCTGAGGTTGCCCATGTTCATGCTGTCGCGAGCACTGTCGATATGGACGCCGGCTGGCTGGTTGAGCAACAGGGTTACCGGCTCCAGCGCTTCGGCGCGGGCACCGGGCAACAGCGCGACCGTTTGGTTGTCGACCTTGAACTGTGGCTGCTCGACCACCACGCCATCGACCGTCACCCAGCCCCCTTCGATATACAGCTCGGCCTCACGGCGGGAGCAGCCGAGCTGCTCGATCAGGCGTTTGGACAGGCGGATGGGTTCGGACATGGCGGGTAATTCGCAAGGCAGGAAAAGTCTTACATTGTACCTGCCCATGCGCAGTTCATGAGGTAAATCTAAGTCAAATGCGCCATTTCGGAGGCTTCCTAAAGTGATGTAGGAATTAACTTCATATGCAGCAAGGGATAAGGCTGCCCCAAACCGTCGGTTTCCGAGCGGCCAATGACTTTGAAACCTTCGTGCAGGTAGAAGCCCAGAGCTTGCGGATTTTGTTCGTTCACATCCAGGTACTCGGCATTCAGCTCATCGATGGCATAGCGCAGCAAACGCTTGCCCACCCCTTTGCCACGGTACTCGGGGGCTACGAACAGCATGTCGACGCGGCCATTGGTGACCCCGGCAAAACCACAGATGCGCTGACGGTCCTTGCAGCAGACCAGCATGACCGCGTCGAGGTATTTGTGCAGTACGTGCTCTCGCAGCAGCGTGATGTAAGCGTCTGGCAGGAAGTCATGCGTGGCGCGCACCGAGTCTTCCCAGACCTGAACCAGCACTGGATAGTCGCTCACGTGTGGCGTTTGCAGCGTCAATGCCGTAGGCATGCCGGTGTTCCTCGATGGCTATTGAGGAAACCATAGATGCAAAAAGAAGCCCCGCCAGTGGGCGGGGCTCGATCATGTCATCCCAAGCCTCAGACAGGCTCGGCCCACATGTCGTACTCGTCGGCATCGACCACCCGGCAACGGACCTTGTCGCCTGGCTTGAAACCGTGGTCGCCATCGATGAACACGCTGCCGTCGATTTCCGGTGCGTCGAAGAAACTGCGGCCTACCGAGCCTTGTTCTTCGACTTCGTCGATCAGCACTTCGATTTCCTTGCCGATGCGCAGTTGCAGGCGGGCGCTGCTGATGGCCTGCTGGTGGGCCATGAAGCGGTCCCAACGTTCCTGCTTGACGTCATCCGGTACTTCTTCGAGGCCGAGGTCGTTGGCCGGAGCGCCTTCAACCGGCGAGTACTGGAAGCAGCCGACGCGGTCGAGCTGAGCTTCGGTCAGCCAGTCCAGCAGGTATTGGAAGTCTTCTTCGGTTTCGCCCGGGAAGCCGACGATGAAGGTCGAACGGATCACCAGTTCCGGGCATTGCTCGCGCCAGTTCTTGATGCGCGCCAGGGTGCGGTCTTCGAAGGCCGGGCGCTTCATCGACTTGAGCACTTTCGGGCTGGCGTGCTGGAACGGGATGTCCAGGTACGGCAGGATCTTGCCGGCGGCCATCAGCGGGATCACGTCGTCGACGTTCGGGTACGGGTAGACGTAGTGCAGACGCACCCAGGCCCCCAGGCTGCTCAGCGCCTCGCACAGTTCGAGCATGCGGGTCTTGACCGGGCGGCCGTTCCAGAAGTCGGTCTTGTATTTGACGTCGACGCCGTAGGCGCTGGTGTCCTGGGAAATCACCAGGATCTCCTTGACGCCGGCCTTGACCAGGCGCTCGGCCTCGCTCAGCACTTCACCGACCGGGCGGCTGACCAGCTTGCCGCGCATCGACGGGATGATGCAGAAGCTGCAGCTGTGGTTGCAGCCTTCGGAAATCTTCAGGTAGGCGTAGTGGCGCGGGGTCAGCTTGACGCCTTGCGGTGGCACCAGGTCGATCAGCGGGTTGTGGTCCTGGCGCGGCGGCACCACTTCGTGCACGGCGTTGACCACCTGCTCGTACTGCTGGGGGCCGGTGACCGACAGCACGCTTGGGTGCACGTCACGAATGCTGCCTTCCTCGACACCCATGCAGCCGGTGACGATGACCTTGCCGTTTTCCTTGATCGCTTCGCCGATCACTTCCAGCGACTCGGCCTTGGCGCTGTCGATGAAGCCGCAGGTGTTGACCACCACCACGTCGGCGTCCTCGTAGGTGGGCACGACTTCATAACCTTCCATGCGCAGCTGGGTCAGAATGCGCTCAGAATCGACCAGGGCTTTTGGGCAGCCCAGGCTGACGAATCCTACCTTGGGGGTGGCGGGAGTGGTGGACATGACTAACCTCGGTATTGAATGCAGGCCGCACGGCCGGAAACGGCGGCGGTCTTGACGGGCGCTTTTTGGCGCCTCTGATCAAAAAGTGCGCAATTCTAGCGAGCGCACGGTCGCTTGACCAGCACAAATGCGACGAACGCTACGCTATGCTTCGCGCCATTGCGTCAGTGGGTCAGTGATGCCCCGGCGCGCGTGTGAATTCTACCGGCCTCGATGGCCGTTTGCGGGAGTGTTCGATGGTTCAGGCAAGCAGTCACACCGAGGGCGGGCAGGCGGGTAAGCAAGGCGCAGCCAGGTCGCTGGGCCTGCTGGTGGCAGCTGTTGGGGTGGTCTATGGCGATATCGGGACCAGCCCGCTGTATACCCTCAAGGAAGTCTTTACCGGCGGTTACGGTGTACCGGTCAACCATGATGGGGTGCTGGGGATTCTTTCGCTGATCCTCTGGTCGCTGCTGTGGGTGGTGTCGTTCAAATACGTGATGTTCATCCTGCGCGCCGACAACCAGGGCGAAGGCGGCACCATGGCCCTGACCGCGCTGGCGCGGCGGGCCACGGCGGCCTATCCGCGCCTGCGCACGTTGATGGTCATCTGCGGGCTGATCGGCGCTTCGTTGTTCTACGGTGACAGCATGATCACCCCGGCGGTGTCGGTGTTGTCGGCGGTGGAGGGCATGGGCCTGGCGTTCGATGGCATCGACCACTGGGTGGTGCCGATTTCGCTGGTGGTGCTGGTGGCGCTGTTCCTGGTGCAGAAGCACGGCACCGAGAAAATCGGCAAGCTGTTCGGCCCGATCATGGTGACCTGGTTCGTGGTGCTCGGCGCCCTGGGCGTGCATGGCATCTCGCAGAGCCCGGAAGTGCTCAAGGCGTTCAACCCGGGCTGGGCGGTGAACTTCTTCATCGTTCACCCAGGCATGGGCGTGGCGATCCTGGGGGCGGTGGTGCTGGCCTTGACCGGGGCCGAGGCGCTTTATGCCGACATGGGCCACTTTGGGCGCAAGCCGATCGCCCGTGCCTGGTTCGCCCTGGTGCTGCCGGCGTTGGTGCTCAACTATTTCGGCCAGGGCGCGATCCTGCTGCAAAACCCGGATGCTGCGCGCAACCCGTTCTACCTGCTGGCGCCGGGTTGGGCGTTGCTGCCGTTGGTGGGGCTGGCGACCATGGCCACGGTGATTGCCTCGCAGGCGGTCATCTCGGGGGCCTTCTCCCTGACTCGCCAGGCCATCCAACTTGGTTACATCCCACGGATGCAGATCCAGCACACTTCCAGCGACGAGCAAGGGCAGATCTACATCGCGGCAGTCAACTGGACCCTGATGGTCGGTGTGGTCTTGCTGGTGATCGGCTTCGAGTCTTCCGGCGCGCTGGCGGCGGCATATGGCGTGGCGGTCACCGGCACCATGCTGATGACCACCATCCTGGTGTCGGCGGTAATGCTGCTGTTGTGGAAATGGCCACCGGTGCTGGCAGTGCCGATTCTGGTGGGTTTCCTCTTTGTAGACGGGCTGTTCTTCGCCGCCAACGTGCCGAAAATCGTCCAGGGTGGGGCGTTCCCGGTGCTGGCAGGTGGCGTGCTGTTCCTATTAATGAGCACCTGGAAGCGTGGCAAGCAGATCCTCGTCGAGCGCATCGATGAGGGCGGGCTGCCGCTAGACTTGTTCATCAGCAGTATCCACCTGCAGCCGCCGCACCGCGTCGAAGGTACTGCCGTGTTCCTTACCGCGCGACCGAACGCCGTGCCCCATGCGCTGTTGCACAACATGCTGCATAACCAGGTGCTGCACAGCCAGGTGGTGCTGTTGACCGTGGTCAGTGAGGACCAGCCGCGGGTGCCGGAGCAGGAGCGCTTCGAGGTGGAGGCCTTTGGTGATGGTTTTTTCCGCGTTTTGCTGCACTTCGGGTTCATGGATGAACCGGACGTGCCGGCGGCGCTGAAACTGTGCCATCTGGACGAGCTGGATTTCAGCCCGATGCGCACGACCTACTTCCTCAGCCGTGAAACGGTGATCGCGACGCGTCTAGAAGGCATGTCGCGCTGGCGGGGAAATTTGTTTGCCTTCTTGCTGAAGAATGCCAACGGTAATCTGCGCTTCTTCAACTTGCCGCTGAACCGGGTGATCGAGCTGGGGACGCAGGTCGAGATCTGAATGAACAGGGGGCGCAAAAAGCGGCCCCGGGTTCAACTCAATTCTGCTCGGCCACGCTGGACTTGCCCTGGCGGGTCTCGATCTCGCCAATCAAGCGTTTGGCCAACGCCGGGTAGTTTTCGTCGAAGTGGTGCCCACCGGGCAACTTCATCCGCTCGCCCACGGCAGTCTTGTCGGTACAGCCGCTTTCGTCGGCCTCTTCCAGGCCATACACGCAGACCACCTTGGACGCAGGCAGCTTGGCCATTTCCGGCCCGGTCGGCGCTTCCTGACCTTCCTTGCCCAGCCAGCCCTCGACTTCGATTTCGAAGCTGCCGCTGCGGGCGAAGGCAAGCAGCATCACGGCGTCGATACGCTGTTGGTCCTCGGCCGGCAGGCGGTTGTAAATCGCCGGCAGCACGTCGGCACCGAACGAATAGCCGGTCAGCACGAAGCGCTTGGTGCCCCATTTCTGACGGTAGTGCTGCATCAGCTCCGACAGGTCGGCGGCGCTTTGCTCGGGGGTCTTGTGCTGCCAGTAGTAGCGCAGGGTGTCGATGCCGACGACCGGATAACCGAGCTTGGCCATTTCACCCGCCACATCGCGGTCCAGGTCGCGCCAGCCGCCGTCACCGGAGAGGAACAGGGTCACGGTGTCAGTGGTTTGCCCGGCAGGCACTTCCACCACGGGGATGGCCAGTGCATTGCCGTCGCGGCCCACCAGGGCTTGGGTCAGCTGTGCCTTGAGCACTTGCGGCAGGTGGATGTCGTAGTCGCTGATGCTGGTTTCGGCATTGGCCTGGTCGCGCACGAAGGCGGCGCTGGCGTCATCCGGGTTATCGTTCCAGGCGACGTTCCAGTGGCCATGGGCGGCAGTTTTCGGCAGGGCGGCGGTGCAACCGGGCTGCTCGACGTTGAAGTCGACCGAGATGGCGCGGGCCTTGTCGTCCGTCTGCGCGGCCAGCCAGCGCCAGGCCTGGGCGGCGCCTGGGCCGATACCGGCGACCAGTGTCGGTTTTTCGGCCAGTTGGCTCAGCGCCAGGTCCATTGCCTGTTGCTGCTTGCTGCAGTCGCCTGTCGGCAGGATGACCTGCACCAGTTGCGCCTCGCCAGCCTGGCTCAGGTCCAACAGCTGCTTGTCGGTCAGGGCCTGGTCCTGGGGCACACCGATGGCGACCCGGGCCTTGGCGTGGACGCCAGGCGTGACACGGGTGACGCTGATGTCATTGAGGCTCAGTTGCTCCAGGCGAGCGTCGGGGGCCGGCCGTGTCCACAGCCAGAAGGCAGCGGCGCCGGCGAGGGCGGCCACCAGCAAGGGGATCAAGATGTACTGCCAATAGCGTCGGATCATCAACGTTTCACCAATCCAGTCAGGCCGCCTGCAATCAGGGCGGCGGTGTCGGCCAGTGCCACCAACGGGTCGAGCCCGGCTGGCACGGCCATGTAACGAGGTTCCCAGTCCGGCTGGAACTTGTCCTTGAAGCGCCGTAGGCCCTGGAAGTTGTAAAGCTGTTCGCCGCGGCGGAACACCATGGAACCCAAGCGTTGGGTCAACGGTGCGCCACGCCGTGGCTGCAGGCCGGAAAGGGGGACCATGCCCAGGCTGAAGCGCCCATAGTCATGGCTTTTGTAGTGCAGGATCAGGCCGATCATCATGAATTCCATGGTCAGCTTCGGCGCCTCGGGGTGGGCGCGCATCAGGTCGAGGCTGGCCAGCTCGTGGGCATGGGTTTCCAGCAAGTTGGCAAACGCCACCGGCCGGCCCTGGAAGCGGATCAGCGCAATGCGGAAGTGCTGCAGGTACTCGGGGCTGAAGCGTCCCAGCGAAAAGCCTTTTTCGCGCACGTTCTTGCCGCCCAGCCAGGCGTCGGATATTTCCTTGAGCTCGGCCAGCGGTGCCTGGCCGGGTTCGTGGATTTCCAGGCTCAGGCCATCGCGCCCGCCACGGTTCCAGGTGTAGCGCAGGTCTTTCATTTCCTTGCCCTTGGCTTCGAGGTCGAAGCGGCGCAGGTCGACCCGGGCCTCCTCGCCTAGCTTGAGGGCGGTCAGGCCGATGTCCATGTAGAACGGCAGGTTCTCCGCGCGTACCTGGTAGAACACCGGGCGGGCGTGGTGCAAGTCGCACAGGTCGCGGAACTGCCAGATCATCTCGGCGCGTTCCTGGGCCGGGCCGATGGGGTCGTACAGCGCCACCAGGCTGCGGCCACGGCGGGCATACATGAGGAAGGCGTTGTTGCTTGGGTGGAACAGCAGCGCCTTGTCACCGGTCAGCGCCAGGCCACCGTCGGGTTGCTCGGACGCCAGCAGGATGCGGTTGGCGCGCTGCAGCTCTTCCTCATCGGGCAGATGAATGACCGGGCGGGCGGTACGCAGCAGCCAGGTGAGGGCGACGATCACCAGCAGCACCGCGCTGCCCATGGCTGCGCGCAGGCCACGGGGGGCATCGGCGTCGAGGGTGAACTGCCACCATAGCTGATGGCTGTAGGGCACGTCCTGGTAGGCGAACAGCAGCAGCCAGACCGAAGCGCCGACCACACAGGCGCTGGCCACCAGGTACACCGGTGAGAACGGCAGCTCAAGAAGACGGCTTGGCCGGTAGAACGAACGGCGGAAGAGGGCAAGCAGGGCGGCGGTGCAAATCAGCAGGCTGGCTTCTTCCCAGTCGAAGCCTTTGAGCAACGACAACAGAGCGCCCACCAGCAACAACACGGTGGTCAGCAGCCAAGCGGCGGAAAGGCGGCGGCGCAGGCCCTGTGCGAGCAAGAGGCACA
This sequence comes from Pseudomonas sp. NPDC090233, assembly GCF_044772285.1. Lineage (NCBI taxonomy): Bacteria > Pseudomonadati > Pseudomonadota > Gammaproteobacteria > Pseudomonadales > Pseudomonadaceae > Pseudomonas > Pseudomonas sp. NPDC090233. Next base: position 85,041 of record NZ_JBIVYQ010000003.1, on the reverse strand, counting down.
ACACGCCAATCAGGCTGGCGCCGAAGTGCGAGGCGTCGATCAGGCGGTGTGGCACCAGGAAGCCCATGTGCTCCAGGCGGGTATCGATCTCGGGTGTAGCGCCCGAGAACAGCAGCACCACGCCGGAGAGAAACACCAGGATCGAAAGGATTGGCGCGGCCAGCCCGGAGGCGGCCTTGATTGCCTGCTGCGCGAACAGCAGGCGCTTCGCCTCGTTACCCAGCAACAGCGCACAAGCCAGCAGCAATGGCAGCACAACGTAGATCAAGCGGTACAGGAGCAAGGCAGCGGCCAGTGGCGCAGCGCCCAGTTGGTCGGCGAAGGCAGCCAGCAAGATCGCCTCGAAGACCCCGACCCCGCCTGGCACATGGCTGAGCACCCCAGCGGCCAGCGCCAGCAGATAGACCAGGATGAACGCGCCGAATGGCGGGGCCTCTGGCAGCAGCAGATAGAGCACGGTAGCGGCGGCGGCAACGTCCAGTGCGGTGATGACCAGTTGCAGTGCGGTCAGCCGCGCGCCGGGCAGTCGCAAGGTACGCCGACCGATTTGCACCAGCAGGCTGTCGGCCAATGGCTGCTCAGGCAACCGTCGGCGATACAGCCCGATCACCAGCACGGTCGACAGGGCCAGCACGGCAAGGGCGATCGCGGCCAGTACGCTTGCGGGCATACGCAGGGCCGCAGCGGCGGCGGGCAGGTTGCTCAAGGTGGCCAGGGCTGCCAGCGGGGGGAGGGCGCAACCCAGTGACAGGCTGGCAAACACTGTCATGCGCGCGACTTCGGCGGCACCTAGTCCCTGGCGAGCATACAGGCGATAACGCACCGAGCCACCAGAGAGCATCGACAGGCCGATGGCGTTACCGATGGCGAACGCGCTGAAGCCACCGAGCAATAGCGTGCGGGCAGGCAACTTCACCGCGGCATAGCGGCTGGCCGACCATTCGTAACCGAGCAGGATCACAAACCCGACGACCGTCGCCAGCAAGGCGCCGATCAGTGATTGGGCTGGCACGCTGAGCATGGCATCGTGCAGCGCATAGATGTCCAACTCGCTCAGTAAGTGACGGCAGGCAACCAGGGCCATGGCGAACAGCACCAGGGTCACGCCGAGGCCGATGGGTTGGCGATAGCGGCTCAGGCGCTCCAGCCAGGGCAGACGTTGCGCGGCCACAGGCAATGCCGTCGCGAGTGGCTCCTGGGGGGCTGGGTTCTGGGAAGTCATGAGTTACCCCGGGCTTTCAGCGCGAGGTCAGGGGAAGGTGCGGCCAAGTGAAAGTCCCTTTGGAAACGTATCCAGATATTACTCCGGGCAACATGACTTTCAGTCGTCCGGCACGGTTAAAGATAGTTCATCCAGAGGGCGACATCTCAAGCGCGGGGGTAGGCTGAATGCATCAAAGGTTTTCAGTCGACGAAATGCAACAAACCCCGCGCTGCTGTTACACAGGCGGGGTTTGTTCTGACGAATATGGTTGCGGGAGCCGGATTTGAACCGACGACCTTCGGGTTATGAGCCCGACGAGCTACCAGGCTGCTCCATCCCGCGTCAGAGGGGCGCATTCTACAGCTTCAGGCTGAGTGGTCAAGCACTAACTGTTGATCGTGCAAATATTTCTGCAGGGCCTGCTTTATTCAGGCCAAAGAAAAAAGCCACTGCGTGAACAGTGGCCTTTTCTCGAATCTGGTTGCGGGAGCCGGATTTGAACCGACGACCTTCGGGTTATGAGCCCGACGAGCTACCAGGCTGCTCCATCCCGCGCCTGTGGGATCGAATTCTACAGCGTAAGCCTTTGGTGTCAAGCATTACTTGTTGATTTAACTTGAGTTTTTAGCCGTCGCTTTTTTCAGGGCAAAGAAAAAGGCCACTGTGTTAACAGTGGCCTTTTCTCGAATCTGGTTGCGGGAGCCGGATTTGAACCGACGACCTTCGGGTTATGAGCCCGACGAGCTACCAGGCTGCTCCATCCC
>NZ_JBIVYQ010000003.1:0-82976 GCF_044772285.1 Pseudomonas sp. NPDC090233 | reverse complement strand
CCCGCGCCTGTGAGATCGAATTCTACGGATTTCCTATCCAGTGTCAAGCAATTCCTCTTAAAAAACCTTTTTCGTTCAAACCCTTAGCGGCGAAATAAGCCATGCAGCTCAGGTAGGCCGGGGCTTTCAGGCCAATTGTCGAGCAGCCTAAGCCGGTGGCTGTCTCACAGCAGGTGCATGCGTTACTATCTGTATGAATCTACAGTACTCACGGTCATCCATGTCCTTGCGCAAGATCATCCATATCGACTGCGATTGCTTCTACGCCGCGATCGAGATGCGTGACGACCCGCGTCTTGCCGGCCGCCCCATGGCCGTGGGCGGCTCCCCGGAGCATCGGGGGGTGATCGCTACCTGCAATTATGAAGCGCGTGCCTATGGGGTACGTTCCGCCATGTCGTCCCGGCATGCGCTCAAGCTCTGCCCCGACCTGCTGATCGTCAAGCCGCGTTTCGAGGCCTACCGCGAGGCTTCGCGTGAGATCCACAGCATCTTCCGTGATTACACCGAGCTGATCGAGCCGTTATCGCTGGATGAAGCCTACCTGGACGTGAGCGACAGCCAATGGTTTGCCGGCAGCGCCACGCGCATTGCCGAAGATATCCGCCGGCGGGTGGCCCGTACCCTGCATATCACGGTCTCGGCCGGGGTGGCGCCGAACAAGTTCCTGGCCAAGATCGCCAGTGACTGGCGTAAGCCCAATGGCATTTTCGTGGTTACTCCAGACCAAGTGGAGGCCTTTGTCTCGGCGTTGCCAGTCGCCAGGCTGCATGGTGTGGGCAAGGTGACGGCCGACAAGCTCGCCCGGCTGGGTATCGACACCTGCCTGGACCTGCGCGACTGGTCGCGGCTGGCGCTGGTGCGCGAGTTCGGCAGTTTTGGCGAGCGGTTGTGGGGGCTGGCGCGGGGCATCGACGAGCGAGCGGTGCACAATGACAGCCGCAGGCAATCGGTGAGCGTGGAAAACACTTACGATACCGACCTTCCGGATCTGGCCAGTTGCCTTGAGCGCTTGCCTGAACTGCTCGACAGTCTGAATGAGCGGATCGCGCGCATGGACAGCAGCTATCGGCCGGACAAACCTTTCGTCAAGGTCAAGTTTCACGATTTCAGCCAGACCACCCTGGAGCAGGCGGGGGCGGGCAGGGACTTGGAAAGCTACCAGCATCTGCTGAAGCAGGCATTTGCGCGAGGCGGCAAACCGGTGCGCTTGCTCGGGGTAGGGGTGAGGCTGCGCGATCTGCGCGGGGCGCATGAGCAGCTGGAGCTTTTTGCGGATAAATAAGAAGGGACCGCAATGCGGCCCCTCTTTATTAGTGCACGCCTGGATCAGCCACCAATCGGCCAGTTGCCTTGGTCAACGCTTGCAGAAACTCCTGCTGAAGCTCCGGGTCGTTGCGGGTCAGCTCGATCAGGCTCTGTTCCATCTCGCTGGCTTCTTCTTCCAGGCCCAGCTCCGACAGGCGCTTGACCCGGTGTACCCATTGGCCGACATCGTCATCTTCGAGGTCATCGAAAATCAGCTCATGGGCTTCACGCAGCTTGTTACGCAGGGTCGCGCTGACCAGCAGGCTGGCATCGCCGCGTACCGCATTGTCTTCGTCGACCACCTGCAGGTGCAGGGTACCGACATGGTTCAGGTGCTGTTCAGAGAACGGGCTGTCGAGCAGGTTCAGGCGCAGCACGCCGTTTCTGTCAGTGGTCAGCTCGTGAGTCATCTTGCCGGCCTTGACTTCGACCAAACGTTCGCTCCAGGGCAGGCTGGTGAACTCTTCCCGCTTGTCCTTCTGCACTTCACTGATCCCGGCCAGATTCTGCTGGGCGCGACCGTTGGACTGCACGTTCATGAACGGGTTGAGCCCGGCCACACCGTAGCTGAGCCAGTCGTGGGTCACGCTGTCCGGCAGGTTGCCCAGAGCGAAGACGTTGACCACGTTGGCGCCGACGCCGGCCACCACGGCCACTGCGCCCAGCGGGATCTCGTAAACCTCCCGCCACGGTTGGTATGGTGTGTAGCGGTCGTAACGGCGGGTCACTTCGAACTCGGTGACTTCGAAGCGCTTCTGTTCATGCACGCGCACACGCCGCTGCGGCAGCTCCATCACCTTCGGCTCGCCGACATCGATCTGCAGGGTGTGTTCGAGCAGCTTGCGCTCGACGCGCTCCTCATGCTCGCTGCGCTGGGACATCTGGTTGGCGCAGCCGCTAAGGAACAGGGCGCCGCACAGTGCGGCGCCCCCCAGGGTAAAGGTACTTCGCTTGGACATGATCACTCGTGCATTGTTTATCAGCGGCGAACGCGGGCCTGCAGGAAGGTCAGCACTTCATTGAGTGGCAGCGCTTGGGCATCCTGTTCGGTGCGGTGCTTGTATTCCAGGTTGCCGTCGGCCAGGCCACGGTCGCTGACCACGATGCGGTGCGGAATGCCAATCAGCTCCATGTCGGCAAACTTGATGCCTGGGCTGGTCTTCTTGTCACGGTCGTCCAGCAGCACTTCGAAGCCGGCGGCTGTCAGTTCGGCGTACAGCTTGTCGGTGGCTTCGCGCACCACGTCGGTTTCGTAGCGCAGCGGTACCAGTGCGATCTGGAAGGGCGCCAGGGCGTCGTTCCAGATGATGCCCTTGTCGTCATAGCTCTGCTCGATGGCGGCGGCGACCACGCGGGACACACCGATGCCATAGCAGCCCATGGACAACACGACCGGCTTACCGTTTTCGCCCAGTACCTGACATTTGAGCGCCTCGCTGTACTTGGTGCCGAGCTGGAAGATGTGCCCGACTTCGATGCCGCGCTTGATCACCAGGGTGCCCTGGCCATCCGGGCTTGGGTCGCCTTCGACGACGTTGCGCAGGTCGGCAACCTGAGGAACTGGCAGATCGCGCTCCCAGTTGACGCCGAAGTAGTGCTTGTCGTCGATGTTGGCACCGATGCCGAAGTCGCTCATCAGGGCAACCGAGCGGTCGATGATGATTTCCAGTGGCAGGTTGAGCGGGCCCAGGGAGCCGGCGCCAGCGCCAATCGCGTCGCGCAGTTCGGCTTCGGTGGCCATGACCAGTGGCTCGGCAACCTGCTCGAGCTTGGTGGCCTTGATTTCGTTCAGCTCATGGTCGCCACGAACGATCAGGGCAATCAGCTTGCCTTCTTCGGCGCCACGCACGATCAGGGTCTTGACGGTCTTCTCGATCGCCAGGCCGTGATTCTCCACCAGCTGGGCGATGGTCTTGGCCTCTGGCGTGTCGACCAGGCGCAGCTCTTCGGTTGGCGCTGGACGCACGGTTTCGCGCGGAATGGCCTCGGCTTTCTCGATGTTGGCGGCGTAGTCAGAGCTGTCGCTGAAGATCACGTCGTCTTCGCCGGACGAGGCCAGCACGTGGAATTCATGCGAGTAGCTGCCACCGATGGAGCCGGTGTCGGCCTGCACTGGGCGGAAATCCAGGCCCAGGCGGGTAAAGATGTTGGAGTACGCCTGGTGCATGCGGTCGTAGGTTTCCTGCAGGGAAGCCTGGTCGGCATGGAAGGAGTAGGCGTCCTTCATGATGAATTCGCGGCCACGCATCAGGCCGAAGCGCGGGCGGATCTCGTCACGGAATTTGGTCTGGATCTGGTACAGGTTGAGCGGCAGCTGTTTATAGCTGGACAGCTCGTTGCGGGCCAGGTCGGTGATGACTTCTTCGTGGGTCGGGCCGACGCAGAAGTCGCGCTGGTGGCGGTCCTTCAGGCGCAGCAGCTCCGGGCCATACTGTTCCCAGCGACCGGATTCCTGCCACAGCTCGGCAGGTTGGATGCTGGGCATCAGCACTTCCAGGGCACCGGCGGCGTTCATTTCCTCGCGCACCACGGCTTCGACCTTGCGCATTACCCGCAGGCCCATCGGCAGCCAGGTGTACAGGCCGGAGGCCAGCTTGCGGATCATGCCGGCACGCAGCATGAGCTGATGGCTGATGACCACTGCGTCGGCAGGGGTTTCTTTCTGGGTGGCGAGCAAATATTGACTGGTGCGCATGGTTAGCCGTGTCGATTGCCTAAGACATTGAAATGACCCCGCATTGTACGGGGGCGAAACGAAGGCGTACAGGATGCCCCAGGGCGTGGCAATTGTCAGCCAAGAAAAAGCCCGGCAAGCGTGCCGGGCTTTTTCAGGTGCGGGGCACTATAAGCGAGGCTTACAGGATGCTCAGCGGGTATTCGACGATCAGGCGCAGTTCGTCGATCGAGCTCGAACCGTAGTAGACGCCATCGGAAGAACGGTAGGTGGCCTGGCGTACGCGGAAGCTGAGGTCCTTGGCAGGGCCTTCTTGCAGTACGTACTTGATGTCGACGTCGCGTTCCCATTCCTTGCCGTTGCTGGTGCCGGCGACATTGGCGTCGGTACCGCGCACGTAGCGGGTCATGAAGGTCAGGCCGGGTACGCCGAACTCGGCGAAGTTCAGGTCGTAGCGTGCCTGCCAGGATTTTTCGTCTTCGGCGTTGAAGTCGGAACGGGCTACCGAGTTACCCAGGAAGACGGTGCCGCCACCGTCGACGCCGTAACCGTAGTCGCCATCGCCGTGAACGCGCTGATGCACGACGGTGAAGGTGTGGGCGCCGATGTTCCAGGCAGCCGACAGGCTGAAGGCGGTGTTGTCAAGCTTGTCGCCATCGTACGCTGTGTAGAGTGCGCTGCCTTCGCTCTTGGTGTCATAGATGTTGAAGTCGAACACCAGGCCTTGTTTGTCGGAGATCGGCAGAGCCCAGTTGATGTTGCCGTAGTACTTGCGCCAGTAGTCTTCTACTTTGGAGTAGTACAGGCTGGTGCTGAGGCTGTCGGTGATGGCATAGGTGCCACCGAGGATGTCCGCCTGGGTCAGGTGCAGGCTGTCACGGTCGGTTTCGGCCTGTGCTTTCATGGCGGTGAAGTGACCCGCGTGCAGGGTCAGGCCTTCGATTTCATTGCTGGTGATCAGACCACCTTCGGCAACTTCCGGCAGCAGTCGGCTGTCGTCCGTGGCGAAGACTGGCAGCGCGGTGAACTGGCTGCCGTATTTCAAGACGGTGTTGGAGATGCGCAGTTTTACTGCACCGCCGCCCGAGGAGTAGTCATCCTGCGAACGCCCGTCGGAGCCTTCCGGGAACAGGCCGGTACCGGCGCGGCCCTTGCCGCTGTCCAGTTTCAGGCCGAGCATGCCGATGGCGTCGACACCGAAGCCTACGGTGCCTTGGGTGAAGCCCGATTCGAAGGTGCCGAGGAAGCCGAGGCCGGTTTCTTCCACGCGGCTCTGGGTGCCAGAAGGGTTGTTACGGAAGTCACGGCTGAAGTACAGCATGCGAGTTTTGACGTTCAGCTGGCTGTCTTCGATGAAACCCTTGGATTCGTCCTGTGCAGAGGCGAAGGCCAATTGCGAGGTGCCTGCCGAAACGGCCAGGGCGATCAAGCTCCACTTCATCACGCGCATCGTGATTTGCTCCTTTGGTTTTTTAGGAAGAGTACCGCTGCGCCCAAGTGTTTTAGTTATATGGGGCAGCTCTTTCTTGTTATGTCGGCGGAAATGTATAGCACGCTGACTGTTGTTGGCGATATGGGCATAAACAACCTTTCGGGAACTTTATGGCCATGTCGCTTTCAGGTATTTCCATGTCGCAAATCACGTCCCGGTTTTCCGGGGCGTACAACGCCAGCGCTGTTCCTGTCACCGTAATGATTCTGTAACTACAGGTTCCGGTTAGGGAAACTCCCTGGTGTATCCAAAGCGGCTGTTGTTATTTGTCGCGTCCATCGCTTGATGCAGATGTCGTGCCGACTTGGTGTGATAGGAATGCAACAAGCGTGCTCAAAATTAACAACGGTTCATGAAATTTTCACAAATGTTGCTGCCACAGGTCGAAAGGTCCCGAAAACATGGGGTGGCGTCTGTCTGGAGCCACGTTGGCGGTTGCCAGGCTTCCAATTCCAAAACCTGCCATAAAAGTCAATGTGTTACCGGCAACTGTTCATGCTGAGTCATTTGTGTGTGTAGAAGCGTAGTGATGTGTTCGTTTGCGGCCTCATTTTGGTGCGAAAAGTAGCGGGGTGTTACCGTAACTGTGCAGGTAGCGGATTTTCATGAACTTAAAGTGTGCAGTTGGGCAGCGGTTGCATGCCGTCGCTGGCGAAGCGCGGTATCCTTGCGCGATATCCCGCATCGGCCGGATTCGATTCAATTGGTTGGAGGTTTGTAGTGTTTGAGATGGATTCGCGTCTGCAGCAGGATTCTCTGGTGCTTGGGGACTTTCCGCTGTGCCGTCTGCTGCTTAGCAAGGATGCCAACTACCCCTGGTTCATCCTGGTGCCCAAGCGCGCAGGTGTGAGCGAGTTGTTCGACCTGAATCAGGATGACCAAGCGCAGTTTTGGAAAGAAACCACCTATCTGGCTGAGGCGCTGAAGCGTGAGTTCAAGGCAGACAAAATGAATGTTGCCACGCTGGGTAACGTTGTCAGCCAGATGCACATGCATGTCATCGTTCGTCGGCACGGCGATGCCGCCTGGCCGGCGCCGGTCTGGGGCAAGGTGCCCGCTGTCGAGTATGCTCCAGGGCAGGTCGACGCCATTCGCCTGCGCCTGCGTGCGCTGCTCAGCGAATATCAGGAGGCCTGAATGTCAGTGGAATCGCGCATCATCGAGCTGGAAACCCGTCAGGCCTTCCAGGACGACATCATCCAGGAGTTGAACGACGTGGTGGTCGAGCAGGGACGAGTGATCGATCGCCTGCAGTTGCAGATGGCCGAGCTGATCAAGCGCTACGAGGAAATGGTCGGCCAGTACGGCAGCGAAGGTGAGGAAGCGCCGCCCCCTCATTATTGAGTGGCGACAGCCCTGGGGTTGCCCCAGGGCTGCAGAGGGTCAGCGGCGGTTGACCGCGACCACGTCTTCGGCCTGCAGGCCCTTGTCACGGTGCATTACCGAAAATTCCACGCGCTGGCCTTCGACCAGGATGCGGTGGCCTTCGCCGCGAATGGCGCGGAAGTGGACGAAGATATCGTCACCCGAGTCGCGGGAAATGAAACCAAAGCCTTTGGACGTATTGAACCACTTGACGGTGCCGGTATCGCGCTTGCCGGTCTCCAGGGGGGCGCCTTGGCTGGGCCTGGATTTGCGAGGGCTGCGGGCAAAGCCCGCGGCTAGATGCAGAACAATGGCGAGTGCGGCACAAACCAGTGCTGCCAGGTTGCCCATTTCCGGGCGGGCCAGCAGGGTCAGCGTCTGCAGGACCACCGCCACTACCAGCAAGGCACAGGCCAGGTGTTGCAGCTGTTGGCGCGCGCCTCGGTAATAGAGGGGCACGACCGGTGCCAGCAGCAGGTTAAGCAGGCCGAGCAGTGCCAGGTAGACCGCGTCGGGTTGCTGCAGGAAGGGTATTGCATCGGTTTTCAGGCTGGGCATGAGCGATAGCAGCAAAGCCGCAGCGCCCGTCACCAGATGGACGATTTTGAACATGGGTTGGCTCGCAGTTGATAAAGCTGATCACAGGAAGAGCTGGCAGCACGGTGCGCATGAGGTAGAGCGCGCGAAAACGTGTTGGGCCAGCCTATGCACCCGGCAATGACAGTCCGCACGGGTGGCACGGTGCCTATTTAACAGCAAAGGCCGGGCCTTCTCAAATTGAGGCTGCCTGGTGGCGATCGGTTGCCCTGTATCATGGGCACGCTGCGCGAAGTGTTGATACAGTGTGAAGGCCCGCTTGATCATCAAGCCATATGGAAAAGGGGAACTTCATGGCAATCGATATCGGTATCAGCGAAGTAGATCGCAAGTCCATCGTCGAAGGGCTTTCCCGCCTGTTGTCGGATACCTATGTGCTGTATCTGAAAACCCATAACTTTCACTGGAACGTGACGGGTCCTTCGTTCCGCACCCTGCACCTGATGTTCGAAGAGCAATACAACGAACTGGCCCTGGCGGTCGACTCGATTGCCGAGCGGATACGCGCCTTGGGCTTCCCTGCGCCGGGGTCCTATGCCTTTTATGCGGAACATTCCTCAATCAAGGAGGAGGCGGGTGTGCCGGCGGCGGATGAAATGATCCGCCAGCTTGTCCAGGGGCAGGAGGCCGTGGTGCGTACCGCGCGCAGTATCTTCCCGGATGTGGACAGGGTCAGTGACGAGCCGACCGCCGACCTGCTCACCCAGCGGATGCAGGTGCACGAAAAAACGGCCTGGATGCTACGAGTGCTGCTTGAAGAAAAGTAATCCGAAGCATGCCTGAAAGCCCGGCCGAGCCCTGCTCGTACGGGCTTTTTCCGTTGTGCGGGAAGGGTTTACCGCTGCTTTGTGGCGGGCTGTAAGCGCTTCATTGAGCCACTGGTTCCTGTGTCCAAGCCTTCGCTGGGCGCAGGGAGCACAACCTGTGGTGAGGCAATGGAGTGAATGATGCAAGGGAGCAAGCGTGTAGGAAATCTGGGAGGGTGTCCTGCCAAGCAAGGTATCGATCCGTTCAAGGCAGATTTCGACATGAAGCAAATTCGGCCAGTATCGCGGTCGGTCCGGCTCAACGGTTTTTCAACCTGTTTGCGCCTGGAAGCGGTTTATTGGGGTATCCTCGAGCGCATCGCCGAGGTCAATGAATGTTCGGTCAGTACCGTGCTTTCCTACGTCGATCGCGAGGTACACTTGCGTCAGGGCGGCGTGCGCAACTTCAGTGGCCTGATCCGGGTGATCTGTGTGGCCTGGTTGCAGCAACCATCCGGCGCGCGCTGATCGCCAGGCGGGCTGCGCAGTGCCTGTTAACCATATATAATCCCGCTTTTTGCTGCCCCTGGCAGCCAGCGTTATGGTTGACGAGAGACACCCATGCCCCTTTATGACTATCAATGTGCATCCTGCGATCACCGGATGGAAGCGTTGCAGAAGATCAGCGCCGCGCCGTTGACCGAGTGCCCGGCCTGCCAGGCGCCGGCATTGAAGAAGCTGCTGTCGGTTCCCGGTTTTCGCCTGAGCGGTAGCGGCTGGTACGAAACCGACTTCAAGACCGGGGCAAAAAAGAATCTGGCAGGCGGCGACAAGGCCGACTGAGTTGAATTGCAGTAGCCGGGTCTTGCAGTATTAGCCCCCTGGGGCGGCCAAGGCCTCCACCGAATACACGAATCACGAGAAGCGAAACCACCATCATGATGCGCAGCCATTATTGCGGCCAACTGAACGAGAGCCTGGACGGCCAGGAAGTCACCCTTTGCGGCTGGGTCCATCGTCGCCGCGACCACGGCGGGGTGATCTTCCTCGATATCCGTGACCGCGAAGGCATGGCCCAGGTCGTGTTCGACCCGGACCGCGCCGAAACCTTCGCCGCCGCCGACCGCGTGCGCAGCGAATACGTGGTGCAGGTCACCGGTAAGGTTCGCAAGCGCCCAGAAGGTGCGGTGAACGCCAACATGGCCTCCGGTGCCATCGAGATCCTCGGCTACCAGTTGACCGTGCTCAACGAAGCTGAAACTCCACCGTTCCCGTTGAACGAATATTCCGACGTTGGCGAAGAAACCCGCCTGCGCTACCGCTTCATCGACCTGCGTCGCCCGGAAATGGCCGACAAGCTGCGCCTGCGTTCGCGCATCACCAGCAGCATCCGTCGCTTCCTCGACGAAAACGGCTTCCTCGACGTCGAAACGCCGATCCTCACCCGTGCCACCCCGGAAGGCGCGCGCGACTACCTGGTGCCGAGCCGCACCCACGCGGGCAGCTTCTTCGCCCTGCCGCAGTCGCCTCAGCTGTTCAAGCAGCTGCTGATGGTCGCCGGCTTCGACCGCTACTACCAGATCGCCAAATGCTTCCGTGACGAAGACCTGCGTGCTGACCGCCAGCCGGAGTTCACCCAGATCGACATCGAGACCAGCTTCCTCGATGAGTCCGAGATCATGGGCCTGACCGAGAGCATGATCCGCAAGCTGTTCAAGGAAGTCCTGGACCTGGAGTTCGGCGAATTCCCGCACATGACCTTCGAAGAAGCCATGCGCCGCTATGGTTCCGACAAGCCAGACCTGCGTAACCCGCTGGAGCTGGTCGACGTTGCCGACCAGCTGAAAGATGTCGAGTTCAAGGTGTTCGCAGGCCCCGCCAACGATCCGAAGTGCCGCGTCACCGCGCTGCGCCTGCCAGGCGGCGCCAGCATGCCGCGCAGCAAGATCGACGAGTACACCAAGTTCGTCGGCATCTACGGTGCCAAGGGCCTGGCGTACATCAAGGTCAACGAGCGTGCCAAGGGCGTTGAAGGCCTGCAGTCGCCGATCGTCAAGAACATCCCAGAGGCCAACCTCAACAACATCCTCGACCGCGTTGGCGCCGTTGACGGCGACATCGTGTTCTTCGGTGCCGACAAGTTCAAGGTGGTCAGCGAAGCGCTGGGCGCGCTGCGTATTCGTCTGGGCCACGACTTCGAGCTGCTGACCTGCGAGTGGGCACCGATGTGGGTCGTCGACTTCCCGATGTTCGAAGAGAACGAAGACGGCAGCTTCACCGCGCTGCACCACCCGTTCACCGCGCCGAAGTGCAGCCCTGAAGAGCTCGAAGCCAACCCGGCTACCGCGCTGTCGCGTGCCTACGACATGGTGCTGAACGGCACCGAACTGGGTGGCGGTTCGATCCGTATTCACCGTAAAGAGATGCAACAGGCGGTGTTCCGTCTGCTGGGTATCGAAGCGGCTGAACAGGAAGAGAAGTTCGGCTTCCTGCTCGACGCCCTGAAGTTCGGTGCACCGCCTCACGGTGGCCTGGCCTTCGGCCTGGATCGCCTGGTCATGCTGATGACCGGCGCCCAGTCGATCCGTGAAGTGATCGCCTTCCCGAAAACCCAGAGCGCCGCGTGCGTCATGACCCAGGCGCCTGGCCTGGTCGACGCCAAGGCCCTGCGCGAGCTGCACATTCGTCTGCGCGAACAGACCAAGGTCGAGTAAGCGGACCCCGGGCGCATCCAAATGGATGCGCCTTTGCGTTACGGCGCAGAAATTTTGTCGTTGCGCCCCGTTTGGGGCGTAACTGTTTGTGTTTCAAGGATTTGGAGTTGTTATGGCTGGTCATTCCAAGTGGGCGAACATCAAGCACCGCAAAGAGCGCCAGGATGCCAAGAGAGGCAAGATCTTCACCAAGTGGATCCGTGAGCTGACCGTCGCGGCCAAGCAGGGTGGCGGCGATCCGGCTTCCAACCCGCGTCTGCGTCTGGCGCTGGACAAGGCCCTGGGCGCCAACATGAGCCGCGATATCATCGATCGCGCCGTGGCCCGTGGTGCCGGCACCAATGAAAGCGACAACGTCGAAGAGCTCAGCTACGAAGGTTATGGCCCGGGTGGCGTGGCGATCATGGTCGAGGCCATGACCGACAACCGCAACCGCACCGCCGCCGCCGTGCGCCATGCCTTCACCAAGTGTGGCGGCAACCTCGGCACCGATGGTTCGGTGGCCTACCTGTTCGAGCGCAAGGGGCAGATCAGCTTCGCGCCGGGTGTCGATGAAGATGCCCTGATGGAAGCTGCCATGGAAGCCGATGCCGACGACGTGGTGGCCAACGAAGATGGCTCGTTCGAAGTCTTCACCTCGTTCAACAGTTTCTACGCGGTGCGTAATGCGTTGGAAGAGGCGGGCTTCAAGGCCGCCGACGCGGAAATCGTCATGCAGCCGACCACCAGTGCCGAACTGGATCAGGAGGGCGCGGAAAAGGTCCTCAAGCTGATCGACATGCTCGAAGACCTGGATGACGTGCAGAACGTCTATTCCAATGCGCAGATTTCCGACGAGATCATGGAAAAACTCGGCTAAGGTTTTCTGACTTTCTTGTCAGGCTTGAGCTTTCCTTTGTTTGTACCGGCCCTTTCGCGGGTAAACCCGCTCCCACAGGTTATATGCAATCCTGTGGGAGCGGGTTTACCCGCGAAAGGGCCGGCACAGTTTGCACACATGTAATTTCTTTACGACAGGCTCTATGACTCTGATTCTTGGTATCGACCCCGGCTCGCGCATCACCGGTTACGGCGTTGTGCGCCAGACCGCCCGTGGTTGCGAGTACGTGGCGTCGGGTTGTATCCGCACCGGCAGCGGTGAGTTGCATGAGCGCTTGCAGATCGTTTTTCGGGGTGTCAGTGAGATCATTGCCCAGCATGGCCCCGTGACCATGGGCATCGAGCGCGTGTTCATGGCCCGCAACGCCGACTCGGCACTCAAGCTCGGCCAGGCGCGTGGCGCCGCCATCGTTGCCGCCGCCGAAGCCGGCCTGGAAATCGCCGAATACAGCGCGACCCAGGTAAAGCAGGCGGTTGCCGGTACTGGCGGGGCGAACAAGGAGCAGGTGATGCTGATGGTCATGCACTTGCTGAAACTGACGCAAAAGCCGCAGATCGACGCCTCCGACGCCCTGGCCATCGCCCTGTGTCATGCCCATACCCGCTCAAGCCTGGTGCCGCATGGCCTGTCCACGGCCCGTCGGCGTGGCGGGCGCTTGCGTCTGTAGGCGCTTCATGCGCTGATACACATTTTGTCCGGGTGAGACGTTCACCCGACGCATTTGCTGATAGGGTTGAGCGGTCTTCGACCGGCTCCCCGAGAGGAAGGATCGGAACGTGATTGGACGTTTGCGCGGTACCCTGGCGGAAAAGCAACCGCCGCACCTGATTATCGACGTCAATGGCGTGGGCTACGAGCTGGAAGTGCCCATGACCACCCTGTATCGCCTGCCCAAGGTTGGCGAGCCGGTAACCGTGCACACCCATCTGGTGGTGCGCGAAGACGCCCACCTGCTCTACGGTTTTGCCGAAAAGCGCGAGCGCGAGCTGTTCCGCGAGCTGATCCGCCTCAACGGCGTGGGCCCGAAGCTGGCGCTGGCGCTGATGTCCGGCCTGGAAGTGGACGAACTGATACGCTGCGTGCAGGCACAGGACACCTCGGTCCTGGTGCGTGTGCCTGGCGTTGGCAAGAAAACCGCCGAACGCCTGCTGGTCGAGCTCAAGGACCGCTTCAAGGCCTGGGAAACGTCCCCCGCCATGTTCACCCTGGTGTCCGACGGCCCGCTGCCCGTGGCCAGTGAATCCACGGCTGAGGCCGATGCCGTCAGCGCGCTGGTCTCCCTGGGCTACAAGCCGCAGGAGGCGAGCAAGGCGATTGCCGCGATCAATGACAAGGCCGGCCTGAGCAGTGAAGAGCTGATCCGTCGCAGCCTTAAAGGGATGATTACCAAGTGATCGAAGCCGACCGCCTGATCGCCGCCAGTGGCCGTGACCGTGAAGAAGTGCAGGATCGTGCGATCCGCCCGCTGCGCCTGGACGAGTACATCGGCCAGCCGGTGGTGCGCGAGCAGATGGCGCTGTTCATCCAGGCTGCCCGCGGTCGCAACGAATCGCTCGACCACACCCTGATCTTCGGCCCGCCCGGGCTGGGCAAGACCACCCTGGCCAACATCATCGCCCAGGAAATGGGGGTCTCGGTCAAGAGCACCTCGGGGCCGATTCTCGAACGTCCGGGCGACCTGGCGGCGATGCTGACCAACCTCGAACCGCATGACGTGCTGTTCATCGACGAGATTCACCGCCTCTCACCGGTCGTCGAAGAGGTGCTGTATCCGGCCATGGAGGACTTTCAGCTCGACATCATGATCGGCGAAGGCCCTGCGGCCCGCTCGATCAAGCTCGACCTGCCGCCTTTCACTCTGGTGGGCGCCACCACCCGCGCCGGCATGCTCACCAACCCGCTGCGCGACCGCTTCGGCATCGTCCAGCGCCTCGAGTTCTACAGCGACAAAGACCTGGCGACCATCGTCAGCCGTTCTGCGAACATTCTGGGGCTGGTCATCGAAGACCAGGGCGCCTACGAGATCGCTCGCCGCGCCCGTGGCACGCCGCGCATCGCCAATCGCCTGCTGCGCCGTGTACGTGACTATGCCGAAGTGCGCGGCAAGGGGCAGATCACCAAGGCCGTGGCCGACCTGGCACTCAACCTGCTGGACGTGGACGAGCGTGGTTTCGACCATTCCGACCGTCGTCTGCTGCTGACCATGATCGAGAAGTTCGACGGTGGCCCGGTGGGCGTGGACAACCTGGCGGCGGCGATCAGCGAAGAGCGCCATACCATCGAGGACGTGCTTGAACCCTACCTGATCCAGCAGGGCTACATCATGCGCACCCCGCGCGGGCGCGTGGTCACCCGGCATGCCTACCTGCACTTTGGGCTGAACATTCCCGGTCGCCTGGGCGAGGTGTCAGATTTTTCCGAAGCAGGCGATGAATGACAGATCAAAACCGACATTTCGTGGTCCTACCGCTGGCATGCCCTATGGTTGCTGGCAATAAGACATTAATGAAGAAAAAACAGTTGCCGCAGCGGATTGGCAAGCTGAGGAGTAAGCACTAGAGTATGCGCGCGCAAAATGGCCTGGAACCTTTCGCACACCGTTGTCGCGTCTATTACGAAGATACCGATGCCGGCGGCGTGGTGTATTACGTCAACTACCTGAAATTCATGGAGCGCGCGCGTACCGAGCGGTTGCGTCACCTGGGTTTTTCCCAGCAGCAGCTGGCCGGTGAAAACCTGCTGTTCGTGGTCCATTCCAGCGAGGCGCGCTATCACGCGCCGGCGCGGTTGGACGATGAGCTGCGGGTGACCGCGCACGTGCTTGAACTCAATCGCGCCAGCCTGCGTTTCGTACAGCAGGTCTGGCGGGAAAAGGATGAAACGCTGCTCTGCGAAGGGCAGTTCCTGGTGGCCGCCGTGCGCGCCGACACTTTCAAACCCCGAGCCATACCTTCCCAGCTGCGCGACGCTTTTGTGGCGGACGGCTCGGGTACTCAATCGAATGCAGGAGAATAAGCGTGGAAGCTAACGTCGTCGACCATACCTCCATGTGGAGTCTGGTCAGCAATGCCAGCGTGGTGGTACAGCTGGTAATGCTGACCCTGGTGGCCGCCTCGGTCACTTCATGGATCATGATCTTCCAGCGCAGCACCATGCTGCGCGCCGGTCGTCGTGCGCTGGATGCCTTCGAGGAGCGCTTCTGGTCGGGCATCGACCTGTCCAAGCTGTACCGTCAGGCAGGCAGCAACCCGGACCCGGATTCGGGCGTGGAGCAGGTCTTCCGTGCCGGCTTCAAGGAATTCTCGCGCCTGCGCCAGCAGCCGGGTGTAGACCCGGACGCGGTCATGGAAGGCGTCGGCCGGGCCATGCGCGTGGCCATTTCGCGTGAAGAAGAGAAGCTCGAACAGAGCCTGCCGTTCCTCGCCACCGTTGGCTCGACCAGCCCGTACATCGGCCTGTTCGGTACCGTGTGGGGGATCATGAACTCCTTCCGCGGCCTGGCCAGCGCCCAGCAGGCGACCCTGGCCACCGTTGCCCCGGGTATTGCCGAAGCACTGATCGCCACTGCCATCGGCCTGTTCGCGGCAATCCCGGCGGTCATCGCCTACAACCGTTTCGCCGCACGCAGCGAAGTGCTGATCGGTCGTTACTACACCTTCGCCGACGAGTTCCAGGCGATCCTGCACCGTAAAGTGCACACCAGCGAAGAGTAATCAGGTAGAAGCCCATGGCCCGAGTTCGCCACAAACGCAAGCCGGTCGCCGAGATGAACGTGGTGCCCTACATCGACGTGATGCTGGTGCTGCTGGTTATCTTCATGGTGACGGCCCCCATGCTCAACCAGGGCGTGAAGGTCGACCTGCCCAAGGTTTCCAGCGAAGCCTTGCCGCAGGACAACAACGTCCAGATCCTCACCATCTCCATCAAGGCCGACAAAACCTATTACTGGAACCTCGGCAGCGAAGTCGATACCGACAAGCAGATGGACAAGGCCATGACCTTGCCGGACATGACCAGTGCAGTGACCAAGATCATTGCCGCCGGTCGTGACCAGGGCAAGCAGACCCAGGTCTTCATTCGTGGCGACAAGGCTGTCGACTACGGCGCCGTCATGGGCGCCATGGGCGGGTTGCAGAAGGCCGGTGTCGGTAACGTTGGCCTGATTACCGAGGCGCCCTGATGCAACAGCGAGAGCCATCCGCCTCGGAAAGCTACTTCTGGCCCAGTGTCTGGGCCATCGGCCTGCATGTACTGGTGTTCGCACTGCTGTTCGTCAGTTTTGCCATGACGCCAGAATTGCCGCCTTCCAAGCCGATCGTTCAGGCTACCCTGTATCAGCTCAAGTCCAAGAGCCAGGCGACCACCCAGACCAATCAGAAGATTGCCGGGGAAGCGAAGAAAACCGCCTCGCGCCAGACCGAAGTCGAGCAGCTTGAGCAGAAGAAGGTCGAGCAGGAAGCCGTGAAGGCTGCGGAACAAAAGAAAGCCGATGCCGCTCAAAAGGCCGAGGAGGCGCGTGAAGCCGCCGAGGCGAAGAAGGCCGAGGAAGCCGCCAAGGCGTCCGAAGCCAAGAAAGCCGCAGAAGCCAAGAAGGCCGACGAAGCGAAGAAAGCCGCTGAGAAGCAGCAGGCCGACATCGCCAAGAAGAAGGCTGAAGAAGAGGCCAAGAAGCAGGCCGAGGAAGAAGCCAAGAAACAAGCCGCCGAGGATGCCAAGAAAAAGGCAGCCGAAGAGGCGAAGAAGAAAGCAGCCGAGGACGCCAAGAAGAAAGCGGCGGCCGAGGATGCGAAGAAGAAGGCAGCTGAAGAGGCCAAGAAAAAGGCCGCTGCGGATGCCCAGAAGAAAAAGGCCCAGGACGCGGCCCGCAAGGCGGCTGAAGACAAGAAAGCCCAGGCCCTGGCCGAGCTGTTGTCCGATACCACCGAGCGGCAGCAGGCGCTGGCCGACGAGCAAGGTGACCAGGTGGCCGGCGACTTCGACGACCTGATCCGTATGCGTGCAGCCGAAGGCTGGGCGCGTCCACCTTCTGCGCGTAAAGGCATGACGGTAGTCCTGCAGGTCAACATGCTGCCGGATGGCACCATCACCAACGTCAGCGTGTTGCGCTCCAGTGGCGACGGCCCGTTTGACAGTTCGGCGGTGGCAGCAATGAAGAACATCGGTCGATTGACCGAAATGCAGGGCATGAAGCCGAGCGATTTCAACCGTTATCGTTCGTTCAAGATGACATTTACTCCTGAGGATCTTGCGTTGTGATTACACTCCTTCGAGGAATGCTGGTCATGCTGTGCTGCGTGGCAGGCATGGCCATGGCAGAGGAAAAGAACATCCTGGTCACCAGCGGCAGCGATCGGGCCACGCCCATCGCGGTAGTGCCGTTCGGTCTGCAGGGTGGCAGCGTGCTGCCGGAAGACATGGCCGATATCATCGGCAACGACCTGCGTAACTCCGGCTACTACGCGCCCATCCCGCGGCAGAACATGATCAGTCAGCCCTCCCAGGCCAGCGAAGTGATCTTCCGTGACTGGAAAGCCCTGGGCGCCCAGTACGTGATGGTCGGCAGCATCACCCCGTCGGGTGGCCGTCTGCAGGTGCAGTACGCACTGTTCAACGTCGCCACCGAGCAGCAAGTGCTGACCGGCAGCGTTGCGGGCACCGCCGACCAGTTGCGCGACATGTCGCACTACATTGCTGACCAGTCGTTCGAGAAGCTCACCGGAATCAAAGGTGCGTTTTCCACGCGCATGTTGTACGTGACCGCCGAGCGCTTCTCGACCAACAACACCCGCTACACCCTGCAGCGTTCCGACTATGACGGTGCGCGCGCAGTGACCCTGCTGCAATCGCGCGAGCCGATCCTGTCGCCGCGCTTCGCGCCGGATGGCAAGCGTATCGCCTATGTCTCGTTCGAACAGAAGCGCCCACGCATCTTCGTCCAGCACATCGATACCGGTCGCCGCGAGCAGGTCACCAACTTCGAGGGCCTGAACGGTGCACCGGCCTGGTCGCCTGACGGTTCGCGCCTGGCATTCGTGCTGTCCAAGGACGGCAACCCGGACATCTATGTGATGAACGTGGCCTCGCGCCAGATCAGCCGCGTCACTGCCGGCCCGGGTATCAATACCGAGCCGTTTTGGGGCAAGGATGGCAACACCCTGTACTTCACCTCTGACCGTGGCGGCAAGCCACAGATCTACAAACAGTCGGTCAGTGGCGGTGGTGCCGAGCGTGTGACGTTCGTGGGTAACTACAACGCCAACCCGAAACTGTCGGCGGACGAAAAGACCCTGGTAATGATTCACCGTCAACAGGGTTTCACCAACTTTAAAGTGGCGGCACAGGACTTGCAGCGCGGAAGTGTAAAGATTCTCTCCGAAACAAGTCTTGATGAGTCTCCCACTGTTGCGCCTAACGGCACCATGCTAATCTACGCCACCCGCCAGCAGGGCCGGGGAGTCTTGATGCTCGTGTCGCTTAATGGCCGCGTGAGGCTCCCACTTCCTACCGCTCAAGGCGAAGTCAGAGAACCGTCCTGGTCCCCTTACCTGAACTGATTGCGGCGTAATACGTTTTGCTTAACACACTGGGGTTTCATTAGGAGTTTCACGATGGAAATGCTGAAGTTTGGTAAATTTGCTGCGCTGGCTCTGGCCATGGCTGTAGCTGTAGGTTGCTCCTCGAAGGGCGGTGACAATGCTGGTGAAGGCGCTGTTGACCCGAACGCTGGCTACGGTGCCAACACTGGCGCTGTCGACGGTTCCCTGAGCGAAGAAGCCGCCCTGCGCGCAATCACCACCTTCTACTTCGAATACGACAGCTCGGACCTGAAGCCAGAAGCCATGCGCGCTCTGGACGTTCACGCCAAGGACCTGAAGTCCAACGGCAACCGCGTTGTTCTGGAAGGCAACACCGACGAGCGCGGCACCCGCGAGTACAACATGGCTCTGGGTGAGCGTCGTGCCAAGGCCGTTCAGCGTTACCTGGTTCTGCAGGGCGTTTCCCCTGCTCAGCTGGAACTGGTCTCCTACGGCGAAGAGCGTCCAGTTGCCACCGGCAACGACGAGCAGTCCTGGGCTCAGAACCGTCGCGTAGAACTGCGTAAGTAAGTTCCTATGCGAATGTGCCGCCGTGTTGTAACCGTCCTCGCACTCAGCCTTCCGCTTTCAGCGTGGGCTGCGGTTCCTGTAGTAGATGACAACGCAGGTGGTTATCCACCTTCGGGTTATGGCACGAGCGGCGCCTATGCCGGGGCAGGGGCTTCGACCCCTGCCTCGGCACAGGGCCAGCTGTTCATGCAGCTGCAACAGATGCAGGATCAGCTTTCCCGCCAGCAAGGCATCATCGAAGAGCTGCAAAACGATGTGTCGCGCATGAAGCAGGAAAACCTGGAGCGATACCAGGACCTGGACCGTCGCATCAACAGTGGTGGCGCGCCTGCCGCGACCCCCGATAATTCCTCCACCGGTGGTGCATCCGATGCCGCCGCCGGTGCAGCAGCAGGCGCCGCTGGCGCTGCTGCGCAACAACCGGCCGCCAACAGCGAGCCGGGCGATCCGGCGAAAGAAAAGCTCTACTACGACGCAGCTTTCGACCAGATCAAGCAGAAGGACTTCGACAAGGCCAGCCAGGCGTTCAACGCCTTCCTGCGCAAGTACCCGAATAGCCAGTACGCCGGCAACGCGCAGTACTGGTTGGGTGAAGTGAACCTGGCCAAAGGCGACCTGCCTGCTGCCAGCCAGGCTTTCGCTCAGGTCAGCCAGAAGTACCCGAAACACAGCAAGGTGCCGGATTCGCTGTACAAGCTGGCCGACGTCGAGCGCCGCATGGGCCACACCGACAAGGTCAAGGGCATCCTGCAGCAGGTCATCACCCAGTACCCCGGCACCTCTGCCGCGCAACTGGCGCAACGCGACCTGCAGAAGCTTTAAGCTGCACCCTTCGAAAGAAACCCGCGCTTGTCGCGGGTTTTTTCGTTAGAATTACGGCCCTTTTTCTTAACCACGCTGCTGCGGATAACGCCATGTCGAGTCCGCGACAGTGCCTGACGGAGGCGGACAGCCTGTTTAGCTGTCACGCCCGTGGCGATCATGCAAGACACATTACGCATCACCGAAGTCTTTTACTCTTTGCAGGGTGAAACGCGAACGGCTGGGCTGCCCACGGTTTTCGTGCGCCTCACCGGTTGCCCCCTGCGCTGCCAGTACTGCGACAGTGCCTACGCCTTTACGGGCGGTACTATTCGCACCCTCGATTCGATCATGGAGCAGGTGGCCGGCTTCAAGCCGCGCTATGTCTGCGTCACCGGTGGTGAGCCGCTGGCCCAGCCGAATGCTTTGCCGCTGCTCCAACGCCTGTGCGACGCCGGTTACGAGGTTTCGCTGGAAACCAGTGGTGCCCTCGATATCTCGGGCACCGATGTGCGCGTCAGCCGTGTGGTCGACCTCAAGACCCCGGGGTCGGAAGAGTCGCATCGCAACCGCTACGAAAACATCGAGCAACTGACCCGCAACGACCAGGTCAAGTTCGTCATCTGCTCGCGCGAGGACTACGACTGGGCGGTATCCAAGCTGATCCAGTACAACCTGGCCGAGCGCGCTGGCGAGGTGTTGTTCTCGCCAAGCCATCACCAGGTGAGCGCCAGCGACCTGGCTGACTGGATCGTTGCCGACAACCTGCCCGTGCGTTTCCAGCTGCAGTTGCACAAGCTGCTGTGGAACGACGAACCCGGACGTTGATTGAGAGTAAAAGCACATGACTGAGAAACGCGCGGTAATCCTGTTGTCTGGCGGCCTCGATTCGGCCACCGTGGTAGCCATGGCCAAGGCCGACGGCTACAGCTGCTACACCATGAGCTTCGACTACGGCCAGCGCCACCGTGCCGAGCTGAATGCTGCCGCTCGCGTCGCTCGCGACCTGGGCGTGGTCGAGCACAAGGTCATTGGCCTGAATCTCGATGGCATTGGCGGCTCGGCACTGACCGACAGCAGCATCGATGTGCCGGAAACGCCGGGCGAGGGCATCCCGGTCACCTATGTGCCGGCTCGTAACACTGTGTTCCTTTCGCTGGCCCTGGGCTGGGCAGAAGTGCTGGAAGCGCGCGACATCTTCATCGGCGTTAACGCCGTGGATTATTCCGGCTACCCGGATTGCCGTCCTGAGTTCGTCGAAGCGTTCGAGCGCATGGCCAATCTGGCGACCAAGGCCGGCGTCGAAGGGCAGGGCTTCCGTATCCAGGCGCCGTTGCAGAACCTGAGCAAGGCACAGATCGTGCAGGCTGGCATGGCGCGTGGTGTGGACTACAGCCTGACTGTTTCCTGCTACCAGGCTGATGATGAGGGTCGTGCCTGCGGCAAGTGCGACAGCTGCCGTCTGCGTGCCGATGGCTTCAAGGCCGCCGGGGTAGCAGACCCGACGCGTTACTTTTGAAAAAAGGTTGATGGAGTGTTGATTTCTCGTTAGAAATCAGTATTATACGCGCCATCAAATGGGTCGTTAGCTCAGTTGGTAGAGCAGTTGGCTTTTAACCAATTGGTCGTAGGTTCGAATCCTACACGACCCACCATACGCAGTAAGTCAAAGCCCGCGATCAGCAATGGTCGCGGGCTTTGTCGTTCAAGGGTGCCTGGAGGCCCAGTCTTCAGCTCATTCCGCCCAAGCCGGATCGCCAGTAAACACTACGGTGATCCAGCGATCCGGCCCCTCACCGCCAACGGCATCACCAATCTCGTCACGCAGCGCATCCCATTCGGCAATCGAACGGGCAGGCATGTCGGTGGGCACGATGAAGTACAGTTCGATCTCGCGTGAGCGCCCGACCTTGGCCACATAGGCCTTGTAGGACTGCAGGCCGTGCTTGGCGACAAACTGTTCGGCGACTGTGTCGACATGCAGCTTGAGGTCGCCAGGCGTCACCAGGAAGATTTCCGACAGAGCCTGACGCACCACCGACAGCGGCAGCGGGATGATCACCAGGCACACCAGCGCCAGTACTGCCGGGTCGATGTACGGCGATACCCATTCCCATTGCGTGCCCTGTACGGCAAGGCCAAAGCAAAAGGCGATCAGCAGGGCTGCGGTAATGCTGGCGGACATCACCCAGCCTTTGACGTCCATGCGTACGAAGTCCGAGTTCAGCTTGCGGTTGGCGCGCGCCTCGACCACGGCGATAGTGGCGCAGGCGATTACCGTCAGCACGGCATAGACCATGGCGATGCCGAACTCCAGGTGTCTGCCGCCCTGCAGGACGCTGCTGACGGCATTGATCAGCGCGTAGATGGCCACGCCGCTGAGCAGGATGCCGTTCAATGCCAGGACCATCGGCTCCAGGTGCCAGAAGCCCATGGTGAAGCGCTCGCGCAGCTTGCGTGACAACTGCAGGCTGGTGGCGTGGGAGGTGATCAGCTTGACCACGACCAGCGACAGGCCGCTCATGCTGGCGTCGACCAGCGAGTAGACGCCGTCGAAGATGATCGAGAACGAGCCGGAGGCCAGGCCGAAAGCGATGCCGATGGTGGCGATGAACAGGGTGACGGCAATCGAGGTGCGTAGCAGGCCTTGTTCGCTGGTGATGTCGAAGAAACGTTGTTTGTGTGGTGCTTCCATGGGTAAAACTCATTCAAAAGGTGGATTGCCTGTACCGCCCGCGAAGAGGTCCTTACAGGCTATACGCGAAACTGTTCCATCAAGGCTTGCTGCTGGTTGGCCAACCGGTTCAACGCCTGGCTGATCCGCGCCGACTCATCCGCCTGGCCCGACAGCGATTCTGTCACATCACGAATACCCGCCACGTTACGGTTCACTTCCTCGGCCACAGCGCTCTGTTCTTCGGCCGCCGAAGCGATCTGCAGGTTCATGTCGCTGATCACCGCCACCGCTTCACCAATCCGTTGCAAAGCCGGTAGTGCCTGTTCCATGCGGGTAGCGCTGGCCTGGGCCTGACGCTGGCCTTCGTGCATGGCGCCGACCACGTCCTGGGTACCTTGCTGCAAGCCTTCGATCACCTGACGAATCTCTTCCACCGACACCTGAGTACGCTGTGCCAAGCTGCGCACCTCGTCGGCAACCACGGCAAAGCCGCGCCCGGCTTCACCGGCGCGGGCGGCTTCGATGGCGGCGTTGAGTGCCAGCAGATTGGTTTGCTCGGCGATCGCGCGAATCACCTCCAGCACCGAGCCGATCTGCTCACTGCGGTGCTCCAGGGCGCGTGCCTCGTCCATCGCGGCGTTCATCCCGGCCGCCAGGTTGTCGATGGCCTGGCGGGTGCTGGCAATGAGCTGCAAGCCTTCGCGGCTGGCCTGGTCGGCGCCGCGTGCGGCCTGGGCCGCTTGCGCTGCGTTGTGGGCGACGTCCTGGGCAGTGGCGCTCATCTCGTTGGCGGCGGTGGCCACCTGCTCGATCTCGCGCTGTTGCTGCTGCATGCCGTCGCTGGTCTGGCTGGCGATGGCGGCGGACTGGTCGGCGGTGCCGCGGGCTTCCTGCAGCGAGCCTTTGACCTGGGCGATCACCGGTTGCAGTTTGTCGAGGAAGCGGTTGAACCAGCCGCTCAGCTGGCCCAGTTCGTCCTGGCGCGCGTAGTCCAGGCGGCGGGTCAGGTCGCCTTCGCCGCTGGCGATGTCTTCCAGGCGGGCAGCCACGGCCAGGATTGGCCGGGTTACGCCGCGTGCGGTCAGCCACACCAGCAACAGGCCAAGCACTGCGGCGCCCAGCCCGATGAAGAGGCTGGTCAGGTTGGCGCTCTGGTTGTGTTCATTCAGGCGTTGGTTAAGGGCCACGGCGGGTGCTTGCAGTACTGCTTCCGGCAGCTCCAGCATCACCTGCCAGGGCGCTGCGCCAGGGATCGGCGCGAAGGGGCGGGCCACGCGCAGCAAACCCTGGGCGACATCGTTGCCCAGCGGCTTGCCCAGCTTGCCCGCGTCACGGCTGTGGCCGGCGAGCAACCCGTTATTGCTGACGATGCTCACCTGGCCCTGGCCGTCGAAGAGTTCCTGGCGTCCATCGAGGCTCAGCTGTTGCAGGTTGTCCAGGCCGATATCCAAGCCCACCACGCCCACCACCTTGCCGTTCTCCAGCAGGGGCAGGGCGATACTGGTCATCAGCACCTGGCGGCCGTTGACTTCGTCCAGGTACGGCTCCACCACGCAGGCTCTGGCGGTTTCCTGGGGGCAGGTCAGCCAGCGGTTTTGCGCGACACCATTGGCGCCGACGGTGCCGTCGGCGAGCATCGACTCCGGCATGGCCTCGCGTTCGAGGGTGCCCGGGCTGGGTTGCGACCAGTACAGCGAGAAGCGCCCGCTGTCGTTGCTGCCGACCGCTTCCTGGGCGACGAACTGGCTGTCCTGGTGGTCCAGTGCATTGGGTTGGAACACCAGATACAGCCCGATCACGTCCGGGTTGCCAGCCAGGCTGGCACGGGCTTCGTGGGTCAGCTCAGCGCGCAGATCGCTGCTGCCGTGGGCCTTCAACACCTGCACCAGGCGGGAGAAGCCATTGACGTACTGGTAGGCATCCATGAAATAGCGCTGGATGCGCAAGGTCTGGGTTTCGGCATGGGCCTGCAGGCGCAGGCGCGCGCTGTGTTCGAGCATTTCACTGTTGGCCTGGCTGACCAGGGCTGCGCTGCGCTGCGCCTGGGTCAGCGAGGTCGCCACCAGCAGGGCGACGATGGCCAGCAGGCACAAGCCCGCGAGCAAGGTGATCTTCCACTGAATGGAGAGGCGACGCAGCAGCATGGGAGCTTTCCTTTTCGAGCAACAACAACGCCCGCGTTCAGGCGCGGGCGTTGTCGGCAGCGTGATGATTCAGTCGTGGTTATTCCGCAACGTAGTTTGGCGGCGATGCGGTGAAGGCCTTGGTCAGCCAGGCCAGGTACACCAGGCCCAGCGCTGCCCAGACGCCGCCGAACATCAGCGAGTGCGGGTTCAGGTCAAGCCACAGCGAGACGATGATGCAGAAGCCGATGGTCGGCAGCACCAGGTAGACCAAGTTGTTTTTCAGGCCCTGACGATTGCCTTCGCGCAGGTAGCAGTGGTTGATCACCGACAGGTTGACGAAACTGAACGCCACCAACGCGCCGAAGTTGATGATCGAGGTGGCGGTGACCAGGTCGAAGAAGATCGCCGACAGCGAAATCAGGCCGACCACCGCGATGTTCATCACTGGGGTTTTGTAGCGCGGGTGCAGGCGGGCGAAGATGCCGGCCGGGATCACCTTGTCGCGGCCCATCACATACAGCAGGCGCGAGACGCTGGTTTGCGAGGCCAGGCCGGACGCGATGGTGTTGATCACGGTGCAGGCGATGAAGATCGACTGGAACAGCTTGCCGCCGACGTACAGGGCGATTTCCGGCAGGGCGGCTTCCTGGTCGTGGAAGCGCGTCATGGTCGGGAAATAGGCCTGGATGAAGTACGACACGGTGATGAACACCAGGCCGCCGATCAGTGCGGTAAGGAAGATCGCTCGAGGGATGGTCTTGGCCGGGTCGCGGGTTTCTTCCGACAGGCAGGTCACGGCGTCGAAGCCCAGGAACGAGAAGCACAGGATGGTCGCACCGGCGGCCAGGGCGCTGAACTGAGTCTGGCTGTCGGCGAACGGCAGCAGGCTCCAGGCCGTGCCCAGGCCTTCGCCCTGGTCCAGGCCGCGCACGCAGAGGTAGATGAACACGGCGATGATCGCCACCTGCACGGCCACGAACAGCAGGTTGAAGTGCGCCACCAGGTTGACGCTGCGCATGTTGATCAGGCTGATCAGGGTGACGAAACCGGCCACCCAGATCCACTCCGGCACTTCGGGGAACATCGCCGAAAGGTAGAGCTTGGCCAGCAGGGCGTTGACCATTGGCAGCAGCAGGTAGTCGAGCAGCGACGACCAGCCCACCAGAAAGCCCACGTGCGGGTTGATCGCGCGCTGGGTGTAGGTATAGGCCGAGCCCGATTGTGGGAAACGGCGCACCAGGGTGCCATAGCTAACCGCGGTGAACAGGATGCCGGCCAGCGCCAGGATGTAGGCGCTGGGCACGTGGCCTGCGGTTATCCCGGATACGATGCCGAAGGTGTCGAACACGGTCATCGGCGTCAGGTAAGCCAGGCCGATGATGATCACGTGCCAGAGGCGCAGGGTTTTACGGAGTTGGCCGTTGCCGGTGGCGCTGTGATCAGGCTGCATGCTGGCATGGCTCCTGCTGCTGGGCGTGAACGGCGGGCACGGGGTATTGCGCATGCGGCAGGGGCGAGCGGGTGGGCTCCATGTTATTCACCTTTTATGTTGGAGCGGCGGGACGCGCGGGGGGTAGGCGCGCTAAGTGGTGAAAATAAAAAACGATGGGTAGGTGGGTGTCAAGTTAAACATGACAAGATGTTACGAAATTGAAATATTTATCGATTTTTAGGCCGTTATGTTCGGTATTTGCGCGCTTTTTTGCGATTTTGATCGATGTGGATGTCCGTAAAATTTAACGAGTAAGAGGTTTCCTTGTGCAGTGTCGGATGCTGCCTAAATGCATGATTTCGTCTCTTCGGCGATCACTAGGGCGAGATCGGGGTGATACTATTTCGCACCCGCGCAGCCTTCCAGCTGCCAATCCGCCCATATGGACATCAATCGGTTCAATTCATGAAGAAATCAGTAGGCATCTTCTCCGGCCTGGCCATCGCCATTGCCGTCGTCACCACCGCTGGCGCCTGGTACACCGGCAAACAGCTGCCTGAGCAGCTGGAGCACTCCATCAGCCGTGGCAACGCCCAGCTGAAAAAGGCCCTGGTCGGGGTGGGCGGCAACATGACGCTCGAATTGGCTTCGCTGGAGCAGCATTTCTTCAGCAGCACCGCGCACTATCGGCTCAAGGCTCGCGATATCCACTTGTCCGATGGCCAGACGATCGACTTTGAGGTGGGTGTTACCGATCAGATCGAGCATGGTCCGTTCCCATGGTCGCGGGTCAAGGCATTCAAGCTGATGCCGGTGCTCGCGGCCAGCAACAGTGCGCTGGACAAGGACGACTTCACTGCGCCGTGGTTCGCCGCTGCGGGTGACAAGGCCCCGGTGACCTCGCAGACCAGCATCGGTTTTGGCGGCAATGTCGATGGCAGCATCCTGCTGGAGCCGGTCAAACTGACCGAGGACAACGGCAGTACCCTGGACTTCTCCGGCATGCGCCTGGCAATCAGCGGTGACGAATCGGGTAATGCGTCGAAATTCCATGGCACGGCCGATCGTTTCGAAATGAAATTGGTGGGCGAAGATCACCCACCCGCCACCTTCGAACTGAAGGGGCTGAAGATCGGTGGCAACCTGGCGGCCACCCAGCATGACGCGATCTATGTCGGCACCCTGGATGTGCTGTTGGCAGAAGCCAAGGCGACTTTGGGGCCGAAGCAGCAAGTGCTGCTGCTCAAGGGCCTGGAGCAGAACGCCGTGCAGTCCCTCGACGGCCCGGATACCGTAGGTGGCCGTGTGGATTACAAGGTGGCGGACATCACCTGGGACGGCCGCGCCGTCGGCAGTGGGCAGATGGCGGTGAGCATCAAATCCATCAACGCTCCGGCCCTGCAGTCGTTGTCGCAGTGGTACCAGGCGCATTTGCCGGAGTTTCAGGCGGCCGCCGCTGTCGGGCAGCCATTCCCGGAAATCCAGATGGGCGACGCAGAGAAAGCCAAGTTCCAAGGCGACCTGAAACAGCTGCTGGCGTCCAAACCGCAGCTGGCGGTGGAGAACCTGTCGTTCAAGACGGCCAATGGCGAAAGCCGCTTCAACCTGACGATGGATTTCGCCAGCCCCACCTCCTTCGACCTGCCGTCCGATCAGTTGAGCAAGCAGCTGATCACCCAGGTGAAGAGCAAGCTGTCGCTGTCCAAGCCGATGATCGGTGACCTGGCCACCCTGCAGGCCTTGCTGGAAGGGCAGACCGATGCCCAGGCGATCGCCATGCAGTCCAGCCAGGCCGGTGAAATGGTCGGCATGATGGCGCTGCAGAGTGGCATGGCCACGGTGCAGGGCAATGATGTGGTATCGAGCCTGCACTATGCCGATGGTATGGTCGATTTTAACGGCAAGAAGATGACCGTCGAGCAGTTCGCCATGATCCTCGCGGCGCACTTCGCGGCGATGCAGCCGCAGGGCTGATTCTCCAAGCCTGTGCTGGCCTCTTCGCGGCTAAAGCCGCTCCCACTGAACCCCGCCCTGTGGGAGCGGCTTTAGCCGCGAAGAGGCCAGCACAGGCTCAACAAAAACCGCTTTTGAATTGTCACGATTGTCTGTAGCCTTCGGCGTCCGATAACAATCCGCGCCCGCAGAGGGCCGTGGCGGCATGCCTGCCGTCCGGCACCCTTAGCCGATCTGTCAGGGCCGGGTGATACACTCGATTTGACGCGCACGCGCGCCTGCAGGTCCAGCGATCATGACCCAGATTTCCGAACGCCTGTTGGTTCAGGCCCACCTCGACGCCAAGCAGCCCAACCCGCTGACAGCCGAGCAGGAGGCCGAGTACCGTGCGGCCATCGCTGCCGAGCTCAAGGCACAGAACGCCGTATTGGTTGCCCACTACTACTGTGACCCGGTGATCCAGGCACTGGCCGAAGAAACTGGCGGCTGCGTGTCCGACTCGCTGGAAATGGCCCGTTTCGGCAAGAACCACCCCGCTGAAACGGTAATCGTTGCCGGCGTGCGCTTCATGGGCGAAACCGCCAAGATTCTCACCCCTGAAAAGCGCGTGCTGATGCCGACCCTGGAAGCCACCTGCTCGCTCGACCTGGGTTGCCCGGTCGAAGAGTTCTCGGCCTTCTGCGACCAGCACCCCGAGCGCACAGTGGTGGTCTATGCCAACACCTCGGCGGCGGTCAAAGCCCGCGCCGACTGGGTAGTGACGTCCAGCTGCGCGCTGGAGATCGTCGAAAGCCTGATGGACAACGGCGAGACCATCATCTGGGGGCCTGACCAGCATCTGGGCCGTTACATCCAGAAGCAGACCGGCGCCGACATGCTGCTGTGGGACGGTGCCTGCATCGTTCACGAAGAGTTCAAGTCGCGCCAGTTGGCCGACATGAAGGCGCTGTACCCGGATGCGGCAATTCTGGTGCACCCCGAATCGCCTGAGTCGGTGATCGATCTGGCCGACGCGGTGGGTTCCACCAGTCAGTTGATCAAAGCCGCGCAGACCCTGCCGAACAAGACTTTCATCGTCGCCACTGACCGCGGCATCTTCTACAAGATGCAGCAGTTGTGCCCGGACAAGGAATTCGTCGAAGCGCCGACGGCCGGTAATGGCGCGGCTTGCCGCAGTTGTGCGCACTGCCC
Source organism: Pseudomonas sp. NPDC090233 (assembly GCF_044772285.1). Classification (NCBI taxonomy): domain Bacteria; kingdom Pseudomonadati; phylum Pseudomonadota; class Gammaproteobacteria; order Pseudomonadales; family Pseudomonadaceae; genus Pseudomonas; species Pseudomonas sp. NPDC090233. Next base: position 53,914 of record NZ_JBIVYQ010000003.1, on the reverse strand, counting down.
GTGGATGGCGATGAATACTCTGGAGCGGGTGTTGGATTGTCTGCGTAATGGGACTAATGAAATCTTTGTGGACCCGGCGCTGGTGCCCAAGGCGATCAAACCGTTGAACCGCATGTTGGACTTTACTCAGGCGGCTCGGCTCAAGTTGTCCGGTAACGCCTGATTTCGCCGGGGCCGCTTTGCGGCCCTTTCGCAGGCATACCCTAGCGCCCCATCATTTCCTGCACCATGCGCCGTTGCTCCATGATCTCACGCTGGCGCTGGTCGATCTGCGACGCCAGCGGGAAGTTGCTCCCCGCTCGGCGCTTGGCGTAATCCAGCTGCTGGATCGCCTGGTCAAAATCCCCCACCAGGGTGAAGTACTCGGCACGCGCTCGGTGCAGGCCGATGGTGTTGCCCGACAAACCGCGCACCTCGGCCATGTCGTACCACACGTCCGGGTCATCCGGCCGGCTTTTGAGCAGGTCGTTGAGCACCTTCTCGGCCTCGGCCGGCTTGTTCTGCTTGACCAGCAAATCGGCGCGCACCTGTTTCAGCGGATAGTTGCCCGGATACAACCCCTGCATGCGCTCAGCCCGCTGCTGCGCATCGGCCAGGCGGTTGTTGGTGATGTCCAGGTCGATCTGCGCCAGGTTATAGGTGATGTCGTTGGGCGCCTTGGCCAGCAGCGGCTTGAGGTTCTCACGCGCTTCGTTCAGTTGGCCGCCTTTGATCTGTGCCAGGGCCAGGCCATAACGCGCGGCATCCAACTTGGGGTCTTCGTCGAGCTGCGCGCGAAAACGCTTGGCTGCCAAGCCCGGAGTACCTTCGTAGGTGAGGGCCACGCGGGCGCGAATAAGCTGGTAGCGCTGGCTATCCTCGACCCCGCCCTTGGGTGCCTGTTCGGCGCGGTTGCGGGTGTCGGCGATACGCGATTCGGTCACCGGGTGAGTCAGCAGGAATTCCGGAGGCTTGGCGTCAAAACGGTACTGGCGCGCCAGGCGCTCGAACATGGTCGGCATGTTGCGAGGGTCGTAACCGGCCTTTTCCAGGTTCTGGATGCCGACGCGGTCGGCTTCCTGCTCGTTCTGCCGCGAGAAGCGCCGTTGCTCCTGGATTGCCGCCGCCTGGGTGCCGGCAATCATGCCGATGCCGGCATCACCGGCACCGCCCGCCGCCAGCACGATACCGGCCAGCAGCGCGGCCATCATCGGCAGTTGCATGCGTTGCTGGGCTTCGACGCCACGGGCGAAGTGGCGCTGGGACAAGTGCGCCAGTTCGTGGGCCAGTACCGAGGCATACTCGCCTTCGGTCTGGGCATTGAGGAACAGCCCGCCGTTGACCCCGACGATGCCGCCGGGGGCGGCGAAGGCGTTGAGTTCGCGGCTGTCGATCAGGATGAATTCCAGGCGCCGGTCCTGCAGCTGGCTGGTTTCGGCCAGGCGATACACAGTGGTCTCGACGTAGTCTTTGAGCTGTGGGTCGTTCAGCTGGTTGACCTGGCCGCGCAGCAGGCTCAGCCAGGCGCGCCCCAGGTCGTGTTCCTGTTTCGGCGAGACGATCGCGGAGCTGGCGTCGCCCAAGGACGGCAGGTCGTCAGCATGGCCGGGGAGGGCCATCAGGCAGGCCAGCGTCAGCAGGGTAGGGCGCAGTAGATTCATGCACGAAGCTCGCGTCGGATCAAAGCCCCTACTGTAGCCCGCTCGCACGTTGGCGACCAGTGGCGGTATCCTAGCGGACCTGTTACCAGACACGTCTGCCCCACGGGCTGGAGAATCTTCGATGAGTGACACCCTGACCTGCGACGCCGAACTCGACGCCAGCGGGCTGAACTGCCCGTTGCCGCTGCTCAAGGCGAAAATGGAGCTCAACCGCCTGGCCAGTGGCGCGGTGCTCAAGGTGATCGCCACCGACGCAGGCTCCCAGCGCGACTTCCGCACTTTTGCCAAGCTGGCCGGTCATACGCTGCTGCAGGAAACGGCCGATGCCGGCACCTATACCTACTGGCTGCGCAAGGCCTGAGCTCCAACCTAAGGATCGTCAATGTTCAAAGTGCTTCGCGACTGGATGCATCGCTACTTCTCCGATGAGGAAGCAGTGGTGCTGGCGGTCCTGCTGTTTCTGGCCTTTACCGCGGTCCTTACCCTCGGCGGCATGCTTGCACCCGTGCTGGCGGGCATGGTGCTGGCCTTTTTGATGCAGGGGCTGGTCAATGCCCTGGAGCGCCTGCGGGTGCCGACGCGGCTGGCGGTGATGCTGGTATTCGCGCTGTTCATGGGCGCGCTGGCGGTGTTCCTGCTGGTGTTGGTGCCGTTGCTCTGGCATCAGCTGATTACCCTGTTCAACGAACTGCCGGGCATGCTTGGCAAGTGGCAGTCGCTGCTGTTGCTGTTGCCGGAGCGCTACCCACACCTGGTCTCGGACGAGCAGGTGCTGCACGCCATCGAGTCGGTGCGCGGCGAGATCGGCAAGTTCGGCCAATGGGCGCTTACGTTCTCTCTGTCGAGCCTGCCGCTATTGGTCAACGCCATGATCTACCTGGTGCTGGTGCCGATCCTGGTGTTCTTCTTCCTGAAGGATCGCGAGCTGATCGGCCGCTGGGTCAGCGGCTACCTGCCGCGCCAGCGCACCCTGCTGAACCGAGTGGGCAGCGAGATGAACCGACAGATCGCCAACTACATTCGTGGCAAGGGCATCGAAATTCTGATCTGTGGGATCGCCACCTATATTGCCTTCATCACCCTGGGGCTCAACTACGCGGCATTGCTGGCGCTGCTGGTGGGCTTGTCGGTGGTGGTGCCGTATGTGGGGGCGGTTGTGGTGACTGTGCCGGTGACGCTGATTGCGCTGTTCCAGTGGGGCTGGGGTGACCAGTTCATCTACCTGATGACGGTGTACGCGATCATTCAGGCGCTGGACGGCAACGTGCTTGTGCCGCTGCTGTTCTCCGAGGCGGTCAGCCTGCATCCGGTGGCGATCATTTGCGCGGTGTTGCTGTTCGGCGGGTTGTGGGGCTTCTGGGGGATCTTCTTCGCGATCCCGCTGGCGACGCTGATCAAGGCGGTGCTGGATGCCTGGCCGCGGCAGGAGCTGAGCGTTTCACCGATGCTCTGATGTGAATGGGGCTGCAAAGCAGCCCCATTCAATCTCAAGCCTTGTTCAGGTCCTGGGCCGCCGCCAACACGGCATCCACATGCCCGGGCACCTTCACTCCGCGCCATTCCTGGCGCAGTACACCGTCCTTGTCGATCAGGAACGTGCTGCGGTCCACGCCCATGTATTCCTTGCCATACAGCTTCTTCAGCTTGATCACGTCGAACAGCTGGCACAGCGCTTCGTCCTTGTCGCTGATCAGCTCGAATGGGAAGCCCTGCTTGGCCTTGAAGTTCTCGTGCGACTTGATGCCGTCACGCGATACCCCGAACACTACGGTGTTGGCCGCTTCGAAGGCCGCATGCTGGTCGCGGAAACCCTGGCCCTCGGTGGTGCAGCCTGGAGTGCTGTCTTTGGGGTAGAAGTACACCACTACTTGGCGGCCCTTGAGCTCGGCCAGGCTGACCGTCTGGCCGCTGGTGGCCTGGGCCTGGAAGTCGGCGACGGGTTGCTGGAGTGCTACGGCCATGGGGGCTTTCCTTATACGGGGTTCTGTGGGCGCCAAGGTTCGATCAGCGCGTCCAGGTTGAGGGCGTCGGCAAAATCGAGGAACTGGTCGCGCAGCCAGCTGATCTGGGTGCCGGCCGGCAGGATCACGGTGAACTGGGCGTTGAGCATGCTGCTGCCGGTCTGCGGCGCCAGGTAGGTGTCGCAGGTCATCGCTTCCAGCTCGACGCGGTGGTCGAGGAAGAACTGGCACAGCTCGTTGATGATGTCCGGGCGATAGGCGGCGCTGACGTAGGCCACATAAGGCAGGGCCTGCGGGCGCACCTCCTGGTCGGCGCTGCGCACCACGTCGAGGGTCAGGCCGTGCTTCTTGCCCAGGCCCGGCAGGGTGGCTTCGAAGCGTGCCAGGGCATCCCAGCTGCCGCCAACCTGCAAGACAAGGGCGCTGGTCTCGCCATGGCGGCTCAGGCGCGAGGTGACGACCGCACAGCGGTTTTCGAAGGCAGCGCGGCTGAGGACGTTGGCCAGCTCCATCGGGTTGGGGCCCAAGGCACTGATGACAAGGAATTGTTCGCGGACGGTGGGGGTGGACATGCAGCATTCCTAAAGCGATGAGCGGTCGGTACAGGACGGGCGAAAGCCTCCTGTCGGCAGGGCCCGGGGCTCGCATGCGAGGACGTGGACGCTGGCCGGGGAGCAAGGTCGACGGCCCGGCGGGCCGCGCTGCACCGATCAAAGGGTCAAGGGTAGCGAAATAAGGCGCCGAGGGGAATGCTCCGCCCGCCTGCTTCGCTTGTGCAAGGCCGATGCCCCCAGTACCATTACCGCTCTCTTTTTCCGGCAGGAGCAGTTACATGATTGCGGGCAGTATGGTGGCATTGGTCACACCCATGGATGCACAAGGGCGTCTTGATTGGGGCAGCCTCGACAAACTTGTAGACTTCCACCTGGAAAATGGCACCCACGCGATCGTCGCTGTCGGCACCACCGGTGAGTCCGCCACCCTGGATGTCGAAGAACACATCCTGGTCATCAAGCACGTGGTCGAGCGCGTCAAGCACAGCGGGAAGCCGATCCCAGTGATCGCCGGCACCGGCGCCAACTCCACCGCCGAAGCCGTGCACCTGACCCAGAACGCCAAGAATGCCGGCGCCGACGCCTGCCTGCTGGTAGTGCCGTACTACAACAAGCCGACCCAGGAAGGCCTGTACCAGCACTTCAAGCACATCGCCGAAGCCGTCGACATCCCGCAGATCCTCTACAACGTACCCGGCCGCACCTCCTGCGACATGCAGGCCGAGACCGTGATCCGCCTGTCGACTGTGCCGAACATCATCGGCATCAAGGAAGCCACCGGCGACCTGGTGCGCGCCAAGGCCATCCTCGATGGCGTCAGCAAAGACTTCATCGTCCTGTCCGGCGATGACCCGACTGCGGTCGAGCTGATCCTGATGGGTGGCAAAGGCAACATCTCCGTCACTGCCAACGTCGCCCCGCGCGAAATGGCCGACCTGTGCGAGGCCGCCCTTGAGGGCAATGCCGAGAAGGCCCGCGCAATCAACGAAAAACTCATGCCGCTGCACAAAGACCTGTTCTGCGAAGCCAACCCGATTCCGGTGAAGTGGGCGCTGGTGGAAATGGGCCTGATGCACAAAGGTATTCGCCTGCCGCTGACCTGGCTGAGCGAAGGCTGTCACGAAAAAGTCCGTACTGCCTTGCGCCAGTCCGGCGTACTGGTTTAATCGAGGAAGTACACCGCATGAAGCGACTGGCTGGTCTTTCCGCGCTCGCCCTGATCATTTCCAGCACCAGTGGGTGTGGCTGGCTGTGGGGCGAGGATGGCTATTTCCGCGACCGCGGCAGCGATTACCTGCAGGCGCACCCAACCGCGCCGATGCAGCTGCCGCCGGACGCCAGCAACGTCAAGCGTCTTGACCCGCTGCTGCCGATCCCGCGCAACGTCGCCGACGACAGCGCCACGGGCGAATTCGAAGTGCCGCGTCCGCAACCCCTGACCGGCGGTGCCGAAGTCAGCGATTTCAGCCTGCAGCGCAGCGGTAACAGCCGTTGGGTGCTGGCCCAGCGTTCGCCTGCCGAAGTCTGGCCGGTGGCGCACCAGTTCTTCGAGGACAACGGTTTCCGTATCGCCGAAGAGCGCCCGCAAACCGGCGAATTCACCACCACCTGGCAGCGTTTCGACGAACTGTCGGCCTCGCTCGGCCAGCGCCTGGCGAGCACCGCCAGCAGCGGCGACAGCGAAGTGCGCGTGCGTGTTCGCATGGAACCCGGCGTGCAGCGCAACACCTCCGAGGTGTACGTCGTCAGCGTCGAGCGCCCGGCCGGCAGCACCGCCGACACGGCATTCCCGTCCACCTCAAGCAACACCGGCGCCGATGCGCTGCTGGTCGACGAAATGCTCGCCAGCATGAATCGCAACGCCGAGAAGGGCGGTTCGGTGTCCCTGCTGGCCGCGCGCGATTTCGATGCGCCAAGCCGCGTCAGCCTGAGTGAAGACGGCAGCGGCAACCCCGTGCTGTTCCTCGGCTCCGACCTGGATCGTGCCTGGTCCGGCGTTGGCCGTGCGCTGGAGCAGGGTGGTGAATGGCGCGTCGAAGACATCAACCGCAGCCTGGGCCTGTACTACATCAACCTGTCGGAAAAGCCTGACGACAAGCAGAACCAGCCTGGCTTCTTCAGCCGCCTGTTCGGCAGCGAGCCGACCAAGGAAGAGCGCGAAGCCCGTGCCGAGCGTTACCAGGTGCGCCTGAGCAAGGTTGGCGAGAGCGTGCAGGTGACGGTCGAGAAAAACATCAACACCGTGGCCCCGGCCGATGTCGCCCGCCGCGTGCTGAGCGCCATTCAGGACCACCTGGGTTAAGTGCGCTTCGCGGTACTCGGAAGCGGCAGCCAGGGAAATGGCACGCTGATCGCTAGCGGTGACACGTTCATCCTGGTCGATTGCGGGTTTTCCCTGCGTGAAACCGAGCGGCGCCTGGCGCTGCTCGGGGTGTCGGCAGCGCAACTGAGCGCCGTGCTGGTCACCCACGAACATGCCGACCACGTGCATGGGGTGGGCTTGCTGTCACGGCGCTACAATGTACCGGTCTACCTCAGCCAAGGGACTTTGCGCGGCCTGCGCAAGCCGGTGGAGGTGGCCGGTTTTCTCGCTTGTGGCGAGCGCCTGCAGATCGGCGCCCTGGAAGTGAGTGCGGCGCGGGTCGAGCACGATGCCTATGAGCCGCTGCAGTACGTCATCAGCGACGGCCGCCGGCGCTTCGGCATGCTCACCGACCTGGGCTCGTACGACGCACTGCTGCTGGAGCGTTACCAGGGCCTGGACGCACTGCTGATCGAAGCCAACCACTGCCGCGATTTGCTGGCACGCGGTCACTACCCGGTTTTCCTGAAGCAGCGGGTAGGTGGCATGCAAGGACATTTGAACAACCACCAGGCCGCGCGCCTGGTGCAAGAGTTGGGCTGGAACAACCTGCAACACCTGGTGCTGGCCCACCTCAGCAGCAAGAACAACCTGCCACATCTGGCCCGCCAGTGCTTCGTCGACACCCTTGGGTGCGACCCGGACTGGCTCCAGGTGGCGAATCAGGAACACGGGCTCGACTGGCGCGAAATCGCCTAGCCCAACCACTCAAGCAAGCGGAGCCCAATCATGGAAAAACGCGAAGAACTCTACCGCGGCAAAGCCAAATCGGTTTACAAGACCGACGACGCCGACCGCTTGATCCTGCTGTTCCGCAACGACACCTCGGCGTTCGACGGCAAGCGCATCGAACAGCTCGACCGCAAAGGCATGGTGAACAACAAGTTCAACGCCTTCATCATGCAGAAACTCGAAGAAGCCGGCGTGCCGACCCAGTTCGACAAGCTGCTGGGCGACAACGAGTGCCTGGTCAAAAAACTGGACATGATCCCGGTCGAGTGCGTAGTGCGTAACTATGCCGCCGGCAGCCTGGTCAAGCGCCTGGGCGTGGAAGAGGGTATCAAGCTCGAACCGTCCACCTTCGAACTGTTCCTGAAGAACGACGAGAAGGGCGACCCGTTCATCAACGAATCCCACGTTGTCGCCTTCGGCTGGGGCACCGCCGAACAGCTGGTCGAGATGAAAAAGCTGTCGCTGAAGGTCAACGAAGTGCTGAACAAGCTGTTCGATGACGCAGGCCTGCTGCTGGTCGATTTCAAGCTGGAGTTCGGCGTATTCCACGGCCAGATCGTCCTGGGCGACGAGTTCAGCCCGGACGGCTGCCGCCTGTGGGACAAGGAAACCCGCAAGAAGATGGACAAGGACCGCTTCCGTCAGGGCCTGGGCGATGTGATCGAAGCCTACGAAGAAGTTGCCAAGCGCCTGGGCGTGCCGCTGTAAGCGGCCTGTTCACGCAAGCGCCTGATACCACGCGATTTTTTTTGAAATAAAGGTTTGCGTTTTCAAAATTCGCTGGTATGATGCGCGGCATTGGAGAGATGCCGGAGTGGTCGAACGGGACGGATTCGAAATCCGTTGTACTGGCAACAGTACCTAGGGTTCAAATCCCTATCTCTCCGCCATACAAGATGAAGCCCCTGGAAGCGAAAGCTTCCGGGGGCTTTTTCGTTGTGGGTTATCCGTCCTGATGTAGGCCTTTGGCCTTCGCCAACTCTCCAAGGGCGATCTTCAGGATCTGAGTATTCTGATCCGCCATTGCTTCTGCGAGAAACACGCTAATCGTTACCGGGTGATCAAGGAATCGGTAGGCTTCAAAAGGCTTGGTGTGAGTCAAATCCAGATCGAGAATTGGCATGTCTTCTGGTTTGGCTGTTTTGCTCATCATCAACTCCTCGATAGTGCCCTGAAGGCGTTAGCCTCAATGGGCCGGCGAATCATGGCCTTTTTGTTTCATCCCTAGCTCCGCATCATCCAGCAGTGCTTTGGCCATGGCGCTCAAATAGTGTGCGGCCCAGATCAGCTTTTCATCCCGCTCCATCACACCGGTCAAGGTCATGTCTCGTACATAGCCCATGAGCTCGGATGCCTGTTCACGGGCGGCTTGGCAGGGGATGCCTGGTTCGATTCGGAATAGCGGTTGGGTCTGGCCTTCTGCTTGGTAGAAGCGGGTTTTGCCAACTGTGGTGTGGTGCTGGGTGTCGTCTGTGGTCATCGTTTTTTCTCCCTGAAATTCTTGTGGCCTGTGCCGGCCTCTTCGCGGGGCAAGCCCGCTCCCACAGGTTGGGGGGGGCGCCGCAGGACCTGTGGGAGCGGGCTTGCCCCGCGAAGAGGCCGGCATGAGCAGCCCATCACTTGAGCCTTAGTGCAACGATCTTGGTTCCGTCGGCAACTGCACTTGGCGCTGCAGCTGCCTCAGCGCTGATTCCACCAGTGCATGGGCAACTTCCATTTCATGGATGACCGCCTGCATTACGATCGAGCTGGGGGAGGTGGGTTTCAATTGCACCGATTGGCGGGCGACAGACAAGGCACAGGTGACGTATTCCGAGGTCTGGACCAGGGTGTCCTGCAATATGTAAGAGGAATCAAAGGAGCTGGGTGGATCGGGGACAATCTTGCGCATACACATCTCCAGGATCAGTGGTGCTGCCGCAAGCTTGCTGTCAAACAAGAGGGTGGCAGCTGTACATGGGTTGACAGACCGAGGATCCCGGAGCAACTCGGCGCACACGAATGTGCCCCATGAACAGCCGCCATAAGCTGTAGATGCGCGCGGGAATGGTATCGGCCTGTCAAAGCCGGTCGTTGATTTGGCAACGACGGACCGAGCCTAGGCCCCAACGCGCGCACTCGCAATGGTTTGGCAGCGCCCGCAGTATGATTCGGAATTGGACTACAAGGAATGGGAAAAAACTGAGTTAAAAGATGTAGGACCTACACCTTCTTCCCGCTTTCAACTCCATTTTTTGCCTTGTATTGCCAATGTAACCATGCGTTACAATGCAGCGGCAAAACGCCACTCTCGTCCGGACCCTCTGCCGTAATGACTACGCGCACTGGACGATGACCTTCTTCTGACATGGATTGGTTGGATGTTCCCCGTCGTACTCGCTCCACGCCCTCAGCTCGCAGGGTGGAGCCGCCCCTCACAGCCTCGACCGCTGCAGCCTGCCATTGGCTGCGGTATGCGTGTGCCTGTCGATCTTTCACAACTCAACCAGGCCTCTGCCCCGGGCAGAGTGACCCAGCGGAAATGGAGTGTTCCACTTGCGTAAGAAATTCGTCGCGTCCCTCCTGGCGGTTGCCATCGCCACGACCACCGCCTGTGCCCAGCTCGGGATCAGCAAAGAGCAGGCGGGCACCGTGATCGGTGGCCTGGCCGGTGTGGCCATCGGCTCGACCATGGGCAGTGGCAACGGCAAGATCGCCGCGGCATTGATCGCCGGTGGTATCGGTGCCTATGTCGGCAACCGCATCGGCCACATGCTCGATGAGAAGGACCAGCAGGCGCTGGCCCTGCGTACCCAGGAAGTGTTGAGCCAGCCGACCGCCGGTGCCCAGCCGGTGACCTGGAAATCCGACCACTCCGGTGCCACGGCGCAGATCACCCCCGGCAAGGAATACACCCAGACCAAGAAGGTCGAGGTCAAGCGCGCGCCGAAGATCCAGGCGGTGCCGTCGATGAAGCTGATCAACGAGCCGTACGTGACCATCAGTGACAACCTCAACGTGCGTGCTGCGCCCAGCCAGAGTGGCGAGAAGGTCGGCAGCCTGAAGAGTCACACCGAGTTTACCGCAGTGGGCTCCACCGGTGACTGGATCCTGGTGGGCCGCAAGGGCGTGACGGTCGGCTACGTGCACAAGAATTACGTCGAGCCCAAGGCGCAAGCCATTGCCAAGCGCGCTGCACCTGCGGTGAACCTGGACGATCTGGACGTCGCTGCGAACAAGGAAACTCAAGGCTTCGACCTCGACTCCTTGCAGTCGCTGCCGACCGAGACCGTCGCCGCCGAGGCCGCGTGCCGCCCGGTCACCGTCAGCCTGAAGTCGCAAAGCGGCCAGACCGAGCAGGAGCAGAACACCTTCTGCAAACAAGCCAATGGCACCTGGGAACTGATCTGAGGACCTCCATGAAAAAACATGCGCTCGCGCTTGCAGTCATCGGCGCTTGCGGTCTGGTACCGCATGCGTTCGGTCACGAGCTGGCCTATTCGAAAAAAGACAACATCAAGGTAGAGGTTCCCGGTGACGCCAGTAACTGGTGCAAGCCGGATGTCGAACTGACCATCACTCGCCCAGCCTGGGATAACCAGCAGTTGCTCTCGGGCCTGCTGACCAAGCTGCCGTTTGTCTTCGCCAAAGATTGCGCCACCGCCAAGGTGACGTGGAAGGCAGTCGATGCAACCGGAAACCTCTACGCCAGTGGCTCGGGCACGGCCTCGAACCTGGGCCTGATAACGCTGGCGGCGGGACCTGCGGCTCCAGCCCCAGCTCCAGCCCCAGCCCCAGCGGCGCCGGCTCAAGCAGAGGCGCCTGCACCCGTAGCGGCGCCAGCGCCGGAACCAGCCCCTGCGCCGGTAGCCGCAGCTGAGCCGGCGAAGGTCGAGCCTGCTCCAGCGCCTGTGGCAGAAGTCGCAGCCGCCCCGGCTCCAGCCGCTGAAGCGCCAGTGCCGGTAGCACCCGCACCTGCTCCGGTAATCCCGGCACCCACCGCAGCCATTGCCGCAGCCGCTACCGGCGACTACGGCCGCTCCTTGGTCCTGCAGAACCCGCAGTTGATGCAAGTGACCGACGGCGCAGGCTGCAAGTGGGTGCTCAGCACCTCGATCATCAGCGACGGCGACACCCTGTCGTTCGGCACCACGCCGGCCATGCCGTGCCCCGCGTCCGGTTTTGGCCAGGGCAGCTTCGAGAAAATCAGCTGGAAGGCCGTCGGCACCTACCGTGGCGATAACTGGAACCGTGTCTACGTCCACCCGAGCGCGCTGGTATTCACCAAAAACCTGGAGGCAGCGGTGAAGGACAAGGCGGTTGCCTACCTCACCCCGCAAGCCGACCAGGCGGCGTTTCTGGTCGGCGAAATCCCCAACCGGAAGATGAAGGTGTACCTGGTGTTCAGCCGCTCCAGCTATGGCGTGTTGAAGCCATTCGGCAGCGACCCGTCCTATGTGGCGGTCACGCCTGACGAGTCGTTCGCGCTGGACGCGGCCACCTACAAGGAAGCCGCGCTGGAGATCTTCGACCTGATCAAGACCACCTCGCCAAGCACCACCGATGTGAACACCCTGTTCATCGTCAAAGACCTGTCGGCGATTTCCAACAACATCTGGGGCAATGACGCGCAGAAGATTGTCCGCAACCGCATCGGTATCAACCGCCAAGGCCTGTTCTTCGATGTGCGCGATGGGGCGAACTGGGCGGTTCAGCGTGAGCAGCAGCGTGTGCGTGAGATGCGTCAGCGCCAACAGGAGCTGGCCCGCACCCACAGCCGCGTGTTGGAGCGTTACGAGGAGCTGCAAGCGGGCATGAGCGAGTTCAAGGGCCGCGAAACCGAAGCTTTGGCGCAGATGGCCGGCATCAAGGTGCGCTTCGCCTCGCCGCTGGCGCTGCAAGACCCATCGTCCTCGGCTGCTGTGTCGCCGATGATGGTGCATGTCACCGGCAAGCAGGGCGACTTCTACACCCTCGACTTCCCGAGCAAGGGCCGCCTGGTCGCGGATGAGGACTACAGCGAAGGCTGGTACGTCGCCCAGGTGGCGAACGCCACGCCGTACTACCCGCTGGAAGACGGCCTGGCGATCACCACCTACCGCGCTTACAGCGCCGGTGAGCCCGAGGCCTGCAAGCAGGAGCGCTGCGCTGACCGCGTGTCGTTCGGCGCGGTGTTGGCCAAGGAATTCCCCAACGCCGACATCGACTTCAGCTGGACCCCCGAGGTCTCCCAACAGTACGTGAACGACTGGAAGAACGCTTCCGCCCAGGTCCAGTGAGGCATACCCGATGATCAAACAGATGAACAAGAAGCAGCTGCTGATTGGCGGTGCCGCCGCAGCGGTGCTGGTGCTGGGCGGCGGCTATGCGATGCTGGCAAGCTCCGGCAAGAAGGCTGCGCTGAGTTACTACGAGCAGTTTAAGGAACGTTACTTCCTTGAGGACGTGCTGTCCGAAGGCGAGGTCTCGTATTCGGCCTTTTCCGGCAACTTGACCGTGGCCGACCCCGAGATCCGCATGGCGACCGCGCAGACCAACGGGGCCATGAATTTCCTGCGCGGCATGATGGGGTCGTTCAACCTCGATCCCGGTGGTTCCGGTGAGTCGGGCCTGGCCAACTGGGCCAAGTACCAGCTCAGCGCTGTCTCTGGCCGAAACGTGGCGGGTGTCTACCTGAAAGCCGACGCGTTGAAGATTGCCCAAAGCGGCGACAGCAAGGCTGGGGAGATCCACATTCAGCTGCTCGGCCTGCAGATGGGTAACCCGTACATCTCCAACAAGGGTGCTGAAGTGGTGCTGGTCTCTGACGTGAACGACGAGATTCAGCCGCGTAGCGAGTTGTTGGCCAATGGTCGGGCCACCGCCTCGGACTTCGCCTGGGGTAGCAACCTGGCCGTGCGCCAGCCGGTGACTGGCGCGTTCCTGGTCAATAGCACCGGTGCTTACGGCACCCAGGTAGACCTGGATTTCACCCTCGAACGCTCCAGCGATGGTGAAGGCACGATGAAGTTCGTGGTGACCCACCGCAACGACGGTTCCAAGGTAGGTGAAATCGTCCGTACGGCTGAGTTCGCCTCGTTGCCTGAACTCGACGACGTCGAGGGCGCGCTGAAAAACGCGTTGAGCGGGTTCATCCTAGGGGCGTATCAGTCTTACGCCGGCCAGGCCGTGCTGACGGGTGCTGTCAGCAATTTTGCGCGGGTGGCCAAGGTCGAGCGTTATGCCGTCACCTACAAGGGTTTCAAACCGTTGAAAGAAGCCTACGGCAGCTACCAGCAGAGCGCACCCAAAGCCAAGTTCGAGGCCTTCTGTGACGAGGTGGGGCTGTCGATGTGGTCCAGCGACTTTGGCGCGAAAGGTAAGAACCACAGCGACTCGGAATGCGCGATCAGCCGCAAGCTGGTGGAAAAAGGCAGTTTCGAGGAGGACTACACGTTCAAGGAAGGCAAGAGCCTGTTCGCCGCGATCTTCGTGAGCAAGGCGTACGAGCTGGAAAGCAATTGATTCGCTGACCACGCCTACTCAGTGGGAGCGGCTTTAGCCGCGAAGCAAGCGACGCGCTGGATGGCACCGGCGTCGCCGGTGTTCGCGGCTAAAGCCGCTCCTACGGGGGCCGGGTGGCTGCTCCATTTAGCTGAAGCACGTGCCCTGCTGGTAGAAGGGGATCGACTTGAGCCCCTCTACAGCCTTCAGTGTTTCCGGCGAACGCTCGCGCAAGGTGGAAAACGCCAGGTAGGTCCGCACGCTGAGTGCCGGCGCCCCGGCCACGGCATGCAGACGCCCGTCGGCCAGCAAGTCCTTGACCATGAACTGCGAAAAATACGCCGAACCACCGTGCTTGAGGATGTACTCAAGCGCGATGGTTTCCTGGGTGATGGACAGCCGATGGCGGCGGGTGCCGGGAAAGGCGTCGTTGTGCTGCTCGCTGAACGAGCGCCCCCAGCTGATGTACACGTAACCTTCGCCATGCCCGTCGAACACCGTACCTGCCTGGGTCGACACCAGTTGCAGCGGCTCTTCGAGAAACGGTTCAAGGATCACATCGGGCCAGTGGTGCGGTTCATAGAGAATCGCCAGGTCCAGCAAGCCTTCGCGCAGTTCGTTCATCAGCAGTATTGAATAATCCGACTGCACCTGGGTGGCGACGCGCGGCTGGTGCTGCTCCATCCAGGCGACCCAGTCGGCGGTGATACTGCCCCAGTGATTCATCGGCAAACCGAGGCTGACGGTGCTGCGCATCTCGTTGGGCAAGGCGACGTCCTGCTGGGCGCGCTCCCATGCGCTGATCACCGAAACCGCATGGCGGTAGAACAGGTTGCCGCCGGAGGTCAACGTGACGCCGTGGCGGCTGCGGCTGAACAGTGGGCGGTTGAGGCGCTCTTCCAGTGCCTTGATCCGTGCGCTGACCGAGGATTGGGTGATGTGCAGGCGTTCAGCGGCCTTGTGGAAGCTGCCGCTGGCGGCCACTTCGATGAAGGCCCGCAGGTGCTCGATGTTCATGGCGTGCGACCTTCGTCAACAGGCGAGCCGGCTGGCCCGACTCGCCGATATTAACGGTACTCAGGCCCAGATGTCGCCGATGGTGAAGCCTTCCGGGAATGGATCCTCATGGTCGAGGACGAGGGTGTTCAGGCCGTAGATCCAGCTACGGCCAGTGATGGTCGGTACCACTGCCTTGTTGCCGCCGACCCTGGTTTCGTCGATCAGGCGGCCTGTGTAGACGTTGCCCAGCAGGCCCTGGTGGCGGAAGTCGCGGTGCAGCGGCAGTTCGCCCTTGGCGTGCAGGGTGGCCATTTTCGCTGAGGTGCCGGTGCCGCACGGGCAGCGGTCCAAAGCGCCGGTCCAGGTGGCCGGGTCGTCCCAGGAGAATTCACCGGAGGCCATGGTCACGGCGTTCTTCCAGTCGGCGTTGGGATCTTCGCTGGGGCCGGACAGCTGGGAAATGGTGATGCCAATGCCGGGGTAGTCGGGGTGGGCGACCGGCAGCTGTTCGATGGCGGCCTGGCGGATCATCGACGACACCCGGGCGATCTCGCCGCCATGTTCGGGTATCAACTGCAGGCCCTTGAATTGACGCACATCGGCAATCACGTAGAACATCCCGCCCCAGCCCACGTCCACGCGCACCTTGCCCAGGTGAGGTACGTCGATCTCGGCGTCGATATGCGCGGCGAAGGCCGGCACGTTCTGGAAGGTGACGGCCTTGACCTTGCCGCCCGCGCATTGCGCCTTGATGCGGATCAGACCGGCCGGGGCTTCCAGCACCAGTTCGGTGAGCGGCTCGCGCATCGGCAGCATGCCCATCTCCAGCAGCACGGTGACCACCGAAATGGTGTTGCCGCCGGACATCACCGGGTACTCGATCTGCTCCATGATGATGTAGCCGGCATCGGCCTCGGGGTGGCTGGGCGGGACGATGATATTGCAGCAGTGCGCCGGGTAGCCGCGCGGTTCGCGCAGCATCAGTTTGCGCAGCTGGTCATCGTTGGCTTCGAGCCACTTCATCTTGGCATGCACGCTGTCGCCGGGGATGTGCGGGATGCCGCCGGTGATGACGCGCATGGGGGTGCCGGCGTGGGTGTCGACGGCGTGAATGGTGCGTTTGAATGACATCGCATCGGCCCTGTCTTGTTGGAATTGAGGCGGGTGTGGGCCGGAGCATAGAGGCAGGCATGGAGGCTGTAAGGCGAAAAATTGCGATCAGGTGATCGGTTTTGCCGATGTCTATTGTGGGGCTACTTATTCGCGCGACTTGGATCCAATGCTTTGGTTGGGTATCATCCCGCCGCCATAAGAATGATGGCTGTTGATTCATTTAAAGGACTGAGTAATGAAAAAGCTGTTCAAGGCCACCGTCGCCGTTGCTGTCGTTTCGGGCGTTGCCCTGCTGTCCGGTTGCACTGGCCAAGTCTACAACCAGCAGAAAAA
Organism: Pseudomonas sp. NPDC090233; assembly: GCF_044772285.1. Lineage (NCBI taxonomy): Bacteria > Pseudomonadati > Pseudomonadota > Gammaproteobacteria > Pseudomonadales > Pseudomonadaceae > Pseudomonas > Pseudomonas sp. NPDC090233. The sequence goes on along the minus strand of NZ_JBIVYQ010000003.1, from coordinate 37,758 downwards.
CTGCTCGTACGACTACCTGTTCCATCCTTCGGTTTCCATCTCCAAGGTCATCGGCGGCTGCGGCCCGATCGATAAGCTGCCTCAGCCGCAGTAAGCTTGGCGATCCCCTGATCACGTCGCTTGCGATCTGATCCAAGACCCCCGGTCATGCGAATGCCCGGGGGTTTTTGTTTCCAATGCGTGACAACCTGCCGCTGGGACAACCTGCCGCCTTGCCTCGGGCCGTGCAATTTGTTTGTGCTGGCATTTCATATACAATCCCCGAAACGATTCAGCCATGTCGGTCAATTCGACAAAAGCCTGGGTCGTTTTCTGGTTCTTTAAGCCGCTGAACAATGATCACAACAAGCCTGCGCGGAAGAACACGAAGCACCTGGGCCAGCCACAGGCCCTCTCTCCGTTCTACTGACTGGAATTGATCAATGTTCAAGAAAGCTGGCAAGACCTTGCTGGGTCTGGCTGTCGCTGCAAGCTTCATGCAAGCGCACGCCGCAGAAACCAAGAAAGTCGATGTGCTGCTGGTCGGCGGCGGCATCATGAGCTCCACCCTGGCCGTGTGGCTGCACGAGCTGGAGCCAAGCTGGTCGATGGAAATGGTCGAGCGCCTGGATGGCGTCGCCGAAGAAAGCTCCAACGGCTGGAACAACGCCGGTACTGGCCACTCCGCGCTGGCCGAGCTGAACTACACCCCGGAAGACAAAGACGGCAACGTCAACATCACCAAGGCCATCGAGATCAACGAAGCCTTCCAGATCTCCCGCCAGTTCTGGTCGTGGCAGGTTCGTCAGGGCGTGCTGAAGAACCCGCACTCGTTCATCAACACCACCCCGCACATGAGCTTTGTCTGGGGCGATGACAACATCAAGTTCCTGAAGAAGCGTTACGACGCGCTGCAAGCCAGCCCGCTGTTCCGCCCGATGCAGTACTCCGAGGACCACGCGCAGATCGCCAAGTGGGTCCCGCTTATGATGGAAGGTCGCGACCCGAACCAGAAGCTGGCGGTGACCTGGGCCCCGATCGGCACCGACGTCAACTTCGGCGAGATCACCCGCCAGTTCGTTGGTCACCTGAAGACCCAGAAGAACTTCGACCTGAAGCTCTCCAGCGAAGTCCAGGACATCACCCGCAACAAGGACGGTTCCTGGCACGTCGAGTACAAGAACCTGAAGGACGGTACCGAATCGGCCACCGACGCCAAGTTCCTGTTCATCGGTGCCGGCGGCGGCGCGCTGAAGCTGCTGCAGAAGTCGGGCATTCCTGAAGCCAAGGAATACGCAGGCTTCCCGGTGGGCGGCTCGTTCCTGGTGACCGAGAACCCGACCATCGCCATGCAGCACATGGCCAAGGCCTACGGCATCGCCTCGACCGGCGCGCCACCCATGTCGGTACCGCACCTGGACACCCGCGTGCTGGACGGCAAGCGCGTGATCCTGTTCGGGCCATTCGCCACCTTCTCGACCAAGTTCCTGAAGAACGGTTCGTACCTGGACCTGCTGAGCAGCACCACGATGCACAACGTGTGGCCGATGACCAAGGTCGGTATCGAGCAGTACCCGCTGGTCGAGTACCTCGCTGGCCAGCTGATGCTGTCGGATGACGACCGTTTCGAAGCGCTGCGCACCTACTTCCCGGACGCCAAGAAAGAAGACTGGAAACTGTGGCAGGCCGGTCAGCGCGTGCAGATCATCAAGCGTGACGCAGAGAAGGGCGGCGTGCTCAAGCTGGGCACCGAAGTCGTGGCCTCGCAAGACCGCACCATCGCAGGCCTCTTGGGCGCATCGCCAGGTGCCTCGACCGCCGCGCCGATCATGCTGAACGTGCTGGAAACCGTGTTCAAAGAGAAAGTCGCCACGCCTGAATGGCAAGCCAAGATCAAAGAGATCGTGCCGAGCTACGGCACCAAGCTCAATGATTCGGCGGCAGCCACCCAGCAAGAGTGGAACTACACCGCTGAAATCCTGCAGCTGGAGAAGCCGCCGGTGATCGACCAGAGCGTGGGTACTACCACCGCTGTCAGCAAGCCGGTTGAGAGCAAGCCTGAGAACGACATGGCGCTGTAATTGGCCATTGTTGTGAAAAAGAAAACCACGGGGGTGACCTCGTGGTTTTTTTTTGCCTGTACCGGCCTAATCGCGGCTGAAGCCGCTCCTACAGGCGCGAAGAGGCCGGCAACGATTCAACGCTGGCGCAAGATGCACTCCAGCAACCCAGGAAACCGCGCGTCGAGCATTTCGCTGCGCAGCGAATTCATATGGGTGGTGCCGACATTGCGCGTATGCACCAGCCCCGCATCGCGCAGCACGCGGAAGTGATGGGACATGCTCGACTTCGGCCGGCCACCGTCCAGCTCGCCGCAGCTGGCTTCCGCCACGCCCGCCAGGTGGCGGACGATCTCCAGGCGCACGGGGTCGCTCAAGGCGTACAGCAGGCGCTCGAGAATCAGGTCTTCAGGGTTGGGGTGTTTGTAGGCTCGCATGGTCGCCATGATAACGGGGGTTTCATTAATTGCCATAGTTCGATTATGATCGAACTATCGTATTCAGATGACCCCGGAGTTTTCCCATGTCCGCATTATTCGAACCCTACGTCCTCAAGGACGTTTCGCTGCGCAACCGCATCGCCATTCCGCCGATGTGCCAGTACATGGCCGAGGACGGCATGATCAACGATTGGCACCAGGTGCATTACGCCAGCCTCGCCCGTGGTGGTGCTGGTCTGTTGGTGGTCGAGGCCACCGCCGTGGCGCCGGAAGGGCGCATCACCCCCGGCTGCGCCGGTATCTGGAGCGACGCCCACGCCCAGGCTTTCGTGCCAGTAGTGCAGGCGATCAAGGCCGCAGGCTCGGTGCCGGGTATCCAGATTGCCCACGCCGGTCGCAAGGCCAGCGCCAACCGCCCGTGGGAAGGTGACGACCATATCGCAGCCGACGACGCCCGCGGTTGGAACACTCTCGCCCCGTCCGCCATCGCCTTCGGCGCCCATTTGCCGAAAGTGCCAGGCGAGATGACCCTGGACGACATCGCCCGGGTCAAGCAGGACTTCGTCGATGCCGCCCGCCGTGCGCGGGATGCCGGTTTTGAGTGGATCGAACTGCACTTCGCCCACGGCTACCTGGGCCAGAGCTTCTTCTCCGAGCACTCCAACCAGCGCACCGATGCCTATGGTGGCAGCTTCGAGAACCGCACCCGCTTCCTGCTGGAAACCCTGGCAGCCGTTCGTGAAGTCTGGCCGGAAAACCTGCCTTTGACGGCCCGTTTCGGCGTACTGGAATACGACGGTCGCGACGAGCAGACGCTGGATGAGTCCGTCGAGCTGGCGCGCATGTTCAAGTCGGGTGGCCTGGACCTGTTGAGTGTCAGCGTCGGCTTCACCATCCCTGAAACCAACATCCCGTGGGGTCCGGCGTTCATGGGGCCGATTGCCGAGCGCGTTCGCCGCGAGGCGGGCTTGCCGGTGACGTCGGCGTGGGGCTTTGGTACGCCGCAGTTGGCCGAGGGGGCGCTGAAGGCCAACCAGCTCGACCTGGTATCGGTGGGCCGTGCCCACCTTGCCGATCCGCACTGGCCGTACTTCGCGGCCAAGGAACTGGGCGTGGAAAAAGCCGCCTGGACCTTGCCGGCACCGTATGCGCACTGGCTTGAGCGTTATCGCTGAGTGGTGAAGGCGGGGTCAAGGCGCCTTACGGGCGCCACCCCACCTCACGCAACGCCGCCAGCAACCGCTCGCCACCCAACCCCGGCACCAGCACGCCATCGGCCGTGTGCATATCCTCCCCAGCCAGCATCGCATTGACGATCGCTTCCTCCACCGCCTCTGCTGCCGCCATGAACAGTGGGGTGATGTGGTCGTTGTTGAGCATCTGCACCGCCTGGCTGAACGGCACGCCTTTACGCCCATAGGCCGCCGGTGGCAGCTGTTGATCGGCAGTCGAGAAGGCGACGAACAGATCGCCGCTGGCATCCTCGGTGCCCCCGCCGGTCCGCGCGATGCCAATCGATGCCCGCTGGGCCAGGCGCTGGCATTGATGTGGCAGCAGCGGCGCATCGGTGGCGATGATCACCACGATCGACCCCATGCCTGGCTCCCCGCGTTCGGCAAAGGGTGAAGGGCTGTCGTCTAGCACTCGACCCACCGGGTAACCATCGATTCGCAACTCACGGCGCTGGCCGTGGTTGGCTTGTACCAGCGCACCGACCGTCCAACCTCCCTGCTCGGGCGACAAGCGCCGTGAAGCGGTGCCGATACCGCCCTTGAACTCATGGCAGATCATGCCAGTACCGCCGCCCACCGCGCCCTCGGCTACCGACCCGGGCTCGGCGCGAGCCAGTGCTTGGTTCACCTGCTCAGGCCCCACATGTTGCCCCCAGATATCGTTGAGCAGGCCATCGAAAGTTTCCAGCACCACCGGCATGCACCAGTACACCGACGGGTCGGCCAGGCTGTCGCGCTCGGCGGCGATCAGGGCATCGCGCACCACGCCGACGCTGTGGGTATTGGTGATGGCGATCGGGGTGGTCAGCAGGCCCGCTTCACGGATCCACTCAAGGCCCGTGGCATCGCCATTGCCGTTGAGCACGTGGACGCCAGCGAAGCAGGGCGCCAGGCGGGCCGCTGCCGGGCGTGGCTGGACCACCGTCACCCCGGTGCGTACCTGTTTTCCATCAAGGTCGGCAAGCAAGGTGCTGTGGCCGACACGGACGCCGGGTACATCGGTGATGGCGTTGTAGGTTCCGGGTTGGCCAAGCCCCAGGGTGATGCCAAGTTGACGAGCGCGCATGGTGGCTCCTGTTGAGTCAGAGTTTCTGGAAGGCTGGGCTGAATTTGCCGTAGGTGCTGTAGAGGATCACCGAGACGGCCAGCAGCACGAGGATGATGAGGATGTCGCGAAGCGGCGCGCCAAGCAGGCCGCTGAGTAGCAGGTAGCCCGCGCCGACCACCGCCAGCAGCGCTGGCAGCGGCCACAAAGGCATGCGGTAAGGGTGCTCGCGGTCGCTGCGCAGCACGCGGCTGAACAATCCGCACAGTGCAACGGCCAGGTAGACCATCAGCAGCAACAGCACGGTGAAGGAGGTCATCTCCTCCAGGTTGGAGCTGAAGCTCAGCGCGGCAGAAGGTACGGCCAGGAGCAGGGTGGCCAGCCAGGGCGAGTCCCAGCGCGGATGGATGCGGGTGAACAGGTGGTTCAGCTTCGGCGTCCACAACTGGTCGCGGCCACTGCTGAAAATCACCCGCCCCGACTGAATGACGATGGCGATGATGGCGTTGAACACCGACAGGAAGATGCCGGCGCTGACCAGCCGCGACAGTGTCGGGTTGCCGTGGGCGTTGAGCAGGTAGCCAATCGGATCGCCACTGGCGAGCATATCCTTGAGTGACGGGGCGCCCAGCAGTAGTGCGCATATCGGCACTAGCTCGATCGCCACGACCAGTGCCAGCGACCACACGACCGCGCGATGGATGCTGCGCCCGCGATCTTTCATGTCCTCGGCCAGTACCACGGCTGCTCCAAAGCCGTTGTAAGCGAACAGCGCAGTGCCGATCGAGGCGAATATCAGTGCCCAGGGCGCAGCGGCCAGCAGGCCGTGATCGACGTGCTGGGGCGTGAACAACACGCTCAGAGGCTGGCTTACGTTGCCCAGCCCCAATGCCACGATCACCAGCACGGCCGCGACTTCGCATAGCAGAAACACGCCGGTGACCCAGGCATTCAGGCGGATGTTGAGAATGCCCAGGGCGTAGCTGCCGGCGACGATGGCCAGCGCTACCGCCTGGGTGTCGAATGCAGTGCCGAGCGCATTGTTCAGGTAAGTGGCGGCGCCGGTGGCCAGCACGGGCGGGATGAACAGCAGCGATACCAGCACGGTGAGAAAGGTGGCGTAACCGGCCATGCCGCCGAACACGCGCTTGGCATACACGTACTCGCCACCCGCCGAGCTGTGCGCGCGGCCCAGCTCGGCATAGCACCAGGCGAACATCAGTGCCAGCACGGCGGCCAAGACAAACGCCAGAAAAGCACCGCTGCCCGCCTGGGCAATGGCGAATGGCGCAATGACGAATACCGAACTGGCCGGGGTGACCGCCGAGACGGTGATCGCGACCACGTCGAGCATACCCAGGCTGGGTTTGAGCGCACTGTCGTGCATGTCGTTTTCCTCGAATTGTTATTGGGGGTTGAGGCAGTGACGAAAGAAGGGGCGCACGCTCGATTGGCGCGCTGCATGGGCTGCAATCTAGGCTTGGCCCTGGCGCTGGCCAATTACCCTTTGGGGTTACGCCCCTTGACGCGGGCGCTGTAAAGGCGGGAAATCAGCTCAGCGTTCACGGGAGCCGACACGATGCACAGCGTTTTTCATGAAGTCGGCATGCATGCCAACCTGGGCCGGACCATCGAGCAGATTGGCCAGCCGCGTTTCTGGAAGCAGCTGATCCTGCTGCTGCATCGCTGGCTGCCGTTCGATAACGCGCTGGCGGTGTTTTACCCCTTGAGCGGCACGCCCCTGGTGCAGGAGGAACACGACGCCACGCCGCAGGCAGGCGCGGCGGCGATGGCGTTGTACTTGAGCGGGTTGTACCAGCTCGACCCGTTCTACCTGGCCTGCCAGGACGCGGTGGGCAGTGGCCTGTATCGCCTGGATGAGGTGGCGCCGGACCAGTTTCACCAGAGCGAGTACTACATCAGCTGGTTCCAGGCCAACGTCCTGAATGACGAAGTGCAGTTCATCCTGCAGCTCCCGAGCCAAGGCGCACTGACCCTGTCGCTGGGCCGGGCGCAGGCGTTCGATGCCGAACAGTACGGCGTGCTGGCGATGCTTTGCCCGTGGGTGCTGGCGCTGATGCAGCAGCATTGGCAGGCCGGCCGCAAACCCATGCAGGCGCAGGGCGAGCCGGTCGCGGTTCAGGTGCGCGATGCGCTCAGTCAGTTCGGTGCGGGGGTGTTGTCCGAGCGTGAGCTGGAGATCGCCCGGCTGATCTTGCGGGGGTTTTCGTCAAAGGCCATGGCCGAGCGGCTGGCGATTTCGCCGGAGACGGTCAAGGTGCATCGGCGGCATCTTTACACCAAGCTCGACATCTCGTCGCAGCCGGAGTTGTTTTCGCTGTTTCTGCAGTCGTTGGGGCATGATCCGCAGAATCCTTGATGTCAGTGCGGGCCTCATCGCGGATGAATCCGCTCCTACAGGCGGCGAGCCCGTAGGAGCGGATTCATCCGCGATGAGGCCCGCACAGGCTAGAACCGATCCAACCGATAAGCCCCCATCCCTGAGCTACCCTCAGCCAACCCCCCAACCCATTCCGCCGTCACCGCCGCCTGGGTCAACCCCAAATGCTGATGCCCGAACGCAAGCAGCACCCGCCCATCGCACACCCGGTCGATCACCGGCAACGAATCCGGCAACGAAGGCCTGAACCCCATCCACGGCGTCGCCCCCTCAGCACTCAAATCATGCTGGAACAAGCCCTTGCTCAACCGGTGCAACTGCCACGCCCGCTGCATGCTCGGCGGCGCATCCAGCCCGGCAAACTCCACCGTGCCGGCCAGGCGCAGGCCCTCGGCCATCGGCGTCATGATGAACTTGCGCTCCAGCGAAGTGACGGCGAACGGCAAGCGCTGCTGCTCACCGGGCAGCATCAGGTGATAGCCGCGCTCGGTGTCCAGTGGTACCTGTTTGCCAGTCAGGGAGGCGGTCAACTGTGCGGAGTGCGCGCCACAACTGATGAGCACCTGCCGCGCGTTGAACGTGCCCTGATCGCTGCTCAACTGCACGCCATCCGCACTCAACCGGCCGCCACCGACCTGCGCCTGAACAAAGCGCACGCCACTGGCCCTGGCCGCTTCGAACAATTCACAGACCACCTGGTACGGGTCGATGAAATGCCCGGTACGGGGGAAGAACAGGCCGCCCAGTAGTGACGGGCTCAACTGTGGCGCGGCCATGCGCACCGCGTCGGCTGACCAGAATTCCACCGGCACCGCTTGCTGTTGCATTCGGGCGCGCAATGCCTCCAACACCTCACGCGACTCGGCGCGCTCGAACACCAGCAACGAGCCATCTTCCTTGAACAGGTCGCTACGCCCGATGGAGCCGAGCAGGCGCTGCCAGGCGCCGAGGCTGCCTTCGTTCAGCGCACGGATGCCAGCCACGCTGCGCTGGAACGGCGCTGGGCGCAGGTTGAGCAGCAGCCGGGTGAACCAGGGCAGGGCCTTGGGCAGGTATTTCCAGTCCAGGCGCAGCGGGCCCATCGGGTCCAGCAGCATGCGCGGCAGGCGCTTGAGGATCGACAGGTCGGCGATCGGGAACACCTGCTCGGTGGCCAGGTGCCCGGCGTTGCCGTAGGAGGCGCCGTGGCCTGGAGGCTGGCGGTCGATCAGCAGCACCCGGCGGCCCTGTCGGGCCAGTTGCAGGGCGCAGGCGACGCCGACGATGCCGGCGCCGACCACGGCGATATCGGTTTCAGGGGAGGCATCGCGCATGGTTCAGCGTTCCCGTTGGCCGTCGAGTAAGCGCCGCAATTGCAGCGGGTTGCCCTGTTTCAAGGCTTGCGGCAGCAAGGCATCAGGGAAGTTCTGGTAGCACACCGGGCGCAGGAAACGCAGGATCGCCGCAGTCCCGACCGAGGTGCTGCGGGCGTCGGACGTTGCCGGGAACGGCCCGCCGTGGACCATCCCATCGCACACTTCCACCCCGGTCGGCCAGCCGTTGACCAGAAGGCGACCGGCTTTGCGCTCAAGCGTTGGCAGCAGGCGGCGGGCACTGGCGAGGTCGGCGTCGTCCAGGTGCAGGGTCGCGGTCAGTTGGCCTTCAAGATGTTCGGCGACCTGGCGCACTTGCTCATCGCTGTCACAGACGACTACCAGAGAAGCGGCGCCGAACACCTCGGCCTGCAACGCTGGGTCCGCCAGGAATGCGCTGGCCTGGGTGACGAACAGCTGCGCCTGGCATTGGTTCGGGCCTTGTGAGGGTTGGCCGCTGGCCGCGACCTGGGTATTGGCGTTTTCGGCCAGCGCGCCGACACCGGCTTCATAGGCGCTGAAGATGCCTGGCGTAAGCATGGTCTGCGCCGCCGCCTGGCGTACATGCTCGCTGGCGGCGGCGATGAAGCGATGCAGCGCCGGGCCTTGGCGGGCGATCACCAGGCCGGGGTTGGTGCAGAACTGGCCGGCGCCCTGGGTCAGCGACGCGACGAAGCCTTGTGCCAACGCTTCGCCACGGGCCTGCAACGCCGCGTCGAACAGGAACACCGGGTTGATCGAGCTCATCTCGGCATACACCGGGATCGGTTCTGGCCGCGCCTGGGCCGCCTGGCACAGGGCGATCCCGCCGTTGCGCGAGCCGGTGAAACCAACCGCCTTGATGCGCGGATCGCTGACCAGGGCGATGCCGACTTCGCGGCCTGCGCCGTACAACATCGAGAACACGCCCTCCGATAGGCCGCACAGTTGCACAGCGCGGGCCACGGCCTGGCCGACCAGCTCACTGGTGCCCGGGTGGGCGCCATGCGCCTTGACCACCACCGGGCAACCGGCCGCCAGGGCCGAGGCGGTGTCACCACCGGCCACCGAAAAGGCCAGGGGGAAATTGCTGGCGCCGAACACTGCGACCGGGCCGAGGGCTACCTGGCGTTGGCGCAGGTCGGCGCGGGGCAGTGGCTGGCGTTCCGGCAGTGCATTGTCGACCCGTACATCCAGCCATTCGCCGCTGCGTACCACGCGGGCGAAGGTGCGCAATTGGCCGCAAGTGCGGCCACGCTCGCCCTGGATACGTGCCCTGGGCAGGCCGCTTTCGGCCACGGCGCGGTCGATCAGGGGATCGCCTAACGCTTCGATCTGGTCGGCGATGGTTTCGAGAAACGCGGCGCGTTGCGCCAGCGAGGTTTCGCGGTAGTCGTCGAACGCTGCCCAGGCCAGTGCGCAGGCTTGGGCCACGTGTTCGGCGGTGCCGCCGGCATAGGCGGGTTCGAGGGCCTGGTTGGTGGCCGGGTCGATGGCGCGGATCGCTTCGCGGCTGCCGGTCACGGCGCGCTGGCCGATCAGCAGGTTGCCTGTCAGGGTCATGGAGCCTCCTTCAAAATCTGGTCTAGTACCTACCCTGTGGGAGCGGCTTCAGCCGCGAACACCGGCAAAGCCGGTGCCATCCACCGCGTCGTTGGCTTCGCGGCTAAAGCCGCTCCCACAGGGAATTTGCAGTCCTTGCCCTGGATCAGGCGACGTTCTGCTCAGCCGACCAGCTCGCATACCAGGTGCGGAACAGCGCGTACTGCTGCTCGGCGTAGTTGCGCTGGGCGTCGCTGAGCGCGTCGGTTTCGTTGAAGTGCAGGCTGTACTCAGTGTCACCGTTGAGCACCATCAGGTGCTTGTAGTACAGCACCAGGTCGCAACCTTCATCGAACGACGACAGCACCGCCAGCGCCGACTCCAGTTCACGCGCCAGGCGCCGGGCCTTGGCGTCGCCCTTGGCGGCCTGCTTGCTCAGGCTCACCAACTGCAGCACTTCACGCGGCAAGGCGTTGCCGATACCGGTGATGGCACCGGTGGCGTTGCAGTTGACGAAGCCATGCACCACCTGGGTATCGACGCCGACCATCAGGGTCACGTCGTCGTCCTTGGAGGTGATGTGCTCGGCGGCGTAGCGCAGCTCGGCGCCGCCGCCGAACTCCTTGAAGCCGATCAGGTTCGGGTACTCGCGGCGCAGTTCGAAGAACAGGTCGGCGCGGGTGGCGAAGCCGTAGTACGGGCTGTTGTAGATCACCGCCGGCAACTTCGGTGCGGCCTGCAGAATGGCTGCGAAGTGGTGCTTCTGGGCGCTCAATGAGGCGCCGCGCGACAGCACGCGAGGGATGACCATCAGGCCGGCGGCACCGACCTTGGCCGCGTGGGCGGCGTGGGCGACTGCTTCACGGGTATTCACCGCACCGGTGCCGACGATGGTCGGGATGCCGGCGGCCACCAGGCGCGCCACGCCTTCCTGGCGCTCGGCCTCGGTCAGCAGCGGCCAGTCGCCCATCGAGCCGCAGTACACCACCGCGCTCATGCCGGCATCGATCAGCTCGCGGCCCTTGCGCACCAGGGCGTCGAAGTCCGGCTTGCGTTCGGCGGTGCATGGGGTCATCAGGGCGGGCATGGTGCCGGTGAAGATGTTGTGGGTCATTGTTGTCACTCCTGGCGGTATTCAGTTGGGAAAGCGCGGGGTCAGATGCCCCAGGCAAAAGGATCTTGTTCGTCGATCAACAGGGTGCTGTCGGCAGTCATGTAGGCGCGGCCGGTGATGAACGGGCGAATACGCTCGCCCTCACGCTCGTAACGGCCATGGAACTGGCTGCCGGTGATGCTCGCCTGGACCCAGGTCTGGCCCTCGGCGAGCTTGCCGTCGGCGGCCAGGCAGGCCAGCTTGGCGCTGGTGCCGGTGCCGCAGGGCGAGCGGTCGTAGGCCTTGCCGGGGCACATGACGAAGTTGCGACTGTCGGCATGAGGGTCGTCGGCGAACAGCTCGACATGGTCGATGGGGGCGCCGTTTTCACCGGTAATGCCCTGGGCTTCCAGGGCCTTGAGCATGGCCCAGGTGTACTCGGTCAGGGCTTCGCGGTTATCCAGCGCGATGCGCTGGCCATGCTCGGCCACCAGGAAGAACCAGTTGCCACCCCAGGCGATGTCGCCGTGCACCACGCCGTGGCCTGGCACCTCGACCGGCACGTGCTGGCGGTAGCGGTAGGACGGCACGTTGCCGACCGTGACCGCGCCATCGTCATGCAGGGTGGCGCTGACCTGGCCAACCGGCGTGTCGATCAGGTGCTCGCCAGGCTCGATCAGGCCCAGGTGCCGCAGCGAGGCGACCAGGCCGATGGTGCCGTGGCCGCACATGTTCAGGTAGCCGGCGTTGTTGAAGAAGATCACCCCGCAAGTGGCACCTGGCGATACCGGCGGGCAGTGCAGCGCGCCGACCAGTACATCGTTGCCGCGTGGCTCCAGCAGGCATGCGCGGCGCCACGGGTCGTGCAGCTCGCGCAGTTCGTCGCGCTGCTCGGCCATGCTGCGGCCGTGCAGTTGCGGGAAGCCTTCGAACACCAGGCGGGTCGGTTCGCCGCCGGTATGCGAGTCGATGACGTGAACGTGTTTCATGGTCATGTCCATTCAGTAAGGGTCAGGAGGCGACGGCAGCAGGGCGCTGGTCGCTGAAGGTGGCGTCGGCGGCTTCGCTTTCGTCCTCGCCTTCCAGGCGCACCAGGTGAGCCGGCACGCCAGTCGCGGCGCCCCAGTAGTAGATGCCCAGGGCACAAAGGGCGACGACCACGGTGTCGAGCGGGTGGCCGATGACGCCCAGGCCGCCGAAGCTGCCGAGCCAGGAGAGCAGGATGGTCACCGCGTAGAAGCCGATCAGCCAGGCGGACGAGCGCACCTGCTGGCCCAGTGACAAGTGTTCGGTCGGAACGAAGCGGCGGCACAGCAGGTACAGCACGAACATCACGATCTGCAGGGCCAGCAGCCACGACACGGTTTTCCAGCCAGACCAGTAGACGATCAGCGCAGCGATGATGAACGACAGCGGGCCGAGTACAGCCATGCCCTTGACCCGGAACGGGCGCGGCATGTCCGGGGCATTGCGGCGCAGGGCGGCGACGGTGACCGGCGCCACGGCGTAGCTCAGCACCAGCGCCGCCGAGACCACGTTGATCAGCGCTTCCCAGGACGGGAACGGCAGGGTCCAGAACACCGACAGAGCAAAGGTCAACCACAGCGCCGGGCGCGGAATGCCGGACTGTTCATCGATGCGGGTGAAGTACTTGAAGAAGGTGCCGGTCTGCGCCCAGCCATAGACCACGCGCGGGGTGGCGTTCATGTAGATGTTGCCGCAGCCGCTGGGCGAGATCACAGCGTCGGCCACCACCAGGTAGGCCAGCCAGCCCACGCCCAGGGCCAGGGCGATGTCGCGGTAAGGCAGGGCCAGTTCCTTGGTCACCGCAGCCCAGCCGTTGCTGAGCATTTCGGTCGGCACGCTGCCGAGGAAGGCCAGCTGCAGCAGCGCATAGATCGCGGTGGACAGCAGCACCGAAAGGATCAGCGCGATGGGGATGGTGCGTTGCGGGTTCTTCACTTCGCTGGCCACCGAGATGATCGGCGTCAGGCCCAGGTAGGCGAAGATGATGCCACCGGCCGACACCGCCATTTCCACGCCAGACATGCCGAACGGGGCGAAGCCCTGAACCTCGAAGTTCTCCGGTTTGAAGAAGGTGAACAGCACACCGATGACCAGCAACGGCACGATGAACTTGAACACGCTGACCAGGTTGTTGGCCTTGGCGAAGGTCTTCACGCTGCGGTAGTTGAGCAGGAAGAACAGCCCCAGCAGGGCGAACTGCACCAGCCAGCCGAGCACCGTCGGGTCACTGGAGCCGGCCTTGGTCAGCCCGGGGAACCACGCGGCGGCGTACTGGCGCGAGGCGACCACTTCGATTGCGATCAGACTGGAGAAGGCGATCAGGGTGATGAAGCCCATCAGGTAGCCGAGCAACGGGCCGTGCGAGTACACCGGGTAGCGCACCACGCCACCGGCGCGGGGCAACGCGGCGCCGAGCTCGCAGTAGACGATGCCCAGTAGCAGCACGGCGAAACCGCCGAGGAACCAGGAGAGGATGCCGGCCGGCCCGGCGATGGCCGATACGTGGCTGGCGGCGAACAGCCAGCCGGAGCCGAAGATGGCGCCGAGGCCGATGAAGGTGAGGTCGAGCAACGACAGCTGTTTCTTGAATTTGCCTGACATGGGTGCGCCTTTTTGTAGGTTTTGGATAGGCAGGTCTGATGTCACGTGATGCGGCTTTTCGGGCCGCGCTCTTGTAGGGATTGGGCGGCTTGCGTGGGGCATAGAGTGGACCGATCGAGGCGACGGTTCTTGATGGTTTTCTGCAGGGGAGATGACGAAATCGGCACAGTTGCAGAAATCGGTGGCGGCTTGCTGGGTATCCTGGATAGGCTGAAGGCCCTGTTGTAAATGGGCTGCAGCCTCAACAGAGAGATCGAGATGACCCAAGACCCACTGTCGATCCTGTCCAATTCCCTCGACCAGCACCGCCCCGCCACGCTGGAAGCGCTGCTGGCCGGGGTATCCCTGCTACTGCCCATCCTTGACGCCATCCCCAACGCCGCCATCTTCATCAAGGACCCTGACGCCCGCTACGTGCTGGCCAATACCACGCTGGTCCAACGCTGCGGCCTCAAGCGCCTGCAGCCATTACTGGGCAAGACCAGCGCCGAGGTCTTTCCGGTGCAACTTGGCCCCGGCTATACAGAGCAGGACCGCCGCGTGCTCAAGGAGGGTCTGGTCCTCGAAGACCAGCTGGAACTACACCTGTACGGCAGCCGCGAACCGGGCTGGTGCCTGACGCACAAGCGCCCTCTGCGCAATCCGGCGGGGGAGATCATCGGCCTGGTGGGCATTTCGGTCGACCTGCAGTCAGCCGCCGACACACATCCCGCCTATCAGCGCCTGGCCGCCGTGGACGAGCACATTCGCCGGCATTTTCACCAGCCGATCAGCCTGGGCGAATTGACCCGCATCGCCGGGATTTCCGTGGCGCAACTGGAGCGTTACTGCAAGCGCGTGTTCCACCTCACGCCCCGGCAGATGATCCACAAGGCGCGGCTGGAGCACGCCCACCGCTTGCTACACAGCGAATTGCCGATCACCGAGGTGGCGATGCAGTGCGGCTACACCGACCACAGCGCCTTCAGCCGCCAGTTCAAACAGCTGACTGGCTTCACGCCCCGGCAGTATCGCCAGGCGACTCAGCTGGACTGAAACAGCAATTTCGCTTCGTCGAAACACTGCTCGGCAATCGCCGAACGCGGCTCGCTGCGGCGCAGCAGCAGGCCGACAGGGCTGTGGATGCTGGCGTCTGCGATTGGGATGATACGCATGTGATCGCTCAAGTCCTCCAGCCCGCAACCGAGCGGCATGATCGCGCAGCACACGCCGGTGTTGATCGCCTGAACCAGCTGGAAGCTGGAGTCGCTTTCCAGCACGGCATTGGGCTCCAGGCTGCGGCTGCGGAAGCTCAGGTCCAGGGACTGCCGGTAGTGCATGCCTTTGCTCAGCAGGCCCAGGGGGATGTCGGCGAGGTCTTCCCAGCGCAGGGTCTCGGCCTCGAATTGGAAGTGCCGGGTATCGTGCAGCAGGCCCATGGTGGTGGTGCCCAGCTCGATCACTTCGAAGAAGTTGGCATTGACCTGGTCGAGGTAGCAGATACCAAGGTCGAGCTGGTTGCGGCTCAGGCCATCCATGATCTGCTCGGTGCTGTGCGAGCTGAGCTGGAATTGCAGCTCGGGGTATTTTTCGCGCAGCGGCAGCAGCAATTGCATCGGGTTGAAACTGGCCAGCGGCACGGTGCCCAGGCGCAGGCTGCCGACCACCTGGCCCCGGCAGCTGGCGGCCTCGGCCTGCAGGCCATCGTGGGCGGCGAGCAGGGTGCGGGCCCAGGCCAGGATGCGCTCGCCGGCTTCGGTAAAGCCCTCGAAACGCTGGCCACGCTTGACCAGCACCAGGTCCAGTTCGTCCTCCAGGTTGCGCAGGCGCATGGACAGGGTCGGCTGGGTGATATGGCACAGCGCCGCAGCCTGGCCGAAGTGGCGGGTCTGGTCGAGGGCGATGAGGAACTTGAGCTGCTTGATGTCCATGGGAGTGCCTGGCGTCTGGGTAAGGTGACCTTAACCAAGTCGGCGATAGATGTCATCGATCAGTCGGTACATAGTATCGATCGGACACTGCAGGCCTTCAGCTCAATACATGCTCCACCGGCAGCAATGCCGGTGGCAGCGGCTGCACCCCCAGCGCCGCCAGCACATCCCGCTCTACCGTGCGCACCATTGCATCGGTCGGCAAGTCGTTCTCATCCCGCCCGAACGGGTCTTCCAATTCGTTTCCGATCGCATCCAGGCCGAAGAAGGTGTAGCCGACGATTGTGGTGAACAGCGGCGCCAACCATCCTAGCGGTTCGGCCAGGGCGAACGGCAACAGCAGGCAGAAGATGTAGATGGTGCGGTGCAGCAGCAGGGTGTAGGGGAACGGCAGCGGTGTGCCCTTGATCCGCTCGCAAGTGGCCTGCACCTCCGTCAGCCCGACCAGACGCTGCTCCAGCAGGCTGTAGCGCCAGTCACTGATCTGTTGCTGTGCGGCCAGGCGCGAACACTGAGCGCCCAGCTCACGCAAAATCCCGTCGCAGACATTGTGCGGGCTGATCGCAACTGGGCTGGCCAGCCAAGGGCGGGCCGCCGCCAGATCATCTTCATTGCGCAGCCGTGCGTTCAGCGCATGGGCAAAACCGCACAGGTTGCGCAGCAGCTCGGCTCGCAACTGTTCGTCGGCGATCACCACACTCTCACGCACGAACGAGCGGGTCTCGATGATCAGTTTGCCCCAGGCCTTGCGCCCCTCCCACCAGCGGTCGTAGCAGGCGTTGTTGCGAAAGCTCATGAAAATCGACAGCGACAGGCCGAGCAGGGTGAAGGGTGTGGCGCTGACCGGGTAGAAAAACGCCGGATAGTGGCGCTCGACCAGTACGATCAGCGCGGCCAGCAAGGTGACCATCAGGCAGCGCAAGGCGATGCGCTTGACGATCGAACCCTTGAGGGTGAACAGCACGCGCAGCACATCGGGGCGGGAGTGGACGATCATGGAGGTCCAGAGGCGGCCGATCAGCCGCCGGTCATGTTCATGAAACGCAGGATCTGCACGTCGCCACCTACTTCGAAGTGATGGCGGTAAGGCTTGAGGTGCAGCGAGGCGCGGATGGCTTTTTCCAGCCGCTCGGCATCGCCCGGGTGGGCGCGCAGCACCTGCTTGAGGTCCATCGAGTGTTCGTTGCCCAGGCACAGCAGCAGGCGGCCTTCGACGGTCAGGCGCACGCGATTGCAGGTGGCGCAGAAGTTGTGGCTGTGGGGCGAGATGAAGCCAACGCGGGTGTTGGGCGCTTCGGCCAGGCGCCAGTAGCGGGCCGGGCCTTGCGACGATTCGGTCGATTCGACCAGGGTGAACTGCTCGGCCAGGCGCGCGCGCACTTCGTCACTGGAGCAGAACGACTCGCCGCGCTCATGTTCGCTGATTACGCCCAGCGGCATTTCTTCGATGAAGGTGATGTCCAGCTCGCGGTCGATGGCAAAGCGCACCAGGTCGACCAGCTCGTGGTCGTTGCGGCCCTTGAGCACCACGCAGTTGAGCTTGATGCGCTGGAAACCGGCGCGGCGGGCGGCGTCGATGCCGGCGATCACCTGGGCGAGGTCGCCGGTGCGGGTCAGCTGCTTGAAGCGCTCGGTGTCGAGGCTGTCGAGGCTGATGTTCAGGCGCGAAAGCCCAGCGTCGAACAGCGGCTGGGCCAGGCGGCCGAGTTGTGAGCCATTGCTGGTCATGCACAGTTCGCGCAGGCCGGGCAGGGCGGCGATGCGCCCGCACAGCTCGACGATGCCCTGGCGCACCAGCGGTTCGCCACCGGTGAGGCGGATCTTGCGAGTCCCCAGGGCGACGAAGCGCTCGGCCACCTGGAACAGTTCTTCGAGGCTGAGGATCTGCTGGCGCGGCAGGAACTGCATGTCTTCGGCCATACAGTAGACGCAACGGAAGTCGCAGCGGTCCGTGACCGACATCCGCAGGTAGTCGATTTTGCGATTGAAGCCGTCGATCAGGGCCCGGCTGTTCTGTTCCACGTTCGCGCTCGGCAGAGGGAGGAATACAAGGTTCAAGCTATAACCTGCGCCGCCCCCCGTCAAATTGCTTTCCCCGACTGTTTGATCAATCTCCTCTATCAAGGCTGCAGGCTTTGTATCCCAAGGCCCTGGCAGCGTGATCGAAACGGCTTATCACGCTGTAAGACATTTCGATTGGACGGCTCTATGCCGGCATCCATAGGCTGGAAATAAGCACCGGACGACACGATCCGCTGCATTTTTCGATGCCCGCGTGAGGATTGACCGCATGAGCCAGGACCAACACATCAGGGACTACAAGGGGCCTGCCGCCGGCTGGGGCGCGCTGAAAAGCGTGACCAAGAGCTGGCTGGGCAGCGAAAATGCCTTCAAGAACCTGCGGGCCATGCTCAAGACCAACCAGAACGGCGGTTTCGACTGCCCGGGCTGCGCCTGGGGCGAGTCGCCGGAAAGCGACATGGTCAAGTTCTGCGAAAACGGCGCCAAGGCGGTGAACTGGGAAGCCACCGGCCGCTCGGTGGACCCGGCATTCTTCGCCAAGTACAGCGTCAGCGCGCTCAAGGACCAGACTGATTACTGGCTCGAATACCAGGGTCGCCTCACCCACCCGATGCGCTACGACGCGGCCACCGACCACTACGTCGAAACCACCTGGCAAGAGGCGTTCGAGCTGATCGCCAAGCACCTGCGGGCGCTGGAATCGCCCGATCAGGCCGAGTTCTACACCTCGGGCCGGGCCAGCAACGAAGCGGCGTTCCTCTACCAGCTGTTCGTCCGCGCCTATGGCACCAACAATTTCCCCGACTGCTCGAACATGTGCCACGAAGCCAGTGGTGTGGGCATGTCGCAAACCCTCGGGGTGGGCAAGGGCACCGTGGTGTTCCATGACCTGGAGCTGGCCGACGCGATCTTCGTCATTGGTCAGAACCCCGGCACCAACCACCCGCGCATGCTCGAACCGCTGCGCGAGGCGGTCAAGCGCGGCGCCCAGGTGGTGTGTTTCAACCCGCTCAAGGAGCGCGGCCTGGAGCGCTTTCAGCATCCGCAGCACCCGCTGGAGATGCTCAGCAACGGCTCCGAACCCACCACCAATGCCTATTTTCGTCCAGCCCTGGGCGGCGACATGGCGGCCATACGCGGCATGGCCAAGTTCCTCCTGCAGTGGGAGCGCGAGGCCCAGGCCAAGGGTGAGCCTGCCGTGTTCGACCACGCCTTCATCGCCGAGCACACCAGCGGCGTCGATGACTACCTGGCGGCAGTGGACGCCACCTCCTGGGAGCATATCGTCGAGCAGTCGGGCCTGACCCTGGCTGAGATCGAACTGGCCGCGCGCATGTACCGCAAGGCCGAACGGGTGATCATGTGCTGGGCCATGGGCGTCACCCAGCACCGCCATTCGGTGCCGACCGTGCAGGAAATCGTCAACCTGCAGCTGCTGCGCGGCAACGTCGGCAAACCCGGCGCCGGCCTGTCGCCGGTGCGCGGCCACAGCAACGTGCAGGGCGACCGCACGATGGGCATCGACGAGAAGCCCAAGGCCGCGCTGCTCGACGCCCTGGAAAAACGCTTCCACTTCCGCGCCCCACGCGCCCACGGGCACAACGCGGTGCTGGCGATCCAGGCCATGGAAGAGCAACGCGCCAAGGTGTTCATCGCGCTCGGCGGCAACTTCGCCCAGGCCACCCCGGACACGCCACGCACCCACGCGGCGCTGCGCAATTGCGCGCTGACCGTGCAGATTTCCACCAAGCTCAACCGCTCGCACCTGGTCACTGGCCGCGACGCGCTGATCCTGCCCTGCCTGGGCCGTACCGAAATCGACCTGCAGGCCGGCGGGCCACAAGGCGTTACCGTGGAAGACACCTTCAGCATGGTGCACATTTCCCACGGCCAGCTGCGCCCGCGTTCGCCGCACATGCGCTCGGAGCCGTGGATCATCGCCGGCATGGCCAAGGCCACCCTGGGCAACCAGCCGATCGACTGGGAATACGCCGTGGCCGATTACGGCCGCATTCGCAGCATGATCGCCGACGTCATCCCGGGCTTTGCCGACTTCAACCAGCGCCTGGAGCAGCCGGGAGGTTTCCACCTGGGCAACAGCGCAGCCGAGCGCAACTGGCGCACGGCAACCGGCAAGGCGCGTTTCTGTGCCAGCCAGCTGCCCGAGCAGTTGGTAAACGCACAGGTGCTGGCGCGGGGCGACAAGCCGGACCTGATCCTGCAGACAATGCGTTCTCATGACCAGTACAACACCACGTTGTATGGGCTGGATGACCGCTACCGAGGGGTGTTCGGGTTGCGTGAAGTGGTGTTCGTCAGCGAGGCGGACATCAGCCGGCTGGGCTTCGAACCGGGTGAGCAGGTGGACCTGGTGTCGCTGTGGGAGGACGGTGTGGAGCGGCGGGTGTCGGGGTTCAGGCTGGTGGCGTATGACATTCCGGATGGGCAGGCGGCGGCCTACTATCCGGAGACCAATCCGCTAGTGCCGCTGGAGAGTTATGGCGAGGGGACGTATACGCCGACGTCGAAGTTTGTGGCGATTCGATTGGAGAAGGCCAAGGCGGGGAACCGGATTGCGGCGGTGCTGGCGGCGGATTGATGGGTTGACTGGGCTGGCCCTTCGCGGATGAATCCGCTCCTACGGGGATCGCAATTTCCCCTGTAGGAGCGGATTCATCCGCGATGAGGGCACCACCGATTCAGGATCGGTGCACGGGAAACGCCGTGGTGTATTTCATCTGCTCCATGGCAAAACTGGAGGTGATGTTGGACAACCCATCGGTGCTGTTGATCAGCTTCTTGTAGAACCGGTCATAGGCCGCGATATCACCCACCACCACGCGCAGCATGTAATCCCAATCCCCGGACATGCGGTAGAACTCCATCACTTCCTCGAAGCCCTTCACCGTCGTGGCAAACTGCTCCAGCCAGGCGCTGTCGTGGCGCTGGGTCTTGAGTTGGACGAACACCGTCAGCCCCAGCCCCAGGCGCTCGGGGTCGAGCAGGGCGACACGGCCGAGTATGTAGCCGTCTTCTTCCAGGCGCTTGACCCGCTTCCAGCACGGCGTGGTGGACAGGTTGACGGCTTCGGCCAGGTCCTTCAGCGATATCGACGCGTCGCGCTGGAGCAGGGTGAGAATGTGCTGGTCGAAGCTGTCCATATCGGTCACGGCTGGCTGAGAAAAATATTCGCCAGATTACCCCAGCGGTAGAAAAAAATCCCGAAGCGCCAGCCCTTGTCGTTTGTGCGATAGTTGCCTACTTAACATCTGCCAATGGGCCCGACCATGTCCGACAAGCCGCGCAACTTCGCCACCCGAATCATCCACGCCGGCGAGCAGTTCAGCGTCGCCGACAACGCGATCTTTCCGCCAATCTACACCGCCAGCTCTTACATCAAGCGCAGCCTCGACGACCACCCCGATTACGCCTACAGCCGCGTCGGCAACCCGACCCGGCATGCCTACGAAAGCTGCGTAGCGGCGCTGGAAGAGGGTGTCGGCGCGGTGGCCTGTGCCTCGGGTGTCAACGCTACGGCCACGGTGCTGGAGCTGCTGCCCAAGGACGCCCATGTGGTGGTGATGAACGGTGTCTACGGTGGCACCTTCCGCATCCTCGAAGACTATCGCGGGCACACCTCGGGCCTGACCACCACCTACGTCGACCTCAACGACATCGAGGCGGTGGCGGCGGCGATCAAGCCCGAGACCCAGCTGATCTGGATCGAGTCGCCGACCAACCCGCTGCTGCATTTGGTCGACATCAAGGCAGTCTGCGACCTGGCGAGGGCCCGCGGCATCCTCACCTGCATCGACAACACCTTCTGTTCCCCCTGGAACCAGCGGCCAATCACCTTGGGCGTGGACCTGGTGATGCACTCGGCCAGCAAATACATCGGCGGCCATTCCGACCTGACCGGCGGTGTGGTGGTGGCGGCCAGCGAGGCGCTGTACAAGCGCCTGCGCAAGATCAGCATGGCCGTGGGGGCAATCCAGGGGCCGTTCGATTGCTACCTGGCCCTGCGCGGCCTGAAGACCCTCGACGTGCGCATGGAACGCCAATGCGCCAATGCCCTGCAGGTGGCGCGTTTTCTCGAAAGCCACCCGCAGATCGAGCAGGTGTTCTATCCAGGGCTGGAGAGCCACCCGCAACATGCACTGTGCAAGCGCCAGATGCGGGCGGGCGGAGCGGTAGTGGCGATGAAGGTCAAGGGCGGCGACCGCGCGGCGCTCAACCGCCTGGTCGAGGCTTTGCGCATCTTTGTCCTGGCGGATTCGCTGGGCGGGGTGGAGAGCATGATCAACCACTCCTGGAGCATGTCGCACAACTCCCTGAGCCCGGAGCAGAAGGGCGAGATGGGGATCAGTGAGAACCTGCTGCGGCTGTCGATCGGGATCGAGGATTGCCAGGACCTGATCGAGGACCTGGAGGGGGCGTTGAAGGCTGCGGCTGCTGTGTGAGGGCTGCTGGCCTCTTCGCGCCTGAAGCCGCTCCTACAGGGGGGTGTGTAGAACCTGTAGGAGCGGCTTCAGCCGCGAAGAGGCCGGTGGGTTCAGCACAAAATCATGAAGATTTCGGCGGATGAATAATTCGCTCGATCTTGTCCTTGATCAACAGGCGCTCCTTGCGCAGGCGGTTGACGGTGTCGTCGTTGGTGCCATTGCCTTCGGCGGCAACCACCTCCTTGTCCTTGGCGTTGTATTCCTTGTGCAACGCATGCAGCGTCTGGTCCTTGTCAATGAGTGCCTGGAATGCGTCAGCGGTAACGTGCAAGTCAGCGAGCAGATCATGCGGAACTGGCATTTCTTCACCTCTGTCAGGGTTGTCGTTAAGGTCCTGACCTTTGAGGATAGCCGCCTTTGCGCGGGTGGGGGACTGGGGTAGGCTGTCGGTCTCTCCAACGCCTGGAACCTGTGCCATGCCTCACCTGAACCTGGAATACAGCGACAACCTGCGCGCGCTCAATGTCGACGTACTGCTGCTGCGCCTGAACCACGCCCTGTTCGGCAGCGGTCAGTTCGCCGACGAAGCGGACATCAAGAGCCGCGCTCAGGCGTTCAGCCATTACCGAGTGGGTACCGCGCCCGGTGACCGGGCGTTTGCCCATGTGCGCCTGGCCATCCTCAACGGGCGCTCCCACGAGGTGAAGCGGCAGTTGTCAGAAAGCCTGCTTGCAGTGCTGCGTGAAGCCGTGCCGCAGCAGGAGGGCATGGACCTGCAGTTGTGTGTGGAAGTGCTGGACATCGATCGCGAGCCCTACGCCAAGCTCCATCTGCCAGCCTGAACGGCGGCTGAATGAACGTTATTTAATGGATGAAAGACGCCACTTCACGGATTCGTTGGCGTCTTTTTCACGAAAAATTGATGGTGCGCTTTCTAGAGTTTCGACAACTTTCCCTGGGTGCCTGATGCCCGGGAGCTGATACTAACTCTGGATTAACAATACCCATGCTCACCTTCAAATCCCTGCGGACTGAATGGGTCACGCTGCTGGCCAGCGTTTACCTGTTGATCGGTTTCAACGTGTTCCTCTGGGAACACCTGCAGCAGGTGGTACCCTCCGGTTTGCCTGGGCTGTGGTTGATCCTGGCATTTGCTGCGCTGATGTTGTTCGCGTTCAATCTGGTGTTGACGCTGTTTGCTTTCCGCTATGTGTTGAAACCCCTGCTAATCGTGTTGTTCATGAGTGGTGCGGGCGTTGCGTACTTCATGAATCAATACGGTGTGCTTATTGATGCCGGCATGTTTCGTAATATGGCCGAAACCAATGTTGCGGAAGTTCGCGATCTGCTCTCTTTCAAGTTTGCCGCTTATTTGTTATTGCTGGGTGTAGTGCCGTCACTGTTACTGTGGAAAGCCCCCATTGCCTATCGTGCCTGGCACCGTGAAATCTTCGGCAAGCTTGTCGTTAGCGGCGCTTGTGTGGTGGCACTGGGCTCGGTGGCCCTGGTCAACTACCAAGGCCTGTCGTCGCTGTTTCGCAACCACCACGAACTGCGCCTGATGCTCACGCCCAGCAATATCGTCGGTGCTTCCATCAGTTATGCCAGCGAGCGTGTCGGTACTGCCGCCAGACCCTTCCAGCCTTACGGCACCGATGCTCGGCGCGATCCTGCCTGGCAGCAGCATGAGCGCAAATCGCTGACCGTACTGGTCGTCGGTGAAAGCGCGCGGGCAGACCACTTCGGCGTGCTCGGCTATGGCCGTGATACCACTCCTAACCTGGCCAGGCAGCAAGGGCTGCTGGCGTTCTCCGATGTGCGCTCCTGTGGGACCGAAACGGCTGTATCGGTGCCATGCATGTTCTCCGGCATGCCGCGCAAGGACTACGACGCCCGTGTGGCCAAGAGCCGCGAAGGGCTGCTGGATATCCTCCAGCGGGCGGGCCTGGCCGTGCAGTGGCGCGACAACCAGTCAGGCTGCAAGGGCACCTGCGACCGGGTGCAGTTCGTCGATGTCAGCAACCTGAAAGACCCGGCGCTGTGCGCCAACGGCGAATGTCACGACGAGATCCTGTTGCAGGGCCTGGGCGAGCTGCTCGATCACCTCGACAAGGACACCGTGCTGGTGCTGCACCAGATGGGCAGCCACGGCCCCGAGTATTTCAAGCGCTACCCGAGTGGCAGCGAGCGCTTCACCCCGGTGTGCCAGAGCAACGCCCTGAACCAGTGCAGCGAACAGCAGATCATCAATGGCTATGACAACACCCTGGCCTATACCGACAAGGTGCTGGCGAGTTTGATCGACACGCTGCGCAGCAAGCAGGACAAGGTCGACACGGCGATGATCTACCTGTCCGACCACGGCGAGTCGCTGGGTGAATACAACCTGTTCCTGCACGGCACCCCTTACGCCATCGCGCCTGACCAGCAAAAACACGTGCCGCTGCTGACCTGGTTCTCCGACAGCTACAAGGCGGATTTCGGCCTCGACACCGACTGCCTGGCCAAACTCAGCGATGCGCCACTGTCGCAGGACAACCTGTTCCACTCCATGCTCGGCCTGCTGCAGGTGCACACCCAGGTCTACCAGCAGTCGCTGGACCTGTTCGCCAGTTGCCGCCCGTGGCTGGCGGCCAAGCGCTGAGCGATTAATCTCTTTGTAATATCCTGAGAGGCGCGGCGGTCGCCAGGTTTCACCCGCAGCGCCCGCGCCGTATATACTGCGCGCCAATGTTTGTGGGAGAGCCTCGTGGCCATCGAAATACACTGGATCCGTGACGACCAGACCCTGGCCGAACTCTGCCAGAAGTGGCGCAAGCTGCCCTTCGTGGCGCTCGACACCGAATTCATGCGGGTCGACACCTTTTACCCGAAAGCCGGCCTGATCCAGATTGGCGACGGCGAGCGGGCTTTCCTCATCGACCCGTTGCTGATCAACGACTGGCAGCCGCTGGGTGAACTGCTCGAAGACGCTGGCGTGGTCAAAGTGCTGCACGCCTGCAGCGAAGACCTCGAGGTGCTGCTGCGCCTGACCGGCAAGCTGCCGCAACCGCTGTTCGATACGCAGCTGGCTGCCGGTTACCTGAACCTGGGCTTCTCGATGGGTTATTCGCGCCTGGTTCAAGAGGTGCTGGGCCTGGAGCTGCCCAAGGGCGAAACCCGCTCCGACTGGCTGCAGCGCCCGCTGTCGGAGACCCAGGTCAGCTACGCCGCCGAGGATGCCGTGCATCTGGCCGAGCTGTTCGCAGCCCTGCGCCCACGGCTGTCCGACGACAAGTACGCCTGGGTGTTGGAAGACGGCGCCGAACTGGTGGCGGCGCTGCGCCGCGAAGTCGACCCGCAGACGCTGTACCGCGACGTCAAGCTGGCCTGGAAGTTGCGCCCTCAGCAACTGGCCGTGCTGCGCGAGTTGTGCGCCTGGCGCGAGCGTGAGGCCCGCAGCCGCGATGTACCGCGCAACCGCATTCTCAAGGAACACTCGCTGTGGCCTATGGCCAAGAGCCAGCCGGACAACTTGTCGGCGCTGGCCAAAATCGAAGAAATGCACCCGCGCACCATCCGTCAGGATGGCGCCACGCTGCTCGAACTGATCAAAAAAGCCGCCAACGAGCCGTCCGAGCAATGGCCGGCGACCCTGCCCGAGCCGTTGCCGATCGAAGCCGCCGGCATCCTCAAGCGCCTGCGCGCCATCGGCCAGGCCGAAGGTGAGCGCCTTGGCATCGCCCCGGAGCTGATGCTGCGCAAGAAAGCCCTGGAAGCCCTTCTCAAAAGCGGCTACCCCAACGGCCCCTATCAATTGCCCGATTCGCTGCGCGGCTGGCGCCGTGAGCGGATGGGCCAGGCCCTGCTGGATGACCTGGCAGGTGCCGGAGAGACCCGATGAAACGTATTTGCTCTATCTACAAGAGCCCACGCAAGAACGAAATGTACCTTTACGTGCTCAAGGCCGAAGGCCTGGAGCGTGTGCCCGAGGCGCTGCTGCCGTTCTTCGGCAAGCCCGTGCACGCCTTCGACCTGGTGCTGACCCCCGAGCGCCAACTGGCCCGCGAAGACATCACCAAGGTGCTGGAAAACCTGGAAAACCAGGGCTACCACCTGCAGATGCCGCCAGCCGAAGACGAGTACATCGAGCACCTGCCCGAAGAGCTGCTGCGCCGTAACGATCCGGTCTGACCATGCGTGTATTGATCGCTGAGCACGACCATGCTCGCTACGCCGAGCTGTTGCGCGAAGCCGCGCCACAGCTGGAAGTCTTCACCAGCGGCGACTCCGCCGAACTGGCCTCGCAGGCCCCGCAGTGCCCGGTCTGGCTGGGCCAGCCGGACCTGCTGGCGAGTTTGCTGCGCCAGGGCCACAAGCCGGCCTGGATGCAGTCGACCTGGGCTGGCATCACGCCGTTGCTGGCAGAGGGTTTGCCGCGTGATTACCGGCTGACCCGTGCGGTCGGCATCTTCGGCCAGGTGATGGCCGAGTACATGCTCACCTACATGCTGGGGCATGAGCGCGAGGTGCTGTCGCGCCTGGTCAGCCAGGTCGAGCGCCGTTGGGACGACCGCCCGGGGCGTACGCTCGAAGGGCGCAAGGTGCTGATCGTGGGTACTGGCGATATCGGCCAGCGCGTGGCCGAGTTCCTCCTGCCGTTTGGCGTGATGCTGTACGGCATCGCTAGCACGGCGCGCGAGCAGGTACCGTTCATTGAAGTGGGCGGGTTGGCGGATTTGCCGCGGTTGGTCGGGCAGGTCGATTACGTGCTCAACTTGCTGCCGGATACGCCGGCGACCCATGACATTTACAACGCTGCACTGTTCAAGTGTTTCCAGCCCAGTGCACTGTTCATCAATGCCGGGCGCGGGGCGGCGGTGGTCGATGCCGACCTGGTCGAGGCACTGAAGGAGGGGCATCTGGCGGGTGCGGTGATCGATGTGTGTCGGCAGGAGCCGCTGCCGCAGCGTCATCCGTTCTGGACGGCCTGGGGGTTGTTGTTGACCGGGCACAGCTCGGCGCCCACTTCGCCGGCGGCAATGGTGCGGTTGTTTGTCGAGAATGTGCAGGCGTACCAGGCGGGGCAGGGGTTGCGTGGGGAAGTGGATTTCGCCAAGGGTTACTGATGGGTGAGCCTGTGCTGGCCTCATCGCGGATGAATCCGCTCCTACAGGATTCGTAGGAGCGGATTCATCCGCGATGAGGCCAGAACAGGCAATGCCAGATTTAAAGGCTGAAATCCCCCTCAGCCGCCAGCTCGCTCAGCGGCCGGCGCGGGCTTGGCACTTCACGCGCCTGCAGGCCCTCGTCCAGGCTCGCCTTGTCGCCCAATTTACCGATCGCCACCATGGCATGCAGCTCATAGCCTTCCGGCACCTTCAGCTCGCTGCGTGCCAGTTCCTTGTCGAACCCGGCCATGCCGTGGGTATGCCAGCCGCTGATGCTCGCCTGCAACGCCAGATGCCCCCAGGCGGAACCGGTGTCGAAGGTGTGCCACAACGCCGGCTTTTCTTCACTGGCGCCCGGCGCGGCAAAGGTGGTCTTGGAAATCACCAGCACCAGCGCCGAAGCCTGTTGCGCCCAGCTGCGGTTGAAGGGCACCAGCAGGTTCAGGTAGCGCTCCCAGTTCGGCGTGTCGCGGCGGGCATAGAGGAAGCGCCACGGCTGCGAGTTGTAGGCCGACGGCGCCCAGCGTGCGGCTTCGAGGAAGCTCAGCAGGGTTTCTTCGCTGATCGGCTCGGCAGTGAAGGCCCGTGGCGACCAGCGGTTGATGAACTGTTCGTTGATGGCGTAATCGGCAATGCGGGGGGTGGCGCTCATGGCTGCTCCTGCAACGGGCGGGGAAAGACCGCACGCTACTGCGTCCGCTCGGTACTGACAAGCGGTCTGGCGTTGCGCAAGGCCAGGCTCTAGACTGGCGCCGCCGCGCGCCGCGGCCTACGAGATGACTGCAGGAAACCCGTGTGATGATCGCTGAAAGCGCGCCGTTCTGGCGGCGCAAGACCCTCGAACAACTCGACCCGCAAGAGTGGGAGTCGCTGTGTGACGGCTGCGGCCTGTGCTGCCTGCAAAAGCTCGAGGACGAGGAAGACAACAGCGTCTATTACACGCGCATCGCCTGCAAACTGCTGGATATGAACACCTGCCAGTGCAGCGACTACCCCAACCGCTTCGCCGAAGTGCCCGACTGCATCCAGCTCACCCCAGGCAAGGCCGACCAGTTCAAGTGGCTGCCGAGCACCTGCGGCTATCGCCTGGTCAGTGAGGGCAAGGACCTGCCGGCCTGGCATCACCTAGTCTGCGGTGATCGCCAGCAGGTCCATGAACAGCGCATTTCCCAGTCGGGGCGTATGCTCAGGGAGCAGGATGTGGATGAAGACGACTGGGAAGACCACCTGATCTTTCGCGCCAGCTGAGCGGCGCAGCTCGTCTCTGGGAACAAGGAGTTTCGCTATGCGTTGCCAGCTGTTGCTGCTTCTGGGCCTCATGGCCTGTACGCCGGCCTGGGCGAAAAAGGTCGATCTCGACTATCAAGTGCGCCTGTTGCCCGCCAATGGCCAGGCCGAAGTGCGCATGACCCTGGCTGATGGCAGCGCTGTGCGCAGTCTCGACTTCGACCTGGGCAAGGCGGGGGCCTACAGTGGTTTTCAGGCTGACGGCCAGTGGCAGCTTAAAGGCGAGCGCGGCGTTTGGCGCCCGGCGGCGGGCAAGACCAGCCTCAGCTACCGGGTCAATCTGGACCAGAAACTGCGTAGCGGCGCCTATTCCTCGCGCATCACGCCCCACTGGGCGCTGTTTCTCGGCGATCAGCTGATACCGCCGGCACGCCTCGATCAACAGGACGGCACCGAACTGGTGGCGCGCCTCTCGGTCGACCTGCCCGAGGGCTGGAAGAGCATCGAAACCTCCTGGCCGCGAGTCGGCAATAACAAATTCCGTATCGACAACGTTTCGCGCCTGTTCGACCGTCCCACCGGCTGGATGCTTGCCGGTGACCTCGGTAGCCGTCGTGCACGCCTTGGCGAGACCGAGGTGACCGTAGCGGCCCCCGTGGGGCAGGGCATGCGCCGGATGGACAGCCTGACCTTGCTGACCTTCGTCTGGCCGCACCTGCAGGCCGTGTTCCCGCGCAACCCGCCCAAGCTGCTGCTGGTCGGTGCCCGCGACGGCATGTGGCGCGGGGCGATGTCGGCGCATGGATCGCTGTACCTGCACAGCGGCAGGCCGATGATCAGCGAGAGTGGCAGCAGCCCGTTGCTGCGCGAGCTGGTTCAGCTGTTTGCACAGATTCGCGTCAGTGCCGACAGCGACTGGCTCGGCCAGAGCCTGACCGATTATTACGCCAACGAGCTGCTGCGCCGCGCCGGGGGCGTGAGCGATGACCGCTACCAGGTGTGGCAGGCGCGTTTGCAGAAGCAGGGGGCCAAGGTCACGCAGCTGCGCGGTGAACATGCCAGCGCTGCGCAGGTGGCGCGCGGTGTGTTGCTGTTGCAGGCGTTGGACACGGAAATCCGCATTCATACCCAGGCCAAGCGCTCGTTGGATGATGTGACCCAGGCGTTGATGCGCTTGCCGAAGGTGAGTACTGAAGAGTTCGTGCAGATCAGCGAGAGCGTGCTGGGGCGGCGGTCCGAGGTGTTGCAGAGCAAGGCCCTGCGCTGAAATTTTTGTTGTCAGTACTGACCTCTTCGCGGCTAAAGCCGCTCCCACGGGTGGTGTACTTGTGGGAGCGGCTTTAGCCGCGAAGAGGCCAGCATGGTTAACCCATCAACTACCGGCCAACGGATCCTTCCCCGTCACCGTAACCCCTCGCATCGCCGAATCTGCACTGCGCTTGAGCGCCTCCAGCTCCCCGGCACTGCGCTCGATATCCGCGCGCAACCGGTGATACTCCTGACGATGCTGCAGGAACCAGGCCTTGGCCCCGCAATGCCCGCTGACCCCGCGCGCCACCGCAACGCCGCCTACCACCATCTGCAGCAGCCCGATCAGGCCGCCGTGGCGCAGCCCCTTGGTGAACATCAGCGCCCCGCCGGCCAAGGAACCAACCCGCTCCAGGCCATGGACATTGTGTTCTGCCGAGGCCGAACTGGAATGAATATCGAGCATGACAAACCCTCCCTGCGAAATGTAAGCAAGTGACCGGTCATTTGCCGTAGCCGTTCAGTCGGCATGCCGAGCGGTTCACCAAGGCGCGGCGATGGCTCTGCAATGCGCCTTTTAACTTGGCCAATGTCAGGTCTGGTAAAGTGCATGGCGGACTGGGGCAACTGGCCAGGCCCATCGCGCATTAACTTGACCAGGCGCGAAGCTCATCCACGCTGGGTTTCGATCCAGGAGCTTCACGTCCCCCTCCACAAAAACAAAAGCAGGGATCAGGATGACAACGACAAGCGCGAGTGGCGCCGGCAATCAGCTGGCGCAAGGCTTCAAGCAACGCCATGTGACCATGCTTTCCATTGCCGGGGTGATCGGTGCCGGGCTGTTCATCGGCTCTGGCCACGCCATCGCCGCCGCTGGTCCCTCGGCCATCGTCGCCTATGCACTAGCCGGGGCGCTGGTGGTGCTGGTGATGCGCATGCTTGGCGAAATGGCAGTCGCCAGCCCCGACACCGGCTCCTTCTCCACTTATGCCGACCGCGCCATCGGGCGTTGGGCAGGATTCACCGTCGGCTGGCTGTACTGGTGGTTCTGGGTGCTGGTGATCCCCATCGAAGCCATCGCCGCTGGCGTGGTCCTCAACAACTGGTTCCCGCACATCGATGCCTGGTTCTTCGCCCTGAGCATGACCGTGCTGCTGACCGCCACCAACCTGTTCAGCGTGGCCAAGTACGGCGAGTTCGAATTCTGGTTCGCCATGCTCAAGGTGATCGCCATCGTCGCCTTCATCGTCCTTGGTGCTGCGGCATTGGCTGGGGTGTTGCCGGGGCGTGAGGTCAGCGGCCTGCCGCGCCTGTTGGAGCAGCAGGGCGGCTTCATGCCCAATGGCTGGACGGCGATCATCGGCGCATTGCTGACCACCATGTTCAGCTACCTGGGCACCGAAGCGGTGACCATCGCGGCTTCAGAGTCCAAAGACCCGGCGCGCAACATCGCCAAGGCCACCCGCTCGGTGATCTGGCGGATCAGCGTCTTCTACCTGCTGTCGATCTTCGTGATCATCTCGGTAGTACCGTGGAACGACCCGCTGCTGCCGGTGCAGGGCTCGTACCAGCGCGCGCTGGAAATCATGCACATTCCCTATGCCAAGTTCCTGGTGGACATGGTGGTATTGGTGGCAGTGGCCAGCTGCCTGAACTCGTCGATCTACATCTCGTCGCGGATGCTCTACTCGCTGAGCAAGCGTGGCGATGCCCCAGGCTTCATCCAGCGTACCTCCAAGGTTGGCGTGCCGCGCGCAGCGGTGATCGGCAGCACTCTGATCGGCGCCCTGGCCACCATCGTCAATTACTTCGCACCGGCTGAGGTGTTCGCCTTCCTGCTGGCAAGCTCCGGTTCGATTGCCTTGCTGGTGTACCTGGCGATTGCCTGCTCGCAGCTGCGCATGCGCGCCATCTTGCAGCGGCAGAACGTCGAGATCGCCTTCCGGATGTGGCTGTACCCGTGGCTGACCTACGCGGTGATCGGCTTCATCGTGTTCGCCCTGGGGACCATGTTCGTGATGCCGCAACATCGTATGGAGGTGTCGCTGACCTTGGCCCTGGCAGTGGTGATCCTGGTGCTGGGCGTAATCAGCGGCCGGCGCCATGAGCGGCGAGAGGCCCTGGCGGCTGCCTGACTTCGCGCGGTGACGGGATGAAAGCCACCTTCTGCAGGTGGCTTTTTTCGTTGGGGCTCAATAGGTTCTGCATTTTTGTCTTGTCTGGATAATTACCTGTCCGGTTTGGCAATGCAGTCTCAAGGGTGTTTAATCTCACCTCTGTAACCCGCTCAAGCCCTTTAAATCAGGGGCTTTTAGAGATTTCGCCGTTCATCGAAAATGCTGTAGACACATTGTCTAACAGTGCCATATAGTCGTTATACAAATAGTAGACAAAGTCTATGACAACAAAGAAGGCCGCCATGAAAGCCACCGTTGAATCCATCACCGCAGAGGTGCCGCAGGACCGCAAGGCCGTCCTCGCCGAAGCGTTGC
This sequence comes from Pseudomonas sp. NPDC090233, assembly GCF_044772285.1. Classification (NCBI taxonomy): domain Bacteria; kingdom Pseudomonadati; phylum Pseudomonadota; class Gammaproteobacteria; order Pseudomonadales; family Pseudomonadaceae; genus Pseudomonas; species Pseudomonas sp. NPDC090233. The sequence goes on along the minus strand of NZ_JBIVYQ010000003.1, from coordinate 5,516 downwards.
GCCGCCGGATCCTCAGCATGGAGCTGGCCCCAGGCGCGGTGGTGGACGAACTGGCCCTGTGCGACGAGTTCGGCCTGTCGCGCCCCCCGGTCCGTGAGCTGCTGCGCCAAATCGCCGCCGAAGGCTACATCGAGCTGGAAGCCAACCGCGCACCGCGCGTGGCCGCGATGAACCACGAATCGCTGCACAGCTTCTATGTCGCCGCACCGCTCATCTACGTCGCCACCACTCAGCTGGCGGCCACCTACGCCACCGAAGCCGAAATCGAAGTGCTCAAGGCCATCCAGGCGCAGTTCCGCCAGGCCATCGAAGAGCGCGACGTGGAAAACCGCGTGCTCTACAACGACGCCTTCCACCTGGAAATCGGCAAGATGGCGCACAACGAATACCTCATGCCTACCCTGCGTCGAATCCTCATCGACCACACACGGCTGGGCAAGATCTTCTATCGCCATCCCACCACCGATGACATGCAACGCGATCTGGAGCTTGCCTGCGAGCAGCACGAGCAGATCATCGTCGCCATCGAACAGCGCGATCCACAAACCGCCGGCAGGGTGGTGCGCGAGCACATGGAGCTGTCGCGCAGGCGCATGGCCGAGTACGCCGCACCGCAAGCGCTGGATGTACCGATTCAGATATGAGTTCCACCGGTTGCGCCGTTGGCGCTGACCGCTCGTCAACAACAAGATCCAGGTTAGTGACATGACAAGAATAAGTTCGTTACCTGCCGATGATGCCACCTGTGGTTGGTATCACCTGAGCAAACCCCGCACGCCCCGGCCGGCACACAGCGGCCACAGCCAGGCACGCTGGGTGGTGGTCGGCGCCGGCTTCACCGGGCTGGCCGCAGCACGCCAGCTGGCGACGAACTTTCCGGACGACGAGATCGTACTGATCGAGGCCCAGGAGGTCGGTTATGGCACCTCCGGGCGCAACGCCGGTTTTGCCATCGACCTGCCCCACGACATCGGCGCCGAGGACTACATCGGCGACATCGGTATCGCCAAGACCGTACTCAAGCTCAACCTTGGCGGCCAGTCGTACCTCAAGGAACTGATCGAGCGCTATGACATCGAGTGCCAGTTCCGCCACTGCGGCAAGTACCAGGCAGCCATTGAAGACCGTGGCATCGCCGTGCTGGATGCCTACCGCCGTGGCCTGGACAAACTTGGCCAGCCCTATGAAGTGATCGAAGGCCGCGACCTGCCGGAGCACATCGGCACGCACTTCTACCGCAAGGGCCTGTTCACCCCCGGCACGGCGCTGCTGCAGCCCTCGGCGCTGGTGAAGGGGCTGGCCGACAGCCTGCCGAGCAACGTTTCGCTCTACGAAAACACCCCCATTACCGACGTCGACTACGGCGACAAGGTGGTGCTGCGCCACGCCAACGGTTCGATCACCGCCGACAAGCTGGTGCTCACCACCAACGCCTTCGGCATGAGCTTCGGTTTCCTCAAGGGCCGCATGCTGCCCGTCTTCACCTACGGCAGCATCACCCGCCCGCTGACCGAGGAAGAACAGGCACGCCTGGGCGGCAAGCCATACTGGGGCGTGATCCCGGCAGACCCGTTCGGCACCACCATGCGCCGCACGGTCGACAACCGCCTGCTGATCCGCAACAGCTTCAGCTACAACCCCGATGGGCGCAGCAACCGCAAATACCTCGACCGTTTCGTTCAGCGCCACCGCGATTCCTTTGCCCGGCGCTTCCCGATGTTGCCGGGTGTTGAATTCGAATATACCTGGGGCGGTGCATTGGCACTTTCGCGCAACCACATGGGCTTCTTCGGCAAGTTGGCGCCCAATGTTGTCGGCGCATTGTGTTGCAACGGTTTGGGCGTTACCCGTGGCACGGTCACCGGCAAGTTGCTGGCCGACTGGTTGGCCGGTGACAAGAACGAACTTATCGAATTTCTGCTCAATGCCCCCGGGCCTTGTGCGAATCCACCGCAGCCCTTGGTATCCCTGGGCTTGAACGCCAACCTGATGTGGGGGCAAATGCGCGCTGGTAAGGAAAGCTGACGCTTAACCAAGTTAGGCCATTGAATTTTTAACGCCGGCCCTGTTTGGCCGGTACGGGCTCGCTTTGCCCGAAATTGATGATCGAGATGCGCTATCCGGTCACCCGGGGCTGAAGACGTTTTCAGTTTCGCGGACGCGCTCGCCTTGAAAACGTGCATGTAAATGAAGTGGTAGGAACAACAATGACAAGTCCGAATATTTCGATTGAAGATGTACCGATCAACCGCTTTCACCAATTGCTGACCTTGCGTTCCGGTGGCGGCTCGTTCGTCGACGGCTACGTGCTGAGTATCATCGGCGTGGCCATGGTGCAGATGTCCGCAGGTCTGGGCCTGACCAGTTTCTGGCAGGGCATGATCGCCGCTTCGGCGCTGATCGGCATTTTCTTTGGTGGCTTCTTCGGCGGTTGGCTGACCGACCGCTTCGGCCGCAAACGGGTGTTCTTCGTCGGCCCGACCTTGTTCATCGTCGCCTCGGTCGCGCAGTTCTGGGTGGAGTCGGCGCTGGCCCTGTTCCTGCTGCGTTTTTCCATCGGCATCGCGGTGGGCATCGAATACCCGGTGGCGACTTCGCTGCTGGTCGAGTTCCTGCCCAAGAAAAACCGCGGCCCACGCCTGGCCACCCTGACCGTGCTTTGGTTTGCCGGTGCCGCCACCGCTTACATGATCGGTGAAGCCATCCTGCGCCACGGCGGAGACGATGCCTGGCGCCTGGTGCTGGCCAGCGCCGCCGTGATCGGTGCATTGCTGTTCGCCATTCGCCTGGGCACGCCCGAATCGCCGCGTTGGTTGATCAGCAAGGGCCGCTCGGCTGAAGCGGAACAGGTGATCAAAGACGTGTACGGCAACGACTTCTCCCTGCGCAACCTGCCCGAGGAGCCAAAGTCCCGCAAGCTGTCGTTCCTCAGCCTGCTGCACTCCGGCTACGGCAAACGCATGCTGTTCGTCACCATGTTCTGGACCTGCTCGGTGATCCCGGTGTTCGCCGTCTACGCCTTCGCCCCCAAGGTGCTGGGCGCGCTCAACCTCAAGGGTGACTGGGCCTCGATCGGTTCGGTGGCGATCACCTGCCTGTTCGTGGTCGGCTGCATCATCGGCACCCGCCTGCTCAATACCATCGGTCGGCGCACCACGCTGCTGCACAGCTTCTTCTGGTCGGGGCTGGCGCTGCTGGGCCTGGGCGCTTTCAGCAGTGGCAACGAGATGCTCATCCTGGTGCTGTTCGGTGCCTATGCTTTGTTCATCGGTGGTGCCCAGGTGCTGCAGCTGGTTTACCCCAACGAGCTGTTCCCCACTGAAATCCGTGCTGGCGCCGTGGGCGTGGGCACTTCCATGTCGCGGGTCGGTGCTGCGGTCGGTACCTGGCTGGTACCCATTGCCCTCGACAGCTATGGCATCGGCGCAACCATGTATGCCGCCGCCGCCGTCACCTTCGTCGGCCTGGCCTTCTCGATCGCCCTGGCCCCTGAGACCCGTTCGCTGAACCTGCAACAGGCCGCTTCGCTGGGCTGAACCCCTACAACGTGCCGCTGCCTCGATCCGCGGCGGCCTTTTACAACACTGATCAACGCACTGGAGAAACTACCGTGAAATTCGAAGGCATCTACACCCCGGCAATCACTCCGCTGGCTGCGGACGGCTCGATCGACAAGGCAGCATTTGCCGAGGTCCTCGAATACCTGGTCGAATCGAAAATCCACGGCGTGATCATCGGTGGTTCCACCGGTGAGTATTACGCGCACACCACCCAGGAGCGCATCGAGCTGGCCGCCCAGGCCAAGGACGTGCTCAATGGCCGCCTGCCATTGATCGTCGGCACCGGTGGCATCCGCACCGAAGACGCCGTGGCGTTCGCCCAGCACGCCAAGGAAATCAAGGCCGACGCGCTGCTGGTGGGTACCCCGCCGTACGCGCTGCCGACCCAGCAGGAAATCGCCCAGCACGTCAAAGCCGTCGACGCCGCCGCTGGCCTGCCGATCATGCTCTATAACTACCCAGGCCGCATGAGCGTGAGCATGGGCGAGGAATTCTTCGATGCCGTGGCTGATGTGAAGAACATCGTCGCCATCAAGGAAAGCTCCGGCGACATGGCCCAGCTGCACCGCCTGGCCATCCAGCGCCCGAACATCCAGCTGTCGTGCGGCTGGGACGACCAGGCTTTGGAATTCTTCGCCTGGGGCGCCCAGAGCTGGGTCTGCGCCGGTTCCAACTTCATCCCGCGCGAGCACGTGGCCCTGTATGAGGCCTGTGTGATCGAGAAGAACTTCGACAAGGGCCGCAAGATCATGAGCGCGATGATGCCGCTGATGGACTTCCTCGAAGGTGGCAAGTTCGTCCAGTCGATCAAGTACGGCGTGGCCCTCAATGGCCTGAGCACCGGTGGCGTGCGCAAGCCGCTGTCCGAGCTGGACGCCGCCGAGAAAGAAGAACTGCAGCGCGTGGTCAGCACCCTGAAGGCCACCATCGCCCAGATCAAATAAGGAGCACGCAAATGGCTGATTTGCTGAGCAAGGAACAATACGCGGCCATCGCCGCCGACCTGCAACTGCGCACCAAGGCATTCATTGACGGTGAATTCCGCGATGCCATTTCGGGGCGCACCTTCGTCACCACCAACCCGGCTACCGGCAAGCAGCTGGCTGAGGTCGCCGCCTGTGACGTCGACGACGTCAACGTCGCCGTCGCCGCAGCCAAGCGCGTGTTCGAAGCGGGCACCTGGTCGAAGATGCAGCCGAACGACCGCAAGCACGTGCTGCAGAAGTTCGCCCAACTGCTGGAAGACAACGCCCACGAGCTGGCGGTGCTGGAAGCCCTGGACAGCGGCAAGCCGGTCAGCGAGTGCCAGAACGTCGACGTGCCGGAAACCATCCACACCATCCGCTGGCACGCCGAGCTGATCGACAAGATCTACGACGCCACTGCCCCGACCGGCAACGCTGCCGTGACCATGGTCGTGCGCGAAGCCATCGGCGTGGTCGGCCTGGTGCTGCCGTGGAACTTCCCGCTGCTGATGCTGGCCTGGAAGATTGCCCCGTCGCTGGCCGCCGGTTGCTCGATCGTGGTCAAGCCGGCCAAGGAAACCACCCTCAGCGCCTTGCGCGTGGCGGAACTGGCCCACGAAGCCGGTATCCCGGCGGGTGTGTTCAACCTGGTACCTGGCGGTGGCCGTGAAGTGGGCGAAGCCATTGGCCGCCACATGGACATCCCGATGGTCAGCTTCACTGGCTCCACCGACACCGGCCGTCTGTTCCTGAAGTACGCCGCCGAATCCAACCTCAAGCGCATCGTGCTGGAGCTGGGTGGCAAAAACCCGGCCGTGGTCATGAACGACTGCGAAGACTTGAACGAAGTGGCCGAGTTCGTCACGGCCGGTGCGTTCTGGAACATGGGCGAGAACTGCTCGGCGTCCTCGCGCCTGATCGTCCACAAGGACGTCAAGGACGAGCTGCTGAGCCTGATCGCCAAGCACCTGAAGGACTGGAAACTGGGCGA
>NZ_JBIVYQ010000002.1:0-818072 GCF_044772285.1 Pseudomonas sp. NPDC090233 | reverse complement strand
CACCGGGCGTTGACCAACCGGCTGTGCTGGATGCAGCAGGCCTATGGCCTGGATGCGCGCGACACGGTGTTGCAGAAGACCCCGTTCAGCTTCGATGTGTCGGTGTGGGAGTTCTTCTGGCCGCTGATGTTCGGCGCCCGCCTGGTGGTGGCCGCGCCTGGCGATCACCGCGACCCGGCGCGGCTGGTGGCGTTGATCAACCGCGAGCAGGTCAGCACGCTGCACTTCGTGCCGTCGATGCTGCAGGTGTTCCTGCAGGACGTCGGGGTGGCCAGTTGCAGCAGCCTCAAGCGCATCGTCTGCAGTGGCGAAGCCTTGCAGGTGGACGCCCAGCAGCAGGTGTTGGCCAAGCTGCCGAATGCGGCGCTGTACAACCTGTACGGGCCGACCGAAGCGGCGATCGACGTGACCCACTGGACCTGCCGCGACGAAGGCCGCGACAGCGTGCCGATCGGCCAGCCGATCGCCAACCTGGCCACCTATGTGCTGAGCAATGACCTGATGCCGGTGCCGGCGGGGGTGGTGGGCGAGCTGTACCTGGGTGGTGAAGGCCTGGCACGCGGCTACCACCGTCGCCCTGGGCTGACCGCCGAACGCTTCGTGGCCAGCCCATTCGTAGCCGGCGAGCGGTTGTACCGCAGCGGCGACCTGGCGCGCCAGCGTGGCGACGGGGTGATCGAATACATGGGACGTATCGACCACCAGGTAAAGATCCGCGGCCTGCGCATCGAGCTGGGTGAAATCGAGGCACGCCTGCTGGAGCAGGCCGAAGTGCGCGAGGCGGCGGTGCTGGCCGTTGGCACGGGGGCGGATGTGCAGCTGGTGGCCTACGTGGTGCCCGGCAACAGCGAGACGCTTGGCGAGGCAGCGGCCTTCATCGAGCAACTGAAGGCGAAGCTGCGCACCGTGCTGCCGGACTACATGCTGCCGGCGCATCTGATGGTGCTGGCCAGCTTGCCGCTGAGCCCCAACGGCAAGCTTGAGCGCAAGGCGTTGCCCGTGCCGGATCGCAGCCCTGCACAACACGCCTACGTGGCACCGCGCACGGCGCTGGAGCAGCAACTGGCTGAGATCTGGCAGACCTTGCTCAAACTTGAACGGGTTGGGCTGCACGACAACTTCTTCGACCTGGGCGGGCATTCGCTGCTGGCAACCCAGATGATCATGCAGGTTCGTCAGCAATCAGGCGTGGATGTTCCGCTGAAAATCCTGTTCCAGGCACAGGATCTGGCGCAGTTCGCCGAGCAGGTGCAGCAGCTGCAAATTGGCAGTCAGCCCGTCGAAGACGAGTTGGCTAAATCCTTGGAGGCCCTCAAACGTCTATCAGCACAAGAGCTTGAAAGTCTGATTTCCTAGTTTGAGGGGTGGCGCGTGCAAAAGTTGATCGAGTCGGTAGAAGGGCTGTCCTTTACCGAGAGGAAGGCCCTCGCCGTGATGCTGGGCAAGAAGGGGATCAATCTGTACGGCATCGCACCGATCTTCAAGCGTGATGCCTCCCAGCCACTGCTTTTGTCCTATGCGCAGGAGCGGTTGTGGTTCCTGTGGCAGCTGGACCCACACGGCAGCGCCTACACCATGACGTCGGTGCTGCAGTTGCAGGGGGCGCTGCAACGCGCCGCCCTGCAAGCGGCGTTCGATGCGCTGATTGCCCGGCACGAGACGCTGCGCACGCGCTTCGTCGAGGTTGACGGGCAAACCGTGCAGCAGGTCGATGAACATTGGCAACTGGATCTGGAGCAACAATCGGTTGCCGATGAGGGCGAGCTGCAGGCGCTGCTCGACGCCCACGCGCAGCAACCCTTCGACCTGCGCCAAGGCGGGCTGCTGCGGGTCAAGCTGTTCAGTGTCAACGATCAGCGCCACGTCCTGTCGCTGGCCCAGCACCATATCGTTTCCGATGGCTGGTCCATGCGGATCATGGTCGAGGAACTGATCCAGCTCTACAGCGCCCAGGTCACCGGCCAGGCGGCTAGCCTGCCAGCGCTGGCGGTGCACTATGCCGATTATGCCCTGTGGCAGCGCAACTGGATGGACGCCGGTGAGCGTGAACGTCAGCAGAGCTACTGGAAGCAGCAATTGGCCGGCAGCCAGCCGGTGCTTGAGCTGCCCACCGACTTCCCTCGGCCGCAAACCATGAGTTACCGCGGCGCGCGGTTGGACTTCCAGCTGCCGGCCAGCCAGGCCCAGGCGCTTGCCGACCTGGCGCGACGCCAGGGGGTGACGCTGTACACGCTGTTGTTGGCATCTTTCCAGGCATTGCTGTACCGCTACAGCGGCCAGCGGGACATTTGGGTCGGCGTGCCGGTGGCGGGGCGCAACCGCCCCGAGGTCGAGCGCCTGATCGGTTTCTTCGTCAACACCCAGGTGCTGCGTGCGCTCGTCGATGGCAGTCAGCCCTTCACTGCGTTGCTTGCCCAGGTGCGCCAGGCGACCCAGCAAGCCCAGGAGTTTCAGGACCTGCCGTTCGAGCAACTGGTGGAGCTGCTGCAGCCGCAGCGCAGCACGAGCCACAGCCCGTTGTTCCAGGTCATGCACAACCACCGGGGGACAGAGGCCGGGGACGCTGCCGTGACCCGTCTCCCAGGGCTTGAGGTCAGCAACTTCGCGGCCCGCCAGCTGACCGCCCAGTTCGACCTGACCCTGGAGACGGTGGAAACCCCGGACGGTATCGGTGCCTCTCTGGTGTACGCCAGCGACCTGTTCACCGAGCAGACCGTCGAGCGCCTCGGCCAACACTGGCGCAACCTGTTGCAGGCGGTGCTGGCCAACCCTGAAGAGCGGGTCGATGCCTTGCAACTGTTCGATGCCGACCATCTGCAGCAACTGATCGCTGCCAACACCGCCACCGCAATGGAGGTGCCGGCGCTGCCGGTGCATCAGCAGTTCGCCGCCTGGGCGGCGCAAACCCCGGACGCGCCTGCCGTGGCATTTGCCGAGCAGGTACTGAGCTATGCCGAGCTGAATCAACGCGCCAATCAGCTGGCGCATCGCTTGATCGGGATGGGTGTCGGCCCGGAAGTCATGGTCGGGCTTTCGGTCGAACGTGGCCTGGACCTGATCGTCGGCCTGTTGGCGATTCTCAAAGCCGGTGGCGCCTACATTCCGTTGGATCCTGGCTACCCGCAGGCGCGGCTGGACTACATGATCGAGGCCAGCGGCATGACCCTGCTGTTGACCCATGCGGCCCTGGCGCCGCGCTTCGAAGGCCGCGGCCCAGGGTTGCTGTGCCTGGATCAACTAGCGCCATCGGATGAGCCGATCGGCGACCCGCAGCTGTGCCTGCCCGCGGACACGGCGGCTTATGTGATCTACACCTCCGGCTCCACCGGCAACCCCAAGGGCGTGGTCATCAGTCATGGCGCCCTGGGCAATTTCGTTGCCAGCATGGCTCAGCAGCCGGGCTTGGCGATCGGCGATCGCATGTTGTCGCTGACGACCTTCTCCTTTGACATCTTCGGCCTTGAGCTTTACCTGCCGCTGACCTGCGGCGCCCAGCTGGTGCTGGCTGGCAAGGACATCGCCCAAGACCCGGGCGCCGCCTTGCAACTGGCCCGGCGCTGGTCGGTCAGCGCCCTGCAGGCCACACCGTCGACCTGGCGCATGCTGCTCGACCACGGCGATGTCGCTGCGCTGGCCGGTTGCAAATGCCTGTGCGGTGGCGAGGCGCTCTCGCCTGAGCTGGCCGCACGCATGCTGGCAGCCATCGGCCCGCTGTGGAACCTCTATGGGCCGACCGAAACCACCATCTGGTCGGCCCGCTACCGGTTGGACGCCGAGCATTCGCAGCCGCTGCTCGGCCAACCGATCGGCAACACCTCGCTGTATGTGATCGGAGCCGATTTCAGCCTGGTGCCCGAAGGTGTGGCGGGCGAGCTGCTGATCGGCGGCCTGGGCCTGGCCAGGGGCTATCTGAATCGCCCGTCGCTGACGGCCGAGCGGTTTTTGCCCAACCCGTTTTCCGGGCGGGGCGAGCGCCTGTACCGCACCGGCGACGTGGCACGGCTGCGGGCTGACGGCAACCACGAGTACATCGGTCGTGCCGATCACCAGGTGAAGATTCGCGGGTTCCGCATTGAGCTGGGTGAAGTCGAATCGGCGCTGCTGGCGTGCGAGCCTGTCCGAGAAGCGGCGGTGGTCGCCCAACCAGGGCCTGGCGGTGAGCAACTGGTGGGTTACATCGTTGCCCGCGACGCGGCGCTGGCTGAGGCCGATGGCGCGGCGCAGGGCGCCGTACGCGACGCACTCAAGACCCGCCTGAAGGCCAGCCTGCCCGACTACATGGTGCCGGCACACTTGATGTTCCTCCAGGCCATGCCGCTGACGCCCAACGGCAAGCTGGACCGCAAGGCTCTGCCCAAGCCGGATGTGAGCCAATGGCAGCAAGCTTATGTTGCCCCACGCAGCGAGCTGGAACGGCAGCTGGCCGCGATCTGGCAGACGTTGCTGCAAGTGCGCCAGGTCGGTCTGCACGATGACTTCTTCGTCCTGGGCGGGCATTCGTTGCTGGTGACCCAGCTGGTTTCACGCATCCGTGACGAACTTGGGCGCCAAGCCACCCTGCGCCAGGTGTTCGAGGCCCATACCCTGCAAGCGCAGGCTGCGTTGCTGGAAGGTTTGCAAGGGGATAGCCACACGCCCATCGGGCGGGCTTCCCGTCAGGCGGCGTTGCCGCTGTCCTACGCTCAGGAGCGCCTGTGGTTCCTCTGGCAGATGCAACCGCACGGCACCGCCTACAACCTGCCGCGTGCCCTGCGCCTGCGCGGCGCGCTGGACATCGACGCCCTGCGCGCCAGTTTCGCGGCGCTGGTCGAACGCCATGAGCCGCTGCGCACCACCTTCGCCCATGATGCCGACGGCGTGCGCCAGGTGGTCCATGCGTCCCTGGCATTGCCGCTGCAGGTGCAGCCGGTGTCGCGCGGCGACGGCGAGGTGGATGAAACCGCGCTGATCGCGGGCTTCATCGATCAGCACGTGCGTCAGCCTTTCGACCTGGTCAACGGCCCTTTGCTGCGCGTGGCACTGCTGGCGCTGGCAGACGAGGATCACCTGCTGGTGCTGTCGCAGCATCACATCGTCTCTGATGGCTGGTCCATGCAGGTGATGGTCGATGAGGTGGTGCGCGGCTACGCCGCCCGGGTCGAGCGGCAGGCGCCAGATTTTACCGCGCTGCCGATCCAGTACGCCGACTATGCCGTCTGGCAGCGTCAACGCATGGCGGGTGGCGAGCGTGAGCGGCAACTGGCGTACTGGCAGGCGCAACTGGGCGCTGCGCAGCCGCTGCTGCAACTGCCGGCCGACCGTGTGCGCCCCAGCCAGCCGAGCCACCGCGGCGGGCAGCTGGAACTGCACCTCGAACCCGCGCTGGGCGATGCGCTCAAGCAGTTGGGCCAGCGCCATCAGGCGACCCTGTTCATGGTGCTGCTGACGGCGTACCAGGCGCTGCTGCACCGCTACAGCGGCCAGGAGGACATCCGTGTCGGCGTACCGGTTGCCAACCGCAACCGCCAGGAAACCGAAGGCTTGCTGGGGGTCTTCGTCAATACCCTGGTATTGCGCGCGACGCTCGATGGCCGCATGCCCTTCGAGCACTTGCTCAGCCAACTGCGCAATACCGTCCTGCAAGCCCAGGACCATCAGGACCTGCCGTTCGAACAGTTGGTCGAGGCCCTGCAACCGGAGCGCAGCCTGAGCCATACGCCGCTGTTCCAGGTACTGTTCAACCACCGCGCTCCTGCCAGCCAGGCAGCGGCGCCGACGATTCCTGGCCTGACCATCGAGGCGCTGGGTGCCGATACCCAGGACGCCAAGTTCGACTTGAACCTGGAAACCGTCGAGTCGCCCGAGGGGATCATTGCCACCCTGGTCTATGCCACCGATCTGTTCGACGCCAGCACGGCCCAGCGTCTGCTGGACGATTGGCATCGCCTCCTTCAGGCAATGGCAGCCAATGCCGCCCAAGCGCTGGCCGAGCCTGTACTGGGCAGCGACGCTTCACGGCAAGCGCTGGCCAGTCTGTGCCAAGGCGCCGTCCGCGACGCCAGCCAGGCGCCACTGATGCTGCAATTGTTCCAAAGCCAGGTGGCCAGCAACCCGCAACAGCTGGCGTTGGTGTGTGGCGAACAGCGCCTGACCTATGCCCAGCTCGACGAACAAGCCCAGCGCCTGGCGTGCCAGCTGCAGGGCCACGGGGTCACAGCGGAACGCCTGGTCGCGGTCGCCGCAGAGCGCTCGGCGGCGTTTGTCATCAGCCTGCTGGCGGTGTTCAAGGCCGGCGGCGCCTTCTTGCCGGTGGAGTTGCGCGGGCAGCCGCTGCGTACCCGGCAGATGCTGGAGGACAGCCAAGCTTGCCTGTTGCTCGGACCTGGCTCATGGCTGGCCGAACACGCGCAGGCGAGCAGCCTGCCGACCATCGCGTTCGAAGATTTCGCACAGTTGCCTGCTGGCGGGAGGCTGCTACCGGTGTCACGTGACGCCGATCAGGCGGCCTACGTGATCTTCACCTCCGGTTCGACCGGCCGCCCTAAGGGCGTGCTGGTGAGCCAGGGCGCGTTGGCCGACTATCACGCCTCGGCGCTGGCGGTATTGCCGCTGGCCGAGGTGAGCAGCATGGCGCTGGCCTCCACCCTGGCCGCGGACCTTGGTTACACCACGTTGTTCGGTGCACTCGGCAGCGGGCGCTGCCTGCACCTGATCGATGAAAACCTGGCCATGGATGCCCAGGGGATGGCGCAGTACATGAGCCGTGAGGCCATCGACTTCATCAAGCTGGTGCCTTCGCACCTGCAATCGCTGCTCAAGGTCGCACAGCCGCAGCAGGTACTGCCCCGTCGCTGCCTGGTGCTGGGCGGCGAGGCCAGTACCGGGGCGTTGGTCGCGCAGGTCCAGGCGCTTGCACCTGAGTGTCGGGTAGTCAATCACTACGGGCCGAGCGAAACCACCATCGGCGTACTCGCCACTGAACTGCCACGCGTGGCCATCGACCAGCCCGTGCCGCTGGGTCGGCCGCTGGCCAATGTGCGCCTGCACATGCTCGACCCGACGCTGCAGAGCGTCCCAGAAGGCGTATTCGGCGAACTGTACGTGGCCGGCCCTGGCCTGGCCCGAGGCTACCTCGGCCGCCCAGGGTTGACCGCCGAGCGCTTCGTGCCCGATCCGCATTCATCGCTAGGTGAGCGGATGTACCGCACGGGCGACCGGGTAAGGGTTCGCCAAGGGGTGATCGAAACCCACGGCCGCATCGACGACCAGGTGAAGATCCGTGGCTACCGGGTTGAGCCGGGCGAGGTTGGCGCCTGCCTGCGCGGCATGCCGCAGCTGGTGGATGCGGCGGTGGTCAGTTGCGACAGCGAGCAGGGCAAGCTGCTGGTTGCCTATGTGGTAACCCATGCGCAGACCACGACACTGCGTGAGGACGTGCAGGCCTACCTGCGTGCCCACGTCCCCGAATACATGATTCCCAGCCATGTGGTGAGCCTTGCGGCATTACCGCTGACCGCCAATGGCAAGCTCGACCGTAAGGCTCTGCCGGCTCCGCAGCTGAACGCCGCGCGAGTTGCCTATCAGGCGCCTGAAACCGAACTGCAGGCCCAGGTGGCGCAGATTTGGCAAGAAGTGCTCAAGGTGGAGCAGGTGGGCCTTAGCGACAACTTCTTCGAACTGGGCGGTCACTCGCTACTGGTCATGGGCGTGCTGTCGCGCCTGCAACTGGAGCTGGGCATCGGCGCCAATCCGCAGCTGATGTTCCAGTTCCCTGTACTCAATGAATTCGTCGAACACCTGGAGCCGCCGGCAGGCGTGCTGGATGCGGACCGGTTGAATCGACTCGAAAGTTTGCTGGATGAGGTGGATGAAGCATGATGGACAATAAAGCAGCTGCACTGAAGATTGCCGAGCGCTTCATCCTGTTACCGCTGGAAAAGCGCCGGGTCTACTTGCAGAAAATGGCTCAGGAGGGCATCTCTCCCGCCAACCTGCCCATCCCGCGGACCCGCGCCCAGTTCGCCCACGTTCCGCTGTCGTTCGCCCAGCAAAGGCAGTGGTTCATCTGGCAGATGGAGCCGCACGCCAGTGCCTATGCCATCCCCCGTGCGCTGCGCTTGCATGGCGCGCTGGACCTGGACGCCCTGCAGGGTGCCTTTGCCCACCTGATCGCCCGGCATGAGCCGCTGCGCAGTACGTTCGCTGAGCAGGATGGTCAACCGGTGCAGGTCATCGCCGAGCCGAGCCAACCGGTCATCGTTGCCGAGCCAATGGCGTGCAGCGACGACCCGCAAGAATGTGAGCAGCAGATTCGTGCGGCCGTGCAGGAAGAAACCCAGCGGCCCTTCGACCTGGGCACTGGCCCCTTGCTGCGCATCAAGCTGCTGCGCCTGGCGGCGGACGATCATGTGCTGGTCCTGACCCAGCACCATATCGTCTCCGATGGCTGGTCGATGCAGATCATGGTCGATGAGCTGATCCGCAGTTATGCCGCGCTCACCACGGGTGCCGCAATCGACCTGCCTGCGCTGCCGATCCAGTATGCCGACTACGCCATCTGGCAGCGTCACTGGATGGAGGCGGGCGAGCAGGAACGCCAGTTGCAGTACTGGCGCGAGCAGCTTGGCTCGGCCCAGCCAGTGCTGGAACTGCCCACCGACTACCCACGCCCTGCGGTACAGAGCATGCAGGGTGCGCGCCTGCCGGTACCCTTCAGCCGGGAACTCAGCGACCGCCTCAAGGCCCTGGCGCAGCAGCAGGGCGCCAGCCTGTTCATGCTGTTGCTGGCGTCATTCCACACCTTGCTGTACCGCTACAGTGGCCAGCAGGATATTCGCATCGGGGTGCCGCTGGCCAACCGCAACCGGGTCGAGACCGAGCACCTGATCGGTTTCTTCGTCAACACCCAGGTGATCAAGGGCGAGCTGCATGGCGAGCTGCCGTTCCTCGACCTGCTGGCACAGGTGCGCTCGACGACACTGCAAGCCCAGCAGCACCAGGAGCTGCCCTTCGAGCAACTGGTCGAAGCCCTGCAACCACAGCGCAGCCTCAGCTATAACCCGCTGTTCCAGGTGATGTTCAACCACCAGAGTGCCGGCAAGGGGACGGATCAGGGGCTGGGCCAGCTGCCTGGCCTGAGCGTCGAAAGCCTGGAATGGGAGATCCGCAGCGCCCATCTGGACCTGACGCTGGATACCGTGGAAGGCCCTGAAGGGTTGTCGGCCAAGCTGATCTACGCCACCGACCTGTTCAGTGCCCAGACCGCCCAGCGCCTGGCCGAGCATTGGCTGAACCTGCTGCACGGCATCGCTGCCGACCCGGCGCAGGCGCTTGGCAAGCTGCCGCTGCTGGGTGTCGACGAACAGCGCACGTTGATGCTCGACTGCCCGGCAGCGAGTGACGCCAGGCAGCCTCTGGTGCATCAACGCATCGCCGAGCAGGCGAGCAACACACCGGATGCCGTGGCGGTGATCTTTGCCGGGCAGCAACTGACCTTCGCCGAGCTTGACGCACAGGCCAACCGCCTGGCCCATGCCTTGATCGCGCGCGGTGTTGGCCCAGAAGTTCGAGTGGCGGTGGCCCTGCCACGCAGCCAGAACCTGATCGTTGCCCTGCTGGCGGTGCTCAAGGCCGGCGGGGCTTATGTGCCGCTGGATACCCAGTACCCGCGCGAACGCCTGGCCTATCTGATGGCCGATGCCGGTATCGGCCTGCTGCTCAGCGACGCCAGCCTCAGCCAGCAACTGCCGGTTCCTGAGGGTGTCGAGGTGATGCTGCTCGATCAACTCGACCTGCATGCCTGGTCGCCTGAGGCGCCTGGTGTCCAGGTGGATGCGGATAACCTGGCCTATGTGATCTACACCTCGGGCTCCACTGGCCAGCCCAAGGGCGTGGCGGTGAGCCATGGTCCGCTGGCCATGCATTGCCGCGCCATTGGCGAGCGCTACGAGATGCGCGCCGAGGATTGCGAACTGCTGTTCATGTCCTTCGCCTTCGACGGTGCCCAGGAACGCTGGCTGACCGCGCTGACCCACGGTGCCCGTTTGCTGGTGCGTGACGACAGCCTGTGGACCCCGGAGCAAACCTTCCAGCAGCTGCACGCCCATGGCGTCACCGTGGCGGCATTCCCGCCGGTCTATCTTCAGCAGTTGGCCGAACATGCCGAGCGCGAAGGCAACCCACCGGCGGTGCGGGTGTATTGCTTCGGCGGCGACGCAGTGCCGCAAGCCAGTTTCGAACTGGTCAAGCGAGTGCTGCGCCCCCAGTACATCATCAACGGTTACGGCCCCACCGAAACGGTGGTCACGCCGTTGATCTGGAAGGCCTCGAGCGAAGACCACTGCCAAGCTGCCTATGCGCCGATCGGTACACGTATCGGCCACCGCCGCACCTGTGTTCTCAATGCTGAACTGAGCCTGTTGCCACCGGGCGCCCGGGGCGAGCTGTACCTGGGCGGGGAAGGGCTGGCGCGTGGCTACCTGGACCGTCCGGGGTTGACCGCCGAGCGTTTCGTGCCCGACCCCTTCGATGCCGATGGCGGTCGCTTGTACCGAACGGGCGACCTGGTCAGCCAACGGCAGGATGGGGTATTCGATTACCTCGGGCGGATCGACAACCAGGTGAAGGTGCGGGGTTTCCGTATCGAGCTGGGCGAGATCGAAGCGCGCCTGCAAAGCCTGGTCGAGGTCGCCGATGCGGTGGTCGCGGCACAGGATGGCAACACCGGCAAGCAGCTGGTCGGCTATGTCATCGTGGCGCCAGGCTGCAGCCCTGACGGGCTCGCCGAGCGTCTGCGCGGGCAGCTCAAGGCGCTGCTGCCAGACTATATGGTGCCCGCGCATATTCTGTTCCTCGAACGCTTCCCGTTGACCCCCAATGGCAAGCTGGATCGCAAGGCCTTGCCGAAGCCGGACGCCAGCTTGTTGCAGCAGGCCTATGTGGCACCCCGCAACGAGATGGAACGGCGCATCGCCGAGATCTGGCAGTCCGCGCTGAAGCTTGAACGGGTGGGCCTGAGCGACAACTTCTTCGAACTGGGCGGTGACTCGATCATTTCCATCCAGGTGGTGAGCCGGGCGCGCCAGGCGGGTATTCGCTTCACGCCCAAGGACCTGTTCCTGCACCAGACGGTGGAAGGCCTGGCGACCGTTGCCCAGCTCGATGAAGGCGGGCTGGAGATCGACCAGGGCCCGGTCAGCGGGCCGATCACGCTGCTGCCGGTGCAGCAGGCGTTCTTCGCCGAGCCGATGGCCGAGCGTCATCACTGGAACCAGTCGGTGCTGCTGCAGCCCCAACAGCCGCTGAACCCAGATGCACTCGGCCAGGCCCTGAATGCCTTGCTCGAACACCACGACGCCTTGCGCCTGTGCTTCGTCCAAGCGGACGGCGCATGGCAGGCCAGCCATGCCGAGCCAACCCGCAGTGAGCAACTGCTGTGGCAGGTCAGCCCGGCTTCGCTCGACGCCTGGGAAGGTATCGCCAACCAGGCGCAGGCCAGCCTCGATCTGGCCAGGGGCGAACTGGTGCGTGCCGTGCTGGCCACCCTGCCGGACGCCAGTCAGCGCTTGCTGCTGGTGGTTCATCACCTGGTGGTCGATGGCGTGTCCTGGCGCATTCTGTTCGAAGACCTGCAAAGCGCCTACCAGCAAATCACCCAGGGCGTTGCCGTGCGCCTGCCGGCCAAGACCAGCGCCTATCAGGCGTGGGGCGCGCGTTTGCAGGCCCATGCGGGCAGTCGCCAGCTGCAGCAGGAACTCGATGGCTGGCAGCAACGCCTGCACGGTGCGCCGCAGGCATTGCCCTGCCGCAACCCTGAGGCCAGCCAGCAGAAGCGCCATGCCACAAGCGTGCACTGCGCGCTCTCCCGCGACCTCACTAGCCAATTGTTGCAGCGCGCCCCGGCGGCCTACCGCACCCAGGTCAACGACCTGTTGTTGACGGCGCTTGCCCAGGTGCTGTGTGACTGGAGCGGCCATGCGTCGGCGCTGGTCCAGCTCGAAGGCCACGGCCGTGAAGCGTTGGGCGATGACATCGATCTCACCCGTACCGTTGGCTGGTTCACCAGCGTGTTCCCGGTGCATTTGAAACCGGCGGCGGACCTGGGCAGTTCCATCAAGCAGGTCAAGGAACAGTTGCGCGCGGCGCCTGACAAGGGCCTGGGCTTTGGTGTACTGCGCTATCTCGGCGATGCCCACGTGCGCCAGGCCGTGCAGGCGCTGCCCGTACCTCGGGTGACGTTCAACTACCTGGGCCAGTTCGATGGCAGCTTCGATGCCGAGCAGGGCGCGATGTTCACCCCCGCCCCTGAAGCGGCCGGGCAAGAACAGAGCGGTTTGGCGCCTTTGGGCAACTGGCTGACGGTCAATGGCCGGGTCTACGACGGCGAGCTGAGCCTGAGCTGGACCTTCAGTGCCGAACGCTTCGACCAGCAGACCATCCAGGCCCTGGCCGATGCCTACAGCGAGGCGCTGCAACGCCTGGTCGAGCACTGCTGCCATGGGGCCAACCAGGGTGTCACGCCGTCGGACTTCCCGCTGGCGGCGCTGAGCCAGGCGCAGCTGGACAGCCTGCCGCTGGACGCCAGCCAGATCGAGGACATCTACCCGCTGTCGCCGATGCAACAAGGCATGCTGTTCCATAGCCTGTTCGAGCAGGACGAGGGGCATTACATCAACCAGCTGTGCTTGCCGGTCAGCGGCCTGGACCCGCAGCGTTTCGTGCAAGCCTGGCAGGCGATGCTTGAACGCCACGACATCCTGCGCACGGGGTTCGTCTGGAGCGGCCTGTTCGAGCAGCCTGTGCAGATCGTCCATAAAGTCGCGCAGTTGCCGTGCGTCGAGTATGACTGGCGCGGTGAGGCTGACAGCGAAACGCGCCTGCAGGCACTGCTGGTCAGTGAGCGTGAACGCGGTTTCGACCTGGCCCAGGCGCCTTTGCTGCGCCTGGTGCTGGTGCGCACTGGCGAAGACCGCTATCAGGTGGTGTACACCAACCATCACGTGCTGATGGATGGCTGGAGCAACTCGCAATTGCTGGGTGAAGTGCTGCAGCACTATGCCGGCCAACCCACCGAGCGCCAGAGCGGACGTTTCCGCGACTACATCGCCTGGCTGCAACAACGCGATGCCGCGCAGGGCAAGGCGTTCTGGGAGGCGCAATTGCGTCACCTCGAAGAGCCGACCCGCCTGGTCCCTGCCTTGGCCGCCGGCAAACTGCCCGGCCTGAGTGGCCAGGCCCAGGCCGTGCGCGAGCTGGATGCCGGTGCTACCCGCCAGCTGGGCGATTTCGCCCGTCAACAGCGGGTCACCCTCAACACCTTGGTGCAGGCCGCCTGGCTGTTGCTCCTGCAGCGCTACACCGGGCTCGATACCGTGGTCTTCGGCGCTACCGTGGCCGGTCGTCCCGCTGAACTCAAAGGGGTCGAACAACAGATCGGCCTGTTCATCAACACCCTGCCGGTGATCGCCCCGATCCGCCCCGAGCTGCGCCTGGGTGACTGGTTGCAGACGCTTCAGGACGACAACCTGGCCTTGCGCGAGCGTGAGCATACGGCGCTGTTCGACGTGCAGCGCTGGGCTGGCCTGGACGGTCAGGCACTGTTCGACAACCTGTTGGTATTCGAAAACTACCCGGTGTCGCAGGCGCTGCAACAGGGCGCGCCGCAGAGCCTGGTATTCGGTGAGGTACAGGTTCAGGAGCAGACCAACTATCCGTTGACCCTCGCGGTCAACCTGGGCCAGACGCTGGCGTTCAACCTCAGCTATGATCGCGCCAGTGTCGCCCAGGCAAGCGCCGAGCGCCTGCTTGGCCAATTGTCGCGCCTGCTGTTGAACATGAGCGTCAGCCCCGAACGTGCCTTGGGCGAGTTCCAGATACTGCAGGACGATGAGCAGCAGCGAGTCATCCAGGCCTGGAACGCCACGGCCGTGCGCTACCCGGACGAATATGCCGTGCACCGGCTGTTCGAACATCAGGTCCGGTTGCAGCCGGAAGCGGTTGCCGTGGTCAGTGGCGAGCAACAGCTGAACTACACACAGCTCAACCAGTGTGCCAACCGCCTGGCCCGCGACCTCGCAGCCCTGGGCGTGGGGCCGGATGTACTGGTAGGCGTGGCGACCGAGCGCAGCCTGGAAATGGTCATCGCCCTGCTGGCCATCCAGAAGGCCGGCGGCGCTTATGTGCCGCTCGACCCGGAATACCCGCAGGACCGCCTGGCCTACATGATCGACGACAGCGGCATCGACCTGCTGCTGACCCAGGACCACTTGCGCGAGGCGTTGCCGGTGGGGGGCGCAGTGCGCCTGGTGACCCTCGATGGCTATGCCGACGCGGGCGAGGGCGCGGAACTGGCCAACCCACAGGTCGAGTTGCACCCAGAGAACCTGGCGTATGTGATCTATACCTCGGGCTCCACGGGCAAGCCCAAGGGCGCCGGCAACCCGCACCGAGGCTTGAGCAACCGCCTGTACTGGATGCAACAGGCCTATCCGCTGGGCGCCGGGGACTGCGTCCTGCAGAAAACCCCGTTCAGCTTCGACGTGTCGGTCTGGGAATTCTTCTGGCCGCTGATGACCGGCGCGCGCCTGATCATGGCCGCGCCTGGCGATCATCGTGAGCCAGGCCGGCTGGTAGCGCTGATCGAGGCGCACCAGGTGACGACGCTGCACTTCGTACCGTCGATGCTGCAGGCCTTCATGCAACACGCCGACCTCACCGGCTGCGCCAGCCTCAAGCGAGTCCTGTGCAGCGGCGAAGCCTTGCCAGTGGACACCCAGCAACGCGTGTTCGAGCGCCTTCCCCAGGTGGGCTTGTTCAACCTCTATGGGCCGACCGAGGCCGCGATCGACGTCACCCACTGGACGTGCCGCGACGAGGGTGCCGACAGCGTGCCGATCGGTCAGCCCATCGCCAACCTGGCCACCTATGTGCTCGATGGCGAACTGGCGCCGGTCCCGGTCGGTGTGACCGGCGAGCTGTACCTGGCCGGTACGGGGCTGGCACGCGGTTACCATCGCCGGCCCGCACTTAGCGCCGAACGCTTCGTGGCCAGCCCGTTCGTGCCCGGTGCACGCCTGTATCGCACGGGCGACCTGTGTCGCCAGCGTGATGACGGGGTAATCGAGTACCTGGGTCGCAGCGACCATCAGGTCAAGATCCGTGGCCTGCGCATCGAGCTGGGCGAGATCGAATCGCGCCTGCTGGAGCAGCCACAGGTGCGCGAAGCCGTGGTGCTGGCCGTGGATGGCAATGGCAGCAAGCGCCTGGTCAGCTACCTGGTGCCCAACGATCTGCGCGTGCTGGACAACGTTGCGGCGCAACAGGCCCTGCATGAGCAACTGAGCCAGGCACTGCTGCGCGATCTGCCCGACTACATGGTGCCGAACCAGACGCTGGTATTGGCAAGCATGCCGCTGAGCCCCAACGGCAAACTCGACCGCAAGGCCCTGCCGCGGCCCGACGCTACCAGCGCGGCCCAGCACGTTGCCCCGCGCAACCTGCTGGAAACCCAGCTGGTGGAGCTCTGGCAAGCCGTGCTGGGGCACGCGCAGGTTGGGGTCACCGACAACTTCTTTGCCTTGGGCGGCGACTCGATCGTTTCCATCCAGCTGGTCAGCCGCGCGCGCCAGGCCGGCATCGTCTTCAGCGCTAAGGATCTGTTCCAGCAGCAGACCATCGAGAAGCTGGCGCTGTGCTGCAGCGAGGCGCACGCAGAGGCGCCTGCCAGCACCGTGATGGTGCCGTTGCATGACCTGACTCAAGCGCAGGTTGCTGCCCTGCCGATCGATCATGCCCGGGTCGAGGCGCTGTACAGCTTGTCGCCGATGCAAAAGGGCATGCTGTTCCTCGGCCTCAACACACCGGAAGCCGACCTTTACGTCAACCAGCTGAGCATCCCCGTGCAGGGCCTCGACGGCGAGCGTTTCGCGGCCGCCTGGGCGGCGGTCAGCCAGCGCCATGCGGTACTGCGAACTGGCTTCCTGTGGCAAGACCTGGAACAACCGGTGCAATTCGTCATGGACACGCTGCCGGTGCCGCTGACCGTGCACGACTGGCGCGACCAGCCGGCCCTGGAAGACCGCGTGCAGGCGCTGGCCGACGCCGAGCGCAAGCGTGGCTTCGCCCTTGAGGCGCCACCGCTGCAGCGCCTGGTGCTGGTGCGCACCGGGGCAGACAGCCACCAGTTGATCTGGACCTATCACCACATCCTGATCGACGGCTGGAGTACCTCGCAGCTGATGGGTGAAGTACTGGCGCACTATGCCGGGCAGCCCCTGGCACCGGTGGTCGCCTATGGCAATTACATTGCCTGGCTGCGGGCTCAGGATGCCAGTGTTGCCGAAGCGTTCTGGCGCCGTCAGCTGGCCCGTCTGGACGAACCGACCTACCTGGTCAACGGCTTCCCGGCGCACCCGGCGGGGCAGGGTCATCATGCGTTGTACACCCGGATGGACGCCGTGGCGACCGAACAGCTCAAGGCGTTCGCCAAGGCTCAGCAGGTCACGCTCAATACCTTGATCCAAGGCGCCTGGTTGCTGCTGCTCAGCCGTTACAGTGGCCAGCGCAGCGTGTCATTCGGCGCGACCATGGCGGGCCGCCCGGCGAATCTGGCCGACAGCGAGCGCATGCTGGGCCTGTTCATCAACACCTTGCCGGTGATCCAGGAAATTGTCCCAGGCCAGACGGTCGGCCAATGGCTGCGTGGGCTGCAGGACTACAACCTGGAAATGCGCGAGCACGAGTACACGCCGCTGAGCGATATTCAGCGTTGGTCGGGCCGTGCGGGCCAGTCGTTGTTCGACAGCATCATCGTCTTCGAAAACCAGCCGGTGGATCGTACCCTGCGCGAGTGGAGCGGCGAATCACTGCGCTTCGGCGACCTGGAAAGCGCGGGTGTGACCAACTTCCCGATGGACTTGATGGTCACCCTCGAAGAAGGTCTGGTCATCGAGTACATGTACAGGCGCGAGCATTTCAGCGAGGCGGCGGTGCAGGGCATCCGCGCCAACATGCAGGGTTTGCTGATGCTGCTGGCCAGCGACGCCGAACGCCTGCTGGGTGAGATCGGCTTGCCCGAGGGCCAGGCGCAGATCACTGCGCTGCGCCAGCAACCGGTCGAGCGCGAGCAGCCATTGCTGGTGCACCAGCGCATCGCGGCGCTGGCGCTCAGCCAAGGTCAGCGCCCGGCGGTGCTGGCAGGCGAGCAGGTGCTCGACTACGCCGAGCTGGATGTGCGCGCCAATCGCCTGGCCAACGCCCTGGCGGGCTTCGGCGTAGGCCCGGAAATCCGCGTGGGTGTGGCGTTGCCGCGCAACGCCGGGCAATTGGTTGCCTTGCTGGCAGTGCTCAAGGCCGGCGCGGCCTATGTGCCGCTGGACAGCAACTACCCGCGTGAACGCCTGGAGTACCTGATCCAGGACTCCGGTATCGCCTTGCTGCTGACTGAGTCGACGCTGTTGTCGCGTTTGCCCGTCCCTGCCACTTTGCAGGTCCTGACCCTCGATACGCTGGACCTGGTGGGACAGCCCGGCACGCTGCCGCGCGTCGAGCTGCATGCGCAGAGCCTGGCCTACGTGATCTATACCTCGGGCTCCACCGGCCGGCCGAAAGGCGTGGCAGTCAGCCACGGGCCGTTGGCCATGCACTGCCAGGCCATTGGCGAGCTGTACGAAATGAGCCCCGAAGACTGCGAATTGCACTTCATGTCGTTCGCCTTCGATGGTGCCCATGAACGCTGGCTGACCACCTTGACCCACGGCGGCCGCCTGTTGCTGCGTGATGACAGTCTCTGGACCGCGGAGCAGACCTACCAGGCCATGCACCGCCATGGCGTGACGGTGGCGGCATTCCCGCCCGCCTACCTGCAGCAGTTGGCCGAGCATGTCGAGCAGGTGGGCAACCCGCCGCCGGTGCGCGTGTACTGCTTCGGTGGCGACGCCGTGCCTCAGGCCAGTTACGATCAGGCGCGGCGTGCACTCAAGCCGCGCTACATCATCAACGGTTATGGCCCGACCGAGACGGTGGTGACACCCTTGCTGTGGAAGGCGGACGAAAGCGAGTCGTGTGCCGCGGCCTATGCACCGATCGGGCGCTGTGTCGGCGCGCGGGTGGGCTATGTCCTCGACGGTGACCTCAACCCGCTTCCCATAGGCGCCGCCGGTGAGTTGTACCTGGGCGGGGAGGGCCTGGCCCGGGGCTACCTCGACCGTGCGGGGCAGAGTGCGGAGCGCTTCGTCGCCGACCCGTTCGCGGGCAATGGGCAACGCTTGTACCGCACCGGCGACCTGGTGCGCCAACGCGCCGACGGCATCTACGACTACCTTGGCCGCATCGACAACCAGGTGAAGATCCGCGGCTTCCGCATCGAGCTGGGTGAAATCGAGGCGTGCCTGCGCCAGGCTGAAACCGTGGCCGATGCTGTGGTAGTGGCCCGCGAAGGTGGCAGTGGCAAGCAACTGGTGGCTTATGTGGTGGCGGTTGCCGGGACGGCTGGCGCCGGGCTGTGTGACGCATTGCGCGCTCAGCTGCAGCAACGCCTGCCGGACTACATGGTGCCGGCCCAATGGGTGCTGCTCGACAGCTTGCCACTGACGCCCAACGGTAAAGTCGATCGCAAGGCCTTGCCTGCCCCGGACTCGGTGCGCGTGGCCGACGCCTACATTGCCCCGGAAACCGAACTGCAGCGCGCCTTGGCCGAGATCTGGCAGGCGGTGCTGAAGGTCGAGCGGGTTGGCCTTGATGACAACTTCTATGATCTGGGGGGCGATTCGATCCTCAGCTTGCAGGTGATTGCCAAGGCCCGCCGACTCAAGGCGCTTGGCCTGACCCTGAAGCTGCGCGACCTGGTGCAGAAGCCGACCATCGGCCAACTGACGGCACCTGCCGACAGCACCGCCGGCTCACCGCTGCTGGCGCTCAATGCCGAGGTGGCACAGGTGCCCGCATTGTTCTGCATGCATGCAGGTTTCGGCACGGTGTTCGACTATGAGCCGCTGGCGCGGCACTTGAGTGGCAAGCGCCAGGTCATTGCCATCAGCAACCGTATGCTGCTCGACGGGCAATGGCAGGACGACTCGCTGGAGAGCATGGCCCGTGACTACGTGACCTATGTGCGCCAGGCGCAACCCCAGGGGCCTTACCATCTGGCCGGCTGGTCGCTGGGTGGGACCCTGGCGCTGTTGATGGCGGCAGAGCTTGAGCAGCAGGGCCAGGAGGTTGCGTTCGTCGGCCTGCTCGACAGCTTCGTGCCATCGGCCACGCACACCCTGCAGGACGATTGGCTGGAGGACCTGCAAGCGTTTGCCCAGGTGTTGTTGCCAGGTGCCGTGGTGGCGCCCACCGATGCCAGCGAAAGCGCCGAGACGGTGCGGCTGCTCATGGCGGGGTTGGCAGACCAGCGTGATGCCAACTCGGCTGCGTCGTCGGCCTACGCGGTACTGGGCAGCGACGAGCTGGCCAACGTGTTCCTGGTGGCGCGCAAGCTCAAGCAGCTGTCGGTGCAACTGCCAGGTTGCCGCCCGGTGCGTGTCGAGCCTGCCAGCTGGTGGGTACCGGGGCGTGACGCCGAGCGCATCGCGCTGGCTGCGCAGATTGGCCAGCCACTTGAGGGCGACATACTCGCCTGTGGGCACTTCGAGGTGCCACGCCAGGGTGCGCTGCTGGCGGCGCTGGGCGAGGCGCTCGACGCCCTGACCCAGGCTGCCCTGAGCTGCTGACCCTTTCCCTTCCTTTTCTCTCAACTGCCGGTCGTGCCTTGTGCCGACCGGCCCGGAGTGTTTGCACTATGTCCCTGAACCCTGATATCGCCGCCTACCTGCAATTGGTCGAAGCTGGCCGTGCCGAGGGCAAGACCCTGGCCATGCACGCTGCCAGCCCCGAGCAGGCACGCGAGGCGTTTGACCAGTCATCGCTGTTGATGAGTGCCGGCGGCGACGACCTGGAACATGTCGAAGAACTGCACATCCCGGCGGCAGACGGCACGCCGTTGCCTGCTCGCCTGTACAGTGCCCACGGCATCAGCCGAGACCGCCTGCAACCGGCGGTGCTGTATTTCCACGGTGGCGGCTACGTGGTGGGCAGCCTGGATTCCCATGACGCGCTGTGCCGTACCTTGGCGGCCCGCTCGGGCTGTGTGGTGGTGTCGGTGGCCTATCGCCTGGCACCGCAATGGCGCTTCCCTGTCGCGGCCAACGATGCGCTGGATGCGTGGCAGTGGCTGTTGGCCGAGGGCGCGGCGTTCGGTATCGACGCCGGGCGTCTGGCCGTGGCGGGTGACAGTGTCGGTGGCAGCCTGGCGACGGTGGTGGCCAACCACGCCGACGTGTCGCCACGCCTGCAGGTGATGATCTACCCGGTGACCGATGCCAGCCGCTGGCATGATTCGGTACAACGCTACGCCAGCGGCTATCTGCTCGAAGCCGACACCCTGGAGTGGTTCTACCAGCATTATCAGCGCAGTGCCGAAGACCGCCGCGACCCACGTTTCTCGCCTTTGCTGGAAACGGCCGAGCGCCTGCGCGTTCCCGCCTTGCTGCTGCTGGCCGAGTGTGACCCGCTGTTCGATGAAGGCCGGGCCTATGCGGCGCGGTTGAAGGCGCAGGGCGTCGAGGTGGAGGAGCGCATCTACCCTGGGATGACCCACGACTTCATGCGCATGGATGCCTTGGTTGAAGAAGCCGAGGAAGCGTTGGAAGTGATTGCCGAAGCGTTGCAGCGTTGCCTGAAATAGGCAGAGAGGTGAGCGACAGGGTGCCAGGCACCCTGTCGTGGTTCAGGCGGGATCAGAATTTGGCGCGCAGCGCCAGGTTGAAGTTGCGTGGCTCGCCGTAGAAGTTCCAGTAGTTGGTGTTACCCAGGGTCTGGTAGTACTTCTTGTTGAACACGTTGTCCAGGTTGTACTGCACTTCGAGATTCTTGTTGATCTCGTAGATCGCATGCAGGTTGGTCAGGTGATAGGCGTCTTGCTGGATCTTGTAATCCTCACCCACTTCGGTCTGGGTCATCTTGCTCTGGGCATAGAAGCTGCCGCCGACGCGCAGGTGGTTGAGTGCGCCAGGCAGGCGGTAGTCGGTGGCAACCTTGAACAGATGACGCGGCGAAGCGCCGTTGAAATCGTCGCCTTTCTGCTGGCCGCCGATGTACTTGGACTGGGTGTAGGTGTAGCCGGCAGACAGGTTCCAGTCCGGCAGCAGCTCGCCGTTCAGCTCAAGCTCGATGCCCTTGTTGCGGACCTTGTCAGAGGCGCGGTAGCAGCCATCGGGGCAGTTGTCGGCCGTGACCAGTTCGGCGCGGCCGGTCTGGTCGGCCTGGAAGATGGCCATCGAGGTTTGCAGGCGCTTGTCGAAGAACTCACCCTTCAGGCCGAGCTCATAGTTGCTGCCAGTCATCGGCTTGAGGATGCCGCCGTCAGCCCCGCGTACATCCTGCGGTTTGAAGATTTCGGTGTAGCTGGCATAGGCGGTCCAGTTTTCGTTCAGGTCCTGGACCAGGCCGGCGTACGGGGTGATTTCGCCGCTTTTGGAGTAATGCTCTTTGTTGCGCGCGGACACCGCGTCGAGGGTGTCGTAGTCGACCCAGCTGATCCGGCTGCCAAGAATGAACTTGGTGCTGTCGGTCAGGCTGAAGCGGCTGGCGACGTAGACCCCTTTCTGTTGCTGGGTACGGTTGTACTGCCACATGTTGACGTTCAGGCCGGTCGGCTTGGGCGGGTCGAAGGCTGCGACATTGTTCATGTCGACCACGTAGCGATAGCCCGCATCGCGGCCACCGTGGTAGTCGAAGTCGTCCTTGCGCCAGTTGCCGCCGACGATCAGGTCATGCTGGCGCCCCAGCAACTGAAAGGGCCCGGTGAGGTAGCCATCGACGCTGGTCTGGGTGTCGTCGTAGTGGAACTGGCGAGGGTTGAGGGTGAACTGGTCGGTGCCGCCCGCCGGCCAGGTGTAGTTGCCCAGGAAGTCCGACTTGGCCCACATCTGGTTGACCGCAATCACCGATTTCCAGCCGTTGTCGAAGGTGTGCTGGATGTCGGCGAACACAGTGGTGTTGCGCTTGTCCAGTTTGTTCCAGTCGCCGGTCAGCGACGTGGAACGGGACAGCGGGTAGAACTCGCCGCTTTCGCGGGTTGGCAGGCCTGACCAGTCATAACCGGAGTTGCGCTCCTTCTGGTAGGTGAAGCCGAAGGTCATCATGGTCGACTCGCTCAGGTCGGCCTCGAGAATGCCGTAGAACAGCTGGTTTTCTTTCTGGGCAGTGTCCAGGTAGCTGTTGGCATTGTTGTACGAAATCACCGAGCGACCGCGCAGCGTTCCCGCCTCGTTCAGGGGCGAGGAAACATCCACCATGGTCTTGTAGTCGTCCCACGAGCCGACCGAGGTTTCGACCAGTGCCTGGGGCTCGGCGGTGGGGCGCTTGCGGATCAGGTTGATCGACGCCGAAGGGTTGCCGGCGCCTTCCATCAGGCCGGTGGCGCCGCGGACGATTTCCACGCGGTCGTAGATATCGGTGGTGGGCTTGGAGATGGCGTCCATCGAATAGGCATTGCTGATGTTGGTCGGCACGCCGTCGATTTGCAGGTTGTCGACCAGTTGGCCGCGCGCCTGGTACAGGGAGCGCTCACCGCCGTTCTTGACGATGGTGATGCCGGTGGCGTTCTGCATCACATCGTCGAGGTTTTTCATGTTCTGGTCATCCATGCGCTGGCGCGTGACCACGGTCACCGACTGCGGGGTCTCGCGCAGGGTCATGGGCAGCTTGGTGGCGGTGGACGAGCGACCGGTGGCATAGGAATGGGTGCCTTCGGTGGTATCTCCGAGGCTTGCGCCGCTGACGTTGGTCGGGGCCAGCTCCAGGTCGTTGCTGTTGCCTTTGCGCAGCAGAATGACCGGAGGATTGCCTTGCAGGGAGAAGCTCATGCCGGTGCCGGCGAGCAACTGGGCCAGGGCACGGGCTGGCTCGGCCCGTTGGCTGACTGCCTGGCTCGACAGGCCGCTGACGTCGTCGGGGTTGAACAGGATCTGCATGCCCGCCTGCTGGCCGAAACTTTGCAGCGCGCTGGCCAGTGGTTGGGCCGGGATGTCGAAGCGGGTCTCCTGGGCCTGCACCTGGGCGGCCACGGGCAGGGCCAGCAGCAACCCATAACGGGACAGAGGTTTGAGGCGCAAGGTGCAGCGCATGACGAGCGTGGAAAGGGTAAATGCTTTATCGGCGGATGACATTTCAGATGCTCAAGGTAAGTGATATCGGCAGATTTATGGTTGTTGATAAGAAGACGCATTTAGCGATGAATTCCGGAAAAGAAATTCATCGCTTTTTTTCTTCTCAGGCCGGTACGGGGGTCGAGCTCACCTTGCCGCTGTTCATCCTGACCAGTTGATCCGCCACATCGAAGTAGCGGTCGTCATGGGAGATGACGATGATGGTCTTGCCCAGGCGTTTCAAATCGGGCAGCAACTCGGTGTAGAAGATGCGACGGAACGTGGGGTCCTGGTCGGCCGCCCATTCGTCGAAGACCAGCACCGGGCGCTCCTCGAGCCAGGCATTGATCAGGGCCAGACGCTTGCGCTGGCCGGTGGACAGGTCGGTGGTGGTAAAGCTGCCATCGCGCACGCTGACCTTGTGGCCGATCTCCAGGCGCTGCAAGTAACGGTTGGCATCGTCAGGGATGTGCTGGTCACCTTCGACCACGTCATCGAACAGGTAATAGTCGGCAAAGATGGTGGTGAACAACTGGCGGTAATCATCACGGTTGTTCGGGCTGATGGTTTTGCCATTCAGGCGGATTTCACCTTGCTGGGGCGCGTACAGTCCCAACAGCAACTTGATCAGCGTGGTCTTGCCGCAACCGTTCTCACCGACGATGAAGATGATGTCGCCCTGCTCGATACGCAGGTTGACCGGGCCCAGGCTGAAGGGCGCGCTGCCTTCGACGGCAGGGAAGGCATAGCTGACGTCGACCAGTTCCAGGCTGTGCACGGCGTCGGCCTTGCTGGCGTTGGCATCGAGCAGCAAGTGCGGCTCTGGCGAGGAAAACTGCTCGGAGAGTTGGGCGATGCGGGCGAACGCAATCCTGGCCCGGCTGACGATCGGCAGTGTGCCGATCAGGTGCTCCAGCGGCCCTTTCATGTACAGCAGCACCAGCACGAAACCACTCATGACCGTTGCATCATTGTTCGGCCACAGCGACTGCAGGACCAGGGCGAGGCCGATGACCACGAAGAACAGCATGGAGCCGAAAGTCTTGGCGACCACGAAGGTGTTGATGGCCTTGATCTGCGTCTTGCAGATGAAATCGGCGGTGCCTTGCACACCTTCGCGGAACATGCGCTTGCGGCGTGGGCGATGGATGCGCAGCTCCTTGGCACCTTCGGCAATCGCGCTGTAGTTCTTCTGCAGGATGTCTTCGGCCTCGCGTGCGGCAGCGAAGCCGCGACCGCCGCTGGCCTGGGCGATGAATTGCGCGACGCTGCCGATGGCGATGGCTGCGAGCATCAAGAGGAACATCGGCCAGGACAGCATGGCCAGGTAACCCAGGCAGCCGAGGGTGACGGTCAGGGAAATGGCCAGAGGCGCGAAGGCGAAGGCGAAGTCGCTGATGGTATCGACGTCATGGGTCAGCACCGGGATCAGGCGGTGACTGCGGTAGCGCTCGATCTGTTCGATGGGCGCGGCCAGGGTTTTCTCGCCAAGCTCCTTGCGCAGTTTGGCGATGATGTGTTGGCCAACGTAGTTGGTGCCGATGTCGGAACTGATCGAGCAGGCCAGGGCCAGTGCGCAGAGGCCGGCGAACGCGGCGATGGCGCCACCGGTGATGTTGCCGTCGCTGTGCAGGGCGTTGTTGATGCTGGCGAGCAGGGCCGTGACGCTCAGGCCGCCGAGCATGCCCAGAACGATGGAGACAGTCACGATCACCCAGAAGGGTCTGAGCAGGGCGAAGAGTTCGCTGAGGGCGCTGCGGGATGGCTGTGTCATGGGGCAGGGGTCCGCTTGTGAAAAAGGCTTGGGCTCCCTGTAGAACGACTGGTGGCGGATGGAATTTAACCGGGCAGCGGCGGCGGATTCGCCGCGCTGCCGGGTTTACGCAACAGCTGGCGTTACAGTTCGCGCATTACACGAAAGCCGATCCAGTCGCCCCGTTCGCTGGGGTAGAGGTCGTTGCGGTTTCCGGAGCGCGAGAACACCGGGGCTTCGCCGTAGTCGTTGCCGCGGATGATCTGGAACTTGCAGTCCTGCTCCAGCCAGGGGCTGCCATCGGTCGGCGCACCGACATAATTGTCGTGCTTGCAGTCAGCAGTCCATTCGTAGACGTTGCCGTGCATGTCGTACACGCCGAACGCGTTGGCCGGGAAGCTGCCGACCGGCGCGGTATAGCTGTAGCCATCGGTTGGGCCGTAGGTGTTGGCATGCTGGGCGATGCTGTATTCCTTGCCTTCATCGAACGGGAATGGGAACGGCCCGCTGCTGCCCGCGCGGGCGGCGTACTCGCGGATCGATTCACTGGTCAGGCTGTACTGCTTGCCAGTTTTTTTCGACAGCCAGGCGACGTAGGCCTGCACTTCCTTGAAGTCCATGCACACCGCCGGATGACGGCTGGTGACCTTGAGGTTGCCGCCATAGGTCGGGCGGCCTCCCTGGGTAGCGGTGCCCGCCTGGCACAACCGGCCTGGTCGCTTGTCACCACTGGGCATCTTGTAGCCAGTGGCCTTGATGAAGGCATCCCATTCGCCAAAGGTGATCTGAAAGCGGCTGATGGCGAACGGCTTGGTGAACGTCACCTGGTGCAGTGGGCCTTCGTCTGCCTGGCGTCCCACTTCGTCATCCGGGGTGCCCATCATGTACGAGCCAGTGGGCAGCACGACCATCTCCGGGCAATCCTTTTCGCAGTCCTTGAAGACCGTACCCGGTTTGGCGGTGTCCGCCTGGACAGTCGCGCTGGTTGCCAGCAGCGCCAGGCATGTCAGGGAAGCGAAGGCGGACAGAGAGCGGCGAGGTACTGCGTAACGTTCAGTGCTCATGAGTGGTCTCGTTCAAAGGGAGAAAAACAGCCGTTACAGCTGGGCGTTCAGCAGGGTCATGAAGCGGTCGATCTGCGCTTCATCGTTGAGCAGCCCTGGGGCCGTACGGATCACCGGGCCGACATCGCGGTACACCGCGTCGACGATTGCCTTTTGCTGCAGCAGCGCGGCGGCAATCTTGTCGCTGTCGCGGTCTTTAACCCGGAAGAAGGTGAACCCGGCACTGAGTTCAGGCGCCAGTGGCGTTACCAGTTCGACCTGGCGGTGTTCGGCCAGGCGTTGCTTGAGGTAGCTGTTGAGCTGGTGAATGCGCGCTTGGACGTTGGCCTTGCCCAGCTGCAGGTGCAGTTTGAACGCTTCGTCCAGCGCCCAGCGGTGCTCGAAGCTGTGATAGCCGCCGGGTGTCAGGCTGGTGGCGAAGTCGGTGTCTTGCGAAAACGTCGGAATCAGCGGCGTCAGGTCTTTCACCTGCTCGCTGCGTGCGCAGACGATGCCGGTGCCGCGTGGGCCGAACAGCCATTTGTGGGTGCCGGCAATGAAATAGTCGCAGTTCATCTGCGGGAAGCTCAGGTCCTCCACGCCAAAACCATGGACCCCATCGACCACATACAGGATGCGGTCCGCGTCGTTGCGTTCACGGTTGTGCCGGTCGACCAGCGCACCGATCTCGGCCAGCGGCAGCTTGACACCACTGCCCGATTGCACCCAGGTCATGCCCAGTACACGGGTCTGTGGGCGGATGCTGCGATCGATGGTGCCGATAATCTCGTCGTTGCTGACCTTGGCCGGGTCCTTGAACAGGCGGATCTTGCGCACTTGGGTGCCCTGGCGCTGGGTACGGAAGTCGAGGATGGCCTCGGTGGCGGAATGCTCGTGCACCGTGGTGAGGATCTCCTGGTCCGCACGCACATGCAGGCCACCGTAGATGATCGAGAGGCCTTCGGTGGTGCTGCCGGTCAGCGCGATCTGTGCCGGTCGCGCCTGTAGGTACTTGCCGGCCCACTCGCGCACGCGCGCCTCGTGCTGCCAGGGCTGCTGGAGGTCCCAGTCCATTACCAGGCCGGGGTTGCGATCGAGTTCGGCGCGGTAGCGGTCGATGGCTTGCTGTACCGGCCTGGGGTGCGAAGTGATCAGGAAGTTGGACAGGTGCAGGTAGGCCGGGTCCTGGTTGAACAGCGTGCGCAATTGCCGCCATTGATCACTGGCGGTCGTTTCCTGGGAAGCGGCGGTGGCAAGCGCCTGGTCGAGGCCGCCACCCAGCGGCAGGGCGATGGCGAGGACGCTGGCTTGCTTGAGGAAGGTACGGCGGTCGCTCATGGTTGCGGTTACCGGGCAGAGGAAAGAGAGGGGCTCGCGGCTTTTTCCACCTGCGCCCAGACGCGCAGGAAGTTGCCGCCCCAAAGCTTGGCAATATCGGCCTCGGAATAGCCGCGCTGGATCAGTTCGGCGGTGACATTGCGCACCTGGCTGACGTCATCCCAGCCTTTCACGCCGCCGCCTTCGTTGAAGTCCGAGGCGATGCCGACGTGGTCGATGCCGATCTTGCGCACGGTGTAGTCGATGGCATCGCCCAGGTCCTTGAGGCTGGCCTTGGGTTCTTCATCGAGAATGGCGTAGAGCTGGCTGGCGTAGCTGCCGAAGCGCTGCTCGGGCCAGGCGGCGATGATCGGGTCACCCGGCATCAGGGCCATGGCCAGGTTGGGCAAAGGGGGCAGGTCGAACTTGGCACGCAGTGCATTGAGCTTGTCCTGGGTTTTCTGCGTCAGCGGTCGCAGGTAGCCCGAGAAGCCGACGATCTGTACCACGCCGCCGCTGTTCTTGATCAGCTGCAGCTCGCGGTCACTGAGGTTGCGCGGGATGTCGACCATGGCCTGGGGGGCCGAGTGCGAGGCCACGAATGGTGCGCGGCTGAGTGCGCTGACCTGCTCCAGGGCCAGGGTGGACATCTGCGAGACATCGATGATCACGCCCAGGTCGTTGAGCCGTTGCACGGCCTGTTTGCCGATCGGCGACAGGCCGCCAAGCGCATCGGGCGAGTCGTTGAAGAACGGCAGAGGCCGGGAGGAGTCGGCCCAGTCATTGTTGCCGATGTAGCTGAAACCGAACATGCGCATGCCACGTGCTGCCCACTTGTCCAGCAGGCTGAGGTCATGGCCCAGCGGGTAGGCATTGAGCATGCTGATGAAAATGGCGAACTTGCCTTCACCGTGCAGGCGCCGGAAGTCGTCGGGGGTGTAGGCGATGCCGACCTGGTTGGGGAAGTCACGGACCAGGCCGGAGATGATCTTGAACCGTACTTCCTGCTGGTTACGGGCCTCGTCGAGAAAGCCTGCGGTCGGGCGGTGCGGTGCATTGGCGCCGTTCCAGATTTCCGGCCAGCCGAAGATGGTCAGCGCTGCACCCGACAGGCGCCCCTTGGCCGCCTTGGCCAGGTCGAACTGGCCGTCGCCGTCCTTGTCGGCTTCCTGGCCATGGGTGCCGAAGTCCAGCGGCAGGGTGATGTGGCTGTCGAAGGAAATCAGCCGGTCCTGCAGGTCGTCGGCCTGTTTGATGACCTCGCGTGGGTAGCCGGGATTGGAATTGAACCAGTGGTCCCAGGCCAGCCAGCCGCCCGCCCCAAGTAGCAGGGCAAGGGGGGCGCCGATGTACAAGGTCTTCTTCCAGCGAGGTCGTGTCATGGCCATCTCGATACAGGTCCGCAAGTCCAGTGGGGGCTTTGGCTATCTGGGAGGGACGAGCAGCGCGTGCGGAAATTTACCGGTAGGCCGGTTGAGGTGCCCTGCCTGCGGCCTAAATTTCTCGCTTCAACATACGTCCTTGCTGGGATAAAGCCTGCTTCATGGCTGATACAGGTGGGGTAATGACGATTTCTCGACGAGGGTTCATGGCCGGTGTGGCCCTGGCGGGCGCTGCCCTGCCAGCGGCCTACTACGCACATGCCGAGCTGACCAAGGAACCGGAACCACCGGAAACGCCCGGCGAGGCCAGTGTTGAGCTGGCGGATACCGTCGGCCAGCGCCTGGCCAACCGCCTGCGCGGTATCTGGTCGCTGCGCCTGGAAGGCGCCGACGCAGGCCTGCCCGGGCTGGGGCAGCAAGGTTTGGAGTTGTTCATCGACATTGCCGCCCGAGGCCGTGGCGTGCGTGGCTGCCTGGATACGCCCGAGCGCCTGCGGGGTGAACAGCTGCCGCGCTACCGGGTGCTCGGTGACCTGGTGCATGAGCAACCCAACCGCCTCTACTGGCGCTTGCTGCCTGAAAACGGCGGCACGGCTTTCGAGATGGCGATCGTGGTCGATGAAGTCTGGGCCGGGTTCGGTAATGCCGGCAGTGACACCCTCAGTGGTCGGCTGATCCCCCTGGATCGCGCCTTGGCCTTGCCTGAGCAGGACAATCGCTTCGTCGCCACCAAGCAGCACTTCCCTGAAGCCCGCGAGCGCATTGGCTTCAACCCAGCGTTGCAGGCCTGGCTGATCTCGCCGGAACACCGGCTGTTCCACCAGTTGTGGCATGCCTCGCGGGACCAGTGGCACAAGCTTAGCGATGACAAACGCAAGGCCTTGCGTGGCCTCGGTTGGCAGCCCGGCCCGCGCGATCTGGAACGTGACGCACGTGGACGGCACAAGGACCGCAACGGCTCGGGTGAGGATTTCTTTTACATGCACCGGCACATGCTGGGCATGGCCCGCGCGCTGCAACCGTTGCCGTCGTGGCCGGCCTTCCCGTTGCCGCAGCCGGAGCTGGAGCGCGATCGCCAGGGCTTTGCTCGCTATTTCGATAACCACGATGGCTGCTCGGTGCCGCCGACGTGGCTGGCGCACGACGATGATGCCTTCACCGAATGGGTGGGAGGGATCAAGCGTGAGGAAACCTTCCAGGGCAACTTTGCCGTATGGGAGTCGCAGTACCGTGACCCCCGTTACCTGTCGCGCCTGACGTTGGGCCAGCTCGGTTCGGAGATGGAGCTGGGCCTGCACGACTGGCTGCACATGCGCTGGGCTTCGGTGCCGCGTGACCCGTCCAACGGTGCGCCGGTCCCGCTGGCGCGGGAACTGGATGACTTCGCGCCACGCTGGTACGCCGCCGAGAACGATTTCCTGGGCGATCCATTCTCGTCCCATGTGCATCCGGTGTTCTGGCGCTTCCATGGCTGGATAGATGACCGCGTGGAAGACTGGTTCGCCGCCCATGAACGGTTCCATCCTGGCGAGGTGAGCCGGCTGCAGGTCAATGGTGTGCCCTGGTTTGCGCCGGGGCGCTGGGTCGAAGTGGCTGACCCCTGGCTGGGGCCGGACACCCATGGCTGCAGCAGCGTGCCGGGCGTGCGCCCGGGCAAGTCGGTGGAGATGGATGTCGAAACCATGAAACTGGCGTTGCGGATCATCTTTGGCGAGGACGAAGGCAAGCTGGCCGGGCTCATGCGCCAGGTGCCGAAGCGGCCGTGGTATGCCCGGCATCTGACCCTAAAGGGCATGCCGGCCTGATCAGGCCGGCCGTTATCAGCGGGCGGCGCCAGGCCGCCCGAGCACGCGTCATTCGATCCGCCAACCCCCACCCAACGCCTTGTACAGCGCCACGCTGCCCTGCAGCCGCGCCAGCGTCAGCTGTGCTTGCTGGTCCTGGGCCTGATACAAGGTGCGCTGGGTTTCAAGCACGCTGAGCAACGTCTCCGCTCCCGCGGCATAGCGCCGTTGCGCCAGGTCGAAGGCCAGTCGCGCCTGCGCCACCTCTTCATCCTGCCATTGCCGCTGGCGGTCGACCCCGTGGATGGCATTGAGGGCCTTCTCGACGTCGGCGAAGCCGGCCAGGATGCTGCTGCGATACACCTCCAGCAACTCTTCTTGCTCGGCCACCGCCAATGCGCGGGCGGCCTTCAGGCGGCCATTGTTGAAGACGGGCGTGACCAGGCCGGCGGTGAGGGTGTAGAACGGGCTGTCGAGGATCCTGGCGAAGGATTCGGCACCACTGCCCAGGTCTGCACCGAGTACCAGTTTGGGCAGCAGCGCCGCCCTGGCCACCTGGACATTGGCGCTGGCGGCCGCCAAGCGGGCTTCGGCGGCGGCGATGTCGGGGCGACGGGTGAGCAGGGTGCTCGGTACGCCCGCGCCGATGCCAGGCCACTGCAGCGCTTGGATAGGTTCGCTGATGGCCGGCAAGGCTTGCACGGGGTCGCCCAGCAGGGTCGCCAGTGTCACGCGGTTGTCTTGTAGCTGTTGCTCCAGCAGCGGCAGCTGCCGTTCCTGTGCGGCCACCAGGCTGCGCTGCTGCGCCAGTTCTACGCGGGTGGCCGACCCCGAGCGCTGTCGGGCCTCGACCAGGCCCAGCACATCGCGAGCGTTGCGCAGGTTGAGCCGGGCGATACGCAGTTGCTCCTGCTGGGCGAGGCTGCGCAAGTAGCTGTCGGCCACGGCGCTGAGCAAGGTCAGCTCCACCGTCTGGCGGTCGTAGCGGCTGGCATCGACACCAAACTCGGCGCTGTCCCGGGCGGCGCGAAGCCCGCCCCAGAAATCGACCTCGTAAGTCGCGCTCAAAGTGGCATCGAACGATGTGCTGGTCCGTTCGCTGCTGCTGGTGTCGAGCTGGTCGTTGCCCTCACCCCGCAGCAGGCGCTGGCGCGAGCCGTCCAGGCCGAATTGCAGTTCCGGCAGCAACGGCGCGCCGGCGATCACCGCACGGGCCTGGGCCTGGCGCACTCGCGCAGCGGCGGCAGCCAGGTCATGGGCATTGAGCTGCGCGCGCTCGATCAGGCGGTTCAGGGTTGGGCTGGCGAAGGCCTGCCACCACTGCGCGGGAGGCAAGGCGAGCGTCTGTTCGCCAGCCTCGTTCTGCCAGGCCGGTGGCGGCGCGATGCCGCTGTCGGGTGGCGGCGGCGTGCTGCAGGCGGCGAGGCACAGGCTCAGGGTCAACAGGCTGGTACGGCTTGGCAAGGTCATGGGTTATTCGCTGGTAAGGGCTTTGACCGGGTCGAGTCGCGCGGCCTTGCGGGCCGGCATGAAGCCGAATACGACACCGGTGACGACAGCGCAGGTGAAGGCGCCGAGGATGGCGGGCAAAGCAAAAGCGACCGCGACATTGGCGATCATCAAGCCGCCACCGATGCCCAGGGCCAGGAGAATGCCGGTCACGCCGCCGACCATCGACAGCATCACCGCTTCGCTGAGGAACTGGCGCAGGATGTCGCGCTGGCGCGCACCGGTGGCCATGCGAATGCCGATTTCGCGGGTACGTTCGCGCACGGTCATGAGCATGATGTTCATCACACCGATGCCACCCACCAGCAGCGAGATCGCGGCAATCGCACCGAGCATCAGCGACAGGCTGTTCTGCGTGCGTGCCTCGGCCTGAATCAGCGCCGCATCGTTGGTCAGCTCGAAATCTTGCTTGCCCTGATGGCGCTTGCGCATCAGCCGGTCGATCGCCGCTTCGGTGTCGGCGACCCGTGCCGAGTCGGCGGCGGCGATGATCACGTACTCGGGATCATGGCTGCCGAACAGGCGCATGGAGGCTGCGGAGTAGGGCACGACAATGCGTTCGTCGCTGTTCTGGTCGCCGGAGCTGGCGCCCTTGGCGGCAAGGATGCCGACCACCTGAAAGGGCACGTTGCCGATCAGCAGGTACTGGCCCAGGGCATTGCTGCCCGGGTCGAGCAGCTTGTCCCGAACCTTCTGGCCAATGACCGCCACCGCCGCGCCGCTGCGCTCGTCGGCTTCGCTGAAGAAGCTGCCTTCGACCACTGGCCAGTTGAGAATGTGAGGGAATTCGACGTTGTTGCCACCGACGTAGAATTTCTGGTTGTTGTTGCCATGGCGCACCATCACGTCGTCGCCTATCACCGGCATGATGCGTTTTACCTGAGGCAATTCGGCGATGGCCGCGACGTCATCGAGGGTGACGATGCCACCGGGTTCACGCAGCGTCGCCTGGCGCCCGTTGAGGTAGAGGATGTTCGAACCGAACGCCGCCATCTGGGCCATGACCTGGCGCTTGCTGCCTTCGCCCACCGCCAGCATGACCACCACCGAGGCAACCCCGATGACAATCCCGAGCAAAGTCAGCGCGGTGCGAAAACGGTTGATCCACATCACCCGCCAGGCCGCCTGCAGGGCTTCCAGGAGTTCGCCTTTCCAGGCCCCACGCGAGGTTGCGCCACGGTCCAGGCGCTGGCGCAGGTCGTCGGCCTGCAGGGCCTGAGCTGTCTGCTCGGGTGCCTGCTCGGCGGCAGAGTCGCTGATCATCAGGCCGTCGCGGATTTCCACCACCCGCCGCGCCCGGGCCGCCACTTCACGGTCGTGGGTGATCAGAATGATCACATGGCCTTGGCTGGCGAGCTCGTCCAGCAAGGTCATGACTTCGGCGCCGCTGTGGCTGTCCAGTGCGCCGGTCGGTTCGTCGGCGAGGATGATGTGGCCGCCGTTCATCAAGGCCCGGGCAATCGACACCCGCTGCTGCTGGCCGCCGGACAACTGATGCGGGCGGTTGCCGGTGCGGCTGGCCAGGCCCAGGCGCTCGAGCAGGGCGCTTGCGCGGGCGTGGCGCTCGGCGGCGGGTGTGCCGGCATAGATGGCCGGCATTTCCACGTTCTCCTGGGCCGAGCCCGAAGGTATCAGGTGGTAGCCCTGAAAGACGAAACCGAATGCTTCGCGGCGTAGCCAAGCCAGCTCGTCACTGTCCAGCTGGGCAACGTCCTTGCCGGCGAACAGGTAGTTGCCGGACGTCGGCCGGTCGAGGCAGCCGAGGATGTTCATCAAGGTTGATTTGCCTGAGCCCGAGGCGCCGACGATGGCGATGAATTCGCCAGGGTGGATGCGCAGGCTGATACCGCGAAGGACCTCGACCTTGGGCGTGTCGATGCCTCCGTAGGCTTTACGGATGTCGCGAAGTTCGATCAGGGGGATGGTCATTCAACCTCCGCTGGCCATAGGGGCGCCGATGACCAGGCGTTCGCCTTCGCTCAGGCCGTCGAGAATCTGCACGCGCAGGCGGTCGCTGAGGCCGGTGCGAACTTTTCGTTGTTCGATCTTGCCATCCTGGCTGAGCACCTGGGCCAGGCGCAGGTCCGTGACCTCGCTGTCGTCGAGCGCCGCCAGTGGCGCGGTCAGTACCTGGTTGGCTTGGCCGGCGACAAAGAACACCTGGGTGGTCATCTCTGCCATCAGGGCGCCGTCGGGATTGTCCACGTCCAGAAGCACGGTGTATTGGACCACCTGGCTGCCTGTGCTGCCGGCCGTGGCGCTGTTTGGGCTGCCGCCACCCTGGCTGGTCTGATCCAGTGGCTTGGGGGGGATGGGCAAGATCTGTCGAACCGTGCTGTTCCAGCGCCGCTTGCCACCGGCCAGGGTGGTGAAGTAGGCGGTCATACCGGGCTTGACCTTGCCGATGTCCGCCTCGGACACCTGGGCCCAAACGGTCATCGGCGAGAGCTTGGCGATCCGCAGGATCAGCGGCGTTTGCTGCTGGGCGTTGAGGGTCTGGCCTTCGCGTGCGTCCACGGCCACCACGGTGCCGTCCATGGGGGCGTAGATGCGCGTGTAACCCAGCTCTGCCTCGTCGCTGCGCAGGCTGGCTTGTGCCTGGCGGATCTGCGCCTGGTACATGTCGATACGGGCTTGCGTCACCTTCAGCTGGGCATCGGCGGTTTGCAGGTCTTCTTCGCGGGTGGCACCGGCGGCGGCGAGATCGCTTTGCCGGCGGTACTGCTGCTGCGCCAGACGGTACTGGGCACGTTGTTCGGCTAACTGGGCCTTGAGGTTGTCGATGGAAAACCGCCCGGCATCCAGCTTGGCCTGTTGCGTGGAGGGGTCGATTTCGACCAGCAGCTGGCCCTTGTGCACGACATCGCCAGCCTCCACATGCAGTTTGCGGATCTGCCCCGATGCCTGGGCGCCGACATCCACGTAACGTCTGGGTTGCAAGGTGCCGAGGGCGGTGACGCTGCTTTCTATGTCCGCGCGGGTGACCGCTACGGTACTGACCGGCACGCTGCCGAAGGGGAGGGATGTCCAGGCCAGCAGTGCACCCAGGGGGAGCAGGCACAGGCCGCCAAGGAGGACGCGGCGACGGGTGTTGGGTAAGCGTCTCATGCAGACTTCCAGCCAAAAGTGGTGGCCATGCGCAGCCTGATCAAGGCGCGCACGGAGGTCCCCGTTAGACGAGCTCAGGCGGGAGGGATTTAGTTAGGCAGGGGCTGGGGGAGCAGAGTTGCTGAGAATAATTATAATTTGTAAGATTCCACGTTGACATCATTCAGGCC
Source organism: Pseudomonas sp. NPDC090233 (assembly GCF_044772285.1). Lineage (NCBI taxonomy): Bacteria > Pseudomonadati > Pseudomonadota > Gammaproteobacteria > Pseudomonadales > Pseudomonadaceae > Pseudomonas > Pseudomonas sp. NPDC090233. The sequence goes on along the minus strand of NZ_JBIVYQ010000002.1, from coordinate 782,838 downwards.
CTGAAAAGGGTTGCCGGGCGACCTCAGGTGCCGTTTTGGAACATTACTATCGCGAATTGGTGAGTTTCCTCTGCACGCGCCTGGGCAGTCGACAGGCAGCGGAGGACGTCGCGCACGATGCCTATCTCAGGGTGTTGGAGCGCACTGACAGCCAGCACATCGAACACCCGCGCGCTTTTTTGTACCGCACAGCACTGAATCTGGTGGTTGACCGACACCGCCGTAATCGGGTGCGCCAGACCGAACAGCTGGACGGTCTGGAAGTCGATGCCAGTTGCTCAGGCCAGGAATTGCAGCAGGCATTTCAACTCGATCAGCGTCTGACCCTGATGCAAAGAGCGCTGGGGGAATTGAGCCCGGTCTGTCGAGACAGCTTCCTGCTACGCAAGCTCGATGGCCTTTCGCACCAGCAGATTGCCGAGCAACTGAGCATCTCCCGCAGCCTGGTGGAAAAGCACATCGTCAATGCCATGAAGCATTGCCGTGTGCGTATGCGGGAATGGGAATCCTGAAAAGCGGGTAAATTGCGGGTGAAAATTCTGTGTGCTGGCAACTTGATTTCCAAGTGTTTCACGACAACTATCTAGTTTGACCCCTCCAGGTGTTCAGCCCTGGTGGTTGCCTGTTGCTGGCGCAGTTTGGTCAGGGAGCGTGCCCTATCTACCTGACTGCCCAGGTCCGACCATGACCAACAAGACCCTGCGCATCCTGATTGCCGACGAGCATCCGTACCAGCGCTTGCAGCTGGAGAAACTGCTCAATGGCCTGGGCTATTACCGCATCGCCCCGGTGGAGAGCTTCGATGAGTTGCAGCGCCTGGTGCATTGCGCGCTGCAGCCGTTCAACCTGCTGGTGGGCAATATCGAGCTGGCCAGCCATGCCGGAGTCGACCTGGCGCGCTTTTGCCGGGTCAGCACGCAGATCCAGCATGCGCTGCTGTATCACTCTCGTAACCTGAAGGTGCCAGCGGTGCCGCAGACCGAGCGTCAGGCGGTGAACGTGAGCCTGCCGCAGGTGCCGGACAATGAGGCCCTGGAGGCTTTCATGGCGATCATCGATGCACCGATATTGATCGGCAAGCTGCCGTTGCCGCCGGGGCTTGCTGGTGGCGGGCCAGCGGCCTATCCGCGCAGGAACTTCGCCCACACGGTGTTCAACCGTTAGCGGGGGCGGGCGGGGCAAGGCGGCGAGTATTTGCTATCCTCCTGCCCTTTGCCGATTTGCGGACCCCTGCCATGACTGCCATCGATACCGCTCGCCCGCCCCGGTTCAGCCGTGGCGACCACCGGACCCTGGGCCTGGCGGCGTTGGGCGGCGCGTTGGAAATCTACGATTTCATCATCTTCGTGTTCTTTGCCCTGACCCTCAGCCAGCTGTTCTTCCCGCCGGAAATGCCCGAGTGGCTGCGTCTGCTGCAGAGCTTCGGCATCTTCGTCACCGGCTACCTGGCGCGGCCGCTGGGTGGCATCGTCATGGCGCACTTCGCCGATCACCTGGGGCGCAAGCGGGTATTCAGCCTGAGCATCCTGATGATGGCTTTGCCGTGCCTGTTGATCGGGGTGATGCCGACCTATGCCGACATCGGCTATGCCGCGCCGCTGATTCTGCTGGGGTTGCGCATTCTGCAGGGCGCCGCGGTCGGCGGTGAGGTGCCAAGCGCCTGGACCTTCGTTGCCGAGCACGCGCCGCAGGGGCGGCGCGGTTATGCCTTGGGCTTTCTGCAGGCAGGTTTGACCTTTGGTTACCTGCTGGGGGCGCTGACGGCAACGCTGTTGGCCCAGGTCTTCACCGCACAGGAAATTCTCGATTACGCCTGGCGCTACCCCTTCCTGCTGGGTGGCGTGTTTGGCGTGATCGGCGTATGGCTGCGCCGCTGGCTGAGCGAAACACCGGTGTTTTTGGCCTTGCGCGAACGCAAGGAGCAGCCGGTGGCGTTCCCGCTGCGGCGTGTGCTGGGCGAGCACCGCGGGGCGCTGATTCCAGCAGCGCTGTTGACCTGCGTGCTGACCTCGGCGGTGGTGGTGCTGGTGGTGATCACCCCGACGGTGATGCAGCAGCGCTTTGGCATGACCGCCGGGCACACCTTCGCCCTGAGCAGTGTGGGCATTGTCTTCCTGAATATCGGCTGCGTGCTGGCCGGCCTGCTGGTCGATCGCCTGGGCGCCTGGCGAGCGTTGATGATCTACAGCCTGTTGCTGCCGGTGGGGATTGGCGTGCTGTATGCCAGCCTGGTGGGGCAGTGGGGCATGACCTGGCTGGCCTATGCGCTGGCGGGGCTGTCGTGCGGAGTGGTGGGGGTGGTGCCGTCGGTGATGGTCGGGTTGTTCCCGGCCGAGATTCGTGTGTCGGGGATTTCCTTTACCTACAACGTGGCCTATGCGCTGTGGGCCAGCACCACGCCGCTGGCGCTGATCGCACTGATGCCGTGGAGCCCGTGGGTATGTGCAGGCTTCTGTTTGGTCATGGGCGCGGTCGGCTTGCTGACGGCGCTGTATTACGGGCGCCGGGAGCGTTTCTTTATCGCGCAATGCCAGGTGTCCTGATCCGACCGTTGCTGGCCTAGGCTTCATGCAACTTCATGAGAACCGCCCGACAGCTTGCCAGTATCGGCTTGGGTAGCGTGCAGGGTCCGACGAGTCGGACCCCATACCCATGTCAGAGGAAGCAAGCAGCATGTACGGATTTGAAGTGAAGTGGCAGGGGCGCGAGCAACTGCCGGAAATACCCTCAGACATGTTGTTCGCAGGTGTGCCGAGGGAATCAGGCGCTGAATCGGAGGTGATGACTCCAATGATCACGTGGGTGCACCACCGGGCCTACGTGTTCGATGATCGAATGCATCACCAGCATGCCTGGTTGGTGGTTTACGGTGATGGTCAGCATGTCACCGGCGGCATTCAGCTGACAGACTTTCGACACATTCATGACATCAAGGAATCGCCCAAGGGCATTGCCCTGGATCTGTATGACGCCAGTGGACGTTGGCTCGAAATCACTCACCTGCAACTTGAAAAATTGGTTGGCAGGGAGAGCCGCAAAGATGAGCTGGAGCGATTACCTGCAAATATTCCGTTCTGTCTGAGCAATGGGCATGATGTTCTGACGGTGGACGAGGGCGGCGTTCGGGTTGCCGTGGCGTCGGATGCGTTGGCGGCGCGGTGGCTGTTCAAGGACGGTCGGCTGACCCATATGGCCACGCGACAAATGCTTGGGCTCGGTATCCGGACCTTGCCTGTCGCCGAGGAGGCAGGACATTGGCACTTGTCGCCAGAGGGCGAACTCAGGTTCGGTGACGGTGCTCGCGTACTGGTTGCCGACCCGGCTAACGGGGAGGTCCGGCTGCAGTCTCATACCCCGTCGGCGGCGGGCACACGATGGCAGGTCCAATGGCCAGGCCAGGTCGCACCCAGCAAGACTTCCGGTTTGCTTGTCGAAAAACTGGATCTTTATGTATAGGTCGCCAATGACTACCAGGCGGGGACCAGCGACAAGATATCCTTCTCGATCAATGGCAGTAAGGCGCATCAGGATTTGGCCGAGAATTTCGAGCGCGGCTCAGGGTTGCATGTCACTGTTGATCTGAACCATCTGTTCCCCGGTCAAAGGGTGTTCGCGGACGATCTGCTCTGCGTCGAGTTGTATCAGGTATCTACCGATCACTATGGCCCGGCTTGGCGAATGAGCAAGCTGTATCTGGTAGTCAATCATTTCATGATCAATACCGTGTTGGGTGCTGAAAGCCCTTGGATGCTATCTGCCGAAGGGCCATGTTGGAGCAGCAAAGTGAACTGGCTCGACTGGCGGCATGAGGATAGCAGCACGCCGCTTGATTACGCGGGTTACACCTATCCGGTGCAGTGGTTACCGATGCTCGCGGATTGGTTGTCCTGGCGCAGCTATGATCCTGCAAGTATCGACGGCGTATGCCAACTGATCGGCGTTACCGGCGGCAAGATCCGGGCCTACGACCTGAAGAACAAAATCCCGGTCCACCTCAAACCCAATACAGCCAATGATGCCTATACCTGGGTCTACACGCCCCAGGGCAGCATTATCGTCAAACATTGGGACAAGGCCGCTTCGCGCGACCAGTACATTCGCCACAGCCAGCTGGGCGCGGGCAAGCCGGTGGTGTGCGCGGGCGAATTCACTATCCGTCCAGACACCTCCCATATGGCCGTGCAGGACATGCTGGGCATGATCAATGATGCTTCGGGGCACTACAAGCCGGATGGCGGCGCCTGCCTGGGGCATGTGCTCGAGCGGCTTGAGCAACTGGGGTTTGACACTTCCAACACGCAAGTACTTACCCGAGACGGGGCCCTGGATCGAGTGCAATTGAGTAAAGCGCCGCCAGCGGCCTGAACGGACACCCTGCACTTGCAAAAAAAAGCCCCCAGGCTTGCAGGCTGGGGGCTTCTTTGCCAGAGGCAGGCGTTACATGTTCGGGTAGTTCGGCCCGCCGGCGCCTTCAGGGGTGACCCAGGTGATGTTCTGGGCTGGGTCCTTGATGTCGCAGGTCTTGCAGTGCACGCAGTTCTGCGCGTTGATCTGGAAGCGCTTGTTGCCATCTTCCTGGGTGACCACTTCGTACACGCCGGCCGGGCAGTAACGCTGCGCCGGTTCGTCGTACAGCGGCAGATTGCTGGCGATCGGAATGTTCGGGTCGGTCAGCTTCAGGTGGCAGGGTTGTTCCTCCTCGTGGTTGGTGCTGGAGAGGAATACCGAGCTGAGCTTGTCAAAGCTGAGCTTGCCGTCCGGTTTCGGGTAGTCGATTTTTTTCGAATCGGCCGCGAGCTTGAGGCAGGCGTAGTCCGGCTTGGTGTCGTGCAGGGTGAACGGCAGCTTGCCGCCGAACCAGTTCTGGTCGACATAGTTGAACGCGCCACCGAGCAGCGGGCCGAACTTGTGCAGCGCCGGGCCGAAGTTGCGGCTGGCGAACAGTTCTTCATGCAGCCAGCTGGCCTTGAACGCTTCTACATAGGTGTTGAGTGCGTCGCCGCCTTCACTGCCGGCGATCAGCGCGTCAGCCACGGCCTCGGCCGCGAGCATCCCGGATTTCATCGCCGTGTGGCTGCCCTTGATCTTGGAGAAGTTCAGGGTACCCAGGTCGCAACCGATCAGTGCGCCGCCATTGAACACCATCTTCGGCAGCGAATTCAGGCCGCCCTTGCAGATGGCGCGGGCGCCGTAGCTGATGCGCTTGCCGCCTTCGAGATACTGCTTCATCACCGGGTGGTGCTTGAGGCGCTGGAATTCGTCGAACGGCGACAGGTACGGGTTGGCGTAGGACAGGTCGACGATCAGGCCGACCACCACCTGGTTGTTTTCCAGGTGATAGAGGAACGAGCCACCGGTGTTGTCGGCGCTCACCACGTCCAGCGGCCAGCCAGCGGTGTGCACCACCAGGCCTTGCTCGTGTTTGGACGGGTCGATTTCCCAGATTTCTTTCAGGCCGATACCGTAGTGCTGGACATCGGACTCGCTGTCGAGGTTGAAGCGCTTGATCAGCTGCTTGCCGATATGGCCGCGGCAGCCCTCGGCGAACAGGGTGTACTTGGCGCGCAGTTCCATGCCCGGGGTGTACAGGCCGTCTTTCGGATTGCCTTCGCGGTCGACACCCAGGTCACCGGTGACGATGCCGCGCACCACGCCGTTGTCGTCGAACAACGCTTCCTGGGCGGCGAAGCCTGGGTAGATTTCCACGCCGAGGTTCTCGGCCTGCTGGGCCAGCCAGCGGCACAGGTTGCCCAGCGAGATGATGTAGTTACCGTGGTTGTGCATGGTCTTGGGCACGAACAGGTCTGGGACCTTGGTCGAGCTGCCAGCATCCTTGAGCACGTAGATATCGTCGCGCTTCACTTCGGTGTTCAGCGGTGCGCCGAGTTCTTTCCAGTCGGGGAACAGCTCTTTCAGGGCGCGCGGTTCGAACACCGCACCGGAGAGGATGTGGGCGCCGACTTCGGAGCCTTTCTCGACCACGCAGACGCTGATCTCGCTACCGGCTTCGGCGGCCTTCTGCTTCAGGCGGCAGGCGGCTGACAGGCCCGCCGGGCCAGCGCCGACGATGACCACGTCGAATTCCATGTATTCGCGTTCCACTGGTTCTCTCCTACTCATCAAGGCTCGTGCTGTTGCTAGGTCTTATGGGTGTGGGGTGATCATGCGCACCGCGCTTCACGGGAGCGGAGCTGTAGCAGCGCAGAGGATGGACTACACCGTTTTGTCTTGGCCGCGCATTATATCTACACCACTTGGCGGGTCCAATACAAACGTTTGTTTGAATTTGCCGCAGGCCAGTAAAATCACAGGAACGCGGCTGGAGGGTGACCGATTTGCCGTATTGACCGGATGGGGTGATGCGGTCAAGATACGAGCGGTTTTACGTTCGCCGTAGGCTTGCAGCCGGGCGCAGGTACACCTCTAAAAACCAGGTGTGGAGCAGGGTTTTGCGGCTTTTGGCCAGTTTGTAGTGGAGTTTACACGCCACGACAGAAAATGACCCGTGAGTAATTGCCGCAACGGTCGTGACAGGACTGTTCGGTCACGCTGAAGTTTACGCCTCCCAGTACGTTTTTAGAGGTGCCCTTGTACCCACGCGCATCGCAGGGCTCAGCCCCAGGCGACTATCTATTCACCGGAGAGTAACGAGGAATCCATGAAGGTTCTTGTAGCTGTCAAACGAGTGGTCGACTACAACGTCAAGGTTCGCGTGAAAGCGGACAACTCCGGCGTCGACCTTGCAAACGTCAAGATGTCCATGAACCCCTTCTGCGAAATCGCCGTGGAAGAGGCCGTACGCCTGAAAGAAAAGGGCGTAGCGAGCGAGATCGTGGTCGTTTCCGTTGGCCCGACCACCGCCCAGGAGCAGCTGCGTACCGCGCTGGCTCTGGGTGCCGATCGTGCCATCCTGGTCGAAGCCGCCGATGAGCTGAACTCCCTGGCTGTGGCCAAGGCGCTCAAGGCCGTTGTCGATAAAGAGCAGCCGCAACTGGTGATTCTCGGCAAGCAGGCCATCGACAGTGACAACAACCAGACCGGCCAGATGCTGGCCGCGCTGACCGGCTACGCCCAAGGCACCTTCGCCTCCAAGGTCGAAGTCGCTGGCGACAAGCTGAACGTCACCCGTGAAATCGATGGCGGCCTGCAGACCGTTGCCCTGAACCTGCCGGCCATCGTCACCACCGACCTGCGCCTGAACGAGCCACGCTACGCGTCGCTGCCGAACATCATGAAGGCCAAGAAGAAGCCGCTGGAGACCCTTACTCCAGACGCGCTGGGCGTTTCCCTCGCTTCCACCAACAAAACCCTGAAAGTCGAAGCGCCTGCTGCCCGCAGCGCCGGCATCAAGGTCAAATCGGTGGCCGAACTGGTCGAGAAGCTGAAGAACGAAGCGAAGGTAATCTAAATGACTATCCTGGTTGTCGCTGAATACGAGAACGGTGCCGTTGCCCCGGCCACCCTGAACACTGTTGCCGCTGCCGCCAAGATCGGTGGTGATGTGCACGTGCTGGTCGCAGGCCAGAACGTCGGTGGCGTTGCAGAATCCGCCGCCAAGATCGCTGGCGTGGCCAAGGTGCTGGTTGCCGATAACGCCGCCTACGCCCACGTTCTGCCAGAGAACGTCGCGCCGCTGATCGTCGAGCTGGCCAAGGGCTACAGCCACGTGCTGGCCCCGGCCACCACCAACGGCAAGAACGTCCTGCCACGGGTTGCCGCGCTGCTGGACGTCGACCAGATCTCCGAGATCATCTCGGTCGAATCCGCCGACACCTTCAAGCGCCCGATCTACGCCGGTAACGCCATTGCCACCGTGCAATCGAGCGCTGCAGTCAAGGTCATCACCGTGCGGACCACCGGCTTCGACGCTGTCGCTGCCGAAGGTGGCTCGGCTGCCGTCGAAGCGGTGGGTGCTGCGCACAACGCCGGTATCTCCGCCTTCGTCGGTGAAGAACTGGCCAAGTCCGACCGCCCAGAGCTGACCGCTGCCAAGATCGTCGTTTCCGGCGGCCGTGGCATGGGCAATGGTGACAACTTCAAGCACCTGTACAGCCTGGCCGACAAGCTCGGCGCCGCCGTCGGTGCTTCGCGCGCCGCAGTCGACGCAGGCTTCGTGCCCAACGACATGCAGGTCGGCCAGACCGGCAAGATTGTCGCGCCGCAGCTGTACATCGCCGTCGGTATCTCCGGCGCGATCCAGCACCTGGCCGGCATGAAAGACTCCAAGGTGATCGTTGCGATCAACAAGGATGAAGAAGCGCCGATCTTCCAGGTAGCCGACTACGGCCTGGTCGCCGACCTGTTCGAAGCGGTTCCGGAGCTGGAAAAGCTGGTCTGATCCGGCTGCTTCACTTATAAAGAAGCCCGGCCCTTGTCATGAGGGCCGGGTTTTTTTATGCGGGCAAGGAGTGAAGGATGGCGTTTCGCAAAGCAGGCAAGGTGCTGGCATGCACGGTGGCGATGCTGTCGCCGCTGGCGATGGCTGCTGGCAAGTGTGAGCGCCTGGTGGCGACCGGCAGCCCGGATGCGCCGCCCTATTCCTGGCAGGACCCGAAAGACCCAAAACACCTGGTCGGTGCCAACGTCGACCTGTTGCGCCAGGTGGCCAGTGAATTGGGCGTCAAGGTCGAAGTGCTGAATGCTGGTCGGCGCGATCAGGCGTTGGAAGAGGTGCGCAGCGGGCGTATGGACCTGCTGCTCGATACGCCGATGCAGGTTGAGCAGTTGACCGCGCTGGACTACATTCACCCGCCCTTGCAGCTCAACGAATACCTCGTGTGGACTCGTCATGACGCCCAAGTGGAGTTCGACGGCCCGGCCGACCTGGCCAATTACCGGGGCAGCCTCTCGGAGCGCGCCCGGTTGACCCCAGCCTTCAGCGCCTTCGCCAAAAGCCAGCTGAAGCTGGAGCCAGCGCAGAATCTCACCCAGGCCTTCCAGAAACTGGTGCTGGGCCAGGTCGATTACGTCCTGGCTGGGCGTTACTCGGGCATGGCCATGACCCAAAGCCTGGGCATGAGCAATGACCTTATCGCGCGTGGCCTGCCGGTGGACCGGCCAGGCCTGTACCTGGCCGTCTCCCACAACTCAGCATGCAATGACAGCTGGTTGCGTGGGCAACTGGCAAAAAAGCTGACAGAATTGCCGATCTCCGGTGCGTCCGAAGCCGTGCTGCAACGTAACGTCGAGCGCTGGAAAGCGCAGATGCACGTGCAAGCGGACGCCCCCAAACAGTAGGAAGAGTGCGTGAGAACCCAATCACTGATCCTTGCCGTGGCCATGCTCGGCCTGGCTGGCTGCGCCAATGATCCGGCGCCCAATGAGCAGATGCGTATTTCCGAGCAGGCGCTGGAACAAGCCAAGGCAGTCGGCGCCACCGACCAGGTCGAAGAACTGAAGATGGCCGAAGACAAGCTCGCCCGGGCCAAGACCAACATGCTCACCGAAGATTACCGCGACGCGCGCATGCGCGCCGAGCAGGCCGAGCTGGATGCGCGCCTGGCCGAAGCGCGGGTGTTGAACCAGAAGAGTGACGAGCAGCTTGATGCGTTGCAGTCGCGGGTCAAGCGCTTGCGCAAGCAGCTGGAGGTGCAGCCATGATGCGCTTCAAGCCCATGGCCGCATTGGCGCTCCTGGCGCTCGCTGCCGGCCTGCAGGGTTGCGCCAGCCAGCGCAGCGAGGCGGCGCTGGACGATGCCGCGACCGCCTTCCAGAAGGTCAAGGATGATTCCGACGTACTGCGCAGCGCGCCGCGTGATGTGATCCGTGCCGGTGAATCGCTGGCCCGCGCCGAGCGCTTGTCCAGTTACATTGGCACCGGCAGCGACGTACGCCACTACGCTTATCTGAGCCAGCGCTACAGCGAGATTGCCGGTGAACACGCCAAATTGGCACTGAACCAGGAGCGCATCGCCAAGCTCGATCTCGAGCGCCAGCGCCTGCAGCTGGCCTTGCGCGAGGCCAAGCTGGCCAGCGTGCAACAACAGGGCAAGTGGGTCGAAACGCAAATCGCTGCGCTGGCCTCGGAGCAGGCTGACCGGGGCCTGGTCATGACCTTGGGTGATGTGCTGTTCGACACGGGCCGTGCGGACCTTAAGAATTCGGCCAGCCGCACCGTGCTCAAACTGGTGCAGTTCCTCCAGCTCAACCCGCGACGCATCGTGCGGATCGAGGGTTATGCCGACAATACCGGCGCGCCGGAGGATAACCTCAAGCTGTCGCGGGACCGGGCGCAGGCGGTGGCCGACATGCTGGTCGATCTCGGTATCAACGAGAAGCGCCTGCAGGTCGAAGGCTATGGCGACCAGTATCCGATCGAGGCCAATGCCTCGGAGCGGGGTAGGGCACAGAACCGTCGTGTGGAAATCGTCTTTTCCGACGACAAGGGTAAGCTCGCGCCAGCGCGCTGACCGTTGATGACAATATGGGATCGCATTGCGGTCCCATTTTTTTGCCGAACGGTGAAGGGTTAATCGTTTAGACAGATGCCACGCAACTGTAATGTCGACTATCCTGCAATCTGTCCCAGTACACTTTGCAACTGTTACGGTATGCTCTACCGCCAGTGAGTCGCACAAAAACAACGAGCCACCCGCCATGACCAACCTGCTGCTGTACCAGCGTATCGCCCAGCAACTGGCCGATGACATCCGTCGTGGTGTCTACCAGCCAGGCGAGCGCGTACCGTCCGTGCGCAAGATGAGCGCCCAGCTCAACGTCAGCCATGCCACGGTGCTGCAGGCCTATGCCAATCTTGAAGACCAGGGGCTGATTCGCGCCCGGCCGCAGTCGGGCTACTACGTGCACCAGACCCCGGCCCTGACCGCGCAGACCCCGGACATTGCCCGGGTCGAGCGCCCGGGCCTGGTCACCCGTGCCAGCATCATCCAGCAAGTGCTCACCGAGGCGCGTCGCGATGGCGTGTTTCCGTTCGGCGCGGCTGTACCGCATGTCGATTACCTGCCAGTGCGCGCCCTGCATCAACAGATCGCCAAGGTCACCCGTTTTCACAGCCCCCGTGCGTTCAGCTACATGTTCAGCCCCGGTTTCGAGCCCTTGCGTCGGCAGATCGCGATCCGCATGCGCGACGCCGGTGTGCTGGTAGACCCGCGCGAAGTGATCGTCACCCATGGTTGTGTCGATGCCCTGCAGATGTCGCTGCGCGTGTTGACGCGCCCCGGCGACCTGATCGCTGCCGAATCGCCCACCTATTACGGCTTGCTGCAATTGGCCGACTTGCTCGGGCTGAAGGTGATCGAGATTCCCAGCGATCCGTCCACCGGCATCAGCCTTGAGGCTTTGCAACTGGCGGCGAACCAGTGGTCGATCAAGGCCCTGGTGCTGACCTCGCGCCTGAGCAATCCATTGGGCGGCACCATCCCTGAAGAGCGGCAAAAACAGTTGCTGCGCCTGGCGTCGGACTTCGACATCCAGATCGTCGAGGACGACATCTACGGCGAGCTGATGTTCGAGCAAGGCAAGACCAAGGCGCTCAAGGCCTACGACCGACTGGACCGGGTGATCTACTGTTCGAGCTTTTCCAAGACCCTGTCACCCGGTGTGCGGGTTGGCTGGATGGTGGCGGGACGTTACCAGGACGAGATCCAGCGGCTGCAGACTTTCACCACCCATTCGGCCTGCAGCGTGACCCAGATGGGGGTGGCGGCCTATCTGGAGAATGGCGGCTATGACCGCCACTTGCGCTATATCCGCCAGGAGTACCGCAAGAACCTCAGTGCCTATCAGTTGGCGGTGCAGCAGCACTTCCCGGAGGGTACGCAAATGACCCGGCCCACGGGAGGCTTCATTCTCTGGGTCAGCTTGCCGGGGCGGGTCAATACCCAAGAGCTGCACGTGCGTGCGCTGGAGCAGGGCATCAGCATCGCGCCCGGGCTGATCTTCAGTAATACCGAGCAGTTCAACCATTGCATTCGTCTCAACTGCGGCATTCCGTGGAACAAAGAGGCCGAGCGGGCGGTGATGACACTGGGCTTGTTGGCGCAGCAATTGTGCAGGGAGTCGCAGCCCACACTTTTGTAAGGCTTGCCAGGCGCGGGCGGAACGGAGAGCATACGCACATTCCCTGCCTGCCTGCCGGTGTCCATGAAACTCTTGCGTTGTGTTGCCCTGATCGTTTGCCTTGCGCCGCTCTGTACGCTTTCAGGCGTAGCCCAGGCTGCGCAGCCTGCGGCTCAAGCGCAGCAGGGCAAGCATGCCCCGGTAAAGCCGGCAAGTAAGCAGCCAGCCAAGGTCAAGCCCAAGCCTAAAGCCAAGGCGGCACGCAAGCCGGTCAGCAAGGCTGTGGCCAAGCCGCTGCCAAAAACCAAGCTTGATCTGAGCCTGCCGGCGGACATGGTCAATGATCTCGAGCCCAATGTCGGCAGTTCTACCACGCGTCGCAAACCTTTGCTGCCCGCCATGTTCACGGAGAAGCCCCAGAGCGACGACAGCCCCTTCCAGCTCAATGGCCGGCTGATCAGCAACGAAATGCAGCTGCAGATGCGCAATGACAGCCGTCGCGATGTTGAAGGCGCGGCCATCGACTTCGAGTTCCGTCAGTAGCGCAGTGCAACTGACTGCCGAGTCACGGCCGATTTCATCCGGCCAGCAATTTCAAACGTATGTTTGAGCGGTTACTATCCAGGGACGTTCGTCCCGTTTTGTTCCAGGGAGTCCTGTTGTCATGAATTGCCGTGAGGGCTGCGGTGCCTGCTGCATCGCCCCGTCCATCAGCTCAGCGATGCCGCGCATGCCCCAGGGCAAGCCGGCCGGCGAGCGCTGCCTGCACCTGACCGTCGAAAACCTCTGCGACCTGTTCGGCAAGCCCGAGCGGCCGTCAGTGTGTGGTGGTTTCAAGGCGGATATCGAGGTGTGCGGCAATGATCGCGACGAGGCAATCAGGATTCTCGGTTGGTGGGAGCAGATGACGGCGGCGTGACAAGGCTGGATCTTCGACAACAAGGATAAAGATGATGAGATCGTTCAAGCGTATTGCACTGCTGTGTGGCATGGGTGTCCTGCTGGCGCCGGCTGCCTGGGCCGAGAATTGGCAGGTGGCCAAGGACGAGGAGGGGATCAAGGTCTCGCTCAGTGAGGTGCCAGGCTCCAAGTACAAGGCCTACCAGGGCGTGACCTTGATCAAGGCACCACTGGCAAAGGTCCAGGCGCTGCAGGAAGATGTGGCGGGGGCGTGCAAGTGGATTCACGAGTGCAAGTCGCAGAAGCTGCTCAAGCATGAAGGCGACCAAAGCTGGACCTACACCCAGTTCAACACGCCATGGCCAGTGACGCCGCGTGATTCGGTGCTGCATATCACGACGCTCAAGGGTGCTGACGGCAGCCTGACCCGTAAACTGAAAGAAGAGCCGACCTATATCCCCGAAGAGAAGGGTTTCGTGCGGGTGGCCAAAGTCGAGGGTTTCTGGAAGCTGGTGCCGAAGGGTGACACTACCGAAGTGACTTACCAGGTGCACACCGAGCCGGGCGGCAGTGTGCCAGCGATGGTTGCCAACAAGTTCGTGGTCGATGCGCCGTTCAATACCCTGAAGGGGTTGCGCGAGCGGGCTGAAAAGCCCTGAGGGTCGCGTAGCGAATACAAAAAAGGCTGCCCGAGGGCAGCCTTTTTTTGCGTTCGGCTCGCTGAGCTTACTTGCGGTCGCTCAGTGCGACGATATCGCGCTTCTGCTCGCCGGTGTACAGCTGGCGCGGGCGGCCAATCTTGTACGGGCTGGAGAGCATTTCTTTCCAGTGCGAGATCCAGCCCACGGTACGTGCCAGGGCGAAGATCACGGTGAACATGCTGGTCGGAATGCCGATGGCCTTCAGGATGATGCCCGAATAGAAGTCGACGTTCGGGTACAGCGAGCGCTCGATGAAGTAAGGATCGGTGAGTGCGATTTCTTCCAGGCGCATCGCCAGTTGCAGCTGCGGGTCGTCTTTGATGCCCAGCTCGCGCAGGACTTCGTCGCACGTCTGTTTCATCACAGTGGCGCGCGGGTCGCGGTTCTTGTACACGCGGTGACCGAAGCCCATCAGTTTGAACGGGTCGTTCTTGTCCTTGGCCTTGGCGATGAAGGTGTCGATGTTCGAGACATCGCCAATTTCATCGAGCATGGTCAGCACGGCTTCGTTCGCACCGCCGTGGGCAGGGCCCCACAGTGCAGCGATACCGGCGGCGATACAGGCGAACGGGTTGGCACCCGAGGAGCCCGCCAGGCGCACGGTGGAGGTGGAGGCGTTTTGCTCATGGTCGGCGTGGAGGATGAAGATCCGGTCCATTGCCTTGGCCAGCACCGGGCTGATCGGTTTGATCTCGCACGGGGTGTTGAACATCATGTGCAGGAAGTTTTCCGCGTACGACAGGTCGTTGCGCGGGTACATCATCGGCTGGCCCATGGAGTACTTGTAAACCATCGCGGCCAGGGTCGGCATCTTGGCGACCAGGCGCACCGCAGAAATTTCGCGGTGTTGCGGGTTATTGATGTCCAGGGAGTCGTGGTAGAACGCCGACAGGGCGCCAACCACACCGCACATCACCGCCATCGGGTGAGCGTCGCGGCGGAAACCGTTGAAGAAGGACTTCAGCTGCTCGTGAACCATGGTGTGGTTCTTGACGGTGCTGACGAACTGGGCCTTCTGCTCGGCATTCGGCAGTTCGCCGTTGAGCAGCAGGTAGCAGGTTTCCAGGTAGTCCGATTGTTCGGCGAGCTGTTCGATCGGGTAGCCGCGGTGCAGCAGCACGCCCTTGTCGCCATCGATGTAGGTGATCTTCGACTCGCACGAGGCGGTCGCCATGAAACCTGGGTCGAAGGTGAAGTGACCAGTGGCCCCCAACCCGCGGACGTCGATTACATCAGGACCAACGGTGCCGGTTAAAATGGGCAGCTCGACGGGGGCAGCGCCCTCGATGACCAACTGCGCTTTTTTGTCAGCCATGTGGCCTCCTATTAATGCTTGAAATCATCAGACAGTCCCCCCACGCAGGGCCCGCACCACTATAGAGAACTAAATTCGAATGTCAATTTGCCTAAAGGCTGGTTGAAAGGGGCCATGAAGCCTGATTTTTCAAGAACTTCTCGCCCATTTACGCCTTTTGCTCGCTAAAGGCAATGCGCTATTTGGGCTACCCCGTCACGTTGTCATAAGCAGCCTAACTGTCTATACTCGGCACCCGACTCCCAGGGGCTTGCAAGCCCGAACTGCTGGGGGTCGCCGTTCCCTGGGTGGTGGGTACCTGACCAGTACACTTACCAACAACTTTGCCCTGATTCGCTAGGGGCTCTTCAGTGTGAAAAAAGCCGTGAAAAGCCAACGACCTGTAAACCTAGACCTAAGGACCATCAAGCTTCCTGTCACTGCGTACACGTCCATTCTGCACCGTATCTCCGGCGTCATCCTGTTCCTCGGCCTTGCCATCATGCTTTATGCACTGGGCAAGTCGCTGGGTTCCGAGGAAGGCTTCGGTGAGGTGAAGGCGTGTCTGACCAGCCCGCTGGCCAAGTTCGTGACCTGGGGCCTGCTGTCCGCCCTGCTTTATCACCTCGTGGCAGGTGTTCGTCACCTGATCATGGACATGGGCATCGGTGAGACGCTGGAAGGCGGCAAACTGGGCTCGAAAATCGTGATCGTCATCTCCGTGGTGCTGATCGTTCTGGTGGGAGTTTGGGTATGGTAACCAATGTCACGAACCTGTCGCGTTCGGGCCTCTATGACTGGATGGCGCAGCGCGTATCAGCGGTCGTTCTCGCGGCTTACTTCATCTTCCTGATCGGCTACGTGGTCGCCCACCCAGGCATCGACTACACCCAGTGGCACGGTCTGTTCTCCAATAACGCGATGCGGATCTTCAGTCTGCTGGCCCTCGTTGCCCTTGGCGCTCACGCCTGGGTCGGCATGTGGACCATTGCCACCGACTACCTGACGCCAATGTCGTTCGGTAAGTCGGCAACTGCGATTCGTTTCCTGTTCCAGGCGGTATGCGGCGTTGCGATGTTCGCTTACTTCGTCTGGGGTGTGCAGATTCTCTGGGGTATCTGATCCATGGCTAGCATTCCTACTATTTCCTTCGACGCCATCATCATTGGCGGCGGCGGCGCCGGCATGCGTGCTGCGCTGCAACTGGCTCAAGGCGGCCACAAGACTGCCGTGGTCACCAAGGTCTTCCCGACCCGTTCGCACACTGTATCCGCCCAGGGCGGCATCACCTGCGCCATCGCTTCGGCCGACCCGAACGACGACTGGCGCTGGCACATGTACGATACCGTCAAAGGCTCCGACTACATCGGTGACCAGGACGCTATCGAATACATGTGTCAAGAAGGCCCGGCTGCGGTCTTCGAGCTGGACCACATGGGCCTGCCGTTCTCGCGTACCGAAACCGGCCGTATCTATCAGCGTCCGTTCGGTGGTCAGTCCAAGGACTTCGGTAAAGGTGGCCAGGCCGCGCGTACTTGCGCAGCTTCCGACCGTACCGGCCACGCGCTGCTGCACACCCTGTACCAGGGCAACCTGAAAGCGGGTACCACCTTCCTCAACGAGTACTATGCCGTTGACCTGGTGAAGAACCAGGAAGGCGCCTTCGTCGGTGTGATCGCGATCTGCATCGAAACCGGCGAAACCATGTACATCAAGTCCAAGGCCACCGTTCTGGCCACTGGCGGTGCTGGTCGTATCTATGCTTCCACCACCAACGCCCTGATCAATACCGGCGACGGTATCGGCATGGCCCTGCGTGCCGGTGTGCCGGTGCAGGACATCGAGATGTGGCAGTTCCACCCGACCGGCATCGCCGGCGCCGGTGTACTGGTGACCGAAGGTTGCCGTGGTGAAGGTGGCTACCTGATCAACGCCCACGGCGAGCGCTTCATGGAGCGTTATGCGCCGAACGCGAAAGACCTGGCCGGCCGCGACGTGGTCGCCCGTTCCATGGTCAAAGAGATCATCGCCGGCAACGGCGTGGGCCCGAACAAGGACCACGTACTGCTGAAGCTGGACCACCTGGGCGAGGAAGTGCTGCACAGCCGCCTGCCAGGTATCTGCGAACTGTCCAAGACCTTCGCCCACGTCGACCCTGTGGTCGCGCCGGTTCCGGTCGTTCCAACCTGCCACTACATGATGGGCGGCGTTGCCACCAACATCCATGGCCAGGCCATCACCATGGACGAAGAGGGCAAGGATCACATCATCCCGGGTCTGTTCGCCGTAGGTGAAGTGGCGTGCGTATCGGTTCACGGTGCCAACCGCCTGGGCGGCAACTCGCTGCTCGACCTGGTGGTGTTCGGCCGTGCTGCCGGCCTGCACCTGGAGAAGGCGCTGAGCGACGGCATCGAGCATCTCGACGCCAGCGACACCGACATCGATGTTGCCCTGAACCGCCTGAACAAGCTCAACGAGCGCTCCACCGGCGAAGACGTTGCCAGCCTCAAGCGCGAGCTGCAGAGCTGCATGCAGAACTACTTCGGTGTATTCCGTACCGGCGAATACATGCAGAAGGGTATCGAGCAGCTGGCTGGCCTGCGTGACCGCATCGCCAACGTGAAGATCAACGACAAGTCCCAGGCCTTCAACACCGCGCGTATCGAAGCGCTGGAGCTGCAGAACCTGCTGGAAGTTGCCGAAGCTACCGCCATTGCGGCCGAAGCCCGTAAAGAGTCGCGCGGCGCTCACGCCCGTGAAGACTTCGAAGACCGTGACGACGAGAACTGGCTGTGCCACACCCTGTACTACCCGGGTGAGAAGCGCGTTGCCAAGCGTGGCGTCAACTTTGCGCCGAAGACTGTTCCAGCCTTCGAACCAAAAATCCGGACTTACTAAGGGTGGCTGCTATGTTGAAAGTCGAAGTTTATCGCTACAACCCCGACACCGACGCGGCCCCCAAGATGGAGTCGTTCGACGTCGATACCGGCGGCAAGGACTTGATGGTCCTGGACGTGCTGGCGCTGATCAAGGAAAAGGACGAGGGCTTCTCGTACCGTCGCTCGTGCCGTGAAGGCGTGTGCGGTTCCGATGGCATGAACATGAACGGCAAGAACGGCCTGGCCTGCATCACCCCGCTGTCGGGCGTGGTCAAGGGTAACAAGCTGGTATTGCGCCCGCTGCCGGGCCTGCCGGTCATTCGTGACCTGGTCGTCGACATGAGCATCTTCTACAAGCAGTACGAGAAGGTGAAGCCGTTCCTGCAGAACGACACCCCGGCTCCGGCCATCGAGCGTCTGCAGTCGCCGGAAGACCGCGACAAGCTGGACGGTCTGTACGAGTGCATCCTGTGCGCTTGCTGCTCGACCTCCTGCCCATCGTTCTGGTGGAACCCGGACAAGTTCCTGGGCCCCGCCGCTCTGCTGCAGGCCTACCGCTTCCTGGCCGACAGCCGTGACACCAAGACCCAGGAGCGCCTGGCGTCCCTGGATGACCCGTTCAGCGTATTCCGCTGCCGCGGGATCATGAACTGCGTCAACGTTTGCCCGAAGGGTCTGAACCCGACCAAGGCAATCGGCCACGTACGTAACATGCTGCTGCAAAGCGGCACCTGATTCAAAGCGTTGCAACTGCAGTAAGCCGAGGTGCGGGTGGTGAGCCCGCACTGAGGTAAAACCTGAGCAAGGGCCCACAAAGCCTGCGCTCGATACCTATGAAGATATGAGACCAGCAGGGGCTTTCCGGGCTGGTACCCGGAAAATCAGCAAGATCCAAGTGGCGTGGTTCAGTCGCTGTGTTCGGACTTTTCCAGGTTTTCTATGGCTCTCGCCGATCAGTCCCCTAACCGAGGGTGACCAAGCATGCAAGAAAGCGTGATGCAGCGCATGTGGGAAAGCGCCCACCTTTCAGGTGGTAACGCTGCATATGTGGAAGAGCTCTACGAGCTCTACCTGCACGACCCTAACGCTGTGCCAGAAGAGTGGCGCACTTACTTCCAGAAGTTGCCTGCTGATGGCAGCACCGCTACCGATGTATCGCACTCGACAATCCGCGACCATTTCGTACTGCTGGCAAAGAACCAGCGCCGCGCCCAACCGGTATCTGCCGGGAGCGTGAGCAGCGAACACGAGAAGAAGCAGGTTGAAGTTCTGCGACTGATCCAGGCCTATCGTATGCGCGGCCATCAGGCTGCCAAGCTCGACCCGTTGGGGTTGTGGCAGCGCTCCGCGCCCGTAGACCTGTCGATCAATCATTACGGCTTGACCAATGCCGATCTTGATACGACCTTCCGTGCCGGCGACCTGTACATCGGCAAAGAGGAAGCGAGCCTACGCGACATCGTCGACGCGCTCCAGAAGACATATTGTCGCACCATTGGCGCCGAGTTCACCCACATCGTCGATTCCGAGCAGCGCAGCTGGTTCCAGCAGCGCCTGGAAAGCGTGCGCGGCCGTCCGGATTTCTCCGCCGACGTGCAGGCCCACCTGCTCGAGCGCGTGACCGCCGGTGAAGGCCTCGAGAAGTACCTGGGCACCAAGTACCCAGGCACCAAGCGCTTCGGTCTTGAGGGCGGCGAAAGCCTGATCCCGATGCTCGACGAGATGATCCAGCGCTCCGGTTCCTACGGCACCAAGGAAGTCGTGATCGGCATGGCTCACCGTGGCCGTCTGAACGTGCTGGTCAACACCTTCGGCAAGAACCCGCGCGAGCTGTTCGACGAGTTCGAAGGCAAGAAGATGAACGAGCTGGGCTCCGGTGACGTGAAGTATCACCAGGGCTTCTCCTCGAACGTGATGACCACCGGTGGCGAAGTTCACCTGGCCATGGCGTTCAACCCGTCCCACCTGGAAATCGTCTCGCCAGTGGTCGAGGGTTCGGTGCGCGCCCGTCAGGACCGCCGCAACGACACCGTCGGCGACAAGGTGCTGCCGATCTCGATCCACGGCGACGCGGCCTTCGCTGGCCAGGGCGTGGTCATGGAAACCTTCCAGATGTCGCAGACCCGCGGTTTCAAGACCGGCGGTACCGTGCACATCGTGATCAACAACCAGGTCGGTTTTACCATCAGCAACCCGCTGGATGCGCGCTCCACCGAGTACGCCACCGACGTTGCCAAGATGATTCAGGCGCCGATCCTGCACGTTAACGGTGATGATCCGGAAGCCGTGCTGTTCGTGACCCAGCTGGCCATCGATTACCGCATGCAGTTCAAGCGTGACGTGGTTGTCGACCTGGTCTGCTACCGCCGTCGCGGCCACAACGAGGCCGACGAGCCGAACGGCACCCAGCCGCTGATGTACCAGCAGATCAGCAAGCAGCGCACCACCCGTGAACTGTATGCCGACGCGCTGATCCAGGCCGGTCGCATCGACGCTGAGCGCGCTCAGGCCAAGATCGACGACTACCGCAATGCGCTGGATAACGGCCTGCACGTGGTCAAGAGCCTGGTCAAGGAGCCGAACCGCGAGCTGTTCGTCGACTGGCGTCCGTACCTGGGCCACGCCTGGACCGCGCGTCACGACACCCGCTTCGACCTCAAGACCCTGCAAGACCTGTCGGCCAAGCTGCTCGAACTGCCAGAAGGCTTCGTCGTCCAGCGTCAGGTGTCGAAGATCTACGAAGATCGCCAGAAGATGCAGGCCGGTGGCTTGCCGATCAACTGGGGTTATGCAGAGACCATGGCCTACGCCACCCTGCAGTTCGAAGGTCACCCGATCCGCATGACCGGCCAGGACATCGGCCGTGGCACCTTCTCGCACCGTCACGCGGTGCTGCACAACCAGAAGGACGCCAGCACCTACGTACCGCTGCAGAACCTGTTCCCGGGCCAGCCGCGCTTCGACCTGTACGACTCCTTCCTGTCGGAAGAAGCGGTACTGGCCTTCGAATATGGCTACTCCACCACCACGCCAAACGCGCTGGTGATCTGGGAAGCCCAGTTCGGCGACTTCGCCAACGGTGCGCAAGTGGTGATCGACCAGTTCATCACCAGCGGTGAGCACAAGTGGGGCCGCCTGTGCGGTCTGACCATGCTGCTGCCACACGGCTACGAAGGGCAGGGACCGGAGCACTCCTCCGCGCGTCTGGAGCGTTACCTGCAGCTGTGCGCCGAGCACAACATCCAGGTCTGCGTACCGACTACCCCGGCACAGATCTACCACCTGCTGCGTCGCCAGGTCATCCGCCCGCTGCGCAAGCCGCTGGTAGTCCTGACGCCGAAGTCGCTGCTGCGCCACAAGCTGGCCATCTCGACCCTGGAAGACCTGGCAGAAGGCTCGTTCCAGACCGTGATCCCGGAAATCGACGCGATCGATCCGGCCAAGGTCGAACGCCTGGTGCTGTGCAGCGGCAAGGTCTACTACGACCTCCTGGAAAAACGCCGTGCCGAAGGCCGCGAAGACATCGCGATCCTGCGTCTGGAGCAGCTGTATCCGTTCCCGGAAGACGACCTGGTCGAAATCCTGGCGCAGTACAGCAACCTCAAGCACGCCGTCTGGTGCCAGGAAGAGCCGATGAACCAGGGTGCCTGGTACAGCAGTCAGCACCACATGCGCCGTATCCTTGGCCGCCACAACAAGGCGCTGGTCCTGGAATACGCCGGCCGCGACGCCTCTGCCGCGCCAGCCTGTGGTTACGCTTCGAAGCACGCCGAACAGCAGGAAAAACTGCTGCAAGACGCCTTCACTGTTTAACGCCTTCGCGCACCTGAAACCGAATTTAAGGAAACACTGATAATGGCTATCGAGATCAAAGCCCCAACCTTCCCGGAATCGGTTGCCGATGGCACCGTTGCCACCTGGCACAAGAAGCCGGGCGAAGCCGTCAAGCGTGACGAGCTGATCGTCGACATCGAGACCGACAAGGTCGTCCTGGAAGTACTGGCCACCGCCGATGGCGTGATGGGCGACATCGTCAAGGGCGAGGGCGACACCGTCCTGTCCGACGAAGTGCTGGGTTCGATCGTTGAAGGTGGCGCAGCTGCCGCTCCTGCCGCTGCTCCGGCCGCTGCTGCTCCGGCAGCCGCTGCCGCCGACGCTGGCGAAGACGACCCGGTCGCCGCGCCAGCCGCGCGCAAGCTGGCTGAAGAGAACGGCATCGACCTGGCTACCGTTGCCGGCACCGGCAAAGGCGGTCGCGTCACCAAGGAAGACGTGGTGGCTGCAGTCGCCAACAAGAAGTCGGCACCTGCCGCTGCTCCGGCTGCCAAGCCGGCCGCTGCCGCCGCTGCTCCGGTCGTGACCGCCGCTGGCGACCGTACCGAGAAGCGCGTGCCGATGACCCGTCTGCGCGCCAAGATCGCCGAGCGTCTGGTCGAAGCCCAGTCCAACATGGCGATGCTGACCACCTTCAACGAAGTCGACATGACCGAAGTCATGGCCCTGCGTTCGAAGTACAAGGACCTGTTCGAGAAGACCCACAACGGCGTGCGCCTGGGCTTCATGTCGTTCTTCGTCAAGGCCGCCACCGAAGCGCTGAAGCGTTTCCCGGCTGTCAACGCCTCGATCGACGGCAACGACATCGTCTACCACGGCTTCGCCGACGTCGGCGTTGCCGTCTCCAGCGACCGTGGCCTGGTGGTACCGGTACTGCGTAACGCCGAGTCGATGAGCCTGGCGGAAATCGAGAACGGCATCGCCACCTTCGGCAAAAAGGCCCGTGACGGCAAGCTGTCGATCGAAGAAATGACCGGCGGCACCTTCACCATCACCAACGGTGGTACCTTCGGTTCGATGATGTCGACCCCGATCGTCAACCCGCCGCAGGCCGCTATTCTCGGCATGCACAACATCATCCAGCGTCCAATGGCCATCAATGGCCAGGTTGTGATTCGCCCGATGATGTACCTGGCGCTGTCGTACGATCACCGTCTGATCGACGGCAAGGAAGCGGTAACCTTCCTGGTCACCATCAAGAACCTGCTGGAAGATCCGTCTCGCCTGCTGCTGGACATCTAACCCTCTGGCTGCGTACCGTTCGGCCCCTGGCTTCGAAAGAAGCGGGGCCGCGCGGTTCGCGGCTTGTAGCTTGTAGCTGATAAGGAATCTTTTATGACCCAGAAATTCGACGTAGTGGTGATTGGTGCAGGTCCTGGCGGCTATGTGGCTGCCATCAAGGCTGCCCAACTCGGTCTGAAGACTGCCTGTATCGAGAAGTACACCGACGCCGAGGGCAAACTGGCCCTGGGCGGCACCTGCCTGAACGTAGGTTGCATCCCGTCCAAGGCGCTGCTGGACAGCTCCTGGAAGTACAAGGAAGCCAAAGAGAGCTTCAACGTCCACGGCATCTCCACTGGCGAAGTGAAGATGGACGTGGCCGCGATGGTTGGCCGCAAGGCTGGCATCGTCAAGAACCTGACCGGCGGCGTTGCCACCCTGTTCAAGGCCAACGGCGTCACTTCGATCCAGGGCCACGGCAAACTGCTGGCTGGCAAGAAAGTCGAAGTCACCAAGGCTGACGGCACCACCGAAATCATCGAAGCCGAAAACGTGATCCTGGCTTCCGGTTCGCGTCCCATCGACATTCCGCCGGCTCCGGTCGACCAGAACGTCATCGTCGACTCCACCGGCGCCCTGGAATTCCAATCGGTACCCAAGCGCCTGGGCGTAATCGGTGCTGGCGTGATCGGCCTGGAGCTGGGTTCGGTATGGGCTCGCCTGGGTGCTGAAGTCACCGTGCTGGAAGCCCTGGACACCTTCCTGATGGCTGCCGACACCGCCGTGTCGAAAGAAGCCCAGAAGACCCTGACCAAGCAAGGCCTGGACATCAAGCTGGGCGCTCGCGTCACTGGCTCGAAAGTCAACGGCAATGAAGTCGAAGTGACTTACACCAATGCCGAAGGCGAGCAGAAGATCACCTTCGACAAGCTGATCGTCGCGGTCGGCCGTCGTCCGGTGACAACCGACCTGCTGGCCTCCGACAGCGGCGTGACCATCGACGAGCGTGGCTACATCTTCGTCGACGATCACTGCGCCACCAGCGTACCGGGCGTGTTCGCCATCGGTGACGTGGTGCGCGGCATGATGCTGGCCCACAAGGCCTCGGAAGAGGGCATCATGGTCGTCGAGCGCATCAAGGGCCACAAAGCCCAGATGAACTACGACCTGATCCCATCGGTTATCTACACCCACCCGGAAATCGCGTGGGTCGGCAAGACCGAACAAGCCTTGAAGGCAGAGGGTGTTGAGGTTAACGTAGGCACCTTCCCGTTCGCGGCCAGCGGCCGTGCGATGGCGGCCAACGACACCGGTGGTTTCGTCAAGGTCATCGCCGATGCCAAGACCGACCGCGTACTGGGTGTGCACGTGATTGGCCCATCGGCTGCCGAACTGGTGCAGCAGGGCGCAATCGCAATGGAATTCGGCACCAGTGCCGAGGATCTGGGCATGATGGTCTTCAGCCATCCAACCCTGTCCGAAGCGTTGCATGAAGCAGCGCTGGCAGTGAATGGCGGCGCCATTCACGTGGCCAACCGTAAGAAGCGTTAATTATAAGAAACCACGGCGGGCTGCCCGTCGTGAGTCTTGCGTGCATGACTCACCGCGGAACGTCCGCCGGACCGGACTACACGGGAAAACCCGGGGTCAACGGTCACAGGTGGTGCGGCGCCAGTAATGGCGCAGCGCCGAAGCGCAGTACCTAACGAAGACGGTAAAAAGCATGAATCTTCACGAGTATCAGGGTAAGCAGCTGTTCGCTGAATACGGCCTGCCAGTTTCCAAGGGTTTCGCAGTCGACACCCCTGAAGCTGCAGCAGAAGCCTGCGACAAGATCGGCGGTTCCGAGTGGGTTGTTAAGGCCCAGGTTCACGCCGGTGGTCGCGGTAAAGCGGGCGGCGTAAAGCTGGTTCGCAGCAAAGAAGACGCCAAGGCGTTCGCTGCACAGTGGTTGGGCAAGAATCTGGTTACTTACCAGACCGACGCCAACGGTCAACCCGTCTCCAAGATTCTGGTCGAATCCTGCACTGACATCGCCAAAGAGCTGTACCTGGGCGCTGTCGTGGATCGTTCGAGCCGCCGTATCGTGTTCATGGCTTCCACCGAAGGTGGCGTGGACATCGAGAAAGTCGCTCACGACACGCCTGAGAAGATCCTCAAGGCCACCATCGACCCGCTGGTCGGCGCTCAGCCGTTCCAGGGCCGTGAGCTGGCGTTCCAGCTGGGCCTGGAAGGCAAGCAAGTTCAACAGTTCGCCAAGATCTTCGTAGGCCTGGCCAAGCTGTTCAAGGATCACGATCTGGCCCTGCTGGAAGTGAACCCGCTGGTGATCAAGGCCGACGGCGACCTGCACTGCCTCGATGCCAAGATCAACATCGACGCCAACGCCATGTACCGTCAGCCTAAGCTGAAGACCTTCCACGACCCGTCGCAGGACGACGCCCGTGAAGCCCACGCTGCCAAGTTCGAACTGAACTACGTTGCCCTCGAAGGCAACATCGGCTGCATGGTCAACGGTGCCGGCCTGGCCATGGGTACCATGGACATCGTCAACCTGCACGGCGGCATGCCAGCCAACTTCCTCGACGTGGGCGGCGGCGCTACCAAAGAGCGCGTTACCGAAGCGTTCAAGATCATTCTGTCCGACAGCAATGTCGCGGCCGTTCTGGTCAACATCTTCGGCGGCATCGTTCGCTGCGACATGATTGCCGAAGGCATCATCGGTGCAGTGAAAGAAGTCGGCGTCAAAGTACCGGTTGTCGTTCGCCTTGAAGGCAACAACGCCGAACTGGGCGCTAAAGTACTGGCAGAAAGCGGTTTGAACATCATTGCGGCAACCAGCCTGACCGACGCTGCTCAACAAGTTGTCAAAGCTGCGGAGGGCAAGTAATGAGCGTCCTGATCAATAAAGACACCAAAGTCATCTGCCAGGGCTTCACCGGCTCGCAGGGTACTTTCCACTCCGAACAAGCCATCGCCTACGGCACCAAGATGGTTGGCGGCGTGACCCCAGGCAAAGGCGGCACCACTCACCTGGGCCTGCCGGTGTTCAACACCGTGAAAGAAGCCGTAGAAGCCACCGGCGCTGACGCTTCGGTCATCTACGTACCGGCTCCTTTCTGCAAGGACTCGATCCTGGAAGCGGCCTTCGGTGGCATCAAGCTGATCGTCTGCATCACCGAAGGCATTCCTACCCTGGACATGCTGGATGCCAAGGTCAAGTGCGACGAGCTGGGCGTTACCCTGATCGGCCCTAACTGCCCAGGTGTCATCACCCCGGGCGAGTGCAAGATCGGCATTATGCCAGGCCACATCCACTTGCCAGGCAAGGTCGGTATTGTGTCGCGTTCCGGCACCCTGACCTACGAAGCTGTTAAGCAGACCACCGACGCCGGCTTCGGCCAGTCGACCTGCGTCGGCATCGGCGGTGACCCGATCCCAGGCTCCAACTTCATCGACATCCTGAAGCTGTTCCAGGAAGACCCGAAGACCGAAGCGATCGTCATGATCGGTGAGATCGGCGGTTCGGCTGAAGAAGAAGCTGCGGCCTACATCAAGGCCAACGTCACCAAGCCAGTCGTTTCCTACATCGCCGGTGTTACCGCACCTGCGGGCAAGCGCATGGGCCATGCTGGCGCCATCATCTCCGGCGGTAAAGGCACTGCGGACGAGAAATTCGCCGCACTGCAGGACGCTGGCGTGAAGACCGTGCGTTCCCTGGCTGACATCGGCAAGGCCCTGGCCGAGCTGACTGGCTGGGAAGCCAAGAAGTAAGTAACACGTAATACCCCCACGCGCACAAAGGCCACCTTCGGGTGGCCTTTGTCGTTATGCAAGTTAGGAAAATTCGATTAACTCCATCAGGATTTTCAACCAGACATTGGCTCGAATCAGCAATAAATTGTCGTCCAGCACAGACATCCAGACGACAAACATGTACGCACATCGGACAAGCAGCACTATTGCGGTGCGTTTGCCGGGTAAAACGGTTAATCTACGCGCTCACTCTGTGCCCGTACCCCAAAAGGGAACGACACGCTAAACGGGTCTGGCCTACCAAGCCGGGCAGCATTTCCCTCATCCATGGGGAAATCCCCTCTCGAATCCCGATTTCAGCAGTGTGGTACTACCCTAAATGAAAGTTTTAAAAGGCCAGGATATCCTGGCACTTGGCTTTATGACGTTTGCGCTTTTCGTAGGCGCCGGCAACATCATCTTCCCGCCTATCGTCGGCCTGCAATCCGGGCCGCACGTGTGGATGGCAGCACTAGGCTTCCTGGTGACTGCCGTGGGCCTGCCCGTTATCACCGTGGTCGCCCTGGCCAAGGTCGGTGGCGGCATGGATGCGTTGAGCAGCCCGATCGGCAAGTTCTTCGGTGGCCTGCTGGCCGCGGTTTGCTACCTGTCGGTCGGCCCGCTGTTCGCAACCCCGCGTACCGCGACCGTGTCGTTCGAAGTGGGCGTTGCGCCGTTGACCGGTGAAAGCCCGTTGGCGCTGTTCCTCTACAGCCTGGTGTACTTCATCGTGGTGCTGGCCGTTTCCATGTATCCGGGCAAGCTGCTCGATACCGTGGGCCGTTTCCTTGCGCCGCTGAAGATCATCGCCCTGGCCGTACTGGGTATTGCTGCCTTCGCGTTGCCGGCGGGCACCATTGGTGAAGCGCAACCGGCCTATGCGGCCGCAGCGTTCTCCAAAGGCTTCTCCGATGGTTACCTGACCATGGATACCCTGGGCGCGTTGGTGTTCGGTATCGTCATCGTCAACGCCATCCGCTCGCGCGGCGTCGAGTCGCCGAAGCTGATCACTCGCTATGCCATCATTGCCGGCCTGATTGCCGGTGTGGGCCTGGCGCTGGTGTACATCAGCCTGTTCCGCCTGGGTGCCGGCAGCCACGATATCGCGGCTGATGCCACCAATGGCGCGGCGGTCCTGCACGCTTATGTGCAGCACACCTTCGGTTCGCTCGGCAGTGGCTTCCTCGCCGTACTGATCGCACTGGCCTGCCTGGTAACGGCTGTTGGCCTGACCTGTGCCTGCGCCGAATACTTCAGCCAGATCCTGCCGCTGTCGTACCGCGCGCTGGTGGTGATCCTCGCGGGCTTCTCGCTGCTGATCTCCAACCTGGGCCTGACCAAGCTGATCATGTTCTCGATCCCGGTGCTGACCGCTATCTACCCGCCGTGCATCGTGGTGGTGGGCCTGAGCTTCGTCAAAGACCTGTGGAATTCGCCAACGCGTATCCTCGCGCCGGTGATGCTGGTGTCGCTGCTGTTCGGCATGGTCGATGCGATCAAGGGCAGCAGCATTGCTCACGTGCTGCCGGACTTCATGGCACACCTGCCGCTCAGCGACCAAGGCCTTGCCTGGCTGGTGCCGTCCGTGGTGACCCTGGTGGGTGCCGTGGCGTGCGACCGCATGCTCGGCAAGCCGCGCGAAGCGCTGGCCTGATGTGTTGAGACCCGCTGCGGGCACCGGCCACAAGCCGTAGGGTGTCAGCCCCGAGTCGATACCAAAAGCCCCGTATCCCTGAGGATGCGGGGCTTTTTAGCTTTCAGGGGTGTGCTTTTCCGTGTTCGCAGGCTTTGCGTCACGGGATCTAATCCGGTCGCGCCTGGATTTCGAGACCCCTGCATGCAATTCATTCAAGAACACCTCCTCAACGTATCGGCCGCTTGCTGGTTTGTCCTGTGCTGGAGCGGCTTTACCCGCTACGCCACGTGGAAAGGCCGCGAGACTGTTTGCCTGGCCAGTGTCATGCACCGCTATCGGGAGGATTGGATGCGGCGCATGCTGTTGCGCGACGGCCGCATCGCCGATGCCAGCGTGGTAGGTAGCCTTGAGCGCAATGCCTCGTTTTTCGCCTCCAGCACCCTGATTATCCTGGCAGGTATTCTGACTGTGCTTAGCGCCTCGGATCGCGCCCTGTCGCTACTGGCTCACCTTCCGCTGGTGCAACATGATTCTCAGGGGGTTTCGGAAATCAAGTTGCTGTGTCTGGCGATGGTCTTCGTCTATGCGTTCTTCACGTTCAGCTGGTGCATGCGCCAATACAATTTTGCTGCCGTGCTGGTCGGCTCCGCGCCTGTGGTTGGCGAGTGTCTGGCCGATGAGCGAGAGCGCAAGGCGTTCGCTTCACGGGCAGCGAGGGTTTTGTCGCTGGCCGCCAACCAGTTCAACTATGGTCTGCGTAGTTACTACTTCGGTATGGCGATGCTGACGTGGTTCATCAGCGCCTGGCTGTTCATGGTCGTGAGTGTCGGGGTGGTATTGATCCTGTATCGCCGCGAGTTCCATTCCGACGTGCTGCAAGTGATGATGTTCAAGCCGGCAGCAAGTACCGCCATGGAAGTGCATCCCGAAAGTGTCAGCACCTGAAACGTTTAATCGCTAAACGCCAGGCACAAAAAAACCCGACATCGTCGGGTTTTTTTGTACGGCGCGATTACTGCTTGGCAGGCTCGGCTGGTGGGGTAGCAGGTGCGGCCTCTTCGGCAGCCTTCTGCTCGGCTTCAGCCTGATCTTTGGCGGCTTCGGCGTTTTCCTTGGCAGCGTCGTTCATCTTATCCTGAGCTTCGCCCATTTTTTCCTGGGCTTGCTCGGCGTGTTGCTGTGCGTCTTGGGCTTTGTCTTCGCTCGCTTTATCGCAAGCAGCCAGGCCCATGGCAGCAGCCAGCATCAGAGCAAAAGCAAATGGTTTACGCATGGGGGTGTATCTCCTTGGTGGAATAAGTGAGTTGTTCCTTCGAGTTCGAGCTTACCGCAGAAGTTCCGTATCTTTTACAGATATATAACACAGCGTACTAGATAGACTTTTTTCTGATTTTATGCAGCGGATTCAGGACGTGCACCGATGACCGATTCTAATTTGCAGGCGATGGCTGAACGCTTCTTGTCGGCGTTAAAACATTGCCAGGTGTTACAGATGCAAGTTGCCCACGCTGACGGCAATGGCATAACCCTGTTGTTGCCTTGGTCGCCCACCATAGTCGGCAACCCGCAGACCGGCGCAGTGCATGGTGGCGCCCTGACCACGCTGATGGACACCACCTGTGGCATGGCCACGCTGTGCGTGCTGCCGAGCTTCGAAGTGTGCCCGACCCTGGACTTGCGCATCGACTATATGCACCCGGCAGAGCCCGGCAAGGCCATCTACGGCCATGCCCAGTGCTATCGGGTCACCCGGGACGTGATCTTTACCCGTGGCACGGCTTACCAGGACGACCCCGACGAGCCAATCTGCCAAGTGGTGGGTACGTTCATGCGCCTTGGGCCGGAAATCAAAGGTGGCATTCGGTTCGGCAAAAGTCTGAAGGAGGGCGGTGAATGATTCCGCAGGATGTCCGTAAACAGCTGAATGAGGCCCATGCCGTGGGTGACTATCAGCCCCTGTTGGCCCTGATTCCCTATGCCGGCCTGATCGGCATCACCTGCGAGCGCCAGGGTGATGACCTGCTGTTCCGTCTCCCGGCCAACCCGGACAACATTGGCAACCCTTTGCTGCCGGCCATTCACGGCGGCGTGATCGCAGGCTTCATGGAGCTCTCAGCGGCCCTGTACCTGCTCATTTACAGTGAAAGCGTCAGCATCCCGAAAATCATCGATTTCTCCATCGATTACCTGCGCGCCGGGCATTTTCGCGACACCTACGCGCAGTGCCAGCTCTGGCGCCAAGGCCGACGGGTAACCAATGTCGCGATCACCGCCTGGCAGGGCGATCGACAGGCGCCGATCGCCACGGCGCGGGCGCATTTCAAGATCGAACCGGAAAAGCCCTTGAAATCGTCCGGGCAGCCCCCATCTGCATGACATCCGCCGTCAACGCAGGCCAAACCGGCCGCCAGGCGGCCCTTGCCATCAGATCGGAGTTTTGAAGACCATGAGTGTGGAAACACAAAAGGAAACCCTGGGCTTCCAGACCGAGGTGAAGCAACTGCTGCACCTCATGATTCATTCGCTGTATTCGAACAAGGAAATCTTCCTTCGCGAGCTGATTTCCAACGCCTCCGACGCCGCTGACAAGCTGCGTTTCGAGGCCCTGGCCAAGCCGGAACTGCTCGAAGGCGGCGCTGAACTGCGAATCCAGCTGAGCTTCGACAAGGACGCCGGTACCCTCACGCTCGACGACAACGGCATCGGCATGAGCCGCGAAGACGTGATTACCCACCTGGGTACCATCGCCAAGTCCGGCACCGCCGACTTCATGAAGAACCTCACCGGTGATCAGAAGAAGGACTCGCACCTGATCGGCCAGTTCGGCGTGGGCTTCTATTCGGCCTTCATCGTTGCCGACAAGGTCGACGTGTTCAGCCGTCGCGCCGGCCAGCCGGCCTCCGAGGGCGTGCACTGGTCCTCCAAAGGCGAGGGCGAATTCGAAGTCGCCACCGTCGACAAGCCAGAGCGCGGTACCCGTATCGTCCTGCACCTGAAGAAGGACGAGCAGGAGTTCGCCGATGGCTGGCGCCTGCGTAACCTGGTCAAGAAATACTCCGATCACATCGCTCTGCCAATCCAGTTGCCGAAGGAGCAGGCTGCCGCCGAAGGCGAAGAGCAGCCGGCCCTGGAATGGGAAGTGGTCAACCGTGCCAGCGCCCTGTGGACCCGTCCGCGCACCGAGATCAAGGACGAGGAATACCAGGAGTTCTACAAGCACATCGGCCATGACTTCGAAAACCCGCTGGCCTGGAGCCACAACAAGGTCGAAGGCAAGCTTGAGTACAACTCGCTGCTGTACGTGCCAGCCCGTGCACCGTTCGACCTGTACCAGCGCGAAGCACCGCGTGGCCTGAAACTGTACGTGCAGCGCGTGTTCATCATGGACCAGGCCGAGTCGTTCCTGCCGCTGTACCTGCGCTTCATCAAGGGTGTAGTCGACTCCAACGACCTGTCCTTGAACGTCTCCCGCGAGATTCTGCAGAAAGATCCGATCATCGACTCGATGAAGACCGCGCTGACCAAGCGCGTGCTGGACATGCTGGAGAAGCTGGCGAAGAACGAACCCGAGCAGTACAAAGGCTTCTGGAAGAACTTCGGGCAGGTGCTGAAGGAAGGCCCGGCCGAAGACTTCGCCAACAAGGAAAAAATCGCTGGCCTGCTGCGCTTCGCCTCCACCCAGGACGAAAGCGGCGAGCAGAGCGTTGCCCTGGCGGATTACCTGGCCCGCGCCAAAGAAGGCCAGGACAAGATCTACTACCTCAGCGGTGAGTCGTACGCGCAGGTCAAGAACAGCCCGCACCTGGAAGTCTTCCGCAAGAAAGGCATCGAGGTGCTGCTGCTGACCGACCGCATCGACGAGTGGCTGATGAGCTACCTCAACGAGTTCGACGGCAAGTCCTTCGTCGATGTTGCCCGTGGCGACCTGGACCTGGGCAAGCTGGACTCTGAAGAAGACAAGAAGGCCCAGGAAGAAGTCGCCAAGGACAAGGAAGGCCTGGTCGAGCGCCTGAAAGGCGCGCTGGGTGACAGCGTTGCCGAAGTGCGTGTGTCGCACCGCCTGACCGACTCGCCGGCGATCCTTGCCATCGGCGAACAGGACCTGGGCCTGCAGATGCGCCAGATCCTCGAAGCCAGCGGGCAGAAGGTACCGGATTCCAAGCCGATCTTCGAATTCAACCCGACCCACCCACTGATCGAGAAACTCGACAACGAGCAGAGCGAGGACCGCTTCGCCGAGCTGTCGCACATCCTCTTCGATCAGGCGGCCCTGGCGGCCGGTGACAGCCTGAAGGACCCGGCGGCGTACGTTCGTCGTCTGAACAAGCTGTTGGTCGAGCTGTCTGCTTGAGTTGATGCACAGGAAAGCCCGCCTCGGCGGGCTTTTTTCATGGTGAAGGCATAAGGAGTGCTTGATGAGCAAGGTAATCGTCGAATCGTTGGTCTATCACCTGTCCGGCAAAACCTACGAAAGCCGCCTGGTGTACGAGCCCGGTGCGCTGGGGCGCCCGGGCCTGGTGATGGCGCCGAACTGGATGGGCATCGGCGAAGGCGCCGAGCGCATTGCCAAGGAAGTGGCCGAGAAGGGTTACGTGGTGCTGATCGCCGACTTGTATGGGCAGTCGGTGCGTCCGTCCAACGCCGACGAGGCGGGGGCGGCGATGATGCCGTTGAAGAATGATCGCGCCGAGCTGCGCAAGCGCATGCAGGAAGCCTTGGCGCAGTTGCTGGGCCAATCCAAGGCGTTGCTGGAGCCCGGCAAGGTGGCAACCTTCGGCTTCTGCTTCGGTGGTTGCTGCGCCCTTGAGTTGGCGCGTACTGGCGCTGACCTGAAGGCTGCCGTGTCGTTCCACGGCACGCTGGATACGCCGAATCCGGAAGATGCCAAGCGAATCAAGGGTTCGGTCCTGGTGCTGCATGGGGCGTCCGACCCTCTGGTGCCGAAGGAGCAACTGCCGGCGTTCGAGGACGAGATGAACGCGGCCAAGGTCGATTGGCAGTTGCTGAGCTATGGCGGCGCGGTGCATTCGTTCACCGACCCGAATGCCAATGTGCCGGGCAAGATGCAGTATGACCGCCGCACTTCCGAGCGGGCGTTCCGCGCGATGCACAATCTGCTCGCTGAAGTGTTCCAGCGCTGAGGTTGCATTGGGGCCGCAAGGCGGCCCCAATCAGCGGGGTAATTCGATACGCGACGTTTCACCCGGCACCGTCGGCCAATCGCCGGCAGCCCATTTGGCCCTGGCCCGCTCGATCAGCTCAGAGTCACTTGCCACGAAGTTCCAGTTCATCCGCCGCGGCCCATCCAGAGGCGCCCCCCCGATCAGCACCAGCTGGCAGTTACCTTGCGCATAAAGGGTGACTTCTTCGCCCTCTGGCAGCACTACCAGGCTGCACGGCTCGACGTCCTCATCGTTCAACATCAGCTCGCCTTCGAGCACGTACAGCGCCCTCTGCACATGCTCATGAGGCACCAGCAGTGTGGTCGCCGGTTGCATTTGCACATGCGCGTAGAGGGTAGGGGAGAGCACCGGCACGGGTGATTCCAGGCAAAAACCGCTGCCGGCGATCATGCAGATGCGTACCCCCAGATTCTCGCTAACCGGCAGGCTGGCTGCAGGATGATGGCTGTAACTGGGCTCGCCTTGTTCGGCTGCCTGCGGCGATGCCAGCCATACCTGCAACCCATGCAAACGTGAGCCATGGGCCAACGCGTCCGCAGGCGTGCGCTCGACATGCGCCACACCGCTGCCTGCGGTCATCCAGCTGACATCGCCTGGCAGCACCTGCTGGTTGGAGCCCAAGCTGTCCTTGTGCAGGATTGCCCCTTCGAACAGGTAGGTCAGGGTCGAAAGCCCGATATGCGGGTGTTGGCGGATGTCCATGCCTTGGCCCGGCGCGTAATCGGTCTCCAGCATGTGGTCGAAAAACACGAAGGGCCCGACGCTGCGGCACTGAGCCGATGGCAGCGGGCGCAGGATCGGCTGGCCCTCGACCGATTCGGCGCGCGGACGGATGATCAGGGGGCGGCTCATGTGGGGCTCCGAGCGGGGTGCGGGGCTCCCAGCATAGCGGTTTGCCAGGCAATGCTGAACCGCCGGCAGCACTGCCGGGTCTACTCTGTTCATACTCGATAAGGAAGCTGCCCATGATCGCCAGAGCGCTGGCCTGCCTGCTGTTGTGTGGAGGGCTGTGCCAGGCGGCACAGGCGCGTGACTACCGCTACAGTGATGCCCATCTGCACTATGTGGACTTTTTCCAGGAAACCGAGGGCATGCCTGCCCTGATTAAGTCCATGGACGATGCGGGTGTCGAGCACGCGATGATTTCCGGCATTCCGGTGGCCAAGAAATGGCACGAAGACGAGCCCAAGCGCCCGCGTTATTACGCCGGTGATGACGCCGATGCCTACTGGTACAGCGCCACCGATACCTACGTTGCGGCGGCGCTGCAGAAGCTGCCTGAAGAGCAGCGCAAACGCTTCCATCCTTTTCTGACCGGCTTCAACCCGGTGGACAAGAACGCCGCCAACCATATCGAGCGCATGCTCGATCTCTATCCGGGGTTGTGGCAGGGGATCGGCGAAGTATTCACTCGCCACGATGACCTGACCGCGCTGACCAGCGGTGACACACCACGGGCCAATAATGAGGCCATGACGCGCATCTATCATCTGGCGGCCGAGCGCGACATGCCGGTGCTGCTGCACTCCAACATCACCTCCAAGCGCGAACGCAATCCGCTGTACCTGGCCGAGATCGAAGAGCCGCTGCGCAATCATCCGCATACGCGGTTCATCTGGGCGCATGCGGGCACCAGCATGGAAATCCATCGGCACCAGACGCAGATGGATTTTCTACTGCCGGTGCTGACGCGCCTGCTGGAGGACTACCCGAACTTGTATGTGGACTTGTCCTGGAGTGTGCTCCAGCCCTATCTGCTGGATGACAAGGGCGTGCCGCGCAAGGAGTGGGTGGCGTTGGTCGAGCGTTATCCAGAGCGGTTCATGCTCGGCTCCGATGTCGTCGGGAAATTTGGCAGTGTTGGCGAGCAGATGCACGGCTTCAAGCCGTTCCTCGATGCCCTGCCGGAGGGAGTGGCCAATCGGGTGGCGCGGGATAACTTCCTGGCGGTGTTGCCTAAAGGGCAATAAAAAAACCCGGCATTTCTGCCGGGTTTTTTCTTACAGCTTACTACTGATCAAGCCTGAACAACCGGGATCTTGGCGTTGGCCGCAGCTTCGCGGAACTCGGCGATCTGGTCGAAGCTCAGGTAGCGGTAGACGTCGGCAGCCATGCTGTCGATGTCCTTGGCGTACTGCATGTACTCTTCGACGGTCGGCAGTTTGCCGATGATCGAGGCGACAGCCGCCAGCTCGGCCGAGGCCAGGTACACGTTGGTCGCGTCGCCCAGGCGGTTCGGGAAGTTACGGGTCGAGGTGGAGACCACGGTCGAACCGGTCTGCACACGTGCCTGGTTACCCATGCACAGCGAGCAGCCTGGCATTTCCATGCGCGCGCCGGCCTTGCCGTAGATGCCGTAGTAGCCTTCTTCGGTCAGCTGGTGGGCGTCCATCTTGGTTGGCGGGGCCAGCCACAGACGGGTCGGAATACCGCCCTTGACCTTGTCCAGCAGCTTGCCGGCAGCGCGGAAGTGGCCGATGTTGGTCATGCACGAGCCGATGAACACTTCGTCGATCTTCTCGCCCTGTACCGAAGACAGCAGGCGGGCATCGTCCGGGTCGTTCGGCGCGCAGAGCACAGGCTCCTTGACGTCGGCCAGGTCGATTTCGATGATTTCGGCGTACTCGGCATCGGCGTCGGCCGACAGCAGCTCAGGGTTGGCCAGCCAGGCTTCCATGGCCTGGGCGCGACGCTCCAGGGTACGTGGGTCGCCGTAGCCTTCGCCGATCATCCAGCGCAGCAGGGTGATGTTGGACTGCAGGTATTCGGCGATGGCCTTTTCCGGCAGCTTGATGGTGCAGCCTGCAGCGGAACGCTCGGCCGAGGCGTCGGAAAGCTCGAACGCTTGCTCGACGGTCAGTTCGTCCAGGCCTTCGATTTCCAGGATGCGGCCGGAGAAGGCGTTTTTCTTGCCCTTCTTCTCGACGGTCAGCAGGCCTTTCTGGATGGCGTAGTAAGGGATGGCGTGCACCAGGTCACGCAGGGTGATGCCCGGTTGCAGTTTGCCCTTGAAGCGCACCAGGATCGACTCAGGCATGTCCAGCGGCATGACGCCGGTGGCGGCGGCGAAGGCCACCAGGCCGGAACCGGCCGGGAACGAGATGCCGATCGGGAAGCGGGTGTGCGAGTCGCCACCGGTGCCGACGGTGTCCGGCATCAGCATGCGGTTCAGCCAGCTGTGGATGATGCCATCGCCTGGGCGCAGCGACACGCCGCCACGGGTGCGGATGAAGTCTGGCAGGGTGTGGTGGGTGGTGACGTCGATCGGCTTCGGATAAGCAGCGGTGTGGCAGAACGACTGCATGACCAGGTCGGCGGAGAAGCCCAGGCACGCCAGGTCTTTCAGCTCGTCGCGGGTCATCGGGCCAGTGGTGTCCTGGGAGCCGACGGTGGTCATCTTCGGCTCGCAGTAGGCACCTGGGCGCACGCCCTGGCCTTCTGGCAGGCCGCAAGCACGGCCGACCATTTTCTGCGCCAGGGTGAAGCCTTTGCCGGAGTCGGCAGGCTGCTCTGGTTTCTTGAACAGGTCGGATGCACCCAGGCCCAGTTCAGCGCGGGCTTTTTCGGTCAGGCCACGGCCGACGATCAGCGGGATACGGCCGCCAGCGCGCACTTCATCGAGCAGCACTTCGGTTTTCAGCTCGAAGCTGGTGACCAGCTCGTCGCTTTCGTGACGGCGCACTTCACCTTTGTACGGGTAGACGTCGATCACGTCGCCCATGGCCAGGTTGGTGCAGTCGAATTCGATCGGCAGGGCGCCGGCGTCTTCCATGGTGTTGTAGAAGATCGGGGCGATCTTGGTGCCGAAGCAGAAGCCACCGGCGCGCTTGTTCGGCACGTTCGGGATGTCGTCGCCGAAGAACCACAGCACCGAGTTGGTGGCGGATTTACGCGACGAACCGGTACCGACCACGTCACCGACGTAGGCAACCGGGAAGCCTTTGGCCTTGACCGCTTCAATCTGCTTCAGCGGGC
The DNA here is from genome assembly GCF_044772285.1 of Pseudomonas sp. NPDC090233. Classification (NCBI taxonomy): domain Bacteria; kingdom Pseudomonadati; phylum Pseudomonadota; class Gammaproteobacteria; order Pseudomonadales; family Pseudomonadaceae; genus Pseudomonas; species Pseudomonas sp. NPDC090233. The sequence goes on along the minus strand of NZ_JBIVYQ010000002.1, from coordinate 745,402 downwards.
CGACCGAACCGGGTTGCTCTGGCTCGATGCCGTCACGGGCCATTTTCAGCATGGCCAGGGCGTGCAGCGGGATGTCAGGGCGCGACCAGGCGTCCGGGGCAGGGGACAGGTCATCGGTGTTGGTTTCGCCAGGCACCTTGAACACGGTCAGGGTGTACTTGTCGGCGATCGCCGGGCGGGAGGTGAACCACTCGCCGGCAGCCCAGGATTCCAGCACGGCCTTGGCGTGGGCATTGCCCGCCTTGGCTTTTTCGGCCACGTCGTGGAAGGCATCGAACATCAGCAGGGTGTGCTTGAGCTGTTCGGCCGCGACGGCGCCCAGTTCGGCGTCATCCAGCAGCGCGACCAGCGTTTCGATGTTGTAGCCGCCCTGCATGGTGCCCAGCAGCTCGGTGGCGTGCTTGCGGTCGAGCAGTGGGGACTGGGCTTCGCCCTTGGCCACGGCGGAGAGGAAGGCAGCCTTGACGTAGGCGGCTTCGTCGACTCCTGGCGGAACGCGGTTGGTGATCAGGTCTACGAGGAAGGCTTCTTCGCCGGCCGGCGGGTTTTTCAGCAGCTCGACCAGGCCTGCAGTTTGTTCGGCGTTCAGCGGCTGGGGCACGATACCCAGGGCGGCACGCTCTTCGATGTGTTTGCGGTAGGCTTCAAGCACAGTTATTACCCTCATCAGTGGTCCCTAAAGGGAGTCCGGGACGCTCATCCAGCATTCCATGCACCCATGCGCAATCACGGCTTCTTGGGCCGCCCAGCCAGGGTCGCAGAGAATCCTTACAGAAGCTGCTTTCAAAGTTTTACGCCTGCAGAACGGGGAGCTGATGAGGGCTGGCGCGGGCATGCGAGGGTGCATGGCCCGGGCCAACGCCGTTCTACCGGATGAACTGTGCTCGTGACGCTTTGAAAACAGCTTCCAACGGACATTGTTGCCTTGAAAAGGCGGAGTGATTCTACGGCAAATTGTCGCGGAAGGTAAGGCGGCGAACATGACTTTAACGGGTGACCCTGGTTAGACAAAGGGCTAACATGGGGCCGTGTTCCTCCGCCAAGCCGTTGTTTTTTCATGTCCAACCAGTCCATCAAGACCCCTTGCGTCGGCCTTTGCTCCACGGTGTATGGAGACACGGTGTGCCGTGGCTGCAAGCGTTTCCACCATGAAGTGATCAACTGGAATGGCTATGACGAGGCGCAGAAGCGTGCGGTGTGGCTGCGCTTGGAGCAGCTTTTGGCGCAGGTGATGATGGCCAAGCTGGAAGTGTTCGACAAAAGTTTGCTGCGCCAGCAGCTGCAGCAGCGCTCGATTCGCTTTGTCGAGCAGCAGTCGGAATATTGCTGGGCGTATCAGCTGATCGCCCGTGGGGCGCGGATGATTCGCGACCTGGAGGCTTATGGGATGGCTTTGCTGCCGGAGTTTCGTGACTGGGAGTTGCCGCAACTGCGCGATGCCATCGACCGCGAGTTCTTTTTGCTGTCCGAGGCGCATTACCAGCGTTACATCGCCCCGAGCTTTCTGCGTGATGCCCTGGAGAATGGGCAGGGTTGAGTCGTTGCAGTGAAGCTGCCGGCCCCATCGCGGATGAATCCGCGATGGGGCCGCTGAAAATCCCCGATCAATCCCCGGTATATTCGCACCCGCTGGTGCACGTCTCGTGAATCCGCACCTTCGACAGCTCCGGCAGCAACGGCTTGACCTGTTCCCAGATCCACTTGGCGATCACTTCGCTGGTCGGGTTCTCCAGGCCAGGAATGTCGTTCAGGTAGTTGTGGTCCAGTTGCTCGTAGAGCGGCTTGAAGATCGCCTTGATTTCGGAGAAATCACGAATCCAGCCAGTATGCGGATCGAGCGGGCCGGTCAGGTGCAGGGCGACCTTGAACGAGTGGCCATGCAGGCGGCCGCACTTGTGTCCCTCAGGGACGTGAGGCAGGCGGTGGGCCGATTCGAACGTAAATTCCTTGAAGATTTCCACGCTGTCAGAACTCTGTGTGTATCAATGATGCGCGCAGTCTACCAGCATGGCCGCTACAAGGCTTGCAACTGATCCTGCAGCCGCCCGGTGGCGATCAGCTCCAGCAGCTCGTCGCCCAGGCGCTGGCTTTCGGCAATGGCTTTGTACCAATAGCGCTTGCGGCTCGGGGCATCGCCCATGAAACGCTTGAAGTCGCCGCGGTCGGGTAGCTTGCCGAAGGGCAGGGCTGCCAGGTATTGCGGCGATGGCGTCAGCAGCAGCACGTTCTGCAGGCGCCTGGCATCGCCACGGCGCCACGGCAGGGCCTTGTCGAACCAGCCGGGCACCACCTTGTCGGTGAAGTGCGGATAAAGCACCAGATCATCGCCACGGTAAGGCAGGTCGAGGTGGTAGTCGAGCAGCCCGCCGTCACGGTAAGTGCCGCTGCCAACACCGGGGATGTCGCGCACCCCTTCCATCACCATCGGAATCGAGCCGGACGCCAGCAGGGCATGGCGCAGGTTGGCGAGGTCCAGTGGCAGGCAACGCGAAGGGAAGTCGGTGAGTGCGTCGAGCGGCGGTGGGGCGCGCCGGTCATGCAGGATGATGCGTTCGAAATGCCGGGCCAGGCGTGCGCGACCCAGCAGGTTGCTGGCGACCACCGAACCCAAACCCATGCCCAGGCGACCGCGATGGTCGTGGGCCAACTGGCCATGGCTCTTGACCACCAGAATGTTCAGGCGGTAGTTGGGGTTGGCGAGGATCTGCCCGTCGCGGCCCTGCAGCAGGTCATTGAGCATACGTTGGCAACTGCGGCTGATTTCGCTCGGCGTGACGCCCTTGGCGAAATCCTGCTCGGTATACAGCTCGCCCAGGCGCCGAATGCCGTCGACCGGGTCGTTCAGGCAGGCACTGGCGAAGCGCCAGGAGCCAATCGAAGCGCCGATCAAGGCGCGCTGGCGCGGCGCGGAGGGCAGCCACTCGCCGAACAACGCCAGGTCCAGACCCTGGATGCCCAAAGGCTTCGGCCCGCCAGCGGCACCCGGCACCACACCCACATCTGCGGCTTGCAGTCCACGTTCGCGGATGTGCTGCAGCGCGCGTTGGCCGGCCCTGAAGGTCAAGGCGGGGAATTTGATGTGAATGGCGCTCATGGGGGACCTCGCAGGCGGCAAGCGGGTCAGTATAAGGTCTGAATGCGATAACCGGCTGCGCTATCATGACGCCAGCTGTTTTCAGGTTGAGTTAAGGACCGGTGGTTAATCTTAACCCCGTAGACACATTACATATCTCGATGGAGAGACCCCATGAAGACTTTTACTGCCCTGTTCACCGCCGCTGCCCTGGCTTTCGGTGCCAACGCTGCCTTTGCCAAGGACGTTCAGCCTGACGAAGTGGTCAAGCTGGTCAACGCCAAGACCATCAAGTCGCTGGACGAGCTGAAAGCCGCCGCCGTGGCCAAGCACCCGGGCGCCACCGTCACCGATTCCGAACTGGAAAACGAGTACGGCCGCTACATCTACAAGGTCGAATTGCGAGACACTCAGAACGTCGAATGGGACGTCGACCTGGATGCCAAGACCGGTGAAGTCCTCAAGGACGAACAGGACCGCTAATGATCCACGTACCCCGGCCAGCGCGTTACCTGGCGCTCTCGCTGCTGGCCGTCTGCTCCCTGGCTGTTGCCCGCGACCTGGACCAGGATGAAGCCCTCAAGCTGCGCCAGGAGGGTGTCATCCTGCCGCTTGAGCAACTGCTGGAGACCGCCCTGGGGCGTCACCCCGGGGCGCGTCTGCTGGAGGCCGAGCTGGAAGAAGACGATGATCGTTACGAATATGAAGTCGAGCTGCTGACAAGCGCGGGCGTGGTGCGTGAGATCAAGCTCGACGCCAGCACCGGTGCCCTGCTCAAAGACGAGGAAGACGACTGAATGCGCCTGTTGCTTGTCGAGGACAATGTCCCGCTCGCTGACGAACTGATTGCCGGCCTGCAGCGCCAGGGCTACGCCGTGGACTGGCTGGCCGACGGCCGTGATGCGGTGTACCAGGGCCAGAGCGAGCCCTATGACCTGATCATTCTCGACCTCGGCTTGCCGGGGTTGCCGGGCCTGGAAGTGCTGGCGCAGTGGCGTGCCGGTGGCCTGGCCACGCCGGTATTGATCCTCACCGCGCGCGGCTCGTGGGCCGAGCGCATCGAGGGGCTCAAGGCCGGTGCCGATGATTACCTCAGTAAGCCCTTTCACCCGGAAGAGCTGCAACTGCGCATCCAGGCGCTGCTGCGGCGGGCGCGGGGTCTGGCCAACCAGCCCAAGCTGGAGGCCGCCGGCCTGCACCTGGATGAAAGCCGTCAGTGCGTAAGCCGCGAGGGCGTAGACATTCAACTGACCGCCGCCGAGTTCCGCCTGTTGCGCTATTTCATGCTGCACCCGCAGCAGATCCTGTCCAAAAGCCACCTGGCCGAGCACTTGTATGACGGTGAAACCGAGCGCGATTCCAACGTGCTGGAAGTGCACGTCAACCATTTGCGCCGCAAGCTGGGCCGCAGTGTTATTGAAACCCGCCGTGGGCAAGGTTATATCTACGCCGGGAGCTCGGAGTGAAATCGATCCAGGCACGCCTGAGCCTGGGCCTGGTTGCTGTGTTGGTCGTGGTCGGCGTGCTGCTCGCACAGCTCACCCTGTGGCTGTTCGAGGCCGGCCTGCAGCGCTACCTGGAAAACGGCCTGCGCAAGGAAAGCGAGAACCTGCTGGTAGCACTGGTGCGTGGACCGTCCGGCTTGCAGCTGGATGAGCGGCGCATTTCTGCAGCCTATCAGCGGCCGTTCTCTGGTTACTACTTCCGCATCGACTTCGACCAAGGCACCTGGCGCTCTCGCTCGTTGTGGGACCTGGACATGCCGAAACCGGCAGCGCCAGGCCTTTCCGACAGCCACGAGCTGGGCCCGGAAGGTCAGCAGTTGCTAGCGCTGCGGGCCGACTATCGGCGTTTGGGGCAGGACATCTCGATCAGCGTGGCCCAGGATTACTCGCCTGTGCGCGAGAGCTTCCGGCGCCTGCAGCAAATTGGCCTGGGCATGGGGCTGGTGGCCTTGATCCTGGTGCTGGTGCTGCAGCGCATCACCGTCACCCGCTCGCTGCGCCCGCTCGAACGCGCACGCCGGCAGATCGCCCAGCTGCAGCAGGGCCAGCGCTCGCAGCTGGATGCCGAAGTGCCCAGCGAACTGTTGCCGCTGGTAGGCCAGATCAACCATTTGCTCAGCCACACCGAAGACAGCCTGCGCCGCTCCCGCAATGCCCTGGGCAACCTCGGCCACGCGCTGAAGACGCCGCTGGCGGTGCTGCTCAGCCTGGCCTCCAGCGAGCGCCTGAAAGACCTGCCCGAGGTCCAGGCGCAATTGCGTGAACAGTTGGAGCAGATCCAGCAACGCCTGGCCCGCGAGCTGAACCGCGCACGCTTGGCGGGTGATGCGCTGCCTGGCGCGCAATTCGACTGTGACGCCGAGTTGCCGGGGTTGCTGTCCACCTTGGGCATGATTCATGGCGAAGGCTTGCTGCTAGAGCGCGACGTGCCGCCAGGTCTGTTGCTGCCCTGGGACCGTGAAGACGTTCTGGAGCTGCTCGGTAACCTGCTGGACAACGCCTGCAAGTGGGCGGACAGCGAGGTGCGGCTGGGGATCACGCCGTCTGCCGAGGGCTACCGACTGATGGTCGATGACGACGGCCCCGGCATCCCTGAAGGCCAGCGTCTTCAGGTACTGGAGCGGGGTTCGCGGCTCGATGAGCAGGTCGATGGGCATGGCCTGGGGCTGGGGATCGTGCGGGATATCGTCGATGCCTGGGGCGGGACATTGGCTCTGCAGGAAAGCCCACTGGGCGGCTTGCGAGTGAGCATCGAATTACCGCGCAAGGGCCGCTGACGCGATCCCCGTAGGAGCGGATTCATCCGCGAACACCGGCGCAGCCGGTGCACCCACCGCGTCGCCTGCTTCGCGGCTAAAGCCGCTCCCAATTCAAAAAAATTGCAGTACAGCCGCATTTTTTTGAATTGGCCCAAGCCCGCCGCCTACCGGCACAATCCCCCTCACGAAACCCTGCGGTTTCCATCTCTCCATGGACGGAGCCCCTAAGGGCCCAGGCCAATCCGGCTGGGCTTTCTTTTTAACTAAAAAAACATAACCACGATTACTTAAATGCCTGCCTTGCGTTCCGAAAGTCGTCTGCAGCGGCTGTTGCCGGCGCCGCTGAATATTCCCCCCAAACAATGGCTGCGTGCCGGTACCGGCGCGCTGCTCGCCCTGTTTCTCGCGGGCTGGCTGACCAGCCTGGTCTACGGCCCCGGCATCGCCTTGCACCTGCTGGGTCCGCTCGCGGCGTCGGCAGTGCTGGTATTCGCCGTGCACTCCGGGCCGCTGGCGCAGCCGTGGCCGGTGCTGGGCAGCTATGCCCTGGCCGGTGCGGTGGGCCTGGCCATGCGCGAAGGTTTCGGCCCTGAGCTGTGGGTCGCGGCGGCGGCGTTGGGCATTTCGATCCTGGTGATGTGCCTGTTGCGCTGCCTGCATCCGCCGGGTGGCGGCGTGGCGGTGACTGCGGTGCTGGCCGACTCGGGGCTGACGGCGCTGGGCGACCACTTGCTTGAACCCGTGCTGCTCAACGCGTTGATCCTGGTAGCGGTGGCGGTGGTGTACAACCGCCTGACCGGCGTGCGCTACCCCAAGGGCGTGGCACCGCGCAAAGACCTGCACCACACTCACGACCCGTTGCCCAGTGAGCGCGTCGGGGTCAGCGGCGAGGACCTTGACCAGGCTCTGAAAGAGCTGGGTGAGTACGTCGACGTCACTCGCGACGAGCTGGAGCGCATCATCCAGGCCACCGAGCAGCACGCCCTGAAACGCAGCCTCGGAGGCATCACCGCCGCCTCGGTGATGTCCCGCGATGTGCAGTTCGCCTCGCCAGATACCACCCTGGAGCAAGCCTGGAAAATGCTCGACAGCCATCACCTGAAAACCTTGCCAGTACTGCAGCAGGGCAAGCTGGTGGGCATTGTCAGCCTCAGCGACCTGGTTGGCCCGGCCATGCAGCGTGGCCAGTTCAGCTGGCGTGGGCTGTTCGGTCGCAAGGCGGTGCGCATGGAGCAGGTGATGAGCCGGAGGGTGATCAGTGTCGGTAGCCAGCACCCGCTTGAGCGGCTGCTGCCGCTGTTGTGCGAGCAGGGCCTGCATTGCTTGCCGGTACTCGACGGCGATCAGCTGGTTGGGGTGATCACCCAGACCGACCTCATCGCCGGCCTCAAGCGCCAGTTGCTCAGCGTCGTCGGCAGCGCTTCAGATCAGCGGGTCCCAGCGTTGTGACCAGTCGCTGGCGCCGGCGGCCACCAGCCGGCGCAGCACCGCGAAGGCCTGTTGCAGGGCCTCGCTGTCGCGCTTGCGCGGGTACACCAGGAAGGTCGGGTAGGTGAATTCCGGCGCCTGATCCACCCGCTCGAACACGCCGTTGTCCAGGTACGCCTGCACCACACGGGTACGGAAATAGCCGCTGCCGCCCTGGTCGAGAATGAACTGCAAGGCCAGCGGCCCGAGGTTGAAACTGAGTGCCGGACGCGCGCAATCGGGCAAGGCGGCGTCGTGCTGGCGGCGGAAGGCCTCGCCCCAGTCGATGTAGATGTACGGTTCGGGCCGATCGACCCGGCGAATGCGGATCAACTTCTCTTCCATCAACTGCTCCACCTGCAGGCCCGGGCCGTAGGTCGGCTGATACACCAGCGCGGCGTCGAGCAGGCCCATTTCCACCTTGCGCAGCAACGACTCACCGTCACTGACTTCGCTGCGGATGGCGTGGGTGGGCAGTTCACGGTGCAGGGCGCTGACCCAGTCGAGCAGTATCGGGTTGCCCAGGCTGACCTCGGCGCCCACATGCAGCACCTGCTGGCAGCCCTCGGGCAACGGCAGGTCGCGGCGCGCCGCTTCCCAGGTCTGTACCAGCTGGTTGGCGTAACTGACGAAGGCCTCGCCGTCGCTGGTCAGGCTGGCGCCGTTGCGGCTGCGTACGAACAGCTGGCAGCCCAACTGCTGCTCAAGGCGCTGCACGCGGGCGGTGATCGCCGTTTGCGAGACGAACAGGCGCTCGGCGGCGGCGACCAGGCTGCCGCTACGCACGATTTCCAAGAAAGTTCGGGCCTGATCGATATCCATGGGCTGCTCGGTGGTGGAAAAGGGCGCCTATTCTAGAGCCTTTGCACCGTTATGGGGCGCAATTGGCGTTCTCTGCAAATGTGCATATGGGTTGTGACTTTAGTCCCATGGCGGGCCCGGCGTGGCGGTCCATACTCAAGATTCGCCCTTCAATAACAACAAGTACCGGGTTGCCCTCGACATGACTTACCAGCACAGCTACGCCCATTCCATTGCCGACCCCGCCGCCTTCTGGGCCGAACAGGCCGATCACCTGGCCTGGTACCGCAAACCGACCCTGACCTTGCAGGAAAACCCCGACGGCACTCATCAATGGTTCGCCGACGGGCGCTTGAACAGCTGCTACCTGGCCTTGGACCGGCAGATCGAAATGGGCCGCGGCGAGCAGACGGCATTGCTTTACGACTCGCCCGTGACGGGTGTGCAGCAGGCGTTCACCTACAACCAACTGCGTGACGAAGTGGCGCGCCTGGCGGGCCTGCTGCGCCAGTTGGGTGTGGGCAAAGGCGATGGGGTGATCATCTACATGCCGATGGTGCCCCAGGCGGCCATGGCCATGCTCGCCTGCGCGCGGATCGGCGCGGTGCATTCGGTGGTGTTCGGCGGTTTTGCCGCCAACGAGCTGGCATTGCGGATCGACGATGCACGGCCGACGCTGCTGCTGACGGCCTCCTGCGGCCTGGAATTCGAGCGGGTGATCGAGTACAAGCCCTTGGTCGACCGCGCCCTGCAGTTGGCGCGCCATCAGCCGCGTCATGTGCTGGTACTGCAGCGGCCTCAGGTCCGCGCCCAGTTGCAGGCCGGTCGTGATCTCGACTGGCAGGATGCGCTGACGCATGCCGAGCCGGTGCCGCCGGTGGAGCTAGATGCCGCCGATCCGCTGTACATCATGTACACCTCCGGTACCACCGGCAAACCCAAAGGTATCGTCCGTGAAAACGGCGGCAACGCGGTCGCGCTCTGTTATGCGATGCGCCACATTTATGGCATGCAGGCCGGGGATGTGTGGTGGGGGATTTCCGATGTCGGCTGGGTGGTCGGCCATTCGCTGATCGTCTACGGGCCGCTGATGAGCGGCTGCACCACGGTGTTCTACGAAGGCAAGCCGATCCGTACGCCGGATGCCTCGGCCTATTGGCGCGTGGTCGAGCAGTACAAGGTCAATGCGCTTTTTTGCGCACCAACCGCCATGCGGGCGATTCGCAAGGAAGACCCGGATGGCGAGCTGATAGCCAGGCATGACCTGAGCTCGCTGCGCCAGCTGTTCCTGGCCGGGGAGAAGCTCGACTCCAGCACCCATGAATGGCTGGAGCGGGTCAGCGGCAAGCCGGTCCACGACCACTGGTGGCAGACCGAGACCGGCTGGCCGGTGACCGCGCCATGCGTCGGCCTACCCGGAAGCGCGGCGCGACCGGGGTCGAGCAACCGCGCGGTGCCGGGCTATCACGTGCGCGTGCTGGATGACGACGGGCATCTGCTCGGTCCCAACCATCAGGGTGCAATCGTCATTGCCCTGCCGTTGCCGCCCGGTTGCAGTCAGACCTTATGGGGTGACCACGAGCGCTACCTGCAGGCCTACCTGCGGACCTATCCGGGCTATTACCACACGGGCGACGGTGGCTATCTGGACGACGAGGGTTTCGTCTACATCATGGGGCGCACCGATGATGTGATAAACGTCTCCGGCCATCGCTTGTCCACCGGCGAGATGGAGGACCTGGTGGCGCGCCATCCGGCGGTTGCCGAGTGCGCGGTGATCGGCGTGCATGACGAGATCAAAGGGCAGGTGCCGCTGGCGCTGGTGGTGCTCAAGGATGGCGAGGGCATCGGCGAGTCGCAGTTGCTGGTCGAACTGGTGGGCAGCGTGCGCGAGGAAATCGGTGCGCTGGCGTGTTTCAACCGGGTGCGGTTGGTGAAGCGGTTGCCCAAGACCCGCTCGGGGAAGATCTTGCGGGCGGTGCTGCGCAAGATTGCCGATGGGCAGGCGTATGTGCCGCCGTCGACCCTGGATGATCCGGCGGTGTTGGGGGAGATCGAGGCGGTGCTGGCGGATTTGCCCAGGGCTGGCTGAACTGGCCTATTCGCGGGGCAAGTCAGGCCCTACCTGATGCAACTGCCCCAACCGGCTGCGAGTACGCATCAAGTCGGCAATCGCCCCGCCCAGGCTTTCTTCCAGCGGCTTGCGCCCGATCACCGTCACCTGCCGGTCCTGGTCATACAGCACATCCACCAGATTGACGAAGCGCTGCTGTGCGGCCAAAGAGCATTCCGAAAGGTCATCCAGCCCATCGATTACCCAGGTGTCGTACTGCTGGGCAAGCTGCAGGTAATCGATCACCGCCGTGGGCTGCTCGCACAGGTCATCGAAGGCGAACATTACCTGTCTGTCGCTGATGCCCAGCGTGCGCAGCATGCGTTTGTTCACTTCAAGGGTAACCGGTTGCGCGGCGGGTACATTCAAGGCCAGGCGCTGCGCCGCATCGCCCGGCCACACATAGTGCCCCTGGGTAAAGCGCTGATGCTCGCGGTTGGCCGGCAAGCTGCGAAAGTCGGTGTCGCCGCCTACCTCAAGTACTTCCATCCGGCCGTTGATCAGGCGGATCACCGGCAAGAATCGCTCATGGTACAGCGGGTTGGGCAGCAGCCCTTCGGGCGCGTAATTGGAGGTCACCAGGACGAAGATGCCGCGTGCGAACAACGCCGTGAACAGGCGGGTGAGGAGCATGGCATCGCCAATGTCATGCACATGGAATTCGTCGAAGCACAGCACCTGGCAGTCGCCCAACAATTCGTCCAAGGTCGCGCCCAGCGCATCGTCCAACAACCGATGGCGGTGCATTCCCTGATGCAGGCGGGCGAAAAAGTCATGGAAGTGCAGGCGCTGCTTGGCCTCGACCGCTATCGCTTGGAAGAAACCGTCGAGCAGCCAGCTTTTGCCTCGGCCTACCGAGCCATGAAGGTACAGGCTGCGTGGCTCGCCATCCGGCAGCCGCGCCAGTTGTTCGGCCATGTTGTGGATGACACGTCGCTGGCCATCGCTGAGCTGATAACCACGGCTGCGCGCCTTGTCTTCGAACCAGGTGAGCAGTTCGCTGTTGTTGGAAGATGCAGCACGCCGGCGCAGGCCGAGCTGGCGCAGTGGGGTAGGAATCCAGGCTGACAAACGCGAAGCTCCTTGGGCGAAAGAAGGGCAGGGTGCAGCTTGCCCCAGCTCGGCCAATTTGACCAACGCAAAAACTGCTGCGCATTGATCGCCTGGGCAGATGATTCAGCCTTTGCGCTCCAGTTGGCGCTCGATCATGTACTTGACGGTCAGCCGCCGCTCCTTGAGCTGGCGCAGGTCGTCATCCTGGAAGTTACCCGCCGAGATCGATTCGGCAGCGAGAACCTGGTTGTCGATGTCAATGTATTCGTCGAGCAGACGGTCCAGGGTCTTGTCCTGCTGGCGGCGCTGCTGGACGATTTCGCGGGGGTAGTGCAGGTCCTGGTACAGGTCGTGGGAAACGGGCATGGCATCCTCCTTGGTCAATGCAGATCGCTTATCTGATTGGAAGGGAGGAAAGCGATTGTGTTAAAGCGAAGCGGCGGAAAAACGACGGGTGGTTGCCTGGGTTTGCCTCGCGAGGCCCTGCAAAACACTAACTTGCTGTTTTAAAGCATTTTTTTTGACTTGGGGGGTTCCCAGGCCGAAAGAATGTTGTTAAAGTGCCGCGCATTCCAAGACAACAACCCAGTTGTCACTCAGTTGGAATGGTCAGAGCAGCTCACGCTGCATCCGATACAGGGGCGTCGCCAAGCGGTAAGGCAGCAGGTTTTGATCCTGCCATGCGTTGGTTCGAATCCAGCCGCCCCTGCCATTTTTCAAACACCATTTTTTGAATTCAGTGCAGATTCAATCGGCGCTGGGTTTTGTCGTTTCTGTCGTTTGCGCCGGCCCTTTCGCGGTCTTGCCTGCGAAAAGGTCAGCGCATTCACTGGAAATCTATCTGGCCACCCGCAGCAGCTCATCCAGCACCCGCGCCAGCTCTTCAGCCTGCACCGGCTTCTGCATCACCAAACTGTCTGGCAACTCCAGCCCCTGCAACTCCGCATACCCGGTGAGAAACACCACCGGCAACCGCGGATGCCGTTCGCGTGCCGCCAGCGCCAACTGTGCGCCATTGAATTCAGGCATGGCGAAGTCGGTGAGCAACAAGTCGATACCATCGTCCAGCAGCGCCAACGCCTGTTCGCCGTTGTGCGCTTGGCGTACCTGATAGCCATACAGTCGCAGCACATCGCCGAGCATGTCACGTACAAGGTGGTCATCATCGACCAGCAGCACAGTGCGGTCACGGCCACTGTCGCTGATCGCCTGGGAGGCCACCGGGGCAATCGGCTCGGCCGCCAGCTGATGCTTCACCGCTGGCAGGTACACCGCCACCTGAGTGCCATGCCCCGGCTGTGTATCGATGCGCACCCCGCCGCCAGATTGCTTGGCGAAACCGAACACCTGGGCCAGGCCCAGGCCAGAGCCTTTGCCGATGTCTTTGGTGGTGAAGAACGGCTCGAAGACCTTGGCCACCACCTCTTCGCTCATGCCGCACCCGGTGTCGCGGATGCTTAGCATCACGTACTCGCCGGGCTCGGGGTCTTCCGGGCGTTGGGGGCGGGCCTTGATCCGCGTGTTGCGGGTCGTGAGCGTCAGCTGGCCGCCTTCGGGCATGGCGTCGCGGGCGTTGATCGCCAGGTTGAGGATGATCATTTCGGTCTGGGTCGGGTCGGTCAGCGCCTGCCACAAGCTCTGGTCCAGATCCAGGCGCACGGAAATGCTACCGCCCAAGGTTCGACGCAGCAGTTCCTCCAGGCCGGTGAGGGTGCGATTCATGTTCAGCGGCACCGGCTCCAAACGCTGGCGCCGGGAGAACGCCAGCAATTGCGAGGTCAGCTTGGCGCCGCGCTCGCCCGCTTCGCGAATATGCTTCAAGCGCGTGCGGGCCTTGTCCAGGTCACCCTTGCCCAGGTCACGCTCCAGGAAACTTGCCCCGGTGAGAATGACCGTGAGCAGGTTGTTGAAGTCGTGGGCGACACCGGCCGTCAGCTGGCCGACCGCCTCAAGCCGCTGCATTTGTTGAAGCGCCGCCTCGATGCGCTCGCGCTCGGTGATCTGCTCGCGCAGGCGGTCGTTGGCTTCGGCCAGGCCCTGGGAGGCTTCGCGTTCGCTGGTGATGTCGCGTGCCACCACGTAAAGCAGCGTGTCTTCCGGTACCACCACCCAGGACAGCCAGCGCAACTGGCCGCTGGCATGCTGAATGCGGCCGACGAAGCGGGCACTGGTGCGGCCATGGGCCAGGGCAGCCAGCTCGGTCAGCAGCGACTCCTGATCGGGTTCGGGCAGCAAGTGCAGCAGCGAGGTCTGGCTAAGGCGTTCGCGGGAGAAGCCCAGGCTGGCCTCCCAGGCTGGGTTCAAGGCAACCGGGGTGAGGTCCTTGTTGAGCACGGCGAGCAAATCCTGGGACAGCTCCCAGGCACGGTCGCGCTCGCGGGTGCGGCGCTCGACCCGTTCACCCAGCATTTCGTTGAGCTGCTTGAGCGCCTGGGTGGCCAGACGCTGCGTGTGAATGTCCTGCAATACACCGGAAAATCGTGTGCACTGGCCATCGACGAACTGGCACTGGCCGCTGCTGAGCAACCAATGTGGCTCACGGCCATTGGGCTGGGCAATGCGGAATTCGACCCGGTACAGGCCATCGCTGTCAGGGCGCATGGCGAACTCCACGGCATCACGCACCCGTGGCAGGTCGTCAGGGTAGATGCCGGCATAGAACACGTCGAGGGTCATCTCGGTGTCAATGGGCAGTCCGAACAAGGTCTTGCAGCGGTCGTCCCAGACCAGCCGCCCTTCATGCGGGCGAAAGTCCCAGGTGCCCATGCCGGCCGCATCGATGGCAATGCGCGCACGTGCCTCGACATCCGCCAGGGCCTCCTCGGCGCGGCGCCGACGCTGGCGCTCCTGCACTTCGGTCAACGCCCGGCGCACGGCCTTGGGCAGCAGCGGCAGGTTCTTCTTCAATACATAGTCAGTGGCACCCAGGCGGATCATTTCCACCGCGTGCTCTTCGCCGTAGATGCCCGAGAGGTAGATGAACGGCGTGTCCGGCGCCAGGCGCTGGGCGATGGCCAGTACCTCGGTGCCAGACGAGCCTGGCAGCACGCAGTCACAGAGGATCAGGTCATACCTGGCCTCACGCAGGGCGTGCTCGGCGGCGATATGGTCGAATACCAGGCGCGATTGCACGTGCAACCCGCTGCGCTCCAGGCTCAGCAGGGTCAGCTCGGCGTCCAGCGAGCTGTCTTCGACCATCAGTAATTTGAGCGGCGTTTGCTGCATCTTCGCGGCGGGCCTCAGTTGCTGCCACGCCGGTTCAGGCGCAGCGAGCCGGGTGGGGGTTCGTTGAGCACCGCCCAGAATATCCCAAGGTCGGATATCGCCGCGACGAACTCCTTGAACTCCACGGGCTTGACCACGTAGGCGTTAACGCCGAGTTCATAGGCGCGTAGCAGGTCAGGTTCCTCGCGCGAGGAGGTCAGCATCACTGTCGGAATGCTGCGCAATTCGGGGGTTGCGCGCACGACCTTGAGTACCTCCAGGCCATCGACCTTGGGCAGTTTCAGGTCCAGCAGCAACACCGCTGGGTTACCGTCGTCGCGTTCGGCATACGCGTTGCGGCGCAGCAGGTAGTCGAGGGCGTCGGCACCGTCGCGCAGGACGATGACTTCGTTGGCCAACTGGCTGCGTTCCAGGGCCACGAGCGTGAGCTCCAGGTCCCGGGGGTTGTCTTCGACCAGCAGGATAGGTTTGAGCATGATGGTTCGGGTGCCTCAAGGGGTCTCTGTGTGACGGGGAAGGGTGAAATGGAAACTGGCGCCCTGGTCGACCTGGCCCTCGGCCCACACCCGGCCATCGTGGCGCTCGATGATTCGACGCACGCTGGCCAGGCCGATACCAGTGCCTTCGAAATCTTCCATGCGGTGCAGACGCTGGAACACGCCGAACAGCTTGTTGGCGTAGGCCATGTCGAAACCGACACCGTTATCGCGAATATAGACCTCGGTTTCCCCGGCGTGCTGGTGCGCGCCGATTTCGATGCGTGCAGGTTCGCGGCCACGGGTGTACTTGATGGCATTGGCGATCAGGTTGTGCAGCGCCAGGTTGATGAATGCCGGGTCGGCGAACACCTTTGGCAGTGGTGCGACATCCCAGACGATCTCGCGTCCTTCATAGTCGGGCGCCAGCTCCTGGCGGATGGCTTCGACCAGGGCATTGAGGTCGACATCCGACAGGCGCAGCGCCGAGCGGCCCATCTGCGAAAAGTTGAGCAGGTTGTCCACCAGGCTGCCGGCGAACTGCGCCGCTTCCTCGATATGCTTGAGGAAGCGCCGACCACGTTCGCTCAGACCCTGACCCTCAATTTCGCCCAGTAGTTCGGTGTAACCGGCGATATGCCGCAGCGGCGCGCGCAAGTCGTGGGACACGCTGTAGGAGAATGCTTCAAGCTCCTTATTCGAGCGTTGCAGCTCGTTGGCCAGTTGCGCCAGTTCCTCGGCCTTGCGCAGCACGATCCCCAGCACGGCGGTACGCAATTCGATCACGCCTTCGACCATCAGCGGGTCCCAGGGCTCGCAGTAACCGCTGAGCTGTTCCTGCCAGTGCTCGAAACTATGCCGTGGGTTGAGCGCGCCCTGGGGGCCGATCTGTTTGTCCGGCTTGCCAGCCCAGTTGACCGTGCGCACCTGTTCGGGGCGGAACCACAGCAAGTAGTGCGAGTGGATTTGCGAAATGGCCACGGCCAGCACGCCACCCGCATGCTCAGCCAGCTCGGGCAATTCGTCGAGGTCGCGGCGCAGGTTGTCGCTGTGGAATACCGTTTCGTCACCCCGCTGGCCCAGCCAGTGCACCAGTGCATTGACCTGCGCCGCAGGTGGTGTCTGGCCGATCAGGTCGCAGCGCTCGGCAGAGATGACTGCCGCGCCGCTGGCGCCGGCAAATGCCAGCAGCACCTCGGGCAAGGCGCGCAGGCCATCGCTGACGCTGTCATGGTCGGCCATGGACGAGATCATCCGCACGATGTGCTGGCGCAGGTCGAGCAGCTTCTGGGTATTGGCATGGGACTCGCGCGACTCGATCTGTAGCGACAACACGCTGGCCAGCAGCTCGCAGGCGGTGCGCGTGCGCAAATCGACCGGCCGCGGGTGTTGGTCGTGGCACGAGACCAACCCCCAGAGCTGCCCGTCGACCACGATCGACAAGGACATCGAGGCCAGGGTGCTCATGTTGCGCATGTACTGCAGGTGCACCGGCGAGACACTGCGCAAGGCGGCGAACGTCATGTCCAGCGGCTTGCCGGTGCGTGGGTTGGTGGCAGGTACCAGCGGCGAGGCCTGGTAATTGGCATCTTCGATCACCCGAATGCGGTTGACCCGATACAGCTCGCGGGCCTGGCGCGGGATGTCGGCCGCCGGGAAGCACAAGCCGAGGTATTGCGGGTAACCGGCTTCGGCCACCTCAGCGAGCACCTCACCATTGCCCTCGGCATCGAAGCGGTAGGCCTTGACTCGGCCAAAACCGGTGATGCGCTTGATTTGCAGCACGGTCTGTTGCAACAGCTCTTCCAGGCTTGCGGCATTGTTCAGGCTGCTGACGAAGCCGCGCACCAGCGGGTAGTAGTCGCCTTGGTTGGCGATGCCTGTGGCCTGGCGAAAGGGTTCGAACTCGGCGATCAGCACCTGGTCGTGGCGGTGGGTGAGCAGCCGCAGTTTGTCGCTGCTGAGGGCGCCCGGGCGCAATTGCACATCGCCTATGTGGAAAGGGAAGACGTCGTCGCTGGGCAAGCGTTCGAGCTGGGCACGCAGGTCGAAGCTGTCGCTGACCACGTCGGCGAAGGTGCAACCCACCAGCTCACGGGCGGGCACGCCCAGCCAGTGTTCGGCGTTGGCGCTGGCCTGGAGGATATGCAGGCTCTGTTCGTCAAGCACCAGCAGAAAGCCGTGGGGCTGGATGCTGCCCGGCACCTGGATCGGCTCTTGGGCGCAGCGTTCCACGGCTTCGGCGAGGGCGATGTCTGCGGTCGTCAATGAATACGCTCCTGTCATGTTCGTCCATGCATGGCGCGCATGCGTCTGCTACCGACTCGTTGTCGCTATGCACCGTAACAGAATGTGCACCGCTTTGCCGGCCTATGGCCATTGGAGGCGTTGAATGTTCATGGGTTCGCTGTCAGTGGAAAATTTGTTGGGGATTTTTTACTGGCCGCTAAATCTTTGTCGTTATCACAAAAGAATGGCACCCAGCCATCACGGCTTGGCCTACGGCTGCTACGCTGAAATTCATAATAGAGAAACAAGGAATGTGAAGTGACGGAACGCTTTCTGGCCGCGCTGTTGGGCCTGTTGTTGAGCGGCAGTGCCGTGGCGGCGGACTTCCTCGTCGAGGTGCGGGTCCTGGTGCAGCGGGGCTGCATGCTGGTCAACCAGCAACGCGATGCGGGCGCACAGGCCCTGGGGCAAATCGACCTGGGTGAGGCCGCTCGTCTGGACGGCCCCGGTGCGCCCTTGAGCGGCGTGCTGATCAATCATCGCCCCCCGCGCTTGGAGTGCAACCCCGATACGCCTTACCAAGTGCGCGTCGATGGTGGCCAGCACGGCGGTGTGGGTGAACTGCGTTTCCTCGCCAGCAGCGATGCCAAGGCCCGGCCAATTCCTTATCGACTGTATCGCGATGCGGGCTGGCGCGAGCCGGTGGCGGTGGGTGAAGCGCATGCCGCCCGGGTACCGGACAGCGGCACGGTCGAGCTGCCGCTGTACGCCCGTATCGACAAGATGGCCTGGGTACCCCGCGCCGGGCAGTACGCCGACCTGCTCAAAATCACGGTTACCTGGTAACGAGGCCGCCATGCACAAGGACGTCATGCCATGAACCGCACTTCGCTCCTGCTGCTCAGCCTTGGCCCGCTGCTGTTGCCCGCCGGTACGGCGCACGGCACCACCACCGGCTTCATCCAGGCACGCCTGGTGATCTCCGCGGCCTGCCAGATCAGCAGCGGTGACCAGCCGCCCGCGACCCTCGGCAACCCTGGACTGATGGACTTCGGCCAGCGCGGCCCGAACTGGGACCAGCCGCTGCGCACGCGGGTTGACGAGGCGGGCGGCGAGGGCAGCCTGCAGATCAGCTGCACACCCCAGGTCAGGGCCTTCAACGTGCGCATCAACGCCGGCATGAACGGCGATGATGGCGTACGTCGGCTGAGCAATGGCCGCGAAATGATCCCCTATCAGTTGGCCGTCGACCCCGGTGGCAACAGCCGCTACGGCATTGGCCAGGCGCGTGCCTTCACCATCAACAGCACCGATCAGATCCCCATTCCCATCTATGGCGTGGTAGTGGCGCAACCGCGCTCGCTGCCGGCCGGGCTGTACCGCGACACCCTGAGAGTGACCCTGGACTGGTAATCAACGCAAGGAGACTCCGATGCGAACGAACCTCACCCATTGCATCCTCGCTGGCCTCGGCCTGGCATTGGCATCCCACGCCCAGGCCGCCACCGTGACCGGGACCATCAGCTCGACCCTGACCTTGATTTCGGCCTGCCAGGTCAATGGCAGCACGGGCTCCTCGGGGTTGAACTTCGGTACCCTCAGCTTCGGTACCCAGGAGGCGTTGTTCACCACGGCCAACGGCCAAGTGCTGGGTGGAGGCGGCGGTGCCATGAGCATTCTCTGCTCGGCAGGCACGGTGCCGGCAATCCGCGTGCGCGCAGGGGCCCATGATGGCGCCTCGAGCGGCGGCACGCGGGCACTGGCCGACGGCGCCGGCAACTTCGTGCCGTACGACTTCTATACCGACACCGGGCGCACCCAGTTGCTGGCGATCGACGGCACCATCACCCTGCCGACCAGCACCGGCGTGGCGCAGACCGTCAACCTCTATGGCCAGGCACGCGGCAAGGCCGGCCTGCCGGCAGGGGTGTACACCGACACGGTGGCCGTCGAGCTGTCATTCTGAGCCGCCGTCATGCGCAGCTGGGTGTATGGCTGCTTGACCGGGGTCGGGGTGCTGCTGGCACCGTCGCTGGATGCCGCGACCACCAGCACGTTCCAGGTCTCGGCGACGATCGCCGCGGGCTGCCTGGTGGTCGGCGGGGTCACCAGCTATGGCGTGCTCAACTACGGCACGCAGTCGGCGTTGTCGACCGGCATTCTCAGTACCGCATTGGGCGGCACCACGGTGACCTTCCAATGCACCCCTGGCGTAAGCCTGAGCATGAGCCTGGACGCTGGCCAGAACGGCGTGAGCGGCACGCGCTACTTGAAGCGCGGCGGCGGCACCCAGGTCTTGGCGTATCAGCTTTACCAAGACGCGGCGTACAGCCAGAACATCGCAGTCGGCCAGAGCGTAGCCCTGAACACCAGTAACCCGGCGGCGATCAAGCTGTCGGTGTATGGCCGCACGCAGCTGACTGGCCTGCTGCCGGCGGGAACCTATACCGATGTGGTGCAAGTGGCGGTGACCTGGTGAAACAACCGGGCACTCAGACAATCGAGCAAGGAGAGCGGTATGCGGGCAGGCGCGAAGTGGGCGCAGGGTTTGATCGGATTGTTGCTGTTGGCGAGCCTGCCGGTGGGGGCGGCGACTTCGGTGTTGATCTGGCCGATCGACCCGGTACTGGAGGCTGATCAGAAGGCCGGCGCGTTGTGGCTGGAGAACCGCGGCACGGCCCCGGCCAGCCTGCAGGTGCGGGTGTTCGCCTGGCGCCAGGGCGATTACCAGGAACAATTTCAGGCCCAGCGCGAGATCATCGGCAGCCCGCCGGTCGCCACCATCGCTCCCGGGCAGAAGCAATTGATCCGCCTGACCCGCACCGGCAGCTCACCGGCCGGCCAGGAGCAGGCCTACCGCATCATCATCGATGAAATTCCTTCGCCACTGCCCACCGACAACGCCAGCCAGGGCACCACGGCAGCCATCCGCCTGCAGATGCGCTATTCGGTCCCACTGTTCGTCTATGGCGAAGGCTTGTGGGGCAAGCCGGACCCGGAAGGCAAACGTAACGCCAGCGGCGTCGGCAAACCGCAGCTGAGCTGGCGCCCGGTGATGGTGCAGGGCAAGCCGTACGTGGAATTGCGCAACAGCGGCCCGGTGCACGCGAGGCTGACCGACGTGGTGGTGCAACAGGGCAGCCAGGCCAAGCCACTGGCCGAAGGCTTGCTCGGCTATGTGCTGCCAGGCGCCAGCATGCGCTGGCCGGCCCCCGTCGCCCCCAGCAGCAGCGGCGTTTTGAAAGGGAGGGTGAACGGCCAGGAGACGGCCGAAGCGATCCGGCAAGGGCAATGAGCCCTTTCTTGAATGATGGGCCAGGGAGGACCCGGCAATGGTCGGAATCCGTGTGTGAAATGGCTGTCGCAGGCGACGCGTCGCTGGTGCCTGGGGCTGGCCGTGATCGGTCCCGGCCTGGCTGTGGCCGACGACCTGCCACCGCCTCCCACCGAAGCCGCCGCCATCGCCGACGCCACGCTGTACCTCGACCTGCTGGTGAACCAAGTGCCCAGGGCTGAGTTGGTGCCCGTGCAGCAACGGGCTGGCCGGCTGTACCTCGACAGCGAAGTGCTGCGCGCCGCCGGCATTGCCGTGCCAGGCGCCCCCCAGGGCGAGGTGGCGCTGGATGGCGTGGCCGGCCTGCACACCGACTACGACAGTCAGAACCAGCGCCTGCTGCTGCAAGTGCCGCCGGCTTGGCTGCCGGACCAACAGGTCGGCGATCGCAACCTGTACCCGGCCAGCGATGCACGCAGCAGTTTCGGCGCGCTGTTCAACTATGACCTGTACCTCAACGACACCGACGATGGCGGCACTTACCTGGCCGCCTGGAACGAGCTGCGCCTGTTCGACAGCTGGGGCACCTTCGCCACCACAGGCCAGTGGCGCCAGTCGTTCAACGGCGCGCAGGCCGATGACAGCCGCCAGGGTTTCCTGCGCTACGACACTACTTGGCGCTTCACCGACGAGCAGCGCCTGCTGACCTACGAGGCGGGCGACTTCGTCACCGGTGCCTTGCCCTGGACAAGCTCGGTGCGCGTGGGCGGCCTCCAGCTGTCACGCGACTTCGCCGCCCGCCCGGACCTGGTCACCTATCCGTTGCCGGCCTTCGCCGGAGAGGCAGCGGTGCCGACGTCGCTGGATCTGTTCATCAACGGCTACAAATCCAGCAGCACCGAGCTGCAACCTGGCCCTTACACCCTGACCAATGTGCCCTTCATCAATGGTGCTGGCGAGGCTGTGGTGGTGACCACCGATGCTTTGGGTCGTCAGGTGTCGACCACCTTGCCGTTCTACGTCACCAGCAGCTTGCTGCAAAAAGGACTGTCGGACTTCACCGTGGCTGCGGGCAGCCTGCGCCGCGATTATGCCGTACGCGATTTCAGCTATGGACCTGGCGTGGGGTCGGCCAGCTTACGGCATGGCGTCAGCGAGTTCTTTACCCTGGAAAGCCACGTCGAGACGGCCGAATCGCTGCTGCTCGGCGGGCTGGGCGGCAACGTGCGCCTGGGCAACTTCGGGGTGCTCAACGCAGCGCTGGCGCAGAGCCAGTTCGACGGCGAGAAGGGCCATCAGGTCGCCCTTGGCTATCAATACAACAGCCAGCGCATCGGCTTCAGCTACCAGCGCCTGCAGCGCCACGGCGACTATGCCGACCTGAGCCGCGTCGACAGCCCCGAAATCCAACTGAGCCAGCGCAGCGAGCAGGTCACCCTGAGCCTCAACCTCGACCGCTTCGGCAGCCTCGGCGCCGGCTATTTCGATGTACGCGCCGGCGACGGCACCCGCACCCGGCTGATCAACCTGAGCTGGAGCAAGCCGCTATGGGGCAACAGCAGCCTTTACCTGTCGGCCAACCGCGAAGTCGGTGACAGCCAGTGGGCGGTGCAGGCGCAGCTGGTGATCCCGATCGACTTCAGCGGCACCCTGGCCGTGAGCATGGAACGCAGCAAGGACGGCGAAGACCTGCGGCGGATCAACTACAGCCGCGCGGTGCCGGTGGCGGGCGGTGTGGGCTACAACCTGGGTTATGCCACCGGTGGTGACCGCGATGCCTACCGCCAGGCCGACGCTACCTGGCGCCTGCAGTCGGTGCAGCTGCAGGCCGGCGTTTACGGCACCAGCGGTGAGATGACCCGCTGGGCCGACGCCAGCGGCTCACTGGTGTGGATGGATGCTGGCGTGTTCGCCGCCAACCGCATCGATGATGCCTTTGTGGTGGTCAGCACCAATGGCTACGCCGATGTGCCGGTGCGCTATGAAAACCAGGAGATCGGGCGCACCGACAAGGGCGGCCATTTGCTGGTGCCGTACAGCAGCGGTTACTACCGAGGGAAGTACGAGATCGACCCCATGGACCTGCCGCCCGACGTGCTGGCGCCGAATGTCGAACAACGCGTTGCGGTGCGCCGTGGCAGTGGCTACCTGCTGGAATTCCCGCTCAAGCGCGTGCTGGCGGCGAGCCTTGAACTGGTCGATGGCAATCAGCAGCCGCTCAAATTGGGCAGCAAGGTCACTCACCAGGAGAACGGCAGCCAGGCGGTGGTCGGCTGGGATGGTTTGGTGTACCTGGAAAACCTTGCGCCGCATAACCGCTTGCAGGTCGAGCTGGAGGGTGGAGGGCAGTGCCAGGTCGAGTTCGAGATGCCAGAGGCGGAGGGCTCGATCCCATTGATCGGCCCGCTGGTGTGCCGATGAGAGCTTTACGCTGCGGCCTATGGGGCACCTTGCTTTGGCTGCCGGCAAGTTCGGTGTGGGCGTTGTGCGCGTCTGTGCCGACGTTGCCTGCAGGGTTCGGCACCCTCAACTCGACGGTGGTGCGGACCACCGTGCAGACCGCCTCGACTACCAACTCGGGGCTTCAGTGCACGGGATCGTTGCTCAGCCTGCTCAGTTCCGGTGATCACTTTTATGCCACCATCACTTCCAGCACTGCGGGGCTGGTGGGCCCGACGGGCGATGTGATCGGTTACACGCTTTATGCGGACAACAGCACCAGCTACCCGATCACCCGTGGCGTGGCCTTCGACTTCGCCCGCAATGGCATCCTCGACCTGCTGGGCCTGCTCAACGGCACCACGCCCAAGGCCGTGCCGCTGTATCTGCGCACCCAGATCGGCAGCAACGTGGCGGCGGGGGTGTACCAGGAGACGCTGACAGTGGCCTGGAGCTGGAACTACTGCTCGGGGATCGGCATCGGCGCTATTTGCCTGGGGCGCGACATCGGCTCAGGCAGCCAATCGCTGACCGTGACGCTGACGGTGAGCAATGACTGCCAGATCACCACGCCCAATATCAGTTTCGGCAGTGCACCGGTGGTGGCCGGGTTCGGCACGGTGAGCCAGAGCGTGAGCCTGTCGTGCACCAAGGGCAGCAACTACACGGTGGGGCTGGATGACGGCCAGAACGTGTCGGGCGGGCGGCGGCGGATGAAATCGGCGGCCAACAATTACCTGGCCTACGACATCTTCAAGAGCGCCGGAGCCGTGCGCTGGGGCTCGGTGAGCAGCGCACGGCGGTCGAGCAGCGATGCCGATGTGAACCCAGGGGCGGGCACCGGGACCGGCAGCCAGGTGTTCAACTACAACGCCAAGGTCTATACCGACCAGGCGACACCACCGGCCTCGACCTATACCGACAATGTGATTCTTGACGTGCAGTTTTGACGTTGGTCTGTCTGTGCCGGCCTCTTTAGCGGGCTCAGCGGGGCCCCCAGTGGGAACGGCTTCAGCCGCGAAGAGGCCGACCCTGATCAGCGCAAATCTCCAACCATCTTCAGCAACGTCTCCAACACCGCCCCGGCCAGTGCCTTCGACCGCTCCCCCGACCAGCCAGTAACTGGGTCAGGCGCATCATCATGATCCTTGAACGGCATCTCCAAGGTCAGCGACAAACAGTCATACGCCATACCCACCGCATTGCACGCCAGCGTCGTGTTGGCTTGCCCTGGCTCATCGCGGGTGTAGCCATGCTCGGTCTGAAAATCTTTGGTCAACGTACACAGTGTGGTGCGGAACTGCTCCTCCAATTTGGCCAACCGCGGCGTGTACCCCGGATTCCCCTCGCACGCCGCCGTGAACACATGCGGAATTTCCTCATCTCCATGCACATCGATAAAGGCATCCACCCCGTACTGCTTCATCTGTGCCTGGGCAAAGAACACCTCGGGGCTCAGCTCGACACTCGCATCCTGCCAGGCCCGGTTGAGGTCCTTGCCCTTGAAGTTGGTGCGCAGGTGGCCGTGAAAGGCGCCATCGGGGTTCATGTTGGGGATCAGGTACAGGTCGGCTTTTTGCAGCAGTGCTCTGACCGTGTCGTCATTGGCCTGCAGCCGGTCGATCACTCCCTCCATGAACCACTCGGCCATGTGCTCGCCCGGGTGCTGCTGAGCGATCAGCCATAGCTTGCGCTTGCCCGCTGCGCCATCGCCCGCGCGCAGCAGCGGAATGTCACGGCCCTCCACGCTGCGGCCATGGGCCAGCAACTCGACGCTTTCGATCTGTTGGGCACGCTCGATCAGTTGGTTATGGCGAGCACGCGGGTAGGGCTCGAAGTAGGCGAACCAGATCTGCTCCTGCTCGGCCTTCACTTCAAAGGCCAGCGCCTTGCCATCGAACTGGCTGGGCACGCGGAACCAGGCCTTCTGGTCGTAAGACGCCACGGCGTTGTAGCCGGTCCAGGCGTTCTTGTAGGAAGACTCGCTGGCGTTGTCCAGGCTGAAGCGGTGGACCTGGCCTGGGGTGAGTCCGCTGACCTTGAAGTGGAACCACTGGAAGTGGCCGCTGTGGGTATCCGGGCGGATGGCCAGGTGAACCTGGGCCGGGTTGCTGGCATCCAGCACCTGGATGTTGCCGGAATCGAAATCGCAGGTGATCTGCAGGGGGGACAGCGTCACGGTCATTGGCGGGCTCCTTAGGCATTGTTGTGGGGGTACTGTACACCGCTTGGGCTGCTAGTGAATGGGGCAGATCACTCGACCAGCCAACTGGCGTCGCCTTCGATCAGCGTACCGCCATGGCTGGTGGTGTCACCGACACGGGCAGCGGGGCTGCCTTCGATGAGCAGGTGGCTGGCACCGGTTTCGATGATGGCGCCGCAGGAAATCTTGTCGCCGATGCGGGCGATTTGGTTTCCGTTGACGCAGGTGGAGGGGGCGCCGGTGACGACGGTGGTCTTGCCGTGGAGGGGGCAGTCGTGGAGGTGGCCGACCAGGACGATGGGGGGCATGGGTGCTCCTTGAGTATTGTGGTTGCCGAAGTTGCCGCAGGCGGGTCAGTGTTGAATGCTCTGTTTATCGAGCGCTACATCAGCTTCTGGATCTGGGGCAGTCCTTGATTCCAGGTCCATTTCAGGGGGCCAGACTACTTTGGGGGCCAAGCGATAGGGGAATTGATACCAGCGCAGGTCGTTGTGGGCTTCGGGCTCTTTCGCAGGGACTGATGCGCAGGGTTCCCCTTGCATGTAAGCGCAAATAAATGCCCAGACGTATTCATCCGCGGGGTTGGTCGTGAGATGAAAGCGGTCTATTACCTTAGTTGTACCTGGCCTAACGATTGAAAGCATGACGCCGACTGTAAACGTCATCCTGCCGTTGGAATGCTGCGACCAACGCTCGGCTCTTGCCTGAGACCAGTCGTAGGCAACGGGGACTGCCCGCCATCTTACAAAAGGGTTCCACGGCTCGTAGGTGAATTTGTAGGCATAAATCTTTTGCCTTGCCCTGTTGAATCGAATGGGTTCGTCGCGTGGAGGTAGGAAGCTTAGTTTCAGGCACAGGGCAATGCACCAGATGTAAAATATCGAAATGAGGTAAATGAATGCTGAGGCGTCGGCGTTTCCCTTTGTAAGCGCTACTGATAATAGGAGTGGTAATACGGGGGCGGTCAAAATTGGGCACAGGGCCATCAAAATGTAACTCTCTCGTGGAATGGCCCTGGTTCTTGGTGCTTCAAGATATATTTGATCCGCATGGTTTGGTTTGAGTGTTCCAAGTGATCTGATGGTTTTGGGTGGTTCAGTGGGTAATGCTAAGTCTTCTCGCCAGCCCTCACAGGGGGGATTTAGTAGAGGTCGAGCCATGTCGGTGCTCCTACAGGTAAATATCGTTGTTTTTGATTGCGTTTTTGCGCGCGTTGAGATCTTTGCTGTTATCGAGTCAATATTTACGAAAAGTTCGAAGCCAGAGTCTCAGGGTGTTTTTGTAAGCTAATGGCTTAGTGATCTATGGATTAAACCCTGCTCAAGTCTTGACTCGCAGCAGTCCTTGATTCAAGGTCCATTTCAGGTGGCCAAACTACTTTCGGAGCCAGGCGTGAGGCGAGCTCACACCAAAGTACATCGTTGTGGTCCTTCGGCTCACCGGGAGGAGGTAGTGCAGAAGGGCCTTCTTGCATGTACGCACAGATGTAGGCCCAGGCATGCACATCTGCACCCATTGTAGTAAGCTGAAATCGATCTATCACTTCATTCGTTCCAGATCGAATAATTGAAAGCACTACGCCACACTTGAAGTGTGCCCCGCGCCATAACCAACGCTCAGCCCTTACCTGGGACCACTCATAAGCGACGGTTGTTGTACGGGATTTCTCAAATGGATTCCACCAGCAATATGTGTAGTTGTAGGCATAGATTTTTTTTCTTGCTCTATTGAATCTAATGGGCTCGTCGCGTGGAGGTAGTAGGCATGTTTTTAGGCTGTAGCTGATGCATATTGTATGGTTTACAAGAGTAAAGGCGATAAGGGGGAGCAGGTCGGGTTCATCTATGACGATATTGTATGCGAGTATTGGTAGGGCTGTAATGCTAGCTATGATTACGGGGATCATCATCAGGAAAAAAATGTTCCTTAGTTCTATTGTTTTTCTTGGTATTTCTAAGTATGTTTGATCGATGTGGTTTGGGGTGCTAGCTCCAAGTGATTTAATTTTTATTGGCTGTTCATCTGGTAGTGTTAAATCTTCTGCCCAGCTGTGGCACGGTGGATCTAGTAAGGGGCGTGGCATGGTGCTGTCCAATAAGGTAAGTTTGTTATTTTGCAAGGTGTGAGCGTTTGAAACGGTCCGTCCAGCTGGATCACTTGCGCATCGGTACGTGACGAATGCGGCAGTCGAACACTGTTTGTCTTCAGTCGGAAGATAAAAACACTTATTCAGATTCAGGAGCAGTCCTTGATTCTAGGTCCATTTCAGAAGGCCAACCGACTTTAGGGGCCAAGCGTGAAGCGAACTCACACCAAAGTAGATCGTTGTGATCCTTGGGCTCTCCCGGAGCAGGTAACGCGGACGGGCCTTCCTGCATATAGGCACAGATGTATGCCCAGGCATACTCGTCTGCGCCCATCGTTGTAAGTTGAAAGCGATCAATCACTTGATTTGTGCCAGGTCGAATAATTGAAAGTACCACCCCGCATTTGAAAATCAGTCCGCCATTAGGTAGCGCCCCCCTCTGGGACCAACGCTCAGCTCTTACTTGAGACCAATCGTAAGTGATCGGTGTTATTCGGGATTTCTCAAGCGGATTCCACCGGCTATATATATAGTTATAGGCGTAGATCTTTTTTCTTGCTCTGTTGAACCTGATGGGTTCGTCGCGTGGTGGTAATATGCTTAATTTGAGGCCGTAAATTACGCACCATATGTAACAAGTTGAAACCACACCTAGCAATGCTGAGGCCCCGAGGTAACCGCTTGAAATGCTTATTGCTAAAATTATCGGAAGGGCTAGTCCTACTAGCATCATGCATAATGTCATTAAGAATAAAAAATTCCTTAGTGATGTGGTCTTTCTAGGTATTTCTAGATATATCTGGTCGACGTGATTTGGCGTTATTCCTCCAAGCGACAGTGCGGTTTTGGGTGGTTCAGTTGGCAGTGTCAGATCTTCTGCCCACCCTGCGCAAGGTGGATGTAATAAAGGTCGAGTCATGATGCTATCCTGTTGTTAATGCCTTTCGTCTCTACTCACGAGTTTTGCGTAGCCGAAATCATCGCTTTTGTCGGGCCAGAAAATTAAGGTTAGACTGGTGGCTTGTATGTCATGGTTCTCACGTAGCTTAATTTCCCCATGAATATTCAAGGTTCCGTTCTGCTTATTGTGTGTGGTCGTCGGCGCGTTTGGTTCTGGCTGTGCAAGTAAGTTGGTGGTCTCGCAAGATATTTCAATAACTGGATTATTGCTGTTAGAGGATAAGGTTATTGGCTCGGCTTCTTTGCTTGCTCGATAAATTGTAATTTTCCATTCATAATGTGATTGTGTGGTGTTGAATTGAGGTAGATGGAATGAATATACTAACTTGGTCGCTGCTGCAAGCGAAGCGTCGTCGCGAAGTGCGAGAGCCCGTGGCTCTGTGTCTTCTTGAGTGTGTAATGGACGAAATTCAACCTGTATTGATACTTTGGCGTTGATGCCGATAGTCGCTGCGTTTGCCGCGCCGATAGCGTCGTCAAGTTGTTTCGCTTCGACCCAGCGGCGCTGCTCAGTGGGCATTCCCCATCGACTATCTCTTGCCCATAGTTCCAAGAGGTTCGATTCTTCATTTTTTGCAAGTATAGCAATGCCGTATGCAACCAACCCAGCTATTACTGCAATTCCTAAAAGGCCAAGAAGTGAGCTTCCAGCAATGGCTGCGAATGCGCCGATAAATGTTGTGATAAGGGCCGCTGCACCCGCGGTCGTATATAAGATGGCTGAGAGTTGATCGCCTTGTTTCATAGTTCTGATTGCTGCGTGAATGAATTGTTTGGCGTCTGTGATGTACGCTAGTGACGCAACTACGCCACCAAGCTTGGTGAGGTTTTTTGCTAGTGTGGCGGTAGTGCCCACTCCAGAAGCAACTTTCTCGGGGGCTAGAATCGCAGCTGCAAAACTCACCGATTCAATGCTCGCCCCCAGCGCGCCCAATGATGATGAGCCAATGGCTGCGAGAAGTTCCGAATGGATATGCGGGTTGTCCGCTAGCTTGTCATAATTTGTTCGCAAGCTGTCCTGGTGAAACCAGATACTCCCCAGGGCCAGTAACAAACCGGGCCCACTTGTATTGGAAGCGGCACCGCGCAACCCACGAAACGCGTCACTCGCCAACTGCTGAGCCGCATCGGCGGTCAGCTTGACGCTCTCCATCGCGCGCACTGCGCTGTTTCGAAACGAGCCTTCGCCGATTGAAACCTCACGCAGCAACTCGCCCACACCACCTGCAGCACTTTCGCGCAAATTCTTCAAACGCGCCTGCAGGCTTTCTGCACTCTCCAGCGTCCACACCATCACATCGACCAGCTGCTTCCGGTTGCCAGCGGAGGCGATATGAATGGCGCCACTGAGTACCATCGCTCGCACCTTCCGCCCTGCGGGCTTGCGGAACTGTTCATCCAGCTGGCTCAGGTACGCGTCGGTACGTTCCTGCAGTGCCTCGTTGAGCACGCTCAGGTATTCGCCAAGGGTCAACGTGACCTTGATCTGGGTGACAGGTTGGCCGGCGAACAACAGAAACGCAGAACTGTGGACGTGGCCAATCAGCTTCTTGGTTTCACCGGAGATATGCTGTCCCAAGGCGTTACCCGCGCTGGCGGTGGCGGCAAGGAGCTGGCCGATCGCATCCTGCGTCGGCTTGATCATCAGCCTTTCACCGTCCTGGCTGGTCAGGATCCCTTTGATCGTGTCATGCAGTTTGGAGGCGTCGTCGCCGATGAGGGCCTTTCCAAGTTGTGGTAGTAAATCCTGATGCTTGGCGACCAAGGCTTGGTACAAGAGACTTTTAGGGTCTTCAAGCAGTTGCTGCCACAACTCTTGCGTGGCGCCGAGTGGCGAATCTTCTGTAGGAGGCGCTTCGGTAGGGCCGCCAGCGAGGCAGGCCGACATCATGCGGATGAAGTATTCAGCCGACAGCCGATGGGTGGCGCTGTAGTCGAAATAGCCGATCCGTTGAAAGGCGCGCTGCGCGTAGAAATGGGTGTATTGGGCGCCAGCCTGATCAATCATCGATTGCCAATGTTCAAGCTCGCTGTCGTAGGCACGCTGGAAGGTCGCGCGCGCAGTTTCGTCGTACCGTTCCTCCAGGCGTTCTCGTGCTTCGATGCGCTTGCGCTCGATGGCGCGTTGGCCGTGCGCTTGCACATCTACCTGCGGCAGAGGGGCCTTGGCTTTGAGAGGGCTAGCGTTCCAGCGCTCGACGTCCTCGGCATACTGGTCGGTATCTTCCAGGGCCTGGGCAGCGGCCCTGGCCTGATTCAGTTCGCGAATGCCCAGCAACGCCTGGGAAGTGAAGTACTCGAAGTGTCGCTGCGGTTCGGCGCGCCATTCCTGCATGGCCCGGACCAAGCCCGTGCGCTGTGCGTTGGCTTCCATGACCATGCCGACGGGGTCGGGCAGGGGCAGCGCCAATACCCCGTTATTCAAGGCCTCCTGCTGAATGATGGTGCGCACGTGGTTGCGGGTAGCCAGTGAGCGGCTTATGCGCGGGTAGAACCCGTGGGCGCTGATGAATTTGCCGGTGTGGGCCGTTGCATATTCCAGCACCTCGCTCAGCCCCAGTTCGGTCTCCGTCATGGCAATGCCAATGCTGCCGGGGTCGTTGCGTGCTGTGCCAAGGTCGAGCTCGATGAAGCGCTCGGTGCTGTTGGCCTCGTTGTTGGCGATGCCCTGCTGGTAGCGGTCAAGCACATCGCGTGGCCAGGGGTCGTTGGCGAAGGCGAGCCAGGCTTTGCTGAACAGTTGGGTGTCGATGTTGATGAAGGACGCGACGACATCGTGATGCTGTGTTCGGCAGGCTTCCGCCAACGGCCTGCCCGCGGCCAATGGCATCTGCGAAGCCGGGATCCGGCGCAGCGCGCCTTCCGGGGTCACTTGATAGGCGTGCCAGATCGCCTTGTCTAGCAGCACATAGACATAGCCCTGTCGCAGTGTTCGCAACTGGTTGGTGCGCATCTGTACGTAGGTGATCTCGCTGTCGTGCGAAACACGGTAGGACTGGGTTTCCTGCGGGTGCGGCCCGTAAGCCTCGCGCAACAGCAGAATGGGCAGGCCGGAGCGCTCGCAGGCATTGCAGGTGCCGTAGGGGTTGGGGACCTCTTCCTGGGTGACGATGCTGATGGTTTGGCTGATGCTCATCAGTAGCTCCTTGCGGGTGGCAGTGCGGCGACGATCTGCTGCCATGCGGAGTCGTCGTATGTGGCGAATGTGGCGGCCAGGCGCTGTTTGCCTGCGGCCGCATCTGCCACGTCGCGCTGGATGGCGGGATGTAGCAGCAGTTTTGGGTGAACCATCAGCAGGTGCAGGCACAGGCAACGGGCGTCACCTGGGTCGTACAAGCCTCGCTGGTGAGCCTCGAAGATCAGGTTGTAAGCGTGAGCGGGGGTTGGGAGGGTGCGAGAAACCGCGAAGCGACTTGGCGGATTGTTTCGTTGCACGTCGTTCAACCGACGCCAGGCTGTGAGCAACTGGGCCACTTGCGGTGCGATGTGCTGGACGTCTTGGGCGATCTCCGGTATCTCCAACTGACCACTGTCCGGCCGGCTTTCAAGGGACCTGAAACCACCATTGCTGTCGGGATAGAGCCAGCAGCGAATTGGCCCGAGTAGAGCTCCCGCGTTGTTCATCGCGGCATGCAGCAACTCAAAGCGGGTAGGTTCGAACCACGGGGCGGCCCTCGTTGAACCGCGAGGCGATAGGGCATGGCACTGCTGTGCGATCTGTTCGGCCACCCGCTCGGCGGAGTGTTCGCTGAGTAACCACGCGCAGATATAGCGCTTATGCGCGTGTCCTTCGTGCGTCGCATAGGCCGCACTGGCAGCGATGTACTCGCACGGTTTTCCATTGCTGCCATGCAATGTGATCAGTGCTGGCCAATGATGCGGCGCATGGTTCAAGTCACCACGTACAACGCTTGTGACCGCCTCAGGTCCCAGCGTAGAGGTGAGGCTTGCAAGGCTCAGTGGGTGGTCAGGATCGCACTCGGCAGTTGGGTCGACCAACAAGTAACTGAATTCCTTGGTCTTGCGATGCTGGCTGAGGCATTCATTCAGGTGTGCCAGGTTCCCGCTCACTCCTCGGCGCATTTATCAGCCTCCCGCATCACTTGGCCAGTCACCGACAGTGCATTGTCTGAACCTGTCGCCTCGGTTTTGATCGGGCTTTTAATGAAGACGTGCGTGCCATCCAGCGTGATGCCCGTGGCGTCGATGCGAAGAGTCCCGCCTGGCGCATTGAGCGTGATGCTCTCTGAGGCGTTGAGTTCGAGGGTTTGGGTGTGGTGCCGTATCGCCTGGCCAGCGGTGATATCGATGACTTCCTGCACCCGTTGCACAAATTGGCCACCCACCTCAACCGTGTGGTTGGCCTTGATGCTGTCCTGGCGGTTGTTGCCCACTGCTTCGATGCGGTCTAAAGCAATCGCGACGTGCTGATTTCTGCCAACGCTTACTGAAGCGTTCTGGCCGATGATGACGTCTTCGTTGTTGCCGACTGTTTTGCAGCGGTCACAACCGATGGTGATTGATTCGTTACGTTCGACCTGCTCCGTGCGGTCATTGCCAACCTGGGTAGTTTCATCGTGCTTGACCACGTTGTTCTGGTCGCGCTCGGCGTGAATGAACACCTCTTGCTTCCCAAGTTCGTCCTCAAAACGAAGCTCATTGAAACCCTTACCCTTGTGGGTCTGGCTCTTGATCGTCATGCGTGTCTTGTGTTCGGGCAGGTCGTAGGGCGGCAGCTGGTTGCCGCAGTAGGTGCGCCCGGTGATCATCGGTTGGTCGGGGTCGGCATTGACGTACTGGATGATCACGTCCTGGCCGATACGTGGGATGGCCATCGACCCCCAACTGCCACCGGCCCATCCTTGCGAGACGCGGACCCAGCAGGAGCTGAATTCGTTGTCCTGGCTCTCGCGGTCCCACGGGAAGCTGACTTTGACCCGGCCCCACTCGTCGCAGTAGATCTCTTCACCCGGCGGCCCGACCACGGTGGCCATCTGCGGACCATCGATGCGGGGTTTGGGCAGCGGGGCAGGGCGCCACTCGGTCAGGCCAGGCACCAGCACGGCGGATTGCTCGTAATGTGTACTCTGGTCGACCCCTACGGCCTCTTCCTGCAGGCTGGTGAACTGCTTGCCTTCATGTTTCACGCGGGTCACCCGCCAATGCACGTTGAGGTCGTCACGCGGGTGATCGGTGAGGGTGAAACTCAGGCCCGGCTGCAGGCGAACGTCGTCACCCGTGACCTCGGCGAGGCGAGCATCGTGGCGCAGTGCAGTGATGCGGTTCTCGGTAAACGGTATGCCCACCGCATCGCGCTTGTAGCGGCCGGGGTAGTCGAAACGCTCGTAGCTGGAGGATTGATGCTTCAGTTCAGCGCTGGTCGCATGGGCGCTGTGCTGCTGGCGGTAGGCTGGGTTGGTGAAGGTGTAATCGCGTTGCACCTGGCGTGAGCTGCGCACCTGCTCGCTGTAGCGTAAACGGCGCAGGCATGGCGCTGATTGATCACCGCCTCGGGTGGCGTGGTACAGCACAGTATCGGGGCCGCTCGGCTGGTCATCCCCAGGGAAACCCTCGTCGTCATCCTCGTTTTTGATGACACCGTGGCCGATCATGCCCATTGACCGCAGCCGGTCTGTGATCAGCAGCTTGTGCTGTTTAGGGCTGTGCTCGAAGCGATAGACAAACCCTTCTTCTGCAGCCAGTCGGGCGATGAACTCAAGGTCGGTCTCGCCGGCCTGCACACAAAATTCGCGGGTCTGATGATCGGACATCGCGCGCAGTTCGAACTGCTGGATACCTTGGCGCTGAAGCATCATTTCCAGAATTTGCGGCACGCTCTTGTGTTGAAAGATGCGCCAGTTGGAGCGCAGGTTTGCGCGTGCCAATTGAGGTTCGATCAGGGCATGGTAATAGGTGCGATAGAAGCCGCTTTCACCCTGGCTGAAGCTGCTGACCAAGCCGTGTACGTAGCGCAGCGGTCGTTCACCTTTCCAGATGGTGAACAGCACTGGTTTGTCGAGGAGCCTGCCGAAGTCGATATCGTCTGCGTAGCTGACCAATTCCAGATTCAGAGCGAAAGGTTTACACAGCTCTTCCGTGAGCGTGAACGACACCACCTCGAACTCAGCCCCTCCGACCAAGGGCTGAAAGGTGTAACGCAGGTCAGAATGGCAAGTCATGTTGGCTCCTGGGCTCTGTCAAGGCTGCAAGATGGAATTAAGGGATTCCAGTACTTTCTCGGTCGTCAAATGAAGTTGATAGCTGTAATAGCTGTACATCACTGCAATAGTGCCGGCGCCGGCTATTAAAGGACTCCACCATGGCCAGTGCTTGGGTGTGCGAGCATTGCAGGAAGCAACATTGCTAATCGTGTCGGGAAGCAATTCTGGAAGCGGTTCGCGCAGTTTACGGATGGACCTGCGTAGACCAGTGATATGTTTTTCACGTTCTTTTCCATCGTTGGCGTCCATGGCGTACTTCCCCCTCAGGCCCATGCAAAGCACCACATAGATGAACTCCAATACGTGCAGGAAACGCTTAGGCTCTTTATGAAGTCGGGCTATAAGGTCGTAGAGTTTCTCGCCGCCATGCGCATCATCATGAAAGACACTGAGAAGTGATTGCTGGCTCCATTCGGACTGCCTGCCCCACGTTGTGAGCATTACAGTTTCGTCGAGGTGAAGGCAGAGAGCATAGGAGTAGGCGGAGATCAGCACAGACTCATAACGAAGCTGGCGCAGCTCTTCGAGAATATGGGTCACTGTCATGTGGACCCGCCGATAAAGCTCTGTCACATCGTCGTGATGGTCCAGCGTTTTCAGGCGCATGGCCAGCCCCAGCAGAGGCATGGCGGCATCGCACATTGGATTCGTGAAGCCGGTGCGCAACGTGAAGTCGGGGTCGGCAGGATAGGCCACTGAGAAATGGGAGGAACCGGTGAGCACAACGGGTTCATCTAAGGCACCGCCTGGAAATTCGATTCGTTTTGTCAGCACCGGGCGTGATCCGCTGGACTCCATTTCGCGAGTTGTCATTTTTTACTCCTGTTGGCACCGAGCTGCAGTACGCGACTTCACCTTCACATTGGTTAAACTTGTAGGAAAATTCTCCGAATACAGTGTTTGTTTTAATATTTGTAGGCCATTTCCTACAGATATATTTCTTCGGTTGAGAAAATTCCTACAGCATTTTGAGTGATTCTGCTTTTCCTTTGGTGTCGTAGCTTTCTTGCTAAAAACGATGCTCGCTACAAGTGACTTTGGTCGAGAGTAAAAGTGTAAGTTTATATTTATTTGTATGAGGCGGTGAGCTGCACTAATCTCTCCCTGCGCTTGATGTTTGTGTGGGGCACTCTGGGCTGGCGTCAATTGAATTGCGCCGAGCGTAGCAGCGTGTAAAGCAATTAAGCAGGACCTGAATGAACAAACTCTGGAAACTCTTTAATGCCCGGGGTTCTCTCCTGGCCAGCACCTTCGTGCCGCTCATGATGGGAACCGTACTGACCCTCATGCTGATCGGCATCTGGTGGCTCGGTCCCCATTGGATCTGGGGTGAATACCGGCCGCTGGCCCGTGTGGAGTTGCGAGCGGTCGCCAGCTTGGTGCTTGTCATCGTGCCGATGCTTTGCGCTTCGCTCGTACTGCGCGCGCGCTTTCGACGGCTACAGTTCGAGCGCGATCAGGCTGCCGCCGCTGAAGCAGACCCGAGTCTCAAATACATCCAGGATCAGCAGTGGGCCCTCGATCGACAGCTTGCACGCTACCTCGACCACGCAGGCGGACGTCGGGCGTTGTATCAGCTGCCGTTTTATCTGGTGCTTGGCTCAAGGGGCGCTGGCAAGAGCAGCCTCGTCGAGCGTTCCGGCCAATGCTTCTCCCTGACCCATATCGACAAAGCCCAGGCCCCTGGTCGGCAGGAAGGTGAATCCGCTTATGCGGTGGATTGGTGGGTAAGTGACAATGCAGTCATCATTGACCCTCCAGGGGACTTCATTACCCAAGGGGGAGACCCTTTCGCACGGACCAATGCAGACGATCCGGCAAAGCCACCTACAGGTACTCAAGCCAAGCTATGGATGCACCTGCTGCATTGGCTCGCGCTCAACCGCAAGCAGAGGCCGCTCAATGGTCTGGTATTGGTCGTCGACCTCGCAGCAATCCTGCATGCCTCGCCGGAAGACCGCTTGGCACTCGCAAACCTGCTGCGGTCACGCCTGCAAGAGTTGAACAGTGAGCTGGGCATGCGCCTGCCGCTTTATGTCGTGTTGAGCAAGCTCGACTTGCTCACGGGCTTCGATCAGTTGTTCGGAAAACTGAGTGACGAAGAGCGCGAGCGCGTTTTTGGTTTCGCCTTGTCAGTGCAAACTAACGCTTCAACCGAAACGTGGTACGACCAAGCCGCCAATCAATACGACCTGATGATCAAGCGTCTGCAACAGCATGCCTGTGATGGGCTGGGTGATGCACCCGACCAGGGGCAGCAAGACCTTCTATTGTCATTACCAGCGCAATTGGCAGGGTTGCGCCCGGCCCTGTTGAGTTTTCTGCAAGAA
The DNA here is from genome assembly GCF_044772285.1 of Pseudomonas sp. NPDC090233. Lineage (NCBI taxonomy): Bacteria > Pseudomonadati > Pseudomonadota > Gammaproteobacteria > Pseudomonadales > Pseudomonadaceae > Pseudomonas > Pseudomonas sp. NPDC090233. Next base: position 708,688 of record NZ_JBIVYQ010000002.1, on the reverse strand, counting down.
ACGTTGGCAAGTGATCGACCGCCAACCCCAACTCTGATGCGTGGTATGTACTTGACTTCGGTCTTGCAGCAAGGGGGTACCGAAAATGCATTCGTCCGACAGGCTGCTCAACCCTATGGCACGCCAGCGCCGCCTGCAGCCAGCAGGCGGCAAGGGAAGGATGTGTACTTCGCCCAGCAGCTTTTTCAACGCGTCGTATATCCAGAGGCAGGATTAGCTGACGAGAATCAGAAAGTTACTCACTACAGACATCGGCGGCTGTGGATTGGCAGCGGGGTCAGCATGTTGGTGGTTGCAGTCGCGGGCGCGAATCTGCACCGCTTTTTCAACACCAACCAAGCCAACACTCAGAGTGTTTTGGTCAAGAGCCAAGCTTTCAGCGTGGGTGAATTAGACGAACAACTCGACCCGACCGGGCGAAACCTGCTGATGCCGTTGCAACAGGTTCGTGATGCGGTATCGGTGTTTGGCGACTACCGACTGGCATGGCCAGGTGTGACCGACGCGGGGCTCTACCAAGGCCGAGCCATTGGTCCGAGGGTCGATGAGGCTTACCTGAGTCTTTTGTCCCGGCGTTTTCTACCGGCTTTGGCCAGTGGTCTGGTAGACGCCATGGAGGCAGCGCCTCCGGGCAGTGAACAGCAGATGGCGCCACTGAGGATCTTTCGCATGATCGAGGACCGGCAACACCGGCGGGCGCCTTGGGTGGAGGCCTGGATGGCGCGTGAGTGGCAAAGCGCGTTTCCGGGTGAGGGGCAAGTTCAGCGTGACCTGATGCGCCATCTTCAATATGCCCTCAAGTATGCTGATACCGATCTGCAGGCGTTTCATCCGCGGGTGGCTGAGGTCCAGCAAAACCTGCGCACGGTTCCTTACCCGCAACGGTTGTATGCCAGCCTCAAGCATGAATCGGGGTCAGTGCTGCAAGCCGATCTGGATCTGCGCCAGCACGTGGGTCCGGCGTTTGACGTCATCTACTCAAACAGTGATGACACTCGTCTGCCGCCTCTGCTGACGGCAAAGGGGTTCAACGCATTCTTTGGTCCGCGTAGCCAGCAGCTGAGCGACATGGCCATGGTCGATCAGTGGGCATTGGGTGATCGCCAGCAACTGGACAACGCCGAAGCCGACCGCGCAGCAGTGGCTGAGCAATTGAACAACCTCTACAGCGCTGACTACATCGCCAGTTGGCGTCAGGCGCTGCAGCAGCTTTCGGTTACCAATTTCGATAGTTTGGACGGTGGTGTTGAAGTGCTGGCGCACCTTGCGGGCCCTGCAGCACCTTTGCGTCGGCTTTTGGAGACGGTGCGCGAGAATACTGTCATCCCATCACAGCCTGCTTCGATTGAAGGTGACCAACAGCTGGCGACTCAGGCGGCAGATATACGTCGGGCCTTTGCCGGCTTGAACGAGATGCTCGAAAAGCACGGAGAGCGCCTCAGTCACTACGATGAGACTCTCACGGCCATCAAGGCGGTGCTCGATCATGCAAGGGCAGTTCAGGAGGATCCTCAACGGGGCAGCGCAGCGCTCGAAGCGGTACTCCAGCGTTTTTCCAGCAAAGGGGCCGACCCGATCACCGCGCTGCAGCGGGTCGCATCAGGTCTGCCTGATCCCCTTCGCCAACACATTTCGTCAGTTGCCGAGCAGATGGCCTCTGTAATGATGAACGAAGCTTTACAAGAGCTGGACCTTCGCTGGCAAGCCGATGTTTACAGCTTCTTCGAGCAGCGCCTGGCAGGGCGTTACCCGTTCACGGCACAGCCGTTCGACGCCTCGCTGGAGGATTTTGAAGCGTTCTTCGGCCCGGAAGGGAAATTGCAGCATTTTCACACCGACTACCTGGATGCGTTTCTGCGGGATAATGCCCCTGCACGGGCTATCAACTACGCAGGTGGCTCGCTGATAGGGCGTGAGGTAAGAGAGCAATTACAGGCGGCTGCAGATATCCGCGAAACCTTCTTCGACAACCGCGGTAACCTCAACGTGCAGTTCAGCATCGAACCCTTGGGCCTGAGCCGCAACCAGCGCACCAGCCTGCTGGAGCTGAGTGGACAGCAAATTGCCTACACCAGCGGGTCACGGCAGAGGGTAAGCATTACCTGGCCAAACGCGCAGGGTGAACGCAGCACATTGACGCTGCTTCGGAGCAACGGCCAAATGAGCAGCCTGGAATCCCGTGGTCCTTGGTCAGTGTTCCGGTTGCTCAGCCGTGGCGGGCTCAATGGCCGTACCCCCACCAGTGTGGACCTCAGTTTCACAGTCGGGGATGGAGCGGTGCGCTACAAGGTGAGCGCGGAAAAGGCCTACAACCCAATTACCCAGCAACCCTTCAAGGGCTTTGAGCTGCCGTTCAGCTTGATTGAGCATTCCAATTCGAATGGGCTACAGGCTCGGCTATAAGCCCGTCAGGCGGCTGCAACCAGCAGTCTGGCTTACGCCCAAAAGCCAAAGAGCAACAGTGCCGCAACCCCCAACCCCACAGCAATCGAACACCCGCCCAACGAAAGCGCCGCACGCCCTTGCCGATACCACCCGTCCTGCCCTAACTCGCGCGCTGGCGCCAGCAAACTGCGCCAGCGCAGTTCGGTGTCATGGAAGGCCTGCAGGTGTGCCGGGTCAGCATCCAGCCATCGGCGGAAGTCGATACGTTCGCAAGACGTCGCATCTGGGCTCTGCAGCCGCACATACCATTGCCCGGCAACACTGGCCAATGCATCTCCCTGTGGGCGTGCCGCTTGCAGCACTTGGTTCATGTGCCGTTCGATACTCAATAATGGCAAATCAAGGCGGCTGGCGATGCTGTTGAAATCCAGCTGGTCGAGGCGGTTGAGCAGGAACACTTGCTGGACCCTGCGCGGCAAGCGCTTGAGTCCATGCAGCAGGGCATCCTCGGCAGCATGGCCGGCAGCGGGCGTGGGGTGCTCAAGGGGCAGCAACAGGCGGCTCATGGACAGCTCCTTGCTCAAGGGGGGAGGGATGGGGGCATCTTCCTTGATGCGGAACCAGAGTAGGCGAAACGAGATTGATTCTCAAGTGCTGATTCCGCAAAGTTTTGTAATGAGCATTCACGCTCTGACACACTTTTGCTATCATCGCCGCCATCAACGATCTTCATTAGCCTGAAGAGCCAAAAAAAAGACCCGGCAAAAAGCCGGGTCAAAAACCGTGATTAGCCTGATGAGGAGATAATCTGAGAGCGACCTAAGCTTCCAGGTTATCCAGCTGATCTCGCGACCAGCTGAGTGCAATAATAATCGTTATCATTTGCCAGTCAAATGATTTTTCTCTTATCCGGTAAAAAACTTTTACCGGAGCGCTTCCTTGTCCCGGCAATCGGGGCCCCTGCCGTTACCCGGCCATCACGTTTTTTCTCTGCCTTCTACACTCCGGTTTGCGTGGCGCGTTTGTGCTCCAGCAGGGCCCTGGCCATGTCCATCATGTGCATCAGTGCGAAGGTCAGTTCGCGCTGGGTGCCTTCCTGGTGGCTGGCTGTTTCATGGGCCGTGGCGGCGGCGCAGCGCAGCAGGGCGATGGCGTGCTCCTGTGCTTGCTCGCTGCTGACGCCGTCGTGCAGGGTCCAGATGCGGTTGTGTTCGCCGGGGCGGGTGGGGTTGGGATTGAGGTAATAGTCGAGGGCGCGGCGGGCTGCTTCGCTGTCGAGTTCTGTTTCGTCGTTTTTCGGTGGTTTCATCCTGATACCTGCGCATGCCAATAGGAAAAAGGTCCGCGTTGATTTTAATACCTAAAGTATTTTGTTGCTTTCAGATAAATAATACTGAATGTTTATTGAGCGCCGGAGGGCAGTCCGTATCGTGCCAGCGATGAATATGGATAAATGGATTGCCCTCGTCCGTGACCGGATGGAGGAACTCGATATCTCCCAGGAGCAGCTCGCCGAACGCGTTGGGGTTTCCCAAGGCAGCGTGGGGCACTGGGTGAACAAGCGGCGCCAGCCCAAGGTCGATTCGATGAACCGGGTGTTCGTCGAGCTGGGCATGCCGCATTACCACGTCAGCCTGCAGTTGCGCGTGCTGGGCCAAGTCGGTGAGGAGAGCGCCCGCTACGAAATGGACGATGCGGATGACGCCATCGACCTGATGCAATACATCGTGTGTTTTCGCTACCCGTTGCTGGCCTGGGACCGCCTGGGTACCTGCGAAGCCGAAGAGCCTGCTGTTTACGAACAGACCGAGTACCTGGCTCAGGGCAAGGCGTTCTGGCTGACCGTGGAAAACGATGCGATGAGCACCGCCAGCGGCCGGAGCGTGCCGCAAGGGATGCGTATTCTGGTGGATCCGGGGCTGGAGGCCGAGCCGGGGCGACTGGTGATCGCGCGCCAGCCCGGAAAGTCGGCGATCCTGCGCGAGTTGGCCGAAGAGGGTGGGCAGCGGTATCTGAAGGCGCTGAACAGCAGCTATCCGGCCTTGGTGTGCGAAGAAGGCTGTGAATTCATAGGCGTGGTCGTGCGAGTGCACGGCATATTCTAAGGCTGCTGGGGCCGCAAAGCGGCCCCTGATCACATCATTCGGTTAACTCGACCAGCACCGTCCCCTCGATGACCATATCCCCTTCCTGGCAGAACAACGCCTTCACTGTGCCGCCATGCGGTGCGCGAATGCTGTGCTCCATCTTCATGGCCTCCAGAACCACCAGCGCCGTTCCGGCTTCCACCACCTGGCCCGGCTCGACCAACACACGCACGATGCTGCCGTTCATCGGCGCACCGAGCCCGCCCTGGTGGCTGTGACTGGCTTCGGCTTCGGCGATCGGGTCGAAGGCCTCGACCGCATGCATATCGCCCTCCCAGCGCAGGAACAGCGTACTTCCGCGGCGTATCGCCAGATAACGACGACGCACACCATCGGCATCCAGGCTCAGGTGTTCGCCGTCCAGTTGCCAAACGGATGCAGCGTGATGCTCAAGGGCAATCGCCTGGCTTTCCCCACCACTGCGCAGGTGCAGGCTGCTGTGCGCCGGCAGGCCCAGACGCAGGCCGGTACGCTCAGCCCAGGGCGAGCAGTTGTCGTCGTCACGCTGATGCGCTGGCTGGCCTTGCAACCATGCTTCACCTGCGGCTTGCCAGAAGCCTGCGGGCAACGCCTGCGGAGTTGGCAGTAAATCGTCCTGATGACGCGGAATAAACCCGGTATCCAATTCGGCCGCTGCGAAAGCCGGATGGGCAAGGATGCGCCGCAGGAAGGCAATATTGGTCTTCAACCCGCCGATGGCGAACTCATCTAGCATCGCCAGCAAACGCAGACGTGCCTGTTCGCGGTTCTCGCCCCAGGCGATCAGCTTGCCCAGCATCGGGTCGTAGAACGGCGACACCTCGTCACCTTCGCTGATCCCGCTGTCCACCCGGCGCCCTTCGCCAGGCGCCGACTCGCGGTACAGCGTCAGGGTGCCGGTGGCCGGCAGAAACTCGTTGGCCGGGTCTTCGGCGTACAGGCGCACTTCGATGGCATGGCCGATCAGCGGCACCTGCTCCTGGCTGATCGGCAGCGGCTCGCCACAGGCCACGCGAATTTGCCAGGCCACCAGGTCGAGGCCAGTGATAGCTTCGGTGACCGGGTGCTCCACTTGCAGGCGGGTGTTCATCTCCATGAAGAAGAACTCGCCTCGGGCGTCGAGCAAAAATTCCACGGTGCCAGCGCCGACATAGCCGATCGCTTGGGCGGCGCGCACCGCCGCTTCGCCCATGGCACGGCGCAGTTCTGCCGAGAGCCCTGGTGCAGGCGCTTCCTCGACCACTTTCTGGTGGCGGCGCTGGATCGAGCAGTCACGCTCATTGAGGTACAGGCAGTTGCCGTGCTGGTCGGCGAACACCTGAATTTCCACATGGCGTGGTTTGAGCACGTACTTTTCCACCAGCATGCGCGCATCGCCGAACGACGACTGCGCCTCACGCTGGGCCGAGGCGAGGGCGTCTGCCAGTTGGCTTTCTTCCTCCACCACTTTCATGCCCTTGCCGCCGCCGCCGGCGCTGGCTTTCAGCAGCACCGGGTAGCCGATGCGTTCGGCGGCGGCGCGGAAGGTTTCCAGGTCCTGGGCTTCGCCGTGATAACCGGGCACCAGAGGAACGTCGGCCGCTTCCATTAGCGCCTTGGCGGCCGATTTGCTGCCCATGGCATCGATGGCGCTGGCCGGTGGGCCAAGGAAGATCAGCCCGGCGTCTTCGATGGCGCGGGCGAAACCTGCGTTTTCGGAAAGAAAGCCGTAACCCGGGTGAATGGCCTGGGCGCCGCTGGCCTTGGCCGCAGCGAGCAGTTTGTCGACGACCAGGTAGCTGTCGGCGGCCTTGCTGCCGCCCAGGTCCACGCGGATGTCTGCTTCACGGCTATGGCGGGCATCGCGGTCGGTGGCGCTGTGCACGGCCACGGTGGTCAGGCCCATGGCCTTGGCGGTGCGCATCACCCGGCAGGCGATTTCACCGCGGTTGGCGACCAGCAGGGTGGTCAGTGTGGGGCGGCTCATGGGCGCGGCTCCTTCTTGGGTTCGGTTTGCCAGGCGGGGCGGCGCTTTTCCAGGAAGGCGCGCAGGCCTTCCTGGCCTTCGGCGCTGACGCGAATACGGGCGATGGCGTTCTCGCAGTAGCGGCGCAGGGCCGGGCTGAGTTCGCCGTCGTCGACTTCGCGCAGCAGGTCCTTGGTGGCGCGCAGAGCCTGCGGGCTGTTCTGCAGCAAGTTATCCACCCACGCCTCGACCTGTGTTTCCAGCTCGGCGGCAGGGTACACCTCGGCCAGCAAGCCCAATTCACGGGCGCGCACGCCGCTGAAACGCTCGGCAGTCAAGGCATAGCGGCGTGCGGCCCGCTCGCCGATGGCCTTGACCACGAACGGGCTGATCACCGCCGGGGCCAGGCCAATACGCACTTCTGACAGGCACAGCTGCGCATCCTCGGCGCCGATGGCCATGTCGCAGCAGCTGATCAGCCCCAGCGCGCCGCCAAAGGCCGCGCCTTGCACCACGGCCAGGGTCGGCACTTTGAGGCGGTGTAGGGCATACATCAGCTCGCCCAGTTCGCGGGCATCATCCAGGTTGGTATTGAAGTCCAGCTGCGCCGATTGCTGCATCCAGGCAAGGTCGGCGCCGGCACTGAAATGCCGGCCACGGCCGCGCAACAGTAAAAAACGCAGGCTGGCGTCGTCGGCCAGTTGATCGAGGGCGACGATCAGTTCGCGGATCATCTGCGCGTTGAAGGCGTTGTTCTTGTCCTCGCGGCTCAGCCACAGGGTGGCAAAGCCGCGAGGGTCGCGCGTCACTTCAAGGGTGCTGAAATCGCTCATGGGTCACATCCGGAAAATGCCGAAGCGGCTCTGTTCGATTGGCGCGTTGAGCGCGGCGGACAACGCCAGGCCAAGCACGTCGCGGGTTTGCGCCGGGTCGATGACACCGTCGTCCCACAGCCGGGCGCTGGAGTAATAGGGGTGACCCTGGTGTTCGTACTGGTCGAGAATCGGCTGTTTGAGACGGGCTTCATCCTCGGCGCTGAAGGCCTGGCCACTGCGTTCGCTCTGCTCGCGCTTGACCTGCGCCAGCACCCCGGCCGCCTGCTCGGCGCCCATCACGCCAATCCGCGCGTTGGGCCACATCCACAGGAAGCGTGGGTCGTAGGCGCGGCCGCACATGCCGTAGTTGCCGGCACCGAAACTGCCGCCGATGATCACCGTGAACTTCGGCACCTGGGCACAGGCCACCGCCGTCACCAGCTTGGCGCCGTGCTTGGCGATGCCGCCTTCTTCGTACTTTTTGCCGACCATGAAACCAGTGATGTTCTGCAGGAACAGCAGCGGAATGCCGCGCTGGCAGGCCAGCTCGATGAAATGCGCGCCTTTTTGCGCAGCTTCGGCGAAGAGGATGCCGTTGTTGGCCAGGATTGCCACCGGGTAGCCGTGCAAATGGGCGAAGCCGCACACCAGGGTGGTGCCGAACAGCGCCTTGAACTCATCGAACACCGAGCCGTCGACCAGGCGCGCGATCACCTCGCGTACATCGAACGGCTGCTTGGCGTCGGCCGGCACCACGCCATACAGCTCTTCGGCGCCATACAGCGGCGCGACGGGCTCCAGGCGTTGCAGTTTGCCGAGCTTGTGCCAGTTGAGGTTGGCGACACTGCGCCGGGCCAGGGCCAATGCGTGTTCGTCGTTGTCGGCATAGTGGTCGGCCACGCCGCTGGTGCGGCAGTGCACATCGGCGCCGCCGAGCTCTTCGGCGCTCACCACCTCGCCGGTGGCGGCCTTCACCAGCGGTGGGCCGGCGAGGAAGATGGTCGCCTGCTGGCGGACCATGATCGCTTCGTCGGCCATCGCCGGCACATAGGCACCACCCGCGGTGCACGAGCCCATGACCACGGCGATCTGCGGGATGCCCAGCGCGCTCATGTTGGCCTGGTTGAAGAAGATCCGCCCGAAGTGCTCGCGGTCGGGGAACACTTCGTCCTGGCGCGGAAGGTTGGCGCCGCCGGAGTCCACCAGGTAGATGCACGGCAGCCGGTTCTGCAGGGCGATGGTCTGCGCACGCAGGTGTTTTTTCACCGTCAGCGGGTAGTAGGAGCCGCCTTTGACCGTGGCGTCGTTGGCCACGATCATGCATTCCACGCCTTCGACCCGGCCGATGCCGGCGATCACGCCCGCAGCGGGCACGTCTTCACCGTACACCTCATGGGCGGCCAGCTGGCCGATTTCGAGGAAGGGAGAGCCTGCATCAAGCAGGCGATTGATGCGTTCGCGTGGCAGCAGTTTGCCACGCGAGGTGTGCCGCTCCTGGGCCTTCGGCCCGCCGCCCTGTGCCACTTGGGCGAGCAGGCCGCGCAGGGCCTGGACCTGTTCGAGCATGGCCGCGCTGTTGCCGGCGAACTCCGCCGAACGCGGGTTGATCTGGGTGTGCAAGGTAGCCATGTGCGCCCGTCCCTTGTGCTCAGCGGGTTTCGTTGAACAGTTCGCGGCCGATCAGCATCCGGCGGATTTCGCTGGTGCCGGCACCGATTTCGTACAGCTTGGCGTCGCGCAGCAGGCGGCCAGCCGGGAATTCGTTGATGTAGCCGTTGCCGCCGAGAATCTGGATCGCTTCCAGGGCCATCTGCGTCGCGCGTTCGGCGGTGTAGAGGATCACCCCGGCAGCGTCCTTGCGGGTGGTCTCACCACGGTCGCAGGCCTGGGCCACGGCATAGAGGTAGGCGCGGCTGGCGTTGAGCTGGGTGTACATGTCGGCGATCTTGCCCTGGATCAGCTGGAACTCGCCGATGCTCTGGCCGAACTGTTTGCGGTCGTGGATGTACGGCACCACCAGGTCCATGCAGCTTTGCATGATGCCGGTCGGGCCGCCGGAGAGGACCACGCGCTCGTAATCGAGGCCGCTCATCAGCACGCGCACGCCGCCGTTGAGTTGGCCGAGGATGTTTTCTTCCGGCACTTCGACGTCATCGAAGAACAGCTCGCAGGTGTTGGAGCCGCGCATGCCCAGCTTGTCGAACTTGTTGCTGCGGCTGAAGCCTTGCCAGTCGCGCTCGACGATGAATGCAGTGATGCCGTGGGCGCCCTTGTCCAGGTCGGTCTTGGCGTAGATCACGTAGGTGTTGGCGTCGGGGCCGTTGGTGATCCAGGTCTTGCTGCCGTTGAGCACGTAGCGGTCACCGCGTTTTTCGGCGCGCAGTTTCATTGACACCACGTCGGAGCCGGCGTTGGGTTCGCTCATGGCCAGAGCGCCGATATGCTCGCCGCTGATCAGCTTGGGCAGGTATTTCAGCTTCTGCTCGTGGGTGCCGTTGCGGTTGATCTGGTTGACGCACAGGTTGGAGTGGGCGCCGTAGGAGAGCGCCACCGAGGCCGAGCCGCGGCTGATCTCTTCCATCGATACCACATGGGCCAGGTAGCCCAGGCCAGCGCCGCCGTATTCCTCGGACACGGTGATACCAAGCAGGCCCATATCGCCAAACTTGCGCCACATGTCGGCGGGGAACAGGTTGTCGTGGTCGATCTGCGCGGCGCGTGGCGCCAGCTCGGCGGCGACGAAGGTGCGCACCTGGTCACGCAGCATGTCGATGGTTTCGCCCAGGGCGAAGTTCAGGGAGGGGTAATGCATGGGGAGGCACCTTCTTGTTCTTGAAATTGGGTTACACCCTAGCTCAATGGCGCGGGGTGATTTTCACCTTTACGTTAACGTAAACCTGGCCTTCGTAACTGTCAATCTACTCATCACCTTTACGTAAACGTAAATCTGCGCCAGAGTATTCGTCGCTTGCTTCAGCCGTGCCCAGAACAACCACAAGAAGGGACACCCATGAGTCAACCCAGTTACACCCGAGGCCGTCAGGACCACCCTTTACTGACCCTGACCATCGGCCAGGCCTTCGATGCCACCGTGGCCCGTTTTCCCGACCGCGAAGCGCTGGTGGTGCGCCACCAGGGCGTACGCTATAGCTGGCAGCAGCTGGCCGAGCAGGTCGACACCCATGCCCGCGCCTTGATGGCCCTGGGCGTCACTACCGGCGAGCGGGTCGGCATCTGGGCGCCCAACTGCGCCCAGTGGTGCATTCTGCAATTGGCCAGTGCGCAGGTCGGCGCGATTCTGGTGAACATCAACCCGGCCTATCGGGTCAGCGAGCTGGAGTACGTGCTGCGCCAGTCCGGCTGCCGTTGGCTGGTGTGCGCCGACGCCTTCAAGACGTCCGATTACCACGCGATGGTGCAGGAACTGGTGGCAGAGCTGGCGACCGCAGCGTTGGGCGATCTCGCTAGCGAGCGCCTGCCAGAGCTGCGCGGAGTGATCAGCCTGTCTACCCAGCCGCCACTCGGCTTCCTGCCCTGGCACGCCTTGGCCGAGCGGGCAGCGCAGACCCCCGTCGAGGCCTACACAGCGCGCCAGAGCAGCCTGCACTTCGACCAGCCGGTGAACATCCAATACACCTCCGGCACCACCGGCGCGCCCAAAGGCGCCACGCTCAGCCACTACAACATCCTCAACAACGGTTTCATGGTCGGCGAGAGCCTGGGCCTGAGCTGCACCGACCGAATGGTGATCCCGGTACCGCTGTACCACTGCTTCGGCATGGTCATGGCCAACCTCGGCTGCATCACCCACGCCAGCACCATGATCTACCCCAACGACGCCTTTGACGCCGAGCTCACCCTGCGCGCCGTTGCCGAAGAGCGCGCCAGTATTCTCTACGGCGTGCCGACCATGTTCATCGCCATGCTCGACCACCCGTCACGCCAGCAGCTGGACCTCTCGACCCTGCGCAGCGGCATCATGGCCGGCGCCACCTGCCCGATCGAGGTGATGCGCCGGGTCATCGACCAAATGCACATGGCCGAAGTGCAGATCGCCTACGGCATGACCGAAACAAGCCCGGTGTCGCTGCAGACTGGCCCAGACGACGAATTGGAACTGCGCGTAACCACAGTCGGCCGCACTCAGCCCCAGCTTGAAACCAAGCTGGTGGACGCCGATGGCTGCATCGTCGCCCGTGGCGAGATCGGAGAGCTGTGCACCCGTGGTTACAGCGTGATGCTCGGTTATTGGGATAACCTGCAGGCCACCCATGACGCCATCGACCCGGCCGGATGGATGCACACCGGCGACCTGGCGGTAATGGATGATGAAGGCTATGTGCGTATCGTTGGGCGTAACAAGGACATGATCATTCGCGGTGGCGAGAACATCTATCCACGCGAGCTGGAGGAGTTCTTCCACACCCACCCGGCGGTGGCCGATGCTCAAGTGGTGGGCATTCCGTGCAGCCGATATGGCGAAGAGATCGTCGCCTGGATCAAATTGCATCCCGGGCACAGAGCCACGGCCGAAGAGTTGCAAGGTTGGTGCAAGGCGCGCATCGCGCACTTCAAAGTGCCGAGGTATCTAAATTTCGTTGAAGAATTCCCGATGACAGTGACGGGCAAGGTGCAGAAGTTTCGGATGAGAGAAGCGAGTATCGAGCTATTTACTAAAACTAGATAATAGAAAAACAGGCCTGTCTCCAGGCCTGTTCTGTAGGGGCTGATGTCGGGAAATTCATTACTTCGCGTGCTTTATTATGTAGGCTATTACATTTCCTAGGGTTGTAAGGTTTTCTTGGTCATTTTCAGGGATGGTAATTTCAAATTGTTTTTCAAATTCCAGTATCAACTCTGCAGCCTCAAGTTCATCAGCTCCCAAGTCCTTGGTGAAGGATGCTGTTGCATTTATTTCTTTGTCTTCTATGTTAAGGATTTCGATAATGATTTTTTTTGCTCTATTCTCGATGTCGCTCAGGTTGTCGCTCATGTTGGTGCCTCAGTTTGCGGTGAGCGTTATGTATACCGTCAAATTGAGTGTTTATAAACTGTTAAAAATGTCAGTTGCAAATATCGATTCTCGCGGGAGGGTTGGAACGCTATATAGCTAAAGTGCTGCTGCTCCTCTCTTATTAGTATCAAAACATTCATGGCATTATTAAGAGGTGAGGCTCCGGTTTCTACTTGAGCCTCACCTCATCGCCACAACCGACCAGACCGCTACTGGCAGAAATACCAGTAGCCTCGTCTATCCTTAGGCCTTCACCGGTGGCTCCTGACTCGGCGGATCACCCACCGTCGGCGGCATGGTCGGCTTGATCGGCAGCTCGTCCGGGTCTTCTTCCGGCACGGGCGGCGGCAGGCTGGGGTCGTCGATGTTCGGGTCGGGTGTCTCCGGTGGAATGGGAATGTTCATGGCCTGACCTCGCGGGGTAAATGAGAGGGTGGTGCAGGCTTTGATACGTGGCTGCGCCGTTTGCTCATTTTTTTTGAACCCCCTGCGTGGCCGATGGCTCTGAACCCTTACCGCCAATGCCAACAGGGAGCCTGGACCGATGTCGCGTAACGAGCCCTTCGAAAGCGTACCGATGGCCAACGACCACCCGGACCAGGCAATCAGCCTGTCCCAGGCGCTATTGGCGCCGCGTATCGTCATCGAGGACAGCAGCCCCGTGCTCGACGGTGGCACCTTCGCCGCCAAGGCCATCAGCGGCCAGCCGGTGGCGGTCAGCAGCAAGGTCTACAGCGACGGCCACGACCGCCTGGCGGTGATGCTCAACTGGCGTCAGGCCAACAGCCGGCGTTGGCACTGCGTGCCGATGCACTCGCCGGGCAATGACCTGTGGCTTGCCGAATTCACCCCGACCGAACTGGGGCTGCACCTGTTCAGCATCGAGGCCTGGATCGACCCGTTCGCTACCTATTGCCACGACCTCGAGAAGAAGTACCACGCTGGCGTTGAGATTAAGCTTGAGCTTGAAGAGGGTCGCCTGATGCTGGGCAAGGGGGCCGAGCGCAGCGAGGGCGCACTGCGCGAGCAGATCGAGGCTCTGCAGGCTCAGCTGCCGGAACTGTCTCAAGATGATCAAGTGGCGCTGCTGTTGGGCACCGAAGCCACGCGGCTGATGACCGAAGCGGAGCATCGCAGCTATCTCACTCGCAGCAGCGAATTCCCCCTCGACGTTGACCGCCCGGCCGCGCAATTCGCCAGCTGGTACGAGCTGTTCCCACGCTCGATTACCGATAGCCCCGAACGCCATGGCACCTTCAACGACGTCCACGAGCGCCTGCCGATGATCCGTGACATGGGCTTCGATGTGCTGTATTTCCCGCCCATTCATCCGATCGGCAAGCAGTTTCGCAAGGGCCGTAACAATGCCTTGCAGGCCGAGCCCGGCGACCCCGGTAGCCCCTACGCCATCGGCAGCCCTGAAGGCGGGCATGACGCCATTCACCCTGAGTTGGGCACGCGTGATGACTTCCGTCGCCTGGTCGCCGCCGCCGCCGAGCATGGTCTGGAAATCGCGCTGGACTTCGCCATCCAGTGCTCCCAGGACCACCCCTGGCTCAAGGAGCACCCCGGCTGGTTCAGCTGGCGCCCGGACGGCACGATTCGCTATGCCGAGAACCCGCCGAAAAAATACCAGGACATCGTCAACGTCGACTTCTATGCCGCAGACGCCGTGCCGTCGTTGTGGCTGGCTCTGCGTGATGTGGTGGTGGGCTGGGTCGAGGAGGGCGTGAAAACCTTCCGCGTCGACAACCCGCACACCAAGCCGCTGCCGTTCTGGCAATGGCTGATCGCCAACGTGCGCAGCCAGTACCCGGAGGTGATCTTTCTCGCCGAGGCCTTCACCAAGCCGGCGATGATGGCGCGCCTGGGCAAGGTCGGTTATGCGCAGAGCTATACCTACTTCACCTGGCGCAATACCAAGAAAGAGCTGCGCGAATACTTCGAAGAACTCAATCAGCCACCGTGGAGCCAGTGCTACCGGCCCAACTTCTTCGTCAACACGCCAGACATCAACCCGTTCTTCCTGCACACCTCGGGCCGTGCCGGGTTCCTCATCCGCGCCGCACTGGCGACCATGGGGTCGGGGCTGTGGGGCATGTATTCGGGCTTCGAGCTGTGCGAGGGCACGCCGTTGCCGGGCAAGGAAGAATATCTGGACTCGGAGAAGTACGAGATCCGCCCCCGCGACTTTACCCAGCCCGGCAACATCATTGCCGAGATTGCCCAGCTCAATCGCATCCGCCGGCAGAATCGTGCCTTGCAGACGCACCTGGGCGTGGCGTTCTTCAATTGCTGGAACGACAACATCCTGTATTTCGCCAAGCGTACGCCTGAACGCGACAACTACATCCTGGTGGCGATCAGCCTCGACCCGCACAACGCCCAGGAGGCGAGTTTCGAGCTGCCGCTGTGGGAGCTGGGCCTGGACGACGACGCCGATACCCTTGGCGAAGACCTGATGAACGGCCACCGCTGGACCTGGCACGGCAAGACCCAGTGGATGCGCATCGAGCCGTGGCATCAGCCGTTCGGTATCTGGCGAATAGAGAAAGCCCGCTAGGCGACACACAACTCTGTAGGAGCGGATTCATCCGCGAAGCAACCACCTCGGTGCATGGCACCGGCTTCGCCGGTGATCGCGGATGAATCCGCTCCTACGGGGACCAGCAATTGAAAGGAGTCGCACATGGCCAAGCGTTCCCGCCCGGCAGCCTTCATCGACGACCCGCTGTGGTACAAGGACGCGGTGATCTACCAGCTGCACATCAAGTCGTTCTTCGATGCCAACAACGACGGCATCGGTGATTTCGCCGGCCTGATCAGCAAACTCGACTACATCGCCGAACTGGGCGTCAACACGCTCTGGCTGCTGCCGTTCTACCCCTCGCCCCGGCGCGACGATGGCTACGACATCGGCGAATACAAAGCCGTGCACCCCGACTACGGCAGCTTGGCCGACGCCCGTCGTTTCATCGCCGAAGCGCACAAACGGGGCCTGCGGGTGATCACCGAGCTGGTCATCAATCACACCTCCGACCAGCACCCGTGGTTCCAGCGTGCCCGCCTGGCCAAGCGCGGCAGCAAGGCGCGGGACTTCTACGTTTGGTCGGATGACGACCAGAAGTACGACGGCACGCGGATCATTTTCCTCGACACCGAGAAGTCCAACTGGACCTGGGACCCGGTCGCCGGCCAGTACTTCTGGCACCGCTTCTACTCGCATCAGCCGGACCTCAACTTCGACAACCCGCAGGTGCTCAAGGCGGTGATCGGGGTGATGCGCTTCTGGCTCGACCTGGGTGTCGATGGCCTGCGCCTGGACGCCATCCCGTACCTGATCGAACGCGACGGCACCAACAACGAGAACCTTCCGGAAACCCACCAGGTACTCAAGGCGATCCGCGCCGAAATCGACGCCAACTACCCCGACCGTATGCTGCTGGCCGAGGCCAATCAATGGCCCGAAGACACCCGCCCGTACTTTGGCGAGGGGGAGGGTGACGAGTGCCACATGGCGTTTCACTTCCCGCTGATGCCGCGCATGTACATGGCCCTGGCCATGGAAGACCGCTTCCCGATCACCGACATCCTGCGCCAGACCCCGGAAATTCCGGCCAACTGCCAGTGGGCGATCTTCCTGCGCAACCACGATGAGCTGACCCTGGAGATGGTCACCGACCGCGAGCGCGACTACCTGTGGAACTACTACGCCGAAGACCGCCGCGCGCGGATCAACCTCGGCATCCGCCGCCGCCTGGCGCCGCTGCTGCAACGCGACCGCCGGCGCATCGAGCTGCTCACCAGCCTGCTGCTGTCGATGCCGGGCACACCAACCTTGTACTACGGCGACGAACTGGGCATGGGCGACAACATCTACCTGGGCGACCGCGATGGCGTGCGCACGCCCATGCAATGGTCGCCCGACCGCAACGGCGGCTTCTCCAAGGCCGACCCGCAGCGCCTGGTACTGCCGCCGATCATGGACCCGCTGTACGGCTATCAGACGGTCAACGTCGAGGCGCAGTCGCACGACCCGCATTCGCTGCTGAATTGGAACCGCCGCCTGCTGGCGGTGCGCAACCAGCAAAAGGCTTTTGGCCGCGGCACCTTGCGCACGCTCACGCCGAGCAACCGGCGGATCCTGGCGTACATCCGCGAATACACCGATGCCGAGGGCAACAGCGAAGTTATCCTCTGCGTTGCCAATGTCTCCCGCGCCGCGCAGGCGGCGGAGCTGGAGCTGTCGCAATACGCCGATAAAGTACCGGTGGAAATGCTCGGCGGCAGCGCCTTCCCGCCGATCGGCCAGCTGCCGTTCCTGCTGACCTTGCCACCCTATGCCTTCTACTGGTTCCTGCTGGCCGCGCACGACCGAATGCCCAGCTGGCACGTTCAACCTACCGAGGGGTTGCCAGAATTGACTACATTGGTGCTGCGCAAACGCATGGAAGAGCTGCTCGAAGCGCCTTCCAACGACACCTTGCAGGACGCGATCCTGCCGCAATACCTGCCCAAGCGCCGCTGGTTCGCCGGCAAGGAAGGGCCGATCGACCAGGTGCGCCTGCGCTATGGCGTACGTTTGGCCACGGCCACTACTCCGGTGTTGCTCAGCGAAATCGAAGTGCTCGGCGACGGCCTGGCCACTCAATACCAGCTGCCATTCGGCTTCCTGCCCGAGGAACACATCACCACCGCCTTGCCGCAACAGTTGGCGCTTTCTCGGGTTCGCCGTGGCAGCCAGGTGGGCCTGATCACCGATGCCTTTGTGCTCGAACCGTTCATTCGGGCTGTGCTGCGCGCCTGCCAGGACGGCCTTCGCTTGCCCTGTGGTAACGACCAGGGCGAGTTGCAGTTCAAGTGCACCGACCAGTTGGCCAAGCTGGGGCTGGACGACGACAGCGAAGTGCGTTACCTGAGCGCCGAGCAATCCAACAGTTCAGTGGTGATCGCTGACCGCGTGGTGCTCAAGCTGATTCGCCGGGTCAATCCGGGCATCCACCCAGAACTGGAAATGAGCGCCTACCTCACCGCCGCCGGCTTCACCAATATCTCGCCATTGCTGGCCTGGGTCAGCCGGGTGGACGAGGCCGACGCACCGCACCTGCTGATGATCGCCCAGGGCTACTTGAGCAACCAGGGCGATGCCTGGGCCTGGACTCAGAACACATTGGAACGGGCGATCCGCGACGAGATGGAACCGGCCAGCACCGACGGCGAAGCGCACACCGACGCGCTGGCCGAGCTCAACGGCTTTGCCGCCTTGCTCGGCCAGCGCCTGGGTGAGATGCACCTGCTGCTCGCGGCCCCCACCGAGGATGCCGCGTTCCAGCCACGGGCCAGCGAAGGCGAGGACAGCGAGCGCTGGGCCCGCCAGATCAGCGCCGAACTCAGCCATGCCCTAGACCTGCTGGCCCAGCACCGCGACAACCTGGATAGCGACAGCCAGGCCCTGGTCGACGATCTGCAGCAGCAACGCGAAGGCCTCACCCAGCACATCGCCAACCTCGCTCAGCAAGCCCAAGGCGGGCTGCTGATGCGCGTGCACGGCGACCTGCACCTGGGCCAGGTGTTGGTGGTGCAGGGCGATGCCTACCTCATCGATTTCGAAGGCGAGCCGTCGCGCCCGCTGGACGAGCGTCGGGCCAAACACAGCCCTTACAAGGATGTCAGCGGCGTATTGCGATCCTTCGACTATGCTGCTGCGATGATCCTGCGTAGCGCCTCGGCAGTAGACCTTTCCGAGGCAGCACGGCAGGCTCGTCAGCGGGTCGCCCGGCAGTACCTGCACCAGTCGCGTCATGCCTTTGTCGAAGCCTACGGCCTGGCCACCGCCGCCATGCCCCATGCCTGGCAACAGGCCGAGGGCGAACGCGCCGCGCTGGAACTGTTCTGCCTGGAAAAAGCCGCCTACGAGATTACCTATGAAGCCGAAAACCGGCCGAGTTGGCTGGCCGTGCCTTTGCATGGCCTGCATGGACTGATCAGTACCTGGGGAGAGTCGTAATGAATGCAACCACGCGTGACACCGGTGGCCTTCGGCAGCGGGAGCTCGATGCCCTTGCCCGCGCCGAGCACGCCGATCCATTTGCAGTGCTTGGCCCCCATGGCGATGGCGCGGGCGGCCAATGGGTTCGCGCCTTCCTGCCGTCTGCCTTGAATGTGCGCATCCTGGCTCGGCATGATGGGCGGGTACTGGCCGAAATGGAGCAGGGCAGCCTGCCTGGCCTGTTCACCGCGCACCTGAGTGAGGCGCAACCGTACCTGCTGCAGATCGGCTGGGCCGGTGGTGAGCAGGTGACCGAAGATCCATACAGCTTCGGCCCGCAACTGGGCGACATGGACCTGCACCTGTTTGCCGAAGGCAACCACCGTGACCTATCCGGGCGCTTCGGTGCGCAGCCGACCCAGGTCGACGGCGTCGATGGCGTGTGCTTCTCGGTATGGGCGCCGAATGCACGGCGGGTCTCGGTAGTGGGCGATTTCAACAACTGGGACGGCCGTCGTCACCCGATGCGCCTGCGCCACAGCGCCGGGGTGTGGGAACTGTTCGTGCCACGCCTGGGCGTGGGGGAAACCTACAAGTTCGAGGTGCTGGGCAAAGATGGCATCCTGCCGCTCAAGGCCGACCCGCTGGCACGCGCCACCGAGCTGCCGCCAAGCACGGCGTCCAAGGTGGCAAGCGCGTTGAACCACGAGTGGCACGACCACGACTGGATGGAACACCGCGCCCAGCGCCACGCCTATAGCGCGCCGCTGTCGATCTACGAACTGCACCCAGGCTCCTGGCAGTGCGAGCTGGATGACCTTGGCGAAGTGTCGCGCTTCTACAACTGGCGGGAACTGGCCGAGCGCCTGGTGCCCTATGTGCAACAGCTCAACTTCACCCACATCGAACTGCTGCCGATCATGGAGCACCCGTTCGGCGGCTCATGGGGCTACCAGCCATTGTCGATGTTCGCGCCCACCTCGCGTTATGGCACGCCAGAAGATTTCGCCGCGTTCATCGACGCCTGCCACCAGGGCGGTATCGGGGTAATCCTCGACTGGGTGCCCGCGCATTTCCCCACGGACGAACATGGATTGGCACGCTTCGACGGCACTGCGCTGTATGAGTACGACAACCCGCTGGAAGGCTTCCACCAGGACTGGAACACGCTGATCTATAACCTGGGCCGTAACGAAGTGCGCGGTTTCATGATGGCCTCGGCGCTGCACTGGCTGAAGCACTTCCATATCGATGGTCTGCGCGTCGATGCGGTGGCTTCCATGCTGTACCGCGACTATTCGCGCAAGGCCGGCGAATGGGTGCCCAACCGCCACGGCGGGCGTGAGAACCTCGAAGCCATCGACTTCATCCGCCACCTCAACGGCGTAGCCGCCCATGAAGCCCCGGGCGCGCTGATCATCGCCGAAGAATCCACCGCCTGGCCAGGCGTCAGCCAGCCCACCCAGCAAGGCGGACTGGGCTTTGCCTACAAGTGGAACATGGGCTGGATGCACGACACCTTGCACTACATCCAGAACGACCCGGTGCACCGCGCCCACCACCACAACGAAATGAGCTTCGGCCTGATCTATGCCTACTCCGAGCATTTCATCCTGCCGATCTCCCACGACGAAGTGGTGCACGGCAAGCACTCGCTGATCGACAAGATGCCCGGCGACCGCTGGCAAAAGTTTGCCAACCTGCGCGCCTACCTGACCTTCATGTGGACCCACCCCGGCAAGAAGCTGCTGTTCATGGGCTGCGAATTTGGCCAGTGGCGTGAGTGGAACCATGACCACCAGCTGGACTGGTACCTGTTGCAGTACCCCGAGCACCAGGGCGTGCAAAAGCTGGTCAGTGACCTCAACCGGCTGTACCGCGACCTGCCGGCACTGCACGAGCAGGACTGCCAGCCGCAGGGCTTCCAGTGGCTGATCGGCGACGATGCGCACAACAGCGTGTATGCCTGGCTGCGCTGGAGCAGCGAGGGAGAGCCACTGTTGGTGGTGGCCAACTTCACCCCGGTGCCGCGTGAAGGGTATCGGATTGGTGTGCCGTTCGGTGAACGCTGGCAGGAGTTGCTCAACAGCGATGCCGAGCTGTATGCCGGGTCGAATGTGGGCAATTTGGGGGCGGTGGAAAGTGATGACATTGCCAGTCATGGGCAGCCGTTGTCGCTGGCTTTGAACCTGCCCCCGCTTGGGGTTCTGGTGATGAAGCCGGCCTGATCCGATGTCAGTGCCGGCCTCTTCGCGGCCGGCACTGACTACCAGCGCATCCGCACACCCAGGCTGCCAATCAGGCCATTCAGATCATTGTCATCCACATCACTGCTGTAATCGGCACTGACGAACAACGCCACGGAAGGTGTGACTCTGGCCACCAGCCCCAAGCCCAACTCCACTGTGGTCGAGTACCGCGAACCGGAAATCTTGTCGACCTGATCCAGCTTCACCTCATCGGCATTGCTGAAGTCATACCAGACGTTGGTCCGCACGTAGGGCTCGATCGGCATCCCCCGCACTTCGTAGCGCCCGGACAACTTGGCGCCGACCCGGCCGCTCCAGGTGGGTTGGCTGTCGAATGCCTGCAGGGTCTCTTCCTGCACCTGGTTGCCGGGGAAGAACTGTTGGTTGATCAACTGCGCCTGCGGTTCGATCACCCAGCTGCCGCCCAACTGGATCGGGTAGCCACCTTCCACGGAAAAGGTCATCGCGTGGCCGCTCTCATCCAGCCGCTGACCGCTCTCGCCACGGCCCAGCACGTCGATGCGCGAACCCATGGCCACGGCATCCACATGCCAGCCCTGTTCATGGGTCATGCTCCAGTACACCCCCAGGCTCTCGCCGCTGAGGTTGACCGCATTGCGCTGCTTGTCGCCGAGCAATGGGCGGCTGCCACTCAAGCTGCTTTGCAGGTTGTTGTGACCGACGAAAATCCCCGCGCGGTGCACATTGCCGTCGCCGGTTTCACGCACGAACAAGTCCGGGCCGATTATCAGTTGCTGGCTGGGGGCTTCCAGTTGCTCGGGTGCCTGCGCCCCAGGCCGCGCCGTGCCCGGGAAAAATTGCGTCCATTGGCTGGTCATCAGATCAGGCGCCGACTGGCCATGGCGCTCTCCCATCTTGTCGCTGAAAGCCGTCAGCGTACCCAGGCTCAAACCGCTGGCGCTGACCGGTTCAAGCGACAGCTGTGGTATCGCGGGTTGCTGCAGGAACAGGGGCGATGCAGGGTCATCCTGCAATTCGAAGGCGAAGGTTTCCACCGGGGTTGCCAGAAGCATCGACGTGGAAACCGCGTAGAAAATACGGTCGAAGCGCAAGGGATTCGAGGTGTTTTTCATGGCGGATCTCCTTTTGTTTTTGTGAGGTACAGCCCAAGGACCTGGCCTGTCGTCACGAGCTGTACGGCAAAAACAGAGGGCGACCCAACCCGGCACACCCGCTTTCGCAGGCATGCACGAAGGCGCGAGCTAGAGGCCCGGCGCGAGGTTTTTACGACTAGGTAATGTTTAGCTAAGGAGAGGTAAGCGGTTGCGTCAAGAAAGTGTTCCATGAAAAAGGCGGGTGTGTGCGCTGGGTTAAGTCATTGATATTGTTATGAAACCGCTGTGTCATAGTGGCGATCGCGATTTGCCACTGACTTGCTATGTCGAATAATTGCTAAAAAGTTTGTGGCTTATTTGCCGGTGCGTTGAGGTTGTACGCGTGGATATGGGGCGTGTCTAGGTCGTGGAAAGCACTGCGAATTTTCACTCAAGGGTGCCAGAAAACAGCGGCTTACTAAGCCGAGAAAAAAGACAATGATACCTCCTTAAGCATGTTTCCACCGGTGCAGCCTTAGTGAGGAGTCAAGCGATGCCCCAAAAAAATACGGGTATAAAGGGTGTATACAAAAAGTACCATGCAATCAAAGAAGCTCGCGAAATATTGCAAGATTGTAGAGCAGATGTTGTGTCGTTCCTGAAATGCAAGCGCCTTGCGGTTACTTGTCAAGTCGTGGCCGCGGTTGGAAGAAAATCTATAACAACGGCTTCCAGCCTGGCCGGGAGCGCAGCAGGTTCGGCTACCATGCCGGTAGTGGGCTCATTTGTGGGGGGAGAGCTGGGAAAGTCCGCAGTAGAGTCTGTGTTGCCGAAAGTTAACATAGTACCGGACACAAATCTGGCAAAGAATATCCAGAAAAATTGTCAGGGTTTTTTTGAAGAATATAAACATAAACAGTACTGGCTTGATAAAGGGGAGGATAAGGGAGGGGATTGGATTGGTGACAAGTTTGTTACAAAAGGCTTGGAGCTTGCTGGTGAGGACAAGCTTCCAATGAAGATTCCGTTCATGTGGGGGTTTAAAACTCTAAAATCAATTTCGGACGCAACCCATTTGACCAAGTCTGAGCTGGGGCAGAAACTGGAGGTGGGTGTGCGCGACGCCGAGCTCATGATTAAAATGCTAAATAACGACGTTGCCAATGCATTTAAAGAGCATGCTGTGCTTCATCGGTTCCGAAAACTTATTACCGATCCACCTAGCGAGCCGCAACTCGCCTTGAAAGTGAGCGATCACCCCATACGTGGGGTGTGGTGGATTCCCGAATGGAAAGCCATTGAGCAGTATGAGATGGCAATAAAGCAGTTGGATATTCTCAAACGCTTGACCATCCACATTTCTAATGAATGGCCTAGCCCAGCAGAACTTGCACAATATGAGGTGGAGCGGATTTCTGCGTGACCTGCAGGCCCGAAGACTGCACCGGCCAGTGGTAGTCTGCCGATGCAGTTCAAGTCACTCTTCTTCCCGCTGCAAAACCATCAGCACAAAGGAGCGCCCTTTGGCCTCGAACGTACTCTCAAACCGTAAATGCTGCCCCTTGCGCAATTCCGGTCGGTCAGTATCGACCAGGCAGCTCCAGTAATCGCCCTCCGGTACGCTAGGCAACAAGAACGGCACCACATCGTGATGTGCATTCACGATAAGCAGTACCGTCGCCTCAGAGCCGGGCCGAGCAATACCACTGACCTGCGCCCGGCCATCGATCAGCATCCCCAGACAGCGTCCATGCGGATCCTCCCACTGCTCCACGCTCATCTCGCTGCCATCGGGCGCCAGCCAGGTAACGTCCTTGACCCCGATCGCTTCGTTGTAATCACCGACCAGGAAGCGTGAGCGGCGTAGCACCGGGTAGGCCAGGCGCAGGCGGGTCAGGCGCTTGACGAAGGCCAGCAGGTCTTTGCCATCCTCGTCCAAGTCCCAATTGATCCACCCGATCTCGCTGTCCTGGCAATAGGCGTTGTTGTTGCCATGCTGGGTGCGGCTGAACTCGTCACCGGCGACGATCATTGGTGTGCCCTGTGCGAAAAGTAGGGTGGCGAAGTAATTGCGCATCTGGCGCATGCGCAGGGCGTTGATTTCGGGGTCGTCGGTGGGGCCTTCGACGCCGCAGTTCCACGACAGGTTGTTGTCGGTGCCGTCCTGGTTGTTCTCGTCGTTGTCTTCGTTGTGCTTGCTGTTGTACGACACCAGATCGCGCAGGGTGAAGCCGTCGTGCGCGGTAATGAAATTGACTGAAGAGTAGGGGCGTCGACCCCGGTTGTTGAACATGTCGCCCGAAGCGGTCATGCGCGAGGCGAAGTCGGCCAGCTGGCCTTCGTCGCCTTTCCAGAATGCCCGCGCCGTGTCGCGGAAGCGATCGTTCCACTCCGCCCAGCCCGGCGCGAAATTGCCCACCTGATAGCCGCCGGGGCCGCAGTCCCAGGGCTCGGCGATCAGTTTTACCTGGCTGAGCATCGGGTCCTGACGGCAGGCGACAAGGAAGCCGTGGCGTTCGCTGTAGCCGTCGTGGTAGCGGCCGAGAATGGTCGCCAGGTCGAAGCGGAAGCCGTCCACGTGCATCTCGCCGGCCCAATAGCGCAGCGAGTCGGTTACCAGCTGCAGCACGCAGGGGTGGCTAAGGTCGAGGGTGTTGCCGGTGCCGGAATCGTTGATGTAGAAGCGCTTGTCATCGGGCATCAGCCGGTAGTACGAGGCGTTGTCGATGCCGCGCATGGACAGCGTCGGGCCACGCTCGTTGCCTTCGGCGGTGTGGTTGTAGACCACGTCGAGAATCACTTCCAGGCCTGCGTCGTGCAGGTGCGCGACCATCTCCTTGAACTCGGCGATCTTGCCGCTGGCAAGGTAGCGCGGGTGCGGAGCGAAGAAGGCGATGCTGTTGTAGCCCCAGTAATTGTTCAGACCCTTGTCCAGCAGGTGCTGGTCATTGACGAAGGCGTGGATCGGCAGCAGCTCGATGCTCGAAACGCCCAGGTCCTTGATGTGCTTGAGCAGCTCGTCGTTGGCCAGGCCGGCGAAGGTGCCGCGCAATTCTTCTGGCACCGCCGGGTGGCGCATGCTGATGCCGCGGGCATGGGCTTCGTAGATGATCGTGCGCTCCCAGGGGATCTGCACGCGCTGGTCGCGGCCCCAGGTGAACGCGGGGTCGATGACTTTGCACTTGGGCACGAACGGCGCGCTGTCGCGCTCATCGAATGAGAGGTCGCCGTCGGGGTGGCCGATGGTGTAGCCGAACAACGCCTCGGACCATTTCAGGCTGCCGACCAGCTGCTTGGCGTAGGGGTCGATCAAGAGTTTGTTGGGGTTGAAGCGGTGGCCGTTCTCCGGCTCGTAGGGGCCGTAGACGCGGTAGCCGTAGACCAGCCCGGGATGGGCGTCGGGCAGGTAGCCGTGGTAGATCTCGTCGGTGTATTCGGGCAGCTCGATGCGTTCGAGTTCCTGCTCGCCGGTGGAGTCGAACAGACACAGCTCGACTTTGGTGGCGTTGGCCGAGAACAGGGCGAAGTTGACCCCCAGGCCATCCCAGGTGGCGCCGAGCGGGAAGGGCATGCCCTCGCGCAGGCGGGATGGGGCGATGGAGCGGGTTTTCTTAGGGGTGCGGGGGCTCATGGCGGTCCTCGGATGGCCTTGGGGAAGGGGAAGCGGTGTGACTGGAATGGCCTCTTCGCGGGCAAGCCCGCTCCCACAGGGACCGGTGGAGGACTTGTGGGAGCGGGCTTGCCCGCGAAGAGGCCGGAACAGGCTCAACCTGCAGCAGGCTTTTTCACTGCCTTGGGCTTCTTCGCCGCCGCCGGTTTTACCCCCGGCAACGCTGCCGCCTTGGGCTCAGCAGGAGCCTTTGGCTTGGCAGTAGCCTTCTTGCGCGGTGCGGCTTTGGGAGCCAGCGCTTCGGCTTCTGCCAGCTTGCGGGCCATGTCCCAATGGCGTTCCTCCTCTCCAGCAGGCTTACCCTCCGACTCCCAGATCTGGTAGGCAAATTCGCGAATACGCTTCTCATCGACACTCATCATGACGCTCCTGATGCTCAAGATTGTTGTATCAACACATTGACCGGAAACTCTGCCAGCACGGCGCTCAACATCAGCTCCTTTGAAGGGCTGACCACCGCACTGGGGAAAAGTCCCATCGCGTTGGCAGGTGACACGGCAAACGGCAGAATTACCCGGGTGTCGTCCCAGTTCTGTGCCGGGATCAACGGTATGGCAGCGCCGCCCAGCAGGCCGCTGGCCAGGCGTGGGGCGACGACGATGGCGCGGTGTTCTTCACCCAGCCGGGCGAACGCCAGCACCTTGTCGGCATGCTTGCCCTGCACGGTCAGTGGCAGGTAGGCGCCGCGCCGGAACAGCTCGGCGTGAGCCTGGCGGCAGTCCAGCACTCGAGCCAGCAAGGCTTGCTTGATGCGGCCGTCGCGCCAATGCGCGAGCAGCTCTGCGGCGGGCGTTGCGTCGTCCAAGGTGCGACGCCTGCAAGCGTAGTCCACGGCGCAGCGGTTGTCCGGGTCGACCAGGCTGAAATCCCAGTACTCGTTGCCCTGGTACAGGTCGGGAACGCCGGGTACGGTACAGCGCAGCAGGGTCTGAACCAGGCCGTTGAGTGCGCCGGGGCAGGCGATCAGCTGCGCGGCATCGGCCAGTGACTGGCGCAACTGTTGGTTTTCTCGATCAAGCAGCAGGCCATCGACATAGGCGGCGCAGGCGGCCTCGTAGGCCTCGTTCGGCGCGCTCCAGCTGCTGCGCAGCTTGGCTTCGCGAAGGGCTTTTTGTTGCCACTGGCGGATGCGTTCGGCGTACCGTTGCAGCGCATTGTCGTCATGCAGGTCAAGCGCCAGCGGCCAGCTGCCCAACAGCGTCTGCAACAGCAGCATCTCGTCGCCTGGGCTGGGCGCTGGGCCATCGTCCAGTTGCTCGCGCAAGGGGGCGGCCAACTCGCGCCAATGCTCCACGCGGCTGGAGAACCAAGGGCCGCGCTCGCTCAGCACGGCCAGCCGAGCGCGGGTATCCTCGCCGCGCTTGTGGTCGTGGGTGGCAGTGGCGAGCAGGTTGTCGGGGAAGTCGCGCAGGCGACGCTGGGATTCGTTATGGAAGTGCTCGGGGCCGGCACTGAAACGCTCTGCCTCGAAGCCGACGTCGTTGCGCGACAGCAGCCGCGCCGAGCGGTAGAACGCGGTATCTTCCACGGCTTTGGCGGCGCTGGGTGCGGTGAGCTGCTGGAAGCGTACGCAGGCATGGCGCAGGTGCTTGCGTGGCCGGCCGGGCGGCAGCGTGCGCCAAGGTTGGCCGCCGAGCCATTGTCCCAGCTGGTCGAGCAGCGGCCAGTCGGCTTCGCCAAGGTCCTGGCGAGCATTGGCCAGGGCCTGCTGGAAGAATGTCTCATCCTCGGCCGGGCGCCCGCAGGCGTTGAAGTAAGTGCGGTACACCGGGTAGTGCGCAACCAATGCCTGCAAGGCCCGGCGGATCGCGCCGAGGGTCAGGTCGCGGGTCATCAGGTCGTCGCGGGCGACCTGCAGCAGCGCCTGGGCCACCGACTCGCAATCACCCGCCAGGCTGGCATTGAGCACCAGGTGGCGGGCCTGGCGCACCTCCTCGGGGAAGTCGGGGCGCTCGCTGACGTTGGCCCACAACTCGGTGAGCGGCGCTTCGCCGGCCGGATCGTGCTGCAACAGCGAGACCTGGTTCATGAACTCGTAGCCGGTGGTGCCGTCCGTAAGCCAATCGCGATGCAGGTGCTCGTCGAGGCCAAGGATCTTCTCCACATAGATGGGGAAGTGCTCCAAGGCGGCATTCAGCGGCCGCTTGGCGAGCAGGCTTTCAACCCGTCGGCGTAGCTTGCGGCAGTAGCCGCGTGGATCCGCCAGGCCGTCGATATGGTCGATGCGCAGGCCGTCCACCAGGCCACGCTCGATCAGCTCGAACAGCTTGGCGTGGGTAGCCTCGAACACCACCGAGCGTTCCACCCGCAGGCCGCCCAGCTCGTTGATGTCGAAAAAGCGCCGCCAGTTGATGTCGTCGGCGGCGGTACGCCAACTGGCCAGGCGGTAGGTCTGGCGTTCGAGCAGCAGGTGCAGGCGTTTGAAGCCGTTTTCGCTGCGGCTGTCGAAGGCCACCAGTGCCGACTGCAGATCGGCGCCATCGGTCACCAGTCGCGCCAGTTCGCGCTGTAGTTCGACGGCGGCGGCCAATGGATCAGCCGCATCGCTCAGCGCCGTGAAGTGCTCGGCCAGGTACTTCAGGGCCGGCTCGGTGCTGAAGGACAGGATCCAGCCGTAGTCGATCGGGCAGATCGGAAAGCGATGATCGTAGTGGGCAACCTGCAATACGCCGTGCTGCTTGTCGAACTGCAACGGGATGTCGCCGTTTTTCAGGGCGGCGCCGTAGTCGCTGCCGAGGAAAGGCAGCAACAGTTGACCGGCCAGCAGCGGGTCGCTGGAATGCCACTGGATGTCGAAGAACTCCGCGTACGGGCTACGTCGCCCCCACGCCAGCAGGCTTTGCCACCAGGGGTTGTCGGCGCCACCGACCGCCATGTGGTTGGACACGGTGTCGAGAATCATGCCCATGCCATGCTGACGCAACGCGGCGACAAGCCGTTCCAGCGCCGCTTCGCCCCCAAGTTCCGGGTTGACCTGGGTCGGGTCGACTACATCGTAACCATGACGTGAGCCGGCGCGGGCCTTGAGGATCGGTGAGGCATACAAGTGGCTGATGCCCAATTGGGCGAAGTAGGGCACCAGTGGCACAGCGTGATCGAGGGTGAAGTCGCTGTGAAATTGCAGGCGCAGGGTCGCGGTCAACGGCTTCATCGGTCACGCTCCCAGGCTTGTTCGCGGGCCTGGGCCAACAGCTCCAGGCGGCGTGCGGCGTCCTCGTCGTCGAGCAGGTCGCGCACCGGGGTGGCGAAGCGCCGACGCCAGTTCGGGTGGCCTTCGGTGGTACCGGGCAGGTTGGGTTGCTCGTCGCTGCCAAGCAGGTCTTCGAGCGGGATCAGCACCAGCGGTGCGCGGGTGTGGCCGACGTAGCGAATGGCGGCATCGATCACGTGGTCGTTATCCTTCTGCGGGCCGTAGTTGGCTTCAAGAATGCGGCGCAGACCGGCACTTTCTTGCAGGCGGGTCTGGCGCCAATGCTTTTCGGCGTCGGCGTCGATCAACTGCAGGCGCTGGCTCCAGTCGATGTCGCGGCTCTGCAGCCAACCGGCCAGGGGCGCCAGATCGTGGGTGCCGGTGGTGGCCAGGGCGTTGTCCGGCCAGTCGAGGATCGGCTTGAAATGGCCGGGCTGGGTCTGTTCGAAGGGCAGCACGCGCATGCCCAGCACGGCCTTGTCGGCCAGCTGTTCGCGCAGGCCTTCGGGCACGGTGCCGAGGTCTTCGCCAAGAATGATCGCCTGGTGGCGCACCGACTCCAGGGCCAACAGGCGCAGCAGGTCCTCCAGCGGGTAGTGCAGGTAGGCGCCTTCGCTGGGCTTGCTGCCGCGGGGGATCAGCCAAAGCCGACGCAGGCCCATGACATGGTCGATGCGCAGGCCGCCGGCGTGCGCCAGGTTCGCCCGCAGCATTTCGATGAAGGCGCGGTAACCGTTGCGCTTGAGGCCTTCGGGGGAAAAGGCGCAGATGCCCCAGTCCTGGCCTGAGCGGTTGAGGATATCGGGCGGGGCGCCGACTTTGAGGTCGGCCAGCAGTTCGTCCTGGCGGCTCCAGGCCTGGCTGCCGGCACCGTCGGCGCCGACGGCCAGGTCGGCGATCAGGCCGACCGCCATGCCATTGCCGCGTGCGGCTTCCTGGGCGCGCTGCAGGCCGCGCTCGGTGAGCCACTGGCAAAAGGCGTGGAACTCGACCTTGGCTGGATAGGCGCTGGCAAAGGCTTCGACTTCCGGGTGGTAAGGGTCGTGCCAGGCGCTTGGCCAGGTGCGCCAGTCGGCACCCAGACCATGCTCCACGGCTTGGGCTTGCAGCACTTCGAAGCGACAGTGGTGTTCCAGGGCCTGGCCACCGGCCTGGCGGAAGCTGTCGAAATCCTTGCGCAGCGGGTGATCGCCCTGGCTGAAGTCCTGGTACAGCGCTTCGAGCAGGCGCAGGCGGGTATCGGCGGCCCGTGGCCAGTCGACCAGTGAGCGTTGTTCCAGGTCTTCAAGCGCCTGCTCCAGTCCGCAGGTTTCAATGGCCATACGCACCGCGCGCTCGCCGAGCAGGGCAGCAGGGCTGGCGTACAGGGTGTTGAGCAGCAGGCGGCTGGAGGGTGAATAGGGGCTGTAGTGTTGCTGGTCGATAGCTGAAAGTGCGTGGATCGGGCTGATCGCCAGGGCATCGGCGCCGCGTTCGGCGGCGATGCGGGCCAACTGCTCAAGGGCCAGGCAATCGCCGTAGCCACCATCGCCTGGGCGGCGCAGGCTGTAGAGCTGTATCGCAAGGCCCCAGCAGCGTGGTGGTGGTTGTTCGACTGCGTCCTCCAGGCTATGGCAGCGCGCGGGGGCCACGGCCAGGGTGAAGGTGCGGCCGTCGACGTTGACCTGATGGTAGCCGATGGGTATCTCACCGGGCAGACGCGCCTGGGAGTCAAGCGTCAGCGTGAGCTTAGTGTTGTCTTCCAGCGTGCAGTGCGCGGTGTTGCCTGCCGTGAAGTAGCGCGCGAGGGGCAAGGGTTCGCCGAGGTCAGCGGTCAGCAGCGGCGGCAGGTGCTCACTGTCATCCGCTCGCTCTACGGCGCGCAGGCTGCTGTCGATGGCGCTGTCATCGGCGGCCGGATGGCCCAGGCCTTCGAGGACTTTGCGCAGTACTTCATCGCTTACCTGCTGTGGACGATTGTTGGCGTCGATCCAGTCGCGGGCCAGCCCGACGCGGGCGGCCAGTCGGTGCAGTGCGGTTTCGCTCATGGGCTCTCCTGGCCGGGTGCAAGCAGGCTGACCACGCAGCTGTAGGCAGACAGCGCGGTGTCGGGGTGCGTGGTGTCGCTGCAGTCGAACAGGCGGTGTTCGGCAGCGGGCAGTTCGACCGGCTGCGGCGTGGCCGCGAGGTTCAGGTCGATGCGCAAGGTGTTGCCGTCGCCCAGGCGCCAGCGTGCGGTCAAAGCTTTTTCGCCAAGCACCTGTGCGCCGAGCGCGCGGCTGCCGGGCAGGTGCGGGATGACATGGCGCTGGCGCAGGTCGAGCAGTTGCTGGTAGAGGCCGTGCCAGCCGGCGATGACTTCCTGGCGCTGCGGTCGAGAAGCCTCGAAGGTCTGTTCGGCGTTGGGGTCGGGAATGTGTGCGCGCTGTTCGGGGTCGGCGAACGCGGTGAAGTGGGCGAACTCGCCGCGCCGGCCTTCGCGCACAGCGTCGGCCAGCTCGTCGTGGAAATCGGTGAAGAACAGAAAGGGTCGGCAACTGCCATCGTCGTCGCCCATGAACAGCAGCGGGATCATCGGCGACAGCAGCAACAGGCCGGTCGCCGCGCGCAGGGCTGCGGGCGGGCAGAGCCGGGTCAAGCGCTCACCCAGCGCGCGGTTGCCGATCTGGTCGTGGTTCTGCAGGAACAGCACAAACGCGCTGGGTTCAAGGTGTCCGCTGGGTTCGCCGCGTGGCGTGCCGTGGCGGTTGGCCTGGCCCTGGAACACGAAGCCCTCCGACAGGCAGCGGGCCAGCTTGTCGATGGGCTGCGCCTGGTAGTCGGCATAGTAACCCTCGGTTTCACCGGTGAGCAGCACGTGCAGGGCGTTGTGGCCGTCATCGTTCCATTGCGCGTCGAAGCCCTGTTCGAGCAACGAGGCCTGGTTGTGTTCGTTTTCCAGCACCAACCAAACCTGCCTGCCAGGCTCCACCGCAGCGCGTACTCGCTGTGCCAGTTCGATCAGGAAATCGGGCTGGTCGATGGCGTGCACGGCATCCAGGCGCAGGCCGTCGCAGCGGTAGTCGCATAGCCACATCAGGGCGTTCTGGATGAAGTATTCGCGCACTTCGGCACGGCGAAAGTCGATGGCGGCGCCCCAGGGGGTCTGCCGGTCCTGGCGAAAGAACGGGCTGGCGTATTGGTGCAGGTAGTTGCCGTCCGGGCCAAAGTGGTTGTAGACCACATCCACCAGCACCATCAGCCCCTGGCCGTGGGCGTTGTCGACCAGCGCGCACAGTTGTTCGGGGCTGCCGTAGTTGTGCTGCGGTGCGTAGGGCAGCACGCCGTCGTAGCCCCAGTTGCGTTCGCCGGGGAATTGCCCGAGGGGCATCAGCTCGATGGCGCTGATGCCAAGCTCTGCCAGGCGCGGCAGGTGTCGGGCAACCCCGGGGTAGCCTTCGAGCACGCCGACGTGCATCTCCTGAATGACCGCTTCGTGCCAGGGGCGGCCTTGCCAGGGGTGCTGCCAGGCATAGGCCTGGGTGTCCACCACCTGGCTCGGGCCCTGCACCCCTTCGGGCTGAAAGCGCGAGGCCGGGTCGGCCACTCGCAGCTCGCCGTCGATATGGTAGCGATAACGGTCACCGGCCTGGCACGGGGCAACCCCCGTGTACCAACCGTTGTCGTCGGGCAGCAGCTCGATTGGCGGCTGCTGCTCCAGTTCCAGGCTCACGTTGCGCGCATCCGGCGCCCACAGGGCGAAGCGCGCCGACGTGGCGTCCAGCAGGTGTGCGCCATGTCTGTGCATCTTCCACCCCCTGCTCAGTAGTGGCTGAGTTGTGCCTGCTTGACCAAGTCCTCATAAAGGCGCGCATAGGGCTCGACCGCCTGGCACCAGTTGAACGGCTGGGTCATCGACAGGCAGCGCATGGCGTTGAGCAGATTCTTCTTGCCGTAGACATAGAAGGCTCGGCTGAGCGCCTCGCGGTAGCTGTCTGCCGTGGACTCGTCGAACAGGAAGCCCGTAACGCCGTTCTCGATGGTGTCGGCCAGCCCGCCGGTGTTGCGCGCCACGGGCAGCGAACCGAAGCGCTGCGCGTACATCTGGCTCAGGCCGCAGGGCTCGTAGCGCGACGGCATCAGCAGGAAGTCGCTACCAGCGAACATGCGTCGGGCGTCGGTTTCGTTGAAGCCGATGCGTACACCGATGCGGCCGGGGTGGCGCACCGCCAGCTCGCTCATGGCCTGTTCTTCTTCAGGCTCGCCACGGCCGATGATTGCGATCTGCCCACCCTGTTCGACGATGTAGTCGGCCACGGCCAGGGTCAGGTCCAGGCCTTTCTGGAAGACCAGCCGCGAAACAACCGCGAACAGGGGGCCTTCAGACGGCTCCAGCTCGAACAGGCGGCGGACTTCCTCGGCATTGCGTGCCTTGCCGTCCCAGTCATTGATGCTGAAGTTGTGCTGCAAGTGCTGGTCGGTGGCCGAGTCCCAGCTTTCGTCGATGCCATTGGGGATGCCACCGAGCAGGCCTTGCTGAGCCTTGCTGGCGAGAAAACCATCCAGGCCGCAGCCGAATTCCGGGGTGGTGATTTCGCGGGCGTAGGTGGCGCTGACCGTGGTGATATGGCTGGAGTAGGCCAAGCCTGCCTTGAGGAACGACAGCTTGCCGTAGAACTCCATGCCTTCCTGTTGCATGGCATGGTCAGGGATCGCCAGTTCCGGGCTGCAGGCACGGCTGTAAACGCCCTGATAGGCCAGGTTGTGGATGGTGAATAAGGTCGGCGTATTCAAACCGCGCCAGTGCATGTAGGCAGGCGCCAGGCCGGCCGGCCAGTCGTGCGCGTGGACCACTTCGGGTTTCCAGTGAATCTTGCCTTCGCCCGCTGCAATTTCGGCGGCGGCCAGGCCCAGGCGAGCGAAGCGGATGTGGTTGTCAGGCCAGTCGCGCCCGTTGTTGGCACCATAGGGAGTGCCATCGCGCTGGTACAGCTCGGGGCAGATCAGAACATAGATGACCAGGCCGTCGGCCATGTCCATGCGGCCGATCTTGCATGGCGGCAGGGCGGCGTGGCCACCGAGTTCGCCGACGATGTGAATGGGGTTGTCGCTTTCCATTACCTGGCTGTAGCCGGGGATCAGCACGCGAACATCGTGCAGGTGCGCCAGCGCCCTTGGCAGCGCGGCAGATACGTCGCCCAAGCCGCCGGTCTTGACCAGGTCGGCGATTTCCGAGGTGACGAACAGGATCTTGCGCTTGTTCGGGTTGTGCTGGCGCTGAGCGCCGGGTGCCTTGGCTGTCGTTGCGAACTCCGGGGTGAGCGGTTCGCGGTTTTCCGGTTTGAATGAATCTACGTGAGGTTCGACAGCGGCACTGATCATACTTCTCTCCGTCCCTATGTGTGGCCGGGTGCTGGCACCCGTTGCTCTCTATCGTGTTGGCTTTCTCTGATACGTCACTTGGTAGTGCGGTCCTTGCCCCAGGGTCGTGCGCACGGGCACGGCGCGATCGGCATTCCGGCCGAAGGCGAATGAACTGGTTGGGGTGGCAGGCCGTAGCGCGGAAAGTCCCGTTACAATTGGCCTACTTAGTTGCTGACCCGCCAGCGTTTGCAAAAGTTCGACTTTTTTACGTCGCTCTTCCCATGAGCAAATGGCGGGCCGAAAGCTGAGTGTAGGAGAGCTGGAGATAAAAAGGTGACCCACTGGTCACTTTCGTTATGAGGCGAAATAGACGCAAACGTTGGCGTGTGTAATCGGAGGTGAAGAGGGAGTTTCAGAGAGGTGCGCCAGCCAATTTGTGATGCACATTCCTGTGGCGACGACAAATTGGCTGCACTGTTGTGGTGCGTCAGAGGTCAGCCTTGGGGCAACTCTGAAGAATGATGGTGCTTGATCAGCCAGTTTTGGCCATCCCAACGGTAGGTGTAGGTGTAACGTGCAGCGACCTGCTTGCCGGTCGATGCGAAATCGAACGTGTATAACCCGGCCAGGGTGGCCGTGTTGCATCCGATCTGCAGGTGATGGCTGTCGAGCTTGCCGCTCGGGCGGTCGGCGAGGAAGTGGCGGAAGTAGTCGATTCGCTCGTCGCGTGTCAGCCGGGGTGTTTTCGATACGGTGGGCAGCAGTACCGCTTGCTCGTGATAAAGGTCGGCCACTTGCGCG
Source organism: Pseudomonas sp. NPDC090233 (assembly GCF_044772285.1). Taxonomy (NCBI): domain Bacteria; kingdom Pseudomonadati; phylum Pseudomonadota; class Gammaproteobacteria; order Pseudomonadales; family Pseudomonadaceae; genus Pseudomonas; species Pseudomonas sp. NPDC090233. The sequence continues at coordinate 674,127 of NZ_JBIVYQ010000002.1, read as the reverse complement.
GGATCACCTGTCTGAAGGGTGGTATTCCACTTCGCAAACAAGCCAAGCGCATCGCGCTCGTTCAATGACTGGCATTGCTCCGGCGCCGCTGCGTGGGCGTGCATGCCGATGGCGAGCAGGGCGGCGGTAGCGAGGTATTGGCTGGGACTCATGCGGGCATCCTCGTGATGCAGGCGCCAGGGTAGGCCTGCGGCGCAATCCAAAGTAGGGAAGGCGCCGCTCGCAAACGAGTGGGAAGATCGGTCAGAGGCTGACGGACTTTTCGCCGGTGTTGGCTTGCTTGAGCATCAGGGTGAGGCGGGCAACCTGCTGTTGCAGCTGGTCTCGCTCGTCTTTGAGCTTACGCAGTTCATCACGGCGCACTGAGACATAGAGGGTCTGGGTGGGGGTGGCAGGCATCAAGGTACCCATGTATACACCTCGCGGTTTTGGCTGGTGACAGTTAAAGCGTAGTCGCTTCACGCGGCGCGCATTCTGAATTCTTTCGCAGCCTATGGGAACTTTTTTGTTTAACGTTGTCTCGCCGTTCGTCGCTGAACCCTCGGGCGGTGTGCTGGACTAATCTGAAACGTTGGATTGTTGTCATTCATTTTTTCAAGGGGAGCATCGGCTCATGCAACTGGGAATCGTCGGGCTGGGCCGCATGGGCGGCAATATTGCAAGGCGCCTGATGCGCGCCGGTCACCGCACGGTGGTCAACGACCGCAACCGTGAAGCCATCACTGGGCTGGAAGGCGAGGGCGCGCAAGGGGCGCATGACCTCGGCGCGTTGGTGCAAAAACTGAAAGCCCCGCGCGCGGTGTGGGTGATGCTGCCGGCGGGTGAGCCCACCGAGCAGACCATCGCGCAACTGGCCGAACTGCTGGAGCCGGGTGATGCGATCATCGACGGCGGCAACACCTTCTATAAAGACGACATGCGCCGCGCTGCCGACCTGGCAAAGCGTGGGCTGCATTATCTGGACGTCGGCACGTCTGGCGGGGTGTGGGGCCTGGATCGGGGCTACTGCATGATGATCGGCGGCGAGAAGGAAGTTTTCGAGCGCCTTGAGCCGCTGTTCAAGGCCCTGGCACCTGGCGTCGGCGACATTCCGCGCACCCAGGGTCGCGAAGGTGAGCACGCGCGTGCCGAACACGGCTACATCCACGCCGGCCCGCCTGGTGCGGGGCACTACGTGAAGATGGTGCACAACGGCATCGAATACGGCCTGATGCAGGCCTACGCCGAGGGCTTCGACCTGCTGCGCAGCAAAGGCGGCAACGAATTGCCTGAAGAACAGCGCTTCGACCTGAACGTGGCCGAGATCGCCGAAGTCTGGCGCCGCGGCAGCGTGGTCACCTCGTGGCTGCTCGACCTCACCGCCGATGCCCTGGTGGCCGACCCGCAACTGGCGCAGTTCAGCGGCTCGGTGTCCGACAGTGGCGAAGGCCGCTGGACCATCGACGCCGCCGTCGAACAGGCGGTGCCGGTACCGGTGCTGTCCAGCGCGCTGTTCGCCCGCTTCCGCTCGCGCCAGCAACAGGGCACCTATGGTGACAAGGTCCTGTCGGCCATGCGCCTGGGCTTCGGTGGCCACGTCGAGAAGAAAGGCCAATGAGCAAACCGACCATACCTGCTGCTCCGCCTTGCACCTTGTTCCTGTTCGGCGCCAACGGTGATCTGGTCAAGCGCCTGCTGACGCCGGCGCTGTACAACCTCAGCCGTGACGGTCTGCTCGATCGCAACCTGCGCATCGTCGGCGTCGACCATAACGCCGCCACTGCCGAGGAATTCGCCGAGCGTCTGCATGATTTCATGCGCGAGCGGGACAAAGGCGGCGAGGGGGCGGCCAAGTGCCTGGACGAAAAACTCTGGGCGCGTCTGGCCAAGCGCCTGGACTACCAGACCGGCGACTTCCTGGACCCAGCCACTTACGCGGCGTTGGCCAAACGTATCGACAAGACCAGCCATGGCAACGCGATCTTCTACCTGGCCACCTCACCGCGCTTCTTCCCCGAAGTGGCCCAGCGCTTGGGCGAAGCGGGTTTGCTCGATGAGTCCGCTGGGGGCTTTCGCCGGGTGGTTGTGGAAAAACCGTTCGGCACCGACCTGGCCAGCGCCGAGGCGCTCAATGCCTGCCTGTTGAAGGTGATGAGCGAACGGCAGATCTACCGTATCGACCATTACCTGGGCAAAGAGACGGTGCAGAACATCCTGGTCAGCCGTTTTTCCAACGGCCTGTTCGAGTCGTTCTGGAACAACCACTACATCGACCACGTGCAGATCACCGCTGCCGAGACCGTGGGCGTCGAGACCCGCGGCGGGTTCTACGACACCACCGGTGCCCTGCGCGACATGGTGCCCAACCACCTGTTCCAGTTGCTGGCGATGGTCGCCATGGAACCGCCCGCGGCCTTTGGCGCCGATGCCGTGCGTGGCGAAAAGGCCAAGGTGATCGGCGCCATCCGCCCATGGTCGGCGAAGATGGCGCTGAAGAACTCCGTGCGTGGCCAGTACATCGCTGGCAAGCACGGCCGCAAACCGCTGGCCGGTTATCGTCAGGAGGAACGGGTGGCCGCTGACAGCCAGACCGAAACCTACGTGGCCCTCAAGGTGATGATCGACAACTGGCGCTGGGCCGGGGTGCCCTTCTACCTGCGCACCGGCAAGCGCATGAGCGTGCGCGACACCGAAATCGCCATCTGTTTCAAGCCCGCACCTTATGCGCAGTTTCGCGAGTCGGAACTGGAGCGGCCCAAGCCCAATTACCTGAAGATCCAGATCCAGCCCAACGAAGGCATGTGGTTCGACCTGCAGGCCAAGCGCCCAGGGCCTGAGCTGGTGATGGAGAACGTCGAGCTTGGCTTCGCCTACAAGGACTTCTTCAAGATGACTCCGGCAACCGGCTATGAAACCTTGATCTACGACTGCCTCACGGGTGACCAGACCCTGTTCCAGCGGGCCGACAACATCGAGAACGGCTGGCGTGCGGTGCAGCCGTTTCTGGATGCCTGGGCGCAGGATGGCGAGGTTCACGAGTATGCAGCCGGTGAAGATGGGCCTGAGGCTGGAAATGAATTGCTGACCCGCGACAAGCGAGAGTGGCACAAATTGGGGTGACTGTGCCGGCCTATTAAGGAGATTCAATGCCCGCCCATATCGAAGACTACGCCCTGCTCGGCAACTGCCGCAGCGCCGCCCTGGTCAGCCGTGATGGCTCCATCGACTGGCTCTGCCTGCCGCGTTTCGACGCCCCTGCCGTATTCGCCGCGCTCCTGGGCAATGAAGAAAACGGCCGCTGGCGCCTGGCCCCCAGCGAGCCCATCGAGCACACAAAACGCGTTTACCTGGAAGATACCCTGGTCCTTGAAACCACCTGGGTCACTGCCAGCGGTCGCGCCCGGGTGCTCGACTTCATGCCGCTGGACGAGGTCAACTCGGTGGTGCGCATCGTCGAGGGCATTGCGGGTGAAACCAATTTCGAAATGGACCTGGTGCTGCGCTTCGATTACGGCCGCAGCGTACCTTGGGTGGAGAAGCTCGATCCACTGACGCTCAGCGCCGTCGCCGGCCCTGACCGACTGATCCTGTGCAGCAGCGTACCCACGCACGCGCGCGACCACCACACGGTCGCACGCTTCAGGGTAAGCGCAGGTGAGCGCCAGGTGTTCAGCCTGCGCCACCAGCCCTCGCACCTGGCGGTACAGCCGGATTGCGACATCGATCAGGCGCTGGAACATACCGTCAATCATTGGCAGGCCTTTGCTGCACGCTGCCCTGAGGTCGGCCCCTACAGCGCCCAGGTGCGCCGCTCGCTGCTCACGCTCAAGGCCATGACCTACGCGCCCACCGGCGGTATCGTCGCCGCTGTCACCACCTCGCTGCCCGAAAGCCTCGGCCACGAACGCAACTGGGATTACCGCTTCTGCTGGCTGCGCGATGCCACCATGACCTTGCTGGCATTCATGAACCTTGGCTACTTCGACGAAGCCCAGGCCTGGCGCGAGTGGTTGCTGCGCTCGGTGGCCGGCAACCCTGAGCAGATGCAGATCATGTACGGCCTGGCCGGCGAGCGCGACCTGCAGGAATATACCTTGCCCTGGCTGGCCGGCTACGAGCACTCGCAACCGGTGCGTGTGGGCAATGCCGCCGCACAGCAGGTGCAGCTGGATATCTACGGTGAACTGGCCGATGCCATGACCCAGGCCATCAAGGGCGGGCTGCCCCGGCACCCGCGCAGCGCGGCGATCTCCCGCTTGATCTTGCCGTACCTGGAACGCATCTGGCGCGAGCCCGACGAAGGCATCTGGGAAGTACGCGGCGGCCGCCAGCATTTCGTGCATTCCAAAGTCATGGCCTGGGTCGCCTTCGACCGCGCGGCGGGGCTGGCCGACACCACCGAGGAAGGCCGCGAGCGCGGTCAGCACTACCGCCAGGTGGCGGACGAGATCCGCCGTGAAGTGTGCGAGCACGGGCTGGATGCTCAGGGCCAGCATTTCGTTCAGGCCTATGGCTCGACGGAGATGGACGCCAGCCTCCTGCAAATTGCCCTGACCGGCTTCCTGCCGGCGGAAGATCAACGCTTCCTGTGCACCCTGGCGCAGATCGAACAGCGCCTGCTCAAGAATGGCCTGCTGTTGCGCTATGACAGCGACAGCTGCAGTGACGGGCTGACGCCAGGGGAGGGGACGTTTTTGGTCTGCTCGTTCTGGCTGGCGGACGTGTACGTGCTGCTGGGGCGCCAGGACGAGGCGCGGGCGCTGTACGAGCAACTGACCGGGCTGTGCAATGACGTCGGCCTGCTGGCCGAACAGTACGATCCGGCAGGCAAGCGCATGCTGGGCAACTTCCCGCAGGCGTTCAGCCATATCGGCATCATCAATACTGCGCTGAACCTGCACCGGGCACAGTGCCCGGTGCGGGACCGTGCCCGCTGTGGATAGGGTCGTAAATAAATGTGTGACTCATTGGGTCACACATGATACGTTGCCAGGTGTGATGCATGGGGTCACACTGTGCCGGTCTCCCAAACGGACGCGGCGAGCTATCCATGATCATCAGTTTTCGACACAAGGGACTGCGAATCTTTCATGAAACGGGAAACACGCGTGGCATTCAGGTGGCTCACACGGGGCGCTTGAAGCGACAACTTCAATTTCTCGAACGCGCCATCGTGGCGCAGGAGATGAGCTTGCCAGGTTGGCAGTTGCACTGTCTCAAGGGTGAGCTGACGGGCTTCTGGTCAGTCAGTGTTTCTGGCAACTGGCGGTTGATCTTTCGTTTCGTGGGTTCGGACGTCGAGCTTGTCGATTACCTTGATTATCACTGAACAGGAGGGCAGTTCATGCCTTTGCACAATCCGCCACACCCGGGCGAAACCTTGCGTGAGGATGTTTTGCCTGCGCTGGGCCTGACGGTGAAAGCGTTTGCGACGCATCTGGGTTTTTCGCGTGAAGCGCTTTCGCGGGTCTTGCACGGTCGCGCAGCCATGTCCCCGGACCTGGCACTGCGTCTTGAGATGGCAGGTATCAGCACCGCCCGACTCTGGCTGGCCATACAGGCCGATTACGATATCTGGCAGGCGCGTCACCGTCAGCAGCCAGTCATTACCCGATTGTTTCAGGCCGCCTGATCAGCGCGGCTAGCAGCTTACCAGGAAGGGTATGGCCAACCACAAGATAGAAATCCGCAGGCGCAACATCGAGAAGATCCTCGTGGCTGCAGAAAGGGTGTTTGCCGAGAAAGGCTACGGCGCCACCTCAATGGGCGATATCGCCGAACAGGCCGAGCTGCCGCGCTCCAACCTGCACTATTACTTCAGCACCAAGGATGAGCTGTTCCGTGCCGTGCTGCAGGACTTGCTGGATGTGTGGAAGCAGGACGCCCTGTGCTTCGAGAACTTCGACGACCCGCGGGTGGTGCTCACCAGCTACATCCGGGCGAAGATGGGCCATTCGCGTTCACGGCCGCTGGGGTCGAAGATCTGGGCCGAAGAGATGTTGCACGGTGCGCCGCTGCTTGGGGTGAGCCTGGAGGACAGCCTGGTGCCCTGGGCGAAGATGAAGGAAGACAAGATTCGTCGCTGGGTCGAGGATGGGCGGATCTTGCCGGTGGAGCCTTCAGCGCTGTTGTACATGATCTGGGCCTCCACACAGCACTACGCCGACTTCGGCTACCAGGTGGCGGTGCTCAATGGAGGGGAGCCGCTGTCGGAGCTGGCATTCGAGAGTGCAGTGCAGACGGTGACCGGTGTGATTCTTCGCGGTATCGGGCTGGAACCTTGATTGTTGGGGCTACTGTGCAGCCCATTCGCGGGAAATTCTATGCTGACTCATAGATTTTGCAGGCCACACAGTGGGAGCGGCTTTAGCCGCGAACACCGGCAAAGCCGGTGCCATCCATCGCGTCGTTTGCTTCGCGGCTGAAGCCGCTCCCACAGGCCCCAACCGAGGTCAGCTCGCTTCGCGGTAGGGGTTGCGCGGGTCCTGGGTCCAGTTCAGGTAGGGCTTGCCGGTATCCTGCGCCACCATATCGATGCAGTTTTCTACCGGGCAGGTGATCTGGCACAGGTTGCAGCCCACGCACTCGTCCTCGATCACGCTGTAGGCATGGCTCCCGTCAGCCTTCAGCGTGCTGGCAATGGCCTGGTGCGATGTATCTTCGCAGGCTATATGGCAGCGCCCGCAGCCAATGCAGGCCTCCTGGTCGATGTGTGCCACCGATTTGTAGTTGATGTCGAGGTATTTCCAGTCGGTGGTATGCCCTACGGCCTGGCCGCGGAAGGCTTCCAGGCTTTGGTGGCCGTGCTGGTCCATCCAGCGCGCCAGGCCATCTTGCATATCTTCGACGATGCGAAAGCCATGCAACATCGCCGCCGTGCACACCTGCACGGCGCCACTGCCCAGGGCCACGAACTCGGCGGCATCCCGCCAGTTGCTAATACCGCCGATGCCGCAGATCGGCAGGCCGCGTGTCTCAGGGTCGCGGGCGATTTCGGCGACCATGTTCAGTGCGATCGGCTTGACCGCCGAACCGCAGTAGCCTCCATGGGTGCTCTGGTCGCCGACGATCGGGTGGGCGACCATGCGGTCCAGATCGACGCTGGTGATCGAGTTGATGGTGTTGATCAGCGACACGGCATCCGCACCGCCTCGGTGGGCGGCCCGGGCCGACTGGCGGATGTCGGTGATATTGGGGGTAAGCTTGACGATCACCGGCAGCGAACAATGCGTCTTGCACCAGCGGGTAACCAGCTCCACGTACTCCGGCACCTGGCCGACTGCAGCCCCCATGCCGCGCTCGGGCATGCCGTGGGGGCAGCCGAAGTTGAGCTCGATGCCGTCGGCGCCGGTGGCTTCCACCAGTGGCAGGATGAACTTCCATGACTCTTCGACGCACGGCACCATCAACGACACGATCAGTGCACGGTCAGGCCAGTCCTTTTTCACCTGGGTAATTTCGCGCAGGTTGATCTCCAGCGAGCGGTCGGTGATCAACTCGATGTTGTTGATGCCCTGCACCTGGCGATTGGCACCGTAATGCGCGGAGTAACGCGACGACACGTTGACCGCCGCAGGATCCTCGCCTAGGGTTTTCCAGACCACGCCACCCCAGCCGGCCTCGAAGGCGCGGACCACGTTGTAGGCCTTGTCGGTGGGCGGCGCGGAAGCCAGCCAGAAGGGGTTGGGCGACTTGATGCCGGCGAACACGATAGACAGGTCGGCCATTTATGCAGCCTCCACGTTGAGCATGAGTTGGGCATGGATGGCTTCGGCGGCCAGCTTGCCGTGTTGCACGGCCTGGACGGTGAGGTCCTGGCCCTGCGCAGTGCAGTCGCCGCCGGCGTAAACGCCCGGCAGGCTGGTGCGCATACCCTCGTCGACGCGGATGCGTTCGCCATCGCGGGCCAGTTGCGCGGCTAGCGGGTCGCTCAGGCTTTGTTCGTCGAAGCGTTGGCCGACGGCCTTGAAGATGGCGTCGGCGGCCAGTTCGAAGGTTTCACCGGTATCGCGCAGGCCGCCGTCTGCCAGTTCGGTGCGGGCGAAGCGCATGCCGCGTACGCGGCCGTTGTCGTCGAGCAGCACGGCGTCGGGACGGGCCCAGGTGTGCAGGCGTACCTGGTTGGCCTTGGCGATGTCCTGCTCATGGCCGGTGGCGCCCATGTCGGCGTAGCCACGGCGGTACACCAGGTTGACGTCGCGGGCGCCGAGGCGGCTCATCTGCACGGCCATGTCGATGGCGGTGTTGCCCGCGCCGATGACCAGGCAGCGCTCGGCCAAGGGCAGTTGCGAAAGGTCTTCCGCCTGGCGAAGTTCACGGATGTATTCGGTGGCGGCGAGCAGGCCGGGCGCTTCTTCGTCTGCCAGGCCCAGCTGGCGCACGGCGTTGAGGCCAAGGCCGAGGAACACGGCGTCGTACTGATCGCGCAGCTCGGCCAGGCTCAGATTACCGCCCAGGCGCTGGCCATGACGGATCTCGATGCCGCCGATGCCGAGCAAAAAATCAACTTCGCGCTGGGCATAGTCGTCCACCAGCTTGTAGCGGGCGATGCCGTATTCGTTAAGGCCGCCTGCTTTGTTGCTGGCCTCGAAAATAATCACGTCATGGCCGTGCATGGCCAGACGATGAGCGCAGGACAACCCGGCCGGGCCGGCGCCGACCACGGCGATGCGTTTGCCGGTGCTGGGTGAGCGCTTGAACGGGTGTTCGCTGAAGCCGGCATTGTCCACGGCATAACGCTGCAATTGACCGATCAATACCGGCGCGCACTCCTGGGCGTTGTTGCGCACGCACGCTTGCTGGCAAAGGATTTCGGTGGGGCACACGCGGGCGCAGCTGCCGCCGAGGATGTTCGCCGAGAGAATGCGCTCGGCGGCGCCTTGCAGGTTTTCGTCGCTGATGCGGTGGATGAACGAGGGAATGTCGATCTCGCTCGGGCAGGCGTTCACACAAGGGGCGTCGTAGCAGTACAGGCAGCGCGCGCTCTCCACGGCGGCCTGGCGGGCGGTGAGGGGCGGCGCGAGATCAGTGAATTGCTCGGCCAGTTGGTCGGCGCCGGCCCTGGGGCGCGGCAAATGGTTCAGGGCATCGATCACGGTTGTAGCCTCTCTTTTCTTTTTTGGTTTTGGCAGTCAACGGCAATACGGCGCCGCCCGGCCTCTGTGGGCCGGTGCGGCATTGCGGGGTGGCTTCAGCGCTGAACGGGCGTCGGGCGCTGTTGCTCGGCGCGGCGGCCCAGTACCTCGTACACCGAGGGATAGGCCGGGCGTTCCACGTAACGACCGGCGCCAGGCTCGGCGCGCAGGTCGCCATCGGCCCAGACCACCCGGCCCTGGCTGATGGTATGGCTAGGGATGCCGCGTACGGTGCGGCCTTCGAAGATGTTGAAGTCGACACGCTGATGGTGGGTCTGCGCGGAGATGGTGCGCGTGCCCTGTGGGTCCCACAGCACCAGGTCGGCGTCTGCTCCGACGCGGATGGCGCCCTTGCGCGGGAACAGGTTGAAGATCTTCGCGGTGTTGGTGGAGGTCAGTGCGACGAATTCGTGCATCGACAGGCGCCCGCTGTTGACCCCGGCGTCCCACAATACGGCCATGCGGTCTTCGATGCCGGCAGTGCCGTTGGGGATGCGGCTGAAGTCGTTGCGGCCCATGGCTTTCTGCTCGGCGCAGAAGCAGCAGTGGTCGGTGGCGGTGGTGTGCAGGTTGCCCGATTGCAGGCCGCGCCACAGCGCCTCCTGGTGCTCGCGCGGGCGGAACGGCGGGCTCATCACGTAGCCGGCGGCAGTGGCCCAGTCCGGGTTGCGGTAGACGCTGTCGTCGATCAGCAGGTGACCGGGCAGCACTTCACCGTACACCGGCTGGCCCTTGGCGCGGGCATAGGTGATTTCGTCCAGCGCTTCACGGCTGGAAATATGCACCACGTACAAGGGCGTACCAATGGTTTCGGCTATGCGGATGGCGCGACTGGCCGCTTCGCCTTCGACTTGCGAAGGGCGCGACAGCGGGTGCGCCTCCGGGCCGGTCAGCCCCTGGGCGAGCAGTTTCTTTTGCAGGTGAAACACCAGTTCGCCGTTTTCGGCGTGAACAGTGGGCACCGCGCCCAGCTGCAGGCAGCGCTCGAAGCTGGCGACCAGGGTGTCGTCGGCCGCCATGATGGCGTTCTTGTAGGCCATGAAGTGCTTGAAGCTGTTCACCCCATGCTGGTTGACCAGTTCGCCCATCTCCTCGGCGACCTGCTCGCTCCACCAGGTGATGGCGACGTGGAAGCCATAGTCGGATGCGCTTTTCTGCGCCCAGCCGCGCCAGGTGTGAAAGGCCTCCAGCAGCGACTGCTGTGGGTTGGGGATGACGAAATCGATGATCGAGGTGGTGCCACCCGCCAGCCCCGCTGCTGTGCCGCTGAAGAAATCCTCACTGGCGACAGTGCCCATGAACGGCAGCTGCATGTGGGTGTGCGGGTCGATGCCGCCGGGCATCAGGTACTGGCCGCTGCCATCGAGGATTTCGCAGTCGGTGGGCGGTTCGAGGTCTTTGCCGATGGCGCGTATCTGGCCATCGACGCACAGGACATCGGCGGGAAAGCTCTCTTCATGGGTTACCACGGTGGCGCCACGGATCAACAGGGACATGCCGTCTTCCTCGCAGGCAGACCGGTCTGGGCCGGTTCTTGGAATTGTTGCCTTGGCCTGGGATTGGATTCAATCCTGTCAGGCCTGACAAGAATCGAGGCTAGTTGCTGGTTTGAATTTGAGCAAGAAAATATTCCTGATAAAACCTGTGGTCATTAACGTGCTGATAAGCATGAATAAATTAATCGGTTAGGGGGGATTTACGGATCGGGCGACTTGCTGTCGCGCTTGACAGGATCAGGAAATGGGCAAGATTTTCTACGCGAATCCAGCATTTTTCGGTCCGCGTGTACTCCGGCCATCGCATTAGCCCGATGAGCAAAAAATTAAAAGAATCTGGAGAAGGCCCCATGCAACAGAGCAGATCGCAAGTGGTCGAGCAGGACGGCCTGTTCGAGCTGTCGGCGGGCAGTGACGTGCTCGACAGCCCGCGCTACAACCATGACATCGCCCCGACCAAGGTGCACCAGCGCACCTGGAACAAATGGCACATCACTGCGCTGTGGGTGGGCATGTCCATCTGCGTGCCCACCTACACCCTCGGCGGCGTGCTCACGGCCTACTTCGGCCTCAGCGTAGGCGAGGCGTTGCTGGCGATTCTGCTGGCCAACCTGATCGTGTTGATCCCTCTGACCCTCAACGCTTTCCCTGGCACCAAATACGGCATTCCGTTTCCGGTGTTGTTGCGTTCATCGTTCGGCATCCTCGGCTCCAATGTGCCGTGCCTGATCCGCGCGGTGGTGGCGTGCGGCTGGTTCGGTATCCAGACGATGTTCGGCGGGCTGGCCATCCACCTGTTCCTGGGCTCGGTCTTCCCCGAGTGGAAGGCCTTGGGCGGAACAGGCGAAGTGATTGGTTTCATGATGTTCTGGGCGCTCAACCTGTGGGTGGTGTTGCGCGGCGCGGAGTCGATCAAGTGGCTGGAAACCTTGTCGGCACCGCTGCTGGTGGCGGTGGGCTTTGGGCTGTTGTTCTGGGCATTGCCGCACATGTCGATGAGCGAGCTGCTGGCCCAGCCACCCAAACGCCCTGAGGGGGCGAGCGTGGTGAGTTACTTCTGCGCCGGCCTTACCGCGATGGTCGGTTTCTGGGCCACGCTGTCGCTGAACATTCCGGACTTCAGCCGCTATGCCAAAAGCCAGAAAGACCAGATTCTCGGGCAGATTTTCGGCCTGCCGCTGACCATGTTCCTGTTCGCCGCATTGGGCGTGGTGATGACCGCAGCGTCGGCGTCGCTGGTGGGTGAAACGGTGTCCGACCCGGTAAGCCTGATCGGCAAGATCCACAGTCCGGGCTGGGTGGCGCTGTCGATGGCGCTGATCGTGATCGCCACGCTGTCGACCAACACCGCAGCCAATATCGTCTCGCCGACCAACGACTTCCAGAACATCGCCCCGCGCCTGATCGGGCGCAGCCGCGCTGTGTGGCTGACCGGCTTCATCGGCCTGGCGCTGATGGGCCATGAGCTACTGAAGAAGCTCGGCTGGATCGTTTCCGACCTGAGCCTGGAGAGCGTCTATTCCAACTGGTTGCTCGGTTATTCCAGCCTGCTGGGGCCGATTGCCGGGATCATGGTGGTGGATTACTTCCTGATTCGTCGGCAGAAGCTGGACCTGGCCGGGCTCTACCGCGATGACATCTATCCGGCCTGGAACTGGGCAGGCTTCGCCGCCTTCGCGCTACCGGTGGCGCTGACCGTGATGGCCATCGGCAACAGCAGTTTCAGCTGGTTTTACGACTATGGCTGGTTTACCGGATCGCTGCTTGGCGGGGCGCTGTACTACGCGCTTGGTGGGGTAGCGGTGCGTGGGCCAGTGCCGCCTGTGATCAATGCCGATAATAACAACGCCTGAGGAGACACGACCGATGACCCCAGCCCAGCATGTCCTGCAATCTACCGAACGCCACGTCAAAACAGATCGCCTGTGGCAATCCCTGATGGACCTCGCACGCCTTGGCGCCACGCCCAAGGGCGGCGTCTGCCGCCTGGCGTTGACCGACCTCGACCGCCAGGCGCGCGACTTGTTCGTCCAATGGTGCGAGGCCGCTGGCTGCAGCGTCACTGTCGATGGGATCGGCAACATCTTCGCCCGCCGCCCCGGGCGCAATCCCAAGCTGCCACCGGTGATGACCGGCAGCCACATCGACACCCAACCCACCGGCGGCAAGTTCGATGGCTGCTTCGGGGTAATGGCGGGCCTTGAGGTCATCCGCACCCTTAATGACCTCGGCATCGAAACCGAGGCACCGTTGGAAGTGGTGGTGTGGACCAACGAGGAAGGCTCGCGCTTCCCGCCGTGCATGATGGGCTCGGGGGTGTTTGCCGGCAAGTTCACCCTGCAGGAAACCCTGGCCAAGCGCGACGCCCAGGATGTGACCGTGGGCGAGGCGCTGGATGGCATCGGCTACGCTGGCGAACGGGCCGTATTGGGGCATCCAGTAGGTGCCTACTTCGAGGCACACATCGAGCAGGGGCCGATTCTCGAAGACCAGGCCAAGACGATCGGTGTGGTGCTTGGCGCCCTCGGGCAGAAGTGGTTCGACCTGACCCTGCGCGGCGTAGAAGCCCACGCCGGCCCGACGCCGATGCACCTGCGCAAGGATGCCCTGGTCGGCGCCGCTGCGGTGGTCGAGGCCGTCAACCGCGCAGCACTGACTCATCAGCCACATGCCTGCGGCACGGTCGGTTGCCTGCAGGCTTACCCCGGTTCACGCAACGTGATCCCCGGCGAAGTGCGCATGACCCTGGACTTCCGTCATCTTGAAGGCGAGCGTCTGGATTCGATGATCGCCGACGTGCGCGCGGTGATCGACGCCACCTGTGCCAAGCACAGCCTGAGCCATGAACTGACCCCCACGGCCGACTTCCCGGCGTTGTACTTCGATCGTGGTTGCGTCGATGCCGTGCGTACTTCGGCGCATACCCTAGGCTTGCCGCACATGGACATCGTCAGCGGGGCAGGGCACGACGCCATTTTCCTGGCAGAGCTGGGGCCAGCCGGGATGATCTTCGTGCCTTGCGAGAATGGCATCAGCCACAACGAGATCGAGAACGCCACGCCCGAGGACCTTGCCGCGGGCTGTGCGGTGCTCCTGCGGGCGATGCTGGCGGCATCGGAGGCGATTGCCAGTGGTCGGCTGGCCGCCTGATACTTCGGCGCAGTACCGGCTCAGCACCCGCCTGTTCAAGCCTGCAGCAGGCGGGGCTGCTGACGATGCTCCTCAAGCTGCGTGCCGATCGCCTGCCTGGCACGGGATATTCGGCTCATCACCGTGCCGATGGGGATACCGAGGATCTGCGCGGCTTCCCGGTAGCTGAAGCGTTCGACTGCAACCAGCAACATGACGTCGCGCTGGCCGTCGGGCAGGTTGCTCAGCGCAGCGAGTATCTGCTGGTGCATCAGCTCGGTTTCAGGGGTGGGCGCGCTGGGGTCGCTGACCGACTCGATGGCGGTGTCATCCCACTCTGTACGCGAGCGGCTGCGTATCCGCCGTGAGCGCACTTCGTTGATCCAGCTGGAGTGGACGATGGCGAAGGCCCAGCTCAAGGGAGAGGAGCCTGGCTTTAGCTGGTGGGCGCGCTCCAGCGCTCGCAAGCAAGCGAATTGCACCAGGTCTTCAGCATCATGGTGATCGCCTGAAAGGCGCAGTGCGAATGCCCAAAGCTGGGGTAACAGGGTGGGAAGCAAGGTGGGCAGGCAGACGCCGTCGTTGGACATGGTTCGTTGTTCCAGGATGAGGTGGGCTGGCAAGCAGATGCCTTGTTTGCCGGTCGGCGGAGCCCCCTCGCATGCCCTTGGACGTCACTGTCATCGAACCGGTTGTTCACACCCGGTAAGTTAAGAACCGAGTCATCGACCGGCGGCACTAGTAAAGATTTCCCCCCTGAATGCCCGCGGGCGTTACGCCGTCCGCCGGGGAATAAACTCCCTCGTCCATGTGTTCTTCCCTCAGAACCTACATTGCGACGGGGTACACCCATGCACCTTCCCAGTCACCTGGCTCACCTGGCCGAACCTCTGAGCACTGACTGCCCTTGCGGCGAAAGCCTTGAGTACGACGCGGACTACCTCGTGCTGGAGGTTGAAGTGCAGGGCAGGCCGGAAGTCGAGTACGGCAGTACGCTCACCGAGGCCATCGCGCCGGACTGGAAGCGTGTCCACCCGCTCACCCTGGCCTTGACCAGTCGTAGCCGAGACTTGCGTCTGGCCGTGCATCTCGCCCGGGCCGAACTGCATCTGCACGGCTTCGCCGGTCTGGCTGCCGGCCTGGTGCTGATCGAGGGCTTGCTGGTCGACCACTGGCAACATGTGCACCCGCAACTGGATCCGGACGACGACAACGATCCACAACAGCGCGTCAACATCCTCGCCAGCCTGTGTGATGAGGCAGGCCTGCTGCAGGAGCTGCGCGCGGCACCGCTGGTGGAGGCGGCGTCCTTGGGGCGGGTCAGCCTGCGCGACATCGATTTGGCCAATGGCGATGCGAGTGATGCCGACCCCGCATTTGCCTCCCGGGCGATGATCGATGCTGTGTTTCGGCAAGCCGGGCATGAGCATTTGCAGGCTGTACTCGAGCATCTGGAACAGGCCCTGAAGAGCAGCCAGCACATCGAGGCGCTGTTGACCGAGCGCGTCGGCTTTACCTGCGCCATCGATATGGGAGCCCTGCCGGCGATGCTGCTGCGCGCCGCCGAAGCACTGCGCCAGCGCTTGCCGCAAGCACCGGGCGAGCAGCCGCATCAGGCACCGCAAAGCGCGACGGGAGGCCTGCGGATGCAGGGTGATATCACCTGCCGCGAGGACGTGCGCCAGGGACTATTGGCCATTTGTACCTACTTCGCCGTACACGAACCCACAAGCCCTGTTCCCCTGCTATTGCAGCGAGCGTGCAAGTTGCTGGACTTGAACTTCATCGAACTGCTGCAGGACTTGGCGCCTGATGGCTTGGACCAGATGGCCAAGGTCAGCGGCATCCGCTACGACGATCACTGACCCCAACTCAGGCCAGGCCTGTACACCCCATCGATACCACTCACAGGAGTTGTAGCCACATGACAGAAAGCAGCCAGAAGTTCATTGCCCGTAACCGAGCGCCGCGGGTGCAGATCGAGTATGACGTGGAGATCTACGGCGCAGAGAAGACCGTGCAACTGCCATTCGTCATGGGGGTTTTTTCCGATCTTTCCGGCACCCCGGAGGAACCCTTGCCGCCGGTAGCCGAGCGCCGGTTTCTCGAAATCGACATCGACAACTTCGACGACCGCCTCAAGTCGATGAAACCCCGCGTGGTCGCGCAGGTGCCCAACACCCTGACCGGCGAAGGCAACCTGCCGGTGGACATCACCTTCCAAAGCATGGACGACTTCAGCCCAGGTGCCGTGGCGCGCAATGTGCCCGCGCTCGAAGCGCTGCTGGCTGCGCGCAATCAGCTATCGAACCTGCTGACCTACATGGACGGCAAGACCGACGCCGAGCAATTACTGGCACGCGTGCTCAGTGACCCTGCGTTGCTACAGGCCCTGGGCAGCGCGCCCAAGCCGACCGATCCAGCCGCCGACTGATAGTCCGGCCCAATTACCGAACTTGACCTGGCTGGGACTTCGCGTTTCCAGCAGGTAGCCCTATATGCCCAAGAAACGAGGGATGCAGCAATGTCCACCGCCCAAGCGCACGAGCCGCTGGAACCGACGGCGACCGAGGATGGCGAACAAGGCGATTTCGCCAGCCTTTTGAATAAAGCGTTCAAACCCAAGACCGACCGGGCGCGTGATGCCGTTGAGAGTGCTGTGCGCACGCTAGCTGAACAAGCCCTGCAGCATACGCCGCCGGTCGCCGGGGATGTGCTTGTGACCATCAGCGGCATGATCGCGGAACTCGATCGCAAGCTGTCCGAACAGGTCAATCTCATCCTTCACCAGGAAGCGTTCCAGTCGGTGGAAAGCGCCTGGCGTGGCCTGCACTACCTGGTCAGCAACACCGAAACGGACGAAACACTGAAGATCCGTGTGATGAACATATCCAAGCAGGAGGTGCACAAGACCCTGCGCAAATTCAAGGGCGTCGCCTGGGACCAGAGCCCGGTCTTCAAGAAGCTCTACGAGGAGGAGTACGGCCAGTTCGGTGGCGAGCCTTATGGCACGTTCGTAGCCGATTACTACTTCAACAACAGTGCGCCGGACGTCGAATTGCTGAGCCAGATGGCCAAGATCAGCGCCGCCACCCATTGCCCACTGATCGCAGCCGCCGACCCCAGCGTGATGCTGATGGACTCGTGGCAGGAACTGGCCAATCCGCGCGACCTGACCAAGATTTTCCAAACCCCGGAACATGCCGCGTGGCGCAGTTTCCGCAGCTCGGAAGACTCGCGCTACGTTGGCCTGGCCATGCCGCGCTTCCTGGCCCGTGCGCCGTACGGAGCGAAGACCAATCCGGTGGAGGAATTCGATTTCGAAGAGACCACCAGCGCCGCAGGCTGCAAGGATTTCACCTGGGCCAACGCCGCCTACGCCATGGCAGTGAACATCAATCGCTCGTTCAAGCACTACGGCTGGTGTTCGCAGATTCGCGGCATCGAGTCTGGCGGTGCGGTAGAGGGCCTGCCGGTGCACACCTTCCCGACCGACGATGGCGGCGTCGACATGACCTGCCCGACCGAGATCGCCATCAGCGACCGCCGCGAGGCAGAACTGTCCAAAAACGGCTTCATGCCCCTGGTGCACAAGAAGAACAGCAACCTGGCAGCGTTCATTGCCGCCCAGTCGCTGCACAAGCCTGCCGAGTACGACGACCCTGACGCCACCGCCAATGCCAACCTGGCGGCGCGTCTGCCGTATCTGTTCGCCACATGCCGCTTCGCCCACTACCTCAAGTGCATCGTGCGCGACAAGGTCGGCTCCTTCAAGGAGCGCGCCGACATGCAGGTGTGGCTCAACAACTGGATTGGCCGCTACGTCGAGATCAACCCTGCTACCGCTTCCGAATCGGACAAGGCGCGCAAGCCACTGGCTGGCGCCGAGGTAGTCATTGAGGAGGTCGAGGGCAACCCCGGTTACTACAACTCCAAATTCTACTTGCGTCCGCACTATCAGCTCGAAGGGCTGACGGTGTCGTTGCGCCTGGTTTCCAAACTGCCTTCGGCCAAAAGCTGACGGCGGTGTTTCGCTGCACCCCACCAACCTGACTGAGAAGGTTTAGACCATGATACTGCTCAACTTCAACGGCAAGAAAATCAAAGGTACTGCGACCGTTTCCGGCCACACCGACTGGATCACCATCGACGCACTGCAAATGGGCGTCGGCCGCTCCATTTCCACCACCGGTGGCGGTCTTGATCGTGATACCAGCAACCCGTCGTTCTCGGAAATCATCCTGACCAAGTCCACCGACCTGGCCTCGGCCGATCTGTTCATGGAGGCGGTGTGCGGCAAGAGCCTGGGCAAGGCCGAAATCCATTTCGTCCAGACCGGAGGCGTCGACGCCAAGGACCAGGTGTTCTTCAAGCTCGAACTGGAGGATGCAATCGTCAGCTCGTACTCGGCCAGCAGCAACGGCGAGCGGCCAAGCGAAACCTTCTCCATCAACTTCACCAAGATCAGCTACCAGTACGACTCCTTCAGCGGTGACAAAGTGACCGTCGGCACCGCGAAGAAGTGGGACCTGCAGGCTAACGCCAAGCTCTGACTTGCAGCTTGGGGCTGGTCGACGTGCGAAGCGTCGGCCAGCTTTGTGTTGAGGAGTAATAATGATGTACACCCTCATGTGTTTGCAGCGAGCCCGATCATGGTTGAACTGACCAACCGGGAGCGTCTGCAGCCATCGTTGCTGGACCGCCTCAGCGACGATGCCCGCGAACAATTACGTGAGTCGCGCGAGCAACGCGTCATGTCGATGCGCACGCTGCGCAAGGCCGTATTGCGCGACCTGAGCTGGCTGCTCAACAGCACATCCCTAAGCACTGTGCGCGAGCTTTCCGCCTACCCGCTGGCCGCGCGTTCGGTGCTCAATTTTGGCTTGCCGGACCTGTCCGGCAAAACCGCAACCGGACTCGATGCTCAGGCCCTGAGCCGACACATTCAGCGGGCAATTGAAGATTTCGAGCCCCGTATCCTGCCCGGCAGCGTGCGCGTCACGGCATTGGCCCGGCAAGGAGAGCAGGCGGGCCTGCACCGGGTGGCATTCGAGATTCACGGTGAACTGTGGGGTCAGCCTTTGTCCGAGCGCCTGTACGTGAAGACTGAGCTTGACCTTGATTCTGGCGATGTGAGGCTCTACGCCAGTGAATCGGTTGGTGCCCGATGAACGCCAAGCTGCTGCGCTACTACGAACGCGAGTTACAGCATCTACGGGAGATGGGCGGTGAATTTGCCCGCGATTTCCCCAAGATTGCCGGCCGCCTGGGACTGGAAAGCCATGCCTGTGCAGACCCTTATGTCGAGCGCCTGCTGGAGGGCTTCAGCTTTCTCGCCGCGCGGGTGCAGTTGAAGATCGATGCCGAGTTTCCCCGCTTCACTCACCACCTATTGGAATTGGTGCTGCCGCATTATCTCGCCCCGACGCCGTCCATGGCGGTTGTGCAGTTACAGCCGGACCTTAACGAGGGCAGCCTGAGCCAGGGTTTCACGGTACCTCGCGGTAGCTCGCTGCACAGTCAACTGGGCAAGGGTGACCAAACCGCTTGCGAGTTTCGCACCGCGCATGACGTCACGCTGTGGCCGCTGGCGCTCACCGAGGCATGCTATTTCGCCTGCTCCGGGCGAGTCGGCGGTGTGGATCTGGCGCGGCTGGGGCCAGTCAAGGCAGCGTTGCGCTTGCGTCTGGCCGTAGGCGCGGGCTTGACCTTCGACAGCCTCGCCCTGGACACGCTGACCCTACACTTGCGGGGTGCGGCAGGGCTCGCGGGGCTGATGTTCGAACAACTGCTGGCGCAAGCCGCGGGTGTGCTGCTCCAGCCGGTGCAGGACGACAACCGCTGGCATGTGTTCATTGACCCCGGCCAACTTCGCGCCCAAGGCTTTGCCGACGACCAGGCCCTGTTACCGGCCGGGCCGCGCAGCTTCCAGGGCTACCGGATGCTGCAGGAATATTTCAGCTTGCCGCAGCGCTTCCAATTCATCGAACTGGGCGGCCTGGACGCTGGCATCAAGCGTTGCGATGCCGCGCAGCTTGATATCACGGTGTTGTTCAAGACATTTGAACCGATGCTGGAAGAGCATGTATCACCTGCACAGTTCGCGCTGCACTGCACACCAGCGATCAACCTGTTCCCCAAAAGTACAGACCGTGTGCACCTGTCTGAACACCAGGTGGATTACCACGTAGTGCCGGACCGCACGCGGCCGATGGATTTCGAGGTGTATCAGGTTACCCGTGTTACTGGCCATGGCAGTGGCGCCCAGGCCGAGCAAGCGTTCTCATCGTTCTACCAGGCCAACGATATGCACCTGACAGGGCAGGGCGCCTGGTACCACGTTCGCCGCGATACCCGGGTGCTGTCCGAGCGCCAACGCAGCCAAGGGCCGCGATCGAGTTACGTCGGCAGCGAGCTGTTTCTGAGCCTGGTGGACAGCCATGAAGCGCCCTACCGCACTGATTTGCGGCAGCTGAGCATCCACGCCCTGTGTACCAACCGTGACTTGGTGTTGGGCATGCCTGTGGGCACTGGTAAAACCGACTTCACCGTCGTTTCCGGTGCTCCCGTTCAAGCGGTGCGCTGCCTGGAGGGGCCCACCGCGCCAAAGGCCTCGTTCGCAGAAGGCGAAACGGCGTGGCGACTGGTCAGCCACCTGTCGCTCAATTATCTGTCGCTGTTCGATCAGAGCCCGGAGCAAGGTGCGACGGCGCTGCGCGACCTGCTGCGATTGTACTGTGGCCCCAACGATGCGTCGGCGCACAGGCAGGTCGAAGGGGTGCGCTCGGTGAGTGCTCATTCGATCGTACGGCGCCTGCCGATTCCCGGTCGAATTGCCTATGGCAGGGGTTTGCAGATTTGCGTAACGGTCGACGAAAGCGCTTTTGAAGGCGCCAGCCTGTTCATTTTCGGTGCAGTGCTGGAGCAATTTTTCGCCAAGTACGTCTCGATCAACGCGTTTACCGAAACCCAGCTACTTGGCGTCACGCGTGGGTTGATCATGCAATGGCCAGCGAGAGTCGGGCGATGCGCGATCCTGTAGCCCTGTTGCAACGCCTGGGACGTGAGCCTGCCGGCTACGACTTCAATGCCGCATTGCGTCAATTGGAATGTGCCTTCGCCGAGCACCCACGGATCGGTCAGGCCAGCCATCCGGTCCACGAACCGGTACGCTTTGGCCAACTCCCATCGCTGGCGTTCGAGCCGGCGATGCTGGCAGGGTTGGAGCACGAAGGGGCAGGCAAGGCGCCGCGTCTGCTGCTCAATTTCTTCGGTGTGCTGGGGGCCAATGGGCCGTTGCCATTGCACCTGACCGAATACGTGCGTGACCGCCAGCGCAACCTGAATGACCCAACCTTGGCGCGCTTTCTGGACATGTTCAACCACCGCATGGTCAGCCTGTTCTATCGCGCCTGGGCCAGTGCGCAGCCGACGGTGAGCCTTGACCGCCCTGCGGCGGATCGCTTTTCCGATTATGTCGCCTCGCTGATTGGCCTGGGCATGCCCTCGCTACAAGGGCGCGATGCTGTCCCACATCTGGCCAAGCTGCACTATGCCGGGCGCCTGGCGCCCCACGCACGCAATGCACAAGGCCTTGCCGCTGTGCTCAGTGATGACCTGCGGGTGACGGTGCGGGTGGCGCAATTCGTTGGCCATTGGATGCCGTTGCCGGCCGATGGCTTGTGCGCCCTGCGCAGCGGGCCGGATGCCGCGCGCCTCGGTATGGACACGGTAGTGGGAAGCCGGGTCTGGGATGCCCAAGGCAAGTTCCGCTTGCTGATTGGCCCGCTGGACATGCCACAGCTGTGCAGCTTGCTTCCAGGCAGCCTGGGGATGCGCCGTCTTACCGACTGGGTTCGCCATTACGCGGGGCTGACGCTGGAGTGGGACGTCAACTTGATCGTTGCCCGGGAGCACCTGCCGGCTGCGCGTCTGGGTCAAGGTACACGGCTTGGCTGGAACAGTTGGCTGCTTAGTGCGCCGGCGACCGATGACGACCGCCAGTTATTAATCAAACCTCGTATTTCTCCTGCTTTTTCACCTTCATCGCAAGGAACCGTTCATGTCTGAGATCAGCCGGGTGGCCCTGTTCGGGAAGCTCAACAGCCTGTGTTATCGCGCCATCGAAAGCAGTACGCAATTTTGCAAGTTGCGCGGCAATCCTTATGTGGAAATGGTGCACTGGTTGCACCAACTGCTGCAGGCTGCTGACAGTGACCTGGTGCGTATCGTGCGCCATTACGGGGTGGACAGCGCACGGCTGCACAGTGACCTGACCGCGGCCCTTGACCGTTTGCCACGCGGCTCGACCTCGATCACCGACCTGTCGTCGCTGTTGGAAGAGAGCGTGGAGCGAGCCTGGGTGCAGGCCACGTTGTTGTTTGGCGACACTCAGGTGCGCTCAGGGCATCTGCTGTTCAGTCTGCTCAAGGACCGGACGTTGCGTAACTCGGTGCTGGCCATGTCCGCCGAGTTTGCCAAGGTCAAAGTCGAAGATCTGGCCGATCATTTCACTCAGATCCTGGCCGACTCGCCCGAAGCCCGCCAGCGAGCCACGGATGGATTCACGCTGGCGTCGGGCGAGGTCAGTGCAGGGCAGAGTGCGGATGGCGGCGAGATGGCGCTCGCCAGGTTCACCGTCGACCTTACCGCCCTGGCGCACGAAACTGCGCCAGATCCCATTGTCGGGCGCGACGATGAAATCCGTCAGGTAATCGATATCCTCATGCGTCGGCGTCAGAACAACCCGATGCTGGTCGGCGAGGCTGGCGTCGGCAAGACAGCCGTGGTCGAGGGCCTGGCCCAGCGTATCGCCCGAGGTGACGTGCCACCGGCGTTGCGCGAAGTGCGATTGCGCATGCTGGACATTGGCCTGCTGCAGGCTGGCGCGAGCATGAAGGGTGATTTCGAACAACGCCTGCGGTCGGTGATCGACGAGGTGCAGGCCAGCCCTGTACCGGTGGTGTTGTTCATCGACGAAACCCACACCTTGATCGGCGCGGGTGGCGCGGCCGGCACGGGCGATGCGGCCAACCTGCTCAAACCTGCGCTGGCCCGCGGCACCTTGCGCACCATCGGCGCCACCACCTTCGGCGAATATCGCAAGCATATCGAGAAGGACCCGGCGCTGACGCGACGCTTCCAGACCGTCAAGGTCGATGAACCCGACGCCGCTCGCGCGCTATTGATGCTGAGGGGGCTTGCCGATGGCATGGCACGCCATCACCAGGTGCAACTGCTCGACGCAGCGCTGGTGGCGGCAGTGCAGCTATCCCAGCGCTACATCCCCGCGCGTCAACTGCCTGACAAGGCCATCAGCCTGCTGGATACCGCTTGCGCGCGCGTAGCCATCAGCCAGCACGCTACTCCGGCGGCCGTGGAGGACAGCCAGCGACGCATCGAGGCGCTGGAAACCGAGCGGGCGATCATTGCCCGTGAGCGCGCCGTGGGGGGCGACACTGAAGCGCGCGAGTACGCGCTTGACGAGCGCATGGCAGGCGAGCAGCAGCGCTTTGCTGGCCTGGAGGCGCGATGGCAAGGCGAGCAACGTCAGGCGAAGGCCATTCTCGATTTGCGCGAGCAAGTGCGGGACCAGCCAGACGACCACGACACCCTGCACGCGCTGCGCACCCAGCAGCAGGCCCTAGCCGATGCCCAGTGCGAGTCGCCGATGATCCTGCTCACTGTGGATGAACAGGCAGTCGCCTCCGTTGTGCAAGATTGGACCGGCATTCCGGTTGGCCAGATGGTGGGCAACGAGATCGGTCGCGTGCTCAACCTGGCCGACACTTTGTCGCAGCGCATCCTTGGCCAACACCATGCCTTGGAAGCCATCGCCCGGCGCATCCAGACAGCGCGTGCGGGCCTGGACAACCCCGACAAACCGGTGGGCGTGTTCCTCCTCGCAGGCACCTCAGGGGTCGGCAAGACCGAGACTGCCCTGGCGCTTGCCGAAACCTTGTACGGGGGTGAGCAGAACCTCATCACGCTCAACATGAGTGAATACCAGGAGGCCCATACGGTCTCCTCGTTAAAGGGCGCACCGCCTGGCTATGTTGGTTACGGGGAGGGCGGCGTGCTGACCGAGGCGGTGCGCTTGCGGCCTTACAGTGTGGTATTGCTGGACGAAATCGAGAAAGCTCACAGCGACGTGCACGAACTGTTCTACCAAGTGTTCGACAAAGGCTGGATGGAGGATGGAGAGGGCCGAGTCATCGATTTTCGCAACACCCTGATCTTGCTGACCAGCAATGTCGGTACCGCAACCATCGAGCGCTTGTGCCGGCAGCCAGGTGTGGTACCAGAACCCGACTCCCTTGCCCAGGCGCTGCGGGCGCCGTTGCTGCAGGTGTTTGCACCGGCGCTGTTGGGACGCGTGGTGGTGGTGCCTTACTACCCGCTGAGCGACGACCTGCTCGCCAGCATCATCCTCCTGCAGCTGGGGCGCATTCAGCAGCGCCTGCAGGCCAGCCATGCCGTGCCCTTGACCTTCGACGACGAGGTGGTGGCACTGGTCGCCAGCCGCTGCACCGAGTTCGAGAGTGGTGGGCGGATGATCGATGCGATCCTGACTCAGTCGATTCTGCCCAGCATCAGCCGGATCTGTCTCGAACATAGGCTGCGTGCAGAAGCGCTGAGTGGGCTGCATATCAGTGTGCACAGCGGTTCATTCGTGTTCAGCCCTTCGTCCCCTCGCGCCGCGTAAAACGCGCGCCTTTTTTGCTGGGCGACAGGGAATAAACCGAGACGGTCGACTGTTGTATTCCCTATCAGCCCAACAGTCGCCAAGGAGTGCACGATGCCTGTGACTCAAGCCCATCGCCAAATCGCTGTTACCTGCGCGATCGGCGCAGACACACTGTTGCTCCGGCGTATGACGGCCAGCGAAGGCCTGTCGAGGCTGAGCGAGTACCGACTCGACCTATACAGCGAACGCGCCGACCTGAACCCGGATGATTTACTGGCCACCCCGCTGACGGTTGCCGTGGAACTGCCCAGGGGCGGTCAGCGCCATTTCAGTGGCGTGGTCGCCTCTTTTGCCTACACCGGCCATCAGGGCCGGTTTGCCACTTACCGTGCGGTCGTGCGTCCCTGGTTGTGGCTGCTCACCCACAGTAGCGATTGCCGGATCTTCCAGCAGCAAAGCGTGCTGGATATCGTCAAATCGGTCTGCGCCGCTTACTCCGTCGTGGACCTCGACACTTCCGGGCTCAGTGGTAATTACCCTGCACTGGAATACTGTGTGCAATACCGCGAAACCGATTTCGATTTCGTCAGCCGTCTGTTGGAACATTCCGGCATCTACTATTTTTTCAAGAGTACCGCAGGGCGACACACGCTGCTGCTGGCTGACGGCTATATCGCGCACTCGCCGGTAGAGGGTTACGAGCAGCTGAGCTATCTGCCGGTGCAAGACCCTACCAGGTGCGAGCATGAGGTGATCCACGATTGGCGCATGAGCGCCGAGGTCGAGCCCGGCGCGTGGGTCTTGCAAGATTACGATTTCGAAAATCCGTCGGCGAATTTGCTGGTCAAGTCGGCCCTGGCGCGCGACTACGGCCAGTCTCGCCACGAACGCTATGACTACCCTGGCAAATATCGTGAACGCCAGCAGGGCGAAACCCTGGCCCGTCACCGTATCGAGGCGCGTCAAGCCAGTTATCGGCGCGTCGAGGGGGCCACGCATGCCCGAGGGCTGGTCCCTGGCGCCCTGTTCACCCTCGCCGAACATCCTCGTGACGATCAGAATCAGCAGATGCTGGTGCTGTCCGCTGACTACGTGCTGTCGTCCGATGCCTGCGAGCCAACCCGTTCCGGTGCGATGGAGCCGCTGCTGACCTGCCGATTCACCGCCATGCCTAGCCAACAAGAGTTTCGGCCACAGTGCCTCACGCCCCGGCCAATGGTTCACGGCCCGCAGACCGCCAAGGTCGTGGGTAAGCAGGGTGAAGAGATCTGGACCGACAGTTACGGCCGAATCAAGGTCCAGTTCCACTGGGACCGTGAAGGCGCGCACGATGAAAACAGCTCATGCTGGATCCGCGTCGCCCAGGGCTGGGCGGGTAAGCGCTGGGGCAGCCTGTACCTGCCACGCATCGGCCAGGAAGTGATCGTGAGCTTTCTGGAAGGTGACCCAGATCGCCCGTTGGTCACCGGTTGTGTCTACAACGCTGAAACCATGCCGCCCTGCACATTGCCCGAGCAGGCCACCCGATCGACGCTCAGAAGCTGCACAGCCCAAGGTGGAGGCGGCTACAACGAGCTGCGCTTCGATGATCGCAAGGGCGCTGAGCAAGTGTTCATTCATGCCGAAAAGAATCTGGAACAGCGCATCAAGCACGATGCCCTGGACTGGGTGGGCGGTGATCGCCATTCCCGTGTTGCCGGAGACGTGCGCGAACGCATCGGTGGCGACCGCCATCAGCAGGTGCTGGGTGACCGCACCGAGAAGGCCGCGGGTAACGTGGCGCAGGCGTGCGGCGGTGACTTGCTGCTGCAGGGCGGCAAGAAAGCCAGCCTCGGCGGTGGTATGGATGTCCACATCAAGGGCGGCACGAACGTGATGATCGAAGCCGGCGCGAGCATCACCCTAAAGGCCGGTGGTTCGTTCCTGACCATTGGCCCGTCCATCATCACCTCGGCGCCGCCACTGCCATTGCCCCAGGCGGCCGCTGCCGCGAATGCCTTGGCGCAGGCCCTGCGGCCAGGGCCTGCCGGTGAGCCGCTGGAGCCCAAGGAAGCGGATGATGGCCAGCACTGAAATTTCGTCAACCTGGCACGTCAAGGAGCCTGATATGCCCATGAAATTAAGGGTCAAAAGTTACCGCGGACAGCCGCCGGAGACTGACCTTTGCTGTTTGATCGATGCCACTGGATCTCTGGGGCGGGCATCGGGCAATGATCTGGTACTGGACGACCCAGATCGGTACATCTCCCGTAAACATGCAAGCATCGAACGACGCGAAGCGCAGTACTACCTGGTCGACATTGGCAGCAACCCCAGCGTGGTCAACCAGCGCCTGGTCGGCCAGGGTTGCGAAACGCTGTTGCAGGCGGGTGATGTATTGATGATCGGCGACTACCAAATCGATGTTGACTTGTTGCCCCCAGCGACGCCAAGCGGCGACCCGGCCAGCGTCGGTGTAACCCAGACGCTGGCTGTGTTCGGGGCGCCTGTAGCACCTGCAGCGCTGCCGTGCGTCGAACCGGCAATCGTGCAGCCAAGGGCGGACGTCGACGCACTGGCCGCACAGAGCATGCTGCACGAACCGGTATTCGATCACTCGGCCATGCTTGCCGAACCACTGGGGTTCAACCTGCTTGCTGGCAGTGCCCAGGCATCGCTATTTGATGTGTCTGCGCCCGCACGCTACAGGGGCGCGCACAGCGATCATTTGTCGCCTGAGCTGCACGCCTTGCAGATGTCCGTCGGGCCTGCTCCGGTCATCGTAGAAGCAGGGCTGATTCCCAAGGATTACGATCCCTTGGCCGACCTCATGGCCCCGGCAGTCGCGCACCAACAAGTAAAGCCTGAGGTCGCAACCCATGCTGAACCTCTATCCGCCGAAGGTCCCGTGTTCAAGGCCCTGCTGGAAGGACTGGGGTTGCCACCGTCGTACAACGCAAGGAGCCCCGAGGCGCTGGCCCGATTGGTAGGGCTCATGCTGCGTGAAGCCACCGGTGGCACCATGGATATGCTCAGGGAACGGGCCTCGGTCAAGCGTGAACGCTCCATCGAGATGACCATGATCGGCGCCATAGCGAATAACCCGCTCAAGTTTTTCCCCGATACCAACAGCGCCCTGCAGCAGATGCTTGCTACGGATTCACCCGCCTATCTGCCCGGCAGGCAGGCGCTACAGGCTGCTTTCGACGATCTAAAGGCTCATGAACGAGCCGTTGAAGACGGCATGCGAGAAGCGCTGAGTGAGGTGTTGCTGCACCTGGAGCCCGCAGGCATTGCCCGGGGTGTGGCGGCGCCAGGCTTGCTAAGGCGCCTGCGCCCCTCGGTGCACAAGGCGCGCCTGTGGGCTTGTTTCACCCAGCGGTATGCCGAGCTGACAGGGGATGGTGACAAGAACGTGCAAGGTGGAGGCGCTGAAAATCGCGCCAGTGCCTGCTCATCTCAGGCCCGTCAGCTACGCGCCCGTCGGTAATTCGCTCCTTCACCTGCTGCGAGGCCAGCCCCATGTCATGGAACAGTAAGATCGTCTGGTCGGAAGGCATGCTTCTGCAGCCACAGCATCTGCAACAACACGATCGCTATTTGAGTGCTCGGCTTGAGGCTCGGGTGGGTGCCTTTTTGCCTCATGCCTGGGGTTTCTCTCACTTGGAGATCGACGAGCAGCACCTGGCCTTCGGCAAACTGGCGCTGAAGGCCTACAGCGGCGTACTGCCTGACGGCACACCGGTCGGCCTGCCTTTTGACGAGATGCCGCTGCCACTTGAAATTCCCGCTGACACTCGCGACCTGCTCGTCGTACTGGCGCTTCCCACAGCACGCCATGGCGTGGCTGACACTGATGACACCGCCAGTGTCGAAAATTTCGCGCGCTTTCGCAGCGTCGAGTACGAAGCGTGGGACAGTAACGGCCTGGATAACAGCGCGCTGTTGAGCGTGGGCAAGCTGCGCCTGCGCCTGGCACGCGCTGGCGACGTTGCCGATGGCTATGCCACGTTAGGCGTGGCGCGGGTGCTGGAGCGCCGCGCCGATCAGCGGGTGCAACTGGACCCCGAGTTCTGCCCGCCGAGCATCGCTTTGCGGGCCGCTCCGCGATTAGGGCAATTCGTCGAGGAGTTGCTCGGCTTGCTGCAACAGCGCGCCGATACCATTGCCAAACGACTTAACCAGCCGGCCACCAGCGGTGTGTCGGAGATCGCCGACTTTCTGTTGTTGCAACTGCTCAACCGCAGCGAACCGTTGGTTCGCCACTTGGCGGGCATGGCTGGCCTGCATCCTGAAGCGTTGTACCGTGAGTTGACCCAGTTGGCAGGTGAGCTGGCGACCTTCACCCACACCGAGAAGCGCGCTGCCCGCTATCCGGCCTACCGTCACGATGCCTTGGCCGAGACGTTCTCGCCCTTGATGCTCGATTTGCGTCGGGCCCTGGCCACGGTCATTGACGCACGCGCCATCCAGATTCACCTGGAGGAGCGCCAGTTCGGTATCCGCGTGGCGGTATTGTCGGACCGGGCATTGCTCAGCTGTGCAACGTTTGTCCTGGCGGTGCATGCGCAGATGCCGAGCGAAGCCGTGCGCACTGTTTTTCCACGGCAGGCCAAGCTGGGCTCTGTTGAGAGCATCCGCGACATGGTCAACCTGCAACTGCCTGGTATCGGCCTGAATGCATTGCCGGTTGCGCCGCGTCAGGTGCCTTTCCACGCTGGCTTCACCTATTTCGAACTCGACCGCAATAGCCTGCAGTGGCAGCAAATGACCCAGTCTGCGGGTTTCGCCCTGCATGTGGCGGGCAATTTCCCGGGGCTTGAGATGCAGTTCTGGGCCATTCGTAACGGTTGATCAACAGCGCAGGTGTAGAAACGTGAACGTCAACGATCCCTTGGCCGCTGGGCTGGACCCTGAGCGCACCGTGCTGCTGCCCGCAACCAACGGTCGCCTGCTGGTCCCAGGTCTGTCGCATTGGCAAAGTATTGCAACCGAGGCGCTTACGCCGTGCGGAATAGGCCTCAATTCCCTGGTCCGTGCCGCCCACCCGTTGTTCGCGCTGGTGATGCCCTTGCGCGGCCTGAAGCACGCCCCGGACATGGCAGATCTGCGCCAGCGTCTGATGCGGGCAATCCGCCAGTTCGATGGCCAGGCGCGGGCCTGCGGAGCCGAGGCGCAGACCATTGCCGTTGCCCGCTATGCCCTGTGTACTCTGATCGATGAAACCATTTCCTGCACCGCTTGG
Source organism: Pseudomonas sp. NPDC090233 (assembly GCF_044772285.1). NCBI lineage: Bacteria > Pseudomonadati > Pseudomonadota > Gammaproteobacteria > Pseudomonadales > Pseudomonadaceae > Pseudomonas > Pseudomonas sp. NPDC090233. The sequence goes on along the minus strand of NZ_JBIVYQ010000002.1, from coordinate 644,478 downwards.
GGCGCGGGTGTGTGGAACAGCCGCAGTTTGTTGGTGACATTTCACAATGAAGCGGGGGGCGGAGAGCGCTTCTTTCGAGTGCTTAAGCGTCTGAGCGTGGATGCGCGTAGCCATCTCGACCTTCTGGAACTGATGTACCTGTGCCTGGCCCTGGGTCTGGAGGGGCGCTATCGAGTGATTGACCGCGGTTCCGATCAGTTGGCAGTGCTGCGCGAGCGCTTGTATGGGCTGATCCAGTTGCAACGTGGAGCGATAGAGCAGGACCTGTCGCCTCACTGGAGTGGTGTCGCCACATCGGTTAAACCAAGGCGGCGGGGTATGCCCCGATGGGGAATGGTAATTGGGGCCGCAGTGCTGGTAGGTGGGCTAGTGGTTACCTGCCACTGGCTGCTCGACCGTACCTCGACGTCGCTGCGCACGCAAATGGCCGGTATCCACCTGACAGCGCCCGTGAAGGCCCCGACCCCACCTTCACCCAATGGCATTTCGTTCCTACTGGCCAATGAGCTTGAGCAAGGCCAGTTGAGCGTGCGCGAAACGCCCGAGCATTCGGTCATTACCCTCAGTGGGCAAGGCATTTTCAGCTCGGGCAGCACCGTGGTTTTACACAGCGCAGAGGCGTTGCTGGGACGAATCGGTGATGCGCTGAACAGTGTATCCGGGGAGGTGTTGGTTGTCGGCCACACCGACAACCAACCGTTGTCGCCTCGCGCGCGATTAGCAAATAACACTGAGCTTTCCGAGGCACGTGCCAGCGCCGTGTTGGCGCTATTGGCCAGCCGTGCAGGGCCGATTACGCGTTTCCGCAGTGAGGGCCGCGGCGAAACCGAACCGCTAGTGCTCAACGATTCGCCGGCCAATCGTGCGCGCAATCGACGCGTGGATATCATCTTGATCAATCCTGTACAGCTACAGTAAGGGGTAGGCGTTGTCTTTTCGGGTTCCGTTCTTCGAAGTGCTCGGGCGCTTACTGCAATGGCTCACCAGCGCCTGGATGCTGTCATTGGTCTGTGTGCTGTTGGTCGCTGTGGTGCTGTGGTACCAGGGCCCACTTTTCACATTCGATGGTTATACACCGCTGGCGTCGGAGCAGCGGCGCTGGGGCGCGATCATCCTGCTGCTGCTCGCATGGTTCATGTACTTCGGTTGGCGGGCATACCGTGCCTGGCGCACGAGCCACTTGCCACGGATGAGCAGCGAAGAGCGCCCACTGCAGGACGAGCTGGAGCGCTTGGCGCGGGGCATGCGAGCAGCAATGGAGCTGCTGCGCAAAGGCAGGTCTGGCCGAGCGTGGCTAGGCAAGCGATACCGGTATAAATTGCCGTGGTATCTCGTCATTGGCGCCCCTGGCAGTGGCAAGACCAGCGCAATTGCCAACTCCGGCCTGCAATTTCCACTGAGCGAAGCACGTGGTGATTCGGCCGTTGAGCATAGAGGTGAAACGCATGATTGCGACTGGTGGTTCAGCAACGAGGCGGTGTTGCTCGACACGGCTGGGCGCTACACCCGTCAGGATCACCCTGCGGACTCAACAGCCTGGCACGCCTTGCTCGACCTCTTGCGCAGGCACCGTCCACGTCGCCCGGTGAATGGCGTGATCGTAACCCTCAGTGTGAGCGACCTGCTACAGCCCGGGGATGTACAGGCTCTGCAGTTCAAAGCATTGCGCCTGCGTATCGATGAGTTGTACAAGCGTCTGGGTGTAGTCCTCCCGGTTTATGTTGTGGTCACCCAGTGTGATTTGCTGCCGGGCTTCACCGAGTTCTTCGAGCACCTTGGCCGAGAACAGCGTAGCCAGGTTTGGGGGATGACATTCCCCTTGCCTCATGCCCCGCAGTTGGACGCGGCGCTGGCGAGTTTCCCAATGGAGTTCGATGCGTTGGAGCGCCAGTTACAGGTACGGGTGCTCCAGCTCATGCAGCGAGAGCGCGACCTTGACCGGGGGGACTTGCTGTACAACTTCCCTCGCCGATTTGCCAGTATCAAGGATGAGCTGGGGCGCTTCATGACCCACGTTTTCGCGCCCAACCGTTATCAGTCGCCGACGTTGTTACGAGGGGTCTACTTCACCAGCGCTGGCCAACGGGGCAGCGGGCGTAGTTACTTCATCACCCGTCTGATGCAAGCAGTGATCTGCAAGGAAATGGGATTGGTTGACGCCAGTTTCAGGCCCCAGAAGCGTCGCTGGCTACGAGCAGGAACGTTACGGTTGGCAGTCTTGACGGGGCTGCTGGTACTGGGTGTCGCTTTCAACTATCACCGCAACCAAGCCGTGGTCGAGTGGTCGCAGCAACGCACGACCGAGGTTGCCAGGCTGGCCCAGGCGTTGCCCAATGACGGCAATGTCCTTGCCGCCCTACCATTGCTCGATGAAGCACGGCAGTTGTCAGGGAACGCCATCCGGCGAGAGGAGCGATCGAGTTTGCTCCAATGGTTCGGGGTGAATCAGAACGGCCCTCTCGAGGCCGATGCGTTGAGCCTGTATCGGCGACTATTGCACAGCACCTTGATGGCACCGTTCATCGCTCATCTGGAAACTGTCTTGCGCCGCGGCGATACCACTAATCAGGGCTTCTTGTTCGAAACCCTGCGAGTTTATCTCATGCTCGGCGAGCGGCAATACTTCGATGCCCATTCCGTGCAGGCTTGGGCCGATATCGCCTGGTTTCGCGAGCTGCCCCAGGCCAGCGAAATGCAGCGCCAGGCATTGTCGTCGCATTTGGCCACCTTGCTCGCCGATCAGAAGGCAAGCCCTGAGTCTCTTGACGCCGACCTGATCGCGCAAACCCGTCTGACGCTCGCCTCCCTGACACTGTCACAACGTATCTACAACCGGCTCAAGCGTCAGGTTCTGCATCAGCAACTACCCGCGTTCAGCGCCAATGCCGCTGCTGGGGAGAATGCGACGTCACTGTTGAGTCGTGGTAGCGGAACGCCCTTGTCTCGTGGCGTAAATGGGCTGTTCACCGTGGCCGGCTATCGTGCGTTGCTGGCGATGCATGAACACGCGGTCGTTAATATGGCCAGGGAAAGCTGGATTCTCGATCGTCATGAGGCGGCGCTGGCCGAAAGCAACACTGAGGGTTTGAAGGCTTCGGTGCTTGGCCTGTATTACGCCGAGTACATCAGCCAGTGGGAAAACTACCTGATGGATCTGCAGTTGGTACCGTTAGGTTCTCTGGGCGAAGCAGCGAGAGTCAGCAAGGCACTTTCCGCGGCAGATTCGCCGTTGCGCGCTGTCCTGATGGCCGCTGCGCGTGAGACCACGCTCGAAGACGCTTTCGCGGGGAAAAATGACCATCCGCTGCACCGCCAGAATGGCACACGCCTCGCAAGCGCCCGTGAACGTTTGGACAGCGCGCTGGATGAGAGTGCCCCAGGCCGGGTCGTGGAGCCGGTCAGCAATCCAGTGGGCCAACATTTTTCCAGTTTGCACGCCTTGTTCGGTCGGGGTGACGCTACGCCGCTTGATGAAAGCCTGGCGCTGCTGAAGGAGGCTGCGCAGTTCTTCGACAGTGCCGAGCAAGCTCGTCATGCAGGTACCTCTGCACCGAGCGCAGAGGTCCTTGGTCTCATCAGGCGGCAAGCCGCACAGCTGCCGGTTCCCTTGTCCACGATCTTGCTTGCCATTGCCAACCAGGGCGGCGCGCTGGCGCTCGGTAATGAGCGCGAACGGCTCAGTGCCTTGTGGCGTGCAAGCGGTGCGGCATTCTGTCGTGATGCTATCGCTGGCCGCTACCCGTTGGTACGTAGCGCCAAGCGTGAAGTCACTGCCGACGATTTCGGCAAGTTCTTCAGCCCTGGCGGGCAGATGGACGAATTCTTCAACAAACATCTGGCGCCGTACGTCGATACAAGCACCAGCCGCTGGCGCTGGCGTACCGCCGGCACTGTATCGATGAACAGCCCCCAGGCGGTACTCGACCAGTTCCAGCGTGGCGCACGCATACGCGATATGTACTTTGCCAGCGATGCACGCCAGCCATCCTTGCGCTTTGCCCTCAAACCCCTTGAAGCGGACCCCACGCTGGGCGAGGTGAGCCTGGATATCGCCGGCCAGCCTGTGGCCTTCGAGGCCGATACGGCCCCAGGATTCACGCCCATCACGCTGCCAAGTGGCAAGGGCAAGGATCTGGTGCAACTACTGGCAGGCGATGGGATGCGTAGCGAAGGGCCGTGGGCTTGGCTGCGTCTGCTAGACCAAGGCCAGCTCAGCGCCGAGGAGGGCGAGCGCTTCGTGCTGACCTTCGACCTTGCCGGACGCAAGGTGCGCTTTCTGCTGCAACCCAGCAGCGTGGTCAACCCGTTTCAGCGGGACACCCTCGAACAGTTCCGCTGCCCGGCGCCCTTTTAGCGTGATCGGAATGTACCGCCAGCGGTTACGTCATCACGGATTATCGTGGAGAAACGCACTGCGCTGAGTGTCATCGTCGATATGCTCGGCCAGCGCCTTCAGCAAGGCCTGCTGGGTACCGCAGTGATTCAGGGCCTGGCGCACCAGGATGCGTGCGATCGGGCCGATCAGGTAAGTCAGGCGCTGTTCGCAACGCTGCGTGAAGGCGGGGTCCAGGCCGGTCGGGTGGGAGGCGGGTATCGGCTGTTGGTAACTGCCCAAACACCCCACTGGCATCCTCGGCAGAGTACGTTCCTCGTCCTGCAGCGGGCAGCTTGGCACCGGTGGTGTGGGCAGGGATAGAAGTGCCTCCAGAAACTCCAATGTCGAGGCGAAGCGATCTTCCGCAGACTTTGCCAGCGCCTTGGCGATCAGCTGATCGTACTGCCTGTCCAATGCCGGGTTGAGGCTCGATGGCGGCACCGGGGACTGGTCAAGGATTTGATGCATGATCATGACCGCCGACCCGGAAAACGGCCGTTCCCCGGTTAGCAGTTGGTAGAGCAGAATGCCGGTGGAGAAGATGTCTGAACGGCCGTCTACCCGTTCACCACGGAACTGTTCGGGTGACATGTAGCAAGGCGTGCCGAAAATCACACCGGCCTGCGTCATCACTGTATTGCCCAGGTGCGCAACGCCGAAGTCAGTGACCTTCAGCTGATCATCCACAGTGATGATCAGGTTGGCGGGTTTGATGTCGCGATGAACGACCCCTTTGCAATGGGCATGATGCAAGGCAAGTAGCAGCTGACGCATCCAGTACACAACCTGAGGTAACGGTCGGCTCTGCTGGTTTTGCAGGAGGGTGTCGAGAGTGACGCCATTGATTAACTCCATCGCGATGTAGGCGAAACCCTCAGCCTCACCGTAGTCGTAGACGGTGACAATGTTCGCGTGGTTCAGCCTGCCAGCGGCTTGCGCCTCATGCTGAAAGCGGCGGGGCAATGCGCCTTGATCACTGTCGCCGAGCAGCTCCTTGCGTATCGTCTTGAGCGCCACCATCCGCGCAATTTGGGGGTCGAACGCCTTATAGACGGTCCCCATGGCGCCTGCCCCCAGCGCACTGACGATGTGATACTTGCCCATTCGCTCAAGCATGGTCGGTGCCCGGTTGCGCTTCGAGCAGGTTCAGGGCACAGGCCAGGCTCGTGCGCATGCGCGTGAACGACTGGCCCATGCGCGCCAGGTCGTCGGGGTTGCCGAGGGTTAACGAGGGCAGGTTTGGCTCGCCGAGGCTGACACGCTCGGCAATGTCGGCCATCGCCTTCAGGCGCCGGGTGACGAGCGTGTGAAACGTAAGGCTCAATGTGCAGAACAGGACAGTGAAAATACCCAGCAGCCACAGCATGACGCCGTACAGGCGATCGCGGGCTTGCTGCATCGGCACGGCAAGCGGGACCGAGGAAAAACGCACGCCGACGATTTCGTCGGGTTTCCAGCCAAAGCCATTGTGCGGGCCGTATAGATGTGTCATGGACTGGGGCGCGGTGTCCGGCGAGCCATGACAGGCCAGGCAGGCCGGGTCGCTGACCTGAATCGGCCGGGCGACGAAGAGCATCGAGTCATTACCCTGCTCGCGTTCGCCGACCAGTTCCGGTTTTTCACGCAACTGTTCGATGACCTCGACTTCCCAACCGGTCGCTTTGTTGCTGGGGTTGGGTGGGTTCACGGCGGCTTGTCTGTAGCGGTAGTCCGGGTAGGCCTTGAGCATCTCGCGCATCTGCTCGGTGGTGGCCAGCGATGGGCTCAACTGGGGCAGGAATTCGACCTCCAGGCGGTTTCCCAGTAGCGGCGCGATATGCTTGACGGAATAGTCGCTGCTGGCAGACGCGGCGCCCAGGAGTACGCGCGCTTTGTCCAAGGCTTGCTCACGGGCACTCTGCTTGAGGCAGTAGTCGGCAAGCACGCTGGCAGCGCCAAAAGCGATGCTCAGCGCCGCAAGCAGCACGACGTTGAAGGTGATGAACAGTGACGATCTCATGGTGTCTTCCCCTGCAAGGCGTCATTGCAGACACCGCTGAAACGGCAGGCAGCGTAACGATTCCACGAGGATTGGGAACGGCAATTCTCTCTATGCCTTTCAGGTGAAGGGATTGAATGAAATCATGGAATAAACGGGCGTCAACAGGTGTTCAGCTGGCAGGCAGCAGGCATCCATCACGGCCCAGGTGGTAGCGCTGCAGATCCTGCGCCAGCGTCAGCTGCCCGGTGTAGTGGGCAAGGGCTTCATCACGCACATCATCGATACACGGGCTGCGTCGTGGGTCGTTCTGATACCGGGCGCTGAAATGCGTGAGCACCAGGTTACGCACCTTTGCCCTCTCGGCAAATTGTGCGACGGCTGCCGCTGTGCTGTGGCCGAAGCTGTTCCCGTTGCGCTCGAGGATGGGTTGGGTGAATGTTGCTTCGTGCACCAGTACATCAGCGCCCTGGGCGACATCGGCCAACAGTGTCGGGTTGTCGTTGTCACCGCAGACGATCACGCGCCGCGATGGCCGTGAGGCCAGCAGGTAGTCGCGAGCTTCCAGCCGCTGCCCGCCGAGATCGACCGAAAGCCCCTTGGCCAGGTCGCCCCACAATGGGCCGCGCGGGATCCCTTCGGCATCCAGGCGCGCTACATCCAGGCGCGGTTCGGGATTGAGCTCGGTGAATACATAGCCGACACTCGGTACCCGATGCGAGAGTTGGACCGTGCTGACGCGGAGCGTTTCACTGTCCCAATCCGTCAAGCCTTCGACTGGCAACAGGCTCAGCTCGAAAGGCAGGAAACTGTCGCTGGCCGCCAGGCTCAAACGTACCCAGTCGCATAGCGCATCCGGCAGAATCACATCCAGTGGCGCTGTGCGCCCGCTCATCGCGGCACTGGCCAGCAGGCCAGGCAGGCCGAAACAGTGGTCGCCGTGCACGTGGGTGATGAAGATGGCGCGCAAGTCGCGCATGGATAATGACGTGCGTAGCAATTGATGCTGAGTGCCCTCGCCGCAATCGACCAGGTACCAACGGTTACCAATGGGCTCGATCACTGCGGTGGCGCTGACATTGCGCATGCGGGTGGGCACCCCGGCCGAGGTGCCCAGAAACTGCAGGTCCACTTGTCTGACTCCCTATGTGCCGTGGGCCTACCTTAGCCCGGCTGAGCCGAGCCGTCGATGGGTCAGGGGGTGGCGGGATCAGCTTGGCGCCAGATCAGTTTGCGGGTGTCATAGCCTTGTTTCTGCGCGATCGCCAACAATTGCGCGCGGGCCTGGTCGGTAATGGCCGGTGTGCGCGACAGCAGCCACAGGTATTCGCGATTCGGGTGCCCGACCAGCGCCACGCGGTAGTCCTTGTCGTGATACAGCACCCAGTACTCGCCTTTGGTCAGCCCCGGAGCCAGGCGGCTGAACCAGTTGTCGAACTGCACCCAGAGCTTGTCGGTCTTGCCGGGTTGCTGGGCCTCGGCAATGCCTTTGGCCTCGTTCCATTCACCGTCCTTTTCTTTGCAGCGGTTGGTCACGTCGATGCGCCCGTCCTCGCGCAGACCATAGTGAGCTTCGGACTGCACGCAGTTGCGTTGGAAGAACATCGGCAAGCGTGCCAGTTCGTACCACGTGCCCTGATAGCGCTGCAGGTCGACCTGCTGGGTGGTGGGCGGGACGCGGTGTTCGTCGCTGGAGCCGGCGCAGCCCGCCAGGGCCAGCGTCATGCAGGAAAGGATAAGGGCCGTACGCATCGCCATGGCATACCTCCTGGAAGCGGTTGTGATACCTACCTGTTTTCGATGCGGGCGCGGGCTAAAAGTTGTATTGAGGTCCCGCTTTTGGCACAAGCGCGGCAACCCGGCTGAGTTACCATCCGGCAACGTGAACCCTTTCCCCACAGGAGTGCAGCCCGTGACCGAGTACAGCGCATTCAAGGTCGAACTGACCGACAACATCGCTCATGTCCAAATCAACCGTCCGGAAAAGATCAATGCGATGAACGCGGCCTTCTGGGAGGAAATCGTCGATATCTTCCAGTGGGTCGACGACACCGATGCGGTACGCGCGGTGGTTATCAGCGGTGCAGGCAAGCATTTCTCTTCAGGCATCGACCTGATGATGCTGGCTTCGCTGGCCGGACAGATGGGCAAGGACGTTGGGCGTAATGCGCGGTTGCTGCGCCGCACCATCCTGCGCCTGCAGTCTTCATTCAACGCCGTGGACAATTGCCGCAAGCCAGTGCTGGCAGCGATCCAGGGTTATTGCATCGGCGGCGCCATCGACCTGGTGTCGGCCTGCGACATGCGCTACTGCAGCGCGGAGGCGCAGTTCTCGATCAAGGAAATCGACATGGGCATGGCCGCCGATGTCGGCACCCTGCAACGTTTGCCACGTATCATCGGCGACGGCATGATGCGTGAACTGGCCTTCACCGGGCGAAATGTCGAGGCTGCCGAAGCGCTGCGTATCGGCCTGGTGAACCGGGTCTATGATGATCAGGCCGCGCTGCTCGACGGGGTCTTTGCCATCGCCCGCGAGATTGCCGCAAAATCGCCGATCGCCGTGGCCGGCACCAAGGAAATGCTCAGCTACATGCGCGACCATCGCATCGACGATGGCCTGGAATACATCGCCACCTGGAATGCCGCGATGCTGCAGTCCGAAGACCTGCGCGTGGCGGTGGCGGCGCACATGAGCAAACAGAAACCGACGTTCGCCGACTGACCAAGCCGGGGGACGCAGCACAGGAACCCCCGACATGTCAGCACGCTGGACTACCGCAGTACTCGACCCGCAGATCACCGGGGGCTTGGCCGTCGCCCGCAGCCCGGAAGGGTTCCTGGTGGACGCCAACGGCGCGCTGTTCCCTCGCGACTGGCTCAAACGCCAGGACCTCGACGTGCTGGCCGAGCATGGTATCGGCCATTTCGATGGCGAGCCGGTGTTCCTGCTGGAACTGCGCAGCGCCGCCGAAGTGCCCGGTTGCGGCTGGCGCGGCCTGCGGGCGTTCATGCTGGAAGGCGATTTCGACCTTTATAAAGTGCTGGGCTACGCCGCACAGATCGGCACCTGGGCCCGCGAACATCGCTTCTGTGGCAGCTGTGGCCAGGCGATGACGCAGATTCGCTGGGAGCGCGCGATGTACTGCCAGCCCTGCGATCTGCGCAGCTACCCACGCATTTCGCCGAGCATGATCGTGCTGGTGACCCGTGGTGACGAAATCCTGCTGGCCCGTTCACCGCGTTTCGTCACCGGCGTCTACAGCACCTTGGCGGGGTTCGCCGAGCCGGGCGAATCGGCCGAGGACTGCCTGGTGCGCGAGGTGCGCGAAGAGGTGGCGGTCGAGGTGCGCAACATCCAGTACGTCGGCAGCCAGTGCTGGCCATTCCCGCATTCGATGATGCTGGGCTTCCACGCCGAGTATGCGGGTGGCGACATCGTCATGCAGCCGGACGAAATCGAGGATGCCCAGTGGTTCAACGTGCACGACCTGCCGCCGCTGCCGGCCGGGCGTTCCATCGCCCGTTACCTGATCGATCTGTATGTGGCGCGCCGCTTAGGCCTGGCCGAACCAGTGCTGCCACGCTAGGCGTACGGTCAAGGCCAGCACCACGGTGATGAATACCGGGCGGATGAACTTGCTGCCGCCGCTGATCGCCGTGCGTGCGCCGAAGAACGCGCCGACCATCACCGACAGACCCATGCACAGGCCAACCACGTAATCCACCTGCCCGGAAATCACGAACACCGTCAGCGCCGCGATGTTGCTGACGAAGTTCATGCTGCGTGCCACGCCACTGGCGCGGACCAGGTCGATGGGGTAGAGCAGCAGCGTGCTCACGGTCCAGAATGCACCGGTGCCGGGGCCGGCCACGCCGTCATAGAAGCCCAGGGTGAAGCCTTGCGGGAACTGCCACTTCTTCTTGATCGGCGCATCGGCATCCAGCGGTGCCTTGGGCGTGCCGCCGAACAGCAAGTAGATGCCGCACGCGAAGACGATCACCGGCAGCATCCTGTTCAGCCATTCGGCCGGCATGTAGTGGGCGACGACCGCACCGATCGAGGCACCGACCAACGTCGCGAGCAACGCCGGACGCCACTGCGCGGGGTGGAACAGCTTGCGTTTGTAGTAGGTGAAGCCGGCGGTGGCCGAGCCGAAGGTCGAGCTGAGCTTGTTGGTGCCCAGCACCAGGTGCGGCGGCATGCCGGCGGTGAGCAGTGCCGGGGTGGTAAGCAGGCCGCCACCGCCGGCAATGGCGTCGATGAAACCGGCGACGAAGGCGACCAGGGCGAGGATCAGCAGGGTGAGGGGTTCTACGGTGAGTTCGAAGGGCATTGGGGTCTGGCTGGCAGGTTAGGCAGGGGGCGCATGGTAAACCTGGGGGTAATGAGTTGCCAGTGCCGGCGAACAGGCCGGCACTGGCACTGCATCAGCTCTGGATGAACGCCAGCAAGTCTGCATTGATCACATCGGCATGGGTGGTCGGCATGCCATGCGGGAAGCCTTTGTAGGTCTTCAGCGTGCCATTGGGCAGCAGCTTGGCCGACAGCGGCCCTGAGTTCTCGTACGGCACGATCTGGTCATCATCGCCGTGCATCACCAGCACCGGCTGGCTGATACCCTTGAGGTCCTCGGTAAAGTCGGTCTGGGAGAACGCCACGATGCCGTCGTAGTGTGCCTTGGCACTGCCGATCATGCCCTGGCGCCACCAATTGGCGATGACCCCTTCGGCCGCTTGCGCGCCAGCACGGTTGTAACCGTAGAACGGACCGGCCGGCACATCCCGGTAGAACTGGGCGCGGTTGCTCGCCACCTGCGCCTGGAAGCCATCGAACACCGACTTGGGCAGGCCGCCGGGGTTGCCTGGGGTTTGCACCATCAACGGCGGCACGGCCGCAATCAACACGGCTTTGGCCACCTTGTCGCCGGGGTGGCGGGCCATGTAGCGCACCACCTCGCCGCCACCGGTGGAATGGCCGACATGCACCGCACCCTGGATGCCCAGATGCTCGACCACCGCGGCCACGTCATCGGCGTAATGGTCCATGTCGTGGCCATCCCAGACCTGGCTGGAGCGCCCGTGGCCGCGACGATCGTGGGCCACTACGCGAAAGCCTTTGCCGAGAAAGAACAGCATTTGCGCGTCCCAGTCGTCGGCACTGAGCGGCCAACCGTGGTGAAAGTGGATGACCGGCGCATCGCGCGGGCCCCAGTCCTTGTAGAAGATTTGAACGCCATCCTTCGTGGTCACGTAGCTCATGGTCGCGTCTCCTCTGTGCAGGGGGATTGCCGAATGAGCTATTGAGAATAGGAGAGATTTGGTTTTTGTCGTTCACAGAAACCACCGGTACTCGCGGGCGCTGACTTCGTGCATGAATGCCAGGTGATCCTGACGCTTGTTCTCGCAGTACACCATCACGAACTCTTCCCCCAGCCCTTCATTCACCGCTGGGTGCCCGCGCATGCTTGCGACCGCGCTTGGCATATCCTTGGGGAAATCGACCCCGCTGGTGCGGTCTTCGTTCAGCGGCGCGATCGGCTCCTGCCCGGCCTCCAGCCCGTGCTCCATGCCGCACAATATGGCTGCCAGCACCAGGTAGGGGTTGGCGTCCGCCCCTGCCAAGCGGTGCTCGATGCGCAGGTTGCGTGCGTCCGAATCGGGAATGCGGATGCACGCGTCACGGTCTTCAAAACCCCAGCTGGCACGGCTGGCGGCATTGACCATCGCGCCGTAACGGCGAAACGCGTTGTGGTTGGCAGCAAAGATCGGCATGCAATGGGGCAGCAAGGCCAGGCAGCCGGCCACCGCATGGCGCAGCGGACGTTGCTGGTCGGCCGCCAGCAGGTTGTTGCCTGCCTTGTCGTATAGGCTGACGTGCACGTGCATGCCGCTGCCTGGCGCCTGCAGGTAGGGTTTGCTCATGAACGAAGCGCGCAGCCCGTGCTTGAGCGCTACGCCGCGCGTGCTGCGGCAGAACAGGGCGGCCCAGTCGGCGGCGCGCAGGCCGTCGTCGCAGTGGCCGAAGTTGATCTCGAACTGGCCAGGGCCGAGCTCGGCGGTGATGACGTTGGCATCGACCCCCTGGGCGTTGGCGGTGTGCACCATGTCACGGAGCACATCGCTGAACCGCGACAAGCGTTCGATGTGCATGTTCGGCTGGTCATCCGGGTCATCGCTGAACGGGTCGCGCGGAAACTGTGGCATGCCTTGCTTGAGCGCCCGGTCGAACAGGTAGAACTCCAGCTCGAATGCCACCACCGGGCGAATGCCGCGACGTTCCAGGCGCTGCAGCACGCGGGCCAGCACTTCGCGGGGCTCGAACTCGATGGGGGAGGCGGTGCCGTCGGAGCTGATCAGCATCTGGCCCAGCGGTTCGCGCTCCCAGCTGACCGGCTTTAGCGTACCCGGCACCAGGCGCCGCAGCGCATCCGGGTCGCCGTCGTTGAAGCAGTAGTCGCCAATCGGGAACAGCCCACCTTGCACGCCCAGCAGCACGCAGTTCTGCGGCAGCTTCAGCGGGCTGCCGCTGGCGACCTTCTCCAGCATGTCGATAGGGTAGCGCTTGCCGTAGAAGTGCCCCGGGATGTCCAGGCTCAGCAGGTCGACATGGGTAACTTCGGGGTAACGGGCGCGGAAGGCGCGTACTTCACTGAGCAGATCGGCAAAGCTTGTCGTTGTGGTTGTCATGCTGTGCTCTCATCGGAATACCCAGAGGACGCGGGTCGTCTGGTCGGTCAGATTGGCGTAACGGAACTGGCTGTGCGGGGGCAGCTGAAAGCTGTCGTTGGGGCCGAGCGTCACCGCGTCTTCGCGGCCCGCCAGCCAAACCGTCAGCTCGCCCTCCAGCACGAAACCACCTTGCTCGGAGCTGTCGTTCAGGTGCCCCTCGCCGCTGCTGGCACCGGGCGCCAGGTGGCTTTCGAGCATGGCGAAGCTGCCGTTGAGCGTGGGCGACACCAGCACGTCGCTGATGCCTTCGGCGTAGTAGATCGTGCGCCGTTCGCCTGGGCGGGTGACCCAGTCCAGTTCGCGCGGCTGGCTGGCCTGGTAGAAAAAGGTGGTAGGGACGTGCAGCGCTTCGCTGATGGCGGTCAGGTCGGCCACGGTGGGTTGCGACAGGCCACGTTCGACCTGGGACAGAAAGCCCAGCGAACGCTTGACCTGTGTCGCCAGCTCGCCGAGCGTCAGCCCCCGGTGCTTGCGCAGGTCGCGGATCAACTGAGCCAGGCCTTGAGCGTCTTCAGACATGATCGCGCATCCTGTACCAGGCCTTGGCAGCAGCCTCCAACGGGGCGGCCAGCAGATCGCCGCCGGGGAAGTGGCCATTGTCGATGCCCTGGTACAACGCCAGCAGGTCGTCGTCGCCGAGGATCGCATCGCTCACCGCCCGAGCGCCGGCCAGGGTCGGCAGCACGCCATGGCCTGAGAAACCCTGCAGCCAATAGCGCTGGCCCTCGCGGCCGATGTCCGGGGTGCGCTGAATGCTGCAGTCGATGTGCCCGCCCCAGGCATAGTCGATGGCCACACCGGTCAGTTGCGGGAATACCCGCTCCAGGTAGGGGCGGGTGGCGCTGGCGACATCCTTGGGAATGCCGCCCAGGTAGGTGCATCCACCGCCGAACAGCAGGCGGTGGTCCGGGGTGAGGCGGAAATAGTCGGGCACGAACTGGTTGTCGATCACGCAACTGTTGCGCGGCAGCAGCGAGCGGGCGACATCCGCTTCGAGGGGCGCGGTGGCCACCTGGTACGAGCCGACCGGCAGCAAGCGGCGTGACAGGGTGCGGTCGAGGCGGTCGATGTAGGCGTTGCAGGCCAGTACCAGCACGTCACAGTGCACTTCGCCCTGCGCAGTGCGGGCGACGTAGCCGTTGGTGGTCTGTTGGTAATCAAGAACCTGGCTCTGCTCGAAAATCTGCCCGCCAGCGGCTTCAAGGGTGGTGGCCACGCCCTGGGCCAGCTTCAGCGGGTTAAGGTGTGCGCCCCTGGCGTCGTACAGTGCGGCCTGGTAGCGCGGGCTGTCGATCCATTGTGGCAGCTCGTCCCGGCCGATCAGGCGCAAGGCGTCATAGCTCCACTTCTGCTCGGCGTCTTGCAACGCTTCCTGCAGCAGCTTCACCCGACGCGGCAAAACCGATGTCCACAGGCTGCCGACCCGATAGTCGATGTCGAAGCCATGACGCTCTGGCAGCTCACGCATTTCATCGGCGGCCCAGCACATGCTCTCCCACAGGCGCCGAGTTCGCTCCACGCCCAACGCCTTTTCCATGGGCGGCATGTCGCAGGACCAGCCCAGCAGTGCCTGTCCGCCATTGCGCCCGGAAGCGGCCCAGGCCACCCGGCTGGCTTCCAGCAGGGTCACGCGCTTGCCGGCCAGGGCCAGGCGCAGGGCGGTGTGCAGACCGCTGAAGCCTGCACCGATGATCAGTACCTCGGTGTCGAGCCGGCCTTGCAGAGTAGGGCGCAGGGGAATGCTCGTCGGGTAGGTCTGAGCGTAGTAAGTGGCGACGTGCTGGGCGGATTGCTTGAACATGCCGGATCCTCGTGAAATTTATTGTGCTTATTTTCATGAAAATCTAGCAGGTAATTTTCATCGCGCCAGTTGCTGGCGGTTGGCGATATGATCGGCAGACGTCATCTTTCAATGGAACCGCTTATGCGCCGCCTGCCGTCCCTGACCGCCCTGCGCACGTTCGAGTGTGCGGCACGCCACGGCCACTTCGGGCGCGCCGCCGCCGAGCTGTGTGTCACCGACAGCGCCGTGAGCCACCAGATCCGCCAGTTGGAGGAACAGCTGGGGGTCAGCCTGTTCGAACGGGTAGGCCGCCAGGTGCGCCCCAGTGCCGAGGCCGAACGCCTGCTGCATCACCTGCAACAAGCCTTCGAATTGATCGGCAAGGCCTGTGACGAACTGCGCGACCCGGCTTCGCAAGCGGTCCTGCGGGTTGCAGTGACGGCGGAACTGGCGCAGAAATGGCTGGTGGCAAGGCTCGCCGACTTCAGCAGCCGTTACCCGCACATCACCCTGCACCTGCACGAGCAGCCCATCGATGCTGGCTCGCCAGCGCTGGATGTGGACCTGGCCGTCACCTACGGCACCAGTAGCCTCGACGCCAGTACCCACTTCGTCCGCCCCTTGCCGCTGCTGCAATTCTTCCCAGTGTGCAGCCCAGGCCTGTTCAACCAGGGCGGCCTCAAGCGCCCCCGCGACCTGGTGCGCCATTGCCTACTGCATGACGACCAGGATGGCCGGACCTGGACCAGCTGGCTGGCCACCCACGCCGACGATGCCTTGCCTACCCGGCAGCTGTATTTTCCGCACGCGGCATTGGCGCTGGAGGCGGCGCTGCTCGGGCAAGGGGTCGCCATGGGCGACAACCTGACCTGCCAGGCCGATTTGCAGAGTGGCAGGCTGGTACGGCCCTTCAATGCCAGCGTGACCGCTCAGGGGCAGTACGCGCTGGTGTGCGAACGGTTGCGACTGGAGCGAGTTGCGGTCGCACAATTCATCGAATGGTTCATCGAACAGCTGGGCGATAGCTGAAATGAATTCAACTATCGCTGAGTTTTCATCGTTGGATGCCTGAAGCGGGCCGGCGTAGCGTGCAGTCATCACTCACTGACACGAGGTTGACCCATGGCACGTTCGCTCACCACCACTCCCAAGGCCGATGGTTTCCGCCTGCCTGGCGAATTCGAGCGCAAGGCCGGCTGCTGGCTCGGCTGGCCCGAGCGGCCTGATGTGTGGCGCAATGGCGCCAAGCCTGCGCAGAAGGTCTGGGTCGAGATTGCCACTGCGATCGCCTCCAGCGAGCCGGTCACCGTCTGCGCGTCGGCTGCGCAGTATGCCAACGCCCGGCGCCTGCTACCGCCACAGGTGCGAGTGGTGGAAATGACCTGCAACGACACCTGGTTCCGCGACAGCGGCGCCTGCTTCGTGGTCAACGACAGCAGCGGTGAGGTGCGCGGTGTGGACTTTGAATTCAATGCTTACGGTGGCTTGGATGGCGGCCTCTATTACCCGTGGGACAAGGACGACCAGATTGCCCAGAAAATCCTCGAAATCGAAAACCTGGACCGCTACCGTGCACCGCTGATTGCCGAACTGGGAGGCATCCAGAGCGACGGCCAGGGCAGCTTGCTGACCACAGAGCAGTGCCTGCTCAACCGCAATCGCAATGCCCACCTGGGCAAGCACGAAGTGACCAGCAGGCTGCAGGACTACCTCGGCGCCGACCAGGTGATCTGGCTGCCCCGCGGCTGCAAGTTCGACGAAACCGATGGCCACGTTGACGATCTGGCGTGCTTCGTACGCCCAGGTGAGGTGGTGCTGCAATGGACCGACAACCGCGACGACCCGCAATGGGAGATCTACCAGGAGGCCTACGACATCCTGCGCAGCACCCGCGACGCGCGCGGCCGTGAACTCAAGGTGCACAAGCTGCCCCAGCCCGAGGTCTTGCAATGGACCGCCGAGGAGGCTGCAGGGCTCGATCAGGTCGAGGGCACGCATCTGCGCGAGGCCGGAACTCGCATCTGCGCTTCCTACATCAATTACTACGCCGGCAACTCGGCGATCGTCGTGCCGCTGTTCGGAGATCGCAACGACAGCATCGCCCAGGCGACCCTGGCCGAGCTGTTTCCCGAGCACCGCATCATCGGCATCGACAATTCCCGTGAGATCCTGCTGGGGGGCGGCAACGTCGCCTGCATCACCATGCCGCAATACGCCGGAGGCCGTCGCTGATGAACTATCCGATGCTGGCGGCAGCAGCCGTCTTGGGCTGCGCCACGTCGGTGGCCCTGGCAGCCGACGCACAGCAGCCGACCGTCAACCTGTACATCTGGGGCGAGTACCTCGCCCCGGACACCCTGAGCAATTTCGAGAAGGAAACCGGCATCCGTGTAGTCGCCGACCACTTCGACTCGCTGGAAACCGCCGAAACCAAACTGCTGACCGGTGGCAGTGGCTATGACGTGGTGCTCAGTGCCGGCCAGCACCTGAGCCGGGCCATCGCCAGCGGCGCGCTGCAGCCGCTGGACAAGGCGCAGTTACCGCACCTGGCGGGCGTTGGCGAAGAGTTTCGCCAGCACATGGCGATGTTCGACCCCGGCAACCGCTACGCCGGGACTTACGCCTGGGGCACGACAGGCGTGGGCTACCAGCAGCAGGCGGTGACGGCGCGCATGGCCGGGGCGCCGGTGGGCAGCTGGGCGATGCTGTTCGACCCGCAGGTGGTGGCGAAATTTGCCGATTGCGGAGTGAGCCTGCTCAACGACCCCAACGAGGTGTTCGCCGCCGTGATGCGCTACATGGGCCTGGACATCAACCAGCAACGCATCGAGGACCTGAAGGCGGCTGAAGTACAGCTGCGCAAGATCCGCCCGTACATCCGCTACTTCGACAATGACCGCAACATCAACGATCTGGCCAATGGCGAAACCTGCGTGGCGATGTCGTGGAACGGCAATGTGGCAATTGCCCAGGGGCAGGCGCAGCAGGCGGGTAAGTCGTTCGAGCTGGATTACAGCATTCCCGAGGAAGGCACGCTGATCTGGCTGGACGCGCTGGTGGTGCCCAAGGATGCGCCGCATCCGCAGGCGGCCTGGAAGCTGCTGGACTACCTGATGCGGCCGGAGGTGATCGCGCCGATCTCCGATACCATTCATTACGCCAATGCGATCACGGCAGCGGATGGGTTGGTGGAGGCGAGTATTCGCAACGCGCCGGGGACGTACCCGCCGGCGCAAGTGAGGGCGCGGCTATATGGCAAGAATGACAATGGCAAGGCGTTTAACCGGGAGCTGACGCGGGCGTTCAGTCGGTTGAAAAGTGGTACCTAGGCTTGAGTGATGGGGTGCTGGAACTGGCCTCTTCGCGGATGAATCCGCTCCTACAGATAACGCAGAACCTGTAGGCGCGGATTCATCCGCGAAGAGGCCATCACTGCCAACCATTCAGCTGGACGTTGCAGGTGCCTTGCGCCGAGGTTGCCTTGGCTTGCCTGCAGTCGCCTTGCCCTTGCTCCGGCCTTTCTTCTTCCACGGCGCCGCCTTGCCCACCGGTGGCCCGCTGATGGTCATGCGCATGCCGCTGCAGCGCTCCACCAGCTTGCCCATCCACGCCGATTGCCGGGCGACGAATTCTTCCAGGCTCATCTCGCCACTCTGCACCATGTCTAACGCCTGCTCCCAAATGGCCGTGGTCCCAGGGTCGGCGATGGCGCGGGGCACGGCGTCGATCAGGCTGAAGGCGGCCGCAGTGGCGGCCAGGGCCTTGCCATTCTTGGTCAGGTAACCTCGGTCCAGCAGGCCCTGGATGATGCTGGCGCGGGTCGCCTCGGTGCCGATGCCGGTGGTTTCCTTGAGTTTCTGCTTGAGCCGCGGATCGTCTACCAGCTTGGCGACGTTCTTCATGGCCTTGATCAGGTCGCCTTCAGTGAACGGCTTGGGTGGCTGGGTCCACAGGTCTTTCAGTTGAAGACCCTGGACGTTGCAGTCCTGGCCTTCGCGCAAAACCGGCAGTACCTGTGCCGGGGCTGCCTCGCGGCCCTTGGCCGGTGTCAATGCTTCGGGCAGCGCGCGGCGCCAGCCTGGCTCGACGATCTGTTTGCCGACGGCGCGCAGGGCGTGGCCTGCGCAGTCGAATTCGGCCTGGGTGCGATCGTATTCGTGGTTGGGCAGGAACTGCGCCAGGTATCGAGCGCGGATCAGAGTGTAGACCGCCTTGTGCTTGGCCGGCAGGCGTGACGGGTCGCTGGCGGCGGCCGTGGGGATGATGCCGTGGTGAGCACTGACCTTGGCGTCATTCCACGCCCGCGAGCGGCGCTGGTGCTCAAGGTGTGCCTGCAGCGGCGCCAGGCTGGCGTCGGCGCGTTGCAGGGCGTTGAGGATTGCGGGTGCTTCACTGTGCTGGCTGACGGGCAGGTAGCCGCAGTCACTGCGCGGGTAAGTGATCAGTTTGTGGGTTTCGTACAAGGCCTGGGCGATGTCGAGGGTTTCCTGAGCGCCGAGGCCGAATTTTTTCGAGCAAAGTTCTTGCAGGGTGCCAAGGTCGAAGGGCAGCGGGGCTGCCTCGCGCACACGCTCGGTGGCAACTTTGAGCACCCTCGCTGTGCCGGCGTTACCCATAGCGGCGGCGGCCTGTTGTGCCAGGGCTTGGTTGAGGCAGCGGCCCTGGTCGTCGCAGGTGTCTTCCGGCGCGCGCCATTGGGCGTTGAAAGCCTGGCCAGCATGCTCCAGCTGCACGTCGATGGCCCAGAACGGTACGGGCACGAAATCGGCGATGCTGCGGTCGCGGTCGACCACCAGCCGCAGGGTCGGGGTTTGCACCCGGCCCACGGGCAGCACGCCCTGGTAACCGGATTGCCTGCCGAGCAGGGTGAACAACCGGCTCATGTTCATGCCGATCAGCCAGTCGGCGCGCGAGCGGCCCAGTGCCGAGTGGTAGAGGTTGAAGGTTTCCTGGCCGGGCAGCAGTCGCGCCAGGGCCTTGCGAATGGACGCGTCGTCCAGGGCCGATAGCCACAGGCGTTGAATCGGGCCACGGTAGCGACAGTGTTCGACCAGCTCGCGGGCGATCATTTCGCCTTCGCGGTCGGCGTCGGTGGCGATCACAAGCTCACGCGCTTCGCCGAGCAGGCGTTTGACGGCCTTGAACTGACTGGCGGTCTTGGGCTTGACCAGCATTTTCCACTTTTCTGGAATGATGGGCAGGTCGGCGAGATTCCAGCGTTTGTAGCGCTCGTCGTAGCTGTCAGGTGGGGCGGTTTCGAGCAGGTGGCCGATGCACCAGGTCACGCAGACGTCGGTGCCTTGCCAGCAGCCGTCGGCCTTGCGGGTAGCGCCAAGGACCTTGGCAATGTCTTTTGCCTGGGAGGGTTTTTCGCAGAGGAACAGGCGCATGGCCGGATACGCTTCATCGTGGTGATGGGCACTAGGATGCGCAAGCGCGGGCGCGGAGGCAAGTTTTATCTGGATGGATGTACAGGTTTTTGTCAGTGGAGGTGTATTGTCTTCACCGGCCTCTAGGCGGCCGGTGAAGACAACTGTGGATCAGGCGATCTCGCGTGAATCGCGCACCATGTCCACATGCGGGATGCCGGCTTCGAGGAATTCCTCGCTGACTACCCGGAAACCCAAACGCTCGTAAAACGGCGTGGCGTGCACTTGGGCGCTGAGCATCTGCTGCTTCAGGTCGCGGTTCTGCGCTTCGGCGATCACCGCATGCATCAGCGCATCGCCTACTTTCAGCCCGCGCCAGTCCTTGAGCACCGAGATGCGCCCGATGGTGCCGTCCGCCAGCAGGCGGGCGGTACCGATCGGGTAATCACCTTCCAGCGCCAGGAAATGCAGGGCGTCCTGGTCTTCCGAGTCGAACTCCAGTTCCGGTGGAATGTGCTGTTCGGCGACAAATACAGCTTCCCGGATACGGCGGATATCGGCGTTGTCCTTGTGCCAGTCGGCGAGGCGCACACGAATCTTATTCATTGGCGAATCCCAAGCTTCCTTGTTTGATCAATTGCTGTACCAACATAAGGCCATCTTCGTCCTGCAGCCACGCCTCAAGGTTGTCGATATGTAACGCATCGGCGGAGCACACCAGCTTCAGCAGCTCCCGCAGCTTGGCCGGCAGCGGGCAGCTGCGGCCGCTGGCGAACAGCATCAGGTCGTCGCCCAGCTCCGACCAGGCCATGCGTGCGCTTGGGTTACGGATCAGGATCGCGCCATCTTCAAGGGCCTCGATCAGCTCCTGCTCGTCCAGCTCTTCACCGACGACCTGCTCTGGGTAGCGTGGCTCGGTCATGAACTGGCCGAACCAGGTCAGCAGCAGGTCCTTGTCGTTGGTGTGCTTGTCGATCAGCGCCTTGAGGCGGTCGAGGGCGTCATGCTGGATCTGGTGCGGGTCGCTGGCCGGTTGGGCATCGGCGTCGCTGTAGCGCTCTTCGTCCGGCAGGAACTGGCCGAGGAAGTCGGTGAAGTGGGTCAGCACTTCGGCGGCGCTCGGTGCGCGGAAGCCGACCGAGTAGGTCAGGCAGTCGTCTACTGCCACGCCGTAGTGAGCCAGGCGCGGTGGCAGGTAGAGCATGTCGCCGGGTTCCAGGGTCCATTCGCCGCTCTGTTCGAATTCAGCGAGGATGCGCAGGTCGGCGTGCTCCAGCAGCGGGCTCTCGCTGTCGCACATCTGGCCGATCTTCCAGTTGCGCTGGCCGTGGCCCTGCAGCAGGAACACGTCGTAGTTGTCGAAGTGCGGGCCAACGCTGCCGCCCGGGGTGGCGAAGCTGATCATCACGTCATCGATACGCCAGCTCGGCAGGAAGCGGAAGTGCTCCAGCAGTTCGGCGACTTCCGGCACGAACTGGTCGACGGCCTGTACCAGCAGGGTCCAGTCCTTTTCCGGCAGGTCGGCGAAAGTGTCTTCGTTGAACGGGCCGCGGCGCAGCTCCCAAGGGTGGGCGCCGTGTTCGAGCACGATACGCGACTCGACTTCCTCTTCCAGGGCCAGGCCGGCCAGCTCGTCGGGGTCGATCGGGCTTTCGAAGTCCGGGAATGCCTGGCGCACCAGCAGCGGCTTCTTCTGCCAGTAGTCGCGCATGAATTCGCGGGCCGAGATGCCGCCGAGCAGCTGCAGTGGAGTATCAGGATTCATGTTCAACCTATTGAAAAAACGTAATTTTGATACGGGAATAAAAACGCCCGGCGAGGCCGGGCGTTATACGCGACGGTCAGCTTAGATGCGTTTGGCCTGTGCTGCCGCGTTACCGATGTAGGTAGCGGGGGTCAGCAGCTTGAGTTCGGCCTTGGCTTCGGCGGGCATGTCGAGGCCGTCGATGAAGGTCAGCAGCGCTTCTGGCGTGATGCCCTTGCCACGGGTCAGCTCCTTGAGCTTCTCGTAGGGGTTCTCGATGTTGAAGCGGCGCATCACGGTCTGGATCGGCTCGGCGAGGACTTCCCAGCAGGCGTCCAGGTCGGCGGCGATGCGGGCTTGGTTGACTTCCAGCTTGCCGATGCCCTTGAGGCTGGCCTCGTAGGCGATAACGCTGTGGGCGAAACCCACGCCCAGGTTGCGCAGCACGGTGGAGTCGGTCAGGTCACGCTGCCAGCGCGAAATCGGCAGCTTGCTGGCCAGGTGCTGGAACAGTGCGTTGGCGATACCCAGGTTGCCTTCGGAGTTCTCGAAGTCGATCGGGTTGACCTTGTGCGGCATGGTCGACGAGCCGATTTCGCCGGCAACGGTCTTCTGCTTGAAGTAGCCCAGCGAGATGTAGCCCCAGACGTCGCGGTCGAAGTCGATGAGGATGGTGTTGAAGCGGGCGATGGCGTCGAACAGCTCGGCGATGTAGTCGTGCGGCTCGATTTGGGTGGTGTACGGGTTGAACTGCAGGCCCAACTCGTCTTCGATGAAGGCGCGGGCGTTTTCTTCCCAGTCGATCTGCGAATAGGCCGACAGGTGGGCGTTGTAGTTGCCCACGGCACCGTTGATCTTGCCCAGCAGCGGCACGGCAGCGACCTGGGCGATCTGGCGCTCCAGGCGGTACACGACGTTGGCCAGCTCTTTGCCCAGGGTGGTCGGCGAAGCCGGCTGACCGTGGGTGCGCGAAAGCATCGGCACATCGGCGTGGGCGTGGGCCAGGGCACGGATGGCCTCGGCGATCTGGCGCATCAGCGGCAGCAGCACGTCGTCACGGCCAGCGCGCAGCATCAGCGCGTGGGACAGGTTGTTGATGTCCTCGCTGGTGCAGGCGAAGTGGATGAACTCGCTGACCTTGGCCAGCTCAGGCAGTTGGGCAGCCTGCTCCTTGAGCAGGTACTCGATCGCCTTGACGTCGTGGTTGGTGGTGCGCTCGATATCCTTGACGCGTTCGGCGTGCTCGAGCTTGAAGTCGGTGGCCAGGCCGTCCAGCAGGGCATTGGCTTCGGCGGAGAACGCCGGCACTTCGCCAATCTGCGGGTGGGCGGCCAGACGCTGCAGCCAGCGTACTTCGACCAGGGCGCGGAAACGGATCAGGCCGAATTCGCTGAAGATGGGGCGCAAGGCCTGGGTTTTGCCGGCGTAACGGCCGTCTACAGGGGAAACCGCAGTGAGCGAAGAAAGCTGCATGGGGTGTTCTCGGACAGTCAGGCTTTTGGAAGGGCGCATATCATACATGAAAAATGCGCCGAGGTCGGGTGGCTGACCAAAGGTCGGGCCTATAAAAAGCGTGAGGCGTTCCTGCAGGATCAGGACGAGGTACGCATCATGTCGTACAGCTCGTTGAGCAGCTTGCGCCGGCTGAACACCAGTTGCCAGCGATGCCCGCCCAACTGTCGCCACAGGCGTGCGGCGCGGATGCCGGCGAGCAGCAGGGCGCGGATTTTCGACGCGTTGCTGGACTGCTGCAGGAAGCGCATGTCGCCATGCACCTGAATACGCTGGCGCAGGGTGCTCAGGGTGTCCTGGTACAAGGCTCCACTGGAAGCGATGACGTTTTCGTGAACCAGGCCGAAATGGTCAGCCTGGGACTGAATTTGCGGCAGGCGGTTGCCGATGGTGTCGAGCAGGTCGCCGCGTTTGTTCAGCTGGCGCTCCAGGCCCAGCATCGACAGGGCGTAGCGCAGCGGCTCGCGCTGCAGGCTGCTGGGGTCGCGCTCAAGTGCGCCAACCAGTGCACGGTAGCCGTCGCGCAGGTTGATGTCATCGCCGCCGAACACCTCCAGGGTGTCTTTGGGGTCACGCACCAGCAGGCTGCCGAGCATACAGCCGATATTGGCTTCGCTGGCCTGGCCGGTGCGGGCGATGCGGTCGACCAGCACGGCAGCCTGGAACACGCCGCCCAGGGCAATCAATTGCTCCTGCAGGTTGCTCATGCGCGTGGGCTCCACGGCTCGGCGGTTTCGATCACGCCGCCGCCCAGGCACACTTCACCGTCGTAGAACACCACCGATTGGCCCGGTGTAACGGCACGCTGAGGCTCATCGAACACGGCGCGGTAGCCGCTCTCGGTCAACTCCAGGGTGCATTGCTGGTCGCTCTGGCGGTAGCGCA
The DNA here is from genome assembly GCF_044772285.1 of Pseudomonas sp. NPDC090233. Lineage (NCBI taxonomy): Bacteria > Pseudomonadati > Pseudomonadota > Gammaproteobacteria > Pseudomonadales > Pseudomonadaceae > Pseudomonas > Pseudomonas sp. NPDC090233. Next base: position 620,100 of record NZ_JBIVYQ010000002.1, on the reverse strand, counting down.
CCTTGGCGGTGAGCCTGCGCGGGGTGCTGAGGTCGATCGGGTTGACCCAGAAAATCTCCGAAGCGAGCAGGGCGCGGGAGAACAGCCACGGGTGTTCGTTGCCCTGGCCGACCACCAGCACGTTGCGCGCGAGGTCCTTGTGCAGCACGTACCACGGCTCGTCGCCTGCGTCTTTAAGGCCGCCAATGCCCAAGCCCTGGCGCTGGCCAATGGTGTGGTACATCAAGCCGTGGTGGCGGCCGATCACTTCACCCTCGGTGGTCTGGATTTCACCTGGCTGGGCTGGCAGGTACTGCTTGAGGAAGTCGCTGAAACGGCGCTCGCCGATGAAGCAGATACCGGTGGAGTCCTTCTTCTTGGCAGTGGCCAGGCCGTGTTTTTCGGCGATGGCACGCACTTCGGGCTTCTCCAGCTCGCCGACCGGGAACAGCGTGCGGGCGATTTCCTTGCCGCCCACGGCGTGCAGGAAGTAGCTCTGGTCCTTGTTCGGGTCCAGGCCCTTGAGTAGTTCGGTGAGCTCACCGGTGTCACGGCGGCGCACATAGTGGCCGGTGGCAATCAGGTCGGCGCCCAGCGACAGGGCGTAGTCGAGGAATGCCTTGAACTTGATCTCGCGGTTGCAGAGGATGTCCGGGTTGGGCGTGCGACCGGCCTTGTACTCTTCGAGGAAGTGTTCGAAGACGTTGTCCCAGTATTCGGCGGCGAAGTTGGCCGTGTGCAGCTTGATGCCGATGCGGTCGCACACAGCCTGGGCGTCGGCCAGGTCTTCACGGGCGGTGCAGTATTCGGTGCCGTCGTCTTCTTCCCAGTTTTTCATGAACAGACCTTCCACCTGGTACCCCTGCTCGATGAGCAGAAGGGCGGAGACGGAGGAGTCCACGCCGCCGGACATGCCGACGATGACGCGGGTCTTGGCGGGGTCTTTGAGTGCTGGGCTGGTCATGGCTACCGATGTGTATCAAGGGGGAAAAGCGCCGATTCTATCAAACCCGAGGCGGCGCGTCAGTCGCGCAGCAGGTCGAGGCTATGTAGCGGGCCTGCGAGGTAGTCGTCGAGGCAGCGGGGCACCAGTTCGCTGCGCCAGCGGGTGGGGTCGGCCAGCAGCTCTTCGCGGGTCAGCCAGACGGCGCGGACGATGTCGCTGTCCAGGGCCAGGTCGGCGTGGTGGCGCAGCGGGCGGGCGGCGAAGCAGATGCGCTGGTAGGTCACGCCATTGCTGGGGGCGGTGTAGAGGTAGATGCCGACCACGCCGGTCAGCTCGACTTCCCAGGCGGTCTCTTCCAGGGTCTCGCGCAGGGCGGCCTGGGGCAGGGTTTCGTTGGGTTCGAGGTGGCCGGCGGGTTGATTGAAGACGTGCTGGCCGGCTTTGAATTCTTCGACGAAGAGGAACTTGCCGTCGTGTTCGACGACGGTGGCGACGGTAATGTGGGGTTGCCAGGTCATGAAAAGCTCCTTAAGGGCTTGCACGGACCCTGTGGGAGCGGGTTTACCCGCGAATGCGTCGGTGTATTCAACATCGCATTCGCGGGTAAACCCGCTCCCACAGGGTTCGCGTTCGCCGCTGGAAATCATTTGTCCAGAAAGCACAAACCCCGGTGCGTGGCCGGGGTTTGTGGTGTTACTTCAAGTGAACCTTACAGTGCCGCGATGGCGCTGTTCAGGGTCTGGCTTGGGCGCATCACTTTGGCGGTCAGCTCGGCATCCGGGGCGTAGTAGCCGCCGATGTCGGCCGGCTTGCCCTGGACGGCGTTAAGCTCGGCGACGATGGTCGCTTCGTTTTCGGCCAGGGTTTTTGCCAGCGGAGCGAAACGCGCCTGCAGGGCAGCGTCGTCAGTCTGAGCGGCCAGGGCTTGCGCCCAATACAGGGTCAGGTAGAAGTGGCTGCCGCGGTTGTCGATACCACCGACTTTGCGCGAGGGCGACTTGTTGGTGTCGAGGAACTTGCCGGTGGCCTGGTCCAGGGTGTTGGCCAGGACCTTGGCGCGCGGGTTGTCGTAGGTGTTGCCCAGGTGCTCCAGGGAAGCGGCCAGGGCCAGGAATTCACCCAGCGAATCCCAACGCAGGAAGTTCTCTTCGACCAGCTGCTGTACGTGCTTCGGTGCCGAACCACCGGCGCCGGTTTCGAACAGGCCACCGCCGTTCATCAGCGGCACGATCGACAGCATCTTGGCGCTGGTGCCCAGCTCCATGATCGGGAACAGGTCGGTCAGGTAGTCACGCAGCACGTTGCCGGTCACCGAGATGGTGTCCTTGCCTTCGCGGATGCGGGCCAGGGAGAACTTGATGGCATCGACCGGTGCCAGGACACGGATGTCCAGGCCAGCGGTGTCGTGGTCCTTCAGGTAGGCCTGCACCTTCTCGATCATCACGCCGTCGTGGGCGCGGGCCGGGTCCAGCCAGAACACCGCAGGGGTGTTGCTCAGGCGGGCGCGGTTGACGGCCAGCTTGACCCAATCCTGGATCGGCGCGTCCTTGGTCTGGCACATGCGGAAGATGTCACCGGCTTCGACGTTCTGCTCCAGCACGACCTTGCCCTTGCCATCGACCACGCGCACGACGCCGTCGGCCTGGATCTGGAAGGTTTTGTCGTGGGAACCGTACTCTTCGGCTTTCTGCGCCATCAGGCCGACGTTCGGTACGCTGCCCATGGTGGTTGGGTCGAAGGCACCGTTGACCTTGCAGTCTTCGATGGTCGCCTGGTAGATGCCGGCGTAGCAGCGGTCCGGGATGATCGCCTTGGCGTCCTGCAGTTCACCGGCGGTGTTCCACATCTTGCCCGAGTCACGGATCATGGCCGGCATCGAGGCGTCGACGATGACGTCGCTCGGCACGTGCAGGTTGGTGATGCCCTTGTCGGAGTTGACCATGGCCAGGGCCGGACGCTCGGCGTACAGGGCCTGGATGTCGGCTTCGATCTCGGCCTGCTGCTCGGCTGGCAGGTCCTTGATGCGGGCGTACAGGTCGCCGATACCGTTGTTGGCGTTGAAGCCAACCTGGCTCAGCGCAGCAGCGTGCTTGGCCAGTACTTCGCCGTAGAACGCTTCGACGATGACGCCGAACATGATCGGGTCGGAGACTTTCATCATGGTGGCTTTCAGGTGCACCGACAGCAGCACGCCAGCGGCCTTGGCATCGGCGATCTGCTCGACGATGAAGGCTTTCAGGGCCTTGCGGCTCATGGTGGCGCAATCGATGATTTCAGCGGCTTTGACGGCGGTCTTTTCTTTCAGGACGGTGGTGTTGCCGTCTTTGCCGACCAGCTCGATGCGCAGGCTGTCGTCAGCTTCGATCAGTGCTGCCTTTTCGCTGCCGTAGAAGTCGCCTTTGGTCATGTGGGCAACGTGCGACTTGGAGTCGGCAGCCCAGGCCCCCATTTTGTGTGGGTGCTTGCGGGCGTAGTTCTTGACCGACAGCGGCGCGCGGCGGTCGGAGTTGCCTTCGCGCAGTACCGGGTTCACGGCGCTGCCCTTGATGCGGTCGTAGCGGGCGCGGGATTCTTTTTCTTCGGCGGTGGCCGGCTCGTCGGCGTAGTCCGGGATGTTGTAGCCCTTGCCCTGCAGCTCTTTGATCGCCGCTTTCAATTGCGGGACCGAGGCCGAGATGTTCGGCAGCTTGATGATGTTGGCTTCAGGGGTGGTGGCCAGCTGGCCCAGTTCCGCCAGATGATCGGCTACCTGTTTTTCGGCGCCGAGTTGCTCCGGGAATGCCGAGAGGATACGGCCTGCCAGCGAGATATCGCGGGTTTCGACGGCGATGTCAGCGGAAGCGGTGAAGGCTTCGACGATCGGCAGCAGCGAATAGGTGGCGAGGGCAGGGGCTTCGTCGGTGAAGGTATAGATGATCTTGGAACGGGTGGGCATGCGGGTTAACTCTCTATGTGCTGAGCGTACTCGAGTCTCGAGGTGCGCAGGGTAGGCGCTTCGCCCTGGCGACGCCATGAGCGGAAAGTCGAGAGGCTGCGAGCGGTGATGGTGGATGCATCAGTCGAGCGTCAAGTGCTGGGCTGCGGTAACAGCGCAGGCTTAATGGCCATCGCTGGCCGAGGGCGAGCCGCATTTTCCTGGGTTTCGCCCCGATGACCCTTCGGTCGCGGCGCAGTATATCAAACCATTCGGGCTATTCAGCAAGGCCAAGTGACATTGGCGCCATTTATAAGACCAAAGACGTAGGGGCAATGTGGTGCGTTGTCGCAGTGCTTGCAGGTCGGCGGATGTGGTTTAGGCTCAGTGGGATCGCATGAAGTCCAATCACACCCGAAAGCGGAGTAGTGCAAGCATGGGATACCAGAAAATCAAGGTTCCGACCGACGGCACCAAGATCACCGTCAATGCAGACCATTCGCTCAATGTGCCCGACAACCCCATCATTCCTTATATCGAAGGCGACGGGATTGGCGTCGATGTCTCGCCGGTGATGATCAAGGTGGTCGATGCCGCCGTGCAAAAGGCCTACGGCGGCAAGCGCAAGATCGCCTGGATGGAGGTGTATGCCGGGGAAAAGGCCACCCAGGTTTATGACCAGGACACCTGGCTGCCGCAGGAAACCCTGGATGCGGTGCGCGACTATGTCGTCTCGATCAAGGGGCCGCTGACCACACCGGTGGGCGGTGGCATCCGCTCGCTCAACGTGGCCCTGCGCCAGCAGCTGGACCTGTATGTGTGCCTGCGCCCGGTGCTGTGGTTCGAGGGCGTGCCGAGCCCGGTCAAGAAGCCGGGCGATGTCGACATGGTGATCTTCCGCGAGAACTCCGAAGACATCTATGCCGGCATCGAATGGAAGGCCGGCTCGCCCGAGGCGAACAAGGTGATCAAGTTTCTCAAGGAGGAAATGGGCGTTACCAAGATCCGTTTCGACCAGGACTGCGGGATCGGCGTCAAGCCGGTATCGAAAGAGGGCACCAAGCGCCTGGTGCGCAAGGCCCTGCAGTACGTGGTGGACAACGACCGCGAGTCGCTGACCCTGGTGCACAAGGGCAACATCATGAAATTCACCGAGGGCGCATTCAAGGACTGGGGGTATGAGGTGGCCAGAGACGAATTTGGCGCCGAACTGCTCGATGGCGGCCCATGGATGAAGTTCAAGAACCCCAGGACCGGCCGCGAAGTGATCGTCAAGGACGCCATTGCCGACGCCATGCTTCAGCAGATTCTGTTGCGCCCGGCTGAATACGACGTGATTGCCACGCTCAACCTCAACGGCGACTACCTCTCTGATGCGCTGGCGGCGGAAGTGGGAGGTATCGGTATCGCGCCGGGGGCTAACCTGTCCGATACCGTGGCCATGTTCGAGGCTACCCACGGCACTGCGCCCAAGTATGCGGGCCAGGACAAGGTCAACCCGGGGTCGGTGATTCTTTCGGCGGAAATGATGCTGCGCCACATGGGCTGGACCGAAGCGGCCGATCTGATCATCAAGGGCACCAATGGCGCGATTGGGGCCAAAACTGTGACTTATGATTTCGAGCGGCTGATGGAAGGGGCGAAGCTGGTGGGCAGTTCAGGCTTTGGCGATGAAATGATCAAGCATATGTGAGGCAATATAAAACCGGCCGTCTCCCTAAAGAGTCGGCCGGTTTTTTCGTATACCGGCACAGAGCACGGTCAGGCTTTGGCGGTTTCGCTCTGGGGCTGGACTTGGGCTTTGGAGGCGTCTGATGCTGCCAATGCCGCATCCTTGATCTCGACTGCGTGCAGGCCCTTTGGGCCTTGGACAATCTCGAATACCACCCCTTGGCCAGCCTTCAGGGTCTTGTATCCTTCCATTTTGATGGCCGAATAATGAGCGAACAGGTCATCGGATTTACCTTCCTCATTGATGAATCCGTAGCCCTTGGCATTGTTGAACCACTTGACTTTACCGCTTGCCATCCCTATGTCCCTCTGCAAAGGACTCCATCACTGGAGTATCATCCACTTCATCCGCATACGAACCTTGCGAAAAATCTGGTTGACTGCGCGGATCTTTATCGACCACGGTGGGTTCTTATTGGTTGTAACACCGTTTTGCCGATAGTCAAGGTCGCCCGGCGCGTGCGCCGGGGGCGGCCTGTGCGGTCAACCCACAACCTTAACCTGACGATCATGATGAAATTCTTTCCATGCATGCACGTAGCGAGATTCGACTAACATTCAATCAGGATCGCCCGCAATCGAATGAGGACGACGGCTCAGGTCTTGCGGTACAGGAAGCCAAGCCGATCCTGCAGGCGCCACCGATGTACAAGGTGGTTTTGTTCAACGATGACTACACGCCGATGGATTTCGTCGTCGAAGTGCTCGAAACGTTCTTCAGTTTGAACCGCGAGCTGGCGACCAAGATCATGCTGACCGTCCATACCGAGGGGCGGGCAGTGTGCGGATTGTTTACCCGTGACATCGCCGAAACAAAGGCCATGCAGGTCAACCAATACGCCAGGGAAAGCCAGCATCCGCTACTCTGTGAAATCGAGAAGGACGGTTAATCGCCGACCACTTGGGTATGAGGTGAAGCTATGTTAAACCGCGAGCTCGAAGTCACCCTCAATCTTGCCTTCAAGGAGGCACGTTCGAAGCGTCATGAGTTCATGACCGTCGAACATCTGCTGCTGGCACTCCTTGACAATGAGGCTGCTGCGACCGTTCTGCGCGCCTGTGGCGCCAATCTCGACAAACTCAAGCACGACCTGCAAGAGTTCATCGATTCCACTACACCCCTGATCCCCGTCAATGACGAAGACCGTGAAACCCAGCCTACCCTGGGCTTCCAGCGTGTGCTGCAGCGTGCCGTGTTCCACGTGCAAAGCTCCGGCAAGCGCGAAGTGACCGGCGCCAATGTGCTGGTGGCGATCTTCAGCGAACAGGAAAGCCAGGCCGTGTTCCTGCTCAAGCAGCAGAGCGTGGCCCGTATCGACGTGGTCAACTACATTGCCCACGGCATTTCCAAGGTGCCAGGCCACGGCTCGCATGCCGAGAGCGACCAGGAAATGCAGGACGAGGAAGGTGGCGAAACCTCTTCCTCGAGCAACCCGCTGGATGCTTACGCCAGCAATTTGAACGAACTGGCCCGTGCCGGGCGTATCGACCCGCTGGTCGGCCGCGAGCAGGAAGTCGAACGGGTCGCGCAGATTCTCGCCCGTCGCCGCAAGAACAATCCGCTGCTGGTCGGTGAGGCCGGCGTGGGCAAGACCGCTATCGCCGAAGGCTTGGCCAAGCGTATCGTCGACGGCCAGGTGCCCGACCTGCTGTCGCAGAGCGTGGTGTATTCCCTCGACCTTGGCGCGCTGCTGGCAGGCACCAAGTACCGTGGTGACTTCGAGAAGCGCTTCAAGGCGTTGCTCGGCGAGCTGCGCAAGCGCCCGCAGGCGATTCTGTTCATCGACGAGATCCACACCATCATTGGTGCGGGTGCCGCGTCGGGCGGGGTGATGGATGCCTCCAACCTGCTCAAGCCGCTACTCTCGTCTGGTGAGATCCGCTGCATTGGTTCGACGACCTTCCAGGAGTTTCGTGGCATCTTCGAGAAAGATCGTGCCCTGGCACGGCGTTTCCAGAAGGTCGATGTCAGCGAGCCTTCGGTCGAAGACACCGTCGGCATCCTGCGCGGCCTGAAAGGGCGCTTCGAGAGCCACCACAACATCGAGTACAGCGATGAGGCCTTGCGTGCCGCCGCCGAGCTGGCATCGCGCTACATCAACGATCGCCACATGCCGGACAAAGCCATCGATGTGATCGACGAGGCGGGTGCCTACCAGCGCCTGCAGCCTGAAGCGAACCGGGTCAAGCGCATCGATGTACCGCAGGTCGAGGATATCGTCGCCAAAATCGCGCGCATTCCGCCTAAGCACGTCACCAGCTCCGACAAGGAGTTGCTGCGTAACCTGGAACGTGACCTGAAGCTGACCGTGTTTGGTCAGGATGCGGCGATCGATTCGCTGGCGACCGCGATCAAGCTGTCCCGTGCTGGCCTCAAGTCGCCTGACAAGCCGGTCGGTTCGTTCCTGTTCGCCGGCCCTACCGGCGTCGGCAAGACCGAAGCGGCGCGGCAGCTGGCCAAGGCGCTGGGTGTCGAGCTGGTGCGCTTCGACATGTCCGAGTACATGGAGCGGCACACCGTGTCGCGCTTGATCGGTGCGCCGCCTGGCTATGTGGGTTTCGATCAGGGTGGTCTGCTGACCGAAGCCATCACCAAGCAGCCACACTGCGTGTTGCTGCTCGACGAGATTGAGAAGGCTCACCCGGAAGTCTTCAACCTGCTGCTGCAGGTGATGGATCACGGCACCCTGACCGACAACAACGGGCGCAAGGCGGACTTCCGCAACGTCATCGTGATCATGACCACCAACGCTGGCGCGGAAACCGCGGCGCGGGCTTCGATTGGCTTCACCCATCAGGACCATGCGTCCGATGCCATGGAAGTCATTCGCAAGAGCTTCACGCCGGAGTTCCGCAACCGTCTGGACACCATCATCCAGTTCGGTCGCCTGAGCCACGAAACGATCAAGAGCATCGTCGACAAGTTCCTCATCGAACTGCAGGCGCAGCTGGAAGACAAGCGTGTGCTGCTGGAAGTCAGTGATGATGCCCGCGGATGGTTGGCGGCCTCTGGCTACGATGTGCAAATGGGCGCGCGGCCGATGGCGCGGCTTATCCAGGACAAGATCAAGCGGCCGCTGGCTGAGGAGATCCTGTTTGGCGAGCTGGCCGAGCATGGCGGTGTGGTGCACATCGACCTGCGTGATGGCGAACTGGTGTTCGACTTCGAGACTACGGCCGAGGTTGCGTGACAGCGGGGCCGCTTTGTGGCCCTTCGCGGCTGAAGCCGCTCCTACAGGGTTTGCGATTGCCTGTAGGAGCGGCTTCAGCCGCGATGGCCGCGACGCGGTTATGAAGGCACAAAAAAGCCCGGCACATGGCCGGGCTTTTTCATGGCTTGAGCTTAGCGCGCACGGTAAGTGATGCGGCCCTTGCTCAGGTCGTACGGCGTCAGCTCGACGCGGACCTTGTCGCCAGTGAGAATACGGATGTAGTTCTTGCGCATCTTTCCGGAGATGTGCGCGGTTACGACGTGCCCGTTTTCCAACTCCACGCGGAACATGGTGTTGGGCAGGGTGTCGACGACAGTACCTTCCATTTCGAAGCTGTCTTCTTTCGACATGCAGTTGAGCCCTCGGTGTCCAGTGTTGGCCCGACGCATAACCGCACCGGGCAAAAAAGTGGCGTGGATTATGCCGGAAAATAGTGTGTCAAGCCAATGCTTTCAGTTGAGGGTGACCCAACGCTGGTTGATCAGCAGTTCGATCGGGCGGTACTGGGTCTTGTAGTTCATCTTCTTGCAGTTCTTGATCCAGTAGCCGAGGTACACCGCTTCAAGGTTTTGGCGCAGGGCTTCGGTGATCTGCCAGAGGATGGCAAAGCGCCCCAGGCTGCGCCGTTCTTCATCGGGCTCATAGAAGGTGTACACCGCCGACAGGCCATTAGGCAGCAAATCGCACACGGCTACTGCCAGCAGCCGGCCATCAAGACGGAATTCGTAGAACCAGCAGAACGGCAAGTCGCGCACCAGGAAGGTAGAAAACTGATCGCGGCTGGGCGGGTACATGTCGCCATCGGCGTGGCGGGTCTCGATGTAGCGCCGGTACAGGTCGAAATATTCTTCCTTGAAGGCCGGCCTCGCCGCAGACACGGTGAGGTCGGCATTGCGCTTGAGGATACGTCGCTGCTGGCGGTTGGGGATGAAGCGCGCGGCAGGGATACGCGCCGGTACGCAGGCATTGCAGTTCTGGCAATGCGGTCGGTACAGGTGGTCGCCGCTGCGTCGAAAACCCATTTCCGAGAGGTCGGCGTACACGTACACGTCCATCGGCTGGCTGGGGTCAAGGAACAGCGTGGTCGCCTGCTCGTCCGGCAGGTAGCTGCAGGAGTGGGGCTGAGTGGCATAGAACTTCAACCGCGCCAACTCTGTCATGATCGACCCCTTCGGTGAGACTTTGATTTAAGTGTAAGCCAGCTCCAGAAACTCGCCTAGTTGAGCCAGGTGGCACTGTTCGGCTGATCCAGGTAGCGATCCAGATATTCTGCGAAGTGGGCGCGGCTGATGGCGCGGGCGCCCAGGCTGTGCAGGTGATTGGTGGGCATCTGGCAGTCGATCAATACGAAGCCGGCCTCGCGCAGGTGGTTGACCAGGGTCACGAAGCCGACCTTGGAGGCATTGTCGGCGCGGCTGAACATCGATTCGCCGAAAAACAACCGACCCATGGCCAGGCCGTACAGGCCGCCGACCAGTTCGCCGTCCTGGCGAACCTCCACCGAATGGGCGATGCCGCGTTTGTGCAGTTCGCAGTAGGCATTGCGCATGGTGTCGGTGATCCAGGTGCCGTCGGCGTAGTCGCGGGGTGCGGCGCAGGCGTCGATCACGGCTGGGAAGTCGGTGTCGAAGCTGACCTGGTAGCGGCCCTGGCGCATCAGCTTGGCCAGCGAGCGCGACACGTGCAGTTCGTCCGGCAGCAGCACGGTGCGCGGGTCGGGTGACCACCAGAGGATCGGCTGGCCGTCCTGATACCAGGGGAAGCAACCATGGCGATAGGCCTGCACCAGGCGTTCGGGGCTCAGGTCACCGCCAGCGGCGAGCAGGCCGTTGGGGTCATGCAGGGCCTTTTCCAGGGGCGGGAAGGTCAGTGAGTCGCGGGTCAGCCAGGTGAGCATGGTCTATCGTGCGGTGGGGGAGGGGAGAGGCCAGCATGGCAAGGCGGGCTGGCGGGGTCAATGCTGTGCGTGGGTTTGCCGGAGAATGAGCTAGTTCAGATGAAACAATAGGCATTTTCCTACGCATTCGTGAGGCTGCAGGCACCATCTGGTACATTTGCGGTCACACCTGTGCAAAAACACAGCATAAGCCTTTGTCACAAAAGAAAATGCATGCTCAAATTGCAGCTATACGAAAGTCGCCCCCAGCCAGGCTCCATACGGCGTGCCGCAATGGCGGCCGGCGGGCAGTAATGTTAAAAGTGGTGGTTCATTGGCCGGGCGCCGGCCGATCACCACTGGACGCGCAGCACGCGCAGGAATAGACGCGTTTTGAAGAAATCCACCGCAACTCCAGCTCCTTTGCCAGTGCCTCTGTGGCGGCAGCAGCTGCATTACCGCCTCAAGGAAGGTGCGTTGATCGCTGTCGGCGCCCTGTGCCTGTACTTGTGGATGGCGCTGCTGACCTACGACACCTCGGACCCTGGCTTCAGCCACACCAGCAACGTCGACCAGGTGCAGAATGCCGCCGGGCGTGCCGGCGCGTACTTCTCCGATATCCTGTTCATGGTGCTCGGCTACTTCGCCTATATCTTCCCGCTGCTGCTGGCGATCAAGACCTGGCAGATCTTCCGTGAGCGCCATCAGCCCTGGCAGTGGAGCGGCTGGCTGTTCTCCTGGCGTCTGATCGGCCTGGTGTTCCTGGTGCTGTCGGGTGCCGCGCTGGCGCATATCCACTTCCATCCGCCGGCCAGCCTGCCGTTCTCCGCAGGCGGCGCCCTGGGCGAAAGCCTCGGCGACCTGGCGCGCAACCTGCTCAATGTGCAGGGCAGCACGCTGATGTTCATTGCCCTGTTCCTGTTCGGCCTGACCGTGTTCACCGACCTGTCGTGGTTCAAGGTGATGGACATGACCGGCAAGATCACCCTTGACCTGTTCGAACTGGTGCAGGGCGCGGCCAACCGCTGGTGGGAAGCGCGCAACGAGCGCAAACGCCTGGAGGCCCAGTTGCGTGAGGTCGACGAGCCAGTCTTCGATCTGGGCGCCAAAGCCGCCGAAAAGCGCGAACCGAGCAAGCCCCAGCTGCGCGAACGCCTGGTTGAGCGCGAAGAAGCGCCTGCCCGGCCAGCCGCCCCGCGTGAGCCTGTGGTGCCGCGTGAGGTGCTCCGCGAGCCGGTGGTAAGCCGTGAGTCATCCGCAGCGCCGGTGATCATCCCGCCAACGCCTGCCAAGGCAGTAGAGCCAAGCAAGCGGGTCATGAAGGAGAAACAGGCGCCGTTGTTCGTCGACAGCGCTGTCGAAGGCACTTTGCCATCGATTTCCATCCTCGACCCGGCCGAGGTCAAGAAGATCGAGTATTCGCCGGAATCCCTGGCGGGTGTCGGTCAGTTGCTGGAGATCAAGCTCAAGGAGTTCGGCGTCGAGGTGTCGGTGGATTCGATCCACCCAGGCCCGGTCATTACCCGCTACGAAATCCAGCCGGCCGCCGGTGTGAAGGTCAGCCGCATTGCCAACCTGGCCAAAGACCTGGCGCGTTCGCTGGCGGTGACCAGCGTGCGGGTGGTCGAGGTGATCCCCGGCAAGACCACTGTGGGTATCGAGATCCCCAACGAAAACCGGCAGATGGTGCGCTTCTCCGAAGTGCTCGCCACGCCTCAGTACGACGAGCAGAAATCGCCGGTCACTTTGGCCCTGGGCCACGACATCGGCGGCAAGCCGGTGATCACCGACCTGGCCAAGATGCCGCACTTGCTGGTAGCCGGTACCACCGGTTCCGGTAAGTCGGTGGGTGTGAACGCGATGATCCTCTCGATCCTGTTCAAGTCCGGCCCGGAAGACGCGCGGCTGATCATGATCGACCCGAAAATGCTCGAACTGTCGATCTACGAAGGCATCCCGCACCTGCTGTGCCCGGTGGTCACTGACATGAAGGACGCCGCCAACGCGCTGCGTTGGAGCGTGGCCGAGATGGAGCGGCGCTACAAGCTGATGGCGGCCATGGGCGTACGTAACCTGGCCGGTTTCAACCGCAAGATCAAGGACGCCCAGGAAGCCGGCGAGATCATTCACGATCCGCTGTACCGCCGCGAGAGCATGGACGACGAGCCGCCAGCACTGAAAACACTGCCGACTATCGTGGTGGTGGTCGATGAATTCGCCGACATGATGATGATCGTCGGCAAGAAAGTCGAAGAGCTGATCGCCCGTATCGCCCAGAAGGCGCGGGCCGCCGGCATCCACTTGATCCTCGCCACCCAGCGCCCCTCGGTGGACGTGATCACCGGCCTGATCAAGGCCAACATTCCGACCCGCATGGCGTTCCAGGTATCGAGCAAGATCGACTCGCGGACCATCATCGACCAGGGCGGCGCCGAGCAGCTGCTCGGTCACGGCGACATGCTGTACATGCCACCGGGCACCAGCCTGCCGATCCGTGTGCACGGTGCGTTCGTCTCCGACGATGAAGTGCACCGGGTGGTGGAGGCGTGGAAGCTGCGCGGTGCGCCGGACTACAACGACGACATTCTCAATGGCGTCGAGGAGGCTGGCAGCGGCTTCGAGGGTGGCGGCGGAGGCGGCGGTGACGAAGATTCGGAAAGCGACGCGCTGTATGATGAGGCGGTGCAGTTCGTCCTCGAAAGCCGTCGTGCATCGATCTCGGCCGTGCAGCGCAAGCTCAAGATCGGCTATAACCGTGCCGCCCGCATGATCGAGGCGATGGAGATGGCCGGTGTGGTCACCCCGATGAACAGCAACGGGTCGCGGGAAGTGATTGCCCCAGGCGGCCCGCGCGACTGAAGAACACCTTGCCGGGTGCCAACGGTGGCCCCCGGCTTCTTAAACGCTCAATGAGGATTAACATGCGCGCGATTCGCATGCTGTTGGTTTCTGCCCTGACGCTGGGTTCCGTGTCGGTTTATGCTGGTGAGCAGGACGTGCAGCGCCTGACTCAGTTGCTGGAAAAGTCGCAAACCATCGAGGCCAATTTCTCTCAACTGACGTTGGGCGCCGACGGCACCAGCCTGCAGGAAACGTCTGGCAAGATGACCGTCAAGCGCCCGGGCCTGTTCTACTGGCACACCAATGCGCCGCAGGAGCAGGTCGTGGTATCGGATGGCAAGATGGTCACCCTGTGGGACCCGGACCTGGAACAAGCCACGGTCAAGAAGCTTGACGTGCGCCTGAACCAGACCCCAGCGTTGCTGCTGTCTGGCGATGTGTCGAAGATCAGCCAGAGCTTCGACATCAGCTCCAAGGAGCAGGGCGAAGTGATGGATTTTACTCTCAAGCCGAAGACCAAGGACACCCTGTTCGACTCGCTGCGTGTGTCGTTCCGCAAGGGCTTGATCAATGACATGCAGCTGATCGACAGCGTCGGCCAGCGCACCAACATCCTGTTCAATGGCGTCAAGGCCAACCAGGCGGTGCCGGACAGCACGTTCAAGTTCGACATCCCCAAAGGCGCGGACGTCATCAAGGAGTAAGCAGAGCTCACCATGGACCTGTTTCGAAGCGAACCCGTTGCCCAGCCCCTGGCCGCTCGCCTGCGCCCGTCCAACCTGGACGAGTACGTTGGCCAGGAGCACCTGCTGGCGCGCGGCAAGCCGCTGCGTGAGGCGCTGGAGCAGGGTGCGCTGCACTCGATGATCTTCTGGGGGCCGCCGGGCGTGGGCAAGACCACCCTCGCGCGGCTGTTGGCGCAGTTCTGCGATGCGCACTTCGAAACGGTTTCAGCGGTGCTGGCTGGGGTCAAGGAGATCCGCCAGGCCGTCGAGGTCGCCAAACAGCAGGCCGGCCAGTATGGGCGGCGCACCATTCTGTTCGTCGACGAGGTGCACCGCTTCAACAAGTCCCAGCAGGATGCGTTTCTGCCTTACGTGGAAGATGGCACGCTGCTGTTCATTGGTGCCACTACCGAAAACCCGTCTTTCGAGCTGAACAACGCATTGCTGTCGCGTGCGCGCGTCTATGTGCTCAAGAGCCTCGACGAGCCTGCACTGCGCAAGTTGGTCAACCGCGCCTTGACCGAAGAGCGCGGCTTGGGCAAACGCAACCTGAGCGTCGGTGACGATGCCTTCAAGATGCTCATGGCCGCCGCCGATGGCGATGGCCGACGCATGCTCAACTTCCTCGAAAATGCCTCTGACCTGGCTGAAGATGGCAGTGAAATCGACGTCGAAATGCTGCAAAGCCTGCTCGGTGACAGCCGCCGGCGTTTCGACAAGGGTGGCGAGGCGTTCTACGACCAGATTTCCGCCCTGCACAAGTCAGTCCGCGGCTCCAACCCTGACGCCGCGCTGTACTGGTTCGCACGCATGCTCGATGGCGGCTGCGACCCGCTGTACATCGCCCGTCGCGTAGTGCGCATGGCCAGTGAAGATATCGGCAATGCCGACCCGCGCGCCTTGAGCCTGTGCCTGGCGGCGTGGGACGTGCAGGAACGCCTCGGCAGCCCCGAAGGCGAACTGGCGGTGGCCCAGGCCATCACCTACATTGCCTGCGCACCGAAAAGTAACGCTGTGTACATGGGCTTCAAGACTGCCCTGCGCGAAGCCGCCGAGCATGGCTCGCTGGAAGTGCCGCTGCACCTGCGCAACGCACCGACCAAGCTGATGAAACAGCTGGGCTATGGTGACGAATACCGTTATGCCCATGATGAACCCGATGCCTACGCCGCGGGCGAAGACTATTTCCCCGACCAGCTCGAACCACGCCAATATTACCAGCCAGTGCCGCGCGGGCTGGAGCTGAAGATCGGCGAAAAACTGCGTCACCTGGCCGACCTTGACCGTAACAGCCCCCGCCAGCGGAGAAAACCGTGATTGCACTCATTACCGCCGTCAGTGCGGGCGGTATTGTCGGTACCTTGTTGCGCTTCGCCACCGCGAACTGGGTCACGGCCCACTGGCCCCGGCACTTCTACCTCGGTACGCTGGCGGTCAACCTGGTCGGCTGCCTGCTGATCGGCCTGCTCTACGGCCTGTTTCTGCACAAGCCACTGGCGCCGGTCGAACTGCGCGCCGGCCTGATCGTCGGCTTTCTTGGCGGGCTGACGACGTTTTCCTCCTTTTCGCTCGATACCGTGCGCCTGATGGAAAGTGGGCAAGTGCCCCTGGCCGTGGGCTATACCGGTATTAGCGTGATGGGCGGGCTATTGGCCACGTGGGCCGGCCTGTCCCTGACCCGACTCTGAACCAACCTACACACATAACGAGAGAACGACATGCTCGATTCCAAACTGTTACGCGGCCAACTTCAGGAAGTGGCTGACCGCCTCGCCTCCCGTGGCTTCAGCCTGGATGTCGCGCGCATCGAATCGCTGGAAGAGCGCCGCAAGGCGGTACAGACTCGCACCGAGCAACTGCAGGCCGAACGCAACGCCCGCTCCAAGTCGATCGGCCAGGCCAAGGCCAAGGGCGAAGATATCGCGCCGCTGATGGCCGACGTCGAGCGCATGGCCGGGGAGCTGGCCGCTGGCAAGGTCGAGCTGGACGAGATCCAGGCTGAACTGGACGGTATCGTCCTGACCATTCCCAACCTGCCGGATGCCAGCGTTCCGGTCGGTGCCAGCGAAGACGACAACGTCGAAGTGCGCCGTTGGGGTACGCCGAAAGCGTTCGATTTCGAGATCAAAGACCACGTCGCCCTGGGCGAAGTCAGCGGTGGCCTGGACTTCGAGGCCGCAGCCAAGTTGTCCGGTGCCCGTTTCGCCGTGCTGCGTGGCCCGATTGCCCGTCTGCATCGCGCCCTGGCGCAGTTCATGATCAACCTGCACACCGGCGAGCACGGTTACGAAGAGCACTACACGCCGTACCTGGTACAGGCTCCGGCGTTGCAGGGTACCGGTCAGCTGCCGAAATTCGAGGAAGATCTCTTCAAGATCACCCGCGAAGGCGAAGCCGACTTCTACCTGATCCCGACCGCCGAAGTGTCGTTGACCAACCTGGTGGCCGGCGAAATCATCGACGCCAAGCAGCTGCCGCTCAAGCTGGTTGCCCACACGCCATGCTTCCGCAGTGAGGCAGGCGCTTCGGGTCGTGATACCCGTGGCATGATCCGTCAGCACCAGTTCGACAAGGTCGAGATGGTCCAGGTGGTTGAGCCATCGAAGTCCATGGAAGCCCTGGAAGGCTTGACCGCCAACGCCGAGCGCGTTCTGCAGTTGCTGGAATTGCCTTATCGCGTGCTGGCCCTATGCACCGGCGACATGGGCTTCGGCGCCGTGAAGACCTACGACCTGGAAGTGTGGGTGCCGAGCCAGGACAAATACCGCGAGATCAGCTCCTGCTCCAACTGCGGTGACTTCCAGGCGCGTCGCATGCAGGCCCGCTGGCGCAACCCGGAAACCGGCAAACCAGAGCTGGTGCACACCCTCAACGGTTCCGGCCTGGCCGTGGGCCGCACCCTGGTGGCCGTGCTGGAGAACTACCAGCAGGCCGACGGTTCGATCCGCGTGCCGGACGTGCTGAAGCCGTACATGGGCGGCGTCGAGGTCATCCGCTAAATGGATTACCTGCCGCTGTTCCACAAGCTGCAGGGCGGCCGGGTGCTGGTCGTCGGCGGCGGTGAGATCGCCTTGCGCAAGGCGCGCCTGCTGGCCGATGCCGGCGCCGCGCTGCGGGTGGTGGCGCCGGATGTCGACGGCCAGCTGGCTGCGCTGGCCCGTGAAGGTGGCGGTGAAGTGCTGGTGCGCGGCTATCAGGCGGCCGATCTGCTTGGCTGCCGCCTGGTGATTGCGGCCACCGATGACCCTGAGCTCAATGCCCAGGTGTCGGCCGATGCGCAGGCGCGCAGCCTGCCGGTCAATGTGGTGGATGCTCCTGCCTTGTGCACGGTGATCTTCCCGGCGATCGTCGACCGTTCCCCCTTGGTGGTGGCCGTGTCCAGTGGCGGCGACGCGCCGGTGCTGGCGCGCCTGATTCGCGCCAAGCTGGAAGCCTGGATTCCGTCCACGTATGGTGAGTTGGCCGGCCTGGCAGCGAAATTCCGTCACAAGGTCAAGGCGTTGTACCCGGACGTCAATCAGCGTCGTGGCTTCTGGGAAACCGTGTTCCAAGGCCCAATCGCCGAGCGCCAGCTGGCCGGGCAGGGTGCCGAGGCCGAGCGGCTGTTGCAGGCGATGGTCGACGGTGCCCCGGTCCAGCAGGGCGGCGAGGTGTATCTGGTTGGGGCGGGGCCGGGCGATCCGGACTTGCTGACCTTCCGCGCCTTGCGCCTGATGCAGCAGGCTGACGTGGTGCTGTACGACCGCCTGGTAGCACCAGCGATCATCGAGATGTGCCGCCGTGATGCCGAGCGCATCTACGTAGGCAAGCGCCGTGCTGATCATGCAGTGCCGCAGGATCAGATCAACCGCCTGCTGGTCGACCTCGCTCGTCAGGGCAAGCGGGTATTGCGCCTGAAGGGCGGTGACCCGTTCATCTTCGGCCGGGGTGGCGAAGAGATCGAAGAGCTGGCCGAGCAGGGCATCCCGTTCCAGGTGGTGCCTGGCATTACCGCCGCCAGTGGCTGCTCCGCCTACGGCGGCATTCCGCTGACCCACCGCGACTATGCCCAGTCGGTGCGTTTCGTTACCGGCCACCTCAAGGACGGTACCAGCAACCTGCCGTGGGATGACTTGGTGGCACCGGCCCAGACCCTGGTGTTCTACATGGGCCTGGTGGGGTTGCCGACCATCTGCGCCGAGCTGATTCGCCATGGCCGAGCGGCGACTACCCCGGCGGCGTTGGTGCAGCAGGGTACTACCCGCAATCAGCGGGTGTTCACCGGCACATTGGCGGACCTGCCGGCCCTGGTGGCCCAGCATGAAGTGCATGCGCCGACCCTGGTGATTGTCGGAGAAGTGGTGCAGTTGCGCGAGAAGCTGGCCTGGTTCGAAGGCTCGCAGCAAGACTGAATTGAACAGGGCCGCTTAGCGGCCCTGTTCATGTTCAGCTCCAGATCCCTTTGCCCGCCAACCGCTCCCGATCATGCGGCAGGCTGAAGTCCTGCAGCGGCCCTTTGGGCACGATACCGGTCGGGTTGATGGTTTTGTGGCTCATGTAATAGTGCTTCTGGATGTGCTCCATGTTCACGGTCTGCGCCACGCCCGGCCACTGGTACAGTTCGCGCAGCCAGTTGGACAGGTTGGGGTAGTCGCTCAGGCGGCGCAGGTTGCACTTGAAGTGGCCGTGATACACGGCGTCGAAGCGCACCAACGTGGTGAACAGGCGCACATCGGCCTCGGTCAAGTACTCGCCCGCCAGATAGCGGTTGCGGCTCAGCAGGTCTTCCAGGTAATCGAGCTCGTTGAACACGTCGTCGAACGCAGCCTCGTAGGCTTCCTGAGTGGTGGCGAAGCCTGCGCGGTATACGCCGTTATTCACGGCCGGGTAGATGCGGGCGTTGAGTGCCTCGATGGTTGGGCGCAGCGGCTCGGGGTACAAGTCCAATGCATCACCCGTCAGCTCATCGAACGCGCTGTTGAAGATGCGGATGATCTCTGACGATTCATTGTTGACGATGCGCTTCTCTTTCTTGTCCCACAACACGGGCACGGTCACGCGGCCGGTGTAGTGCGGGTCGTCCTGGGTGTAGCGCTGGTGCATGAATTCGAGGGCGTCGAGGTGGTCGCCGGTGGAGCCCTGCTGCTGGTCGAAAGTCCAGCCGTTTTCCTGCATCAGCCAGCTCACCACCGATACGTCGATCAGCGGCTCCAGGCCTTTGAGGGCGCGGACGATCAAAGTGCGGTGTGCCCAAGGGCAGGCCAACGACACATACAGGTGGTAGCGACCGGCTTCAGGGGCGGGCAGCTGATTGCGGCGTTGGGCGTTCTCGCGCTTGAAGGCGCCATCCTTGCCGTTTTCGTACCACTGGTCATGCCAGCGGCCGTCGATCAAAAGGCCCATAGTGAGCTCCTCGGAACAAAGTTGTTTGTCGTTGGAGCTCAGTCTAGGGAAAAGCGTTCGAATAAATAGCGCAAAGACTGCGGGGTAATAATCTACTTATTCGATTGGTTACGAGCGCCCCAGTAGGTGCGGGCGGTCGCGAATGCCTGATCGCGCTCTTGCCCCAAGCCCCGCAGTGCCAGGGCCATGGTCGCGACCACGGCCATCTCACCGTAGCTGTCTTCAGCTTCACCACGCCAAACCGACAACAGTTGCTCGGGCTGCAAGCTCGCAGGCTTCACATGTCGCCTTTCGCTCAAAGCCGGCCATTCCTCGTCCCAGGCTTCACCGGCGCTGGTGCCATACAGGTGGCTGATCACATCCGGGTTGACTTCGATTTCGCCGCCATCGCCCTTGATCACCACTGCATGGTCGCCGAGCAGACGGCTGGCTTCGCGGTGCACGGCCTGGTAGCCAGGGTGAAAGATGCTTTGCAGGCCGCAACGTGCGCTCAGAGGGTTGAGCACGCGGGCCAACGAGTGGATCGGCGAGCGCAGGCCGAGGGTGTTGCGCAGGTCGATCATCCGCTGCAGTTGCGGTGCCCAGTCCTGCAGTGGGAAGAACGCCAGACGCTCGTGATCCAGGGCCTGCTCGACGGCATCCCAGTTGCGGCACAGTGGAATCTCCAGCAGCGCCAGCAGTTGTTCGGTGTACAGGCGTCCTGCGGTGTGGGCGCCGCCGCCGTGCAGCAGGATGCGCACGCCGTTGTTTGCCAGGCACTTCGCGGCTAGCAAGTACCAGGGCAGATGGCGCTTCTTGCCGGCGTAGCTCGGCCAGTCCAGGTCGACGGCGATATGCGGGGCTTGCAGATGGGCACGCAGGGCTTCGGTGAAACCGGCCAATTCCTCGGCGCTCTCTTCCTTGTGGCGCAGCAGCATGAGGAAGGCACCCAGCTGGGTGTCTTCGACCTTGCCTTCCAGCAGCAGCGTCATGGCTGCGCGGGCTTCTTCGCGGGTCAGGCCGCGGGCACCGCGCTTGCCTTTGCCAAGGATGCGCACGAATTCGGCGAACGGGTGTTCGGCCGGGGTTTCCAGGGTCAGCGGGCGAGCGTCGGTCATATGCAATTGGTCGGTTTGGGCAGGCCCGCCAGCTTGGCGGCAAGTTTGGCGGGGGTGCCGTTGAACAGGCGGTTCAGGTGCGGGCTGTTGCCCTTTTCCGGACCCAGTTTGAGCGCGGTGTACTTGATCAGCGGGCGCGTGGCCGGGGACAGTTGGTACTCCTCGTAGAACTGGCGCAGCAGTTCGAGGATCTCCCAGTGGTCGGCGGTCAGCGGGATGCTTTCGCGCTCGGCCAGCGCTTCGGCGACGGCGTGGGACCAGTCTTGCAGGTCGACCAGAAAACCGTCTTTATCCAGGGCGATCGCCTGGTTGTCTACCGTAAGGGTGGTCATAGCCAGCTGTTGACCTTGTCGTAGTGCAGCGACAACGTGACGAACGCCTGATAGTCCACGGCCTTGGCCAGTTCGCTGGTGATGGCGCGTGCCTGCAGGTCTTCGTCGAGCGCGAACAGGCGCTGCTCCAGCCCGGCCGATTGCAATAGGCGCTGCGTCTCGCTGCCGTCGCGCAGGGCATATACCGCATCGCCGCACAGGAGCAAGGCATCTTCGCTGCCGAGCAGGCGCAGGCAGCTGTTCAGGCGGTCGTCGCCAAAGGGGGAGTGGGATATCACATGCAAGGTTGGCATCAGAGGGTCACCACCTGGTCAAAACGAGCAATTAGTGCCTTGAGTGCGGCATCGTCCAGCACGTCTACCGGCAATTCCAGCGTGTCTGCAGCGAGCCCTCGGATAGACAGGCTGTGCTGGCAGACGAACAGTTCCTCGACACCGAACATCGGCAGGGCCTGCAGGTTGGCGGCAAGGTTCTTTTGCTGCACGGCAGCAGGTTGCTGGCCTGGCGCAAGCTGGAATACGCCGTCATCGAGAAACAGCATGCCCAATGGCAGGTCGAAGGCGCCGCCAGCCAGGGCGATGTCCAGCGCCTCGCGGGCCGATGGGCCGTTCCAGGGCGCCTGGCGGCTGATAATCAACAGAGATTTGGCCATTCAATCGCCTCCAAAGCAGACCAGGCGGTCGGCCAGCTGTGCCGCTTCATGCAGTTGGCCCAGGCCAGACAGCTCCCACGGCTTGGGCAGGTTTACCGCTGGGCGCTGGTAGCGATTGGCTTCGGCTTCGTCGAGCACGCCGCGGCGCAGGGCAGCGGCGATGCAGACCACGGCGTCGAGTTGGTGGCTCTCGATAAAGGCGCGCCACTGGGCGGCGATATCCTGTTCATCCTGGGGCGCGACCACGTTGGCCGAGGCGCTGTGAACACCGTCCTGATAGAAGAACAGCCGGGCAATCTCATGCCCGTCGGCCAGTGCCGCCTCGGCGAAGCGCAGGGCGCGCCGCGAGGAGGGCGCATGGGCCGGGGAAAAAACCGCGAGTGCGAATTTCATGGACAACTCGTGCAAAGGAATGCGGCCATGATAAAGCAAAAAGCCCGCGCGGGTGGGCGCGGGCTTATTGGTCGGGGCAGGGCCGTCAGGCGTGTTCCTTGCTCTCCGGCAGGAACCAGTTCAGCACCAGAGCGCAGATGCCGCCGGTGGCAACACCGGACTCCAGCACATTGCGAATGGCCGCCGGCATGTGGGCGAGGAACTCCGGCACCTGGGCTACACCCAGGCCCAGTGCGAGCGACACCGCAATGATCAGCAGCGCACGCCGATCCAGGCGGGTGCTGGCCAGAATGTTGATGCCCGAGGCGGCGACCGCACCGAACATGACCATGGCCGCACCCCCCAGTACCGGCTCAGGCACCGCCTGAATCACGCCAGCAACGCTCGGGAAAAGGCCCAGGACCACCAGCATTACGGCAATCCAGATACCGATATGGCGGCTGGCGATGCCGGTCAGCTGAATCACACCGTTGTTCTGGGCGAAGATCGAGCTTGGGAAGGTATTGAACAGACCGGCCAGCAGCGAGTTGGCGCCATTGACCAGGACGCCGCCCTTGATCCGCTGCATCCACACCGGCCCTTCGACCGGCTGGCGCGAGACCTTGCTGGTGGCGGTGACATCGCCGATGGCTTCCAGCGAGGTAACCAGATAGATCACCAGCATCGGGATGAACAGCGCCCAGGAGAAGCCAAGGCCGAAGTGCAGTGGTGTCGGGATTTGGAACAGCGCGGCTTCATGCATGCCGGTAAAGTCCAGGCGGCCGAGGTAACCCGCCAGGGCGTAACCCACCGCCAGGGCGATGACGATAGCGCAACTGCGCATCCACACTACCGGGATGCGGTTGAGGATCACGATGATTGCCAGCACCACGCCCGACAGCAGCAGGTTCTCGCCATTGGCGAAGGTGCCATTGGCCATCGCGCCGAAGCCGCCGCCCATGCTGATCAGGCCGACCTTGATCAAGGTCAGGCCAATCATCAGCACCACGATGCCGGTTACTAGCGGCGTAATCAGACGTTTGACGAACGGCAGGATGCGCGACACGCCCATCTCGACGAACGAGCCGGCGATCACTACGCCGAAGATCGCTGCCATCACGCTTTCAACCGGCGTGCCCTGCTTGACCATCAACGCGCCACCGGCAATCAGCGGCCCCACGAAGTTGAAACTGGTGCCCTGCACGATCAGCAATCCCGCGCCAAACGGCCCGAACCGTTTGCACTGCACGAAGGTGGCAATGCCCGAGATGACCAGCGACATCGACACGATCAGGTTGGTGTCCCGCGCCGAAACGCCCAGCGCCTGGCAGATCAGCAAACCTGGGGTGACGATAGGCACGATGATCGCCAGCAAGTGCTGCAGCGCCGCCAGTAGGCCGATCAGCAGCCGTGGCTTGTCCTCAAGGCCAAGCACCAGTTCGTTGGCAGGCGCATCCGCGCCCGGGCTGTGTTCGTGTGAGCTCATCGGTGAAGCTGCCCCGGAAGAAAAAGGAGCGCATTCTACGGGGTGGAGCGCAAGAGGGGTAGTGGCAAGCACGATACCCGCACGATCGCGGGTTTATCGCTGAATAAGCTGACTTTTAAGTCAGCCTGCAGGCACAAAAAAGCCCGCCGAAGCGGGCTTTCGTGGTGCAGGCAACCAATCAGGATCAGTCGTCGCGACCCATGATGCCGAAAAGCTGCAGCAGGCTGATGAACAGGTTGTAGATCGATACATACAGGCTGATCGTCGCCATGATGTAGTTACGCTCACCACCGTGAATGATCGCGCTGGTCTGGAACAGGATGCAGACCGACGAGAACAGCACGAAACCAGCGCTGATCGCCAGTTGCAGGCCGCTGATCTGGAAGAAGAAGCTGGCCACGACCGCACCCAGCAGAACAAAGAAGCCGGCGGTGATGAAGCCGCTGAGGAAGCTCATGTCCTTGCGCGAGATGAGTACGTAGGCCGACAAGCCACCAAACACCAGGGCAGTCATGGCGAAGGCCGAGCTGACGACTTCGGCGCCGCCGCTCATGCCCAGGTAACGGTTGAGGATCGGGCCAAGAATGAAGCCCATGAAGCCGGTGAGGGCGAAAGTGGACACCAGACCCCAAACCGAATCACGCAGTTTGGCGGTGAGGAAGAACAGGCCGTAGAAGCCAATCAGCACGACGAACACGTTCGGGTAGCCGACACGCATCTGCTGCGCTACGAAAGCCATGACACCACTGAAGGCGAGGGTGAGTGCCAGCAGGCTGTAGGTATTGCGCAGGACTTTGCTGACCTCGCGCTGCTCGACCTGCTGGCCGTTATGTACGGCGTAATCCTGTTCGCGCATGGCGACACTCCTTGGTAAACCTGTGGTTTTGGAACGTTCAGATGCTAGGAGTCTATCAGAGCTCCTGCAACCGGCGACATAGAGAGTTTGACAGCGTGTTTCATTACGGTATTATGGCGGCCGCAAAACGAGCTGGAAGCGTGGCCGAGTGGTTTAAGGCAACGGTCTTGAAAACCGTCGATGGGCAACTATCCTAGAGTTCGAATCTCTACGCTTCCGCCATACAAGTGCTTGATTTCATTGATGTTCGCCACCGCTTGACCCGCAGATGGGAGCGTTTTGGGAACACTTTGGGAATGACAGGCAGAAGAAAGGGGCCCTTGCGGCCCCTTTTTTTGTGCGTTCAGGCCAACCTGAGCGCCTGGTTTAACAAACCCACCACATCCAGGCCGTCCTCGCTGATCCACTCGCGTGGTGCTTGAAGATCATCGCCGTCGACGTGTGCCCCATCTGATCTGCGATCCACTCTGGTATGGCGGCAGCGCCAGGGTATTCTCTTGAGATCGCGCCCGAAGCCTGCTCCTTCGCGGTTCAGTTGCATCATTCGGTACACTGTCCCTGAGTGCGCTACAAGGTAGACTCACACACACCTGTCGGATTGTTTGTGGTGCTCCGTACGTAGCGGGTCAGCGCCTGCAGCAACTGAGCGAAGCGGTGAGCCATTATTCCCTCCTCTGAAGGTCGTAACAAAGTACTGCTGATCTCCAGCTGTATTGTCGGAACATTTCTATCGGAAGCAAATCGAGCAATTGTTTGGTTTTTCTCTGCGGCGAAGTAGTTGTCTGAAATGTTGAAGATGCCTTCTTGACGTAGGTGTTCGATCAAGGAAGTCTGGAGCCGCTGATTACCTAGCAGCGCCTTACCGTTCATCGTGCCAACATCAACGTCATAGGGTCTGAAATCATGGCTGCCGTGAATATCCAGTACGAGCACCGGTTTGAGGGTTTTGATCAGATCAGCGAGTTTTTCCTTGAAGGGGTTGTTGTCGTAGAAGTTTGGATCGGATGTCGTAAGGTACTGGTTATAAATAACGGTTGTGCAGGCGAGCCTGTTTAGCATTACTGCAAGGGCAGCAGCACCCGCACCGTCAGAGAAACGATACGTACCCTCACGGAAAGGCTTGGTGACGTGAGGTGCGGTGACGATGATATTGGTTTTATTCTTGCTCTGGAGAATGACCAGCGGCGACTCACCCTGAGGCGTCTCTTCATCTTCTTGGGAAGTGATTTTTTTTCCAAATCGATGGCCTGATGCACCATCGCTGGTTCAATAATTGCTCGTTGTATTGATGTGCCGTGCTGCGATTCACTCAAGCCAAATGCACTCGCCGCTGAGCCCAATGACGAGATGGCGATCATTGTGATACATGCGAATTTCATACAGCCTCCTTGCAAATAATGCTGACATCAGTGATTGGCGTGTCGCCATAAATGATGAGCAAGTGCGGCGAAAGGCGAAACTGGTAAAAATGTCAGGTCGGACTGTGCATCCTATACTTGTGACTGGACGAGGAGGCGCTTCGCAAGATGAGTACTGAGCCAACTATCGAGCGGGTAGCACAATTTTGCGGTCAGGGAATGCAACATATGGGCTGTATGTTGTCTGGCTCCATGCAAATCCAAGCGAGTTAAGAAATATTCTTCCGATCCACGGCATGCAAGTCAGCGTCGGTGGGTCATCCACCGACAGTTCGGCGCGGGTAGTGATAGGCAGCGAAGCCCGCACGCGTCAGACCTGACATTTTTGCCAGTAGGCATGTCACGCCAACCCCTTTAGGGTCATAGCGAACGAGGAGCAGAGCTGAGCTGCTTCAAGTGGACGGCTCAGTAACTCCTGACACCGACATGGAAGTGGCGGACATGAGCCGATGGGGTTTGTGCGTGCTGCTCTTGGCGTCGACAGCCTTGAGCGGCGTCGAAGCACGAGGGTCGCTACGAATTGATAGCTTGGCGCCCAAGGGACACGGATACGTGCACGATGTGTATCAGCAATGCATGCAGGTGCAGGGCATGGGTGAGTCTCTGCCGACCGTGGTTGTCAACGGGAGCGACCTTCCTGAATATCGCGTCGAGCGACACGCTCGTAGCTTGTGTTTCAGCTTGAGAAAGGGCAGCCCCAGTGGTCCGATCTGGGTACGGCAGGCGGGTCATACCAGCAACTCGGTTTGGTTTACCACGCAGCGAAGTTTGGTACGTGCATCGGCCGAAGGACATCATGTGAAGATTGCGGATCGTGTTGTGACAGCTGTTGACCTGGTCAGTTTGATCCTGCCTGAAGACAGTGATGGGCTTGAGCAGGCGAGGCGTATTGCTCGTCATTACGACCTAGAAGTCGTCGGTGCGATCCCTGCCTTGAACGTCTTTCAGTTTCGCCTGCAAGCAAGGTCATTGGCGCAGCGTAATGAAATCGTGAGCAGATTGCGGACTGACAGCGCCGTCATGGGTGTCGTGGTGGAGGACGATAACCTGCAGGCACCGGAAGATCCCGAGCGAGAGATCGAACCTCCTGACCATGAAGGGTGGGTCGCCAACAACTTTCAACCGGCGATGGATATTTATGAGCAGCACTTCAGCGGCCGCAGTCATAAGTCCGACATTGTCAGGGTTAGGGTGATCGAGAAGGGAGTGAATTTTGACTCGACCGACTTTTCGATGCTTGCACGACCCTGTGACGGTGTCGGGGCCTGCCTCTACGCTCGCCACAGCCTCGCTCCTAATGCGCATGGTTCAGTCGTGTCGGGCATCCTCGCCGCGCGTCTCTATCGGAGCGGCAATCTGGCACTGCTCAGCCGTTTGGGGGCGGCAGGCGGGCGCTTTGACATCATTGTCGATCGTGGCGCCGCTGCTGGGGTTACGGCGCGTATCGCCGCCTCAGTGAACCTGGTGGAAGATGGAGTACGAGTGCTCAATTGGAGCTGGGGCGTACATCGGATGGGTACGCTGAATCTCAAAGGCGAACCTATTGATGTGAATGTGCGTTCGGCCTTGGCCATGGACGGTTATGCGCTATTGCTTGAACGTTTTTTCTTTGGTTGGAACGCCGGCATCCGAATGTTCTAGTCGTCAACTCAGCCGGAAACACCGCTTCAACTACAGACGACCACCTTCCGGCATCGTTGGTGTTTGATCAACTGTTAGTGGTCGGTGGACATCAACGTAGTCAACGCCAGGTGGACGTGGCTGACCCACGCTTTGCAACGCCACGGAGCAGTTCGAATGTGGGGGCCCGGATCGACATCAGCGCGGCCGCGTGTCCGAATCCACCTCGTTCTACCCTGTCGCGGACCGGCCGTGGTGGTGGCTGTGGCACCTCGTATGCGGCGGCGCTGGTGACCAGCGTGGTGGCGGCGATGGTTTCCATAAACCCAGGTCTCACGCCGAAGCAGATCAAAAGTCTGTTGCGCCAGAGCGCACTGCCGATGGCTGCTGAAGTTGATCGTGCAGGATCGACTGGCCCCATTAAGGTCAGGGGGCGGCCAGAGGCTGGCGCTTCCATGGTGCAGTTCGCCCGGATGGACATGCTTCAGGCTTTTAAGCTTGCAATCAAGAGTCGAGGTAAGCCGCTCTTCGTTGAAGGTCGCCGTGGGGATGCATCCGATTAGCATGGAAGGTGTAAGGAGCAGAACACCGAGTTTCTGGTCCATCAGGCTGGTCGCCGTGGCAGATGGGTGAGCCTGTCAATGCACTCAACCAGTTCATCAAGCGTCCAGGGCTTGGACAGAAACGACGCGTTAGCGGGCAGCGTCTCAAGCGGCACGACGGCATCGCCTGAAGTGAGCAACATGGGCACCTCGGGCCAAGTGCGCCAGATCTCCCGGGCCAGCCCCAGTCCATCCATCTCCCCAGGCATATGAATATCCGTGAAGACCAGCGAGACATTTACCCCTGCGCTCATCAGCGCCAACGCCTCGTCAGCATTTGCGCATCTCAGAACCTGATCGGCGTACAGTGACGAGAGGCTCTCGGCGGTCAGCGCGCCGAGCAACTCATCATCTTCAACTACCAGAATATTTCGGGCCATAGGGGAATACTCACGTCTCATACCGATTAGGGTCTCACGCGTTTTTCTTGGTTGCCGCCGGGCGATGAGTGGTACTGCACGCGCTTGCGCTCAATAGCGGCTATGGTTTCAGGGCCGTGAGCGAAACGGCGTCGGTAGAACAGAGGAAACAGCGCATTTCTTTTCGGCATCTGAATGGAGAGCGTATGCAACAGTTACCGCCGGACGAAACCATCCGGGCCGCCCTGAGAAAGTCTCACGCTCGGCTTCATCGACAGCATGAGCTGGTTGTAGAATTTGGCGTGCTGTCATTGAAGGTCGATGATCTGGATACGCTGCTCACGCAAGCGTGCACCGTCGTGGCCGAAGGTATGCAAACGCGTTTTTCCAAGGTGCTCCAGCCACTGCCCGACAGCGATGACTATGTGCTCTCGCACGGTGTAGGGTGGGCCAAGTCGGACATCGGGCATGCCACCGTTGGCGCTGACATTGCCAGCCCTGCTGGCTTTGCGTTGGCGACCAATCGGCCTGTACTGTCCAACCACCTGGGTTTGGAGGAGCGCTTTCGCACCCCCGAACTGTTGAAAAGATACGGGATCGAGCGTGCCATCAACGTACCGATTCGCGGCCCGTTGGGGCCATTTGGCGTGCTTGAAGCCGACAGTAGCAATGGCGATGATTTCGTCGAAAGCGATCTGGTCTTTTTGGAAGGCATTTCCAATGTCATCTCCATGGCGGTCGAGCGCATTGCCGCCGGTGTCGAGGCGCCTCACCCTGATCCCTATTCAGAAAGCTTCCTGAATGCCAGCCCCGACTGCGTGAAGATCCTGTCACCCGGTGGCGAGATTGAGTTCATGAATGAAAAGGGCATTGAGCTCATGCACCTGGCCGCCTTGCATGAGGTCAAAGGGCAGCGCTGGACCGAGTTTTGGCCCGAGGAGTCCAAACCTCTGGTTATAGAGGCCCTAAGCAAGGTGACTGTCGGTGAAACGGCCAGGTTTGAGGCCTATTTCCCTACCGCACCCGATGAACCTAAATGGTGGGATGTGACAGTCGCGCCGATTCTTGGCGCAGACGGCAAGCTCGAACGTGTCATGGCCGTATCCAGGGACATTACCGAGCGGCATCAATACGAAGCGCAACTGCTATCGCTGATCGAAGCGCAGAACTCCCGGCAGAGCAGAAGCGACCTGCACCTGGAAGAAATCCATCATCGGGTCAAGAACAGCCTTCATCTCGTGAACACATTGTTGCTCCTGCAGGCGAATCTTACTTCGGATAAGGCGGTGAAACTGCAGTTGGAGACTGCCGCAGGCCGGGTTGTGACCATTGCCAGCGTGCATGAGCGGCTCTACCACACCGACGACGATAAGAATGTGCAGGCCGCCGATTATTTGAACGCATTGCTAAGCGACTTGGGCAAAGCTCTGGCTGAGCGAAAAATTGTCCTGGAGACTGACGATTTTGTGCTTCCCCCTGAGCGGATGGCGCCCTTGGGGTTAGTGATTTCTGAACTCATCACCAATGCGTTGAAATATGGCAAAGGCACTGTTGAAGTTCTAGTGAATCATGCAGGGGACCATGTGCTGCTGACAGTGAAGGACGAGGGCGATGGCTTCCCCGACACTTATCCAAAACCCACAGGTACCGGCCTTGGCATGCGTTTGGTGAAAAGTTACTCGGGCTATGGAAGCGCAGCGGTGTCCATTGATCGACTGGAAGGAAAAAGCTGTATCCATGTTCGCTTCAAGCTTTGAGCTTTGATGTTCGAATCATCGTCGCGTCAGGTCAATATTGCGTCGGATTCAGTGGTGTTGTACGGGTTGTTGATGGGGTAGGTTCAGGCTACGCCGATCCGAACCTTATATAACAAGGAGAGCCATTCATGGCCCGTGTAGTTTCACTTTACCGTTATCCCATAAAAGGCTTTCGAGGTGAAACACTCGATCAGGTGACTCTGCGCAAGGGAGAGGGTGTACCGGGTGATCGAATCATTGGTATTACCAGAGGTGTTGCCACTGCAGGCAGCGCGCCCTTTCATCAATTGACCACCAACGCGGACCTTGTCCACTACTGGCCTGAAAGGCACGCTGACATGTTGGGGTTGGTGGAGGCGACGTCGGGCGAAAAGGTAAACCTGTTCGACGACCCGCTTCTTCTAAGGCAGGCCTTTGGCGAGCAGGCGAAAATCATCCATCGAGAGGACCGGCTTGGGCATTGGGACTTCGATGACTCGATGCTATCGATCATCAATGTGGCCACGGTGGCTGCCCTTTCTGATCGGCTCGGCGTCCCGGTCGACCCGATGCGCTTTCGCGGCAATATTTACATCGAAGCTGAACCTTTCGTCGAGTTCAGCTGGCTGGGGCAGGGTGTGCAGCTGGGTGGCGCGTGTCTGTCGATCATCCGGCCGATCAAGCGCTGCAGTGCCACGTCGGTGAACCCGCAGACCGGCGAGCGTGATATCAACACACCCGCTCAATTGAACCGGCATTTCGGCCACATCTATTGCGGCGTCTACGCCCATGTTGAAGCGGGCGGACAAGTCCGACCACACGATCCGATTTACTTGAACGGGCAGTATTATCCTGCACGTCTGGCCATTGCGGTGGGGGTACCCAAGGCGCCACCGGTAGCTAACTGGCCGCGACCGGCGCGTATCGTCGAGGTCATAGAGGAGGCGCCAGGTATCCGCTCGTTGTGGCTGCAGGACCCCTTGGCCCATGTAGGCTCGCTGGGCTCCATCAAGCCTGGGCAGCACATCGCGGTGCATGGGTTGACTGAGGACGGTGACTGGCGCCGCTATACCGTCTCCGGACAACAGGGCGATCGGCTGCGCATTACCGTGAAGCGCGACACGGGCGTCGGCTCACGGTCGTTGCATGAGCAGTTCGTTGGACAACTCATCCAGATCACAGGCCCTTTTGGCCCGGACACGGTAGATACCAGCAGCCCTGCCATTTTCATGCTCAGTGCAGGTATTGGCATTACCCCGACAATCACCAAACTGCAGGCGCTGGTGGACGCCGGTTATGACAAGCCGGTGCGCGTCATTCACACGATCAGGGGCGGGCAAGAACTGGCGTTGTGGGATGAGGTGAAACACCTTGCGGCCCGCCTGTCTTGCTGTATGTCCGCACTGCACGTCACGGGCGTGGGACAGCCTGTTCGCGATGCTTTGCCCGGCCGCCCCGATCTTGCCGCGCTGATACTCGAAGCCGCTCAACTGTCGGCAGACATCCATCTGTGCGGCCCCGAGACATTCCAGTCCGGCGTGCTGGCGATGGCGACTGAAGCGGGCATCGCGGCGCGCCTGCACATGGACAGTTTCGTCACGCCTGACAGCGCTGTGGAGATGCGTCCAATTCCAGACAGTGGCCCCTTCGCGGTGACCTTCAAGCGATCGGGCATCACTGTCCAGTGGCAGCCACAGGAGGGGCCGCTGCTCCAGTTTGCGGAGGCCAAAGGCTTGGTGATGGCCGCCCACTGTCGCGCCGGCCTGTGCCAGACCTGTGAGTGCCGGGTGCTTGAAGGGGAGGTGCTGTCTTTGTCCGAAGCGGGCCGTGCACGGGCGGAGCATGCCTTGTTGTGCTGCATGGTGCCGGCTAGTGATGTTGTGCTGGATTGTTGAGAAGCTCTGCTGGGTATTACTCGATAAGCCATCCCGGATCGCCTTCCAGAAGGATGCCGCCGTGGCTTGTCGTGTCTCCCTCCCTGGCCGCCGGTTGCCCTTCGATGATCGTGCACTCTGCGCCAGTTTCGATAACCGCGCCGCAACTGATCCGGTCGCCGACACGGGCGACCGCCCTGTCATCGATGCGTGTGGCGCCGGAGCCAGTTTCTACTGTTCCTTCGCCATGGATCGGGCAGTAATGGCGATGGCCTACGAGTACGATGGGTTTCATTTATGTTTCCTTTTGTTTGATTGAACGGGATCTTTTTGCCCGCCTAATGATCTGCCTGCGGCTGGGTGTTTCTTGTGGCTTATTCCTGTCGGCGACTGAAGAGCAAACGAACGCCTGTAAAGGTGGCTATCGCTAATGCAGGTAATGCAGACATCCCCATCTTCAATATCATTGTCGCGATGATAAGTCCTCCACAGATTATAACGATGAGTGCGCCCATCACCTTGGCAAGGGCGGTTCCAAAGAAATGCTGCTGCTTGACCTGATCCGACGTAGCGTCTTCGCTCCAAGCGGCCATGGCAGCTCGGAACGCTTTTCGAAAATCTTCGTACCCCGGCGTTTTCTTGTTCCCAATGAGTGTCAAGGGTGGATTGTCATGACGCGTCAGTCGTATGCCGCCTTCTAATGTATAGGCTTTGATACTGCTGAATGGAACTTCGCCGTGTTGTTTGAATGACAGGCCGTCAGGCGTCAAGTGCACGGAGTCTTTGTCGGCTGGGTAGACCCAGTGCACCAGAATTAAGGGGAGGGCGCTACATGCGACTAGGAGCGCAAAGGTTGCTTCCAGGTGAATTTATCCAGGGGCAGTAATGCTAATAAGCCAAGCAAGGTCGGAAAAGGTAATATCAGTGCTGCGAATGACGCGATCTGGCGCTTGCGAGTAATGATGATGACATTGGGTGCTGCGTTGGTGTTGTCGGCAGTTTTAGTGGGGGTGTGATTGTTCATAAAGTACAGTTCCGAACTCAGAGGTAATAATTGATATGTACAGTTAGTCTCATTTTCTTTTCTTTCTATTAGGTTGAACGGGTGCTTCTTCAAAGGCTTCTGGAGGCGCAGCCGCGGCTCGGACGTTGAACAGTCGGCAGATGCCATACCATGCGATGGCGAGGGTGATGTTGTAAGGGAACAGCACTGCCCAGAACGGAAGTTGCCAGTTCTTCTTGCCCTGCATTTCACCGGGTTCGCCGGTGCGCCAAGGGGCGTAGTGGCGCCAGGCTTGTGCTGGGGTCAGGCAGATTTCGTGGAGGGGGCGGTAGAGCCAGTTGGGCTCGCCTGGGGGCGGTAGCTTGTCCGGGCCGTGGTCCATGAAGTGACGGAGGTATTCCCAGACTTCGGCGACGTACTGGATATCGGGTTCGGTGGGTTCGTTGCTGTCGATCCAGAAGCAATCTTTTTGGTGGAGGGTGCCGTCTTCCCGGCGGGGTGCGAGTGCGAGTGCGTAGCTAGTGCTGAACGATGCACCACCAAACTCTCTGCGTCTAAGTAAGCCGCCAGCAATGCTATTCCACTGGAAAAGAAAATGTTTGCTGTCACGCTTGTAGTGAATTTGTTTAGTTGCTCTGTTTAGATAGATGTTTGATAAATTCCTTATGAAATATATTCTATAGGCTATGAAGGGGGTGAGGATAAGTGGTGCTAAAACGTACATTAATAGTAATTCGACATCCCTGTTGAGGGTCTGCTGCAAGTCCGATGTAGATAGGTCGCCGTAAATGAGGAGCGACAGTGTGATTGTCATTGCTGTGTAAAGTTTTCCCATGAAGACAGAGTCGGTCACCCAGGGGTTGCGTATGCTGATTACATGATTTGATATGTCATATATTTGATGCGATGCCTTAGGCTTTATATTGGTCTCGTTGGACGGATTGAATAGCCACAATATTGGCATTGTTCACGCCTCAAGCTTGAAGTGTGCGACGGACTCAATACTCTCCTGAAGTCCTGTATTAGGTTGGTAAGTGACCGCTAGAGTCGCTTCGGTTGACTGAGTAATATTGCTTTCGATGTGTATAACCAATCCTGCGTCGGTCATGTAGCTGCGTGGTGCGAGTTGGTGTATCGACTTTTCATTGTTTCGATAAACTAAAGTGGCCGACCATACGCTCCGACCAAGAGCGAATTCCCGTAAAAGAATAGTGAATGCCGCAATGGGAGGTCGTGGAGGAACATCATTATGTACAATCGCAGTCCAGTTAGGCGCCAACCAGGCGTCGTTGGTTTTCCATTGGCTACCGAGATCTCTGATGCCAAGTGATAACGCCTGCTCGTTCGATAGCATGACAGGCGAGTAGAATTCAGTATGCCAGGCTTCAATCTCTTCTCCCGCACTTTTGTAAACAGGCAGGTAGCCTTCAAAATCTAGACTGATTTCAGTACGTATCTCGCCGTCATTGACACGGTTTCCGAATACGCTTCTAGCAGCCCACAGTTCTATTGGGAGGTGTATTCGGTCGTGGGCTTTTGAATGAAGGTAAACTCCGCCGACGATAAAGGCTATGCCTACGAAAACGATTGCTGCTTTACTCAGTCCGGCGGGTGATATGACTCTCGCGACACCGCCAAGGGCGAGGCTTCCTTCTAGGGCAAGGACAGATCCGATTAGAATGGCGTAGCCTCCTCGAATCGTGTACTTTGCAGCTGTAATGTCGCCAGATTGTTCTTGTCTTTTCGATTTTTTGAGATCTGAATAAAAACTTAACGTTATTGCAGGGTAACCTGATAGTCGCGCAAATAAATTACTACTTAGGAACTTTATAAAGCCATTCCCAAACGCCATCCCAGGCGCCGTTGAACTCAACCGCAACATCACCGCCTTCTGCGTAGCCCGCACCCCCACCAACGTCGCCGCCGAAGCCCCAATTACGCCAAATATCGAGGCGGCAAATCCCGCCGTGTATTCCGGCGCTTGGCTCTTTTGCAAATTGTTGTAAGCCGATTTGAGCGCAATCACGTTGAACCACAGCATCCCGGCATTCAGACCCGTCCCGCCGCCTGAGGTGAGCAATGCTTTGAGCTTGGGCATCACCCGAGTGGTAGTGGTCAACTCGACCGACACCGTTCGGCTCCCGGTAACCCTCAGCTGTTTCATCTCCTCGACCTGCGCCATCCCGGTCTTCAAGTAATGCTCCACCTCCTGGCTAAACGGATTCCCCCGCACGCTCTGATCGGTGATCTGGTAACGCGCCGCCAACAGCCCGAGCGCTTTCTCTGCATTGGCTTCCTGCGCGGCCAGCAGCACTTGCTGACGCAGGTTATGACTGGCATCCCAACGCGTATGCCCACGCATGCGTTTGAGCACCACGGTGTTGACCGACTGGGCGGTGAGGTCAGTGATGTCGGCGATCGCCGGGAAGCGCCCGTACAGCCCCTCAATGACGTTATCGGTGCCGCCCAAGAGTGTGCCGACCGCATCGGCCTTGTCCTTGAACGGATTGAACGGCGCCAGAGCCACGTACAGCGGGCTGTCGTGCTGGTCCAGCCACTGTTCCAGGCGCTGGAGGCGGTGGTCGTCGTCTTCGGTGCCGGGCGCCGGCTGGCCCATGGGGTGAATAAGCAGGGCCAGGGATATTTCCAGGCCACGGGCCGAGGTGCAGTCGTCACGGTCATAGCAGGCCAGCGCTGCCGCCAGGCTGTAGGGGTCATCGATGTGCTGGTTTTCGGCAGTGGCCAGCCAGGCGTCGTGATCGTTGCTGGCTTGCAGAGCAAGCACGCGCAGGGCGGCGATGCGTTTTTCCAGCGCCTCGCGCTCCTCGAGAAACTGTAAGTACTTGGCCTTATCGAGCCGCTGCCCCAGGCGTGCGCCGTTGGGGGAATAGTATTCATGGGTGAGTGCTCGGAAGCGTGCCGCAGCCGGGGACAGCATCGGGCTGCCAGTAGGCATGCTCAGGCGTTGCGCCGCCTGGCCCAATGGGCGAGCGTCCGTGGGATAGAGGCTTTCCAAGGTTTTGTTGATCAGCATGGCCACCAGGTTGCGGTGGTGGAAATCGCGGCTCTTGGGGCTCAGTTGTTGCACATCCAGCCCGTAGCACATGGGCACCTCGGCCTGCTCGGTACTTTGCAGCGGCTTGGTGTGTTCCAGTTGCTCGGCGGGTATCAGGTCGCGCAGCTGATGCTGGTAAGCCGAGACCGACAGGCTGAGGTCCAGGGCCATGCCTTCGGCGTCGCTGAGCACCACCACGGCAGGGATTTTCGGCTGGGTGCTGGGGTAATGCCGCGCCATGGCGCCAAGCCTGCCGATTGGCAATATCTCGGTACGCGGCTGGCTACTCCAGGCCAGCGACATGCGCTGATGTTCCGGTTTGAAGTCCTCGACCCAGGTCTTCAAGGCGCTGACCGGCAGTACATGGGGCTGGGAGGAGGGTGCCTGGTTGCCGGCCACCAGTTCGGCCATGTCGAGCCGGCGCATATGCCGCTGGCGCAGCGCGGCGGAGGCGGTGATGCGGGCGGTCATGGCATTGGTCCACAAATGCGGGCTGTAGCCGATCCAGACTTCCTGGGCAGTGTCCGCGCAGGTGTCGGCCCAGACCCAGCCCATCGACGGGCCGGACAGGTAGCCGTCGCGCTGCTGGTAGTTCTCAAGCCCCCGGTAGCGCAATTGCTTGTAGCGGCCTTCGCCGTCGTGCTCGTGAATGACCAGCTTTTCACCGTGGGTGCCTTGCATGAACACGTAGACGTAACCTGGGCGCAGGGCACGCAAGGTGTAGGACGAGTGCTGCAGCGGGGAGAAGCCTTGTTCCAGGTCGAAGCCCGAGTCGGCGTAGCGGCAGGCCGGCGCATCGGCCAGGCGCGGCACGATGGCGTAGCGGATCGGCAGGATGGGTACGCGGGCACTGCAGGCAGGGATGGAGGTGGCGCGGCTCACGGAGGCGTCAGTCATGGGAGAATTCCTTGCTGTCGATCAGTGCTTGCAAATCACGAAGTCTGCTTTGTGGCGAAGTTTGGAGGTTGGTGTAGATAGTCCCCGCCTCCTCACTGCTCATCAGCCACATGTGTTCTGCCGCCAGCAGAATGAATTGCCCTGCGACCTCTTCGTCATGGAAGTTGAGCGTTTTCAGTTGGGGCAGTAGTTCCTCGATCCATTGACGGATTTCAGCCAGATTCCGTCCGTTATGTTGGGGCATGGCCAACACCTCATGGGTTAGCCTGAGTACGAAGTGCTCATGTATGCCGACTTGCAGCCGGCTAATTTCATCCTGTTGAAGAGCGAGTGGTGCGTCCGACCTTGAACGAAGCACGGTCGGGCTGCGCTCAAGCTGCTGCCACTCATGGGCAGGCCCCCAATTGACACGCCATATCAGCCGCGACACCGGCCCAAGCCAGGCTGTGCGATGGGCTTCATCGAGTGCGTCCAGCCACGCGCCAAGGTGATCAGGTTTGAGCTGATGGGTCGCTGGCTGTTGATCCTCTAGGGTGACTTCCAACAAGCTGGTGAAGTGCTCGGATAGCGCTGCAAGGCTGACATCGGCATCCAGCGCAATGACCGCTCCGATGGGCGCCCAATTCGTCAGGGCGTGGCGCTGAAGATCGGGAGCGTTGCTGACATCTACCAGCAAGGGACCGAACTCATAGTCGCCATCCATGGCTGTGTCTTTCCACACCCACGCATGTTCAATCCTGCCAGTAACCTCATCCATGAGTTCAAGCAGAGAAGGGGCATAGGCGGGTACCGGATGACCTCCCTGTGGTATCGGTCGGAATGCCCAGTGTTCGATTTCGCGGGCCATCAGCAAGAGAAAGCGAGTCTGGTACAACGCACTGGGCGGCCAGTGTTGGCTGGCAGGTGTCGATCCGTCCACATTCATGACTCACGCCCTCGCAGGCAGCGACAATCAGCCAAGGCGCAGGTGCCATCGGAACGGCGTCCGCAGAGACGATCCAATGGTTCGCCGCAGATAGGTGCGCTATTGATAGTGAAGGGGTTGCCTGCTCCGTCCGCATTCTTGAGCAAGTCGCCATTGATGCGGATAGTCGAGCCGTCAAGGGTGATGCCGGTCTTATCGATGCGGATGGATCCTCCAGGCCCTTGGATGACCAGCGCGTCTGCGACGCGAAGATGCGCCTGCGGATCTGTGCGCGAGCTTCCAGCGTTGCGTGGCCTTCGACTTGCTGTTCCAGGTTTCCGCCAATCGTTATCGAGTGATTGGCGGTAATCTGATCCTGGCGATGGTTGCCTACCGTCTCGACGCGGTCCTTGGCTATGTGGAGTGTCTGGTTACGCCCCACGTTGAGAAATGCGTCCTGGCCGATAGTGACCCGTTCATCGTTGCCGACCGTTTCCGTGCGGTCGTGACCGATGGTGATCGTCTCGTCATGATCGACGTTTTCACTGCGATCATTGCCAACCTGTGTGGTCTCATCGTGCTTGACCACATTGTTCTGGTCTCGCTCGGCGTGGATAAACACCTCCTGCCTGCCCAGTTCATCCTCAAAACGCAGCTCATTGAAACCATTGCCCTTGTGGGTCTGGCTCTTGATAGTCATCCGCGTCTTGTGCTCAGGCAGGTCGTAGGGCGGCAGTTGGTTGCCGCAATAGGTGCGCCCGGTAATCATCGGTTGATCGGGGTCACCGTTGACATACTGGATGATCACGTCCTGACCAATACGAGGGATGGCCATCGAGCCCCAGCTTCCACCTGCCCAGCCCTGCGATACCCGCAACCAGCAAGAGCTGAACTCGTTGTTCTGGCTCTCGCGGTCCCAGGGGAAACTGACCTTGACCCTGCCCCACTCGTCGCAATAAATCTCTTCACCCGGTGGGCCGACAACGGTAGCCATGTGCGGCCCATCGACGCGTGGCTTTGCCAAAGGCGCAGGGCGCCACTCCATTCTGCCGGGTACGAGTTGTGAGGTCTGGGTGTAACGAGTGCTCTGGTCGACGCCAGCGGCTTCCTCTTGCAGGCTGGTGAATTGGCTGCCTTCGTGAGTAACCGTATTCACTCGCCAATGCACATTGAGGTCATCTCTAGGGTGACCTACAAGCGTGAAGCTGAGCCCAGGTTGCAGACGGATATCATCCCCCTTGACCTCGGCGATACGCGCATCATGGCGCAGAGCGGTAATTCGGTTTTCGGTGAACGGCTTGCCCACGGCATCACGTTTGTAGCGGCCAGGGTAGTCGAAGCGTTCGTAGTCTTTGGATTGGTGCTCTAAATGCGGACCCGAGGCTCTGTGCTCCTGGCGGTAAGCCGGGTTGGTGAAGGTATGGTCGCGCTGAACTTGCCATGCAGTACGCACCTGCTCGCTGTAGCGCAAACGCCACAAGCAGCATCTGGCCTGGTCGCCTCCGCTGTTGGCCTGATATAGGACGTTGTTGGGGCCGATCAGCTCGTCAGCATCGAAAAATACCTCGTCTTCATCCTCGGTTTTGATAGCACCTTGGCTGATCAGGCCGAAAGATTGCAGTCGGTCAGTGATGATCAGTTTGTGGCGCTTTTCATTGTGTTCGAAGCGGTAGATGAAACCCTCTTCGGCAGCCAGACGGGAGATGAATTCCAGGTCTGTCTCGCCGGCTTGCACGCAGAACTCGCGGACCTGGTGGTCCATGCTGGCGCGCAGTTCAAACTGGGTGATGCCTTGGCGCTTGAGCATCAGCTCGATTATTTGCGGCACGGTCTTGTGCTGGAAGATGCGCCAGTTCGAACGCAGCTTTGCGCGGGCCAGTTGTGGTTCGACCACGGCGTGGTAATAGGTGCGGTAGAAGCCGCTTTCGGCTTGGCTGAAGCTGCTGACCAAGCCGTGTACATAACGCACCGGACGCTCGCCCTCCCAGAGGGTGAACAGCACAGGTTTGTCGAGCAGATGGCCGAAGTCGACATTGTTCTCGAAGCTGATCAGCTTCAGGTCCAGTTCGAAAGGTGTGCTGATCCCTTCCTTGAGCGTGAACGACACGACTTCAAACTGAGCGTTGCCCACGAGCGGTTGAAAGCTGTAACGCAGATCAGATTGGCTAGGCATAAAAGATCCCTGTCCGCCGCCTGGATATTCGAAAAGCCCAGGCAGAGCACGCCTGCCTGGGCATTTCAGTTAGATCAGGCGATCGGTTTACGCCAGTCGTCAGAGCCCTCGGTACCCGCAGTCACGTGGGTCCAGGAGATCTTGCGGTACGACATTGCCACCTCGACCAGTTGCGTGTAGTTCGCGTTCTTCGCATTCTGAGCGTGGGGCAGGACGGTGTTGATATCGACGATGGTGGCGTCTTCGAGCTTGGTGGTGAAGAAGTGCTCTTGCTTGCCCTCTACCGAGGTGCGATACCAGTTGACTTCAACGGTCGGCAACATTTCGCCGCTGGCCAGCGCTTGGTACATCAGCGGCGTGGCCTTGTTCAGCGAGCTGGTGAAAATGAAGGGCTTGTGCACCCGTTGCCCGGCCGGTTGGCCGCTTTGCGGGTCGGTCGGGACGGTGACCTGGTGCTTGACTTCCTGCACCAGGATTTCGTCTTCATGGCCTTCGACAAACACGTTGCCGACCGAGTCGGAGGTGAAGGCACCAGCGGTGATGTTGCCTTGGGTCTGGCCTTCGATCTTGATGTAAGCGGGTGTTGGCATTGCAGTTACTCCTGCGTCCATGTGGGAAAAACACGCGCACCACAGGTGGCGTGGCCATCGGAAGCGATGGGCTTGTTAGCGAGGCGTTAACCTCGATAATTCGTTGAATCCAGTGGTACCCGGTGTGGGCTGTTTATTGCTGCAAGATGACGTTGAGCGACTCCAGCACCTCGGTGGTAAGCAGGTGCAGGCGGTAGCTGTAGATCCCGTAGGCAACCGCCATGGCGATGGCTGATATGACTAACGGGCTCCACCAAGGCCATATCCGAGTCACGCGGTAGTTGCGCGGGGCGACGTTGGTATAGGGGTCGCAGACTTCTTCGGGCGTGGGGCCGCGAAGTTCACGGATGATCCCGTGAAGCTGGTGGATCAGTGCATTCAGGGACTCTTCGCCCTTGGGGGCTATGGCGTACTTGCCCTTCAAGCCCAGGCACAGCGCGAAGTACATGAATTCCAGCACGTCCTGGTACCGCTTGGGCTCCTGCATCAGCCGAGAAAGCACGGTGAAGAATTTCTCACCACCCCAGGTTTCATCGTGGAAGGTGCTGAGCAGGGGTTCATGGCTCCAGCAACTGTTCTTGCCCCAGGGCCGTTCCATGACCGCTTCATCGATGTACAGGCACAGGCCGTAGGAGTACGCCAAAAATTGAGCGGGCTCATAACCGTGTTGGCGTATTTCTTCGCGGATGTTGTCGATCTGAATACGTACTTGCTGATGCACGTCCTTGATGTTGGGCAGCGCATCCAATGTGCGCAGGCGCATGACCAAACCGAAAAGCGGCATTGCAGCATCCAGCATCAGGTTGGCGTAGCCGCCTCGCATTTGGAATTCTGGATCAGCTGGGTAACCTTCATACAGGGGCGCAGGCTCTGACTTATCTGCGGGCTCTCCAGACGGTGCGGCCGCGTTGGGTGCTTTTCCACGAAGCGTCGAGTTCAACGGTCGGGTCCCAGCACTCTGAGCATCGGTTAGCCCTGTTTTGTTCTGATCCATATCACTCACCCCTGATCGCCCAGAACTGCAGTTCAAGCCCTGGGAATTCACCCGCAACATGGAAGCCGAAGCCGTTGGCCGACTTCATGCACCCCCAGGCCGGATCGCGCTTGTCCAGCTCGAAATAGCTGAAGCCCGCATGGAAGGGCAGGTCGCGGGGTGCGACAGGCAGGGGCAACAGCGGGATACCAGGCAGTTGCAATGGCACCAGGTCATTCAATGACTCAAGTGAGGTGACCTTGGCTTTCTGAATGAACATCTGACGCAACGTCTGCGGCGGAAGGTTGGCACGCACGGCGACGATGAAGTCGGCTTCGTCGATCAGGCGGCGGTCATCCAGCGTGGTCTTCATCACGCCGTAGTCCAGCGTCTCCAGCGGCAACGACACCGCGCGTGGTTGCAGGACCGTGCTCAGTGCCCGGCGCAGGGTGTCTTCCAGGGGCTTGAACGAGGTACGCAGGGCAGTGTGGTGATAGGCCGGGTACTCCTGCGGCAGTCGGTTCTCGTCGGTAAAGGTGACGAATTCACCGCAGGCCTGGCTCATGGACAGGTACAGCTGCTCAGGATGCGTTTGCCCTTGCCTGGCCAGGTGGTTGAAGCAAGGCCACCAGCGGTTCATGGCCTGCAGCAGGTTGAAGTCGCGGATGTCGGCGATACCGGACTGGTTCGATGCGCCAATGCGTGCGGCAAGATTGCGCGCCCGCTCGCGCAGGGTGTTGGTTATTTCTTCAAGGAAACGCTGCAGGGCGGGCACCGCTCGCACCGAGACGCTGGTGGGGTAGAACGTTTCGTCCAGTTGCAGGCTGCCGTCGGGGCGTCGTTCCAGGATGCGTGCCAGGGCCAGGCGGGTGTAGGCGCTGCTGTCCTCGGTTTTGCGTTTGAGCTGCAAGTTGGGTACGGCCAGGTCAACCTGCACCAGATCGCCGTCGGCGCTGTGGGTATCCTTGATTTCCTCCGCCTGGGCGTTGTAGCGGAAGTTGGCGGCATTGTCGGGCCAGCTGACTTCTCGGCCCCCCTCGGTACGCAGCGGCAGGCACAGGAACACCTCGCTGTCTTTCGAACCGTCGTCCTCGATTTCCAGTGGCGGTGGTGGTGGCAGATCGGCGGGAATATCGAACACCGTGCCATCGGGCATGATGCCGCGCGCTTTGGTGATGGCGATCTTGCCCAGGCTCAGGTATTCATCGTTCAACTGCAGCTCGCTGAAGCCGTAGAACGCCGCGTTGAGGCTGCCAAGGCGTTGATGCAAGGCCGCTTCACTGGCCCGCGCAGCTTGTTGAAAATGCTGAGGCTTGACGAACAGGCCTTCGGGCCACAGGACGGGATTACGTGAACTCATGAGCGCTCCGTGTCAGCGTGAGTAAGTGGGGAAGGGTGCAGAGGCGCTGTCATTCCTCCTCCTTGAGCAGGATCTGCGCGTCGTTGACCAGCACTGAAAGAATGATCTGGTGGCCGCGTGGCGGAATTCGCAGCACCTGCTGCCAGGTCGCGTTTTGCTGGTTTCTGTAATCGCCAATCACCGCGACGAAGCGGGTTTCGGGCTCGATGGGCTCAAGCGGAATGAACTTGAACTGGCCTGGGTTCAGCAGGTAATCGTCATCGCGGATATAGGTACTGCGCAGGGCCGTGGCGGGGTCAGCGTCAAGCATTTGGTACACGCTGCTGCGCAGCAGCGAGTCATCGCGCAGCTGCAGGATCTTGATCGCAATCGGTGTTGCCGTAGCACCGCTGGCTACCGTCGTGCTGCCCGGCAGCGTGAGTACCACCGTGGGGTCGTCATAGCTGCCGGGCGAGCTTTCTTCCATCGGGGAGCGAGCCCATTCACTTTCGTCTTCTTCGCCTGTTTCCACGTTGGACATCGCGGGGAATTGCGCTTGCAGGTATTCGAAGAGCGTTCCGACTTTGTCGGTCAGCGCGTGCGGGTCGCCAGCGCTCAAGGTGACCGCGTAAGGGCTGGGTTCCAGGGTGC
The DNA here is from genome assembly GCF_044772285.1 of Pseudomonas sp. NPDC090233. NCBI lineage: Bacteria > Pseudomonadati > Pseudomonadota > Gammaproteobacteria > Pseudomonadales > Pseudomonadaceae > Pseudomonas > Pseudomonas sp. NPDC090233. The sequence goes on along the minus strand of NZ_JBIVYQ010000002.1, from coordinate 576,505 downwards.
TCTCAGGAATGGCCGCTACGTCGACACTGTTCGGATTACCGTTGAGCGTCGGGCTGACATTGATGCTGAAAGCGACCTGAGTCGGATGATCCTTCGGCGGCCCGATCGGTAACGAGTGATCTCTGATCACTTGGCTGGCTCTGTTCCAAGAGGTACAGCCGGAAAGCCCAAGCAGCATGATCAGCAGTGGAGCAATCAAGAAAGTTAGACGCTTCATAGCCGTTCTCCCGCCGTCAGCTGTTGCAGCGGATCCGCAGTTGATGGCGCTGCATCAGCCAGTGCATCGAAGACCGCCAGAGGGTCTTTGCCCATGCCCGGCTCGAAGATCGAGCAGATTTCGGTAGCAGGTTCGGATCCAGACGAACTGTGCTGCCAAGCCTGTGCCGGCACATCGGCGATCAGGCGGTCGAGTACCCTGTTGTCTGGGTTGAACAGGTCTTCCAGTGAACGCAGGTCAGCGTGCTCATGCGCGTATTGGGCCAGCAGTCGATACGCACCGATGCTCAGTCGGTCGCCTTCCAACAGACGCCGAGGTGGTAGCGACCCCAGGCAATCAACCCCATCGTTTACAAAGGTACGGTGACAGTGATCGATCACGCAGTAGCTGCCCTCGATCCAGCGAATTTCGCAGTGGACTGGCGCAACGCTATGATCCCGGTCATTGATCACCCAACTGGCGTCCTCGCTGCCGATGGTGCCGCCCGTGCGATCAAAACAATGACGCAGGGTGACGGAGTGCTGCACCTGGTCCAGATTGATGATGCTCAAGGTCAATGTGCTCATGAACGCCCCCTGAACCGAACGACCGGACTGATCTCGCCATGCCGGTCATCGATAAAGCTGGTCCAGCCCAGGTAGGCGCCTTGGCTGCGGTGCAGGCAGAACGGCGACAGCGCGTTTTGTTTCAGGTGCAGTTTCAGGTCGTAGGCCAGGCCATCGCGCAGCAGAAAGTTGATTAACGCCCGCAAGCGGCCAAAGTTGATGCCACTGGGCAGCAAGTCACGCAGTTGCACCTGGTCAAGTTCGCTGATGACGATGGTGAACTTGCTGCTGCGGGTACGGGTGCGGCTGCCGACCATGAAGGTGCTGCCCAGCTCGCCGTTGCTGCGCCCAAGGCTTACCAGCTGTTTGCCTTTAGTGGGCACCGAGCGCGTTTCGAATTCGCGGATCCGCACGTGCGTCAGGTCGAAGCAGTGGGCGATGATGCCGGCGACGGTACCCGGCGCGCGGCTGCGGCTGGCGATAACGCCGGCGAAGCTGAGCAGTCGGCTCCAGGGCAGTGTCGTGTCGCCGCGCAGCTGCTTGTCGTTCAGCCCGAGCAGGCCAAACATGTACTGGGAGAAGCCATCGCTTGCACCCGATTGAAAGCGGATGTAGTAGCGGTACTTGCGCCAGATCCGGTGCAGCAGGCTGAGCACGTAATGGTTGAAGAAATCGAAGAAGGCTGGCCGCACGCCAACCCCCTGGGCATGCTCATAAGCCACCTGCTCCAGGTAGTAGGTGGGCAATGGCGAGTCGGTGCCGTGCAAGCCCATGAATGTGGTGCACACGCGATAGCGCTCGTCCTCCCCAGGCATACGCTCGGCTTTGTACACATCCGAGACGGGAAAGGTCAGCCGCGGGTCGCTTGCCAGCCGCACGCGCAGCCGGGTGGCCTCATCCGGCCAGCGCGGTTCCAGGTCATCGCCATGTAGGCCATGCAGCCGCTCCAGCAACTGGAAGAAGTTGTACTGGTGGGCGTTGGCCATCAGCTTGTCGGCTAGATCAGCGGTTGCTTGCCGGTCTGGATGGGCCATGTGTAATGCTCGTTGTTGGTGGTGTTGATCACTTCCAGTTGATGGAAGGAATTGATGCTGGCGTACAGGGCGAAGAAGTGCGCGAGCACGCAGCCGAACAGGTACAGGTCGCCCTCGCAGAGGAAGGCCGTCTGATCCAGCTTCAGCTGGGTGTGCAGGCCACGAATGGGTTGCCCCTTAATGAGCCAGTCCATGGGTTGTGTCTGTAGCTCGCGGATACCGTCGAGGCGTTTGCGGGTGGTGCGCGCTTGCTGGATGTCGTGCAAGGCGGCGAAGTCGTAAGCGCGAATCACCGCCTTGAGCGGCTCGATCGAAAGCAGCGACAGGTAGTTGAGCGACATGTTGGAGATCAGGGCCCACTGCAACTGGCCGTCCAGCACGGGGCGATAGGGGCGAGTAGGCGCACAGATGTTGGTATAGGTCGCCAGGGGTGGGGTGACTTCAGTGAGGATGTTGATGTCATCCACCCCCAACGCCAGCGGCAGGTCCCTATTGGTGCAGGTCAGTTCGATGGACGCTGTTTCCAGCTCGCCTATGTAGCTGTTGGCATCGGCGCGCACGAAGGCGATGCGGTGGGTGACGCCATCGCCGCGCAAGGACTCTTCGAGCTGGTAACGGTAGTAGAGTGCCGTGCGGCCCTGGACATGCTCGATTTCGTGGGCGAATGACTCAAACGGGCGGAAAGTTCGCAGGTGCTCCCCGGTACTTCCGTCCGTGGTCGTTCGGGTGCTGATCACTTCATCGACACTGAAGATTTCGTAGGCGAACTGCTCTTCGCTTCTGGGCTTGAGCTCTACCTGCGCAGCCTCGCTGGCCAGGTCGATGGGCTCGGCACTGTGCTTGAACAGGTTGACGGCCGGGGTGCAGAAAAGGCTGAAATCTTCCGTGCCAACGCGCAGCGGTTCTGGCAATTGGCGCGTGAAATGGAGTTCGATGCCCACTTGCTGGCAGTCTTTTGCCGGCCAGAGCTTTTCCAGGCCCGTAACGCTGAAGAAGTGAAAGCGCTTCGGGAACACGAAGTATTCCTGCAGAATCCGGTAGCCATCAAAGACGTTCTGCGGGTAGGGGAGCAAGGCTTCGTCAGGGCTGAAACCTGGGAAGGCGACGCTGCTGGCCGGTAGCCGGCGCACCTCACCCTCTATAGTCACGCTGATGTGTTTGAGGTACTGGGAAATCCATAGATAAAGCGTGCGAGCGGTGCGGTTATCGCCGCTCAGGTGAAAGTCCAGGCTGGAGCACCCCAAGGTGTTCAGTGGCCGCTCGACCAAAGTTTGCAAGCCGATGCGAACCACCGAACTGTCAAGTGTCTGGGTTGCACTCACGGCTTCGATTTCGAACGGATGAATGTTCACTGCTGTGCAGGTGCGAAACTCGCAGGGCACACCGTCCACGGGTTTGGAGAACAACCTTGAACCTTGGGGGATGCGCTGTGATTGGCTGAGCGATTGTTGGCGTGGCGTGAACTGTATGATCGTGGCACTGGGAAGCGGCCGCAGGTAGTTGGGCCACAGTATCTGCAACATGGGGTGCGTCAGTTCCGGCAGGTCATCTTCCAGTTTCAGCCGAAGCTTGGCCGTCAGAAACGCAAAGGCTTCCATCAGCCGCTCGACATCGGGATCGCTTCCCCCTTTGCCCAGCAGTCGGGCAAGTTGTGGGTTGTCCTTGGCGAAGTCGTTTCCCAACTCGTGCAGGTAACGCAGTTCTTCGCTGAATCTGTCCTTTAGTGACATGGTTCATCTCACTCGGGTATAGCGGTTGTGCCCGTTGACCAGCAGATCCAGCTGCAACTGCTCCGCGTGGTTGTTGACCTGCACGTGGCAGTCCAGATGGAAATGCAACTCCAGCGGAGCGTGGCTATCGGGTACCGCTTTGAGCGCACGCACGTGGATGCGTGGCTCGAAGCGCTGAAGGGTGCGGCGGATATCGGCGCTCACTTGCTGCAGCAGCTCGCCGCTGCTCACGTCATGCCCGTTGAAGTCGCGCAGGCCCAGCTCAGGGCTGCTCTGGGAGCAACCTTGGCGGGCGTTCAGCAACGTTTCGAGGTGGCGCTTGATGGCGGCGAACTTGTGCGAAGCGTTCTCTTGACGAGACGGTTCCCGGATGACGGACTGGTCCGCCATCAAGCGATCAAAGAAACCACTCATTGCGTATCGAGCCGACCTACCAGCGAGATCTCGAAGTTCGCGCCCATGTACTTGAAGTGCGGGCGCACGGCGAGCGAGACCTGGTACCAGCCCGGATCACCGGCAACGTCCGAGACCTCAACCTTGGCAGCACGCAGCGGCCGACGGCTGCGGACATCGGCTGAGGGGTTTTCCTGATCGGCGACGTATTGCTTGATCCATTTGTTGAGTTCGGACTCAAGGTCGCGTCGTTCCTTCCAGCTGCCGATCTGCTCGCGCTGCAGCACCTTGATGTAGTGGGCCAGGCGGTTGACGATGAACAGGTAAGGCAGCTGGGTGCCTAGCTTGTAGTTGGTCTGTGCTTGCAGGCCTTCGGGGGTCTTGGGGAAGTTCTTTGGCTTTTGTACCGAGTTGGCGGAGAAGAACGCCGCGTTGTCGCTGTCCTTTCGCATGGTCAGGGCAATGAAGCCCTCTTCGGCCAGCTCGAACTCCTTGCGGTCGGAAATCAGCACCTCGGTAGGAATCTTGGCCTGCAGTTGGCCCAGGGATTCGTACAGATGCACCGGCAGGTCTTCAACGGCACCACCGGATTGCGGGCCGATGATGTTCGGGCACCAGCGGTAGCGGGCAAAGCTCTCGTTGATGCAGCTGGCCAACAGGAAGGCGGAGCTACCCCACAAGTAGTTGTCGTGCCGACCGTCGATGTTCTCATCGTAATTGAAGCTGCTGATCGGCTGTTCCTGGTGGTGGTAGGCGGAGCGCAGCATGAAGCGCGGCCCGGTCAGCGCGGTGTGGCGGGAATCTTCGCTCTCGCGGAACGCGCGCCACTTGGCATGCCGGGGGCCTGCAAAAATGTCTTTGATTTCTTTCAGATTGGGCAGCTCTTCAAAGCTGCTCAGGTTGAAGAACTCCGGGGAAGGTGCCGCAATGAACGGGGCATGTGACATGGCGCCCACAGATGCCATGTAGCTCAACAGTTTTATATCAGGCGACGAGGGCCCGAAGTTGTAGTTGCCAACCATGGCGGCAACGGGCTCGCCACCAAATTGGCCGTAACCGGCGGTGTAGACATGTTTGTAAATTCCGCTGCACGTGATATCTGCCGCGTTCTCGAAGTCGTCGAGCAAATCTTCTTTGCTGACATGCAAGACTTCAAGCTTGATGTTCTCGCGAAAGTCCGTGCGGTCGACCAGAAGTTTGAGGCTGCGCCACGAAGATTCGAGTTGCTGGAATTCGGGTTGATGCAGGATCGCATCCATCTGTTTGCTCAGTACCCGATCCAGCTCGGCGATCATCTGATCGACGCGGTGCTTATTGATGAGTTGATCTGGATCATTGCTTTTGAGAATTTCGGCAATGAAGGCGGATACCCCCTGCCGAGCAACTTGGTAACCCTCTTGTGCGGGAACCAATTTGGTTTCCGCCATGATCTGATCGAGCAAGGTGGCATTGCTCAATTTTTGGGACGTTGTTTCGACAGTAACGGTTGTGCTGCTTGGCTTTGGCATGGGGACGCTCCGTTGTCTCAGTCTTCTTTGGGCGCTTCAAGCACCAAGTCCAGCTCTTGGGCGAGTTGCTTGCGGGTATGCTCGTCGTTCAAGAGATGTTGTAGCTGCTTGCGGAAGGCGGGCACGTTGCCCAGCGGGCCTTTCAGGGCGACCAGCGCCTCACGCAGCTCCAGTAGCTTGTTCAGCTCGGGCACCTGACGGGCGATGCGATCCGGCCCGAAATCCTGGATGGACTTGAATTGCAGGTTGACTGCCAGCTCGGCATCCGGGGTCGCGCTTAGCGCGGAAGGCACCGACATGCCCAGGCTGACATCGGCGTCGTTCAACACGTTGTTGAAGGTGTGTTTATCAATGCGCATGACTTGGCGGTCTTCGAGGGAGCGGCTGTCATCAAGGCCAAAGTCGCCCAACACCAGCATCTTGTGCGGCAGCTCTACTTCGGCCTGCTCGTCACCGGTGGCGGGCACATATTTGATGTTTATACGCTCTTTTGGCGCGACAGAACCTGTGCTCTTTGACATCGAAAAATGTCTCCCTGTTGTAGGAAATATCCATTGGTTGATCTAGTTTGTAAGTTGCACTTGTAGGACTTTTCTCTAAAGTGTGTGCGACTTATTACAAGTTGTTGGTCTGCTTGGGGTTTCCTAAAAACCATGCATTGAGTGGTGTTAAATAGTCGAGTGCGAAAGTGTAATAAAATATTTATTTGTTATTTTTGATTTTAATGGACTAGTCTCTTGCCGGATTTCGGCGATCAGATGCCTGTTGGTATTGAAAGTCTGTGGAATATTGAATGGAAACTTACAAGCGATGATGGGTAGAAATACGTATTGCGTAGGACTATCGCTGATGTTCTGCTGTCTGCCGATATCCGCGAACGCTGGCCAGGACTGCTCGAAAATTGAGTCGAATCTAGTGCGCTTGGCATGCTTCGATCAGGCTGCGGGCACTCCAGCGCATGCGAAGAGACGTCAGTGGTCAGCGCAGGAGCAGGACGCGCCAACAGTGCTGCGCGTAATGTCCAATGAGGCCGCACGGGCGGCTGATGATCTGACCTTTCGCATCGGCAGTCGAGGTGACGGCAGTGCAGCTACACATGACCTTGTGATTTCGGCACCCGCCATCGCTTCAGTCGACGATCGTGCCTACCTGGCAATCAGTTGCATACAGAACATCTCTCGCTTGCAATTGATTGCCAGTCGGCCCATCGACGCGAGCTGGGTTAACGTACGGTTGACGGGGGAGGGCGGTTCTACCAGCCAAACTCCCTGGCAGGTGATGGAGAACGGCCAAGTACTGGACGCTGGGCGCGGCCTGCCAGCGATCGAGCAAATCAAGAAACTGATCGGCGCTCAGCGCATACAGGTGGTCAGCGACAGCCCCGAGGTTGATGGCCTGACGTTCGATGCCCAGGGCCTGGACCTGTTGATCCGCCAGGCACGAGGTACCTGCCGGTGGTAGCGCAGGTGTCAGGGGAAGAAATCAATCGGCTGCTCGCACCGATTGACCCGGCGGCTCCTGCCGGCCTGTTCGACGTCGAGGACGAAACCTACCAGGCCATTGACCAGGAGATGGTCAAGCTGGGTGGGTTGCAGGAGGCTTCAATCGACTGGAGCTATATCGAAGAAGCGTCTCGCCAGTACCTGGGCCAGCAGTGCAAGCACTTGCGAATCGTCGCGCACCTGAGTGTCGCGTGGCTGCGCAGTGATTGCTGGGAGCGTTGGGGGTTCACCTTGGCGCTGCTGGGCGGAATGATCGAAGGCTATTGGGAAGCCGCTCATCCCAAGCCTGGCCCGAAAGGCTTCCTGGCCAAGCGCAAGCTCGTTGGCCTGGTGCTCAATCGCTTGATCGATGCGCTGCCACGTCTTGATCGTTTCACGTATACACCCGCACATGCCGTAGCGGCGCAAAGTGCGTTAGTTCGTTTGGCACATCAGCAGGAAGCCGCCCAGCTTGACGCGGCAGTTCTGAATGAACTTGAGCGTCTGCTGCGCAAACACACAGATCTTGCCAATGGCGTTGGCGAGCCTTCCTCACCTAAAGAAACGACCATCAAGCCTGCGCCGCTGGCGGATGTCATCGCCTCGCCCAAGCCGCACGTTTTAATCGGTAACGAACGCGAGACGCGTCGGGCCGTAATGAGCATGGCCGAACTGATCAACCAGCAGGATCCCTACGACCCGACCGGTTATCAACTACGTCGCTTCGGTTTGTGGGCCCACATTCAAGCCGCACCGCAAACCCAGCAGGGCAACCGTACAGAATTGATGGCGGTGCCACGGGATATTGCCTCTGACTACGAGGACGCCATCGCCGGCACGGTGATTGATGCGGCGCTGCTCCAGCGTATCGAAAAAAGTGTGACCGCCTGCCCCTACTGGATTCGCGGCAGCTTCCTCGCAGCCACTGCCGCCTCGCGGTTGGCGATGGGCGAAGTGGCTGAAGCCATACGTGCGGCGACTGCTCGGTTCGTGCAGCGCATGCCAGCGCTGCAGCAGTTGTGTTTCAGCGACGGCAGGGTGTTTGTCGACGACCAATGCCTGGCCTGGCTCAAAGGGGCTGACGGGCAATCCGAACAAAGCGCAGCTTCCCAGGAGTTTGCCAGCCTGCGCGAAGAGCTGGTCAGCCAACTGGAAACCGGCGGCGTAGAACCGGTTTTGCTAAGGCTGCAAGGGATGCAGGCGGACTTTCGTGCTCCCCGCGAGCGCTGCCATACCACAGTCATCGCGGCTGACCTGCTGGCTGCACGGGGCGTTTCCTGGTTAGCCCAGGACCTGTGCGCTGGAGTCGCGCGAACGATGCAGCAAACCACCGCCAGCGACTGGGAGCCCGAGGTATTTCAGCGGCTTCAGCAATACGCGTCATCCCATGCACTGGCTGATCGGAACAAGGAGCAGGAGCCTCGATGAATCAACTCTGGAAGTACCTCAAACATTGGGGTTGGCCGCTGATGACCCGTATCGGTCTGGCGATGCCACTGCTGCTCGGGCTAGGTGCTGTGCTGATGCTGGTTGCCATCTGGTGGCTCGGCCCGCAGTGGACGTGGCGCGGGCAGCAGCCACTGGCCAGTGTGGCGCATCGCAGTGTAGTGAGCCTGGTGCTCGTGCTGATGCCGCTGTTGTGCTGGCTGGTTGTTTTGCGAGCGCGCTTTCGTCGCTTGCAAGCGGAACGTCAGCAGGCAGCGGCCGCCGAGATGGACCCCGCGCTGCCGTTCGTTCATGCACAAGAGAAGGCATTGAACCAAGGGCTCGCACGGTATCTCGACCATGCTGGTGGACGTCGGGCTTTGTACCGACTGCCATGGTATCTGGTGGTGGGCGATAAGCAGGCCGGCAAGAGCAGCTTTGTCGACTGCACCGATCAAAGCTTTTCCCTGACCCGTATCGACAAGGTCCAGACACGAGGTAGGCAAGCCCTGGCGCTTGCCTACCCAGTGGGGTGGTGGATCAGCAATGATGCGGTGATCATCGACACGCCCGGTGCCTTTATCAGCCAAGACGCCCCGGAAGGCTCGCCAACCAGTCACTCACCTGATGCTGAACCCTGCCTACCACCCGGAACCCATGGCAAACTGTGGCAGCATCTGTTGAATTGGCTAGAGCGCAATCGAGGTCAGCGAACCCTCAATGGGCTGTTGCTGGTTGTCGACCTGCCTGCGCTGCTGCACGGTACCGTTGAGCAACGCACAGCACTTGCCCATGTGCTGCGGACACGTCTTTACGAGGCGAGCCGCCAACTGGGCTCGCGCTTGCCGCTGTATGTCGTGTTGAGCAAATTCGATCTGCTGGATGGCTTCGACCAGTTCTACGCCAAGCTCTCACCCGCCAAGCGTGACAGCCTGTTGGGATTCACGTTCAAGCTGGATGCGGTCGACACCTTCGACGCTTGGCTAGACGAGTACGGTGAACATTACGATCGGTTGCTGAATCATTTATTCGAGCAGGTGATCGATCAGTTAAGCGGGCAGAGTAGCCATGCGCCGCGTTCGCGTCTCTGCTCACTGCATGGGCAGTTGCTCGGGTTGCGTCCGATACTGCTTAACTTCCTGCGTGAGACCTTGGCAAGTGACCCTTTCACCACCCCGGCGCTTATGCGCGGCGTGTATTGGTCGTCAGTCCTACAGCAAGGTGACATGCGCAATGCTTTTGTCCGCGAGGCTGCACAACCTTACAAGACCAAACCTCCCTTGCTTGAAGGCAAGGCGCAAGGCAAGGCGTTGGCCTATTTCAGTCAGCAAGTCTTTGGGCGGGTCATCTACAAAGAGGCCGGCCTTGCGGGTGACAATGTCAGGGTCGCCCGTAGCAAGCGCCAATTGCTGTGGGTAGGCTCTTCTGTCGGCGTCCTGGCCTTCTGCGTGGCCATCGCCAGTTGGCATCGTTACTTCGACATCAATGGCGTCAAGTCAGCCGGCGTGCTTGCCAAGAGCCGGGAGTACAGCCATCACGAAGTGGACCAACGTCTGGACCCGACCGGGCGCAACTTGCTAGAGCCGCTGGACCAGATCCGCGATGCGGTCGCAGTGTTTGGCGACTACCGCGCCGCCTGGCCGGGTGTTGCTGATCTGGGCCTGTACCAGGGGCGCGCCATCGGCCCAACGGTGGATCAAGCGTACCTGAGCTTGTTGTCAAAGCGCTTCTTGCCCGCCCTGGCCAGCGGCTTAGTCGATGCCATGAATGCGGCACCTGCGGGCAGCGAGCAGCAAATGGCAGCGCTGCGGGTTTACCGAATGCTTGAAGATCGCCAGAACCGCCGCCCGGAATGGGTCGAGGAGTGGATGGCGCGGCAGTGGCAGCAGGCGTTTCCCGGCCAAGGGCGGCTGCAGCGGGACCTCATGCAGCACCTGAAATACGCCTTGGCCTATGCCGATGCCGATCTGCCGCAGTACCGCCAGCGTGTCAGCGATGTGCAGCAGACGCTGCGCGAGGTGCCGTTGCCACAGCGGGTGTATGCGGGCCTCAAGCAGCAGGCCGAGGAACAACTGCACACGGGCTTGGATCTACGTCACCAGGTCGGCCCTGCTTTCGATGTCGTATACCAGACGTCTTCCGAATCAAACCAAGGAGACAGTGGCATCCTGTTGGCCCCGATGCTGACCGCCAAAGGATTCAAGGAATACTTTGAACCGCGCAGTCAGCGCTTCGCCGAAATGGCAATGATCGACCAGTGGGCACTTGGCGAGCGTGCTCAGCTGGATTACTCAGATGCCGACCAGGCGGCGTTGACCGACCGCCTGCGCAACCTGTACAGCGCAGACTACATCGACAGTTGGCGCCGTGCCTTGAATGCATTTTCCGTGGCGGATTTCCGAGATTTGGATCACGGCGTTACGATCCTGGAACAGTTGACGGGGCCAGCGGCGCCGTTGCACCGCTTGTTGGAGACGGTCCGCGACAACAGTTCGCTGTCATCATCGGTGAGCGTTGGCGCGGATGAGGCCGCCTCGCTTGCTTCGCTCACCAGCAAGCCCGAGCAACAACAGGCGCTGGCGATCCAGCGGGCGTTCGCAGGCCTGAGCGCCATGCTGCACGCCGCTGGTGAAAAGCCGAGTTACTACCATGAAACGCACGCCGCCATAGCTGCAGTACATGACTATGCCAAGGCGGTGCAAGACAGTCCTGATCGAGGCAAAGCCGCATTGCACGCGGTGCATCAGCGCTTTTCAATGACCGGGGACGACCCCATCGGAACCTTGCAGCGCGTAGCCACAGGCTTGCCGGAGCCGATCAATCATCAGGTCAGAAAGGTTGCAGATCAAACAGCGCAAGTACTGAACGTTGAGGCGCTGCGCGAGCTGGAGCGACGCTGGGATGCTGAAGTCTACAGCTTCTTCCAGCAACGTCTGGCCGGGCGCTACCCATTTGTAGTCAGAGCACCTGATGCTTCGCTGGAAGACTTTGAAGCGTTCTTCGGACCAAAAGGACGACTGCAGCAATTTCAGGATCAATACCTGAAGCTCTTCCTGCAGGACAACCTGGAAGCTTTGCAGTCGGGTTCGCAGGGGCGTTCGTTGATCCGAAGCGATGTGATCGAGCAGTTGGAGCTGGCAGACCGCATTCGCGAAACCTTTTTCGACCAGCGCGGCAACCTCAGTGTGCAGTTCAGCATCGAGCCGTTAGGGCTCAGTGCCAATCAACGCACCAGCTTGTTGGACTTGGACGGCCAGCTGATTTCCTACACTCACGGCCCCAGCCAGATCATCGGCATCGTCTGGCCCAATACCTTGGGACAGCACGTGCGCAGCAACCTCACCCTGCTCAGGCAGAACGGCAACAGCAGCAGCCTGGAGTACCGAGGTCCGTGGTCGATGTTCCGCCTGCTTAGTCGCGGGGCGCTCAATGGCCGAACGGCCACCAGCGTAGACCTGAGCTTCCGGGCCGGTGACGGTGTGATGCGTTACCGGCTGAACGCGGAAAAGGCCTTCAACCCCATTACTCAACAACCGTTCAAAGGCTTCCGGTTACCGCGAGGTTTGTTACAGCATTCATTCAATATTGATCACGCCGGGCATCTGACCTCGCACGCATCTTCTGTTCGTTGATGACGTCACGCGTCTGTCACGCCCAGCTGCTACCGTCCGTGCTCCATTTCCCCGCACAAGGTGTGCAATAAGGTGTACCCCAGCCCCACCCGCAAACCCTTCATGCTCCGTTCCGACAACATGCGCAGCGACGATTTCGCTGCGTTGTTCACCCAACTGCACGGCAACCTCTACGCCGACATGCCGAAGCTGGGCGAGGGCATCGTCATTGGCGGTGTCTACGGCCGTTTCGATGGCATGAGCGTACGGCGCATGCATTATCAGGGCGATTTCACCATCGCCTTGCCCACGCCACAGGATGAAATCACCTTCGTGCTGCCCACGGCGGGCAAGATCATCTTCGATCACCGTGGCGAGTCGGTTGGTGGGGCGCAGGTCGGACTGGCGGTCGACAAGCTGGACGTCCGCTCGGTGCGCTTTGCCGAGGGCCATGCCCAATGCGGCATGTCGATCCGACGGGGATTGTTTGCCGAGCGTCTGTCGGCATTGCTGGGGCGACCGTTGGCAGCGCCGATCCGCTTTGCCCCGGTGGTGGACCTCAATGTGGCGGCCTTTCAAGGTATCCGCGCCCTGCTCGAAATGGCCACCGGCGCCGAGTTCGACCAACTGATCAATAGCGGCGTGCTGATGCCAGTGCGGCTGCAGGAGATGTTGGTCGACGCCGTACTGGAAACCTGGCCGCACAATTACAGCGAGGCCTTGCGCAGCCCCGTACCTTCGATTGCACCGAGGCATGTCAAGGCGGCGATGGCTCACATTCGTGACCAGCCCCTCAGCGTGATCAGTGGCAGCGAGCTGGCCGAGCGGGTGAATGTCAGCTTGCGTGCGCTGCAGGACGGCTTTCGGCGGTTTGCCGGTACTTCGATTGTCGGGTATCAGCGCCAGGTACGCCTGGAGCAGGCGCGGCAGGTGCTGGCCAATGGTGAGGGTGGCTCGGTGGCCGAAGTGGCTTTGCAGCATGGGTTCAGCAATGCCGGGCGATTTGCTCAGTACTTTCAGCACGCATTTGGGTTGAACCCCGCCGATGTGCGGCGGGGCCCCCGTTAACGTTTAAACAAACAACCCTGTGCAACTAGCAGGCAACCACCACGCTGGCTTCGCGTTTTGCAGGCGCTAATGCCCAATCGCGCGACGCCAATTGCTGCAATTGGCGGAAATGCGTGGAGACCGCTTCGAGCAGTGCTGCGTCAGCCGTCGAGTCCATGCCGGGGTAAGGCTTGCCGTTGTAGTCGCCCGAATAGGTCAGCACCGCTTCGACACTGCCTTCGCTGTCGTTGTACAGCCGCTTTATCCGCTGCGCTTCCAGGTCCTTGCCGTCAGCGCAAGCAAGCGCGTAGTGAACGGCAAGGGCTGCGCCGAACGCCAGGGCAGGCGTTTGAATGCCATGCCTGCGCGCCAGGTCGATGCTGCTGAAGATACGCTCGTTGCGCTGAAGCTTGCGCAGCGGGTCGCGCCCCACTCGGGTGCACGGGTCCTTGAACGAGGTTTTGCAGCGTTCCAGAAAGGTTGCTGCAAACCCGTTGATGACATCCGTCATTTGTGGGTTTTCCGCCGTCAGGGCCGGCGCGACCTCCTGGTTGATCAAGCGCTCGGCCAACGCAGCCACCCGGGTATCGCCCATGCCCTGGCCTACATAGGCGTACCCCAACAGGCTCGCGTACCAGGCGATGATAGCGTGCGGGCCATTCCACAGCCGGTTCTTGATCTGCTGGATCAGCGCGATGTCGGCGACGGTTTTCACCTGGCGCAGGCGTTCCAGCAGGTCACTGCCGCGCTCGACGTACAGCGGCATGTCGGGCTCGCTGTTGAACAGGATCAGGTGCAATTGGTTCATCGCGTTACTGGATTGCGCAAAGGGCCTGAATCGCCCGATCAGTCGTTCGTATTCCGGCACCGGTGCAGCGGGCTTGTTGGCATTTTCAAGTTCGCCTTCAAGGCTGTTCCGGAACATCTGCGACTTGATGCGCAGCTGCCTGAGCAACGCGTCGTGGCTGATCTTAGAAACGATCCGGCTGACCACGGTTTCAGCGAAGTGGGTCTTTTCCAGAATCTGTTGGCTGATCGCCTGCGGGCACAGCAATTCAAGCTCCGCTTGCACGTGCAGGCGCACGAACGCGGCGCCGCCGATCTTGTTCAGCACAGTCAGAATGGTCAGTGCGCGGCCACGGCGTTCAAAGCGGCGCAGCAGCCCCATGGCGATGACCTTGGCCTGTTTGCGGATGGCCTGCTCAGGCAAGCTCAACCCGATGATTTCAGCGGCGGTGTACATCTCGATCAGCGCATCGTCGTCGTCCATGTCGATCATGCGCACATTTTCGATGGTCTGGTCGAACGAGGTGGCCCCGTAGCGCACGCTGTAGCTGCCAAAGGCACTGACGGTTTCCCTGAGCATGCGCGAGCGGGTGGCGGCGATAATCTCGCAAGGCCGGGTGTAACCATCCCAGTGGGAGAACACCTGGGTCAGGTAACCTCCACCAATGGCCCCGAACCCATGGATACCGACGCGGAACTGATTGAGTGAGGCAGGGAAAGGCTCATTCACCGCTGGAGTGCCCAGGTGCGGAACGCATTCGCTCAAATCGGCGAGGAATTCGTTCATGCTGCGGTAGGCCTTGAACGCATCCGCCTTGACCTCAGCTGCGGGCGGCTTGATGTCTTCGATCAGAATTGCTTGCCCTTCGGCACGTATCGCCGAGAGCAGGCCGTTCTCCGAGTCTTCGACCATGAAGCATTTGCTCGGCTCGGTATTGAGCGCATTGGCCGCACGCAGGAATATTTCGGGGTGGGGTTTGCCTTGGCTGACTTCGTCGCCACAGACAGTGACGTCGAAGTATTTGAGCACGTTGGCGTTGATCAGGTATTCCTCGGCAATGGCTCGGCGGCTGGAGGTGGCGACAGCCATCGTCAGGCCCGACTTGCGCAGGCGCTCCAGCACCTCCAATAAACCGGCCTTGATCGGGACGCCGTGATTGCGTACGTACTCCAGCTCAAGCTGGTCTGCACGCTGGCGAATTTGCGCATAGGGGAAGTCTTCACCGTTGTGCGCCTTGGCCAGTGCCTCGGCCTTTTTCGCGCTGAGGCCCAGCGAGCCTATCAACGTCTCTTCGCTCAACGTTTTGCCGAAAATTTCCGTGGAGGCTTGTTTCAGCGTTTTGAAACGTAAGCGTTCGGTGTCGAACAGGGTGCCGTCCATGTCGAAGATGGCACTGAAAATACGTTTGCCCTGAAAGAAAATCATGAGGTGTGGTTGTCCCTTTTATCGTGTGAACCCTGCCGCTTTGCCAATGGGCACAAGCAATGACTACGGAAAACTGCAGTGAGGTCCGTCAGGTGGGAGGGACACGATCGACAGGGGGGCGCTCAGGGGTGACGCAGAGGTAGGGCGGGACGGAGCGGGGTTTACAGAGGAGGGCAGCAAGCTTTGCTGCGAGGCGGGCTTTGGCTTTGATTTCACGCCCACTGGCTGCAGTTCGATTTGCAGGCAGTGAGCGCAAGTAGCGATGGATACGTGTGATTCCTGGCATGAGGTGAAGTGCTTCCTGTTCAGTAACGGGTAGTTCTTTTTCAGCCTTGCATGTATGCGTGATGACATGCAAGGCCCTGTTATGGATCAGAAGGCGTAGCTGGCCTTGAGGCTGCCGCTCACGCCATGGCTGTCGCCGCCACTCAAGGCGGCCACTTCAGCGCCGACACTCAGCGCGCCGAGGTTGGCCATCAGGTTCACGCCGGCATTGAACTGGTCGCGGTTGTCGAAGGCCGCGCGCTGTTCGACGTCCAGCCCCAGCAAGTGGCCCTCGCTGTCGACCTGATGGTCGCCCAGGGTATGCTCGTAGCCCACTTCGACACCCGGCACCAGCTGCCAACTGCCCATGGCGAGCGGGGCGAACGAGGCCTTGAGGTTGGCCACCGCGCTGCGCCGGGTTTCCTGAAGGTCGTCCACCTGCAGCGCCAATTCGCTGCCTTTTTCGGTGAACCCGGACAGGTCGACACGGCTGACCCGCACGCCTAGGCTCGGCTCAACCACGACACCCCTTGTGTTCAGGCGATAGCCTAGCGCCAGGCTGGCACCGGCCAGGGTGCCGTGGCTGTCGCCCTTTGCGGTGCCCAGCCCACCACCGAGTTCGCGTTTACTGCTGTAGTCGAGGTAACCGGCACTGGCATCGGCATCGATGAACAGGCCCTGTTCCAGGCTGCCGGGGGCGAAGCGGGCGCCGAGGCTAAGGAAGGTCAGGTCGGTGTCTGCTTCGCCGCCTGCGCCACCGACGTTGCCGTTGCTGTAACCGATGCCGGCATGGGCGCTGAACTGTTCGGATAAGCGCTGGGTCATGCCGATCATCAAACCTTGGCTGTGCTCGTTGCTGCTGGCGGCGTGGGGCGAGCCATCGGTGCCCAGGTAGCCGGCCAACGCGGTGCTCCACACGCGCGACTGGCCGACCTTGAGGTCGCTGCCGTCGGTGAAGGGGGCGGCAGCGCGTTCGATCATCTCGCCCTGGCGCAGCAGATAGCTGGCGGCGTCGGCATGCACCTGGCCGCCGACGGTCGACTCCAAGCCACCCAAGGTGCCGGCGTCGATGGCCGATTGCAGGTAGTAGTTGTAGGCGCTGTAGGTGCCCGACAGCGAAGTGTCCTGCAATTGCCGCAGCAGTTGTGCACCGCCGGCGGCGTTGCCCACGAGGCCGGATTCGCCTGGCAGCGTAGCGTAGCGCACCATCTTTCCACGCAGCACGTAGATCGTTTCCTGGCTCAGCCCCAGGCCTTGCTTGAGGTAGTTGTCCATGCTGCCATATTCGGCTGTGACCTCGTCCAGGCCGGCCTGCAGGTAGCTCGCTTCCACGCCCAGCAGCGGGGCGTAAACCTCGGCCATGCTCGCCGGCATGGCGGCCAGAGTCGCGGCCACGCGGGCGGCGGTGTAGTCGTTGGTGGCCAGGTAGTTGCTCATGATCGTCGCGTCGTCGACGCCGGCGATGCTCAGCAGCACGGCGGCCGTCCAGCCGGTGCGGTCCTTGCCGGCGGTGCAGTGGAACAGGGCGGCGCCGTCGGCGCTGGCCAGCTCGTTGAACAATAGCGAAAACTGCCCGCGCATGCCGGCATCGCTGACGAAGGCGCGGTTGGTTTCCTGCATCATGGCCCGCGCCTGGGCGGCGCTGGAGAACGAGATGCTGGTGATGTTCGAGCCCGAGGTGGTGCTGCCGATGATGTCGATGTTGCTGTAGCTGGCACCGGCTGGCAGGGTGTCGGGCGTCGCGGCGATCTCGCTTGGCGTGCGCAGGTCGTAGACATCGCTGATGCCTAGGCCGTTGAGCACGGCCAGGTCGTTGGCCGTCGGGGTCAGGGCATTGGCGCGATAGAACACCCCAGCACGCATCACGCCGTCGTGGCGGGTGGTGTAGACGGTGGTGGTGCCGGCGATGTCGCGGAAGTTATCCATCCCGGCCAGGCGCGGGGTGTCGAGCGCGTCGGCGGCATGGGCGGCGGAGATGGCGAGGGTGAGCAGGGGCAGGGAGCAGAACAGACGTTGCAGCACGGAAATGGCCTCGGTGAAGTGCGTTGGTCTGGCTACTCTCCAAGGGCAATATGAAACTGAATGTTACAAATCCAGGTGCGGCTCAAAAGCCAGCGGGAATTGTCCGCTGGCTGCGTTTTCTGTCTCCTGCAAAGACGCTATTTGAAGAATTGGCTCGGCGTGGTGCCGAACTGGCGCTTGAACATGCTGGCAAAGGCGCTGGGGCTGTCGTATCCCAGCGTGCCGGCCACATCGATGATGCGCTCACCCATGGCGATACGTTCGAGCGCCTGCATCAGCCGCGCCTGCTGACGCCACTGGCCGAAGGTCATGCCGGTTTCCCGACGGAACAGGCGCTGGATGGTCTTCTCGTCGATGCCCAGGTGCTGGCCCCAATCGGCAACGGTGGAGGGGTCGTCCGGCCGTTGCTGCAGGGCGGAACAGATGGCCAGCAGTCGCGGGTCGTTGGGGTGCAGCAGCTTCAGCGGCAAGGTCGGCAGCACGCTGATTTCGTCGAGGATCAGGCGCATGATGCGCGCCTCGCGCGAGTCATTGGCGAACGGCCCGGTGAAGTCTACCGAGGCCTTGATCAGTTCGCTGAGCAGCGGCGAAATGCTGATCGCCTTGCTCTGTTGCGGCAGGTTTGCGGTGGCATCCGGGCGCACGAACACGCTGCGCATCTTCACGTCGCCGACGCAACGAATGGCGTGCACTTGGCCGCATGGCATCCAGATGCCGCGGCTGGTCGGCACCGTCCAGCGCTCGGCCTGGGACTCGACGATCATCAGCCCCTTGATGGCGTAGATCAGCTGATGTTTGGC
Organism: Pseudomonas sp. NPDC090233; assembly: GCF_044772285.1. Lineage (NCBI taxonomy): Bacteria > Pseudomonadati > Pseudomonadota > Gammaproteobacteria > Pseudomonadales > Pseudomonadaceae > Pseudomonas > Pseudomonas sp. NPDC090233. Next base: position 558,216 of record NZ_JBIVYQ010000002.1, on the reverse strand, counting down.
ATGCGAGTGCGGGGCGATGAACCAGTCGGGCGGGTAGTCGGTGGCGCGGCTACCGACCTCCCAAGGCCATTCATCAACCTCCATCAGCATGTCGTTCAGTGGCTTGAACATGGTGCCCTCGTGTCGCTGCATTCCAGCGCGGCCATCTTAGCAGCAGGTGGCTGGGCGTGCGTTCGAGCGGGTTGCGGGCAGCAGCGCGGTGGCCAGCCCGAGCAGCGGCAGGAACGAAATCACCTGGTACACCCATTCGATGCCGTGCAGGTCGGCCAGCTCGCCCAACCCAGCGGCGCCGATGCCGCTGATGCCGAACATCAGCCCGAACATCACCCCGGAGACCATGCCGACGCGGCCTGGCACAGCTTCCTGGGCATACACAACCAGCGCGGCGAACGCCGAAGACATCACCAGGCCGATGGCCACCGCCAGCACCGCCGTCCAGAACAGATCAGCGTAGGGCAGGGCGAGGGCGAAGGGCGCGACGCCGAGAAAGGAGACCCAGATCACCGCCTTGCGCCCAATACGGTCGCCCACCGGTCCGCCGGCGAAGGTGCCCAGCGCCACGGCGGCGAGGAACACGAACAGGTACAGCTGGCTTTGCTGCACGCTCAGGCCGAAATGCTCGATCAGGTAGAAGGTGAAGTAATTGGTGAACGATGCGATATAGACGAACTTGGCGAACATCAGCACGGAAATGACGCCCACCGCCCGCCACATCGCTTTTTTGGACAGACCCGGTGCCTGTTGCCCGGCAAACCCCTTGAGCTGGGTATGGCCATGCCGGACGGTCCAGCCAGTCACACGCAGCAGTACGCAGACCGCAAGCGCCGCTACCAGCATGAACCAGGCGATCGCCGACTGGCCGTGGGGGATGACGATGGCCGCGGTCAACAAGGGGCCGATAGCCGAGCCGGTGTTACCACCCACCTGGAAAGTCGATTGCGCGGTGCCGAAACGCCCGCCGGAGGCCATCCGCGCCACCCGTGAGGCTTCGGGGTGGAAGGTGGCGGAGCCGACACCCACCACTGCCGCAGCAACCAGCAGCATTTCGTAGCTGCCGGCAAAGGCGAGCAACGCGATACCGACCAGCGTCACCAGCATGCCAGCGGGCAGCAGATAAGGTTGAGGGTGTTTGTCGGTGTACATGCCTACCCACGGCTGCAGCAGGGAGGCGGTCACCTGGTAGATCAGAGCGATCCAGCCGATCTGGGCGAAGCTGAGCGAAAAGTCGCTTTTCAGCATCGGATAGATCGACGGCAGCACGGCCTGGATCAGGTCGTTGAGCAGGTGAGCGAAAGCAGCGGCGCCGACGATGCGGACCAGGAACCCCTGGGGTTGATCGGCGGGCGTGGTGGGCGTGGCCAAGGTGGCGGCAGAAGTCGTCATAAGCGAGGCTCTTTTTCGAGTGGTAGCAAGGCATTGCCGCTGGAGGATATCCAGCGGTGCTTTTGCCTGTCTCACGTCGAACAGGCACCCACTAGCGCGATTCGGACATTCGTCGCGTACTTTCCCTTGCCATCCACTTCAGCAGCATTGCGATGGGGACCCGGCGGTGCACTTCGTGACGCTGCCGGCGATTGCCGTCGCCAGACCTTTCACGATACCGGCTGACGATCAGGTGCTGGCCATCTTCCGAGACACGGGCCTCAAGTTCGTGCAGCAACTGTTCACGCGCGTCACGCACCAACCGCCTGAACAGCACGACCGGGGCTTGGGCGTCATTCATTCGCGTGCGCTCCCGGGCAGCTTGTCGGCCGCTTGCCTGGCGCGCCAGCCTCGCCCTCGGCTACCCGCTCCGCACGCTGCTGCGCAGTGAAGTTGCGCACGGCCCGGTAGTAATCGGGCTGTGTGCGCAGCCTGTCGGTGATCGGCAGCGCTTCGGCTCGGCTATCCACCACGCCGCCGGCGGTGGCCACGTTGCCCAGGGTGTCGACGGTATCGCTGTTGTCGCCGAACGGGTTGAGCGCCATGCCCAGCAGCGTGCCACCGGCATCGCGCAGGTTGTGGCTGCCCAGTAGCGGCAGCTCGACGATCGGGCCATCGGCAACGTTCCACACGGCGAAGGTCTGGCCGAAGTCCGAGGTGTGCCGGGCCAGGCCCATCTTCCCGGAAACATCGAACAGCCCTGCCACCCCCAGGGTCGTGTTGAACATAAAGCGCGTCAGGCTGGTCATCGCCCGCTCGCCATTGCCCTGCAGCACGTCGTTGACGAAGACTTTCGGTTCGTCGAAGTTGGCGGCGAAATTGTGTACACCTTGGCGCGCGAAATCAGGCAATGCGCTATAGCCCCGCGCGACCGGCGCGAGCAAGTAGTCGTCGACGCTGCGGTTGAAGGCGAACACGGCGCGGTTGGCGGGTTCGGCCGGGTCGCTGACCTGATAAGCCACTGGGCCACAGGCGCTGGCAGGTGGCCGCTGGCTGCAACCTCCGGCCGCGAGCAATGAGAGGGCGAGCAGTGCGTTGCGGGCGGAGCACCAGGCAAAGGGTGGGGTGGACATGGGCACATTCCTGACAAGAACTGGCGCCGATGGTGCCGGTGCTTGTTTGCCTGGAAATGTCCGGTTTGCTTCGCGGCTGACACTTTGTTTCCGGGTTGAAATATATGACTGCAACCTAGGAATAGACTTACAGTTAGCGCTAATTGAGCCTTAGTACGCGGTATCCCGGTGTGAGCCATTTGCTGATCGTCGACGATGATGTCGAAGTCCTTGACCTGTTGCAGAAATTTCTCCGTCAGCACGGCTACGAAGTCGATGTGGCCAGTGACGGAAAAGGGCTTTGGCAGGCCCTTGAACGGCGCGTGCCGGACCTGGTGATCCTTGACGTGATGCTGCCCGGCGACAGCGGCCTGGTGCTCTGCCAGCGCTTGCGCGCCGAGTTCTCGGTGGCGGTGATCATGCTGACGGCGATGGGTGAACTGAGCGACCGTGTGGTCGGGCTGGAGTTGGGTGCGGACGACTACCTCACCAAACCCTTCGCCGCCCGTGAGCTGCTGGCCCGGGTGCGTGCGGTGCTGCGGCGGGCTGGCGAGGCGGCAAGTGCCGAGGTCGCCAGCCCTCGGTCGATCCTTGAATTCTCGGGTTGGCAATTGGAAGTGGCACGGCGTGAATTGCGTTCTCCCGAAGGTGTGATGATCCCCTTGTCCAACGGCGAATTCGAGCTGCTGCTGGTATTTGCCGAGCACCCCCGGCGTGTGCTCAGCCGCCAGCAGCTGCTGGACCTGGCGCGTGGCGAAGCGCACGAAGCCTATGACCGCAGTATCGATGTGCAGGTGAGCCGGTTGCGTCGCAAACTGGAAGCCGATGACGGCACTGAACCGCTGATCCGCACCTTGCGCAATATCGGTTATCTGTTCACCGCCACCGTGAACCGGCGATGAGCCTGCTCGCCTGGGCGCGCAAGGCCTTGCCACGGCCCCGCGTCACCCTCGCCCGGTGGATCGCGCTCACCACCCTCGCGGCCATGCTTAGTCTATTGCTGCTCAAATGGCTGTTCAGTTCGTTGCTGAGCGTGTGGGCGCAGCCGCCCTTGCTGGAGAGTGGCCTGATCGAGAAAACCGCTGCGGTCGCTCGCATCCTCGATGCCGCCCCCGTGGCGCAGCGACCAAGCCTCGCCAGTGCGGCAGGGGACGCATCGTACAGCGTGCAATGGCTGCACCGGCATGAGGACTCGGGTTTGCCACGGCTGATCGATAGCGAATTTAGCGAGGGCGCGCTTAGGATGCGCGCTTTGTTGAATCGTCCGGATGCGCAAATCGAGGTGTTCGAGCCTGCCGATCTGGCTGCCCAGGCGCAGGACCGCGGTTACGCCCTGCTGGTCGAATTGACGGACAAGTCGTGGCTGCTGTATCGCGCCACCGACCGCAGTTGGGGGTTGGACGAGTTGGCGCGCAACCTGATCATCCTGGTGCTGATGATCATTTCCAGCCTGGCCGTTGCGCTGTTCGCCACACGCTATCTCGCCCGCCCACTGGAGCGCTTCGCCGAGGGGGCGCGGCGGTTTGGCAAGGACTTCAATGCACCACCGATTCCGGTGGTCGGCCCTTACGATCTTCGTCAGGCAATTCTTGCGTTCAACGCCACCCAGGCCCAGCTCAAGCACTTCCTCGAAGACCGCACGCAGATGCTGGCGGCGATCTCCCATGACCTGCGTGCGCCGTTGACGCGTATGCGTTTGCGAGGCGAATTCATCGAAGATGCTGAACTTCAGGCCAAGCTGTTCAAGGACGTGGACGAAATGCAGGCAATGGTCGATGCGGCCTTGCAGTTCTTCCGCGATGACGCGCGGCTGGAGCCGACCACGGCGTTCGACTTGGGCGAGTTGTTGTTGACCGTGGTTGATGACTTCAAGGATGCGGGGGTAACCATCCGCCTCAGTGGGCCACACCGCTGTGTCTATGTAGGTCGGCCCGTTGGTATCAAGCGGGTGGTGGTCAACCTGATCGAGAATGCGGTCAAGTATGGCGCTGAGCCAACGGTGCAGCTGGAGGTCGCTGCCGAACAGCTCGTCATGCGTGTCCTGGACCGTGGTCCGGGTATCCCGGAGCCACTGCAGGAGCGTGTTTTCGAGCCGTTCTACCGCATCGAAGGCTCGCGCAACAGGGACACCGGCGGGGTCGGGCTAGGCCTGCCTGCGGCGCGGGCCATCGTCTTGGAGCAGGGCGGTAGCGTGACCTTGCGCAATCGCCAGGGAGGCGGGCTGGAGGTCAAGGTCACGCTGCCTGTCGGTTGATCAGAGCCCCAGTTCACTTAGCCCAGGATGGTCGTCCGGGCGGCGGCCCAGGGGCCAGTGGAACTTGCGGTCTGCCTCGGCGATGGGGTGCTCGTTGATGCTCGAATGGCGGTTCTGCATCAGGCCGTCTTCGGCAAATTCCCAGTTCTCGTTGCCATAGGCGCGGAACCACTGACCGCTGTCGTCGTGGTACTCGTAGGCATAGCGCACGGCAATGCGGTTGCCGGTGAATGCCCAGAGCTCCTTGATCAGCCGGTATTCCAGTTCATGGTCCCATTTGCGGCTCAGAAACGCCTGCACTTCCTCACGACCACGGGGAAACTCCACGCGGTTGCGCCAGACGGTATCGGCGGTGTAGGCAAGCGCCACCTTGGCAGCGTCGCGGCTGTTCCAGCCATCTTCGGCCAGGCGGACTTTCTCGATGGCGCTTTCGCGGGTGAAGGGTGGCAAAGGGGGGCGGGGCATGGGTAACTCCTCAGGCTTAGTGGGCAAGAAGGAGAGTAGTACTGCGACGGTGCGTTGAGAATGGATGTGCGCGACACTTCATAGTTGCGGCCAGCGGAACAATGCCGGCGCAATACCACAGGCGAGTAGTAGTGCTCAGGGCTCTACTTCATCGACATAGGCGTCGAAGAACCAGTCTGGGATCTCCTCAGTACGGTACTCAAGCTGTGTCCCTTCGGTGATCTCTGCTAGCCAGACGGCACTCTTCCCCGAGTTGTCGAAGACATAAGCGCGGTTGCTGACAGCAATGGCGTCTGGCAAGAGATCCAGTGCTCTGGCATAACGCTGGCGCACCAGATCAGCCCTCACCGGGTGCCCACCTTCCCGAACACGGATCGCCACGCGGTCGATATTGATCGTCGGATTTTCAGTCGACACGAAGTACAGGTAGGTACGGTAGCCGCGGGCTTGAGCTTGCTGCATGAATGCAACTTTGCTCGGGTGTGACATTACGGTTTCAAAACTGAAGCTGACGCACTTGTCCAACAGGTGCTGTCGAATAAAGTCTGAAACGACCGAAGCCAAATAGGAGTCGATGTCGATGGCCCGGTAATCGACTCTGGTGCCTTGCAGCCCCAGTTTTCTGACGGATTCGGTCAGATTTTTTTGTCTGATCAGGTAGTGCTCGACGTGGAAATCGACCAGCTCGGGCAGCGTGACTTCGATGCCGAAGGGCGACAGATCTATGAAACCCGTAGCCTTAGCCTCTTTCTCCAGTTCGTCGGCGTTGACGAACACTCTGGTCAACGCCGGTGGAATGTCTGCTTTGATGGTGCTTTTGCCGGAACCATTCGGGCCTGCGAAAACACGGAGCCTAGGCACCTTCACCGGCCGGCTTCTCCTTGGCCTTGCGCACGGTAATCACTTCGCCAACCTTGACCTTACGGCGTGGCTTGGCCCTGGCTACGATGGTCTTGACGCCGTCAGGAGAGACGCGAACGAGATTGCCGTCATCAGTATGAAGTACGCCCATTTGGCTCACCAGCAATGCGCGCAGGTAGGCGGAGTGAGTGGCCTCGCTTGCCCAGCGAGGGACTTCTTGTTCCAGCGCATCGATGTCACTTTCCGCGCTGCTCTTGACCTTTTTAGCCATGGGTGAATATCTCCGCACAACCTGTAACAAGTTACAGGCATTGGAGGCATCATAGCGCCGGCAGGGTAAAAAGACATCAGTGAGGTCCATCGAGGTCATCCGCTGAGGGGGTTGCAGAACAGTCTGGCACAAAGGCCCTGGCGTGGTTTCACCATGGCTTGTAGTCCATTTCTGACCTTGCTCCCCCCCAGGATGGAGAGTGCGGCGCTGGATCTTCAGTCCCAAACCGGCGCCAGGCCATCCGGGCTGACTTCACGGCCATTGCGCTCGAGTGTGGCGATTCGCGCCATGTCGTCGGCATCCAGGTGCAGGTCGCGGGCGAGCAGGTTGCTGGCCAGATTCTCGCGCTGGGTCGAGGACGGGATCACTGCGTAGCCCAATTGCATGGCCCAGGCCAGCGCCACCTGGGCAACCGTGGCCTTGTGCTTGGCGGCGATCTCGGCCAGCAGCGGGTCCTTCAGCACTTTGCCGTAGGCCAGGGTCATGTAGGAGGTGACGGTGATGCCTTGTTCCTTGAGGAAGGATGCCAGTTTGGCGTTCTGCAGATAGGGGCTGAGTTCGATCTGGTTGGTGGCGATCTCACCTTTGCCGACTACGTCGATGGCTTGGCGGGTCAACTCGATGTTGAAGTTGGACACGCCGATCTGGCGGGTCAGGCCGAGTTTTTTGGCTTCAGCCAAGGCTGTCATGTATTCGCTGAGCTCAATGCCATTGCCCGGCGCCGGCCAGTGAATCAGCAGCAGGTCGACATGGTCGGTGCGCAGTTTGACCAGGCTCTCGCGCAGGCTGGGGATCAATTTGTCAGCAGCGTAGTTGTCGACCCAGATCTTGGTGGTGATGAACAGCTCGCTGCGCGGGATGCCGCTTTCGGCGATGGCTTGGCCGACGTCGGCTTCGTTCTTGTAGATCTGCGCAGTATCGATGACCCGGTAGCCCAGGGCCAGGGCGGACTTGACCGAGTCGATGACGACCTGGCCGGTAAGGCGGAAGGTGCCGAGGCCGAAGGATGGAATGCTCATGGGGATGCTCCTGCTGAATGATTGAGGGGAACAAACACTTAGGTGCGCTTGGTCCAGACTCGTTCGAGTGCGGAGCAGTGTGAGGGTTTCTCAGGCTTTGATTAAGGGCGAGTGAGGCCAATGTCCTTTGACCTGGAATCACGAGTCAAGGGTTGGCTCGTGATTTCAGGCACAGCAACGCAGGTTACGCCGTAATTTGCCCTGGAACCGATTGCAGCAGCCACAGGTGGCGCAACCCCTGCAGTTGGTTGTCCAGCGTGGACGCCGCGCCTGCGCGGCGTGCCGCCCGATCCTGGTCAAGCAAGGCTTCGAGCATGTTCAGCAGGTCGCGCGACTGGTCCGCTGATGCGCGGTTGGTCACATCCGTTTGCAGCACACCCTTCTGATAGGTCCGCACGCGTTCCTGCTGGCTGGCTTCCTGGGTGGCGCTTGCTTCCACCAGTGCGTGGTTGGAGAACCCCAGGCGGGTGGTGCTGCGTGAATAGTCCTCGACCTCGTGATAGCGGTAGTTCTGCGATTCACTGTCACGGGTCAGCACCAAGTCGACCAGGGGGTTGGGGCCCTTGTGCCAGGCTGCCTTCAGGTTGGCCTGCTGGTCCTGTTGCAGCGTCAGATTCGCGGCGCTGCCCTTGCGGGTTGTCGACTGGGAAACCTTGTAATCGAAGTGGTCGACTTCCTCGGGCCGCAGCGGATTGATCTTCTGCACGACCTGGGTGATCGAGGCATCGAAATCCGCCAGGCCGCTCAGCAGCAGGCGGCTGATTGTGTTTTGCGCGGTGTCATGGGTGGCAGGGCGGGGGCTGATGTCGTCAACACTGTTGAGTTGTCTGAAGGCATCCTTGAACAGTGCCATCAGTTGCTCATCCCCCTGACCGCGCTTCTGGGCGGCATCGAACTGGGTCAGATAGTTGGCAACCGCAGCCTGGCGCTGTGCCTGGCTGCCGAGCAAGGCGCCGCCCTGGGTGTCCAGGTTCATTTTCACTTCGCCGCTTGGGCCTTGCAGTTTGAGGCTGCGGGTATCTTGGTCCAGTTGCAGGTCGAAGGTTTGCTGTACGCCGCTGGCGGTGTCCAGCCTGGCATTCAATTGCAGACCGGTGAACAGGCTCGGGTCGAGCTTGACCAGCGCGCCCAGCTGCAGGCGGGGCGGTTCCTGGGTCAAGCCGTTGAGGGCGGACTGGAAACTGTCCGCCAGCGCTGCCAGGCCCTGGAGCTCCTGGCTGGTCAACGTCCCCCCCTGCACGTCGGCGTCTACTGCCAGGCCTGCGGCGCTGCTGTACAAGCCCAGGGTCACGGTGGCCCCTGATGCGCTGGTGAGGTTGAAGGTTACGGTATTGGTTGCATGTTCGCGCAACCGTGCTTGTTGCAGGCTCAGCAACAGCGGATCGGTCGTGGTGCTGTCGCTGATCATCAGGCCTGACTGAGAGATGCGTTGGCCGCCATTGGCGGACAATTGTTCCAACAGCGCCGCGCCAAGCCCTTGGAAGCGCGCACTGGCGGAGGACGACTGGACCGCGCTCGCCATGTACATGCTGAGCTTGTCGAGGCCGTTGCGTTCCCACACATACTGGCTTTGCGTCGGGTTGGTGGTGCCCTTGGCGGTATAGGTCCGGGTATCGACACTGGCGATTGGCTGGCCGAGGCTGACCACGGTGCTGGGGCGCGAAGAGGAGGCCTGGGGCGCGCTGGCGGTTGCGACCTTAGGCACATGGGTACTGATGTGAGCGACTGGCGTCAGGCGTACCGCTGAAGTAATTGTGGTCATTGCCAGCTTCCTTACTGGACTGCAGGAGTAGTCCAGGTTATCGGCAGGGCAGACGCAAACCTGAATGTCGGTTCAGGTTTGCGCTTGCCCTTGCTGGCAACGATCAGCGGCGGCGGAACAGCGGCAGCGGTTCGTCAGTGGCGGCCTGGTAGGTCACCGAGAAGTCCTTCAGCCCTTGCAGGGCGTCTTCCGGATCTTTGTCGGCACGGATGGCGAAGGCATCGAAACCGCAGCGGGCCAGGTAGAACAGCTGGTCGCGCAACACGTCGCCAATGGCGCGCAGCTCGCCCTTGTACTGGTAGCGGTCGCGTAGCAGGCGCGCATTGGAGTAGTTGCGCCCGTCGGTGAAGGCTGGGAAGTTCAGGGCGATGACCTGGAAGTGCTGCACGTCTTCACCGATTTCTTCCGCTTCTTCGTCGCTGTCCAGCCACACGCCCAGGCCGCCGTCGCGGGCCTTGAGCACGTGGGCGTGGTCGCGCCACAGGTGCAGCGGGACGATGTAATCGTCGCAGTTGGTAAGCTCGTCGAGGGTGGTTTCCTTGGGCAGCAGGTGCCAGGTTTCGTCGACGATCTGGTTGTTCTTAATGATTCGCTGCATAGACGCGTTCCTTGAAGGGGTCGATGCCGATACGCTGGTAGGTGTCGATGAAGCGTTCTTCCTCGGTACGTTGTTCCACGTACACGGCGATCAGCTTTTCGATCACGTCGGCCATGGCCTCCTGGGCGAAGGACGGGCCGAGGATCTTGCCCAGGCTCGCGTCGCGCGCGGCATTGCCGCCCAGGGACACCTGGTAGAACTCTTCGCCCTTCTTGTCCACGCCGAGGATGCCGATGTGGCCGACGTGGTGGTGGCCGCAGGCGTTCATGCAACCGGAGATGTTCAGGTCGATTTCGCCGATATCGAACAGGTAGTCCAGGTCGTCGAAACGGCGCTGGATGGATTCGGCGATCGGGATCGACTTGGCGTTGGCCAGCGAGCAGTAGTCACCACCCGGGCAGCAGATGATGTCGGTCAGCAGGCCGATGTTCGGCGTGGCGAAGCCACATTCGCGCAGTTCCAGCCACAGGGCCTGCAGCTGGCGCTGCTCGACGTCGGCGAGGATGATGTTCTGCTCGTGCGAGGTGCGCAGGAAGCCGAAGCTGTAGCGCTCGGCCAGGTCTGCCACGGCGTCCAGCTGCTTGTCGGTCAGGTCGCCGGGGGCAACGCCGGTGGGCTTGAGCGACAGGGTCACGGCGACGTAGCCAGGGCGCTTGTGGGCGCGGGTGTTGCGCGAACGCCAGCGGGCGAAGCCTGGGGCTTCGGCGTCCTGGGCGCTGTAGTCGACGTTGTCGAGAGCCAGGTACTCGGGGTCGACGAAGTGGCGCGAAACGCGCTGCACTTCGTCCTCGGTCAGGGTGGTGCTGCCGCCACGCAGGTGGGCCATTTCGGCCTCGACCTTCTCGGCGAACACTTCCGGGGTCAGCGCCTTGACCAGGATCTTGATCCGCGCCTTGTACTTGTTGTCACGGCGACCGTAACGGTTATACACGCGCAGGATGGCGTCCAGGTAGCTGATCAGGTCCTGCCAGGGCAGGAACTCGTTGATGAACGAGCCGACCACCGGGGTGCGGCCCAGGCCACCGCCGACCAGCACGCGGAAGCCCAGCTCGCCGGCTGCGTTGCGCACCGGCTCCAGGCCGATATCGTGCACTTCGATGGCCGCGCGGTCTTCCTTCGAGCCGTTGATCGCAATCTTGAACTTGCGTGGCAGGTAGGCGAATTCCGGGTGGAAGGTGGTCCACTGGCGGACGATCTCGCACCAGGGGCGCGGGTCGATGATTTCATCGGCGGCGACACCGGCGAACTGGTCGGTGGTGGTGTTGCGCAGGCAGTTGCCGCTGGTCTGGATGGCGTGCATCTGCACGGTGGCCAGTTCAGCGAGGATGTCCGGGATGTCTTCCAGCGCCGGCCAGTTGTACTGCACGTTCTGGCGGGTGGAAATGTGGGCGTAGCCCTTGTCGTAGTCGCGCGCGATCTTGGCCAGTGTGCGGACCTGGCGGGCGTTCAGCTGGCCGTACGGCACGGCGACACGCAGCATCGGCGCGAAACGTTGGATATAGAGGCCGTTCTGCAGGCGCAGAGGGCGGAATTCTTCTTCGCTCAGCTCACCGGCCAGGTAGCGGCGGGTCTGATCACGGAACTGCTTGACGCGGTCCTCGATGATCCGCTGATCGTACTCGTCGTATACGTACATAAAAGTCCTGTCTCAGGCTGCATGCAGCTATTCGCGCGCACGGCCGCGCACTCCGGTTCGGAGCCGGGGAACGATATCAGGTTGGGTTTATGCGCTAAAGTGATGTTTTTGCATATGAAAAGAACCAAACGAACTAAGTGAGACTGACTGGCATTTGTTTGGGATGTGCTGGCGCAGGTTTATACTCGCCGGTTTATCGCGAGGGTTGTGACCGCATGCTCAAGGCACTGTGCCAAAGCTTGTGCCTGAGCCTGCCATTGGCAGCGACGGCGCAGGCCGCTTCGGTGGTATTTCTCAACCCGGGCCAAACCAATGAGACTTTCTGGGCCGACTATTCGCGGTTCATGCAGGCGGCTGCGGATGATCTGGGCATGACCTTGCGCGTGGAGTACAGCGGACGCAACGCCGAGTTGGCGCTTACCCAGGCGCGGGCCATCCTCAAAGCGCCGCAGCGGCCGGATTACCTGGTGCTGGTCAATGAGCAGTACGTAGCGCCGGAAATCATCCGCCTGTCGAAGGGGACCGGGGTCAAACTGTTCATGGTCAATAACGGCCTGACGCCAAGCCAGCAAAGCAGCATCCAGGCGCAACCGGGCAAGTATGCCCAGTTGCTGGGTACCTTGACCGGCAATGACGAGCAGGCCGGTTACCTCATGCTGCACCAGATGGTTGCCTTGTTGCCGCGCAGCAACGAGCCGGTCGACCTGGTGGCATTTGCCGGGGTCAAGACCACGCCGGCTTCGCAATTGCGCGAGCAGGGCATGCGCCGGGCCCTGGCCGATTTCCCACAGGTACGCTTGCGCCAGGTGGTCTACGGCGGGTGGAATCGACAGCGCGCCTTCGAGCAGGCGCAGCAGCTGTTGGAGCGTTACCCGCAGACCAAACTGGTGTGGTCGGCCAACGATGAAATGGCTTTTGGCGCCATGCAGGCGTTCGAGGCGGCTGGGCGCAAGCCGGGGCGGGATGTGGTGTTCAGTGCGGTCAACAGTTCACCTGAAGCATTGCGCGCCCGAATTGATGGGCGACTCGGGGTGTTGATGGGCGGGCACTTCAGCCTGGGGGGCTGGGCTATGGTCATGCTGCATGACGATGCCCGTGGCGTTCAGATTGAACGTGATGGTTTGAGCGAACATGTAGTGCCTGTGCTCCAGTCCGTCGACCAGGCAAAGGCCAAGCGTTGGCTCAAGCTGATCGAACAGGACGATCATGGTGTCGATTTTCGGCGTTACAGCGCTGAAGGACAGCCGGCGGCTTACCGCTACCCCTTTCTGACGGCACCTGTGGATTATTGAAAGACCCTGCTTGAGGAAAGGGCATTGCTCGTCTTAACTGCTGAGTGTGAAGTGCATTCCCATAACCACTACAAGAGGCAATGCAATGGGAAACTCTACCAAGGTCCGCAAAGCTGACAGCAGTGTCGATGCCTGGGCGATCCTCTGCCTGATCGTCCTGGTGGTGGTCACCGCCGTGTATTGGGTCAGCCATCAGTAGGGCCATTACCTGCAGACCGTGAAGCAACCTGAACCGCCCGCGCAAGGGAATTGCGCGGGCGGCTTGCGTTTCAGCGGGCAGTCAGGTGCATGGCCAGTTGTACCAGGCCCACCAGCACCAGGATGAACACCAGGGTGAACAGCGTACCCAGGGCAATGAAGTGGCTGGCCTTGCCATGGGTGAAGTCGCGCGCGCGGTTTTTTCCGCTCTGCACGCCAAAGGCGGCGGCGAGGATGCTGTGCAGCATCTGCCAGAAGGTGGGGGGCTTGCCTTGGCTTGAGTCGTCCATGCTGGCTCCTGGGTAATCGGAGGCAATCAGGGACAGTGTAGGCAATGGGATAGATGTTGCCTGTGCCGGCCTCATCGCGGCTGAAGCCGCTCCTACAGAGGTTATGGGATTCCTGTAGGAGCGGCTTCAGCCGCGATGAGGCCAGAACCGTTTAGCTGTCGTACCCGAGATTCGGCGCCAACCAACGCTCACTCACACTGACGTCCTGGCCCTTGCGCACGCTGTAGCTGTCGATCTGGTCCTTGTCGACCTTGCCCACGGCAAAATACTGCGCCTGCGGGTGGGCAAAGTACCAGCCACTGACCGCCGCCGCCGGGAACATCGCAAAGTGCTCGGTCAGGAACACGCCGCTCGGGCCGGTTTCGCCAATCGCCGTGCCATCGAGCAGGCGGAACAGGGTTTCCTTTTCGGTGTGGTCCGGGCAGGCCGGATATCCTGGGGCAGGGCGAATACCGCTGTATTGCTCCTTGATCAGCGCCTCGTTGTCCAGGTGCTCATCACGGGCATAACCCCAGTGCTCCTTGCGAACCTGCTCGTGCAGCCACTCGGCGCAGGCTTCGGCCAGGCGATCGGCCAGGGCCTTGACCATGATCGAGCTGTAGTCGTCACCTTTGTCCTGATAGGCCTTGGCCACTTCCTCGGCGCCGATGCCAGCGGTGGTGATGAAGCCGCCCACGTAGTCGGTGACACCGCTTTCTTTCGGCGCGACGAAGTCAGCCAACGAGAAATTCGGCTTGCCATCCGGCTTGATGGTCTGCTGGCGCAGGTGGTGCAGGGTGGCCAGGGGCTGGCCATTGTCGCCGTAGACCTCGATGTCGTCATCGCCCACCTGGTTGGCCGGCCAGAAGCCGAATACTGCACGGGCGCTGATCAGCTTCTCGTCGATCAGCTTGTCGAGCATTTCGCGGGCGTCGTTGTACAGCGACGTGGCCGCTTCGCCGACCACTTCGTCGGTGAGGATGCGTGGGAATTTGCCGGCCAGGTCCCAGGAAATGAAGAACGGGGTCCAGTCGATGTATTCGGCCAGCGTGCGCAGGTCGATATCGTCCAGCACCTTGACGCCGGTAAAGGAAGGCACGGCTGGCTGGTAGCCGGCCCAGTCGTATTTGGGCTTGGCCGCCACGGCCTGCGCGTAGCTCAGGCGTTCGGTGCGGGCACTGCGGTTGGCGGTGCGCTCGCGCACTTCGACATAGTCCTGGCGGGTCTTTTCGACGAAGCCTGGCTTGAGTTCCTTGGACAGCAACTGGGTGGCCACACCCACGGCACGCGAAGCGTCGGTGACGTAGATCACTGCGTCGTTGTTGTACTTCGGTTCGATCTTGACCGCAGTGTGTGCCTTGGAGGTAGTGGCACCACCGATCATCAGCGGTAGCTCGAAGCCTTGGCGCTGCATCTCGCGGGCGACGTGGACCATCTCGTCGAGCGACGGGGTGATCAGGCCGGACAGGCCGATGATGTCGCATTTCTCGTCGCGGGCGGTCTGCAGGATCTTCTCCGCCGGCACCATCACGCCGAGGTCGACGATGTCATAGCCGTTGCAGCCCAGCACCACGCCGACGATGTTCTTGCCAATGTCGTGCACGTCGCCTTTGACCGTGGCCATCAGGATCTTGCCCTTGGCTTCCGGCTTGTCGCCTTTCTCGGCTTCGATGAACGGGATCAGGTGGGCAACGGCCTGTTTCATCACGCGCGCCGACTTGACCACCTGGGGCAGGAACATCTTGCCGGCACCGAACAGGTCGCCGACTACGTTCATGCCGCTCATCAGCGGGCCTTCGATGACCTCGATGGGGCGCGCACATTGCTGGCGACACTCCTCGGTGTCTTCGACGATGTGCGCGGTGATGCCCTTGACCAGGGCATGCTCCAGGCGCTTGCCGACCGGCAGCGAACGCCAGGCTTCGTTCTCGACTTCCTTGGTGGCACCGCCGCCCTTGTAGTCGTCGGCGATGGCCAGCAGGGCGTCGGTACCTTCCGGCGTGCGGTTGAGCACCACGTCCTCGACCTTCTCGCGCAGCTCGGCCGGGATCTCGTCGTAGATCTCCAGTTGGCCGGCGTTGACGATACCCATAGTCAGGCCATTGCGGATGGCGTGGAACAGGAACACCGAGTGGATGGCTTCACGCACCGGGTTGTTGCCGCGGAACGAGAACGACACGTTGGACACACCGCCCGAGCTCAGCGCATGGGGAAGGTGATCACGGATGTAGGCACAGGCCTCGATAAAGTCGACGGCGTAGTTGTTGTGCTCTTCGATGCCAGTGGCGACGGCGAAGATGTTCGGGTCGAAGATGATGTCTTCCGGCGGGAAGCCCACTTCGTTGACCAGGATGTCGTAGCTGCGCTGGCAAATTTCTTTCTTGCGAGCGGCGGTGTCGGCCTGGCCGACCTCGTCGAAGGCCATCACCACGACGGCGGCGCCATAGCGCTTGCACAGGCGCGCGTGGTGCTTGAACTGCTCGACGCCTTCCTTCATCGAGATCGAGTTGACGATGCCCTTGCCCTGGATGCACTTGAGGCCAGCCTCGATTACTTCCCATTTGGAGGAGTCGATCATGATCGGCACGCGGGAGATATCCGGCTCGCCAGCAATCATGTTGAGGAAGCGGACCATGGCAGCCTGGGAGTCGAGCATCCCTTCGTCCATGTTGATGTCGATGACCTGGGCGCCGGCTTCGACCTGCTGCAGGGCGACTTCCAGCGCTTCGGTGTAGTTCTCTTCGCGGATCAGCCGGGCGAACTTGGCGGAGCCGGTGATGTTGGTGCGCTCGCCGACGTTGACGAACAACGACTGGCGGTCGATGGTGAACGGCTCCAGGCCCGAGAGGCGGCAGGCCTTGGCGATTTCCGGGATTTCCCGTGGCTTGTACTTGGCCACGGCTTCGGCGATGGCCTGGATGTGGCCTGGGGTTGTGCCGCAGCAACCGCCAATGATGTTGAGGAAGCCGCTGGCGGCAAATTCCTCGACCACAGCGGCCATTTCGGCAGGGGTCTCGTCATATTCACCGAAGGCGTTCGGCAGGCCGGCGTTGGGGTGCGCCGAAACGTGGGTGTCGGCCTTGGTCGACAGCTCTTCGAGGTAAGGGCGCAGGTCCTTGGCGCCGAGGGCGCAGTTCAGACCCACGGAAATCGGCTTGGCATGGCGCACCGAGTTCCAGAAGGCTTCGGTGGTCTGGCCCGACAGGGTGCGGCCCGAGGCGTCGGTGATGGTGCCGGAGATCATGATCGGCAGTTCGATGCCGTCGTCCTCGAACACTTGCTGAACGGCGAAGATCGCTGCCTTGGCGTTGAGGGTGTCGAAAATGGTTTCGATCAGGATCAGATCGGCGCCGCCCTCGATCAGGCCGCGAGTGGCCTCGATGTAGTTTTCCACCAGCTCGTCGAAGGTGACGTTGCGGTAGCCGGGGTCGTTGACGTCCGGGGAAATCGAGCAGGTGCGGCTGGTCGGGCCGAGCACGCCAGCGACGAAACGCGGCTTGTCCGGGGTTTCCAGGGTCTTGGCATCGGCTACCTGGCGGGCGATGCGCGCGCCCTCGACGTTCAGCTCGTAAACCAGCGACTCCATGCCGTAGTCGGCCTGGGAAATCTGCGTGGCGTTGAAAGTGTTGGTTTCGAGGATATCGGCACCGGCGTCCAGGTACGCCTTCTCGATGGCGGCGATGACATCGGGGCGGCTGAGCAGCAGTAAATCGTTGTTACCCTTGACGTCGCTTGGCCAATCGGCGAAGCGCGTGCCACGATAGTCGTGTTCCTCAAGGCGGTAACTTTGGATCATAGTACCCATGCCGCCGTCGAGGATCAGAATGCGCTCTTTGAGTGCGTGCTGGAGTGCTTGGAGACGAGCGCTGCGGTCAGACATAGGAACTACCTGGTCGGGCAAATATCAGAAGGTGCGCAATCTTATCAAACTGCGCGGTTTTTAGGCGCATCGGCCATTTTCATGAATTCTATTCATGTTGAGCCACAGAGCACCCAAGGACGACCAGGCAATCGTGATGGCTTTCAAGAACCAGGACTTTCGGCACATGGTGCATCGCTTTATGGCTGCCGCCTTCGCCCTGCTGATCAGCGGCGTGGCATTCGGGCAAGCCCCCCAATCGAGCCCGGCAATTTCCTACACCCGGGATATCCAGCCGATCTTCACCGAGAAGTGCGTGGCCTGCCACGCCTGCAACGACGCTGCCTGCCAGCTCAAGCTGGAAAGCCCGGAAGGCGCGGTACGCGGCGCCACCAAGGTGCCGGTGTACCAGGGCGAGCGGAGCAAGGCGGTGCCCACCACGCGGCTGTTCTACGACGCCCACAGCGAAGAGGCGTGGCGCAGGAAGGGCTTCTATTCGGTTCTCGACAACCAGGGCAGCCAGGCCGCGCTGATGGCGCGCATGCTCGAACTGGGGCACAAGACGCCGCTCACCCCTAATGCCAAGTTGCCCGAAGAGATCGTCCTGGGGCTGAACCGCAACAACATGTGCCCGCTGCCCCATGAGTTCGACGCCTACGCCGGTGCTCACCCCAAGGAGGGCATGCCGCTGGCGGTCACCGGGTTGACCGACAAGGAATACGCCACGATGCAGCGTTGGCTGGCAGCCGGCGCGCCGGTCGAGTACCAGCCGGTTCAGCCAAGTGCGGCCGAAGCCAGGCAGATCGCCGATTGGGAAGAGCTGCTCAACCGCCCGGGTTCCACCGAGGCACTGGTCGGCCGTTGGCTGTACGAGCACCTGTTCCTGGCGCACATCTATTTCGTTGGCGGCGAGCAAGGTCACTTCTTCCAATGGGTACGCTCGCGCACGCCCAGTGGGCAGCCGGCCGACATCATCGCCACGCGCCGCCCCAACGACCCGCCTGGTACCGACTTTTATTACCGGCTGATCCCGGTGCAGGGCGTGATCGTGCACAAGACCCACATCACTTACCCGATGGGGCCGCAGAAGCTCAAGCGGGTGAAGCAGCTGTTCTACGCCGGCGACTGGCATGCCGCCGCGCTGCCGGGCTATGGCCCACGGCACCGGGCCAACCCGTTCGAGACCTTCGAGGCGATCCCGGCCGTGGCGCGCTACCAGTTCATGCTGGATAACGCCGAATACTTCGTGCGCACCTTCATCCGTGGCCCGGTGTGCCGGGGGCAGATCGCCACCGACGTGATCCGCGACAACTTCTGGGCGTTGTTCCAGGAGCCGGCCCACGACCGCTACATCACCGATGCCAAATACCGGGGTGAAGCCACGCCGCTGCTGGCAATGCCGGGGCAGATCGACGACGTCGGCAGTGTGTTGTCGTTGTGGCACGCCTACCGCGACAAGCGCAACGAATATGAAAAACTGCGTCGCGAAGCCTACGCCGACATGCCGGCACCGGGCTGGGCGACCCTGTGGGCCGGCAACGACAACGCGCTGCTGAGCATCTTCCGCCACTTCGACAGTGCGGCGGTGACCAAGGGCCTGGTCGGCGACGTGCCGCTGACCATGTGGCTGTTCGACTACCCACTCTTCGAGCGCACCTATTACCAGCTGGCAGTCAACTTCGACGTGTTCGGCAATGTCTCGCACCAGTTGCAGACGCGCCTGTACTTCGACCTGATCCGCAATGGCGCCGAGGTCAATTTCCTGCGCCTGATGCCGGCCGACCAGCGCGGCGCAATCCTCAGCGACTGGTACCAGAGCGGCGGCAAGGTGAAGATGTGGCTCGATTACGAAGACATCGACACCGACACGCCCAGCGGCATCAAGCTCGACCCACGCGATGCCAAACGCGACTTCGGCCTCAAACTGCTGCAGCGCACCGGTAGCCTGAATGCCGCGCCCGACCCGATCAACCGCTGCCAGGGCGCCTACTGCTCACGGCCGCAGATGAACGAGGAATTCCGCAACGTCGAGCAGTCGCTGAGCCGCCTGGTCTCTCGCCCGGCCGCGGGTCTGAAAGTGATCAATCAACTGCCCGAGGCGACCATGCTGCGCATCGAAGGGCAGGGCGGCCAGCGCCAGGTCTACAGCCTGCTGCGCAACCGTGCGCACAGCAACGTCGCGTTCCTGCTGGGCGAGGCATCACGCTACCAGCCGGGGCTGGATACCCTGACCTTGTACCCAGGGGTGCTCAGCAGCTATCCCAACTTCATCTTCAACATTCCAGCGGCGGATGTGCCGGAGTTTGTCGAGGACATGGAGTACGCACGTGACGATGCGGCCAAGTTCGAACGCATTGTCATGCGCTGGGGCGTGCGCCGCAGCCACCCGGAGTTCTGGCGCTACTTCCATGACCTGACCACCTTCATCCAGGAAACTGATCCGGTGGAGGCGGGGGTGCTGGACATGAACCGCTACGAGAACCTCTGATCGGTTGAGCTGACCTTTCCGGCACACCTGCGGTCGGAATCGGTGGGTGGCCCTTGCCAGCAACTGCGCTGGCAAGGGCCTCAATGCACCGGCAAGCGCAGGGTATTTCATGCTGTATTCGCTTCAGGCACTGCGGGCGTTCGCCGCCTGGGTGGTGGTTTGTCACCACTTCATGCAGATCTTCTTCGACTTCCATGCCACCGGGCCCATTGGCCAATTTCTTACCGATCGCGGCGCCGTGGGTGTCGACATCTTCTTCGTCATCAGCGGGTTGGTGATCTACCTGTCGACCCGTGACAAAGCCATCGAACCACGGCAATTTCTGCTTAATCGCGCGCTGCGTATCGTCCCTGCCTATTGGTTCTATACCGCGCTCATGGCGGCGCTGTTGCTTGCGTTCAGCCAATGGATGCCGCACCAGGAATTCGACTGGCGTCATTTGCTCCTGTCACTGCTGTTCATCCCGGCCGAGAACCCCGGCGGCTATGGCCTGTACCCAACGTTGAACGTGGGCTGGACGTTGAACTTCGAGATGTTCTTCTACCTGCTTTTCGGCCTGGCATTCCTAGTTCGCCAGCGCCATCACCTGCTGCTGGTGACGGCGGCGTTGTTGCTGGTCAGCGAAGTGCTGGGCCGTTTGGGTGTGCTCAGCCGCTTCTACAACAACGACATCATCTACGAGTTTCTGCTGGGTATCGGTATCGGCGTGCTGTACCGCCGTGGTCTGGTGCGTGAGGGCCTGTGGTTGCCGTTGGTGGTGCTGGGCTTGGCGGGCTATGCGATCTATCACCTGGACGCGTCCAACCGGCTGCTGCACTGGGGCGTGCCGAGTGCCCTGGTAGTGCTCGCGTTCGTTTCCCTGGAGCCGTACTTCCAGGGCAACCGGATCCTCAAGGCGCTGGGCGATTGTTCGTATTCGGTCTACCTGATCCACGTGCTGGTGCTGTATGCCGGCTGGTTCGCCAGCCAGCGCCTGCACCTGAATCCGTACCTGGTCTTCGCCCTGTGCGTGCCGTCCATTGGACTAATGTCGTGGTTCAGCTACCAGTGGCTGGAGCGCGGCCTGTACCGGCGCATGCAGGCCTGGGTGGCGGCATCGCGGGAGCAAACACCGGCATTTGCGCTTTCCCGAGTCAAATGCTAGGACTTTGTTCAAAGGCCAGGTTGGCGTACACTTGGCCGCAAGTCTGTGAGGAACTTCCATGAGCGCTATAACCATTACTGACGCCGCCCATGATTACCTGGCCGATCTGCTCTCCAAGCAGAACACGCCTGGCATTGGCATCCGCGTTTTCATCACCCAGCCGGGCACCCAGTACGCCGAGACGTGCATCGCCTACTGCAAACCGGGTGAAGAGAAGCCCGACGACGAACCGGTCGGCCTGAAAAGCTTCACCGCCTACCTGGATGCGGTCAGTGTACCCTTCCTGGAAGACGCGCTGGTCGACTACGCCACCGACCGCATGGGCGGCCAGCTGACCATCAAGGCACCTAACGCCAAAGTGCCGATGGTCAACGAAGACAGCCCGATCAACGAGCGCATCAACTATTACCTGCAGACCGAGATCAACCCGGGCCTGGCCAGCCACGGCGGCCAGGTGAGCCTGGTCGACGTGGTCGACGACGGCATTGCCGTGCTGCAGTTCGGTGGCGGTTGCCAGGGCTGTGGCCAGGCCGACGTCACCTTGAAGGAAGGTATCGAGCGCACCCTGCTCGAGCGCATTCCGGAACTCAAGGGTGTGCGTGACGTGACCGACCACACTCAGAAAGAAAACGCCTACTACTGATCGGTTGCAGTTCGCGCTCCTAGCAACAAACTGTTACGGATTCAACCCCTGCGACAACAGGCCGCAGCCCGTGTTTAAAGGGCTGCAGGCCATCATCGCCTTCGTTGGGTAGAAGCACCGGGGGTGTCATGCCAGAATGCCCCGGTTTTTCGGCCGGCCCGTCCCGAGGGCCGGCACCTTCCCTGTAAAGGATGGTTCCATGAATGATCTGTTGACCCGGCGCGCAGTTGTCGCCGGGATGGGCGTTCTCGGGCTTGGCCTGCTGGCAGGCTGCAACCCGGCCCGGGGGCTTGAGTTCAAGTACGGCAAGAACATGAGCAACGAAATCCTCGGGCGCAAGTTCCGCCTCAAGGATACCCAGGGCAACGACGTCACCCTGTCGAGCTTCTACGGCAGCATGCCGATGATCTTCTTCGGCTTCACCCAGTGCCCGGCGGTCTGCCCGACCACGCTGGCGCGGGCGGCGCAAATCAGGAAATTGCTCAAAGGCCGTGACCGCGAGTTGTTCCGCGTGGTGTTTATCACCCTCGACCCGGAACGCGACACCCCCGAAGTGCTCGACGCCTACGTCAAGGCTTTCGACCCGACGTTCGAGGCGCTGACCGGTACACCGGAAGAAATTGCCGAGGTGGCCCGGGAATTCAAGGTGTTCTACGAGAAAGTCTCGGCCGGTGACACCTACACCATCTCTCACTCGTCCACCAGCTACGTCTACGATACACGTGGCACCCTGCGCCTGAGCCTGGGCCATTCGCTGAATGCCAAGGAATGCGCGGAAGACCTGCTTACACTGATGGAGATCTGCTAATGGCTGTATCACTGCAACCGATCAAGCGTGGCCTGGCCGCCGTCGCCCTGTTGGGCCTGGCCTTGCCAGCCCTGGCACAGACCACCGTGAGCGATGCCTGGGTGCGTGCCAGCGTCCCGCACCAGCAGTCGACCGGCGCGTTCATGACCCTGACCGCCAGCAGCGACAGCAAGCTGGTAGGCGTGGCAACGCCCGTGGCCAAGAGTGTGCAAGTGCACGAGATGACCATGAACGGTGATGTGATGGGCATGAAGCAAGTCGAGGCCGTCGCGCTGCCTGCCGGCAAGCCGGTGAGCCTGGACCCGAACGGCTATCACGTGATGCTGATGGGGCTTACTCAGCAGGTGAAGGAAGGCGAGAAAGTGCCACTGACCCTTACCGTTGAAGATGCCAAGGGCGCAAAGGAAACCCTGCAAGTGCAGGCAGAGGTCCGAGCGCTCAACGCCGAGGCTGGCGGCGGGCATGACCACATGCACATGAACCACTGACCGACGAAAGGGCCGCATCAGCGGCCCTTTTTCATGCTGCGATGCTTCAGCTACGGAAGCGGGGCAGCGGCCTTTCGAGGGTCAGCGAGGTCAAGGTCTTGCGTACCTGGGCTTCGTCGGCCTCCAGGGCCTTGAGGCTTGCGCGGATCTTGCCGGCGGCGGGCACATCGCCCTGCCGGTCGATCCAGTCGGCAATCTCCTTGCAGGCGCTGCTCAGGCAGGCCTGACGCTGGTTCATCAGCGATATGAGGGTGGTGAGCTCTCTTTCAGACATGGCAGGATCCTCCGTTTAGCCCCCTCAGTGTAGCAGTGGCCGGCGTAATTGCCTGAGGCTAGCCGTGCAGGCAGGCGGTGCGGTAAGCGCCTGGCGTAACGCCATAGGCTTGCTTGAACTGCCGGCTGAGGTGGCTCTGGTCTGCGAACCCCAGGTTGAACGCGACGTCGGTTGCCGCCTGGCCGCTCTTCAGCAGCTCCCGGGCGCGGACCAGGCGGCGCTGCTTGAGCCAGGCGTGGGGCGGCAGGCCAGTGGCCTGGCGGAACACGCGAGCGAAGTGGAACGGCGAGAGGTTGACCGCCGACGCCAGCGCTTCCAGCGAGGGTGGATCCGTCAACGTGCTTTCAAGCAACTCTCGGGCGCGAGCCACGGCCAGTGGCTCGTTGCCGGGGGCGCTGGGTGCGCGGCAGTGGCCGTGGCGTTGGACCAACGCCAGCACAGCCTGGCGCCAGGCGGTCTGTTGCTCCAGGGCGCTGGCGCCGGCCTCCGATAGCTGGTGCAACTGGCTGAAGGCCTGCGCCAGGGCGGGGTCGTTGATGACACTGTCCTTGAACAGCGGCATGCCGTGATGCCCCAGCTCCAATTCATCCAGCACCCCGGTCACCCGCTCATGCTCTGGGTAGAAACCGCGGTAGCGCCAGCCTGCCTCATGCGCAGTAGCCCCCGTATGCAGTTCATCCGGGTTGATCAGCACCATGCTGCCGACCGGCGCCAGGTGCTCGCTACCACGGTGCCAGAAGCGCTGGGCGCCGGACTCGATCACGGTGAACACATAGCCCTCATGCACGTGCGGGGCAAAGCGTTGCTGGAAATAACGTGCATGCAGCATCTCGACGTCGCCGAGGGCGGGCGCCTGCCAAAGGTGGGTCTGTTCGCGCAGGGGCGTGCTCATGCCAGCCAGCTGCGCAGCAGGAAGAAGATCAACATGCTCACCAGCATGCTCAGCAATACGCTGCGGGTCAACAGCACCAGGGCGATGGCCACCACGGCGCCAAGCAGGTAGGGGTTTAGCGGGCTGAGGTCGAGCTGGTGGCCAGGCAGGAAGATGATCGGCCCGCAGATCGCGGTCAGCATGCCCGGCACGGCGAAGCCGAGGAACTGCCGAGCATTGGAGCTCAGGCGCAGAGGCAGGCGCGGTTCCAGGAAGGCGTAGCGGTTGAGGAACACCACAGCGCCCATGGCGAAGATCAGCAACCAGGTCATGTGCGTGCTCCGGAAAATTTCTGGCAGATGAAGCCGGCAGCCATGCCCAGCAGGCCGGCAGCCACCAGCGCGGTTTCCCAGTGCCAGTAGCTGAACAGCACGGAGCAGAACAGCGAGACCGCCACGCACACCACGGTAGGGAGGTTGCGTACCAGCGGCGCGATCAGCGCGACAAAGGTGGCGACGATGGAAAAGTCCAGACCCAGTTGGTCCAGGTGCGGGATGTTCTGACCCAGCACGATGCCGGCCAAGGTGAACAGGTTCCAGGCGACGTAGAACGTCAGGCCGACCCCCAGTGCGTACCAGCGGTTGAACTGCTGTTGGTCGTAATGGCTGGTCAGGGCGAAGAACTCATCGGTCAACAGGAAGCCCAGGCCAAGCCGCCAGCGCAGCGGCTGATTCGACAGCACGGGGCGCATGGACAGCCCGTAGAGCAAGTGCTGTGACGTCAGCAGCAGGGTGGTCAGCAGGATCGACATCAGGTTGGCACCACCCTTGAGCATGCCGATGGCCACCAGTTGCGCTGCGCCAGCAAAGACGATCGCCGACAAGCCCTGGCCCTCCCAGGGGCTGAGATTGGCCTCGATGGCCATTGAGCCTGCGAGCAGGCCCCAGGGCGCTACGGCCAGGGACAACGGAACGATGGCGACGGCGCCGTGCAGAAACGCTTGGCGGGCAATGGCAGGGCTGGTGGACATGATGGCTGCGACACTGTTGTTTGGTAGAGCAGCATGCCAGACGGCGCAGGCGGCTGGCTTGAACGATCTTGCTGGTTTGCCGCAGGCGCTATCACTGTCAGCGCTGGCTGGTCAGCCTTTGTTGCGCGGCGACGCAACCATTGATTTCCACGGCTTTGTGCAGCAGGTCCTGGCGGCGTTGCGGGTCTAGGTCGCCCAGCAACCGGTACACCTCAGCCTGATAGTCGCGTTGACGCCCCCACTGCATCTGCAACCCTTGTGGCTGACTGCGGGCGCAGGCCAGGCGTGCGGCGGGCTGCGGGTAGTAGGGCGCGTACAGCGTCGCCATGCCGGGAATCGCTTCGAGCGCTTCGCGATAACGACGGCTGGCATTGTAAGGCGAGCACCAGGTGGCAATCGCCGTAGCAGGCGGGGCGAAGCCTTGTTGCAGGCTTGCCTCCAGCAATGGGCAAGCAGCGGCGGGAATTTGCGCTGCGGGCAGGTAGGTCGTGTAGTACAGCGCCAGGCGATATTGGGCGACGGGGTGGCCGAGCTCCACCGATTTTTTCAGCAAGGCCACCGCTGTTGGCAGAGTGCGGGCCATGGCTTGCCCCTGGCGGTTGAGCTCTGGATCGTCACCAATGGCCGTACGCAGCGTGCTGCCGCTATCGTCCTGATTATCGGCCTGCTCCAGCAGCGGCAGGGCTTGGCGGTAGAGCAGGTCGGCGTGTGGGTCGATGCGCACCTCGAGTGCTTGCGCGGCAAATGGAGCCAGCGTGGCGAGCAGCACAGGCACAAGGGCAGCGCGACTCATGGGCGCGCCTCGCAAGCGACGCGTGCAGGGCTGGCAGCCAAGTACGGGAGGACGGCAGGAATGTTCATCACAGGTACGCGTGCGCCTCAGGCGAATCGGAACGACGCCCTATTCTAGCCAAGCGTGGGGGGCTACCGAAAGGGCGGCGCCCAACCTTCAGACGAGCTTGATCGGCGTGACCTTGCGCTGGGCGTGTTTTTCCTGTGCCAAGCCAAGTTTGGCGGTGATCACCTTGGCCAGTGCATTGTTGCCCAGGTCGTTAAGGTGCAGGCGGTCGATGAACAGGTCGGCGCCGAACACCGGAGAGCTGCTGAGCATGCTGTTCATGTCGTAGCAAGGCACAGGGTCTGCCTGGTTCTTGATGCGCCTGAAAAACGCTGTGTGCAGCTGGCTGTCGAATACACCATCGAGCAGGCGGTCGAAGTTTGCCGGTTGTCGCTCCAGTGCCGCCAACATGGCCTGTTCGCCAGCAGGCAGGGACTCGCGGCACCAAGGCAACAGCGGTTGCAGGATGAAGGTGAGGGTGGCATGGCTGTCAGCCAGCATGCGCTCCCACTGCAGCAAGGTTCGGCCGATGTTATCGGCAGCCCCGGCCAGGCGCTTCTCGGCCGGGGGCAGCGGCCAGGCGGGTGCGGGTGCCTGGCGACGTGGGGCCAACGCCTGGCTTAGCCGTTGCCACAAAGATTTTCGGCGCACTGGGCGGGTGGGTGGCATACCCTCGTTGAAGCTGTTGAGAAAATCTTGCTGTACCTGAAACTGCTCCTGGCCCTGCGCGCCGGCCAGTACATCGCCGAGGGCCTGGTGGGCCACGGTGTTGATGCCGCTGAGAACCACCACATGGCCGATCTCGCCGAGGCGATGCTGGTGGGTGAGGAACAACAATAACTCCTGGCTTGCATTGAGTCCGCACCCCGCGAGGTTCAACCACACCTCCCCGGTCAGCGTCGACAGGTGCGAGGCCACGGTATGCTCATCGCAACTGGCACCGATACCCAACGCGGTCGAGCCGCCGACCAGCAGGTTGACCCGCTGCCCACTGCCCCGTTCGCCGGCCGAGAAGCGCTTGCCAGCGCTATGACTGTATCGCAGGCCGAGTGCATCGGTGTTGATGGTGCCGGAGCGGTAGCCACGCTCGTGGACATGCAGCGTATGGGGGGCACGGCGGCTGCCCAGTTGCAGAAAGTGCTGGTAGTCCTGTGGCAGTGGCGATGGCAAGCCCTGGCCTAGCGTTGCGGTGGTGGACGGCGTCATGGTGCTCCTTGTCGTCTGGCCTGGCGAGTCGTAGCAGAAGCCGGCGTCAGCCCGCCAGCTCCTTGAAGTTGTAAGCCAGCCCGCCAACCGCGATCAGCAATAGGGCGGCTCCCGAGGCCAAGGAAATCATGCGATTGCTGCGTTGCGAGGCGATCTTGCCGATGGCGAAGATGTACAGGCTGAGCACGGCGAAATCGATGACCACCCACAGCAGCGACAGCACTACCATGCTTTTGCCGAACGACTCGGTGATCTGGATGAACTGTGGGAAGAAGGCGATGAAGAAAATGATGTCCTTGGGGTTGGAAATACCCACCATGAAGCCTTGCCACAAGCCACCGCGCCCGGCTTTCGGTGGTTGTACCTCGGCGTGAGCGGCAGGCGCCTGCAGGCTCTCGCGCAGGGTGCCAACGGCGATATAGCCGATGAACAGGCAACCAAGCAGGCTCATGCCACTGAGCCAGGCCTTGTCGATGGCCGCGCTGGTGAGGATGACCCAGGCAGCGGCGCCGATCAGCACCAGCGATGCCCAGTTGGTGCCGACGGCGGTGAACATGGCCTTGCGTGAGCCAGACGCGGCGGCGGTGTTGACGATCAATGCCACCACGGGCCCGGGCGTGGCTATCAACAGCAGGACGGTCAGTGCATAGGTAGCAGTCAGTGCGGTATTCACGGTCAGTTCTCGATCAGTGTGTCGGGTGTGGCGTGGACGTTGGCATGAAAGGGGCAGCGCGACGGTTGCAGCGAGCCTGCTTCCTGCAGTTGGTATTGCTTCCATTCGAAGTTGTCGTCCTGGCCGAAGAAGCCCAGGGTGTCGGGCATCACGCCGTCGTTGTAGTGGCGCACCCGTTCGCGGATGCGCGCGCGGATACGTTGGCCGCTTTCGGTGGCAGCGTTGGCCACTTCGTCGAAGTTTTCCCGTGGGTTGATGACGAAGGTGATGTGGTTGCCCAGGTTGCGGCTTTTCATCTGCTGGTGGCCGGGGAAGTTCATGTTGATGAACAGCGGCATGCCGGCATAGCAGAACGACCAACCGCTGTCCTGAGGGTCACTCGGGATCGCCTGGGGCCACGGATGCGGGTCGCGGGCATGTACGCCGCGCAATACTTTCCAGGCCAGTGCCTGCTGTTCGGCGAGGGTGCTACCGGCAATGGTTTCGAGAAACACGACCAGCGGGCTGCCGATGCGTTGCTTGATCGGAATGGGTGTGATGGTGCGGATGTAGTCGGCCAGCCCTTGGGCGATGTCATCGGCCAACTGCTCGGCACGGGCGAAGAGGATATGGCAGGATTCGCCGGCCACCGCCTTGCGCCCGAACAGGCACGGAAAGTCGGGATTGGCGAGGATGTTGCGAAAATGTTGTAGGGTGGTGTGCGTCCAATGTTGCGTATTTCGCTCATGTCCAGCGGCCAGCTCTAGCGCATCCAGGCGATAGCAGTTTCCATAACCCGTAAACATGTATTTCCCCAGGCGTTTATTCAGCAGAAAGATGCAGGCACATGCAGGCAGGTTTTTGACATATCGTTGTTATTTACCTGCATTTTCTGAGACGCAGTTAACGTTGTAAAACGCGTGGAACTATGACCTACTATTAGCCTCACTCATGCTTCGGGGGCTTCATGTCAGAACGGATTCAGGCCTTGCACGCGCTACGTGCCTTCGAAGTCGCCTCGCGTTACGGGTCGTTCACCCGTGCGGCCGAAGAGCTGGCGCTGACACAAGGCGCAGTCAGCCACCACATCAAGACCCTGGAAGGCCTGTTCGGCTGCGACCTGTTCGAACGCCGCGGCCCCAAGCTGAGCCTCACCGAGCACGGTCGGCTGCTGTCCCAGGAGCTCAAGGTCGGTTTCAAAATTATCGAAAACGCCTGCGCGCTCCTGCGTCAGGACCGTTACGGGCTACGCCTCAAGGCGCCCTCGACGCTCACCGTGCGTTGGCTGCTGCGGGCACTGGATGCGTTCAAGAAGATCGACGACAGCTGCAGCGTTCAGCTGTCGAGCGTGTGGATGGACATTGATTCGGTGGATTTTTACTCCGAGCCCTACGATTGCGCCTTTCTTCTGTCCAATGGCCGCTTTGCCACCGATGTCGAGAGCTTCAAGCTGTTCGATGAGTGGCTGATACCGGTGTGCCATCCCGACTACATGAAGCATGAGCAGCCAGCGCTGGGCGATTTGCGCCAGTGTGAACTGCTGCACCCTTCGGCGGACCGGCGCGACTGGCGGCGTTGGTTGGCGCGCATGGACGCACAGGACATCAGCATCGACCAGGGCCAGGTGTTCGATACCCTTGATCAGGGGATTTCTGCGGCCCAGCAAGGCCTGGGCATCTCGGTGGTGGATCTGGTGCTGGCCAGCGCCGACCTGGGCGCAGGGCGCCTGGTGACGCCGTTCAAACATGCGGTGGCGACCGGCGACGGGTATTACATGACCTGGCTCAAGTCCAGCCCCAAGGCACGGCAGATGCAGAAGCTGCGTGACTTCCTGGTCGGCCAGGTGCCGCCCCTGGCTTACAAGGACATCAACTACCTGTACGGTTGATGGCCCGCACAGCGGTAGAATTGGCCCATCCGAACCATCGGCCATACCGAGGACAACGCAGTGGAGTTGCAGCAGGGCTTTGTCCTGACCCGACATTGGCATGACACGCCCGAAGGCACCTGCGTGGAGTTCTGGCTGGCCACCGATCACGGGCCGCGTCTGGTACGCCTGGCCGCGCAAGACTCGGTGATGTTCATCCTGCAGGCGCAGGCGGAACACGCGCGGCTTTTACTGGCTGGGGAAGCCGGCGTCGAACTCAAGCCCCTGCGCCTGCGCGATTTCGAGCATCGACCGGTGCTGGGCGTCTATTGCCGTCAGCACCGCCAACTGATGCAACTGGAGCAGCGTCTGCGCAGTGCCGGCGTCGAAGTGTTCGAAGCCGATGTCCGCCCGCCGGAACGCTACCTGATGGAGCGGTTCATCACCGCAGGGGTGCAGTTCGTCGGCCAGCCGGATGCTCAAGGGGTGATCTGCGCTGCCCAGCTCAAACCTTCGCCGCACTACCGTCCACCGCTGCGCCTGGTGTCACTGGATATCGAGACCAGCGAGCGGGGTGAACTCTACAGCATTGCCCTTGAGGGCTGTGGCCAGCGCCAGGTGTTCATGCTCGGCGCTGCCGATGGCCAGGCCGCCGACGTGGATTTCGACCTGCAGTACTGCAACGATCGCGCGGAGTTGTTGCACTGCCTCAACCAGTGGATGGCCGAACACGACCCCGATGCGATCATCGGCTGGAACCTGGTGCAGTTCGACCTGCGCCTGCTGCATGAACACGCCAAGCAATTGCAGGTTCCGTTAGCCTTGGGGCGTAACGGCGCCGCCATGACCCTGCGTGCCCAGGCCAGCCGTGGGCATGTGTTCGCCGATGCGCCCGGCCGGCTGCTGATCGACGGCATCGAGGCGTTGCGTTCGGCGACCTGGAGTTTCTCCTCGTTCAGCCTGGAGAACGTTGCCCAGACGCTGCTGGGGGAGGGCAAGGCGATCGACACGCCGTACCAGCGCATGGACGAGATCAACCGCATGTTCGCCGAGGACAAGCCCGCGCTGGCCCGTTATAACCTCAAAGACTGCGAGCTGGTGACGCGGATCTTCGCCCATACCCGGCTGCTGGAGTTTCTGCTCGAACGTTCATCCGTTACCGGGTTGGCGGTGGATCGCAGCGGCGGTTCGGTGGCCGCGTTCTGTCACCTGTACATGCCGCAGATGCATCGGCTGGGCTTCGTCGCCCCTAATCTGGGCAGCCGCCCGGATGAGGCCAGCCCCGGAGGTTTTGTCATGGACTCGCGCCCGGGCCTGTATGACTCGGTGCTGGTGCTTGACTACAAAAGCCTGTACCCCTCGATCATTCGCACCTTTCTCATTGACCCTGTGGGCCTGGTCGAAGGTTTGCGCCAGCCGGAAGACGCGCACTCGGTCGAGGGCTTTCGTGGTGGCCGCTTCTCGCGCCGCGTGCATTGCCTGCCGGCCATCGTCGAGCGCGTGTGGCAGGGCCGGGAAGCCGCCAAACGTGAGGGCAATGCGCCGTTGTCGCAAGCGCTGAAGATCATCATGAATGCCTTCTACGGCGTGCTCGGTTCCAGCGGTTGCCGCTTCTTCGACCCGCGTCTGGCATCCTCGATCACCATGCGCGGTCATCAGATCATGCGCCAGACCCGCGCGCTGATCGAGGCGCGGGGTTACGACGTGATCTACGGTGACACCGACTCCACCTTTGTCTGGCTCAAGGGCGCACATGGCGAAGAGGCTGCTGCGCGCATCGGCCGCGAGCTGGTGCTTGAGGTCAACCAGTGGTGGCGTGAGCATCTGCGCGAAACCGTGGGCCTGGAAAGCGCCCTGGAGCTGCAATTCGAAACCCATTACCGACGCTTCCTGATGCCGACCATTCGGGGAGCCGACGAAGGCAGCAAGAAGCGCTATGCCGGCCTGGTGCAGCGCGCCGATGGCAGCGAGGACATGGTCTACAAGGGCCTGGAATCGGTGCGAACGGACTGGTCGCCGTTAGCCCGGCAGTTCCAACAGGCGTTGTACGGTCGCGTTTTTCGCGGCCAGCCGTACCGTGACTATGTGCGCGGTTTCGTGCAGCAGACGCTGGCCGGTGAGCTGGACGAACTGCTTGTTTACCGCAAGCGCCTGCGCCGTCCGTTGGCCGAATACCAACGCAACGTTCCGCCCCATGTACGCGCTGCACGCCTGGCCGATGAATTCAACACCCGCCTGGGGCGCGCGCGGCAGTACCAGAATGGCGGTTGGATCAGCTACGTCATCACCACGGCCGGCCCGGAACCGCTGGAAAACCTGCAGTCGCCCATCGACTACGAACATTACCTCAGCCGCCAGCTGCAGCCGGTGGCCGATGCCATTCTGCCCTTCGTCGGTGATGACTTCGCGGCGTTGACCGACCGCCAACTGCTCTTGTTCTGAGCGCGGGCGTTAGCTATCTAGCGCCTTAACAACCGTGCCCTGCCTACGCTGGCCTCTTTGATTTCAAGAGGCATCGAGCATGGGTAATGAACTATCGTCGGCGCAACACCGCCACCAGAAATTGCGGCTGGCCAGCGAGGCATTTCAGGATGGCATCATTGCCGAGCGCTTGCCGCAATGGCTGCGCAAGGTCCCCGTCGCGCAGATGCCTGCGCTGAGTCATGCACTGGCCAAGAACCTTGAGTTTCGCCTGCACCTGGCCGCGTTGTTGGCGCGCATCGAAGGTATCGAAGACTTCGTGACGCGGGCACTGGAGGATGCACTGGCACAGCGTTACGGCCTCAGCGGTAACGTGCGGCGAGTGAAGTTTCTCGATGGCCACCGCGAGCCGGTCATCAACGGCCAACCCGTGGGAGCTCACCTCACGGAAGTGGTGTACACCGAAAAGCCGCTGCTCGATGTGGTGCTGCGCAACTTTACCGCCGATGAAGCCAGGCCAGGTGGGCAGCCGGCAGGCAATCGCCTGCTGCTGCCACGGCAGGGGTCGGTCAAGCCGCCGACCGCCATCGAATTTGCCCAGTTGTGCCGAACGCTGGACCTTGGGGAGGGCTACCAGCGCCATCTCGATGCGATTCTGCTCCCTGCACACGATGCGTCGCGCGTGGCCGCTCTGCTGGCTGACGGCTACCGCTACGCCATGCTCGTGGATGCCTACAAGGCCAGCGTGAGCAACAAGCTGGACGCCAGCGAGCTGGCATTTATCAGAGCCCTGTGCGTGGAAGGTCAACTACTGCCGCTGGCGGGTGATCGAGTGGTGGCCAAGGGCATGACCCTGCTGGGGTACACGATTGAGCAGGTGGTGGTATTCGAGGTGATCGAGCAGGGCACCTTGTTCGATAACACGCGGCGCCTGTTGCTGTACGTGCCCGGTGACCCGGTGGAGCCCTGGAGTGCGTTCCAGAGCCTAAGCGACCTCGACCGTGCGCTGGGTCATCGCCTGCGCATCAAGACCTACCAACGCTTCTTCAGCCGGTTCGTGCTGCGCAAAGACAGCCAGGCATTCTTTTCCACGGTGGTACCGGTATTCGACGACCTTCCGAAGTGGGCGTTCTACGAACTCAAGCCGCACTTGAAACGCTATCCCGAGCCGCTGTTCGACAGCCTTGCACAGGCGCGCATCCGCCAGATCAAGGAGGACGCGGTGATGGTCGTGATGCCGGTGGCGCGGCTCGACCGTGACCTGCAGCGCGCCCATGACCAGCGGCTTGCCGCCGAGGGCTGGACGCTGCTCAATCTTGCCGGCCTGTTTGTACCGGGCATTGGGCTGGCGCTGCTGGCGGTGGCCGCGTGGGAGTTGCTGGACGAGGTCTACCACGGCATAGAGGCTTGGCGGGACGGCGATCATCAGGAGGCGCTCGATCACTTGACCCATGTCGCCACCGACCTTGCCGTGCTCGCAGCCACGGCGGCGGGCGCCACGGTGGCACGGCGTTTCTGGACGCGCTCCGCTGTGGTCGATGACATGCTGCCGGCGCGGCTGGAGGACGGCAGCAACAAACTCTGGCAGCAAGACCTTGCACTCTATCGCAGCCGGGTCCCCGACGCAGCGGCACCGCCGGATGCATCAGGGGTCCGGCGCCTGAATGAAGACGCTTGGGTCGAAATGGACGGCCACCACTATGCGGTGGTCGAGCCGGCCGGCGTCGGCCAGTGGCAGCTCCGTCCACGTGACGGGCATGGCCCTGCGCTGCGTAACAACGGGGCCGGCGCATGGCGCCTGTGGAGCGAGCAACCCGCAGACTGGGACGACACCCAGCGCATGTTCCGCCGTCTCGGGGAACCTTTGCAGGGCATGAGCGACGAGCAGATCGATGACGTATTGGGTTTCCACGGCCTCGACGCAGACCACCTGCGTGCGTTGCATGTCTATGCCCGCGCGCCGGAGCCCGGGATGCTCGACAGCGCCGAACGCTCCAGGCTGGATCGACGTATTCGCCAGATGATCAGCCGCTTGCGCAGTGGTGAACCGGTCGAGGACCTTGCTGCGCTTGAGTGTGCCCAGCGGCTACCCGGTGCAGTCGGTTTGTCAGACCCAGCACTGGCCGAACTGGCATGGACGCAGCGGCGAGTGTTGCTTGGGCAGCTGTATGACGCGTTGCAGCCAAGCGACAGTCCTGGAAGCCGCATGCTGAGGAGGGTGTTCCCTGGCTTGCACCAGCGTGCCGCACGCGCCTTGCTGGAGGCAGCCAGTGCTGACGACCGACTGCGCCTGCTGCAACACGGGCGGGTGCCGTTGAGCCTGGCCGAAGCCGCCAGGCACAGTAGCATGGCTATTCGCAAGGCGCGGGTGCTTGAGGCGATGTACTTGGACACGCCACAAAATGCCGACCTGGCGCGTGTCGTACTGGGTTTGCTCAAGCATCTGCCGGGTGCTGACCAAGGCGTGCGCTGGCGGCTGTTTGAAGGGAATATCAACGGGCCGTTATTGGTATCCCTGGAGGAGGGCGCGCAGGTTTTCGATCTGGTGCATAGGGACGGCAGCTTCCAGGTGCTCGATGCCCAGGGTGCTCAGCAGGGTGAAGCGGGGGAGTTGTTTGAAGCGATGGCTGCGGTCTATGCACCGGATCAGCGTGAAGCCATGGCGGTTGGCGATCCCTTCGCGCACAACCTCCGAGTACTGCTCGCACGCGAAGCCCGGCAGCGTCGTTCCGAGCTCGACCAACTGCTCGGCCTGCGGCAGCCTGGTGCTTTTCGCCCGCCGCAGCGCCTTCCCGATGGCAGGCTCGGCTATCCCCTGGGCGGTCAGAACACAGGCGGATTCAGGCGCTCCACTCAATCGCTGCCAGCCACCCTGAGAGACCTCTATCCGTCTTTCAGCGACGGGCAATTGGCTGCGTGGACGGAAAACGTCGTGGGCTCGGGGCAGCGGGTCGACGCGGTACTCTCGGCGCTGAATGAACAGCTCACCGCATTGCGTGCCCGGCTCAATGCCTGGGTGGGCGAGGCCAGGGGCGAGTTGCGGGAAGACCGAAGCAGCGTGCGCCGGACATTGCTCGACTGTTGGCAGCGGGTAACCAGTGCGGGGGACCAGCTTGCCAGTACGGAAGAAAACTACCGCCTGGTCATCTACAACACTCGGCCGCAAACGCTGCCTGAGCTGCCTGCGCAGGTGAGCTTCACCCATGTCTCCGACCTGTCATTCTTGCGTATGGGGTTGTCGAGCATTCCCCAAAGCTTTCTCCTTGCCTTCCCGCGTTTGCGGGTACTGGACCTGGGGGGTAATAGGCTCACCCGGTTACCTGAGCCCTTGCTGCAGATGCCCCAGCTACGTCAACTCACCTTGACCAGCAACGAAATCGTGCTGACTACCAGCCAGGCCGCCACGCTGGCAAGTGCCGCTTCCCTTGAGTACATCGATCTGTCCCACAACCCGTTGGGGCGCACCTTCACGCTAAGCGGGTTGACTTCGTTACGCTGGTTAAGCCTGCGTAATACAGGCATCGACAACTTTCCCCATGGCCTGAACGACCGCCTGGGGTTGCTCTACATGGATATGCGCGAGAACCGGATCCACCAGGTTCCACAGTGGTTCTATCAAGCGCCCGTCGGTTTCCGCCGGCGAGTCCGGCTGGCCGGAAATCCTTTGCCGGGGGATGAGCGCCTGAGGTTGCACGCGTCCTTGATGCGGCCTCCCGAGATGGTGCATGAGGCCTTGATGAGGGAGCGGCTCGGTCATGTCCGGGAGGTTTGGGGAGATGCAGTGGGGCCGCGCAATCGTGGCCTGCTGATTGCGACGTGGGAAACGGTGGATGTAGGCGAGTCGTCCAATCGTTTTTTCCGGGTCTTGCGACAACTGCTGTTGTCGGCGGATTTTCGCATCAACGCTGAAGCCCTGGCCTCTCGGGTGCTGGCCTTGCTGCAAGCGATGGGTGAAGAGCCAGCCTTGCGCGAGCAATTGCTGAGCGTGGCCAATGATGAGTGGGGATGCCAGGATGGCGCTACCTGGTGTTTGAGCAACCTTGAAGTGAATGTCCTGGTCTGGCGGGCACGTGCCGAAGGCCAGGCCAACTCTGAGCAGGCGCTGCTCAGGCTGGGGCGGCGCTTGTGGCGCCTGGATGAAGTCGACCGTATTGCCTTGCGGGATATCCTCGATCGCGGCGGCAATCCGGACGAAAGTGAGGTAGGGCTGGCCTATCGGCTGGGGTTACGTGTGCGTCTGGACCTGCCCATCGCGGTAGGCAGCATGAGTTTTCGTCCGCTCGCCGGGGTCAATGAACTGAGCCTGGAGCGCGCAGAAGCGGCTGTCAGAAGGGCGGAAATCCAGGAAACAGTGGCCCGCTCGCTGGTGGATCGGTCGTTTTGGCAGGCCTATCTTGAGCGCACCCATCCCAGCCGCTTCTCGCAGGTGGATGGGCCATTTCAGCGCAGGCTCAGTGCAGTGCTGGATGATCAGTCACTGAGTGACCAGGTCCGCTCGGCGCACTCGGATGCCATCCTCGGCGAGCAGCGTGCAGCGCGGCGTGGGCTGATGCTCGACTTGACCCTGGAAGCCCTGGAAACCGGGCCTGCAGATCAGTCTATCGACGTACGTTGATACCGGCGTTGCCGCCAATGGCTTTGGACTATGCTCAGTCAGGGTGACGGCCGTTTGCTTCAAGGTTGTCATGCCAAGCTGACGCAGCACCGGAAACTGCCAGTTACTTTTCCCTGGCCCTTTGATGCGCGAAGTAGTTTAGGCTCCGGGTCGGATTTTTCTCCGTGATCTGTAGTCTTTGGTTTATCGGAATATAAGGAGATGCGTATGCTCGTCCGGTCACTGACCCTCGCCACCTTGTTCGCCTTCACTGCACCTTCGTTCGCCGCCGACAGCGACGCGCCGCTGGCAAAGGAAGTGGGCAAGGCACGACCTTTGGTGATCATCGCCCCGAGTTCGGCCGACCCGACATTGCGCGGCTTGAACGAGGCGCTGAAGGACCCCGCCACTCAGGCGGCCTTCAAAGAGCGCGGCCTGGTGGTGTACAGCGTCGCCAACATGATGGGCAAACGCGAGGACAAGAACCTCGAGCAGCAGACCACCATGGCCCTGATCCGTGAACTCAAGCTTGGCGCAAGCAAGGGGACCAAGGTGATCCTGGTGGGCAAGGATGGCGAGCGGCATATGCTCAAGGATGACGAGTCGGGCGAGAAGATCGACCCGCAGGCCATCCTCAAGGCGGTCGATGAACTGCCGGCGAGCGAGAAGGCAGTCGCTGCACCAGAGCCCGTTGCGGCAGTACCGGAACCCAAGGCCAAGGACAGCAAGCCCGTCAAACCGGCCAAGCCCGCGGCGCCCCCCAAGCCGCTGGAAGACTGACCGTGCTGACCCGCTTCTGCTTGTAGGGGCGGGTTAGAATTCTGAACGCATTCAAGGGTCGCCTCCTACAAGGAGTGCCGACTGCGGTGATGTTTCCAAGTTGCTTGCCCAAGGCCTAATGGCTCCACTATCAACCGCAGTGGAGCTACATCATCATGACTCATGCACGTAAAAAACTCAGCCTGCTCGGCGCCGCCCTTGTCGGTAGCGTAGCTTTCAGCACCAGCGCCTTTGCTGTCGAGCCCCTTTCACAGGGCTATCACCTCGCCGCCGCCAAGGCGGAAGGCGAGGGCAAGTGTGGCGAAGGCAAGTGCGGCGGTGATGCCAAGGCCAAGAAAGCTGAAGGCAAGTGTGGTGAAGGCAAATGTGGCGGCGATGACAAGGCCAAAAAAGCCGAAGGCAAGTGCGGTGAAGGCAAATGCGGTGAGAAACCCAAGGCCTGAGCCAAGCTTTGACTTTGACTTTTGAAGTTGCGAAACGCCCCTCCTGCTGGTCAGGCGGGGCGTTTTGCGTGCTGTGGAGACCTAACGATGAACACACCCCACATGTTCGCAGGGCTCGGCCTGCGCCGCGGCCTGATGTCCGAACTGCTGACCCTCGAAGAGGGCAGGGTGGACTTCCTCGAATGTGCGCCGGAAAACTGGATCGGCGTCGGTGGCGCCTTTGGCAAAGGCCTGTCGCAGTTGACGGAGCGCTTTGCGCTGACCTGTCATGGCTTGTCCTTGTCGCTGGGTGGCAGCGAGCCGTTGGATCGGGCCTTTCTGGACCAGACCCGGCAGTTTCTCGATCATCATCGGGTACCGCTGTATAGCGAACACCTGAGCTACTGCAGCGATGACGGCCATCTCTACGACTTGATGCCAATCCCCTTCACAGACGAAGCCGTGCATCACGTAGCTGGCAGGATCCGCCAGGCCCAGGATCATTTGCAGCGTCGCATCGCGGTGGAGAACATCAGCTACTACGCCGCGCCCTACCAGGCGCTGAGTGAGCTGGATTTCATCCGCGCAGTGCTCGACGAGGCCGACTGCGATCTGCTGCTGGACGTCAACAATGTATTCGTCAATGCCTGCAATCACGGTTACCACGCGCAAGCCTTTCTCCAGGGGCTGCCGGTCGCACGGGTGGTCGGCATGCATGTAGCCGGGCACTACGATGAAGCGCCTGATCTCAAGATCGATACCCACGGTGCTTCGGTGAACGAGGATGTCTGGGCTTTGTTCGCCCTGGCCTGCGAACGCTTCGGCGCGCAGCCGACGGTGCTCGAACGGGATTTCAACTACCCACCGTTGGCCGAGTTGCTTGATGAGACCGCCCGCATTCGTGCGGTCCAGCAGGAGGTATCGCATGTGCCAGACGTTGCGTGAACAGCAGTTCCGGCTGGCCCGGTATGTGCGAGATCCGGCCCGGCATGCCCCGCCGCCCGGCATAGAAGAACGCCGCCTGAAAATCTACCGCGAGCTGTTCTACAGTGGCATCGAGGGCTTGCTGGCCAGTAGCTTTCCTGTGATGTGCCAAACGCTGGGTGAGCGGCGCTGGCAGGCGCGGGTCCGCGATTTCTATGCCAATTACCGTAGCCAGACGCCGCTGTTCACCGAGATCGCCGAGGCATTCATCGATTATCTTCACGACATCGAAGCCGATGCACCGTGGCAGTTGGAGCTTGCCCACTACGAGTGGATCGAGGCGCAGCTCTATCTGAGCGATGCCCAAGACCCGCCCCATGATCCCCAGGGTGATCTGTTGCAGGGTGAGCCTCTGTTGTCGTGTAGCGCGAGAGTGCTGGCTTACCGTTGGCCGGTCGAGTGTATTGGCCCCGATTACCAGCCCGAGCAGCCGCCTGAGCGGCCTACGTTGCTGCTGGTGTATCGCGATGCCGAATTGCAGGTGCGTTTTGCGCGCCTTGCCCCCTTGGCCTATCGCTTGCTGGCAGAGATGCGTGGTAATGGTCGTGAACGCTTGGAGAGGTTGGGGGCTGACCGGGACGAGGGCCTGGCGATGCTGGAGAGCCTGCGCGCGCAAGGCATTGTCATTGGTACCCGGTGAGTTGAAGGCGGGCTTGTGCCAACTGGCATCGAGCCCGTTCACGTGTGCGAGATGATCAGGCGCGTGCAGCGATGCGTGCTTTGATCCAGTGGTCAAGGCTCAGGCGGCCGGCACCTTTGAGCAGCAGTGGCAGCAAGGCCACCAGGTAGATCAGCGGCAACTTGAAATTGCCAAAGCCACGGTCAGTGATGGTGTATCCCTGTGCCAGCTCTGCCAGGCCGGACCATTGCGACGGCCAGTGAACTGCTGCTATTGCCACCACGGTGATCACCATCAAGCCTGCTGATGCCAGCCGGGTACCAAGCCCCAGCAACAGCAGCAGTGGCAGCAGCAATTCGGCCCACATCGACAGCTGCCAATTCAAGTCGGGCGGCAACACGTTGAAGGGAAATGGGAAGCTCCCTTGTATATCGGCGAACCAATTGCTGCCATTGAATTTCTCCAGGCCGGATTCGAAGAACTCCCAGGCCAGGAACAGCCGCAATGGCAAGTCGGCGCTCCAGTTGCCGAAGCGGTCGACGGTGGTGAGGGTGCGAGCTAAGGGTTGCATAGGAATTTCTCCCGTAATGTCGTTATGTGATCGGGAGTGTGGAGGGAAGTGTTATCTGCAGTGTGTCAGCACAGGCTGCTTTGTGTATCGGACTGTAGCGACCGCTTGTGTAGGCCAAGGGGTGGGATAACCGTGCCGCGGTCGCGTAAGGTGCATGTTCACTTCAACTCGATCTGGGCGCACAGCCCACCGCTCGGACGGTTGCTGAGGGTCAAGCGCCCCCCCATGGCCTGTGTCAGCTGCTGAGCAATGGCCAGCCCCAGCCCGGTGCCGCCGGTGCTGCGGTTGCGCGAGCTTTCCACGCGATAGAAGGGTTTGAGCACTTCATTGAGTTCTTTTTCCGGGATCCCGGGGCCTTCGTCCAGCACACGGATCAGCGTTCGGCCTTGTTCCCGGCTGACTTCCAGCTGCGCCTTGCCGGCGAACTTTAAGGCGTTGTCCAACAGGTTCACCAGCACCCTGCGCAATGCGTGTGGGCGGGTTTCGAGCAAGCTGTCGGTCCGCCCGCAGCGTTCGACCTGGGCGCCACTGTCCTGGTAGTCGAACACGACGCTGTCGAGAAACGCGTCGAGGTTGATCCGGCAGGGCGGCTCGGTGTTGATATCCATGCTGCGGGCATAGGCCACGCCTTCGCGAACCAGGTGCTCCATGGCATCCAGGTCATGCCACAGCTTTTCCTTTTCGACGCTTTCGTCCATCACCTCGACGCGCAGTTTCATGCGCGTGATGGGGGTTTGCAGGTCATGGGAAATTGCCGCCAGCAACTGCATGCGCTCTTTCAGGTACGCGGCGATACGCGCTTGCAGGGCGTTGAAGGCGACGGCGGCGTACTTCACTTCGCGCGGGCCGCTCTCGTCCAGGAACATACCAGGCTTGTCCGGGTCGAGGTCGTCCAAGGCCTGGATCAGGCGGGTCAGCGGGCCGATGGCCAGGCGCACGGCCAGCCAGGTACAGAACAACAGCACGGCAAGCTGGATCAACAGCACCAGCGGCAACCATTTGGCCACAGGTACCGGCGCCGGAGTGACATCGATGGTCAGTGGAGCACCGTCCGCCAGGCGCAAGTGGACCTGGAAGTGTGCGTTCGGCCCGGGAATGTCCTGGAAGGTGAGGGCGTATTGGTTACCGATGGCCTTGACGATCGATTCGGCCGCCATCGGTGGATCGCTGCTTGGCATTGCCTGACCTGCCAGGCCCTCATCCAGCCGATAGCGGTAGGTGCGCCGCTCCAGGCGTGGCAACCAGGCGGCGCGTTCGGACGCAGGCAGGCGGTCGAGAATGGCCACCGAGGTGACGACGTCCAGTTCCAGGTTGCTGAGCATCATCGAGCGGCTGCTGATGTAGCGTTCATAGGCCTGCAGGCTGAATGACAGCCCATAGGCCAGCACCAGGCCGGTGAAGAATATGAGCGCCAGGCGCGAGGCCAGGGTACGGGGCCACTTCATGACGGTGACTCGAGCAGCTGTACTGGCAACGAGAACACATACCCTTCACTGCGTACAGTCTTGATGCAACTGGGTTCGCGGGCATCGTCTCCCAGGCGCTGGCGCAAGCGGCTGACCAGCAGGTCGATGGAACGGTCGAAAATGTCGGCCTCGCGCCCCTGGGTCAGGTTGAGCAGCTGTTCGCGGCTGAGCACCCGTTGCGGGTGGTCGAGGAATACCCGCAACAGTCGGTATTCGGCGCCGCTGAGCGCCACCAGGGTACCTTCGCTGTCCAGCAGATGGCGCGCGGTGGTGTCCAGGCGCCATTGGCCGAAGGCGAGAAGGCGGCTACTTTCGCTGATGGTCAGGTTGGGCGGCAGCATGCGCGTGCGGCGCAGCACGGCGTTGATGCGGGCCAGCAGTTCGCGGGCGGAGAACGGCTTGGTCAGGTAGTCGTCGGCGCCCATCTCCAGGCCGATGATGCGGTCGGTCTCGTCGTTGCGTGCGGTCAGCATCAGCACCGGTGTGTTGCGGTGCTTGCCGGCGCGCAGTTCGCGGCACAGCAGCAGGCCGTCATCGCCCGGCATCATGATGTCGAGGACGATCAGGTCGACGCTGTTGGCTTCGAGGAAGGCGCGCATCTGCCGACCATCGGCAACGATGCTCGTGCGCAAGCCGTTCTTTTTCAGGTAGTTGCCGACCAGTTCGCGGATTTCGCGGTCGTCGTCGACGATCAGGATGTGATCGACATGTTCCATCGCTGGAGTCCTGTGCAAGGGGAGTGGGCGCAGTGTACCGAGCAGGCGAGGGCTTGCCTGCAGGGGTTTGTATTGCAGTGTATCTGGCCGCTGTACAGATACAGCAGGAAGCACATCACAGGTTCTGCGACACATGCCCGATACCTGGCAAGGGTGAAATGGCTCTCGACCGGGGAGCAACACTCCCCACCCTTCGAAGATGCACAGGAGCCACACCATGAACGTCAAAACCCTCGCCAGCGCCAGCCTGTTCGCCGTGCTCAGCCTCGGCACCCTGGCCGCCCAGGCGTCGACGATGCCCATGACCGATGCCGGCGTCATGCAGTACCACTACGGCGATCACCTGGATGTGAAGAAAGTCTTGTCGGTGAAGGATGACCAGAGCAACGGTTGTGGCCTGGTCAATACCCGCATGGACTACCTCAACTCCAAGGGCCAGCCAGAAAGCGTCCAATACCGTACCTACGCCACGAGCGGTTGCCATGACAACTGATCGCCGCGTGTTGTTGAAAGTGGGTGGCGTGGCCCTGGCACTGCTCGGCCTGGGCCTGGCCGGCCATCTGATGGCCCGCGACAGCTACGGCGCCATGCCCTCGCTGTCGGGGGCCAACGCCTGGCTCAACTCGCCGCCACTGGATGCCCCGGCGCTAAAGGGCAAGGTGGTGCTGGTGGACTTCTGGACCTGGGATTGCATCAACTGCCAGCGCAGTATGCCGCATGTGAACGACTGGGCTCGGCGCTATGCCGACCAGGGGCTGGTGGTGGTGGGGGTGCATACACCGGAGTACGACTATGAACACGATGTCGGGGTGCTGAAAAGCAAAGTGGCCAGCCTGGGCATTGGGTATCCGGTGGCGGTGGATAACGATCACCAGGTGTGGAATGCCTGGGGCAATCAGTTCTGGCCCGCCCACTACTTCGTCGATCGCCAGGGACAAGTGCGGCATGTGCACTTTGGTGAAGGCGATTATGACGGGCAGGAGCAGGTGATAAAGGCGTTGCTGGATGAAGAAGGTTGAGGTGTCAGACTGGCCCTTTCGCGGGCGAGCCCGCGAAGAGGCCGTTTCTGGCTCAACTGAAACTGGCGAAATGCGCCTGCATCCGCGCTGCATCCGCCTCGCGCCCACTGAACAGCTCAAACGCTTTCACCGCCTGGAAAACCGCCATGTTGCTGCCATCCAGCGTCCGGCAACCCAACGCCCGCGCGGCCCGCAGCAGTTCGGTCTGCAGCGGGAAGTAGATGATCTCTGCCACCCACAGCCGTGCATGCAGCAGTTCTACTGGCAGTGGCGTTCCTGGCAGTTTGGCCATGCCGACCGGCGTGGTGTTGACCAATCCGTCTGCTTCGGCAAGCTCCCCCGCCAAGTCCGTGCCGACTACCGCACGACCCGCGCCAAAATGGCCGTTGAGGTTGTCGACCAGCGTCTGCGCCCGCGTCGCATCCACTTCGAACAGCACCAACCGCTCGACCCCTTCGCCCAACAGCGCATGGGCCACTGCCGAGCCGGCGCCACCCGCACCCATCTGCACCACTTGGCGCCGTGCCACATCCGGCAGGCCTCGGCGCAAGCCCTCGGCAAAACCGAGGCAGTCGGTGTTATGGCCCACGCGCTTGCCGTCCTTGAGCACCACCGTGTTCACGGCGCCAATCCCTCTGGCCTCATCGGAAAGTTCGTCAAGCAGCGGCAGAATTGCCTGCTTGAACGGGTAGGTGATGTTGAGCCCGGTAAAGCCGGTGTGCTGGGCGGCGTCGAGCAGCTGCGCCAAGGCGCTGTCGTCCAGTTGCAACTGGTCGGCATCGATCAGGCGATAGAGGTAGCGCAGTGCCTGGGCATCGCCTTCGTGTTCATGCAGGGCTGGGGTGCGCGACAGTTGGATGCCGCGGCCGATCAGGCCGGCGAGAATGGCTGGCTGAGTCATGCGGCCTGCTCCTGGAACCGTTCGGCGAAGTGGCTCAGGGCCATGCGGTAACCCTGGCTGCCGAGGCCGCAGATCACACCTACGGCGATCGATGAGACGAACGACAGGTGGCGGAACGGCTCACGCTTGTGCACGTTGGACAGGTGGACTTCGATCACCGGTAGTTCGCAGGCCACAAGCGCGTCGCGAATGGCCACCGAGGTGTGGGTCCAGGCACCCGGGTTGATGACTACACCGCTGCAGCGGCCACGGGCGGCGTGGATCCAGTCGATCAGTTCGCCTTCATGGTTGGTCTGGCGGAATTCGATTTCAAGGCCGAGGGCGTGTGCGGTGTCG
Organism: Pseudomonas sp. NPDC090233; assembly: GCF_044772285.1. Lineage (NCBI taxonomy): Bacteria > Pseudomonadati > Pseudomonadota > Gammaproteobacteria > Pseudomonadales > Pseudomonadaceae > Pseudomonas > Pseudomonas sp. NPDC090233. Next base: position 514,120 of record NZ_JBIVYQ010000002.1, on the reverse strand, counting down.
GCGCAGCTCTGGGCCAGGTCGGCAAGGGTTTCGTGACCGTATTGGGTGGGCTCGCGGGTGCCCAGCATATTCAGGTTAGGGCCGTTGAGCACAAGGATGAGGGGCTTCATGGCGGGCATCGCTTTGTTGTTGTTGGATGCGCTTATGTTTGTACCGCCTGGTTAGTTTAGTCAATTGGACAAGCCGCCGCACGGGGGATAGTGGGCGATTATCGAACCTGATTACAAAATTGTAATGTTGACGCCACCGCCTCGATATCCAGCCCTCCCTACAGTCCCTCGCCACCGCTTGCCGACGAGGACTTCCGAAGTGCCCACCCCCCGCAAGATCGTCATGCTCTGCCTGTTGCTGGCGGCCAGCGTCAGTGCCCAGGCTGAGCAGGGCCCGAGCCTGCCCGAAGCGCTCGCCGCTGCCTTTGCCAACAACCCCGAACTGGCCGCCGCCGGCCGCGAGATCGGCATTGCCGAGGGCGAGCGCCGCCAGGCTGGACTGATCCCCAACCCCGAACTGTCCTGGGAAGTCGAAGACACCCGCCGCGACACCAGCACCACCACCGTCACCCTCAGCCAACCCTTGGAGTTGGGCGGCAAGCGTGGTGCACGCATTGCCGTGGCAGGCAGTGGCCAGGCCATCGCCCAGCTTGAACTGGAGCGCCAACGCAATGCCTTGCGCGCTGACGTGGTTCAGGCATTCCACGCCGCCCTGCGCGCGCAGACCGCAGTGGAGCTGGCGCAGCAGTCGCAGGCGCTGACCGAGCGCGGCCTGCGCGTGGCCCAGGGGCGCGTCAGCGCGGGGCAGTCGTCGCCAGTGGAAGCGACCCGTGCCCAGGTGCAACTGGCCCAGGCGCAAGCCGAAGTGCGTCGCGCGCAAACCCAGCAGACGGTGGCCTACCAGGCATTGGCACGGTTGACCGGCAGCCCGTTGGCGACCTTCAACCAGCTGCCTGCTACCGAGTTGTCACCCGGCGCGGCGCCCGATACCGACAGCCTGCTCGACAAGGTTGAACAGACTGCCGACTGGCGCCTGGCAGCCGCCCAGATCGAGCGCGGCGAGGCCTCCCTGGGCTCGGAGAAAGCCCAGCGCATCCCTAATCTGACCGTCAGCGTCGGCAGCCAGTACAGCCGCGAGGACCGCGAGCGGGTCAACGTGGTGGGCTTGTCCATGCCCTTGCCGCTGTTCGACCGCAACCAGGGCAACGTGCTGGCCGCGGCCCGCCGCGCCGACCAGGCACGCGACCTGCGCAACGCCGTCGAATTGCGCCTGCGCAGCGAAACCCGCAGCGCCGTCAGCCAGTGGCGCACGGCAATGCAGGAGGTGGACGCCTATGACCGCGCCATCCTGCCGTCGGCGCAGCAGGCCGTGGATACCGCCACCCGTGGCTTCGAGATGGGCAAGTTCGCTTTTCTCGATGTGCTCGATGCCCAGCGCACGTTGATCGAGGCGCGCGGGCTGTACCTCGACGCACTGGCCACGGCAACCAATGCCCGCGCGCAGGTCGAGCGCCTCTACGGCGACCTTGACGGTTTGAACACACAATCGAGCAGCAGGAGCACCCATGAATAACCCCCGCAAGCTAGCCCTCCTGGCTGCCGCCATCGCCGTGCTCGGCCTCGGCGGCCTGGCCTGGACCGGCAACCTCGGCCAGGCCAGCAGTGGTGAGGCCCATCACGACGAGCATGGTGAAGACAGCCACGGCCACGGTGAAGAAGGCGGCGAGGCGCACGAGGAAGAAGAAGGGCAGTTGCACCTGAGCGCTGAGCAGATCAAGGCCGCCGGCATCCAGCTGGCCACCGCCGCGCCGCGCGAGCTGGGCACCGCCATCAGCTTTCCCGGCGAGATCCGCTTCGACGAAGACCGCACCGCGCACGTGGTGCCGCGCGTACCGGGCGTGGTCGAGGCGGTGCACGCCGACCTCGGCCAGGCGGTCAAGCGTGGCCAGGTCCTGGCGGTGATCGCCAGCCAGCAGATTTCCGACCTGCGCAGCGAGCAGCAGGCCGCCCAGCGCCGCCTCGAACTGGCGCGCCTGACCTTCCAGCGCGAGCAGCAGCTGTGGCAGGAACGCATCAGTGCCGAGCAGGACTACCAGCTGGCCCGTCAGGCCTTGCAAGAGGCCGAGATCGCCTTGGCCAATGCCCGGCAGAAGGTCGCCGCCGTCGGCCCGGCCGGTGCGGGCAACCGTTACGAGCTGCGAGCGCCGTTCGACGCGGTGGTGGTGGAGAAACACCTGACTGTGGGCGAGGTGGTGGGTGAGACCAGCAATGCCTTCACCCTCTCGGACCTGAGCCGGGTGTGGGCCACGTTCGCCGTGGCCCCACGCGATCTGACCAAAGTCACCACTGGCCGCAGCGTTACCGTCAGCGCTCCGGACCTGGGCGCCGAGGTCGAGGGCAAGGTCAATTATGTCGGCAGCTTGCTTGGCGAGCAGAACCGCGCCGCCACCGTCCGCGCCACCCTGGCCAACCCCAACGGCGCCTGGCGCCCCGGGCTGTTCGTCAATATCGCAGTCAGTGTCGAGCGCTTCAACGCCGCCGTGGTAGTGCCCGAAAGCGCCCTGCAGACCTGGGAAGACCAGGCCGTGGTGTTCGCCCGCACCGAAGAAGGTTTCGAGGCACGCCCGGTGAAGGCTGGCCGGCGCGATGCGGGGCAAGTGGAAATCACCGACGGCCTGACCGCCGGAACCCAGGTGGCTGCCGCCGGCAGTTTCGTCCTCAAATCGGAGCTCGGCAAGGGCTCCGCCGAGCACAGTCATTGATCACGGGGACGCTTGCATGTTTGAACGCCTGATCCAATTTGCCATCGAGCAGCGCCTGGTGGTGATGCTCGCCGTGGTACTGATGGCCGCTGTGGGTATCCACAGCTACCAGAAGCTGCCCATCGACGCGGTACCCGACATCACCAATGTCCAGGTGCAGATCAACACCGCTGCCCCCGGCTACTCACCGCTGGAAACCGAGCAGCGCATCACCTTCGCCATCGAAACGGCCATGGCCGGCCTGCCTGGGCTCAAGCAGACTCGCTCGCTGTCGCGCTCGGGACTGTCACAGGTGACGGTGATCTTCGACGATGGCACCGACATCTTCTTTGCCCGGCAGCTGGTCAACGAGCGCCTGCAGGTGGCCCGCGCGCAATTGCCGGCCGGTATCGAGGCCGGCATGGGGCCGATTTCCACGGGCCTTGGTGAAATCTTCCTGTGGACGGTCGAAGCCGAGGAGGGCGCGCTCAAGGACGACGGCACGCCGTACACCGCCACCGACTTGCGGGTAATCCAGGACTGGATCATCAAGCCGCAGTTGCGCAATGTGCCGGGGGTGGCTGAGGTCAACAGCATCGGCGGCCATGCCAAGCAATACCTGATCGCCCCCGAGCCCAAGCGCCTGGCGGCCTACAAGCTCACCCTCAACGACCTGATCGCGGCCCTGGAACGCAATAACGCCAACGTCGGCGCAGGCTATGTCGAGCGCAACGGCGAGCAGTTGTTGATCCGCGCACCGGGGCAGCTGGCCTCGGCCGAGGACATCGCCAATATCGTCATCTCCAGCGCCGATGGCGCGCCGATCCGCGTCAGCCATGTCGCCCAGGTCGGCCTTGGCCAGGAACTGCGCTCTGGCGCGGCTACCGAAAACGGCCGTGAAGTGGTGCTGGGCACAGTGTTCATGCTGATTGGCGAAAACAGTCGCACGGTTTCCCAGGCCGTGGCCGCCAAGCTCGTCGAGATCAACCGCAACCTGCCCAAGGGGGTAGTCGCGGTGACGGTGTATGACCGCACCAACCTGGTCGAGAAGGCCATCGCCACGGTCAAGAAGAACCTCATCGAGGGCGCAATCCTGGTGATCGCTGTTCTCTTCCTGTTCCTGGGCAATATCCGCGCGGCGCTGATCACGGCCATGGTCATCCCGCTGTCGATGCTGTTCACCTTCACCGGCATGTTCAGCAACAAGGTCAGTGCCAACCTCATGAGCCTCGGTGCCCTGGATTTCGGCATCATCGTCGACGGCGCCGTGGTGATCGTCGAGAACGCCATCCGCCGCCTGGCCCACGCCCAACAGCGGCATGGCCGCATGCTGACCCGCGCCGAGCGCTTCCACGAAGTGTTCGCTGCCGCCCGCGAAGCGCGTCGGCCGCTGATCTACGGGCAGCTGATCATCATGGTGGTGTACCTGCCGATCTTTGCCCTGACCGGAGTTGAGGGCAAGATGTTCCACCCCATGGCCTTTACCGTGGTGATGGCGTTGCTCGGTGCCATGATCCTTTCGGTGACCTTCGTGCCGGCAGCCATCGCGCTGTTCGTCACCGGCAAGGTCAAGGAGGAAGAGGGAGTGGTGATGCGTGCCGCACGCAAGCGCTATGCCCCGGTGCTGGCCTGGGTACTGCGCCGCCGCAAGCTGGCCTTTGCTGGCGCTACGCTGCTGGTGCTGTTGTCGGCAGGTATGGCCAGCCGCATGGGCAGCGAGTTCATCCCCAGCCTCAGCGAGGGTGACTTTGCCTTGCAGGCCTTGCGCGTGCCGGGTACCAGCCTGTCGCAATCGGTGGACATGCAGCAGCGCCTGGAGAAGGCGATCATCGCCAAGGTGCCGGAAGTGCAGCGGGTTTTTGCCCGCACTGGCACTGCCGAGATTGCTTCCGACCCGATGCCGCCGAATATTTCCGACGCCTACGTGATGCTGCACCCACGCGAGCAATGGGCTGACCCGAGCAAGCCCCGCGAGGCACTGATCGCCGAGGTGCAGCGGGCCGCCGCCAGCGTGCCGGGCAGCAACTACGAGATGTCGCAACCGATTCAACTGCGTTTCAACGAGCTGATTTCCGGTGTGCGCAGCGATGTGGCAGTGAAAGTGTTCGGTGACGACATGGACGTGCTCAACCGCACCGCCGCGCAAATCGCCAGCAGCCTGCAGCAGGTGCCGGGCGCCTCGGAAGTGAAGGTTGAGCAGACCACCGGCCTGCCGGTGCTGACCATCGATATCGACCGCGACAAGGCCGCCCGCCATGGCTTGAACGTGGGCGATGTGCAGGACGCCATTGCCATTGCCGTGGGCGGGCGCACGGCGGGTACGCTGTACGAAGGCGATCGCCGCTTCGACATGGTGGTGCGCCTTGCCGAAACCCTGCGCACCGATGTCGACGGCTTGTCCAGCCTGCTGATTCCGGTGCCGGCGAACGCGGCAGACGGCGCAGCCCAGATCGGCTTCATCCCCCTTTCGCAAGTCGCGACACTGAACTTGCAACTGGGGCCAAACCAGGTCAGCCGCGAGGATGGCAAGCGCGTGGTGGTGGTCAGCGCCAACGTGCGCGGGCGTGACCTGGGCTCGTTCGTCAAGGAGGCCGAGCAGACCCTGCTGCAGCAAGTGCAGGTTCCGCCAGGCTACTGGACCCGCTGGGGTGGCCAGTTCGAGCAGTTGCAATCGGCGGCCGAGCGCCTGCAAGTGGTGGTGCCGGTGGCGTTGCTGCTGGTGATGGGCTTGCTGCTGATGATGTTCAACAACCTCAGGGATGGCCTGCTGGTGTTCACCGGCATTCCCTTTGCCTTGACCGGCGGCGTGCTGGCGCTGTGGCTGCGTGACATTCCCTTGTCGATTTCGGCGGGGGTAGGCTTTATCGCGTTGTCCGGCGTTGCGGTGCTCAACGGGTTGGTGATGATCGCCTTCATCCGCAGCCTGCGCGAAGAGGGTCGCAGTTTGCGCGTGGCGGTCGAGGAGGGTGCCTTGACGCGCTTGCGGCCGGTGCTGATGACGGCGTTGGTGGCGTCGCTCGGGTTTATCCCGATGGCGCTGGCCACCGGGACCGGGGCTGAGGTGCAACGGCCGCTGGCGACCGTGGTGATTGGCGGGATTCTATCGTCGACGGCGCTGACGTTGCTGGTGTTGCCGGCGCTGTATCAGTGGGCGTACCGGCGGGAAGAGGCTGAGGAAGGTTGAGATTGCCGGGGCCGCTTTGCGGCCCCATCAACCTAGCCCACGCTGCGGACTGCTTGCCCCTCAGCATCCACAGCCGGCTCTTCATGCAACGAAATCCGCGAAGTTTCCGGCAACGCCAACCCCCCGACCAACGCCACCAAGGCAATCACCACCAGGTAAAACGCCGGCGCCAGGCTGCTGCCGGTCTGCCCGATCAGCCAGGTCGCCACCAACGGCGCGGTACCGCCGAACAGGGTGTAGGCCACGTTGTAGGTAATCGCCGATGCGGTATAGCGCGTGCGGGTCGGGAAACTCTCAGACAGCAACGCGGCCGTCACCACGCCACTGCACAGCGCCCCTACCGCCAACAGAATCACCCCCAACAGCGCGCCGGACATCGAGCCGGAACTGGCCAGCCAGTACGCCGGGAATACGCAGATCATCACCCACAGGCAGGTAAAGCCAATGGTTTTGCGCCGCCCGACCCGATCTGAAAATGCCCCCGCCAGGGGACAACCGATGGCGGCGAACAGCAGCGCCACGGTGGTCACCAGCAACGACTGGGCGCGGGTCAGGTTGCCCACCATTTGCAGGTAGGTGGCGAAGTAGGTGGTGAACATATAGAACGACAGCGCCGTGAGCGAAATGAATGCCCCCAGGTTGCGAATGGCCCGGCCATGATTGCGCAGAGTGTCCTTGAGCGGTGAGTGTTCATGCACTTTGCCTTGGGCAATGGCTTCACGGAATGCCGGTGTTTCCTCCATGCGCCAGCGCAGGTACAGCCCCACCAGGCCTAGCGGCGCCGCGATCAGGAACGGGATGCGCCAGCCCCAGGCCGCCATCGCTTCGGCGGACAGGCTCGCTTCCAGGCTATAGGCGATCACCGCTGCGCAGGCGAAGGCCGAGAAGGTCGAAACCGGCACGAAGCTGCCGTAGAACGCGCGCTTGTTGTATGGTGCGTGTTCCATCAGATACGCACAGGCCCCGGCATATTCCCCACCGGCCGAGAAGCCCTGCAGGCAGCGCGCCAGGGTCAGCAGCGCAGGCGCGGCAAGGCCGATGCTGGCGTAGGTCGGCAGCAGGCCGATCAGCGTGGTGGAGCCGGCCATCAACAGGATGGTCAGCGACAGGATGCGTTTGCGCCCGAGCCGGTCACCCAGCGCACCGAACACGATCCCGCCCAGCGGCCGCAAGGCGAAGGCCACGGCGAACACCGCAAATGTCTTTAGCAAGGCTACGCTGGGATCACCGCTGGCAAAGAACTGGCTGGCGATGAGCGTGGCGAGAAAGCCGTAGACGGCAAAGTCGAACCATTCGACGAAGTTGCCGATGGCCGAGGCGGCGATGACCCGACGCAGGGTGGCGGGGGATACCTCATGAGTTGCGGACATGTGGGAACGCTCCGGTTTCCATAGGCAGCCTGGAGGGAATGTGACGCGGTCCATGCCGCGTCATCATTTTTTGTTCCAGGCAGTAGACCGGCAGGTAGAACTCCGCGCTTCTACGTGGGCGACATCGGGATATCTGTTTCGACCGCTGTGCCTACCCTGTGGGGCAGATACAGTTGTTCAGGGGCGGTTGACCCGCCACGGCGCATAGTTCATTTCGCTGTAACCCGTTGCCAGTCCCTGCTCGTCTAGCTCGAAGCCGGGCAGCTTGCTCAGATCCAGTGCCATGCAGCGGCTGTTCAATTGCGCTTGCAGGTTGCCATCAAGTTTGAAGGCATCCTTGCGCAGCGGATGTGGGTACAACTGTACCAGGCAGCCTTCGACCTTGCCCTGGGCGTCGGCCTGATAGTACAGCGACGCGGTGCCAATGCTGGTCACAGGCTGATCGCGCAGCAGGTGCTGCCAGAAAAAGTCGCGTTGAGCATACGCCTTGCGCCGCAGGGTATCGGGCGCCTGCTCTGCACCCGGCAGCACGATGTACAGCGGTGCGAGCACATCCACGGTGCCATCTTCTTCGCGCATGGCGGCGGGCGCTACGGGATAGATGGTTTTCCAGCATTGCGCTTCGACCATGCGGGTCAAGGCATTGATGTCGGTTGCCATGACGCCGGTCGGCAGCGCCATCTGGTATTTGACGGGCGCGCGTACGGCCTTGCAACGGGTTGGAGCAGATTGCCGATCCAGTTTCACTTCGAGCAGCACCGCACCGATCTGCTCGCCCGTATCGGCCGTTGCCATGCTGTGCATCAGCGTTCGTTGCATGTCGTTGATGAAGGTTTGACGCGCTTGTTCATCCTCCTTGGATACAGGCGCTGACTGGCAGCCGGCCAGGGTGATGAAAGCAGTGGCAAATAGTGCGGGGGACAGCGATTTGAACACGTTGACTTCCTTGATAAAGCTATAGCCGGAGCGTCATGTGCCGGCAGATGTGTGAGCGCAGATTATCACTGAAAACAGTTTAGGATTTGGGCGATCAGTACATAGGAAGTTTCTGTAGACGATGCTGCCCATATTGCCGACGAGCCGGCACCCACAGGGGCTACCTGTGGGTGCTTGCGGCGTTCAATTGCACTTGGCGTCAGTTTGCTTGGTCTTCAGGGGCATAGGTGAAAACTTCAGCAGCATTGGCAGCCTTGAGGTTAAGCCGTATCACCGGAATCCACATGCCAGCAGTGTTCAGCAAGTCGCGCTGCATCAATTTCGCCTGATCGCGCCCTGATGTGTTGTTGCCAGGGTTCTGCCAGAAAAACGCTTCAAGCGGAAGTTGCTTGGGTATGTTCTGTGGCCAAGCCTCAATCATCAGTTCGTTGTGATGAGCGCGTTGTGCCGGGTTGAGGGTGTCGAGGCTGCGTGCCAGCAAACTCTGTTCGAATGCCTCGGGTGTCATGGCCAAGCTGCACTGGTGCTTGTTGCGATTGGTGAATTGGGCGTTGTTATCAGCCACTAACCTGAAGTGATGCTTGAATTCAGCCAGTGTGGTGATGTTCTGTACCTGACACGGTCCGCTTTGGCTGGCAAAATCCTGATGCGCTCCGCAACCTTGGCTCTTGCGTAGCCAGGTGGCGGCATCGGTGGGGTAGATGCACAAAGGCTTGAGGGGGTACATCCCAGGTGCGCTGACGCTATCCAGCTGCTTGAAAATCAGCCCTTGGTAAAGTGTATCCCACGCCAATTCCTTAATACCGGTATCTTGCCGCACATAAGAGAACGAAACCGTTTTGCTTTGCACGGATCTGTCACTTGGGTCCCAGACGTGGTAGTTCGACCCGTAAGTTGTGGTTCGAAGAATCACGCCAGAGCAATAAAGGGCTGCCTTGCCGTCACAGCTTTGTTTACTGACATTGGCATAGCGCAGGTTCAGCGCATCGCTGACCTGTCGGCCCTCTTCATCTCTATGCAGTTGGCGTGATTCATCTTGGCTCAAGGCAGTGACAATGTTGTTCTCTGGCGCAGAGAAATCCAAACGGACAATGGGCAGCAGCACATTGGTCTTCGCATAGTAGGCTTTGCGCATTTCCAATGCAGTGTCGAATGACCCAGCGTTCGCCGCATTGAAGAAAAGTGTTTCAATGGGCAGAGCAGAGGGATTGTCTTCATCCCAGGCCTTGAGCAATAGCTCATTGCCAAAGCTCGCTGCAACGGCCGGCACCATTTTTCGTGCCTGTAAAGCAGCGATCAGTTGCTCAGGAACTTTGGTGCTGAAAGAGCACTGCTTCAACCTATCTTGTTTGGCGGCCTTGAAATGGTTGACCCATGCTTCTTTATCAGTGATGTTCATCTCGGGTGTCATGCACGTGCTTTCATCGTCCCGAGCCTGCGCCTTGCTCTGTGGGAAGCCGCAACCGTGCAAACTGCGTCCCTGGTTCTGGGTGCCGGCCATGAACGGGTAAATGCAACGTGCCGGTGGCATGGATTTGCCCTTGCTTATCGCCGTTGCATCGTCCATGAGGATGTAGCCACTACTAATGTCAGCGCTGTTGTTGAGTGAGTCGGCTCGAAGGTAAGAGAAGGTAACTGACTCGATTGCCTTTGCCGCTGGTCTGTAAGACCAGAACGGGAATGTGCTGCCGGATTTGACGCGGCGCAGGCGTAATCCAGAACATCCCAATGCAGATATTCCTTCTCCACAGTCTTCGACGACGCTCTTGTAGCGTTCGTTTAGCCTCTGGACCAAGTCGGGGATTTTTTTGAGTGCCTCTACTTGCTCATGGGTAACCGCATCGAATATCACAGCTTTTGCGGGTTCGATCGGGTTATCTTGTCCCTGCTCCTGACGTTCGCCAGCTTGCAGAACTTCGGTCGAAGCCAACGCCTCAAGGCCTTGAAGCGTGAACACCAGCGTGAAACAAAGCAGGGTTCTAAGTGGGTTATTTTGCATGATCATCATCCGGAGCGGGGAGATATCAGCAATTATCGAATATCCAGCGAAGCGCCAGCTACTGACAGTTTTATCAGTAGCGACGCAAGCCGAAGCGGTTCAGACTGAGGACGGTAGTTCTGATCTATGCAGGTGCAACACCGTCTTAAGGGGCGTTATCAGAAGCGCATATCCACTGCCACTTCGAATGTCCTCGGCGCCCCCATGTAGTACTGCAACCCATACGCCTGCTTGGCATACACCTCGTCCGTCAAATTGCGCACCCGCCCGGTGACCGTGGTGTGTTCATCCAGGCGGTAACGGGCAAAAGCACCGAACAGGGTATAGGCCGGCGCTTTCAGCGTGTTGGCGTTATCCGCGTACACCGACCCCACATAGCGCCCATCCACCCCCGCCGACCACGCCGGGGTAAAGCTGTAAGTCAGCCACAGGTTGCCGACATTGGCGGGCACGTTGACCGGCGCGTTGCCTTTGCGCGACACCGACACGCCGTTGACCGCCTCGTTGAACTCATCGTACTCGGCATCGACATACGCATAATTGACCTCGGCCAGCAGCTTCGAAGTGACCTGCAGGCGCCCTGACAGTTCGATACCACGCGAGGTCTGCTGGCCGGCCTGTACCGTCAGGTTGGGGTTGTTCGAATCGCGCACGGCAAAGTCCTTGCGCACGATCTGGTACAGCGCCAGAGTCGCGGCGCCGCGGCCATCGAGGAAGTCGAACTTGCTGCCGACCTCCCATTGCTCGCCCTTGGACAGGTCGAACAGACCCACGTTGGAGTAGGTCGCCGCGGCCAGGGAGCCGGCGGGCAAGTCGGCGGAGTTGCTGTACTGTGCATAGATGCTGGCCGACGGCGTCAACTCATAGGTCAGGCCGATACGCCCTGACAGCGGCTCCCAGCGCCGTTCGAAATAGGCCGGTGAAGTAGGCGTGACCGTGCCGTAATTGGTCACTTGCATGTCCAGGTAGTCGTAACGCAGGGCCGTGAGCAAGGCCAGTCGATCGGTAAGCTGAAGGCGGTTCTCGGCGAATACGGCGCGATTGGTCACTTCATGGCGGCGCTGCTTGGTAAGACCAGCGTTCACACCCGGAATGTCATCGAAGCTGCCGGGGTCGAAGTGGTCAGGGTCGACCACGTCACTCCAGCTGCCTGACGTCGGATACAGCGTCTGGCGCATGCGCGAGTAGTCCAGGCCCAGCGACCACTGGCTGGCCAGGCCGAACAGCTGATTGTCGTGGCGCAGTTCGATGCGGTCGCCCAGCACGTTCTGGTCGTGGCGCTGCAGGTAGGGGCTGGCGCGCAGCACATTGCCGTCGCTGGTGTAGCTGTAGCGCTCGACGTTGCGGTAATCGCGCTGGGCGTTGTAGTGGTAGAGGGTGTTCTGCACGCTGGTGCTGTCGCTGATCCGGTAGTCGAGGATCGAGCGCAACCAGCGCACGCGCTGCTCGTATCGGCCGTCGGCGACGTTGTAGTTTTCGAAGCGGCGGCTGTTGTCGATCTTCATGGTGCTGCGCCCCGGCAGGATCGGCGAGCCCCAGTAGGGGCTGTCTTCGCTGTCTTCCTGGTACTCCAGCGCCACGGTGTGGGTGAGGTCTGGCGTCAGGTCGCTGAGGATAGAAAACGCCAGGCTGTCGGTTTGGCGTTCATTGCGGTCGATGTAGCCGTTGCCCTGGCCGTGGCTGTAATCCAGGCGCATGAAATGGCGAGCATCGGCCGGGTTGCTGGCCAGGGCCTGGTTGATGCCGAAGGCCACTTCCGAATCGTCGAAGCTGCCATAGCGAATGCGCCCATCGATGATCTGCTGATCGCGGCTGGCGAGCTTGGTGATGTAGTTGATCGAGCCACCGACCGCGCCTGCGCCATACAGGAACGAGGACGGCCCGCCGATCAGCTCGACCCGGTCCAGCACCCAGGCGTCGATGGGCCGGGTGGCGCTGCTGTAGCCAAGGTTGATGCCGTTGTACAGCTGGGTCACCTGGTTCTGGGTAAAGCCGCGGTAGCTGACGAAGCCGCCGTAGCCGGGGTTGGCCGAGGCGTTCACGCCCGTCATGGCATTGATCACGTCCTGGCTGTCCTTGGCGCCGCGTTCTTCGATGACGCGGCGGTCGGAAACGCTCACCGACGCGGGTGTTTCGCGGGCGCTCAGGCCCAGGCGCGAACCGGTGCGGATCGGCTCGTCCAGCTGCACGCCGGAGGGCGCCTCGCGCTGGCCATCAATGGTGGTGGCGGTGAGTTCAACGGCGGTGTCGTCCGCCCAGGCGTAAGTGCAGGTGCTCATCAGGAGCACCAGGGAGGTATTGCGAAGCATGTTGTTGTGTCTTCCACGCAAAGGTCATGGCTGACCACGCGCACGCAGGCAGGCGCGACGGGTCAGGCGAAATGATCGGCAACTGCGGGGAGGGTGGCGGGGGAGGCGCGGGGGTTGAGGGCAGGGCGTTGATAGCGTGGGGGCGGTTGCGCCCAGCTGCGCACGACGATGGGCGAAGTGGCGATGGTTTGAACGGGTGCGAACGACCAGCCGCCGCTGCTCAGCGGCACCGCCATGCCAAACGATGAACACACCGGGCAGTCGAGCTGGGCCATGTGCTGGTCGCCGCCGGCGCCATCCAGGTCGATGGCCACGCCGTGCTCGCTGTTGATCGAGCAAAAACCACCTTCCAGGCCGGCCAGGCGCAGGCCGCCCATCTGGCCATGGTGCAAACCGCACAGCAACAGGCTGAACAGAACGCTGGCATAGAGCGTCCAGGCAGTCAGCGAGCGAGTGTGCCGGGTGATTTTCATGGCGGCGAATCTACCACCCGGATGGACGGTCGGGTAGTCGCTCTCTGATTACCTGCTCCGCGACAGGTTGTCGCAGGTCAGGCGGCGCGTTCCAGCACGTCCAGCAGGTCGACGAATTCCAGGGCCAGTTTGTGCTTTGGCGCCAGGTGCACCAAGGGAACCGACGCCTGGTGCGATTCGCGCATCTTGATCGAGCTGCTCAGGTACACCGGCAGCACCGGCATGCCCTCGACGCGCAACTGATCGACCAGAGTCTGGTGCAACGCCGTGCGCCCGGCGAACTGATTCACCACCACGCCTTCCACCTGCAGCGTCGGGTTGTGGTCTTGGCGCAGCTCCTCGACTTCGGCCATCACGCTGTGCAGTGCCTGGCGCGAGAAGCTGTCGCAGTCGAACGGGATCAGCAGGCGCTGCGCGGCCACCAGTGCGCTGAAAGTGTAGAAATTGAGCGCAGGCGGCGTGTCGATGTAGATCCGCTCGTAGTCCTCTTCCAGCTCCACCAGCAGCTTGCGCAGCTTGTTGATCTTGAACTTGCTTTCCAGCTTGCTCTGCAGGTCGCTGAGGTCGGGGCTGGCGGTGATCAGGTGCAGGTTGCTGTAGCGGGTTTCGGTGATGGCCACGCGGTGTTTCTTGCCTGAGGCGGTGACCGGCGACAGTGTCTGGCGGAAGAAGTCGGCGATGCCGGCGGGAATGGCGTCGTGGGTCAGGCCGGTGAGGTAATAAGTGGCATTGGCTTGCGGGTCGAGGTCGACCAGCAGCGTGCGATAGCCCTCGGCGGCACTGGCGGCGGCCAGGTTGCAAGCGATGCTCGATTTGCCGACGCCACCTTTCTGATTGAAAACCACACGACGCATGAGACGCTCATCCATGAAGAAGGGAAATGTCAGGTTGGGGTCAATCCTATGACCGAAAGACGACAGTTTTATGACAAGGCTTGTTACAAACTGCTTTTTGGCCCTCTAGCACGGCTGTTTGATGTAGCGCTCGTAGAAATCCAGCGTGGCGAGGTTCTTGTCCTTGGCCTCGAACATGATGTCGAAGCGGTCGGTGAACTGTAGCGCATAGCGGTTGGTCCAGTCGTTCCACATCTGCGCGCTGTGCGCGTACAGGTCGCACTTGTTCACTTTCTCCAGCAGGGCGGGGATGGTCAGCTTGGTTTCGGCCTCGAAGCCCAGTGCCTGCAGGTGCTCCGGTGGCTGCGAGTAGTGCATGGTCGGGCGTATACCGCGCCAACTGTCGATGACCCTGGCTACGCGAGGGTCGTTCGGGTCGATGTAGTCACCTTCGTGAATCCAGCAGTGGTGGATATCCAGCACTACCGGCGCCAGGTCCGCCAAGGCCAGGCAGTCATCGACGCCATAGGTCTTTTCGTCGTTTTCAAAGGTGATCACATTGCGCGCCACCTGCGACAGCCGTGGCCACACATGGCGAATACCTTGCGCGCCCAGGCGCCCGGCGATGTGGATGTTGCACTTGAAGTCCTGGAAGCGTTGGCCGAAGCCCATCATGCGGATCATGTCGGCGTGGTATTCGAACTCGGCCAGGCTGTTTTCCACGACCACAGGGCGGTCTGAGCCGAGTACACAGTATTGGCCCGGGTGCATCGACAGGCGGATGTCCGCGCTGCGGGCCAGGTCGCCGATGGCAGCAAAGCCTTTGATCATCAGCGCTTGAAATTCGCTGTCGCGATAGACAGGCGCGATGCTGGGGTGGCTGTACAGCGGCAGCAGGTCGCTGCTCAGGCGCACCATGCACAACATGGCGGGAAGCTCGGCAACATATTCCAGCAGGCGCAGTTGGGCATCAAGGTTGTGCTGTACCAGTTCGAACAGCTTGGCGCGGGCGGCTTCCGGGCTTGCTCCGGTCAACCAGCGCAGCGTCGTGGTGCGCGGGTTGAACGTGCGCTCGATGTTTTCCAGCGCCTTGATCGACAGGCTACGGTGCGGGTGGCGGTACATGCAGGCAAAGCCCAGGCGGGGCATGGTGGTCTCCAGGTGCGGGTATGAGCGTTGGACTACGCGGGCTACAGAACGATCAATCAATGCCTGCCACGCATACCCGATTGCGCCCGGCCTGCTTGGCCCGGTACAAGGCCCGATCCGCCTGGCTCAAGGCATCGCCTGGCTCGATGCCCATGTCGGTTTGCCAATGCGCTACACCCAGCGAAACGGTCACAGCACCCACCGGCTCCACAGGCGTGTTCTGCACCGTCAGCCGCAGCCGTTCGGCCACTGCGATCGCCACGGCCAGGCTGGCACCCGGCAATAGCATCAGGAATTCCTCGCCACCGGTTCGGCACAACAGGTCACCCTCCCGACAACACCCGCGCATCAAGTTGGCCAGACGCTGCAGCACCTGGTCCCCGCCGTCATGGCCGTGACCATCGTTAATTCGTTTGAAATGGTCTATATCGAGCACGATTGCCGAAAATGCCTGCCCCTCGGCTTCCAGCAGCGAGAGTTTGAAGTCCAGGCTGCGGCGGTTACCCAGCCCGGTCAGCGGGTCGGTCTGGGCATCGCGGTTGAGGCGGCCAATGCGCTCCTGCAGCAAGTTCAGGCCAAACAATAGCGCCCGTTTCAGCTCGGCCGCTTCGAAGTACCAGGCGCGCACCTGGTGCAGGCGTTCGGCAGTGCCTGCGCGATCCATCGAGCGAGCACCGGCAGCCAGTTGCCAGAGCGGCCTGGCGATGATCAGCGCCAGCCACCACAGCACCAGGCTGCCGAACAGCGCCAGCGGCGCCGAGATGCCCACCACATTGAGGATCAGGTGGTTTAACGGTGCCGTCGTCTGTGCCAGCGGCTGCTGCGCTACCACGCCCCAGCCGGTGCTGGGTACTGTCGCGTAACCCGCGAGCATCGGCACGCCCTGGCTGTTGACCAACTGGCGTGTCCCGCTTTGAAGTCCGGCCAGCTGGTCGATCAAGGGATTACCTTCAACCACGGAGCCGACCCGCTCGCTGTCAGGGTGATAGAGCAGGCGGCGATTGCGATCGACCACGTAGAGGTACGAGCCATCCTGGTAGTAATGTTCGCCCAGCAGGCTGTTGAGGATATTGCGTTCGCGCAGGTACAGGCTGCCCCCGGCATAGCCCAGGTATCGGCCACTGCTGTCGAAGATCGGCTGTGACAGCACCACCACCAGGTTGTTGGCCGCCGACAGGTAGGGCGTTGAGACCTGCGTGCGTTTTTCGCGCAGGGCTTCCAGCGTACCGGGTGTTTGCACCTTGTTGCCGATGTAATGACGCAATTGCGCAGGTGAAGCCGCCCGCAGTATGCCGTCGGCATCGACCACGAAGGTGGAATTGAACGCCATGCTTTGCTGCAGCAGCCGGTCGGTTTCTGCTGCCAGGGCAATGGCGTCCGTCAGTTGCCGGCCCTGCACGCCCGCGCTGAACGACAGCTGTTGCAAGGCATTGCTGATGAAGGTCTCGGTGATCGACGCCAGCTTCGCGGCGTACACCCGGTTGGCTTCAAGGGCGTGGTCGATCAAAAGCTGGCGTTGCACGCGGTAGCTGGCGAAGTAGCTGGCGCAGAGCATCACCAAGGCGGTGAGCGCGCAGAGGATCAAGATCAGCGTGCGCAGATCCATGCGCAATCCATGCTTGGCGTGTGGCAATCCTGACCTCACTGGCGCAAAAGGGAATAACCTTACTCTCTATGGGTATGCACGGCTACGGGCGGCGTCTGTTGCTGTCGCAAAGCGTCAGGAACCGGCGTCTTCCAGCGCGTTCAGTTCGTCTTCCACCTGCTGCAGGCGCTGCTTGGCCAATGCCTGGGCCTTTTCATCACGCGCGGTCTCGCGCATCAGACGGGTGAGTTTCTCACTCAAGCGTTGTCCGTCTTCGGTCTCTTCCAGCGCCTTGGCCTTGGCCGGGTCGCGGGTGACCTCGACAATGGTGGCGAACTCGGTGTCGCTGAAGTTCTTTTCGCTATAGAGCTTGAACAGGTCCTGGCGCTGGTCCTCGACCGTGAGGTGCTTGCGCAGCATGCTGCGGATGGTGTCCTCGGACAGTTGCGGGTGGGTGCGGGTGAGCAGTGACGCCATGCGTTCGATGTTGTGCTCGTAGGCTTCCTGCAAGGGCAGGTTGGCCAGGATCTGCTCTTCGCGGGTGGGTTTCTGGTCGCAGGCGGTGAGGGCGGCGGTGAACAGCAGGGGCAGCAGCAACTTCGGGATGCGGGGCATGGGGTGGCCTTGGGCGCGCGGTTCAGGTGGGGGATTATAGCGAGGTCGAGCCGATGCCCGCGAGCCATACCAGCACTGAGGAATGTGCTGTAGGGTAGGGGCCCCTTTGCCTACGCCATGCTGACAGCTCCATGCCGAACTGGATCATCCAATCGCCCCACCGTGAGGCCGTAACCGAAGTCGTAAACTTCGTCGACAGCGCCCGCCGAGTGCTTTTCCCCTTGCTCGCCAACTCGGCGTTACCCAAAGATTTGAGCCATTTCGAGGCAACCTATCTGGATGGCGAAGGGCACTTTCTCGAAGCCCGTGTTCAAGGCCGGTTGGTGGCTGCCATCGGATACCTGCCGTACGACCATCGCTTTGGCCAACTCGATTACCACGGCAAGCGCGTAGTCGAAATCGTGCGTCTGTTCGTGCTTCCCGAGTTCCGTCGCCACGGCTTGGCCGCTGCACTGTTTGCGGCGTTGCGTGAGCATGCGATCGAGGCCGGCATCGAATGCCTGTACCTGCACACGCACCCATTTCTGCCTGGGGCTATCCGGTTTTGGGAGCGGCAGGGGTTCGTGGTGACCGATGTTGAGGATGATCCGGTGTGGCGGACTACGCACATGGAACATTGGATGGTTGCGTAGGATTTTTCCTGGTTTTCAGCCGCTGGCGTGGACACACGGTTCATTTCCAACAGCCAGCCATTTCCTTACCTTCGGGTCTCTGACGATGACGAAGAAGGAAACCACATGGCCCATCTGGCGCAGTACAAAGTGCAACTGCTCGAGGAGTTCGAGCGCCGAACCGACAGCTGGAGCTTCGGCGATTTCGAACAGCGACTGAGCGAGTTATGGCCCAAGTCCTCTTACCACGATGCCAAGGGCATCATCAATGCGGCGCACAACGAGGGTCAGTGGCCGAAGACGGTTAAGCGGTACCTGCTGACCAACTATCAAGTGCATGGGAATGTCAGCTCGGAGTTCAACGATACCTTTGCTGATGTGGTGGCGGCGATGAGTGATCAGGAGCGGCGGGAGTGGGGGGTGGCTTAGTACTTAAATGCCTGGCCTGACTTGACCTGTGGGAGCGTCTTCAGCCGCGAAGCGAGCGACGCGGTGATTGGCACCGGCTTTGCCGGTGATCGCGGCTGAAGCCGCTCCTACGGGTTTTTCTTCGCCTTAGAAACCGCCCGTCAACGGCCACTCCACCGCCAATCGAATCTGATCCCCATCCAGTTCCGCCTGCGCCGTATCCCCGCGATGCACGTTATGCCTCATCGAGAACGTGGTCCCCTTGGCCTTGCCACTCTGCACCACATACCTTGCCTCAAGGTCCCGCTCCCAGTGCTTGCCATCCTTGCCGTACCCCAGGTACGCATACCCGCCAGTGGGGTCCACATGCGTCCCATCGATATCGAACCCGCGCACATACAGCGCCGTCAGGTTCAGGCCAGGCACACCGTACGCGCCCATGTTCAGATCATACCGCGCCTGCCAGGACTTCTCGTTCGGCGCGTTGAAGTCGGACATCTGCACCGCGTTACCAATGAAGATCGCGCCACGCGTCACGTAGTCGAACGGCGTGTTGCCATTCACCTGCTGCCAGCCGAGGCTGAAACTGTGCGGGCCTTGGCTGTAGCGCGATACCAGGCTCCAGGTGGTGTTGTCGATGCGCCCTGACAGGGCCTTGCCGGTGTCGGTGGTGCGGTACAGGTTAAGGTCCAGGCTCAGGCTGCGGCGGTCGTCGAGGGCGTGGGTAATCGTGCTGCCGAGGTAGTGCTGGTTCCAGGTGTCTTCGTAGCGCGAGGTGTACAGGCTGCCACTGAAGGCGGCGCTGGGGTTCCATACCACGCCGGCGAGGTCGAAGGTGTTGCCCTGACGGCCGTTGGAGTAGTTGACCACGAAGCCTTGGTCGTGGCTCGAAGCGTTGCGGTCGGTGCTTTCGTTGAAGTGCCCGACCACCAGTTTGAGCTTGTCGATTTCGTTGCTGGTGAGGAAGAACCCCGTCGCGGTTTCAGGTAGCAGGCGGCTGTCGGACGAGCTGAACACCGGTGTCTTCACCCGCTGCTCACCATAAGACAGCACAGTGTTGGACAGGCGCAGCTTCAACGCCGCGCCACCGCGGCTGTATTCGTTCTTCGGGTGGCCGTCGTTGTCCACGCCGAGCAAGCGCGCCTTGCCTGCGCGGCCGCCGCCACTGTCGAGCTGTACGCCAAGGTAGGCGTGGGCATCCACACCCACTCCGATCAGGCCCTGGGTAAATCCCGACTGGAAGGTGCCCATCAAGCCGTAGGCCCATTCTTCCGCCAGGCCGTTGCGTTCGCTGCGCGGTTTGTAGGCATTGCGCGCAGCGCTGTTGCGCCCGCCATGCTTGTAATCGCGCTGGTCGAACACCGTGCGGTTGAGGATGCTCCAGGTGCTGTCTTCGATCAGGCCATTGCTTTGTGATTGTGCCGATTCGGCGAGCGCCAAGGGTGCGAGGCTAAGCAACGGCAGGGCCAGCAGAAAGCGACTCATTGTCCGGCCTCCAGCTGCTGCAGCTGGGTCGCGAAGCGCGCCTGTGCACGTGCCGGCAACCCCGCAGGTAGTGCGGTCGAATCGGTATCGCCTACCTGAATCAGCATCACCATGCCCATCGCCAGGTGCGGAATGCACTGGATGCCGTACAGCCCTGGCACCGTGAAGGTCTGCTCGAACGGCTGGTTCAGCTTGCTCTTGAACGCCTCGGCGCCGGTTGGCAGCAACCCAGGCACGCTGGCCGCGTTATGGCCGCTCTGGGTCGGCAGGAAGCGAACGGTGTCGCCCGCTGCGATGCGCAGGTGGTCCGGCTCATAGACCATGGCGCCGGCCGTTCCGCGGTTGAGCATCTTCACTTCATGCACTTCGGCCTGGGCGGCGAAGGGCAGCAGGGTGCTGGCGAGCAGCAGGGCGGTGGAGCGCAACAGCATGGCGGTGACTTCCAGTTTCAAGGGGCGCGAAAGCGCAGGATGCGCGCGCCGTCGAAGGGGTCGGTGAGGTAGCGGGCGTGCACGCCGAAGGTGCTTAGCAGGCGTTCGGGAGTGAGGACTTCCAGGGGCTTGCCGAGCGCCACCAGGCGGCCTTGATCGAGCACCGCCACGCGGTCGCAGGTCAGCGCCTGGTTCAGGTCGTGCAAGGCCACCAGGGTGGTCACCGGCAGCGCCTGCACTTGCTGCAGCAGGCTCAGCTGGTGCTGGATGTCGAGGTGGTTGGTCGGCTCGTCCAGCAGCAATACTTGCGGGCGTTGGGCCAGGGCGCGGGCGATGTGTACACGCTGGCGTTCTCCGCCGGACAGCGAACTCCAGATGCGCGTGCGCAGGTGCGCGGCATCGAGGTCGGCCAGGGCCTGCTCGACGATGGCGTGGTCGTCTTTGCAAAACGGTGCCAGGGCCGACAACCACGGCGTGCGGCCGAGGGCTACCGCGTCGAATACGCTGATCGCGTCGAGGGTGTCGGCCTGTTGTTCGACCAGCGCCAAAGCCTGGGCAATACGTCGACGTGGCAGGCGAGCGAGGGGTTCGCCAAGCAGCTGTACGCTGCCGCTGTGCGGCGTGCGCAAACCAGCCAGCAGCTTGAGCAGGGAGGATTTGCCCGAGCCGTTCGGGCCGACGATGCCAAGGGTTTCACCGGCAACGACGGACAGGTCGATATCGCACAGCACGCTACTGCCCGACAGTTTCAGGCTCAAACCCTGGCAGGCGAGTGGGGCGACGTGCAGGGAAGCCATGACCGTCATGTCCGCCCCCTGCGGCTTACCAGAATCAAGGCGAACACCGGTGCGCCGATCAATGCAGTGACCACGCCCACCGGGATCACCTGGCCGGGTATCAGCGTGCGCGACAGCATGTCGGCAGCGATCAGGAACAACGCACCGCCCAGGGCGCTGGCCGGCAGCAGGCGGCTATGGCCGGGACCCAGCAGCAGGCGCAGGGCATGCGGAATCACCAGCCCGACAAAACCAATGGCGCCAACGATGGACACCATCACCGCCGTCACCAACGCCGCGCAGCTGATCAGCAGCAACTGGCTGCGGCGCACCGCGATGCCCAGCGATGCCGCCGAATCGGCGCCGAAGGTGAAGGCGTCCAGCGTACGGCGATGCAGCAAGCACACCACCAGCCCGAACAGCGCCACCGGCACTGCCAGCCACACCGACGGCCAACGCACGCCGCTGAGGTTGCCGAGCAGCCAGAACATAATGCCGCGCGCCTGCTCGGCGGTGGCCGACTTGGTGATAAGGAAGGCGGTCAGGGCATTGAACAGTTGCGAACCGGCGATGCCAGCCAGAATCACCTGGGCGTTGTTGCTGCTCGGGCCAGCCGCCCGGGCCAGCAGCAGCACCAGGCCGAAGGCCGCCACAGCGCCAACGAACGCGCCACCGGACATGCTCAGCGCCGCGCTGCCCAGGCCCAGCAGACCGACCAGCACGGCGCCGGTCGAAGCCCCGGCCGACAAGCCCAGCAAGTAGGGTTCAGCCAGTGGGTTGCGCAGTAACGCCTGCAGGATCACTCCACAGGTCGCCAGCCCTGCGCCACAGGCCGCAGCGACCAGGGTGCGGGTCAGGCGGTAGTTCCAGATGATGCCGGCGTCGATCGGGTCGACCGGGTAACCGGCCTGCCAAAGATGATTGGCCAGCACCTGGTAAACAACGCGCAGCGACACCGTGGTTTCGCCAATCGCCGTGCCTGCCAGCAAGGCGGCGAGCAGGGCGACCAGGGCCAGGGCGGTGCAGGGCAGCAGACGCTTCATCACTGGGCCGCTTTACCGCTGGCGAAGGCCGTCGACAGGGTCTGCAGGCCACGGAACAAGCGGATGCCCGCCTGCATGGCGTCGGCGTCGAGGATGATGATGCGGTTGTTCTTCACCGCATCCATGTGTTGGGTGACCGGGTCGTTGTGGAGGAATTCGAGTTTCTTCTGGTAGTCGTCGGCCGGGAAGCGGCGGCGGTCCATACGGGCGATGATCAGCCAGGTCGGATTGGCCTTGGCGAGGGTTTCCCAGCCCACGGTCGGCCATTCTTCGGTGGACTCGACCACGTTGCGCACGCCCAGGGTGCGCAGCATGAAATCGGCGACACCCTGTTGGCCGGCGACGTAGGGGTCGATGTCCAGGTCGGCGCTGGAGAACCAGAACAGCGCTGAGGTAGTGCTCAGGTCCTTGCCGTCCAGTTGCTGCTTGGCAGCGTCCAGACGAGCTTTGAGGTCGGCGTTCAGTGCTGCGCCACGGTCCTGCACGTCGAAGATTTCAGCCAGCTGGCTGACGCTTTTATAGATGCTGTCGACCTGGAAGGCCTGCAGGCGCGTGCCGTCGGCACCGACCAGGTTGTCCTTGCCTTCGCAGTCCGAGGGCAGCAGGTAGGTGGGAATTTTCAGTTCGTTGAATTGTTCGCGGGTGGCGACCACGCCCTGGGCGCCGACCATCCATTCGAACTGCACGGCCACCAACTGCGGACGCTTGCCGACCACCGCTTCGAAGCTTGGGTCGTTGTCGGCAAGGCGCGGCACCTGGTCGTTCAGCGCCTTGTACTCGGGCAACACGTTGTTGAACCACAACGAGGTACCGGCCAGCTTTTCGCCAAGACCCAGCGCATAAAGCATTTCGGTACCGGCCTGGCCGATGGTCACCGCGCGCTCGGGGGCGTGGGCGAAGGTTTGCGGCGCGCCGCAGTTGTCCACGGTGAGCGGGTAGTGGGTGGCGGCGGCATGGGCCACACCGGTGAGGCTCAGGCCGGCGAGCAGGGTGGCGAAACGAGGCAGCATGCGGGGCGATCTCCTATCGGACAGTTCACGGAAGAACGCACGGACAGGCATCGCCGAGCCCCTGCAGCTGGCAGGGGCAACACTGATGGCCAATCCCGGACACCCCGCCGGTTGGTGAATGTAGGCCGGCAGGTCTCCTGACTGGTGCGTCGTCGTTCGGCTCCGGCCTTCCCGGACCTATGGTCCAGTGGCATCGATGGAGCGAACTCGGCACCTACAGTTGCGGGGGCAGTTCCCTTTGGCGCGCCTGGGCGGCCTGGGATTCCCTATTATTTCCGTGGTGGAAACCGGCGGCCCGCATGGTAGACCATCAGGCGCCGGGTGAAAACGCTAAATCAGAAGTACTTGAGCCAGGTGATGTCGCGACGGCGGGCCTTGAGCCGGGCGAACCATTGCACCGGCAGGTACAGCGCCAGCGCCAGCAGCACCGCGCTCAGCCACACCGCGCCGATGCCATCGAAGCCGAAGTAGGCACCGTGGTTCAGGCCGAACAAGGCGACGCTGGCCAGGTACAGCAGTTTCAACACGTACAGGTGCAGCAAGTAGAAGAACATCGGCGCCGCGCCGAATACCGCCAAGGCGCTGATCCAGCGGGCCTGCACGGCGCGCTCGAAGGCGCGCAGCAACAGCAGACCGCAGCCCAGAGTCAGGGTGAGGAACAGCAGCGAAGGCGGGTATTTGGTGATGTTGAAGAAGCTCATCAGCGTCTGCGTGAAGGTCGGGTAGCCGCTCCACGGCGCTTCGCCATAGCCGTTGAGCATGCGCAGCACGACGAAGCCCAGCAACGCGATCACGCCGGCCAGCAGCAGTCGATTTTGGCGTTTTTGCGCATCCGTGCCACGGGCAAACCACGGGCCAAGGCCATAGCCCAGGGCGATCACGCCGATCCAAGGCAGCACCGGGTAGGAAGTACGCAGGCGCAGGCTATCGGAGAATTCCAGCCAGCCCCGATCATGCAGGATCGCCCATGGCACATGCATGGCCGACTCCACGCCGAAGTGCAGGCCATCAAGCAGGTTGTGGCCCGCGATGATCACGGCCCCGACGGCCAGCAGGACAGGGCGCGGCAGCCACACCAGCAGCGACAGGGCGATCATGCTCACGCCGATGGCCCAGATCACTTGCAGGTAGATCACGCTGGGCGGCAGCTGGAAGGTCCAGGCGAAGTTGACCAGGGTGAACTCCAGCACCACCAGGAACAGGCCGCGCTTGAACAGGAACGCCGAGACATCGCTGCGGCCCTGGTACTTCTCGCCGTACAGCCAGGCCGACAGGCCGGTCAGCAGCACGAACACCGGCGCGCACAGGTGGGCCAGGGTGCGGCTGGCGAACAGTGTTGGGTCGGTGGCGTCGATGGCCATCGGGTCGCCGACCTGGCGGTGCAGGAAGAACGTCTCGCGGACGTGGTCGAGCAGCATGAAGAGGATTACCAGGCCGCGCAGGGCGTCGATGCTCTGCAGGCGCTGGGTGAGCAGGGTTGGGGTGGCGGCGGCGCTTGTCATTGGAGGTGGGTCGCAGGCAGGAATGGATGTCAAATGAAACGTTATCTTATAACTATTTCATTCAAGCCTGGAAGTGATTTTTTGGGTGTCCTTGCTGGCCTCTTCGCGGCTAAAGCCGCTCCCACAGGTACACCACCGATTTTGGAGAACCCGTGGGAGCGGCTTTAGCCGCGAAGAGGCCAGACCTGCCTACTCAGATCAGAAGCTGTAATCCACCGTCGCAAAATACGACCGCGGCACGCCCATGATCCACTGCGTACCACTGAACGCCGACGCCACATACTCGCGGTCGAACAAGTTGTTCACCTGCAACCCCAAGCGCACATCCGGCAGCGCCTGCCAGCCGATATTGGCATCGACCACGGTGTATCCCGGTGCACTCTGGGTGTTGGCGGTGTTGGCATAACGCTCGTCCACATAGCGCGCGCCCATGCCAGCCTCGACCTGCTGGCCAAAGTCCTTGCTCAACCACAGGTTGGCCGTACGCCGTGGTACGTTGGCCGGGCGGTTGCCGGCGCGGTCCTGGGGCACGCCGCCGACCAGTTCGTCGAAGTCGTCATACTTGGCGCGCACCAGCGAGGCATTGGCCGACACCTGCCACTGTTGCGGCAAGTCCAGCTCCAGGGTCGCTTCCAGGCCATCGGAAGTCTGCTGCCCGGCTTGCTGTTTTTCGTGGGTCAGCGGGTCATCCACCAGCAGTTTTTTCTTGACGATATGGAAGGCGGCCAGTGTCCACTCGCCGCGACCGTCCCAGAATCGCTGCTTGAGGCCCAGCTCGGTCTGTTTCGACTCGGTCAGGTCATAGTTCATCTGCGTCGGGCTGAGGCTGATCAGGTTGTTCACCCCGTCCTCGCTCGTCGAATACTGGCCGTACAGCGACAGGTTGTCGGTGGCCGCGAACACCAGCCCGGCGCGCCAGTTGCCGCCGTTCAGGCTGCGGTCACTGCGGGTGTCGTTGGTGAGGTTGTCGCGGTCGATGTGGTTCTGGTCGCGACGCACGCCGGTCACCAACGACAGGCGCTCGGTCAGTTGCAGGCGGTTTTCGGCGAACAGGGCGAAGGTGTGGGTGGTGGACAGGGTTTGTGGGCGTGTGGGCGAGTCGCTGTGGAAATACCCGGGCGCCGGCTGCCACGGGTCGACGTAGTCGCCACCCACATCGTTGTACGGCGAGTTGCTGTCGACGTTGAAGCGCACCTTGTTGTACTCGGTGCCGACCACGGTCTTGCTCGCCAGGCCGAACAGCGAATGGTCGAAGGTGAAGGTCTGGCGGTCGCCGATCTGCTCCTGGTTGTGTTTGATCTCCAGGTAGCTCTGGCGCAGCAGCTGCTCGCGGTCGGCGTCCCAGCTGTAGTCCTCGGCGTTGCGCCAGTGGCGGCGGCTCTTGATGTAGTAGAGCTGGTTGCTGGCGCTGAGCTGGTCGTTGATGGTCCAGTCGGTGGTGAAGCGGGTCCACTCGTCGTGGTAGCGCTGCTGGTCATTCTGGATGTTGTAGTTCTTCTTGCGCAGGCTGCTGCGATAGTGGCCGTCGATCAGCGGCGTGCCGTAGTAGTTGGCAGGCTCGGCGTCGCCACGCTCATGGGCCAGGGTGAAGCTCAGGTCGTCGCTGGCGTCGAAACGCAGCGCGGCGCTGAGGGCCAGGCTGCGCGAGTCGGTGCGGTCGACCCAGCCGTTGCCGGACTGCTGGTTGAGGGTAAGGCGATAGCTCAGGCGTTCGCTGAGGCTGCCGCCGCTGTCCAGGCCCAGTTGCTGGCGGTCCCAGGAGCCGTAGCCCAGGCGCAGGTGGTTGCGGATGTCGCCGCTGAAGGGCTTTTTCGGGATCACGTTGATTACCGCACCGGTGGCGCCTTCGCCATACAGCACCGAGGCCGGGCCCCGAATCACGTCGATGCGCTCGACCATCCACGGGTCGACCGGGAAGGTCTGGGTGCCGGCACCGGTATACAAGCGCGCGCCGTCGAACAGCGTCATCACCGAGCCGTGGCCGGTAAAGCCACGGGCCGAGAGGCCGGTGCCGCCATCGCCGGGGCTGCCGACGAAGGTGATGCCCGGCGAGCGGGTCACGGCGTCCTGCACGGTGAGGTTGTTGCGTTGCTGGATCTCTTCGGCGGTGAGGGTGCTGGTGCTGGCCGGGGTTTCCAGGGCGCTGAGGTTCAGCCGTGAGCCGGCCTGGGTCGGCGTGGCAAGGTCGACGTGCTGTTCGTCGCGGGTGTCGGTGATGGCTGTGGAGGGTAGCGCCAGGACGGCGTTGTCGTGGTCATCGGCCAGGGCTGGCAGGGCGACGGCCAGGCAGGCCGCCAGCGGCTGAAGCTTGAAGAAACGGGACATGTCTTTCCACTGACTGCAGGAATGAATGGATCCCGGTGGAAAACACGCAAAGGCACAACCGCGCACGCAGGCGCACACGCGGATACCGGCCTGCGCCCGCCCACCGCGGGTTGCCAAGTGAAGCTTCAGGCCGGTCTCCGGGCTTGCGAGGGTCATGACGCCTTCACCTTCCCATGCATGCGCACAGTGGTGTGTCGAAGGCCTCACTCGCTTACCGTTGCGGGGGCAGCGCCGGACTTGTCGTGGACCACGACGCACCGGCTTCCCGTTTCACCCTGCGCACGGCGGCGCAGGACACCTGAAACTGGCGCGCATCTGACCACTGGTCGGGGCGCGCGTCAATCATTTACCTGCCAAGGCGGTCAGTGTGCGCCGGCCGACTTGCTCAGGTCGCTTTCGGCCCATTCGGTGTAGATGCAGGCATCGGCCACCGCCCAGCGCACCTTCACGGTATCGCCCGGTTGCATTGGCATGCCGGCAGCCGACAGGGCCTTTACCGTCAGTTCTGTGCCGCCCGGTGTCATCACATGGCAGGTCTGGCTTTCGCCGAGGAACAGTACTTCGCCGACTTTTGCATCGACCTCGTTCCAGCCTGCGGGCAACGGTTCGCGCGCAGCCTGCTCGGTGGTCAGGGCCAGGGCTTTTTCCGGACGCACCATGATCAGCGCGTCCTGCCCGGCCGCCAGGCCAGGGGTCAGGCGGATCGCCACCGGTTGGCCTTCGAAGCTGCCGGCACCATGACTGCTGGCCTTGATGCGCAGGAAGTTCGAGTTGCCCAGGAACGAGGCGACGAAGGCATTCGGTGGGTTCTGGTACAGATCGTAACCGGTGCCCAGGCCAACGATCTTGCCGTGGCTGAAGATCGCGATGCGCTGGGACAGGCGCATGGCTTCTTCCTGGTCGTGGGTCACGTAGACGATGGTGATGCCCAGCCGGCGGTGCAGCTGGCGCAGTTCGTCCTGTAGGTCTTCGCGCAGCTTCTTGTCCAGCGCGCCGAGCGGCTCGTCCATCAACAGGATGCGCGGCTCGTACACCAGCGCCCGGGCAATCGCCACGCGCTGCTGTTGGCCACCGGACATCTGCGAAGGCTTGCGGTGGGCG
The DNA here is from genome assembly GCF_044772285.1 of Pseudomonas sp. NPDC090233. Classification (NCBI taxonomy): domain Bacteria; kingdom Pseudomonadati; phylum Pseudomonadota; class Gammaproteobacteria; order Pseudomonadales; family Pseudomonadaceae; genus Pseudomonas; species Pseudomonas sp. NPDC090233. The sequence goes on along the minus strand of NZ_JBIVYQ010000002.1, from coordinate 486,244 downwards.
AACTTCTCCAGTTGCACCAGCTTGAGCATGGCGTCGACCCGCTTGTTGATCTCGGCAGCGCCGAGCTTGCGGATGGCCAGCGGGAAGGCGATGTTGTCGCGTACGTTCAGGTGCGGGAACAGCGAGTAGCGCTGGAACACCATGCCGATGTCGCGCTTGTGCGGTGGCACGTTCACCAGCGACTGGCCGTCGACCAGGATCTCGCCGCTGCTGGGGGTTTCAAAACCGGCCAGCATCGACAGGGTGGTGGACTTGCCCGAGCCACTGGAACCAAGGAAGGTGAGGAACTCGCCGTCCTGGATTTCAAGGTCCAAATTGTCCACGGCGGTGAAGTCGCCGTAATGCTTGTTCAGGCCGCGCAGGCTGACCAGGGTCTTGTTGTGCGCGTTGTCTTTGATCACTGCACTCATTGTTGTTTTCTCCGCGCAATCAAGCGTTGACTTCGGTGCGCCGGCGCAAGGCGGCGGCGATGACCATGACCAGCAGCGACAGGCCGATCAGCAGCGTCGAGGCGACGGCGATCACCGGGCTCAGGTCCTGGCGCAAGGTGGTCCACATTTTCACGGGCAACGTCTGCAGGTCGGGGCTGGCCATCATCACGCTGAGCACCACCTCGTCCCATGACACCAGGAAGGCGAACAGACCGCCGGCGATCATCCCGGGGCGAATCGCCGGGAAGGTCACCTTGAAGATCGCCTGCAGGCGCGAGGCCCCGCAAATCACGGCGGCATCCTCGATCGATTGGTCGAACAGCTTCAGCGAGTTGATGATCGAGATGATGGTGAAGGGCAGGGCGACGATCACATGGCTGACCACGAAGGCGAACAGCGTGCCGGTGTAGCCCAGCTTGAGAAACAGCGCGTACACCGCCACGGCGATAATCACCAGCGGCACGATCATCGGCATGGTGAACAGCCCGTAGAGCATCTCGCGGCCGGGGAAACGTCCACGTACCAGGGCAAACGCGGTGGGCAGGCCCAGCAGCACGGCGGCGATGGTCGTCAGCACGGCCACCTTGAGGCTGGCCAGCGCAGCATCCATCCACTCCGGGTTGGCGAAGAACTGCACATACCACTTGAAGGTCCAGCCCGGAGGCGGGAACACCAGCCACTGCGACGAACCGAACGACAACAGGATGATGAACACCACCGGCAGCAGCAGGAACGCCGCGATGACCCCGGTGGTCAGGTACAGGCCCGTGCGCAGCGGGCGGCCCATGGCATTGGGAGACAGAAGCATGGCGGATTACCTCGCGTTGCCGACCGGGGATTCCGGCTGCAGCTTCAGGTACAGGTAGAAGAGCACCAGGGTGATCACCACCAGCAGTGCGGCGGCGGCGCTGGCCAGGCCCCAGTTGAGGAACGACTGCACCTGCTGGATGATGAATTCGGGCAGCATCATGTTCTGCGCACCGCCGAGCAGGGCCGGGGTGACGTAGTAACCGAGCGACATCACGAACACCATCAGCGCACCGGAGAACAGGCCCGAGCGGCACAGTGGCAGGAACACCTTCCAGAAGTTGGTCCAGGGGCTGGCGCCGCAGATCGAGCCGGCCTGCAACACCATCGGGTCGATGGCGTGCATGGTCGCCTGCAGCGGCAGCACGATGAACGGGATCATGATGTAGCTCATGCCGATCACCACGCCGGTCAGGTTGTGCACCATTTCCAGCGGCGCATCGATGATGCCCATCGCCATCAACGCCTTGTTGATCACCCCCGAGCTCTGCAGCAGTACCAGCCACGAGTAGGTGCGCGCCAGCAGGCTGGTCCACATCGACAGCAGCACGATGTTCAACAGCCAGCGGCCCCAACCGTTGGGCACCAAGGTGATCGCCCAGGCCAGCGGGAAGCCCAGCAGCACGCTGATCAGGGTGACCACACCGGCCACCGAGAAGGTGTTGAACAGCACCCGTGCATAGGCCGAGTTGGCGAACAGCTGCTCGTAGTTGCCCAGCCCCGGCACCGGCTCCAGCACCCCGCGCAGCAGCAGGCCGATCAGCGGGGCGAAGAAGAACAGGCCAAGGAACAGCAGGGCCGGCAGCAGATTACGGCTGCCTTTCCAGCGCCGGCTCATGGGTTCGCGCTGGGGTGCGGTTTGCGGGGCGCCGGTGCCCGTGGGGGCACCTTGCGCATTGTGCAGGGCGTTGATGGCGACTTTCATTTGACCAACCACTCATTCCAGCGCGCGGCGATGGCTTGGCCGTTCTTGGCCCAGTAGGCGAAGTCCAGCGTGACCTGATCCTGGGCGTAGGCGGTCGGCAGGTTCTTCGCCAGGTCCTTGTCGAGCTTGGCAACGCTGTCGACGTTGACCGGGGCGTAGGCGGTCTTGTTGGCGAACTCGGCCTGGCCTTCGGCACTGCTGGCGTTGGCCAGGAACTTCATGGCCGCGTCCTTGTTCTTGGCGCCTTTGGGGATGACCAGGAAGTCGGCCATGACCAGGTTCTGCTTCCAGCTCACGCCCACCGGTGCGCCATCTTGCTGCAGGGCGTAGACGCGGCCGTTCCAGAACTGCCCGAGCGAGGCTTCACCGGAGGCCAGCAGTTGCTGCGACTGGGCGCCACCGCCCCACCAGACGATGTCTTTCTTGATGGTGTCGAGCTTCTTGAAGGCGCGATCCAGGTCCAGCGGGTAGAGCTTGTCGGGCGCGACGCCGTCGGCCAGCAGGGCCAGTTCCAGCACGCCGGGGCTTGGCCATTTGTACAGGGCGCGTTTGCCGGGGTAGGTCTTGGTGTCGAACAACGCGGTCCAGTCCACCGGCTTGTTGGCGCCGAGCTTGCCTTCGTTGTAGCCGAGCACGAACGAGAAGAAGAACGAGCCGACGCCGTGGTCGCTGACGAAGCGTGGGTCGATCTTGTCGCGTTTGATCTGATTGAAATCGAGGGGTTCGAGCAGGCCTTCGCTGGCGGCACGCAGGGCAAAGTCGGCTTCCACGTCGACCACGTCCCACTGCACGTTGCCGCTCTCGACCATGGCCTTGAGCTTGCCATAGTCGGTCGGGCCGTCCTGGACGACTTTTATAACGGTCGATTTGGTGAAGGGTACGGCCCATGCTTCTTTCTGGGCGTCCTGGGTGGTCCCACCCCAGCTGACGAAATTCAGGCTGTCGGCGGCCTGCACGGCCTGACAGGCCAGGGTCAGCAGGCTGGCGGACAGCACTGCGGTTACACGTTTGCTCAACAGCATGGTTACGCCCTCGTTGCTTTTGTTATTCGAGGCGGGGCTTTTTGGTGCGCCCGCCAACAGTATTCGGGGAGCAGCTAAAACAAAGTGTCAGTGGCCGTTTTTAAGTGTAGGTGCCGGCCTGCGATTTTAAGGTCTACGGGATATCATATTATGGTATTCCAAGTTTTTGGCAAGAGGATAAGGCGACCGGCCATCACTCAGTGGCAACCGACTCGAACGGGATGCTTTGCACCACCTCCAGCTCATACCCCGCCAACCCTGCATACTTGAGCGGCGGCCCCAGGTGACGCAGCTTGCCCACGCCCAGGTCCTGAAGAATTTGCGCGCCGGTACCGACCTCCGAGTACACCTTCGACTGTCCGCGCTGGTAAGGCCGCACGGGCTGAGTCAGCTGCGGCACCCGTTCCAGCAGCGCCTGGGACGATTCGTGGTTGGCCAGGATCACCACCACCCCGGCGCCTTCATCGGCAACCCGCTGCAGCGCCGCCCACAGCGTCCAGTTGGTCGGCCCGGCATATTCGGCGCCGACCAGGTCGCGCAGAGGGTCGATCACATGCACACGCACCAGGGTGGGTTGCTCGCGGCGGATGTCGCCCATGACCATGGCCATGTGCACACCGCCTTCGATACGGTCCTCGTAGGTGACCAGGCGGAAGCTGCCATGCACCGTCGGCAACTCGCGCTCACCGATGCGCTTGATGGTCTGTTCGGTGCTCAGGCGGTAGTGAATCAGGTCGGCGATGGTGCCGATCTTGATGCCGTGGGCGGCGGCGAAGACTTCCAGATCCGGGCGGCGGGCCATGGTGCCGTCGTCGTTGAGCACCTCGACGATCACCGAGGCCGGGGCGAAGCCAGCCAGGCGCGCCAGGTCGCAACCCGCTTCGGTGTGGCCGGCGCGGGTCAGCACACCGCCTTCGCGGGCGCGCAGGGGGAAGATGTGGCCGGGTTGCACCAGGTCTTCGGGGCGGGCGTCAGCCGCCATCGCCGCCGCCACGGTGCGCGCCCGGTCGGCGGCGGAAATGCCGGTGGTGACGCCGGTGGCGGCCTCGATCGACACGGTGAAGGCGGTGCTGAACACGCTGCCGTTGGACGGTACCATCTGCTCCAGGCCCAGGCGCTGACAGTGCTCGTCGGTCAGGGTCAGGCAGATCAGGCCGCGCGCTTCGCGGGCCATGAAGTTGATGGCCTGGGCGTCACAGCACTCGGCGGCGATCAGCAGGTCGCCTTCGTTTTCCCGATCTTCGTCGTCCACCAGCAGGACCATCTTGCCTTGCCGGTAGTCCTCGAGGAGTTCTTCGATGCTGTTGAAGGCCATGTTGCACGCTCACTGTGATGGGGTGATTATTATGGTATACCATCATACATAAATAATTCGGCAACAGGAGAGCAGCGGATGAAAGCGTATTGGATCGCCCACGTCGACGTGACCGACCCGGAGCAGTATCAGCAGTACACCCAGCGGGCACCTGCTGCCTTCGTGGCATTTGGCGGGCGCGTTCTGGCGCGGGGCGGGCGCAGCGAGGCGATGGAGGGGCGGCCGACCCCGCAGCGCAGTGTGGTGATCGAGTTCGAATCGTATGACCAGGCGGTGGCCTGTTATCGGTCCGATCTGTATCAGGAGGCCTGCAGTCATCGCCAGGGTGTGGCGAAGGCTGAGGTCATCATTGTTGAAGGGTTCGAGCCTTGAGCTGATCAATGCCGGCCCTTTCGCGGGGCAAGCCCGCTCCCACAGGTACACCCGCTGGCTTCAAGAGCAGTGGTGCACCTGTGGGAGCGGGCTCGCCCCGCGAAGAGGCCGGTCCTGCTCATGGCATACCCGGCAATTCATGCGGCCGCAAGTCAAACACCAGCACCTCCGCATCCTGACCATTGCTCAGCTCAAGCACCTGTTCCTGCCGCACCCGCACACCATCCCCCTCATTCAGCACCTGCCCATTGAGCTCGATACTGCCGCGCGCCACATGCACATAACCGTGGCGATTGTCCGGCAAGGTCAGGCTCGCCCGCTCCGCGCCATCGAATAGCCCGGCATACACCCGCGCGTTCTGCCGTACCTGTAACGACCCCTCAGCACCGTCCGGAGAAATGATCAGGCGTAACTTCCCGCGCTTCTCCTCGGCACTGAAGTGCTGCTGCTGATAACGCGGCGTAGCGCCTTTCACGTTAGGCACGATCCAGATCTGCAGAAAATGCACCGGCTGCGCCTGGCTGTGGTTGAACTCGCTGTGCGCCACACCGTGCCCGGCACTCATCAGTTGCACGTCGCCAGGGCGGATCACCGAACCCGTGCCCAGGGTGTCCTTGTGCTCCAGCGCCCCTTCGAGCACGTAGGAGAAGATTTCCATGTCCCGGTGCGGGTGTTCGCCGAAGCCCTTGCCGGCGATGACCCGGTCGTCGTTGATCACCAGCAGGTCGGAAAAACCCTGCTCGTCGGGGTTGCGGTAATGGCCGAAGGAAAAGGTGTGGAAGGATTTCAGCCAGCCATGGAAGGCCAAGCCGCGGTCTTGGGCGTTACGGACAGTGAGCATGGTGATTCTCCTTGAATGCCGGGGCCGGGAGGGCCGCCGTGCTGTCGATGGAGATAACTTTACTGTCACCAATAACTTTAAAAAATAGTGTCTTGATGGATTGACTGTCTTTCCAGGAGTGACAGTTGATTCAAGTTTTTGTAGGACACTTCTAAATTTTCCTTCGCCTGGTCTCTGTCTGTTTTGCTGGTGATAGCGTCGGGATTTCCATACAGGGAGTTGCTCATGACACGCATATCGATATATGGCAAAGGACAGGCAGCAAAAATGCCCATGGCTGAAGTGTCAGCTTTGCCACGTTCAAGCGGGGGGGATGGCATACGTGATCACGCCTGCAAATAAACCGAAACGGCATATCTGGCGCTGGGTAGTGTTGATAATGCTTTCGCCTATCATCTTTTGGTATGTCGCCACACCTCAGGTGAGTTTTCATTTTTCTGACAAAGGCCGAGGACGACTCGGCTACATCTTGAATGTCCAGCACGACATATCAAAAGGCGAGATCTACCCGGGTGAAGCCACCGGCGGCGCCGGCCACATTTTCCCGAACGACCAATTTTTCATGGAGTTTGATTGGAACCACCGTGGGAAATCGCACTGCATCCGTGTCAAACCCAGATGGCCAAGTATTGACATCTACCTCGGTGCAGACGGTGCAATAGATAGCCGCACCGATGGCAGATTCATTGAAGCCTGCGGGTCATTTCCGCAATAGAAGCAAAAGACCCGCCTAGGCGGGTCTTCTGCTCATCGACTTACTGCAGATGCACTTTAAGTTCGGCGCCCGCCTGCCTCATCGCAGCCTTCACCTCAGGCACCTGGCTCAGCGGGTTGAGCAAACCATAGTCATGGATCATGCCGTTGTAGCGCACCGACGTCACCGTCACGCCAGCCGCATTCAGCTTGCGTGCATACGCCTCACCCTCGTCCCGCAGCACATCGAACTCAGCCGTCTGTACCAGTGCTGGCGGCAGGCCCTTGAGCTGTTCGCTGCTGGCGCGCAGCGGCGAGGCGTAGATCTGTTCCCGTGCCTTGGCATCGGTGGTGTAGTTGTCCCAGAACCACTTCATCATGCCAGTGGTGAGGAAGTGTCTCTCGGCGAACTGTTTGTACGAGCCAGTCTCGAAGTTGGCATCGGTCACCGGCCACAGCAGCAGCTGGAAGCGCAGCTTCGGCGTACCGGCCTCTTTGGCCTTGAGCGCCACCACCGCCGCCATGTTGCCGCCGACGCTGTTGCCAGCCACGGCCAGGCGCTTGCCGTCTACGCCGATTTCCTTGCCATGCTCGGCCACCCAGCGGGTCGCGGCATAGGCCTGGTTGATCGCGGTGGGGTAGTGCGCTTCAGGCGATGGGGTGTAGTCCACGTAGACCGCCACTGCGCCGGAGCCGACCACCAGATCGCGGATCAGCCGCTGGTGAGTCGGGAAGTCGCCCAGCACCCAGCCGCCGCCGTGGAAGAACATGAACACCGGCAATTCACCTTTGACGTTGGCCGGACGCACCACCTGCAGCTTGATCGACTGGCCGTCGGCCTGGATGGTGCGTTCCTTCACCTCGATGCCGGACAGGTCGACCTTGACCGAGGCCTGGGCACCGGTCAGCACGGCGCGGGCGTCTTTTGGGCTGAGCTGTTCCAGCGGTTTGCCGCCGCCTTTTTCCAAGGCTTCGAGGAAGGCCTGGGTGTGCTGTTCGACGCCTGGGCTGCCAGCGGCGAAGGCGCTGGACACGGACAGGGCGAGGAGGGAAGCGGTAAGGGTCTTGTGGACAATGTTCATGAGCGAATCCTTTTCTGTGCAAGTGTGGGTAATGGGCGTCTTGCCTGGCCTTCAGGGCCATCGCTGCGACCTGTGTGTAGATTAAGCAGATGCACTGGCGGGAAAAAGCGGCTATAAAGCGTTTGACTGTCACCAAGAGCGAGACAATGAACCCGTACGAAGACATGCGTATCTTTGCCCAGGTCATGGAAGCCGGTAGCTTCACTGCTGCCGCCGACCGCCTGGGCATGTCCAAGCAATCGGTCAGCCGGCGCCTGATGCAGCTCGAAGAGCGCCTCGGCGTACGCCTGCTCAACCGCTCCACTCGCCGCCTGGACGCCACGCCGCTGGGCCAGCATTACTACCAGTCGGCGCTGCGCCTGCTGGGCGAAGTGCACCAGGTAGAGCACGACATCAGCGGCCAGACCCAGGGGTTGCGCGGCACCTTGCGCCTGAGTGCGCCGTTGTCGTTCGCCATATCGCACCTGGGCTGTCTGCTGACCGAGTTTCTGCGCCTGCATCCGCAGGTGGATGTGGAGGTGGACCTCAGCGACCGCGCCGTGGACCTGATCGGCGAAGGCTATGACCTGGCCCTGCGCATTGGTGCGCTGGAGGATTCCAGCTTGATTGCGCGGCGGATCGCCAGCGTCGAACGGGTGTATTGCGCCAGCCCTGGGTATCTTGAAGTGCGTGGCGTGCCACAGCGGCCCGAGCTACTTGCCGAGCATGATTGCCTGCCCTATGGGCATTCACGGCAGGTGCAGTGGCAGTTCAAGCAAGGTGGCAAGGCGCAGGCCATTGCGGTGACCGGGCGGATGCGCGCCAACAATGGCGAGCTGCTGCGAGACGCGGCGATTGCCGGGATGGGGGTGACCTACCTGCCGACCTTCATTGTCGGGCAGGCCTTGGCGGATGGGCGCTTGGTGAGTGTGCTGGAAGACTGGACGCCGCCAGCGCTGCAACTGTCGGCGGTGTACCCGCAGCACCGGCAAGTGGCCAGGCCGGTGCAGGGGTTTGTCGAGTTCTTGCGCGAGCGGTTGGCGCAGCTTTAATTATCCAAGCTAACCATCCCACCCTCGAATTCCGCCATGGCATCCAGCATGGCTTCTCGGAAATAGGCCAATGAAGGCCGATCAAACAGGATCTGCAACCCACTCCCGACATTCACCACGATCACATTGATCCGCGCCGCCGAGGTTTGCGCCACGGCCCCGACCGGGAACGCCTCGGCGCGCAGGTCAACCCCGCACAGCTTGGCCATCACCGCACTGTACTGTTCGCCGGACAATTGCAGCCAGGCATGGCTGTCTTCACGCGGCAACAGGTAATTGCGCTGGGCGTCCTGCGTCCAGTCTGCTTCTTCGGCGGCAACCCTCGCGCCTTGGTCACTGAGGCTTCCCAGCAGCAGGTATTCGGTGGCCGACAACCGCGCCACCCACCCCCCATCGTCCTGGCGCAGTGCCTGGTTGGGCTGTGAGGGCAAACGGTAGCCACGCGCTTGCAGGTAGGCCGCACTGTCGCCGCCCCGGAAACCCACCCGCGGCAGGTCGGTCAGGTCGGCCAACGCGCAGCGCTCGGCCTGAGGGGCGGGTGTGAGGAAAGCTTGTGTCTTCAGGCTGGTCATGGCTCAAAGCTCCTGGCGCAGGTTGTCGGGATCATGGAAGGGCAGTTGCACCACCTTGGCATTGACCATCACGCCACCCTCGACGCGGATTGGAATATGCATGCCCGGCGTGGCTTGGTGGGCGCCAGCGTAGGCCAGGCCGATGATCTGCCTGAGGGTCTGCGAGTACTCGCAGGAAGTGACGTTGCCACTGATGTCCGGTCCGTCCAGCACCAAATGACCTTCCAAAGGTTGCGGACTGCCCTTGGGCAGGGTGAAACCGACCAGCTTGCGCTTGAGCGGTTGCGCTTCGAGAATCTCGATCGAACGTTTGCCGACGAAGAACGGCTTCTTGCGGCCGATCGCCCATTGCATGTCGATCTCGGCCGGGTGGGTCATGCCGTCGGTGTCCTGGCTGATGATCACGTGGCCTTTTTCCAGGCGCAGCAGGCGCTGGGTCTCGACGCCGAATGGGCGGATACCCATCCCGGCGCCGGCCTGCATCAACGCGTCCCACAGGCGTTCGGCATGGCGTGCCGGCACATGCACCTCAAAGCCCAGCTCGCCGACGAAGCCGACACGCAGGATGCGCGCGGGGATGCCGGCCACCGTGCCAAGGCGTGCACCCAGGTAGGGGAACGCTTCGGCCGATACGTCCACATCCTCGCAAGCATTGGCCAGCACCTGGCGGGACAAGGGGCCGGCAAGATTGACGGCAGCCAGCGCAGCCGTGACGTTGGTGATGTCGACGTCCAGACGCCACTGCGCATTCCACTTGAGCATCTGTTGGTAGATACGGTCGACGCCACTGGTGGTGGCCGTGACATAGAAGTGCTGTTCGGCTAGGCGGGCGCAAACCCCATCGTCGATCACCACACCGTGCTCGTTGGTCATCAGCGCATAGCGCGTGCGGCCGATGGCCAGCTTGGCGAAGCCGAAGGTGTACAGGCGTTCGAGCAGTTCGGCGGCGTCGGGGCCGCGCACGTCCAGGCCGCCCAGGGTGGAGACATCGATCAGCCCGACTTTCTCGCGCACATGGCGGGCTTCCTCTTGCATGCAATGGTCGCGGTGCTCCGGCTTGCCATAAAAAGCAGGGCGCTGCCAAATGCCGGCGGGCATCATTTTCGCGCCCGCTTCCAGATGGCGGCGATGCATCGGCGTCTGCCGGTACGGGTCGAAGGCGCGGCCTGCCACATGGGCCAGCTTTTCCGCCACGAAGGGTGGCCGCGCGGTGGTTACGCCAGTCTCGCTGATGCTGCGCCCCGTGGCCTGTGCCACCAGGCGTGCAGTCGGCAGGGCCGAGTGACGGCCTTGGGACGGGCCCATGCCGACCGTGGAAAAGCGCTTCACCAGTTGCACGTCGCGATAGCCGCTGCGGGTGGCGTTGACGATGTCGCGCACTTGCAGGTCCTCGTCAAAATCGACGAAATCCTTGCCCTTTGGGTGCGGGAAGATCGGCCAGGGGAAATTGACCCTGGCCTCGGGGCTGAACGTCACCGCCGCCGGGGCTTGCAGGCCGAGCGCCGCGACGGCCTCGGCGGCGCCTCGGGTGGCATCGGCCAGCACATTCTCCAGGCGATGTCGGCCGTTCACCGAGCCTGCGATATCCAGCCCAGCCGGCAGGTTGCTGAGGGCGAACTCGTCGCGGTTGACGTCATACGCCAGCTTGCCGCCCGCCTGGCACAGCAGTTGATACACCGGCATGTAGCCGGCCGACATGCACAGCAGGTCGCAGGCCAGGCGTAAACCATGCTCGCCGACCTTGCCAAGGCCGGTGATCGGGCGGATGTCGACGCCGCTGACATGGCGCATCCCCTTGTCGTGCAGGGCTTCATAAACCGTACTGCCCAGGTGCAGGGGAATGTCACGGCGCTTGAGCTCGCTGGCCAGCGCGGCCTCGGTGGGCGCGGCGCGCATGTCCACCAGGGCGGCGATGGCCACGCCTTGCTCCTGCAGGTCGAAGGCGGCCAGGTAGCCGTCGTCGTGGCCGGTGAGAATCACTGCCCGCTGCCCCGGCTTGACCGCGTACAGCTTCATCAGCCGCTGCGCGGCGCTGGTCAGCAAAACGCCAGGCAGGTCATTGTTGCGGAACACCACTGGCTGGTCGAACGAACCTGCAGCCACCAGGCAGCGCGTGGCGCGAACCTTGTACATGCGGCGGTGCTGGATCACCGGCAGATAGTTGTCGGTGAACCAACCGTTGCAGGTGGCTTGGAGCAGTACCTGGATGTTCGGGTGGCCTTCGACGGCGCCGAGCAGCTCCTGGCGCAGGCTGGCCGCGCGGGTACCTTCGATGTCGAAGCGGGCGTAGGTGAGCGAGCCGCCCAATACCGGTTGTTGCTCGATCAGCAGCACCCTGGCCCCGGCATTGGCGGCGTCCAACGCCGCGCGCAGGCCCGCCGGACCGCCGCCGATCACGGCCAGGTCAACGAACAGATAGGCCTTGTCGTGATACTGCGGCTTGAAGCTTTGATCGAGCACGCCGAGGCCGGCCTTCTTGCGGATCAGTGGTTCCCAGACCTTCCACATTCCTTTGGGCTTATAGAACGAGCGGTAGTAGAAGCCGACCGGCATGAACCGCGAAAACTTGCCCAGGTAAGCATCCCGGTCGTGCTCCAGGCTGCCATTGAAGTTCTGTCCTTCGACCACCAGCCCGTCGCAGGCGGCATGCATGTCGGCCAGCACGTTAGGCTCGTCGGGCAGTTGCACCAGGGTGTTGGCATCCTGTCCGGCGAGGCTCAGCGGCCCGCGTGGGCGGTGGCACTTGAACGAGCGCGACAGCAGCCAGCGGCCTTCGCCGAGCAGGGCACTGGCGATGCTGTCACCGGCGAAGCCCTGGCAGGCCTGGCCATCGAAGATGAAACGCAGCGGCCGCTCACGGTCGATCAGCAGGCCCATGGGCGCGGGGAGGCGAGTGAGGCTGTTCATCCGGCGATCTCCGGGGTGGCGGCGGGGGTAAAGTCGACCCGGCGGTCGAACACGGCTTTAGGGTCGAAGGTGCGCAGCACCTGGTCGCTGACCGTGTGACGCTCGGCCAAAAACCAGTAACTGGAGGCGTTGTGCAGCCACCACTCGGTGACCACACCGGCGTGGTTGTCGCTGTTGAACACGTAGTCGGCCCATTCGGCGTCGCTGCAGGCGGCCGGGTCGGGCATCGGCTTGAACTCGCCGCCGTAGGTGAACTCGCTGATGTTGCGCGGGCCGTTCAAGGGGCAGGTCAGGATCTTCATCGTGCGTTCCTCTAGTGGCTGGCCGCAGTGGCGCCCATTTCGTTGACTTGCTGGAAGCGGCTGAAGCGCTCCAGGGCGAAGGGCGCGATCATCGGCGGTACCTTGCCGCCGCTGGCGACCAGCTCGGCCATGGTCTTGCCGCAGATGGGCGTAGCCTTGAAGCCCCAGGTGCCCCAGCCGGCGTCCAGGTAATAGTTGTCGACTGGCGACAGGCCCATGATCGGGCTGTAATCCGGGGTCATGTCGGTGATCCCGGCCCACTGGCGCATCAGCTTGGCGTTGGCCATGAACGGGAACATCTCGATGGCGTGGGCCAGCAGGCTTTCCTTGAGGTCGAGGGTGGAGCGGGTGTTGTACAGCGGGTAGGGGTCGGAGCCGCCACCGAAGACGATCTCGCCTCGGCTGGTCTGCTGCACGTAGCAGTGCAGCGCGGAGGAGCTGACCAGTGGATCGAGAAACGGCTTGAACGGCTGGGTGACCATGGCCTGCAGCGGGTAGGTGTGGATGGGCGCGCGGATGCCAGCCTTGGCTAACAGCTGCGAGCTGGCGCCGGCCACCGCCTGCACCACGCAACCGCACTGCACGGTGCCACGGTTGGTCTTGACCGCCTCTATGCGGCCATTGCGGATCAGCAGGTCCTGCACCTCGGTCAACTGATGGATTTCCACACCGCGCTTGGCCGCCTGTTTGGCGTAACCCCAGGCCACGGCGTCGTGGCGCGCGGTGGCGCCGTCGATGTGCCACAGGCCGGCCAGCACCGGCAGGTGGCCGGGGTCGAGGTTCAGGCTGGGTACCAGCTCGCGAATCTGCTGGCGGTCGAGCATCTCGGTGCGTCCGCCGAAGTGCTTGTTGACCTCGGCGCGCTGGCGGAATGCGCGCACGGTGGCGTCGGTGTGCGCCAGGGTCAGCTGGCCGCGCTCGGAGTACATGATGTTGAAGTCGAATTCGTTGGACAGGTTCTGGAACATCCGCACCGACTCTGCGTAAAAGCGCACGCCTTCGCTGGTGAGGTAGTTGGAGCGGATCACCGCCGTGTTTCGTGCGGTATTGCCGCCGCCCAGGTAGGCCTTTTCCAGCACCGCGACGTTGGTGATGCCGTGGTACTTGGCCAGGTAGTAGGCGATGGCCAGGCCGTGGCCGCCGCCGCCGATGATCACCACGTCATAGCGCGGCTTGAGTTCGCACGGCGGGGGCAGGTCGACGTCCACCGGGTAGTCGGCGCTCAGGCCGTATTTCAGCAGGGCGAAAGGCATGCGGTGCGCTCCTGTTGGGCGGCCTGCTGCTGCAGGTCGAGGGCGAGCAGGGTGTTTTTCATCAGGTAGGCGATGGTCATCGGCCCGACCCCACCGGGGACTGGCGTGATGGCAGCGACCTGCGGCAGCGCAGCAGTAAAGTCGACGTCGCCGACCAGACGACTGCGGCCATCCTCATCGATTCGGTTGATGCCGACATCGATCACCACCGCGCCGGGCTTGAGCCAGTCGGCACCGATAAGGCGTGGCTTGCCGACTGCCGCCACCAGAATGTCGGCCTGGCGGCAGAGCGCCGGCAAGTCCTGGCTACGCGAGTGCACCACGGTCACCGTGCAGTCGGCTTGTAGCAGCAGCGCTGCCATGGGCTTGCCAACGATGTTCGAGCGGCCGATCACCACTGCATGCTTGCCGCGCAGCTCGCCGCAGGCATCGCGCAGCAGGCGCATGCAGCCACTGGGCGTGCACGGGGTGAGGACGTCGCGGCCCTGGGCCAGCCCGCCGACGTTTTCGCTGTGAAAGCCATCCACGTCCTTGAGCGGGCTGATGGCCTGCAGCACGCAGTGTTCGTCGATATGCGCCGGCAACGGCAACTGCACGAGGATGCCGTTGACTGCACTGTCGCGGTTGAGGCGGTCGATCAGGGTCAGCAAGTGGGCTTGGCTGGTCTCGGCGGGGAGGCGATGCACCACGGAGCGGATGCCCACTTCCTCGGCGCGCAGCACCTTGTTGCGCACATACACCTGGCTGGCTGCGTCGGCGCCCACCAGCACCACCGCCAGGCCCGGCTGCACGCCGGCGTGGCGCAAGGTCTGCACCTGTTCACGGACCTCGGCCAGCACCCGCGCTGCGGCAGCCCTGCCGTCGATCAGCTTGATGGTTGGGATGGCGTTCATTTGAAGATCACCGTGCGGTCATGGTTGAGGAACACCCGGTGTTCGAGGTGGTACTTGACAGCGCGCGACAGCGCGATGGTTTCCGTGTCCCGGCCAATCGCCACCAGGTTTTCGGGGGCGTAGGCGTGATCGACGCGCTGCACTTCCTGCTCGATGATCGGCCCCTCGTCGAGGTCGCTGGTGACGTAATGGGCGGTGGCGCCGATCAGCTTGACCCCGCGCTGGTAGGCCTGGTGATAGGGCTTGGCGCCCTTGAACCCTGGCAGGAACGAGTGGTGGATGTTGATCGCCCGGCCTGACAGCTGGCGGCACAGGTCGTCGGAGAGGATCTGCATGTAGCGCGCCAGCACCACCAGTTCGGTGTCGCTGTCCTCGACGATGCGCATCAACGCAGCCTCTTGCTCGGCCTTGGTGTCCTGGGTCACCGGCAGGTAGACGAAGCGGATGCCCTGGCGCTCTGCCATGGGGCGCAGGTCCAGGTGGTTGGAGACCACGGCGGTGATGTGCATGTCCAACTCGCCCTTGGCGTGGCGGTAGAGGAGGTCGGACAGGCAGTGGTCGAACTTGCTGACCATCAACAGGACGCGCATCGGCCGGGCGCTGCTGTGCAGGCTCCAGTCCATTTCGAAGCGCTGGGCGACATCGTCAAAGCCCGCTTGCAGCTGGGCGGTGTCAGCGCTGACGCCGGTGTTGTAGCGGAACACTGCACGCATGAAGAAACGGCCATTGTCCTCGTCATCGAACTGCGCCATCTCGCTGATGTAGCAACCGTGCTCGGCCAGGTAGGTGGTCACCGCAGCGACGATCCCGGACACGGCCGGGCAACTGACGCGCAGGATGAAGTGATCGGGAGCGGGATGCATGTCGGGGCCTCGTGATGGAGTGGGGCAGGTCGGGCACAAGGGCGAAATGATGTTTCTTGTTAGGAATATAAATTTCCTTTTGGCGATTTATAGGCGAAGAGCGGGGTCACGGTCTAGCGTTTTGTGAAATTTTTTATCCTGTCAGGAAACTTTCTTGCGGGGGCGGGAGGGTCCGCAAACGTCCCGCTTCGGGCTATGCTTGGCCCATGAGCACACCACCTGCCCTTCGCCAACCTTGCCCCCCTGGCGCTTGTGATTGCGGCCGCGAACAGCTGGCTGAGCACTCGCCGGCGGCGCAGCGCATCCTCTTGCTAAATCGTCAGGAGGAAAAGCGCCTGCTCGAGCGCCTGGAAAACCTCAAGGACCTGGAAGACCTGCAGCGTCTGCAAACAAGGATGTTCGAGAACCTCGGCATCCGCGTGCACGTTGCCCCCGGTTACAACGAGGTGCGCACCATGCGCGGCATCGTCATTGAACTCGACGCCCAACCCGGTTTATGTCGCAAGACCCGACAAGCGATCCCAGCGGCTATTCGACGGGGTCTGGAGCGCAATCCGCAGGTGGCGTTTCGCCTGCTGGATGCGCATGATCTGCTGAGGGATGCCTGACGCTTTAAGTCTCACGCAAGCGACCCCTAATTTTTCGGAAGTTTCCCACGTCTACTTGAGAGCCGCCCTGCGCCAAGCGCGTAGCGGCATCCCTCATTCAAGGAGACAGGCAATGACTTCCGTTTTCGACCGCGACGATATCCAGTTCCAGGTAGTGGTCAACCACGAAGAGCAATATTCCATCTGGCCCGACTACAAGGCGATCCCCAACGGCTGGCGCGCCGTGGGCAAAAGCGGCCTGAAGAAGGACTGCCTGGCTTACATCGATGAGGTCTGGACCGACATGCGCCCGCTCAGCCTGCGTCAGAAGATGGCCGACGCTGCCGCACAGTGACCGCAATCAACCTGCTGTGCCTTCCGTATTCCGGGGCCAGTGCCATGGTCTACAGCCGCTGGCGGCGCAAGCTGCCAGGCTGGCTGCAGGTGCGCCCGGTCGAGCTGCCGGGGCGCGGCGCGCGCATGGGCGAGCCGCTGCAGACCGACATGCAGGCCCTGGCTCGGCAACTGGCGGCAGAGCAGCGCCTCGCAGCTGCTACGCCGTATGCATTGCTGGGCCATAGCCTGGGCGCGCTGCTGGCCTTCGAGCTCGCCCACGAGCTGCAGGCGCTGGGCTGCCCGCCTCCGCTGGCGCTGATTGCCTGTGGTACCGCAGCGCCCACCCGGCGTGAAGACTACGACGGCAAGAACTGGCGCGACCCCAAGACCGACCACGAGCTGAAGCTCGAGTTGCGCGAGCTCAACGGCACCCCGGAAGAGGTGCTGGCCAATGAAGAGCTGATGAGCCTGACCTTGCCGATTCTGCGTGCCGACTTTCTGCTGTGTGGCCGTTATGCCTATCGCCAACGGCCAGCCTTGGCGTGCCCGCTGCACGTATTCGGGGGTGAAGACGACCGGGCCAACGAGGGGCAGCTGTTGGCCTGGGGCAAGGAAACCCAGGACGCATTCACCTTGCGCATGTTCCCTGGCAGCCACTTCTTCATCCATGAGCAGGAAGACCGCGTTCTCGCTGCACTGGCTGAGTCGCTGGAGCCCCATCGCCTCTGCGCCTGATTGACGTCTCCGCTTGCCTGGGGGAGGCTAGGCCTTTTCCCAGGCAAGAGTCAGACCATGCTGATCGATCCTCTCAAGGCCACGCTGCTGGCCGTCGACATCCAGGAAAAACTCATTGGTGCAATGAGCGACCCCGAGGGCACTCGCGCCCGTGCGCGTTGGTTGCTGGCCGCCAGTGCCGAGCTGGAGTTGCCGGTGGTGATTTCCGAGCAGTACCCCAAAGGCCTGGGCCATACCCTGCCTGAGCTGATCGCTGCGGCACCGGCGGCCGAGGTGGTGGAAAAGAATCATTTTTCCTGCGTGGCGGCGCAGTGCCTGCCCGCCAGCCTGATGGCCCGCGAGCAGGTGATCGTCTGCGGCATGGAAACCCACGTATGCGTGTTGCAGACCGTGCTCGGCCTGCTGAGCCTGGGCAAGCAGGTGTTCGTGGTCGAGGATGCCTGCGACAGCCGCACACCGGCGAACAAGGCAGCAGGGCTTGCGCGCATGCGCCAGGCCGGTGCGCATATCGTCACGCGAGAGATGGTCCTGTTCGAGCTGATGGGCAGCGCCAGCCATCCGCAGTTCCGCCATATCAGCAAAACCTACCTCGTCGGAGATCAGCCCTGAACGCTCGGCTATTGGCGACCGGGTTGATGGCCTTGGCACTGCTGCAAGGTTGCGCAGGGCGCCGCGAGGAAGAGCCCGAGGCCGACCCCGCCAAGGTGCGCGCCCAGCTCATGCGGCTGTTGCCTGCCCAGGCCAAGGACCGTGCGGGGTGGGCCAAGGATATCCAGGTAGCGTTCGAGGCCCAGCGCATCGCGCCGAGCAAGCGCAACCTGTGTGCGGTACTGGCGGTGACCGAGCAGGAGTCGACCTTCAATGCCGACCCGCAAGTGCCCAACCTGGGGCGCATCGCCCGCGCCGAGATCGACCGCCGCGCGGCAAGCCTTCACGTTCCGCGTTTGCTGGTCGATGGCGCGCTGAACACGCCCTCGGGCAATGGCCAGACCTACCAGCAACGGCTGCTCGCAGTGCGCAGCGAGAGGCAGCTGAGCGCGCTGTACGACGAGTTCATCGCCCGCCTGCCGCTGGGCAAGACGTTGCTCGGTGGGCTCAACCCGGTGCATACCGGTGGGCCGATGCAGGTCAGTGTCGAGTTCGCCGAGCAACATGCCAAGGATTACCCCTACACCTACGACGGCACAATTCGCCAGGAAGTGTTCAGCCGCCGGGGTGGCATGTACTTCGGCATTGGCCATCTGTTGGGCTACCCCGCGCATTACGAGCGCCAGCTCTACCGTTTTGCTGACTTCAACGCCGGTTGGTACGCCAGCCGTAACGCTGCGTTCCAGGCTGCGCTGAGCGAGGTAACGGGGGTGGCATTGGCGCTCGATGGCGACCTGATCGCCCCAGGCGCGATCATGCCCGGCGCTACCGAACAGGCGGCGCGCAAGTTGGGGGTGAAGCTGGGGCTGCGCAACCCGCAGATCCGCAGCCAACTGGCGCTGGGCGACAGCCTGGCGTTCGAGGACAGCAAGCTGTATAGCGGGGTGTTCGCCCTGGCTGATGCGGCGGCGGGTAAGCCGGTGGCGCGGGCGCGATTGCCGGGGATCGAGCTGAAGAGCCCGAAGATTACTCGCAAGCTGACTACAGCGTGGTTTGCGGGGCGGGTGGATGAGCGGTATCAACGGTGCATGAAGCGTTAGAAATTTGCTGTTTGGTCTGGCCTCATCGCGGCTGAAGCCGCTCCTACGGGTACAGCGCAACCCGTAGGAGCGGCTTCAGCCGCGATGAGGCCGGAACAGGCAGCATCACCCTTTGCTCAATGCCCCAACCACCTGATCGACACTGGCCTTGAGCCCGGCCACGACATCTTCAGGGTCACTTTCCACAACCAACAACTTGGCCCCCGAGGCCTTGATCACCTCGGCCACGGCAGCATCCGGCTGGCGATGGTCCAGCACCAGCGCCACATCCTGCTCCTTGAGGTTTTCACCCAGCGCCTTGAGCGCCGCCTGATCCCACTTGCCATCGGCTGGAAGCGCCTGCTCCACAACATCCAGATTCAGGCCGCTGGCCAGGTAGCCCAGGCGCTCGGACAGGCTGACCACGCTCAAATTATCGGCCTTGGCCAGCTGCGTCTGGCTGTTGGCCGTCAATTCCAGCAGCTGGCGCTTGAGCCCCGCCAGGTTGCCCTGGATCTTCGCCTTGTCGGCAGGCGCCAGGCGCTCCAGGTCGTTGGCCAGCACATCGGCCATGCGCCCGAAGTTGGTCGGGTTCAGCCAAGGGTAGGCGGCGTAGGCGTCGTCGCCGCTGACTGCGATACCCGGCAGCGCGCCGTCCACCGGCCGTGCGGCATCGATTTCGACGATACGGATATTGCTGCGCCGAGCCATTGGATACAGCGGGTCGTCGCGCCAGATCGAGCGCACACCGATCACCGCATCTGCCTGTTGCGCGGCTTTCGCCAGGCTGGCGCCGCCTCGGCTGCTGAAATAGGCGGGCTGGCGGCTGGCCGGCAAGTTGGCCGGAGCAGCCCGCTTGAGCTGCACGGAAGTGCCGTCGAGCAAGGCCGTGGCCAGGCTGTGGGTGACCGGCAGGGTGGTCAACACTTCGGTGGCAGATGAAAGCGAAGGCAGGCCTGCGATAGCCAATGCCAGTGTCAGCTGTTTCAGGTTCATGCCGGGTTTCCTTGCAGGCGTGGGATGAGGGCGCGGGCCAGGGCGGCGAGGGCGAAGCAGATGCCGGCGACCAGGATGATTGCGGCACCCGACGGCACCGGCAGGTCGAAGACGATCGGCAGCAGAATGCCCAGCAGCGTGCTCAGCGTGGCGATCAGCACCGAGATGAAGAAAAAGCCTTTGAGCGACTGGCTGACCAGGCGTGCGGCAGCGGCTGGAATCACCAACAGTGCGCCAACCAGGATGGCCCCGATTACCTTCACCGAGGCTACGGTGACCAAGGTCACGAGCCCGACGAACAGGTAGTCGAGCGTCTTCACCGCAACGCCTCGTACCGCTGCCAACTGAGGGTTGAAACTGGCCAGCATGATGCGGTTGTAAAGCGGTAGGGCCAGCGCCAGCACCAGCGTGGCGACGACCCCAAGCACCACCAGATCATGCGCGCTGACGGTCAGCACTGAACCGAACAGCACGTTTTCGAGAATATGCACGTTGATCTTGCCCGCCAGCATCAGCAACAGGCTCGCACCCAGCGCCAAAGACACCGACAGAAACACACCAATCAAGGTATCGGGTGACAGCCCGGTGCGATTGCGCAGGAAGTTGAGCAGTATGCCGAACAACAGGCAGTAGCCGAACAGGCTGCCATAAGGGCCGGTATAGGGTTCGCCGAGCAGGATACCGATGGCTACACCGGTCAGGGCGGCATGGCCGACGGCTTCGGAGAAGAAGGCAAAACGCTTGACCACCACCAGGGTGCCCAGGCCGCCGAGCACCGGGCCGATCATCAGGCCGGCAATCAGCGCATTGATCACGAAACCGTAGGCCAGCGCCTCCGGCAGATAGCCAGCGCTAGCCCATTCCTGGACCAGTTGGCGGAATGCTTCATAGCTCATCAGGCGAGGCTCTCGCTGCGCGGGTGGACGGAGAACAGGCTGAGCAGGCGCTCCGGGGTCAGGGCCTGGGCCGGTGGGGCGTCGAACAGCACCTGGCGGCTCAGGCCGGTGACCCGGTCGGCCAGACGCAGCACGGCTTGCAGGTCGTGTTCGATCCACAGCACGGTGGTCCCGGCCTGGCGCCAACCGTGCAGCAGTTGCTCGAACACCTGGATGCCGGCTTCGTCGAGTGCCGACATGGGTTCATCGAGCACCAGCAGTTGAGGCTCAGGGATCAAGCCCTGGGCCAGCAGCACGCGCTGGCGTTCACCGCCGGAGAGTGCGCCCATGCGCCGCTTGCGCTTGTCGAGCATGCCGACCCGGGCCAGCGCCGCGTCGATTTCCGGCTGCACGCGGCGTGACAAGCCGAGGAAGGCCGGGCGCCGTTGGCACATCGCGGCCATGAAGTCGTCCACGGTCATTGGCAGGCCACGGTCAAACTCCAGCGCCTGCGGTACATAGCCGATCACCTGCTGTTCGCCCGGCCAGTGCAGGGTCAGTTGGCCCTGGTGCGGCATCTGCCCCAGCAGGGTCTTGATCAGCGAGCTCTTGCCGCCACCATTGGGCCCGACGATGGCGTGCACGCTGCCGGCGGCAACGTTGAATTCGACCCCTTCAAGGATGCGTGTGCGGCCAAGCGTCAGGTCGATGCCGGCGAATTCGATGCGCGGGCCGCCGGCCACCACGAGGTTGGCGGCGGCGGTCATGCGCGGTTCTCCTGGATGGCGCGGACCACGGTGTCGAGGTTGCGCTTCATTTCCACTTCGTATTTTTCCTTGGTGTATTCGCCATAGGAAATGTGGGTCAGCGGATACAGGCGCACGCCGGACTCGCGCTGGATGGTTTCGACGTACGCCGACGGGAAGTCCATTTCCGAGAATATCACCTTGACGTCCAGGGCCTTGAGCTGGTCGATGGTCTTCTTCAGTTGCGCGGGGCTTGGCTCGATGCCGTGGGCCGGCTCGACCACGGCGGTGACTTCCAGGCCGAAGTCGCGGACCAGGTAGTCGTAGGCGGCGTGGATGGTCGCGACACGGAAGTTGGCGCCGGGGGCCTCGGTGACCTTGGCCAGGGCCTCGGCACGCAAAGTGCGCAGGCGCTTGGCATAGGCGCGGGCGTTCTGGGTGTAGAACTTGGCGTTGTCCGGGTCGAGCTTGCCCAGTTCGCGGGCGATGTTGTTGACCTGGGCGATGGTGGTGCTGATCGACAGGAACGTGTGCGGGTTGACCACCTTGCCGGCGCCGCGCGCCGCGATGCCGGTGGCGGCAAGCAGTGGCACGTTCTGGTTGGCTTCGATGGTCTTGATGTCGGGTTTTTCGCTGGCGGCGATCATGCGGTCGGCGAAATCGTCATGGCCGACGCCATTGAGCACCACCACGTCCAGGCTGCCGATGCGCTTGATGTCCTCGGCGCGTGGTTCATAGGCATGCGGGTTGAAACCTGCCGGAATCAGCGGCACCACTTCGGCCTTGTCGCCGACGATGTTGGTCACATAGCTGTAATAAGGGTGCAGGGTGATGCCGATGCGCAGCGGTTTGCCGCTGTCGGCCACGGCCAGGGCCGGCAGGGCGAGGGCCAAAAGCAGGGCGAAGGCGGAACGGAACATGGAAAATTTCCTTGGATTCAGTGACGGTGTTCGCGGGTAACCCCGGCGTCGTAATGGCTGACCACTTGCTGCCAACCGGCGGCGACCAGGGCGGTTTGGCCGAGATCGTCCGGCACTACGGCGGCGCTGTCGCGGCGCAGCCAGACGTCGGCCTCGCCGCTGCTGTCGCCTGGCAGGATCAGCAGGAAACTGCCCGCGACCTCTGGTGCCTGGCTGCGGCCCAGATAGGCGCCGGCCGGTAGCCACTGCCACTGGTGGTTGCCACGGCTCTGGCTGCCGGCATCGACCACGAAGGGTGGCAGGCCTTCATCGGCCAGGGCTTGCACGTCGGGCACGGCGGCGGCTTCTTCGCGCAGCAGCTGGATCTCGTCGAACGCTACGCGCAAGTCGGTGAAGATGCCCTGTTCGGCGGCCGTCAGGTCGCGACGGGCGTCGATCTGGTGGCTGGCGATGGTCTGTTCGTCTTCACGCTCACCGCGCAGCAGCACCACCGTGGCGGCGACGATGACGATCAGCAGGCTGACCAGCAGTACGTAGAGGGTTTCGTGCCCGGCACCGGCGGGGCGCACCACCTGGGTGCGGCTGTGGGCCTGGCTGCTCATGGTTTCGCGATGTCGGCGTAGTCGACTTCGACCACGTGGCCGGGGCCTGCGTCGAACAGGACGTAGAACTCACCGTCTGGGCGCTTGAAGGTGAGGGTCGAGTCCTGGCCAAGCTTGCCACCGACCAGGACCTGCTCGTCGTAACCGATCACGTCCAGGGTTACGCCGGGGGCGCCGCTCCCGTCCGAAAAGCCACCGGTGCATTTCACCTGGCCGCCATCGACTTCTTCACATTCGCACATCGGGTTATGCGCCAGGGCAGGGCTCGCGGCCAGTACCAGTAAAGGCAGGGCGAGCCTGCGCATCAGGTGCTTCATTGTTTGCCTCCTTGTTTCTCGAGCCAGGCCAGGGTGGCCGGCGAAGCGTTGGCGAGGGGGACCGATGCCTGGTGCATGCTGCCGTCCCAGCCTTCGATAGTGATCCAGATCTGCGCGTCCGGCGCGGTGCGCGGCGGAATCGGCAGGTTGGTGGCCATGCGGTAAGGCGCGCCGAAGAAGATGGTGCCGGCAGCACGCAGGCTGCGGGGTTTTCCGATCCGCAGGTAGACGGCCTTGACCTCATTGACGCAGGCCTTGCACAGCGCGGCGTTAAAGCTCTTGAAGTAGCCCGCAGGGCCATCGGCCAGAGGGGCCTGATCCCTGACTTCGGCCAGGTCGAGGCTGTAGGGGCCGACCTGGATATTGCTGATCGGGTTCACGC
This sequence comes from Pseudomonas sp. NPDC090233, assembly GCF_044772285.1. Lineage (NCBI taxonomy): Bacteria > Pseudomonadati > Pseudomonadota > Gammaproteobacteria > Pseudomonadales > Pseudomonadaceae > Pseudomonas > Pseudomonas sp. NPDC090233. Next base: position 462,772 of record NZ_JBIVYQ010000002.1, on the reverse strand, counting down.
CCAGCCCGGCGTCGCCGCGAAACAGCTTGGCGTCGGCAAAATACTTGGGCATGAAGCCCAGCGGGATGAGGATCAGCAGGATATTGAGGTGGAAGCGCCACTTTAGCCACCACTGCTTGAGCGGGGTGGCGGGCACAGCGTGAGCCTGGCTCATGGTTGAATCTCCGCAGGGGTTTCGCTGGCCCGCACGCGAGGGGCACGTTCACTGCGCTTGAGTGCCGCCGCGGTGGCCTGGGCAGTACGTTTGGTCCAGATCAGCAAGCCGCTGAATACCATCAGGGTCAGGACCAGGCCGAAGAAGAACCAGATCAGCTTGATCGGCAAACCGCCAAAGTCGCCGGTATGCAAGGGGCGCATCGATTCGGTGACGAATTCCAGGGCACTGCGGTCGCTGAGCAGGAACTGGCTGTCCACCTTGCTGGTGTAGGGGTTGACCGCTGCACTTTGGAACATCAGCGGGTACCAGCCGCGCCCGCCCATGTCGATGTGGCTATAGGCCGTGGCCGGCAGCGACACGAAGCTGATGTCCAGGCCTGGAATGGCCAGCCCGGCGATGCGCGCGGCCTCGTCCAGGTCGATGCGCGGTACCGGGCTGCCATCTTCGCTCAGCGGCACCTGTTCACGGGCGATGACCGGCACGATGGGCTCGCTGGAGATGGTGATGTGGTTATCGAACAGGATCGCCTGGATCAGGAACCAGGTGCCGGTAATCGAGATGACGGCGATGAACCAGATAGACCAGACGCCGGCCAGGCGATGCAGATCGCCCCAGAAGATGCGCGAACCGTGGCCTGTGCGGATGGGTTTGAAAAAGCCTTTCCAGAATTTCTTGTACACCACCAGGCCGGTGACCAGCGACGCCAGCATCGGCAGCCCCAGCAGCGATACCAGGTACCAGCCCCAGCTGAATCCACTGGTGAACGGTACCAGCCACCAACCGTGCAGGGCGCGGGTAAAGCCTTCGAAGTTGAAGTCGGGTGCCTTGCCCTGTATCGCACCCGTGTAAGGGTTTACGAAGAGTGTCGGGGTAGTGCCGTCTGGCAGGGTGACACGCGCGTTGAGGGCAAAGTGGTCCCCGTCCGGTTGGCTCAGGGAGCGCACGACCATCTCGGGCTCTGCCTTGTTCAGGGCAGTCAGCACTTGCTGGAAACTCAGGCGTTCTGCGCTGTCGTTGGGCTGGCTGGCGCGCACATCTGGGTTGGCCAGCCAGACGATTTCCTGGCTGACCACAGCGAGCATGCCGGTAAAGCAGACGATCAGCACGAAGAACCAGATCGGCAGGGCGAGCCAGCTGTGTACGAGGAACCACAGTTTGGACTTGGATTTTTTGGGTGATTTTGCCATCGGTCGGTCTTCTGAAAATGAGGGTCGAGCATAAGCCCAACCATGGTGGCTGCATTGATAAAGACGAATGAGAATGGAAATCCTGCCAATTTAAATGCAAGCAAATGTTTCAGAAAACCAAAAGCCGACAGGGCGCGCTTGGCGTCCTGCCGGCTTGGGTTGGAGTGGGGGAGGGCTCAGGCGCTGGTCAAGGCGACGGCCGGTTGCACGTTGCCATGTTGGCGGGCCAAGTCGTGATAGAGCGCCTGGCCAATCTCGGCGGCGCGGGATGGCAACACCGACAGCAGGGTGTCGCTCAGCCCGTGGCTGTTTTCGCAGAAGCCTTGCAGATAGACCGAGGCCTGCAGCTCGGGGCTGGCCAGAACCCGGTAGTTGCGGTCGACGGCGAAGTCTTCCAGGTAGCCGGCGAGCGGTGCCAGCAGGTCGCGGTGCGAGCGGCGTTCATAGCCGGTGGCGAGGATGATCGCATCGTAACGGTGGGTCTGGTGCTGGTCGGTGGCCAGGTCGCGCAGGGTCAGCTCGATACCGTCGCGGGTGGCGACGACCGCTTCTACCTGGCGACGACACAGCACGTTGTGGCGGAATTGGTGCGAGACCTTCTGGCGATAGAGAATGCCGTAAATGCGCTCGATCAGGTCGAGGTCGACCACCGAGTAGTTGGTGTTGTGGTACTCACCGAGCAGCTTGGAGCGTTGATCGGCCGGCTCGTTGTAAACCAGATCGGTGTAGTCCGGCGAGAAGATCTCATTGACGAACGGGCTGTCGTCGGCCGGCTTGAGCGCGGATCCGCGCAGCACCATGTCGACCTTGACCGATGGGTAGCTGTCGTTGAGGTCGATGAACGCTTCGGCGGCGCTCTGGCCAGAGCCAATCACCGCAATGCGCATCGGCTTGCCTTCGGAGCACGGCAGCTTGTTCAGGCTGCTCAGGTACTGGGAATGGTGGAAAACACGCGGGTCATCCTTGAACGCCCCGAACTTTTCAGGAATTTTCGGGGTACCGCCGCTGCCGACCACGACCGAGCGGGTACGCCGGCTGTATTCACGGCCCTGGGTGTCGCGCGACACCAGGCGCAGATGCTCGACACGGCCGGCTTTCAACTCAGGTTCGATGCGCAGCACTTCCTCACCGTAAACGGACTGAGTGGCGAAATGCTCGGCGGCCCAGCGCAGGTAATCGTTGTACTCCAGACGGCAGGGGTAGAAGGTGCCGAGGTTGATGAAATCGGCCAGCCGCTGTTTCTGGTGCAGGTAGTTGACGAAGCTGTACGGGCTGGTGGGGTTGCGCAGCGAGACCAGGTCCTTGAGGAACGAAATCTGCAGCTCACTCTGGGTGGCCAGGGTTTCGCCATGCCAGCGGTAGTCTTTCTGCTTGTCGATGAACAGTGCATCGAGGGCGTGGCCGTTGGTCTGGGCGAGTTCTTCCAGGGCGATGGCCAAGGCCAGGTTGGATGGGCCGAAGCCCACGCCGATCAGATCCTTGATGGTTTCCGGGTTTGAAGACTGGCTCATGGCTGCGATTCCATAATGGTCGAATGTGGGCGCCTACCGGTGCTCCGGCTCCTGCGCGAGTACATTGGTTGGAACGAGCCACGTTGTGGGGAATTTACTGAAGTTCGGTGCTGGGCGTTAAAGCTTCGCGCAAGACGGCCGATAGGCAGGTCAACGCATGGACCCATTTTCAAGACAGGGACAAGAACATGACCGGTATCGCGGCAATTACCATCAACAACGTATCCGCGCAGGCAATGGGCACCGCACAGGCTGCCAGCAGCGAAACGGAAAAGACCGACGAGGCGCAGAAGAGCGGGGCGTCGAGCGCTGCTACAGAATCCGGCAAGGCCCGGGCAGGCGGCGGCGCCCAGGGGGCGCAGCAAAGCGAGGAAAGTTCAGAGCCTGCGCACATTCAACAGCTGCGCGAGATGATCAAGAAGCTGCAGCAGCAGTTGGCCGAGGAACAGAAACAACTGAGCAGCCTGATGGCGCAGAAAATGGAAGAAACGGCCAAGGTGGCGGCCGTGAGTGCCAAGCAGGCGAGCATCGCCACGCTCAATGGCGAAATCATGCAGGCTACCGCAGAGTTGCTCCAAGCCTTGCAGAAGACCGGCGGTAGCAGCGCTGGCGGGATGGTCAGCACGCAGGCTTGAGTTGCCTGCCTGGCCCCTTCGCGGGTGAGCCGCGAAGGGGCTGATCAGGTTATTCCGAAGCCAGGCGGCTCTTGTTCTGCCGGTCAGACTTGTACTGCATCGCCACGGCCGGTGCCGGCTTGGCCGCACCGGTCTCCAGCCACTGACGCATGCGGCTGGCATCGGCAAAATGGGTGTACTTGCCGAATGCGTCGAGGATCACCATGGCCACCGGCCGGTTGTCCATGCGCGTCAGCAGCACCAGGCAATGGCCGGCCTCGTTGGTGAACCCGGTCTTGGTCAGCTTGATGTCCCAGTTGCTCTTGTTCACCAGGTGGTCGGTATTACGGAAGCCCAGCGTGTAGTTGGGTTTGCGGAACGCCACGGTTTTTTCGCGGGTGGTCGACAGCTCGCTCAGCATCGGGTACTTGCGCGACGCCAACAGCAATTTGGCTAGGTCGCGAGCGTTGGACACGTTCTGGGTCGACAAGCCAGTCGGTTCGACATAGCGGGTATGCGCCATGCCCAGGCTGCGGGCCTTGGCGTTCATCGCCTTGATGAATGCCGGATAGCCGCCAGGGTAGTGGTTGGCCAGGGTGGTGGCGGCGCGGTTTTCCGACGACATCAAAGTGATCAGCAAGGTCTCGCGGCGGTTGAGTTCGCTGCCCAGGCGCACGCGCGAATACACGCCCTTCATGTCCGGGTTGTTGGCGATGGTCATGGTGAGCATCTCGTCCATGGGCAGCTTGGCGTCGAGCACGACCATCGCCGTCATCAGCTTGGTCACCGAAGCGATTGGCACTACCCGGTCGGCGTGGCTCGAATACAGCTCCTGATTGGTGTTCAGGTCGATCAGCAGGGCGCTGCCGGAAGCCAGATGCAGCTTGGAAGGGTCGCGTTGAATCTGGGCTGGGGGTTGTGCAGCAGCGGTCGACGGTAGGGTCGCTGTACCTGTGAGCAACAGCAGCAGGCTGAGGATGGACAGGGATGTTTTCACGTTGAGGCTCACTAAAAGTTGGTATGTCGTTGGCTGTGCAAGGGTTTCCCCCTTAAAACCGCTCGCATTCTGGAGTATGGCTGAACGGCTGTCGATTGCTCGTTGTGCATGCCCTTCGAAATGAAAAAAGATTAATGCTGTATCGGTTATTCCCGCCCCGTTCGTCGGTTGGTGCAGGCAAAAAAAGACCCGCCAAAGGGCGGGTCAGAACACGCTTAGGGAGCAACGCACAACAAATTCGGTCAGGCGATCAGGCGATCATCTTGCAATTGCTCGGCAAGTGCCTGGGCAGAGGCTCGGGTTGACAGCGGGCCGCTCACTGGTTCGCCGTTGCGCATCAGGTACCAGCAAGCCAGCAAACCTTTTTCACGCAGGGTAGAGGGAACAGCGCTGCCGATGACGGACATGATCTGGATAGTGGCCATGGGGACCTCCTGTAAACATGGCCCTACCTTACGCAGCAGCCAGCTTGCTTTGAAATCAACTCGCTCAATAGTGCTCATTAGCTTTATCAACGGTCACCAGCGCGGTGGGGCGTACCCCGCGTTTGGGGCCTAACTACTATGACGCCGGTCTCTGTCAGCTGAGCGCAGGCAAAGGGTAAAGGTTGTGTAAGGGGCGACAAGCGGAGAGGTCTGATACGCTGAATAAACGATTCAGTTGTGGTTCAGGAGCAAGTTATGTTGGTAACTCCCAGCAGAGACACGGTACTGTGCATTTCCCTGGCCGGCCGGCCAGGGACCTTCGGCGTGCGCTTCCATAACCACCTGTACCAGCAGTTGGGTCTGGATTTCTACTACAAGGCGATGAGCACCGATGACTTGCCAGCCGCTGTGGCGGGGATTCGTGCGCTGGGCATTCGCGGGTGTGGGGTATCGATGCCCTACAAGGAAGCTTGCATGGCGCTGGTGGACGAGGTGGACCCGTCAGCTGCTGCCATCGAGTCGGTCAACACGCTGGTCAATCGTGGTGGTCATCTGAAGGCCTATAACACCGATTACCTGGCGGTACGGCAGTTGCTCGAACGACATCAGGTCGATCCGGCCACCGCTTTCGCGTTGCGCGGCAGTGGCGGCATGGCCAAGGCGGTAGCCAGTGCGCTGCGCGATGCCGGATTCAGAGAGGGCATCATCGTCGCACGCAACGAGCAGGCGGGGCGACAACTGGCGGATACATGTGGTTATCGCTGGGTCGACGATTTGGGAGACCTGTGCCCGCCGATGCTGGTGAACGTGACGCCGATTGGCATGGCGGGAGGGCCAGATGCCGATCAGCTGGCATTCACGGAAAACGCCATTGCAGCGGCCGAATGGGTATTCGACGTGGTGGCGATGCCGGCGCAGACGCCGCTGATTCGCCGGGCGCAGGCACTGGAGAAGTCGGTGATCACCGGGCTGGAGGTGATTGCGTTGCAGGCTCTGGAGCAGTTCGTGCTCTATACCGGGGTGCGGCCTACGCAAGAGCAGGTTGACGCTGCAGTGGCGTACGCACGCGATATCTAGGCTGATAGTACCGGCCCCGCGAAGAGGCCGGCACTGACAACACGTCAAAACGCTTTATGCCCCTTGTCCAGCTGTTCATCCACCAGGGCGCGGCCATGGGCCAATGAAACATGCTGCGCATTCTCAAGGTCAGAGAAGAACTTCATCGGCATCGAAATCCGCTTGCTGGTGTGGCCCTGCGGATCAGTGATCAGGCAGCCGGCGGCATAAGGGAGGGGGCAGTCGGGATGGGGCATCACACTGGCGGTGATGGTGTGGTCGCGGTATTCACAGTGAAGAGATTGCATCGTCCTTACCTCGCTGTGGCTAGTGAAGCGCTTACCTTCATATACCACAGCAAGGGGCCGGGAGTTCCCGGCCCGACGAGCGCGTGCCGATCAATCAGCCTTTGAGTTCAGCCGGCTGGATCACTTCGACCCAGTAACCGTCCGGGTCTTTGACGAAGGCCAGGTGGTTCATGCGGCCATCGGCCAGACGCTTCTGGAACGGCACGTTCAGTTCTTCGAAGCGTGCGCAGGCAACGCGCACGTCCGGTACGGAAATGCAGATATGGCCAAAACCGCGTGGGTCAGTGTTGCCGTTGTGGTAGGCGAATTCCGGGTCTTTCTCGGTGCCGTGGTTATGGGTCAGCTCCAGCACGCCCGGGATGGACTTCATCCACTGGTGGCGTTCGGCGTCGTTCGCGGGAATCTGCGCCGGGTCGACCAGGGCCAGGAAGTACAGGCTGAAGGCCGCTTCCGGGAAATCACGCTTGTCGACCAGGCGGAAGCCCAGGACGCGGGTGTAGAAATCCAGCGATTTCTCGATGTCCTTGACCCGCAGCATGGTGTGGTTGAAGACGAAATTGGCGGTGGCAACGTCAGGCTGTGCAGTGACGCCTGGCAGGGTTTGCAGATCGTGCAGGCTCATGGGTACTCCAGAGTCGAGGCTGGCACCGGGGCCAGCAGAAAAGACAGGCGAGCCATGATACGGCAGTGAAGCGATTGCGCAAATGAAAGCGCCCTGCACGAGGCAGGGCGCTGGAAGAGAGGCCCGCATGTGCGGGCGCGTGATGGGGTCGCTAGTCCTTTAGCTGTCTCGATACTGAGCCAGCCCTTGTGAAAAAAGTGTGAAGCATGCGTTGACGTTTCATCAGCGCAGCCAACTTTCCACGGTGCCGGCCCCATACTGTTCTTTCCATGCCTTGAGGCCGCGATGGTTCCCCCCTTTGGTCTCGATCAACTCGCCGGTATGCGGGTTCTCGTACACCTTGACCACGCGTGGGCGGCGCTGCTGTTTCGGTGCGCTGGCAGCGCCTCGGGTCGCGGCTTTGGGGTCGAGAATGGCGATGATATCGCGCAGACTTTTGTCATAGCTTTTCATCAGGCCGACTAGTTTCTGCTCGAATTCGATTTCGCGTTTTAGGCCGGCATCCTTTTTCAGCGCCTCCAGTTGAGCCATCTGTTCCTGGAGCGCTTTTTCGGCAGCACGAAACTCTGCAAGTCTGGACACTGTAATCACTCCTGTACGTCATCCGTGGCGGGGCGTGACGAACATTGAAGGCAAATAACGCCGGCCACGCGGGTGGGTGAAACTGTTCGCTGATATCGAGTGTAGACATTAGTCGCAGTCGGGTAAACTGCAAACTTTTCCAAGTAAGACGGGAACTTTGCAAGTTTTCCGAGCGGTAATTTCGAGCGTTTTGAGTGGCGCATTTCCGCACCGCTAGACCAAGGTCCTATGGCCTGTGCCAGAGCCTTTGAGCGATCATTTCAGATGATGGTCGGGTGTTGTTCGGCCGCGTCATCTGCGCATGGCATTGAGTCGCCACGCCTTGTTTATTCGCCTTTCTTTGGATGTTCCCTCGCATGTTTGCCCCCTTTCCTCTCGCCCCCGGGCGCCGTGTTGCCGGCCTGTTGCTGTTGTGCGCCGGTGCACAAGTCCAGGCCGCCGGTTTTTTTGAAGACAGCAGTGCCAAGGTCGAAGCACGCAATGTTTATTTCAACCGGGATTTTCGTGACGGCCACAGCAGTTCCAGCCAGGGCGCGTCCAAGCGAGAAGAGTGGGCTCAAGGCTTCATTCTCAATGTGCAGTCCGGTTTTACTCAGGGTCCGGTCGGTGTTGGCGTAGATGCGCTCGGCATGTTCGGATTCAAACTCGACTCCAGCCCAGCAGACAGCAACAGCGGTTTGCTGCCGTCTTCAGGCCATGATCCGCGGCATTCTGCCGACCAGTACGCCAAGATGGGCGTGGCGGCCAAGGTCAAGGTGTCCAGCACCGTGCTCAAGTACGGTTCGATGATGCCGGACCTGCCCTTGGTGAAATACAACGATGGCCGTCTGCTGCCGACCATGTTTCACGGCGCCATGCTCACCTCCGAAGAAGTGCGTGACCTGAAGTTCACCCTGGCTCGGCTGAACAAGTACACCGCGCGCGATTCCACCGATCGCCAGGACATTCGCGTGCACTGCAAGAACAAACGCTATGCCTGCGATATCGAAGCCGACCACTTCGACCTGGCCGGGCTCGACTACCGCTTCAATGACCGGCTCAGTGCCCAGTATCAAGTGGCCAAGCTGGAAAACATCTATCGCCAGCACTTCTTCGGCCTGGTAGCCAGCCAGCCCCTGTCGGTCGGCAGCCTGTCGGCCGATTTGCGCCTGATCAAGAGTGACGACATCGGCAACGCCCGAGCCGGCGAAATCGACCACCGCGCCTTCAGCGGCATGCTTGGCTACAGCCAGGCTGGCCACAAGCTCAGCGCCGGCTGGCAGCGCATGTACGGCGAGAGCGCCATGCCGTACCTCGATGGCAGCAACCCGTACCTGGTCAACTATGCCCAGGTCAACGACTTTGCCGCCGCCCAGGAACGCTCCTGGCAACTGCGTTACGACTATGACTTCAAGGCTCTCGGCCTGCCCGGCCTGACCTTCTTCACCCGGTACATCAACGGCGACCACGTCAAGGTTCCAGGCAGCAGCGCTGAAGGCAAGGAATGGGAACGCGACACCGAGTTCAAGTACCAGGTGCAAAGCGGCACGTTCAAGGATGTCAGCGTGCGCCTGCGCAATTCCACGTACCGCAGCAACTACGAGAAATGGGCAAGGGACATGGACGAGACCCGGGTCATCGTCAGCTATAACTTCTCTATTCTTTAACCGACACGCCGGACGGTGCCATGAAACATTTGCTGCTGATAGGCATCGGCCCGGGTGATCCTCGTCAGGTCACCTATGAAGCAGTCGAAGCGCTGCGCCGCGCCACGGTGATTTTCGTTCTCGACAAGGGCTCGGGCAAGGATGAGCTGATACGCCTGCGCAAAGCCATCATTGACCGCTACCGGCCCGAAGGCGGCTATCGCCTGGTACAGGTAGCGGACCCGCCGCGCGATGGCGAGGCCAGCGATTATGTGGCCGCGGTCCAGGACTGGCACCGCCAGCGAGCAGCGCTCTATGCCCGGTTCATCCTTGATGAGCTGGGCGGCGAGGACATCGGCGCGTTTCTGTTGTGGGGCGAGCCGGGGCTGTATGACAGCACCCTGCGCGTTCTCCAGTTGGTCCGCGAGCGTGGCGTCTCGCTGCACCTGGAGGTCATCCCCGGTATCAGCAGTGTCCAGGCCCTGGCAGCTCGACACCAGGTGCCACTCAACCGCATCGGCGAGCCTCTACGGGTGCTGCCAGGCCGCCGCCTGGCGGAGCAGGGCAGGATAGACAACGTGGTGGTAATGCTCGATGGGCAGTGCGCATTCGCCGCGCTCGATGACCCTGAGCTGGTGATCTACTGGGGCGCTTACCTGGGGACGGATGACGAGGTGCTGATCGCCGGGCCGTTGCAGGTGGTCAAGGCCCGGATCATGGCGGTGCGGGAGGAGGCGAGAGCGCGCAAGGGGTGGATCATGGATACCTACCTGCTGCGGCGGGAGCTGTAGGCTCTGAGACGCTCTTCGCAGGTCTCAGGCCTTACCCAGAATGGCCACTACCTTGTCGCGCAACTGATCGATGCCGAACGGCTTACCGATCATGTGCATCCCCTCGGGCACATTGAGGCTCTCGGCATAGCCGCTGGCAAACAATACCGGCAACAGAGGCCGCAGTTCACGAGCCTTGGCCGCCAGCTCCTCGCCGCGCATGTCCGGCAATCCGACGTCTGTCATCAACAGCGCCAAGGGTTGGTCGGCGTCCTTTAGAATCTTTAGCGCAGCAGCGGCACAGTCCGCTTCGATGGCCTGATAGCCCAGTTCGTCGAGCACTTCGACCATCAGCATACGGACGATGTCGTCATCTTCGACTACCAAGAGATGCATTGTGTGATCCTGTACCAGAAGAATGTCTTTATTCTGTGCGCCAGGTGGCGGCAGAAGTTCCCTCAGGATACCGATCGTTGCAAAAGGAGGGAACGATTGGCGAACCCAACCTTCAAATACTGGCTAAATGCCCTGCCGAAGCCGACAAAGCTGGTTAGACTCGCTGTTAACCGGTGAGCGCGGCGGCAAGCAACAGAGGCATTATCCGCCACACCGTTCAATGGACTTTTTTTCGCTCGGGCGTCTTCACATGATTCAAGCAGCCTCGATGGACCAGCAAAGCTTTCGCAAGCTGTTGAGCCGCAATATTGGCCTCCCCCTGGGAGTGGGCCTGCTCGGTGCCGTGGCCTTTGTCGCGGTGATCAGCTACCTGCTGTCGGCCATGCAATGGGTTGAGCACACCGATCGGGTGATCGGTAATGCCAACGAAACGGTCAAGCTGTCGATCGACATGGAAACCGGCATGCGCGGGTTTCTGATCACCGGCGACGAGCGTTTCCTCGACCCCTATGAAGTGGCCAAGCCGAAGATTTTCGGCAGCCTGAACAGCCTGCGCGGCATGGTTGAGGACAACCCGCAACAGGTCGACCGCATCGACCGGCTGATTGCCCTGCAGCAGGCCTGGAATGATTTCGGCACCGAAATGATCAACCAGCGCCGTAACGGTGGCGATTACCGGGAGTCGGTCGGCAATGGTCGCGGCAAGCGCATCACCGACGAGATCCGCAAGGAGTTCGATGGCCTGATCGGCACCGAACAGCAGTTGCGCATGGCCCGTAATGAAAAGGTCAGCACGGTCACCGTGACTGCCATCACCGCCTTCGTGCTGCTCATCGTCGGCCTCAGCGCACTGCTGGCCTACCTGGGGCGGCGTGATCTGCTGGCCCTGTCGGGCAGCTACGACGACAACCTCAAGGCGCAACAGCGCTCGGCCGAACGTCTGGAACACCAGGCCTGGCTGCGCAACGGCCAGACGCAACTGGCCGAGCAGGTGCTGGGCCAGCTAACCCTGCCAATGCTGGGCGACAACATCCTGCGTTTCTTCGCCAGCTACCTGGGCAGCGTGGTCGGCGCCTTGTATGTGCGCGATGGCCATGGCCGCCTGGTGCGGGTGGCCAGCTACGGTCTGGACGCCGAAGAGCAGGCGCGCGAGCAGGTACTGGCGGCCCACGATGGTTTGCTGGCTCAAGCGGTGCGGGAAGGCCGGCTGCTGCGCCTGGACGACTTGCCCGAGGATTACTACCGCCTCAGTTCCGGCCTCGGCAGCGGCCTTCCGCGCAGCGCACTGCTGATGCCGGCCAGCGAAGACGGCCAGATCAACGGCGTCATCGAACTGGGCTTCCTGCGCCCGCTGCAGGAACGTGACGACGAGCTGCTGGAGCGGGTCGGCGGCAACCTTGGCATGTCCATCGAAAGCGCCCGCTACCGCCAGCGCCTGCAGGAAGTGCTGGCCGAAACCCAGCAGCTCAACGAAGAATTGCAGGTGCAGCAGGAAGAGCTGAAGACCGCCAACGAAGAGCTCGAAGAGCAATCGCGTGTGCTCAAAGAGTCCCAGGCTCACCTGGAAACCCAGCAGGCGGAGCTGGAGCAGACCAACGAGCAGCTGTCCGAGCGCACCGATGCCCTGGACCGCAAGAACGACGAACTGAGCCAGGCCCAGGAAGAGCTGCAGGCCCGTGCCGACGATTTGCAGCGTTCGAGCAAGTACAAGTCCGAATTCCTCGCCAACATGTCCCACGAGCTGCGTACGCCGCTCAACAGCTCGCTGATCCTGGCCAAGCTGCTGGCCGAGAACGGCGAGGGCAACCTCAGTGGCGAACAGGTCAAGTTCGCCGAATCCATCTACTCGGCCGGCAACGACCTGCTGAACCTGATCAACGACATCCTCGACATCGCCAAGGTCGAGGCCGGCAAGCTCGAAGTGCGTCCTGAAACCACTCAGCTGGAGCGCCTGGTCGAAGGCCTGCGCGGCATGTTCCTGCCGTTGGCCGAGCACAAGGGGCTGAACTTCGAGGTCAAGGTCGAGCCGCACGTCCCCGTTACGCTGTTCACCGACCGCCAGCGCCTGGAGCAGATCCTCAAGAACCTGCTGTCCAACGCCATCAAGTTCACCGACCACGGCCAGGTCAGCCTAAACATCAGCCACCAGGCTGGCACTGGCATCGTCTTCGCCGTGCGCGATTCGGGCATTGGTATCGCCGCCGACCAGCAGCAGGCAATCTTCGGCGCCTTCCATCAGGTCGACGGCAGCAGCAACCGCCGCTACGGCGGCACCGGCCTCGGCCTGTCGATTTCCCGCGACCTGGCGCACTTGCTCGGCGGGCAGATCAGCGTCGACAGCAGCCCGGGGCAAGGCAGTGTGTTCAGCCTGATCGTTCCGGAGCGCTACGAGGCCGAGGCCGATGAAGTCGAGGCCCTGAGCCTGCGCCCAGCGGTAGACAGCTTGCCACCAGCCCCCAAAGTCGCGACGGCCGTGGCGCCGAAACTGCCGGCACCAGCGTTCGCCGACGACCGCGAGCGGGCGCCGTTCGGCAACCGCTGCATCCTGGTGATCGAGGACGAGCCAAACTTCGCCCGTATCCTCTTCGACCTGGCCCACGAACTGGGCTACAGCTGCCTGGTGGCCCAGGGCGCCGACGAGGGCTTCGCGCTGGCCGCACAATTCATACCCGATGCGATTCTGCTGGACATGCGCCTGCCCGACCACTCCGGCCTCACCGTGCTGCAGCGCCTGAAAGAGCTGGCCGCCACCCGGCATATTCCGGTGCACATCATTTCTGTGGAAGACCGCGTCGAGGCGGCCATGCACATGGGCGCGGTGGGCTACGCGGTCAAACCGACCAGCCGTGAAGAGCTCAAGGAAGTGTTCGCCCGCCTGGAAGCGAAGCTGACGCAGAAGCTCAAGCACATCCTGCTGGTGGAGGATGATGACCTGCAGCGCGAAAGCATCGCCCGCCTGATCGGCGACGACGATGTCGAGATCACCGCCGTGGCTATGGCCCAGGATGCCCTGGCACTGTTGCGCGAGAACATCTACGACTGCATGATCATCGACCTCAAGCTGCCCGACATGCTCGGCAACGAGCTGCTCAAACGCATGACCGCCGAGGATATCCGCTCGTTCCCGCCAGTGATCGTCTACACCGGGCGCAACCTCACCCGCGAAGAAGAAACCGACCTGCTCAAGTATTCGCGCTCGATCATCATCAAGGGCGCCCGCTCGCCGGAACGCCTGCTCGACGAAGTGACGCTGTTCCTGCACAAAGTCGAATCGCAGTTGTCCCATGAACGCCAGCGCATGCTCAAGACCGCGCGCAGCCGCGACAAGGTGTTCGAGGGCCGCAAGATACTGCTGGTGGATGACGATGTGCGTAACATCTTCGCCCTCACCAGTGCCCTGGAGCACAAGGGCGCCATCGTCGAGATCGGCCGTAACGGGCGCGAAGCCATCGAGCGCCTGGAGCAGCATGACGACATCGACCTGGTGCTGATGGATGTGATGATGCCGGAGATGGACGGCTTCGAGGCCACCCGGCTGATCCGCCAGCAGGCGCGCTGGCGCAAGCTGCCGATCATCGCCGTGACCGCCAAGGCAATGAAGGACGACCAGCAGCGCTGCCTGCAGGCGGGTGCCAATGATTACCTGGCCAAACCGATCGACCTGGACCGCCTGTTCTCGTTGATACGCGTGTGGCTGCCGCAACTGGAGCGAATTTGACTAGCGAGCGCAATACCGACATCGAGATCCGGCTGCTGATCGAGGCGATCTACCTCAAGTACAGCTACGATTTTCGCAACTATTCCGGCGCTTCGATCAAGCGCCGGATTCTCCATGCCTTGCGCCAGTTCGACTGCCTGACCGTATCGGCCCTGCAGGAACGGGTGCTGCATGACCCGGGCATGTTCATGCAGTTGTTGCAGTTCCTGACCATCCCGGTCAGCGAGATGTTCCGCGACCCGAGCCACTTCCTTGCCCTGCGCAACGAGGTGGTGCCGCTGCTGCGCACCTGGCCGTCGATCAAGATCTGGATCGCCGGTTGCAGCACGGGCGAGGAGGTGTACTCGATGGCCATCCTGCTGCGCGAGGAAGGCCTGCTGGATCGCACCATCATTTACGCCACCGACATCAATCCACGCTCGCTGGACAGAGCCAAGCAGGGTATCTACTCGATGCAGAGCATGCGCGAGTACGAAGAAAACTACCGCCTGGCCGGTGGCCGCCGTGACTTTACCGAGTACTACACCGCGGCTTACGGCAACGCCATCATGGACAGCAGCCTGCGCGACAATGTCACCTTCGCCGACCACAGCCTGGCCACCGACAGCGTGTTTTCCGAAACCCAGTTGGTGTCGTGCCGCAATGTGCTGATCTACTTCAACAAAGACTTGCAGGATCGCGCCTTGGGGCTTTTCCACGAGTCGTTGTGCCACCGCGGTTTCCTGGTGCTGGGCAGCAAGGAGTCGGTGGACTTCTCGGCTTACAGCGACCGCTTCGAGCCGCTGGTCAAGCCTGAACGGATCTTCCGCAAATCATGAACGACGTACGCGCGGTGGTGATCGGTGCCTCGGCGGGCGGCGTGCAGGCGTTGTTCCAGGTGCTCGGCAGCTTGCCGGCGGCATTCGTCACACCGGTGCTGTGCGTGCTGCACTTGCCGGATGACCGCCACAGCCAACTGGCCGAAGTGCTGGAACGGCGCCTGCACCGACCCGTGCGCGAGGCCTGCGACAAGGAAGCTATCGCCCCAGGCCAGATCTACGTGGCGACGCCGGGTTATCACTTGTCGGTGGAGCAGGATCTGCGCCTGTCCTTGAGCCAGGAGGAACCGGTGCATTTCTCCCGTCCAGCGATCGATTTCCTGTTCACCTCGGCGGCCGATGCCTTCGGCGAGGGCCTGCTTGGCATTTTGCTGACCGGCGCCAATGAAGACGGTGCCCAAGGCCTTGCCTATATCAAGAACAGCGGCGGCCGGACTGTGGTCCAGGACCCCCGCGACGCCCAGGTAGCGCTGATGCCGGAGGCCGCATTGGCCCTGCACCAGCCCGACCATATTCTTTCTCTGAGCGGTATCGAGCAGTTGCTCGCTAACCTGGAATCCAGCGCATGCTAAGCCACACTCCCGCCAAACTGCTGATCGTCGACGACCTGCCGGAAAACCTGCTGGCCCTCGACGCCCTGCTCCAGGGCGAAGACCGCGAGGTGCACCAGGCCCAGTCTGCGGAAGCCGCATTGTCGTTGTTGTTGGAGCACGAGTTCGCCCTGGCCATCCTCGACGTGCAGATGCCGGGTATGAATGGCTTCGAGCTGGCCGAGCTGATGCGCGGTACGGAAAAGACCCGCAATATCCCGATCGTCTTCGTCACCGCTGCCGGACGCGAGATGAACTACGCCTTCAAAGGCTACGAAAGCGGAGCGGTGGACTTTCTGCACAAGCCGCTCGACACCCTGGCGGTGAAGAGCAAGGTTTCGGTGTTCGTCGACCTCTATTGCCAGCGCAAGGTCCTCGACCGCCAGCTGCAAGCTCTGGAGCGCAGCCGCCAGGAACAGGAATTGTTGCTGACCCAGTTGCAGGTGGCACGTGGCGAGCTGGAGCACGCGGTGCGCATGCGCGACGACTTCATGTCGATCGTCTCGCACGAAGTGCGTACGCCGCTCAATGGGCTGATCCTGGAAACCCAGCTGCGCAAGATGCATCTGACTCGCGGCAACCTTGACGCCTTCAGTGCCGACAAGCTGCAGGCCATGGTCGAGCGTGACGAACGCCAGATCAACAGCCTGATCCGGCTGATCGAGGACATGCTCGATGTCTCGCGCATCCGCACGGGGAAGCTGTCTTTACGGCCCAAGCTGTTCGACCTGGGGCAATTGGTGCGCGGCCTGGTGGAAAACTTCGCCGCCCAGGCCACGGCGCTGGATACCCATATCGAACTGCAGCGCTGCGAACCTCTGCGAGGGGAGTGGGATGAGTTTCGGATTGAACAAGTGGTAGCCAACCTGTTGTCCAATGCGTTGCGCTATGGCGAACGCCAGCCGGTCGAGGTACGTGTGTTCGAGCGCGATGGCATGGCCTGGGTGCAGGTGCAGGACCACGGTATCGGTATCAGCAGCGCCAATCAGCAGCGGATCTTCCAGCAGTTCGAGCGCGTGGCGACGCAACAGGCGAGCGGTGGGCTGGGCTTGGGGCTGTATATCTCGGAGCAGATCGTGCAGGCCCACGGCGGGCAGATCCAGGTCGAAAGTGAAGAGGGCAAGGGCGCCACGTTCAGCCTGCAATTACCGCTGACGCGGCTTTCAGAACAAAACGACCAGGTGCGGGCAACCTCTGCCTGAGCCTGGGGTCAGATGGGCCAACTGTATGAATTTCAAGGCGTTGTTGTCATGAGTGAAGATGCACAAGATGTGGTTCTGGTGGTCGAGGACGAACCGGCGATTCGTATGATCCTGCGGGATTACCTGGCAGGCGAGGGGTACCACGTGCTGGTGGCCGAAGACGGTGAACAGGCGTTCGCGATCCTGGCGAGCAAGCCGCACCTGGATTTGATGGTGACCGATTTTCGTTTGCCGGGCGGTATTTCCGGGGTGGAAATCGCCGAGCCGGCGGTGAAATTGCGGCCAGATTTGAAGGTTATTTTCATCAGCGGTTATCCCGCAGAGATCTTGGAGTCGGGTAGCCCGATTGCCCGCAAGGCACCGATTCTGGCCAAGCCATTTGACCTGGACACGCTGCATCAGCAGATTCAGACGCTGTTGCGCTGAATAGGCCTGAACGAACTACCGGAGGGTGCGTTCCAAACCACCTTTCAGCAAGCTCTCCATAAGGCCTAATCCCTGCTCTGGAGGCAATGCCTGCAGCATTCCCGGCAGTTGATTCAGCAACGTCGCCACCACATGCGCCGTCGCCATCAATGCCTCCCTGTGCACTTTCGCCTGCGGCGCAATCAACGGCAGCAAGCCCGCTTCGTATCGCTTGCGCAACGACGCCAGGCGGGCTTGCTGTTCTTCGTTCAGGCAACAGAAATCCCGCTCCGCCAATCGAAACTGCAGCGGCCGCTCGGCGTGTAACTGCCAATGCGCCGCGATCAGGCACGACAATGCCGAACTGCCACGGGCCATGGCGCGGCGTCCCAGTTCCAGGGTCGCCTGCAACTCCTCGTACAACTCTTCGATCAAGTCGTACAGCAAGTCCTGTTTGCTGGGAAAGTGGTGATACAGCGACCCCGCCGTCAACCCCACATGGGCCGCCAGTTCGCGCATGCTGACCTGGCCGAAGCCTTTTTCGGCGAACAGCGCCATGGCCCGGTCACGTCGCTCTTCGAAGTTGGCACAGCGCACTGCGGCATTGACCGGCGGCATGCTGTTAGCTCCTTAGTAAGTGAAGAAGCCACGGCCGCTTTTGCGCCCCAACCAGCCCGCCGCGACCATTTCCTTGAGCAGCGGGGCAGGGCGGTACTTGCTGTCGTTGAAGCCCTCGTGGAAGGCCTCCATGATCGCCAGCAAGGTGTCCAGGCCGATCAGGTCGGCCAGGGCCAGCGGGCCGATCGGCTGGTTGCATCCCAGGCGCATACCGGTGTCGATGTCCTCGGCACTGGCCAGGCCTTCCTGGCGTACGAAGATCGCTTCGTTGATCATCGGCACGAGGATGCGGTTGACCACGAAGCCTGGACGGTTGCCGGCGGTGATCGGGGTCTTGCCGAGCTTTTCGGTGACCAGCAGCGCCTGGGCGTAGGTACTGTCGCTGGTCTGCAGGCCACGGATGATCTCGACCAGGGCCATCATCGGCACCGGATTGAAGAAGTGCACGCCAATGAAGCGCTCGGGGTGCTCGATGCTGGCCGCCAGCTGGGTGACCGACAGCGACGAGGTGTTGGTGGCGATCAGGCAGTCGGCCGTTACATTGGCCGCCACCTGCTGCAGGATGCGCTGCTTGAGCTGCAGGTTTTCGGTGGCTGCTTCGATCACCAGTTGCGCGGTGCTTAATTGGACGTAATCAGTGCTGGTACGGATGCGCGCTTTGGCGGCCTGCGCGCGCTCGGCGTCGAGGGTGCCTTTGTTCACCTGGCGCTCCAGGTTCTTGCTTAAAGTGGCTACGCCGCGCTCCAGCGCAGCCTCGGAGACGTCCACCAGCAGCACTTGATAACCGGCCACCGCGCACACTTGCGCGATGCCGTTGCCCATGGTGCCGGCGCCAATCACGGCGATTTGTTCAATAGTCATGTTGTTGTTCCGTTAAACGCGCTCGAAGACCACGGCAATGCCTTGGCCGCCGCCGATGCACATGGTGGCCAGTGCGTAGCGGCCCTGGATGCGCTGCAGTTCATGGATGGCCTTGGTGGCGATGATCGCCCCGGTGGCGCCGACCGGGTGGCCCAGGGAAATGCCCGAACCGTTCGGGTTGACCTTCTCCGGGTCGAAGTCCAGCGCGCGGGCCACGGCGCAGGCCTGGGCGGCGAAAGCTTCGTTGGACTCGATCACGTCAAGGTCGCTGATCTTGAGGCCGGTTTTTTCCAGCACCTTGCGTGTAGCGGGGATTGGCCCCAGGCCCATCAGGTGTGGCTCGACGCCAGCGTGAGCATAGCCTACCAAGCGTGCCAGCGGCTTTAGGCCAAGGCGACGCACAGCGTCACCGGTGGCCAGCACCAGGCCGGCAGCGCCGTCGTTGATGCCACTGGCGTTGCCGGCGGTGACGGTGCCGTCTTTCTTGAATACGGTTTTCATGCCGGCCAGTTGTTCGGCCGTCACATCGCCGCGCACGTGTTCGTCCACGGCGAACTCGACGGTGCCTTTGCGGGTTTTCAATTGCAGCGGCACGATCTGGCTGTCGAAACGGCCTTCTGCCAGGGCGCGAGCAGCGCGGCGCTGACTGGTCAGGGCCAGCTCATCCTGCATTTCGCGGGTGATGCCATGCTCGGCGGCGACGTTTTCCGCGGTGATACCCATGTGGAAATGTTCGAACGGGTCCTGCAGCACACCGACGGTGTAGTCGATGCCCTGCAGGTCGCCCATGCGTGCGCCCCAGCGCGCTTGCGGCAGCAGGTAAGGGCCGCGGCTCATGGATTCGGCGCCGGCCGCCAGGGCCACGTCGGTGTCGCCCAGCAACAGGCACTGGGTGGCCGAAACGATGGCTTGCAGGCCCGAACCGCACAGGCGGTTGACGTTGAAGGCCGGGGTTTCCTTGGGGATGCCGGCGTTCATCGCCGCTACCCGGGCCAGGTAGGCATCGCGTGGCTCGGTGGGAATCACGCTGCCCATGACCACGTGACCGATTTGTTCGGCGGCTACACCCGAACGCTCGATGGCGGCGCGGGTAATGGCGGTGGCGAGGTCGGCCAGGGGCAGGTCCTTGAGCGAACCGCCAAAACCACCGATGGCGGAACGGACGGCACTGACGACGTAGATTTCTGCGCTGCTCATGATGGCTCCGATTGCTAAGGCATGGCGGGAAAGGGCCAGGCTCTGCGAGAATGGCCGGCGATCCCGGATGGGGTTCGAGTCTAGGCAAAGGCTCTGTTGTAGCCTATGCCGGATCTGTTCAGTCAACCTGGCACTTTTTGCCACTCAGCATAGACAGCGAATTCCGCCATGCGCGATAGCGATACGGTCGCCGTGTACTTTCTCAATGCCATGTTGCATGTCCTGCGCGATCAGCCTGAAGCGCGTGATGCCCACCTGCGCAAGGTAGGTATCGACCCGGCGCTGCTCGGTCAGCCCCAGGTGCGCGTGCCGGCCAAGGCATTTGCCGAGCTTTGGCTGGCGCTGATCCATCGGCTCGATGACGAGTTCTTTCGTCTCGACAGCCATGGCATGCCGCTGGGCAGCTTCGCGTTGATTTGCCGTGGCCTGATCCAGGAACCGAATCTGGAAAAGGCCCTGCGCCAGTGTCTGGGCAATTTCGGCCTGTTCCTGCGTGACTTGCACGCCAGCCTGACCGTGCGCGGAGCTCGCGCCGTGATCAGCGTGCAGTCGGCTATTGCCGACCCATTGACCCGAGTCTACGCCGAAGAAACCTACCTGGTGCTGGTGATCGGCCTGCTCTGCTGGCTGGCCGGGCGCCGCATTGCCATCGACCGCACCGAGCTTGCCCTGGCACGCCCTGCCCAGGAAGACGACTTGCTGTTGTGGGGGCCGGATTTGCGCCTGGGAAGTGGTCGGACGGAGGTTGAGTTCGACAGCGCCTTTTTGCGCTTGCCGGTGGTTCAAGACCTCAGCAGCCTGAAGACTTTTCTGCGCAGTGCGCCGCAGGGGTTGGTGATCCGGTTCCGCAACCAGAATGGCGTGGTGGCAGAGGTCTACCGTCATTTGCGCGCGCGTCGCTTCGGCCAATGGCCCACCCTGGAGGCCTTGGCGAAACTGCAGGGCATCAGCGCCAGCACCTTTCGTCGGCAACTGGAGCGCGAAGGGCGGTCGTATCAGCAGATCAAGGATGAGGTGCGCCGCGCGATGGCGTTCGAGCGCTTGCGCGAAGGGGTGATGAGCGTGGCCGAGATTGCCGAGCAGGCCGGGTTTCAAGAGCCCAGTGCATTCCACCGGGCTTTCAAGAAATGGACGGGGCAGAGCCCAGGCAGCTACCGGGCGAGGCTAGCTGCCCGATAGCGGCGCAGCACTCAGTCCTGCAGTTTGGCCGCCAAGGCCCTGACCCGCGTCAAGTCGCCTTTGGCGACCTTGGTCACCCCCGCGCCATAATGGGCATCGGCCTTGTACAGGAACGACAGGATGATGTGCTTGCTCTGATCGTCGGCTGCCGCGAGCGCCTGGCCAAAGCTGTTCACCAGGTCGCGTTGCTCGCTCTTGCTGTACGAACGGTAAAGATCACCGGCCTGCTTGAAGTTCTGCTGCTTGGCAATGCCCTGTTGCTGGGTGGTCCCGCTCAACGGCAGCTGGCTGTAACGTGCCGATTCGGTACTGGTGCGTGGCTGCAGGCGGCTGGGCTCATAGTTGACCATCCCGTGGGTTCGGTTGGCGTTGAGGGCGCCGTCCTGGTTGCCATTGTTGACGGCAGCCCGCGGCTGGTTGATAGGCAGGCTGTTGACATTGGCGCCTACCCGGTACATCTGGGTATCGGCGTAGGAGAACAACCGGCCCTGCAGCAAGCGGTCCTCGGATGGCTCAATCCCGGGGATAAGGTTCGAAGGCGCCAGGGCGACCTGCTCGGTTTCCTGGAAGAAGTTGCCGACATTGCGGTTGAGTACCATCTGGCCGACCCGGTGCTCGGGCACGCCAGGCCAGATCTTCGTGGCATCCAGCGGGTCGAAATCGAACTTTGTCAGCTGCTCTGGGCGCAACGTTTGAATGAAAAGGTCCCACTTGGGATAGTCGCCACGATGGATGGCACTGACCAAGTCCTCGGTCATATGACTGAAATTCTTGCCCTGGATCCGCTCGACAGCTTTGGGATCAAGGTTTTCTCGGCCCTGCAGGCTCTTCCAGCGGAACTTCACGTAAGTGGCTTCGCCCTTTTTGTTGACGAACTTGTAGGCGTGGACGCTGTTGCCGTCCATGTGCCGATAGCTCTTTGGCGTCCCTTCGTTGGAGTAGAGCAGCGTCAGCGTGCGTGTGGCTTCCGGCATGTGTGAGAACAGATCGAAGCGCCTGGCATCGTTACCCAGGTTGCTGCGCGGGTCGGGCTTGAACGCATGGACCATGTCCGGGAATTTGATCGCATCGCGAATGAAGAAGGTCGGGAAGTTGTTGCCAACCAGGTCCCAGTTGCCGGTGCTGGAATAGAAGCGTGTGGCGAAGCCACGCGGGTCACGCAGCGTCTCGGGCGAGTGCAGGCCATGCACCACCGAGGAGAAGCGGACGAACACTGGCGTTTTCTGCCCAGGCGTGAACAGTGGCGCTATGGTAAGGGCGGAAAGGTCTTGAGAAGCGGTGAATTCACCGTGGGCCCCCGTGCCACGGGCATGCACCACGCGCTCGGGGACGCGTTCGCGGTCGAAGCGTTGGAGTTTCTGAATCAGTTGCACATCCTGTAGCAGGGTTGGCCCCGCCGCGCCCGCGGTCTGCGAATGCTGGTTTTCACCAACGGGCGCGCCGTTGTCGCGGGTCAGCGGCTGAGCCTGCAAGACAGGGCTCGATAACAGGGTGACGCATAACAGGATGCGAGTCGGCGAAGTCAGGCGGGTTAACGGCATTGAAGATGCTCACGGTTTTTGATTGAAAACCGATGCTAGTAACGCCGCCTGCAGCGCGCAGTCAGAAAAATCACCACCTGTTGCAGGAATCAAGTGGTTGTTGACTCATGCTGGCACCATGGCGAACCCCACGCCAAACCGGTTCCAGGCATTAATGGTGGCGATGGCCAGGGTCAGGTTGACAACCTCGGTCGGCTCGAAATGCGCTTGCAGCGTTTCGTACTCAGGCTGCGGCGCACCACGCTCGGGCAGGCGGGTAAGGCTCTCGACCCAGGCCAGCGCTGCACGCTCGCGGGGGGTGAAGTATTGGGTCTCCTGCCACACGCTCAGCGTCTGCAGACGCGCTTCGGTTTCGCCGGCCTTGCGTGCGTCGTTGGCGTGCATGTTCACGCAGTAGGCGCAGCCGTTGATCTGCGAAGCACGCAGGCGCACCAGCTCCAGCAGCGAATTTTCCAGGCCGCTCTTGGCCAAGGCCTGTTCCAGGCCGACCATGGCTTTATAGGCCTCAGGTGAGTGCTTGGCCCATTCGATACGGTTGTGCATGGCGATCTCCAAAGTAGGTAGGGTGGACATGGCGCTACCTTAGCGCTGTCGCTCCCTCTGACCGATAGCCAATCCTGCACATTGCCGGGAGGCCAATCGCACCATTCAGGTGCCCACTGGCAGGCATCCAATCTCTTCATTTCTGCCCTGCCTGGCGAGGCGGGATAATGCCGCAGTCTTGAATCATGAGAGTGGATCGATGTGTAACGAACGCTTCAAACAGTGCAAGCAGGCGAACCGGCCATGAGGGGCGCGTTGAACCTGCTGCTGGTGATGTTGCTGGCGCTCAACCTGCGGCCGATCCTGACCAGCATCGGCCCGTTGCTCGAACCCATGCGCGTCAGTACCGGCCTGGGTTACCAGCAGGCAGCGTTGCTCACCGCGCTGCCGGTGTTGTGCATGGGTCTGGTGCCACTGATGCAACCCTGGGTGCGCCGTTGGCTCAGTGAGCATGGCGGCATGCTCGCTGGCCTCGCGGCCATTGCCCTGGCGTGTCTCTGGCGACTGCAGTTGGACAGCGCCTGGGCGCTGATCGCCAGCGCGGTATTGGCCGGGCTAGGCGTGGCGGTGGTGCAAGGCATGATGCCGGGGCTGGTCAATCGCTGGTTCCCCAACCGCCTGGCGGGGACCATGGGCCTTTATTCGGCTGCCCTCATGAGTGGAGGTGGGCTGGCAGCAGTGCTCGGGCCACATATCAGCGGGTATTTCGGCCATTGGCAGGCCGGCCTTGGGCTATGGGCGATTCCGGCGCTGCTGGCGGTGCTCGCCTGGGCCGTGCTGCGCCCGCGTGACGCGGTGCCGAAACTGGCGGGTGCTGCCGAGGGGCATTGGTTCGGTACGCGTCGCGCCTGGTTGCTGGCGCTGTACTTTGGCCTGATCAATGGCGGCTACACCAGCATGGTGGCCTGGCTTCCGGCCTATCACCTGGAGCATGGCGGCACCGCCCAGGGAGGCGGTGATCTGGTCGGCCTGATGACCATTTTCCAGGTCGCCGGCGCGCTCGGGCTGCCCTTGTTGCTGCGACGCTTGGCCGACCGTCGCCCTGGCTTGTGGCTGGCGTTGTCGATCCAATTGGCAGGTTTTCTCGGCTTGCTGCTGGCGCCCTCGCTGGCCATGGGAGTGTGGGTAGCGATGATCGGCCTTGGCCTGGGTGCGTGCTTCAGCCTGAGCCTGACCTTGACCCTGGAACATTTGAAAACCCCCGGCGAAGCGGGCAGCTTGGCAGCATTTGTACAGGGGGTCGGCTTCATCATCACGGGCACCGTGCCGTATGTCACCGGTTGGCTGCGCGATGTCACGGGTGACTTCCAGGCGTCGTGGACGCTGTTGACCGTCACCGTGCTGGCCATGCTGCTGGTGACCACTTGCTTCGCGCCGCGGGGTTATGCCGCTGCCATCGCCCGGCCACGGCAAGAGAACCAGGCGGCGACCGTTAGCTGAGGCGCTGCAGAGTGTCGCGCACGCGGTCGAGTGCCGGGTCGATGTCCAGCACTTCGATGGCGCCAAAGCCGAACACCAGCCCGGGGCGCACAGGTGCTTCGCTGAAGAAGGGGGCCAACGAGTAAAGGCCGACTTCCACCTTGCGGGCGAGGTTGGCCAACAGCTCGATGTCGAGCCCTGGCTGTGCCAGCGCGCTGAGGTGAAAACCCGCACTGGCCGGGACCACGCTGAACCATGGCGCGAGGTCGCCCTCCAGCCGCGCCAGGATGCGCGCGCGGCGGGCGCTATAGATGTCATGACAGCGGCGGATGTGCTTGCTCAGGTGCCCTTCGCTGATGAATCGCGCAAGGGCCCACTGCAGCAGCGTTGGGCTGTGCCAGTCGCTCAGGTGCTTGGCCACGCAGGCGGCGCTGAGCACGGCCGGGGGCAGCACCGCATAGCCCAGGCGCAGTTCCGCCAGCAATGTTTTGGAGAAGGTACCGACGTAGGCCACCAAGCCATGCCGGTCTAGGCGCTGCAAGGCGTCCGAGGCTGGGCCCTGGTAGCGAAATTCACAGTCGTAGTCGTCTTCGATGATCAGTGCGCCGAGCTCGGCAGCCCGGTCCAGCAGCGCCAGGCGCCGGGCTTCGCTCATCGGCATGCCGAGCGGAAACTGGTGCGAGGGAGTGACGTAGATCAGCCGTGTGCCGTCGGCGATCTGCTCGACGCACAGGCCTTGCTCATCCACCGGC
This sequence comes from Pseudomonas sp. NPDC090233, assembly GCF_044772285.1. Classification (NCBI taxonomy): domain Bacteria; kingdom Pseudomonadati; phylum Pseudomonadota; class Gammaproteobacteria; order Pseudomonadales; family Pseudomonadaceae; genus Pseudomonas; species Pseudomonas sp. NPDC090233. Next base: position 437,679 of record NZ_JBIVYQ010000002.1, on the reverse strand, counting down.
ACCGACTGCAGGCGTGCGCCCAGCGCCAGGAACAGCTGGCGGGCGGGTGGGTAGCCAGGGTCTTCCATGACCACCGGGCAGCCTGGCTCGATCAACACGCGGGCGATCAGGTCCAGGGCCTGTTGGGCACCGTTGCACACCAGGATATCCGCAGCACTGCAATGCACGCCGCGGGCGAAGGCGATGTGGTGAGCGATGGCTTCACGCAGCTCTGGCAGGCCCTGGGCCGGGAACTGCCGCTCGGGGTGGCGCTGGCTGCGGCGCAGGGCGTAATTCAGGCAACTGCGCCAATGGTCGAAGGGGAATTGCGACTTGATCGAGGCACCGCCGACGAAGTCATAGCGTGAAGGTGCTTCTTGCGTGCGTCTGGCCAGTACCGTGGCGCGTTGCTGCCAGCGGTCCAGCGATGCGGCAGCGGCCAGCGGCACGGTTTGCGCCTCGTCATTGCGCACTGGCTGGCGCGGGGTGATGAAGGTGCCACGGCCAACCACGCCGCTGAGCAGGTTGTCGTAGGTCAGTCGGGAATAGGCCTCGGCCACGGTCTTGCGCGATACGCCCAGCTGTTCGGCGAGCAAGCGGGTAGGGGGCAATTGGGTGCCGGCGGCCAGATGGCCGCTGTCGATGCCAGCACGCAGCTGTTGGTAGAGCTGGTCGGCCAAGCCTTTGCGGCCTTCCAGGCGGATGTGCAGTTCCATGAGGGTGTCCAGGATGCAAGAGTGCTGAGGATAGCGGATCTTTGCTAAATTCTACCGCTGCCCCAACGCCCACTACCCGGAAACAGCATGCCGAAGAAGCCCTCGTTGCAGGATGCCAACCCCAAGTCCAGCCCGACCCTGATCGACGTGGCCAAGGTCGCGGGTGTCTCGCCGATCACCGTATCGCGGGCCTTGCATCGGCCCGAGGTGGTCAGCAAGGTCGCGCGGGAAAAGGTGCTGGCCGCCGTACGCGAGGTCGGCTACGTGTCGAACATGCTTGCCGGCAGCCTGGCCAGCAATAGGAGCCGGCTGGTGGCGATCCTGTTGCCCACCATCGCCAACTCGATTTTCGCCGACACCGTGCAGGCCCTGATGGACCGCCTTACGGCTGCAGGCTACCAGACCCTGCTGGGCCTGACGGGCTACTCTGCCGAGCAGGAAGAAAAACTCATCGAGGCCCTGCTTGGCAGGCGCCCTGACGGCATCGTCCTGACCGGCACCCTGCACACTGAAGCCAGCCGCCAGCGCCTGGCCCAATCGGGTATCCCGGTGGTGGAGTCGTGGGACCTCAGCGAGGATCCCCTGGACATGCTGGTGGGGTTTTCCCATGAGGCGGTCGGCGAGGCCATCGCCCGGCATCTGCTGGGCAAAGGCTACCAGCGCTATGCCGTGGTCAGCATTGGCGACCCTCGCGGTCTGCGCCGCTGCAACAGCCTTATAGCGGAGCTGGCCAGGCATGGCTGCGACGGCATCCCCACGCAAATCCTGACCCCACCAGCGACGCTCGAAGTAGGGCGCATCGGGCTGCGGCAATTGCTTAACCAGGGCCACCAGCCCGAAGTGGTGGTGTGCAGCTCCGATACCATCGCCCAGGGTGTGCTTGCCGAGGCGGCCAGTCGTGGCCTGCGTGTTCCCAAGGACCTGGCCGTCATGGGGTTCGGTGACTTGAGCAGTGCAGCCCAGGTTCACCCTCCATTGTCCACCGTGCGCGTCGACGGGACGCGCATAGGCGAGGAAATCGCCCAGGCACTGCTCCAACGCTTCAGCTACCCCGCAGGCAGCGCCGACCCGGTGCGGATCGATACCGGTTTCACACTGATCGATCGTCAGAGCACCTGAGATTTTTTATCTGACCGACGAACTGATGCTTGAATGTTTGCGCAATCATTGTAAGATCAAATTCACAGCCAACTGCTGCCTTATTGCTGATGGCTGTTTTTTTGATCTTGTGATGATTGCGCAATCATCGTCTCGGTCAGATTCAAGCCGAACATCACAACAAGGAAAACAACAGTGATCACTTCAACGAACGAGGCAGCCCGGACCAATGTCCGCTACCTGATCCTGGCGATGATCTTCATCGTCACCGTGTTCAACTATGTCGACCGCGCCACCCTGTCGATCGCCGCACCCGCCATGCGCGCCGACTTGGGTTTCGACGCCGTGACCATGGGTATTGCCTTCTCCGCCTTCGGTTGGGCCTACACCGCGATGCAGCTGCCGGGCGGGGTCATCCTCGACCGCTTCGGTTCGCGCCTGGTGCTGGGCATGAGCCTGATCATCTGGTCGACCTTCACCTTTCTGCAGGGCTTCGTCGACCTGTTCAGCTCGGCGTTTCTCGCGCTGTTCGTATTGCGCTTCATGATGGGCGTCGCCGAGTCACCGGCATTCCCGGCCAACAATCGCCTGACGGTGATGTGGTTCCCGCGGCACGAGCGCGGCCTGGCCACGGCGATTTTCCAGTCGGCGCAGTATTTCGCCCTGGCCGCGTTCACCCCGCTGATGGTGCTGTTGTTGAACAGCTTCGGCTGGCAGCATGTGTTCTTCTGGACCGGCGGGGCAGGCATCCTGATCGGCCTGCTATGGTTCAAGTGCGTGCATGAGCCGCGCCGTGACAAGCGCGTCAATCAGGCCGAACTGGCTTATATCGAGGCCGGTGGCGGCCTGCCCGACATGGGTGACATCAAGACCCCGTTCAGCTGGGCGCGTCTGCGTAGCATTGCCGGCAATCGCATGATGGTCGGCATCTACCTGGGGCAGTTCTGTCTCACCTCGATCACCTGGTTCTTCCTCACCTGGTTCCCCACCTACCTGATCGAGGCCAAGGGCATGACCTTGCTCAAGGTCGGCCTGGTGGCGGCGATTCCGCCGATTGCGGGGTGCTTGGGCGGGATGATCGGCGGGGTCTGGTCGGACTGGATGCTGAAGAAGGGCTTCAGTCTCACCGCCGCACGCAAGACCCCGATCATTTGCGGCCTCTTGCTGTCGAGCAGCATCGTGGTGGCCAACTACACCCAGTCGATCGCGTTGGTGATCCTGGTGATGTCGGTCGCCTTCTTCGCCAAGGGCGCCGGCAACCTGGGCTGGTGCATTGTCGGTGATGTATCGCCCAAGCGCGCTATGGGCATCAGCGGTGCGATGTTCAACTTCTGCGGCAACATCGCCAGCATCGTCACCCCGATTGCCATCGGCCTGCTGGTCACCCAGGGTTCGTTCGACGCCGCGCTGGTCTACGTCGCTGCCATGGGCCTGCTCGGCGCCTTCGCCTACCTGGTCATCGTCGGGCCGCTCAAGCGCCTTGAGGTCGATGGCTTGCAGGACCCACTCACGCCTACCGAATCCACCCCGGCAGTTGCCACCCGCCCGTAGCGCCGAATTGCCAATTCGTCCACCAGGAGAGTTCCATGCTCGCACAAGAACAACAACGTCCATCCGACGACAATGACCGCATCGCTTATGTGAAGGTGTCCTCGGTGTTCCTGCCGCTGGCCAACCCGATCAGCGACGCCAAGGTGCTCACCGGTCGGCAAAAGCCGATGACCGAGATCGCCATTCTGTTTGCCGAGATCGAGACCGAGGATGGCCACAAAGGCCTGGGATTCAGTTACTCCAAACGCGCGGGTGGCCCAGGCCAGTTCGCCCACGCCAAGGAGATCGCCCCGGCCTTGATCGGTGAGAACCCCAGCGATATTGCCAAGCTTTGGACCAAGCTGTGCTGGGCGGGGGCCTCGGTCGGTCGCAGTGGTTTGTCGACCCAGGCCATCGGTGCGTTCGACGTGGCGCTGTGGGACCTCAAGGCCAAGCGCGCCAACCTGTCGCTGGCGCGATTGCTCGGTGCGCAGCGTGATTCGGTGCGTTGCTACAACACCTCGGGCGGTTTCCTGCACACGCCGCTGGAGCAATTGTTGAAGAACACGGACCTGTCCCGCGAGAAAGGGATTGGCGGTATCAAGCTCAAGGTCGGCCAGCCCGATTGTGCGGTCGATTTGCATCGGGTCAGTACGGTGCGCAAACATTTGGGCGACAGCTTCCCGCTGATGGTCGATGCCAACCAGCAATGGGACCGCCCGACTGCCCAGCGCATGTGCCGACGCTTCGAAGAATTCAACCTGGTGTGGATCGAGGAGCCGCTGGACTGCTATGACGCGGAGGGTCATGCGGCCCTGGCCCAGCAGTTCGATACGCCGATCGCCACGGGCGAGATGCTGACCAGCGTGGCCGAGCATGCGGAGTTCATTCGGTTGCGCGGTGCCGACTACCTGATGCCGGATGCGCCGCGGGTGGGTGGTATCACGCCGTATTTGAAAGTGGCAGCGCTGGCCGAGCAGGCGGGCGTGATGCTTGCGCCGCACTTTGCCATGGAGTTGCATGTGCACCTCGCCGCGACCTATCCGACCGAGCCTTGGGTCGAGCATTTCGAGTGGCTGGAGCCGCTGTTCAATGAGCGGCTGGAAACCCGTGATGGGCGGATGCTGGTACCAACCCGGCCGGGGTTGGGGTTGTCGCTGAGTGAGCAGGTCAGGCCTTGGACTGCGCAGGTAGCAGAAACAGGCCGCCGCCCCTGAACGTAGCTGCTCTTGCTCTTGCTCTTGCTCTTGCTTGGCTTTTGCTTCTAAGTGTGCGGTAGTCCAGGCGACGCAAAATGCGACTTCAGGAGGCCGAGCGCAGGTCTTGCGGAGGGAGGTGACGGGCAGGAGCCCGTCAAGCGCTTCGGCCCATGGATGGGCCGTGAGCGCGGTGCTCCCGGGAGCAAGGCCTGCGCTCGGCCTCCTGAAGTCGCATTTTGCGTCGCCTGTACTACCGCGCGCTTAGAAGCGAAAAGCGAAAAGCGACAAGCGACAAGCGACAAGCGAAAAGCGAAAAGCGAAAAGCGAAAAGCACAAGCGAAATGCCTCGCAGGTCTGCGCTCGGTCATTCCCATGCTGTGACTTTTCACCTATTGTCGTCCTTTCCTTTTCCGCGATTGGCAGACCCATGGAGAACGTCATCGTCATCACTGGCGCCAGCCGTGGCATCGGCGCCGCTACTGCGCTGTTGGCCGCTCGGCAGGGCTACCGCATCTGCATCAATTATCACGCCGACGACCAGGCCGCCGACAGCATCCTGGCCCAGGTCCGTGCGCTTGGCGCCGAAGCCATTGCCGTGCGTGCCGACGCCAGTGTCGAAGACGAGGTGGTCCAGCTGTTTCAGCGTGTCGACCAGGAGCTCGGCCCGGTCACCGCGCTGGTCAACAATGCCGGCACCATTGGTCAGCAAAGTCGCGTCGAGGACATGTCGGAGTTTCGCCTGCTCAAGGTGATGAAAACCAATGTCGTCGGCCCGATGCTCTGCGCCAAGCACGCGCTGCTACGCATGGCCCGGCGGCACGGCGGCCAGGGCGGCGCCATCGTCAACGTGTCGTCGGTCGCCGCACGTCTGGGGTCACCCAACGAGTACGTCGACTACGCCGCCTCCAAAGGTGCCCTGGATACCTTCACCCTTGGCCTGGCCAAGGAAGTGGCAGGCGAGGGGGTTCGCGTCAACGGCGTTCGCCCGGGCTACATCCATACCGGCTTTCATGCGCTGTCTGGCGACCCCGACCGCGTGGCCAAGCTTGAACCAGGCCTGCCCATGGGCCGCGGCGGGTACCCTGAAGAAGTCGCAGAGGCGATCCTCTGGCTGCTATCGGACAAAGCTTCGTATTCCACAGGCAGTTTCATCGACCTGGGCGGCGGCCGCTGACCGCTGCCCTCAGGGCAGCGCATCGGCCAGCAGTTGACGCACGCGTTCGGCCAATGCGTCCAGGTCAAACGGCTTGGTCAGGACGCTGGTTCCCTGCAGCAGCTGGCCATCGCTCAATGCCGCGCTTTCGTCGTACCCCGTGATGAACAGCACTTTCAGGTCGGAATAGATAAGGCGGCATTGCTCTGCCAGTTGGCGACCGTTGAGCCCATCGGGGAGGCCGATGTCGCTGAGCAGCAGGTCCGGTCGCTCGCTTTGGCGCAGGTATTTCAAGGCGGCCGGGGCATTCTCGAAGGCCTCGACCTGATAACCCAGCTCTTCCAGGACTTCGCTGACGACCAGGCGCAGGGCCGCCTGATCCTCGACCAACAGAATGCGTTGCCCGCTTGAGCGGCTGCTGTCCATGAGTGTCCGCTTGGGCTGGCGGATTTCTTGCTTGGGCTGTTCGTGGTGCCGTGGAAGGTACAGCTTGACCTGAGTGCCCTCTCCGGGGGTAGAGAACAAACGCAATTGCCCCCCTGACTGACGCACGAAGCCATACGTCATCGAGAGGCCGAGACCTGTGCCCTGGCCCATGGGTTTGGTCGAGAAGAACGGATCGAAAGCCCGCGCCGCTACCTCGGCGGTCATGCCGCAGCCGTTGTCGACCACGCTCAAGAGCACATAGTCCCCGGGGGGAAGCTCCAGAGGCTGCGCGCGTTCACGGTCGAGCACGATGTTCTCGCCCAGGATATCGATCGTGCCGCCGGCTGGCAGCGCGTCGCGGGCATTGATGCACAGGTTGAGCAGGGCGCTTTCCAGTTGCGGCGGGTCGATGAAGGTCGGCCACAGTTCGCCGACGAAACAGCTACGCAACGTTATGGATGGGCCGATGCTTCGGCGGATCAGCTCTTCCATGCCGGTGACCAGTTCCGTGACCTGGGTGGCGAGCGGTTGCAGGGTTTGCTGACGGGAAAACGCCAACAGTCGATGTACCAGCGATGAGGCTCGCTTCGCGCAGGTGCTGGACAATTCCAGCAACGGGTCCAGCTCCTCGTGACGCCCTTGGCCCAGGCGCTGATGCATCAGCTCCTGCGCGTTGAGGATACCGCCCAGCAGGTTGTTGAAGTCGTGGGCGATACCGCCGCTGAGCTGGCCCACAGCCTCCATCTTCTGAGCCTGGCGCAGTGCTTGCTCGGCATGGGCAAGACGCTGCTGATCCTGCACCCGGGCACTGACGTCATAGGCGAACAAGTACGCGCCCTGCACATCCCCCTGCGCGTTGCGCAGAGCGTTGAAGCGCAATTCGAAGTGACGTCGATTCGACTCAGCGCCAAAGGCTTCGGTGATGGTGAAGTGTTCGCCTGCCAGCGCGCGTTGCCACATCGGCAAGATCAGGTAGTAGTCCTGCATATTGGCGCCCATCAGCGCGGGCATATGATCGCCGACGTGTGGCGTGCACCCGTACAAATTGTGAAAGTCCTGCTGCGCCTGGCGATTGACCGCCAGCCAGCGCATGCCTGCATCGATCACATGCACGTTGACCACGCTGTGGTCTACCAGCTCGGCAAACAACCGACGCTCGGCCAGCGCTTCGCTGACGCGTCGTTCCAATTCTTCATTGAGCTGCTGCAAGGCCACTTCGGCTTTGCGCCGTTCAGTCACATCCTTGAACAAGACTGCCACCTGGCGCCGTTCCGCTGGCTCCACGCGAAACGTGGTGACCGACAACACGTGGCCGGTGGCGACCAATTCCTGCTCGAATTGCAGCGGTTCGCCGGTGCGCAGCACTTCGCCGTAGCGTGCCACCCAGCCGTCGGCCTCGTCGGGGACCATTTCCCGCAGCTTCTGCCCGACCACGTTGGGGATCCCGGCGTGCTTGGCGTAGGCCGCGTTGGCGACGATGTGCACATAATCACTCAGTGGGCCGTGCGGGCCATCGAAGAACTCGATGACACAAAAGCCTTCGTCCATGGTGTCGAACAGAAAGCGGAACAGGTCATCACCCACCGCATGTTGATGGGCCAGCGTCGATTCAAGTTCAGCATTGCGCCGTTGCAAGGCGTCGACCTGCTGGCGTAGTTGATGCAATTCGCGGTGGGGCATTGGGGCGTCCGGCACAGAGCAGTTGCCAACTTTAGCCTGCGCGCCCCGGCGGCGGCTAGAACGATCGCACGATGCGCCCGAGGGTTTCCATGGCCCGCTCGGCATCGTTGTGCCAAGGGCTGCCGTAGTTGAGGCGGATGCAGTTACCGAAGCGTCGGGTTGGCGAGAAGATCGGCCCAGGCGCGATGCTTATGCCCTGGGCCAGGGCCATGTGGAACAGCTTCAGCGCATCCATCTGTTCGGGCAGCTCCAGCCACAGGAAGTAACCGCCGGATGGCTGGCTAACCCGAGTCTGTGCCGGGAAATTCTTGGCGATCGCGCCGAGCATATTGGCCTGCTGCCCTTCCAGCGCATAGCGCAGTTTGCGCAAGTGGCGGTCATAGCCGCCGTGTTGCAGATAATCGGCAATAGCAGCCTGGGCCGGCATTGACGCGCACAGCGAGGTCATCAGCTTGAGCCGTTCGATCTTCTGCGCAAAGCGCCCGGCCGCCACCCAGCCGATGCGGTAGCCAGGCGCCAGGCTCTTGGCAAACGAGCCACAGTGCATCACCAGGCCCTGGGTATCGAATGCCTTGGCCGGCTTGGGCGCCTGCTGCGAGTAATACAGTTCGGCGTAGACATCGTCTTCGATCAATGGCACCTGGTGGCGCCTTAGCAGTTCGACCAGCGCCTGCTTCTTGGCTTCGGGCATGCTCGCGCCCACAGGGTTCTGGAAGTTGGTCATGCACCACACGGCCTTGATCGGGTGCTTGTCCAGGTTCTGAGCGAGCGCGGCAAGGTCCATGCCTTCGCGCGGGTGTACCGGGATCTCGACCGCCTTGAGCTTGAGCCGCTCCAGCACCTGCAGGCAGGCGTAAAAGGCAGGCGCTTCGATCGCCACCAGGTCGCCCGGTTCGGTGACCGCTTGCAGGCACAGGTTCAGCGCTTCGAGCGCGCCATTGGTGATCAGCAGTTCTTCCATGGGCAGCATCAGCCCACCGACCATGTAGCGCAGGGCGATCTGCCGGCGCAGCTGCGGGTTGCCTGGCGAAAGGTCGGTGACCACCATGCGTGGGTCCATCGCCCGGCTGGCGCTGGCCAGGGAGCGGGACAGGCGCTGCAATGGGAACAGTTCGGGACTGGGGAAGGCCGAGCCGAACGGCACAGTGTTCGGGTCCTTGATCGATTCGAGGATGGAAAACACCAGAGCGCTGACATCCACGTCAGTCGATTCGCTCAGTGGTTCCAGCGGTTGCGGTTCACTGAACTGACGCGGCGCATGGGCATTGACGAAGTAGCCCGAACGCGGACGTGCGCGGATCAGCCCGCGGCGTTCGAGCAGGTAATAGGCCTGGAACACTGTCGACGGGCTGACCCCGTGGGTCTGGCTGGCGTAGCGCACCGAAGGCACGCGCTGGCCGGGGCCGAGCACCCCGGAGCGGATCAGTTCGGCAATGTCGTCGGCAAAGCGTTCGTAACGTTTCATGAGGGCTCGGCAAGCAAGGTGAACAGTGAGTGTAAGGGATCAGCGGTTGACCGGCGCCACGAAACGGCTGCGGGCCACACTGCGGATGGCCGGCTGATCGCTGTCCTGGATTTCGAAGGCCAACTCCTGCGAGCTGCTGGCCGGACGCTCGGCCAGCAGGGCGACCGACACCGGCAATTCGCTCATCTCACCGGCGAGGATGACGAATTCGGTCTTGCCGTGCAGTGCGAAGCCATCGGCATCCAGCAGACGCAAGTGGTAACGCTGGCTGTGCTCGGTCTTGTTGATGACCTTGAGCAGATAGATGTTCTCGATCTGGCCCAGGGCGTTCTCGCGGAACAGGCCACGGTCCTTGATCACGTCCAGCGACACCATGGGGCGCAACTGCAGGGCGGCCATCAGGGCGCCGATCATCACCAGCAAGGCGACGGCATAGCCCAACAGGCGCGGGCGCAGCCAGTGGGTGGTGCCGCCTTGCAGGCTGTGTTCGGACTTGTAGCCGATCAGGCCGCGAGGGTAGCCCATCTTGTCCATGACGTTGTCACAGGCATCGATGCAGGCGGCGCAGCCGATGCAGGCCATCTGCAGGCCTTGGCGAATGTCGATGCCGGTCGGGCAGACCTGCACGCACAGGGTGCAGTCGATGCAATCACCCAAACCCTGTGCGTGGGCGTCGCTGCCTTTCTTGCGCGGGCCGCGTGCTTCGCCGCGGCGCGGGTCGTAGGCCACGGCCAGGGTGTCCTTGTCGAACATCACGCTCTGGAAGCGCGCATAGGGGCACATGTGCAGGCACACCGCTTCGCGCAGAAAGCCGGCGTTGATGTAGGTGGCGGCGGCGAAGAACACCACCCAGAACAGCGCCACGCCGCCCAGTTGCAGGCTGAACAGTTCCTGGGCAAGTGGGCGGATGGGCGTGAAGTAGCCGACAAAGGTCAGCCCGGTGAGCACACCGATGACCAGCCAAAGGCTGTGCTTGAGCGAGCGGCGTGCCAGCTTGCGCAGGCTCCAGGGGGCGGCGGCGAGTTTGATGCGTTGGTTGCGGTCGCCTTCGGTGACTTTCTCGCACCACATGAACAGCCAGGTCCACACGCTTTGCGGGCAACTGTAGCCGCACCAGACACGGCCGGCATACACGGTAATGGCGAACAGGCCGAAGGCGCAGATGATCAACAGCGCCGACAACAGGATGAAGTCCTGCGGCCAGAACGTGGCGCCGAAGATATGGAATTTGCTGCTGGACAGGTCCCACAGCACCGCCTGGCGCCCGTTCCAGTTCAGCCAGGCGGTGCCGAAGAACAGCACGAACAGCAGGCCGGCAAAGCCAATGCGCAGGTTACGGTAGAGGCCGGTGAAACTGCGAGTATGAATGCCGCTGGCGGCGGGCCGCCGTGGGGCGGCCAGTTCGATAAGGTCGATTCTGTCGTTCATGGCTACGGTGCTCATCAGGCCTGAATCAGGCATCAGCACTATGGCCCCCAAGCTGTTTTCAGCACAGGCTCAGGTTTGACGTTAAAAACCGTATCAGATTGCCGGCAATTGTCCGCCGAGCCTCAGATTACCGAGCCTGGAACGCTGGCCTTCAGATGCCTGCGGCTATCTACCGCACCTGCCACCGTCAAGGCGTCTGCTTCTGTTTCGGTGATTGGCACGCGCTGGCCGGCCAGCAGCGCCACGGACATGTGCAGTTGCTCATCGGTAATGATCTCGATGTCCGGACCTTCGCCTTCGATGCGCAGGTCTTCGCCGATGAGGGTGCAGCGGCGGGTGCTTTCTTCGATTTCGACGGGCATGGGGTGATCCTCCGGGGGTGCGATTACAGGTGTGACCGCTGGCGGCCCAACGTGATTCCATGATTCCGCTGGGCGGGCACTTTGCCGGAAGTGCGCAGGTCAACCTATTGAGAAGCCGACAATGAGAACACGTGCATGGACCTCATCTGGCAAACCCTCCAGGCAGAATTTGCCGACATCACCGACGCTCAGGAAGTCGTGCGCATCGTTCTGCGACTGTTGATGGCAGCGATCCTGGGCGCAGTGCTGGGTTTCGAGCGCGAACACAAGGGTAAGTCCGCCGGTGTGCGCACGCACATGCTGGTGTCGATGGGCGCTGCGTTGTTCGTGCTGGCGCCCAGCATGGCGGGGGCCGATGAGCAGGCGTTGAGCCGAGTGATTCAGGGTATCGTCGCCGGCATCGGTTTTCTCGGTGCGGGCACTATCCTCAAAGGTAACGGACAGGACACCAGCCATGTCAAAGGCCTGACCACCGCCGCCGGCTTGTGGATGACGGCTGCGATAGGCACCGCTGCAGGCATGGGGCGTGAGGCCACGGCACTGATCAGCACGCTGCTGGCGTTGCTGGTGCTGGCGACGATGCCGTTGGTGGTGGATAAGGTCGAGGGGGCGAATGAGGAGAAACAGCAAGAGGAGGAGGGCAGGAAGCACTGAGGGGAGCCGAAGCTCCCCTCAAAGCGTTGTTGCCTGCTCTTTTCTTATTATTGAGACGGGCCTTTTGTTGTTTTTGTAGGCCTGCTTTGGTGTTGCGAGCGACCCCCATCCGGGGTCAAGGGCAAACGTATTTTTTTGAGCGCTGACCCTGCTTTCATCCAGAGGATCCGATGCTGACGGCCGCTACCTTGAGGTAGTTTTATTGTTTTGTGCCAGATCGCGGGGCGAACCCCTGAAAAACCTGTCTACTCCAAAAAAATCTGCTTGCTGCGCCTCTGCCGTGTTGTTCTTGTTATGTCAGAGCCGTTATCTGTTGTTTTTATTGAGTGTCACGATTTTTGTTGTTCTTGTACCAAAGATATAGCAGGTGCCGTGCCAACTTTTTCAAACCCTTTAAAATCAATGGTTTAGCTTCATGGGAGAAAATCGGAAGGCCGGTTTTTTTGCCGATTTGTTTCCCTGTTACCCGATTTTTTGCTGATAACTGTGGGGGCGGTAACACACCGCCCACACTCCTGTGACAACCGTGTGAATCTCAGTGCGCGCTGCGTGCGCGTGCCACACGCGAACCGTTGGCCCGGCCCAGCACGTTGCTGATGCGCTGCCCTGCAGCGATCAGCCGGTCGAGGTCGATGCCGGTTTCAATCCCCAGCCCTTGCAACAGGTACACCACATCTTCACTGGCGATGTTGCCCGTGGCGCCTTTGGCATAGGGGCAGCCCCCAAGGCCGGCCACCGAGCTGTCGAATACACTGATGCCTTCGAGCAGGCTTGCGTACACATTGGCCAGCGCCTGGCCATAGGTGTCGTGGAAGTGGCCGGCCAATTGCTCGCGCGGGACCACGGCCGAAACCACTTCGAACAGCCGGCGGGTATCTCCGGCCGTACCGGAGCCGATGGTGTCGCCCAGCGAAACTTCGTAGCAGCCCATCTCATGCAGGGCCTTGGCCACCGGGGCGACCTGTTCGGCACTGACCTTGCCCTCATACGGGCAGCCCAGCACGCAGGAAACGTACCCGCGCACCCGCACACCGTGGCTGCGCGCCGCCTCCATGATCGGCTCGAAGCGCATCAGGCTGTCACTGATCGAGCAATTGATGTTGCGCTGGGAGAACGCCTCGGAGGCGGCGGCGAACACGGCCACTTCCTTTACCCCAGCGGCCAGGGCGTCCTCGAAGCCACGCAGGTTAGGTGCCAGGGCCGCGTAGGTCACGCCTGGGCGTTGCTGAATGCCGGCGAACACCTCGGCTGAGCCGGCCATCTGCGGCACCCACTTGGGCGAAACGAAGCTGCCGACTTCGATGTAGGCCAGGCCGGCGTCGGTCAGGTCGTCGACCAGCCGCACCTTGTCGGCGACGCTGATGGGCTGGGCTTCGTTCTGCAGGCCGTCGCGGGGGCCGACTTCGACCAGGCGGACTTTTTCGGGCAAAGGCATGGCGGGGTTCCTGTGGCGGATCAACGGTTGTCGTTATGGTTCAAGGTCGCGGCCAGGGCTTGTTCGCAGCGTTCCTGGGCGGTGTCCAGTTCCAGTTGCATCTGGTGGATGTCGAGCATCTGCTGTTCGAGCTGGGCGCGGCGCTCGGCGATCTTCGCCAGCATGCTGTTGAGCTGTTTGAGGTTGCCGCTGGTGGGGTCGTACAGCTCGATCAGTTCGCGGCATTCGGCCAGCGAGAAACCGATGCGCTTGCCGCGCAGGATCAGCTTCAGGCTGACCTTGTCGCGTGCCGAGTAGATACGCTCCAGGCCGCGGCGTTCAGGGCTGAGCAGGCCCTGCTCTTCATAGAAACGAATGGCGCGGGTGGTGATGTCCAGCTCGCGGGACAAGTCGGAAATGCTGTAGGTCTGGCTGCTCATGCTTGGGCTCGGCGTAAGGTATGGCGGTATCCTGAATGCAGGTTTACGTATACGTCAAGCAGCGTGGCGACACTCGCCCATCAGTCAGGCTGGACCGAGCGCCTATAGCCATTGGGCGTCTGCCCGCTCAAGCGCTTGAAGAACCGCGCAAAATAAGTGGGGTCACTGAACCCCAGGCTATCGGACAATTGCCCGATGCTCATGCGCGTGTAGATCAGGTTGCGCCGGGCCTCCAGCAGCAGCCGCTGGTGCACCACCTGCAGCGCGGTCTGCCCGCTCAACGCGCGGCACAACTGGTTGAGTTGCAGACTCTGGATGTTCAGTCGCGCAGCGAAATCCTCGACAGACAAATGCTCACGGAAATGCGCTTCGACCAGGCGCAGGTACTGCCCGAGCAACTGGCGGTCACGTTCGTCGCGGTTGCGCGGCGTCTGGCCCAGTTGCTGGCGGCGGCTGATCCACACCATCAGCGCGGTCACCAGGGCTTCGAGCAGTGTCGACCTTGCAGGCGCATGGCCCTGGTATTCCTGTTGCAGGGTCTCGATCAGTTGGCGCAGGCGCAGGCGGTCCTTGCCCAGCGAGTAGCATGCAGGCCGGGTCAATACACTCAGTGGTGCGCCCAGGCGCTGCTCCAGGCCAGCCACCAGCGCTGTGCCGAAGGTGAGTACATGCCCCTGGATATCGGCGCTGAAGCGAAAGCCATGCACCGTTAGCGGCGGCACCACCTGGATGGCTGCTTCGTTGATGGTGCTGTGTGCCCCCTCTATCTCTACCTCGGCCTGGCCACGTTGCACATACAGCAACTGAAACAGCTCGGCGTGCTGGTGCGGCTTGATCTCCCAATGGTGCAGGCGACTGCGCGCCGGGATTGACTCGCAGTGCAGCAGGTCGGTGCCGGGCCAGGCCTGGTTTTCGCCGTACAGCTGGAACAATGGAACGCCGGGAAGGGTGGATTTCATGCTGTCACGCCTGTTCGTTAACCGAACGATTTTTGTAAAAGTGCAGGTTTTGCATGGGATAGCACACTTATTTGGCCGCTGCAGCCCGTAAAAATGCAAGTGCAAACCCTACAAGCACGAGACAACAACAATGAAAACTCAGGTTGCAATCATCGGCGCAGGCCCGTCTGGACTGCTGCTCGGTCAATTGCTGTACAAGGCAGGCATCGATACCGTCATTCTTGAACGCCAAACCCCGGAATATGTGCTCGGCCGCATCCGTGCCGGCGTGCTTGAGCAGGGTACCGTCGACCTGCTGCACGAGGCCGGTGTCGCCGAACGCATGGACCGCGAAGGGCTGGTCCACGAAGGCGTCGAGCTGCTGGTCGGTGGCCGCCGCCAGCGCCTGGACCTCAAGGGTCTGACCGGCGGCAAGACCGTGATGGTCTACGGTCAGACCGAAGTCACCCGTGACCTGATGCAGGCGCGCGAGGCCAGCGGGGCACCGATCATCTACGCCGCCAGCAATGTTCAGCCGCACGAACTCAAGGGCGAACGGCCATACGTCACGTTCGAGAAGGACGGGCAGATCCATCGTCTGGACTGCGACTACATCGCCGGTTGCGACGGTTTTCACGGCGTCTCCCGGCAGAGCATTCCCGAAGGCGTGCTCAAGCATTACGAGCGCGTCTATCCCTTTGGCTGGCTTGGGCTGTTGTCCGATACCCCGCCGGTCAACCATGAACTGATCTATGCCCACCATGAGCGGGGCTTCGTGCTGTGCAGCCAGCGTTCGCAGACGCGTAGCCGGTACTACCTGCAAGTGCCGCTGACGGAGCGGGTTGAGGACTGGTCCGACGCGCGTTTTTGGGATGAGCTCAAGGCCCGCCTGCCTCAGGACGTGGCGGCGCGGCTGGTCACCGGCCCGGCGCTGGAAAAAAGCATCGCCCCACTGCGTAGCCAGGTGGTCGAGCCGATGCAGTATGGCAACCTGTTCCTGGTCGGCGATGCCGCGCACATCGTTCCGCCCACCGGCGCCAAGGGCCTCAATCTGGCGGCTTCGGACGTCAATTACCTGTACCGGATTCTGCTCAAGGTCTACCGCGAAGGGCGTACCGACCTGCTGCAGCAGTACTCACCGCTGGCACTGCGCCGGGTGTGGAAAGGCGAGCGGTTCAGCTGGTTCATGACTCAATTGCTGCATGATTTTGGTGAGCACAAAGATGCCTGGGATCAGAAGATGCAGGAGGCGGATCGAGAGTATTTCCTGTCGTCCGAGGCGGGGTTGGTGAACATTGCCGAGAATTATGTGGGGTTGCCGTTTGATGAGGTGGCTTAGTACGCCGACAGGTTTGCAGCGCCCTTGAGATCGAGCGCCGCCCGCGCGGCGTATCGCGGATGAATCCGCTCCTACTATCTACCTCCGGCCAGTTTTGTCAGTGACATCTTCACTGCCAGCCTTGATGCTTGGCCGGAGGTAAACCGTAGGAGCGGATTCATCCGCGATGCGCCGCGCGGGCGGCGCTCGATCTAGAAAGCGCCGAAAACGTCACGGCATGCACTTCGAAAGGACACAACCTATGCATTTCCCAACACACCTGATTGGTGCCCTGTGCCTTGCCGCCGCTCAATGCGCCCAGGCCGACCAAGTCCTACCCGCACCACCGGAGCTCCAATCCGGCTACCGCACCGCCCTGCAACCGGTGCACGCCACCCAGCACATGGCCGCCGCCGCCAACCCCCTGGCCAGCGAGGCCGGCCGAGCAATGCTGCGCGCCGGCGGCAGTGCCATCGATGCGGCCATCGCCATGCAGATGGTCCTCACCCTGGTCGAGCCGCAATCCAGCGGCATCGGTGGCGGGGCATTCATTCTCTACTGGGACGGCAAGCGCGTGCAGGCATTCGACGGCCGCGAAACCGCACCGGCAACCGTTACGCAAACGCTGTTCCTGCAAGCGGACGGCACCCCGATGCCGTTCCGGGACGCGCAGATCGGCGGCCGTTCGGTTGGTGTGCCCGGTGTGCTACGGGCGCTGAAACTGGCGCACGACCAGCACGGCAAGCTGCCCTGGCGCGACCTGTTCGCTCCAGCCATCACCTTGGCACGCAATGGCTTTCCGGTTTCCCAACGCCTCAATACCTTGGTGGCAGGCGACCCTTTCATTGCACGTTCACCGGCCATGGCCAAGTACTTTCTGGATGCGCAGGGTCGCCCCCTGCCGGTAGGAACGCTGCTGCGCAATCCCGACCTCGCGCAGACCTTCGAGCGTATTGCCGATGAAGGCGTCGATGCGTTCTACACCGGCGAGATCGCCGAAGCGATCGTTGCCAACGTGCGCACCCATGCCAATGCCGGCCACCTTTCCCTGAACGACTTGCGCCAGTACCAGGCCAAGGAACGCACCCCCGTGTGCGGCCCTTACAAAGCCTGGCAGATCTGCGGCATGCCGCCGCCGTCTTCGGGCGGGGTGACGGTGCTACAGACCCTGGGCATCCTCGACGCACTGCACCGCGCCAACCCGCAACGCGATCTGGCAAGCCTGCCCCCTCGCGCCACGTCGTCGGTGGCAGGCCTTGAACCTGCCCCACTGGCCGTCCACCTGATCGCTGAAGCCGAACGGCTGGCCTACGCCGACCGTGCCCAGTATCTGGCCGACAGCGACTATGTGCCGGTCCCACTCAGGGCGTTGACCGACCCTGCTTACCTGGCCGGGCGCGCCGCACAGATCGGCGACTTCAGCATGAAATATGCGCGCCCGGGCAAACCCGAAGGCGCGGACCTGGCCATGGCGCCGGACCGCTCGCCGTTGCGCATTTCCACCTCGCACCTCAGCGCCGTCGACGACCGCGGCCAGGCGCTGGCCATGACCACCTCGGTGGAGGCCGCGTTCGGCTCGCACCTTATGGTGAAAGGCTTTCTGCTGAACAACCACCTGACCGACTTCTCCTTCATCCCACAGGAAAACGGCAAGCCGGTGGCCAACCGTGTCGAACCCGGCAAGCGCCCACTGTCCGCCATGGCACCGACCTTGGTATTTGCCCGCGACTCCGGCGAGCTGGTGGCCAGTCTCGGATCACCCGGCGGCTCGCAGATCATCGGCTACGTGAACAAGGCACTGATCGGCCTGCTGGACTGGCAACTTAACCCGCAGCAGGCCAGCAACCTGCCGAATTTCGGCAGCCGCAATGCCGGTACAGAAGTGGAGGCCGACCTGACCAGCCCCGCGCTGATCCGCCAACTGGCAACCTGGGGGCACGAGGTCACACCCATGGTCATGACCAGTGGCATGCAGATCATACAGCGCACCGCCGAAGGCTGGTCGGGTGGCGCCGACCCACGTCGTGAAGGCGTGGCGCTTGGCGATTAGCCGTGGTAGAAGTCAGGGCTTGCCATTCAGTAGTTGAATACAAAGATGTCCATCAGCGTTAAATCGAATAGAGCCCTGTTCGACCTCGACCTGCTGCGCGCGATCGTCGTCGTGGCCGATTGCGGCAGCTTTACCACCGCCGCCGCACGGTTGCACTCGACCCAGTCGACCATCAGCCAGAAAGTCCGTCGCCTCGAAGAGATGGTCGGCCACCGCCTGCTGGTGCGCGGCAACCGCGACGTGCTGCCGACCGACGCCGGGCAGACGTTGCTCGGCTATGCCCGGCACATGCTGGCGTTGAACGACCAGATGCTCGAAGCGCTGGCGGGCGCCATGGTCGGGGTCACGGTGCGCCTGGGCGTGCCCGAGGATTTCGTCGGCGGGCGCACCACCAACGCGCTGTCGGCGTTCAGCCGGCTGCATCCACAGGTCAAGCTGGAAGTCACCAGCGGCCTGTGCCGCGACCTCAGCCAGGCCTACGACAACGGTGAACTCGACCTGGTTTTGCTCAAGCAGCGGCGCAACACCCGCGAGGGCGTTGCCTGTTGGCCCGAGCGCCTGCAATGGATCGACAGCGCGCGGATGCCGTCTTTCGAGCTAGACCCTATCCCGCTGGTAACTTTCCCGCCACGCGGGCTGTACCGCGAAGACATGATCAGTGCCATCGAACGCATGGGCCGGCGTTGGCGGATCAGCTTTACCAGCTCCAGCCTCAGCGGCATCCAGGCGGCAGTGGCCGACGGCATGGGCATCAGCCTGTTGCCGCCACGGGCGGCAACCGCTGAGCATCGGGTAATGGGAGAGGGGCAGGGATTGCCTGAGGTGGACAGTTACGAGATCGTCATCGTCCATCGGCCAACCGCGGATGTGATGGTCAAGGCGTTGGCCGAGGTGATGACGGAGCTGCTGGCCGGTGGCGGGATCTGACTACAGGTTCAAGGCATCCCCAACCACGCCGGCAACGCCAGCGAAATGAACGGCACATAGGTCACCAGCACCAGGAACAACAGCAGGATCGACAGCCACGGCAGCGCCGCGCGGATCGTCTGCCCCAAGGTCAGGCCAGTCACCGCCGAGGTCACAAACAGGTTCAGCCCCACCGGTGGGTGAACCAGGCCGATCTCCATGTTCACCACCATCACGATCCCCAGGTGAATCGGGTCGATGCCCAGCTTCATCGCGATCGGGAAGAAGATCGGCGCCAGGATCAGGATGATCGCCGACGGCTCCATGAAGCTGCCGGCCACCAGCAGCACCACGTTGACCATGATCAGGAAACCGATCGGCGTCAGCCCCTCTGACAACACCCACTGAGTAATCTGCTGGGGGATCTGTTCGGTGGTCAGTACATGGGCGAAGAGCATGGCGTTGGCGATGATGAACAGCAGCATGATGGTCAGCCGGCCCGACTCCAGCAGCACCTTCGGGCAATCGCGCAGACGCATGTCCTTGTACACGAATAGCGCGATGAACGCCGAGTACACCGCGGCTACGGCCGCCGCTTCGGTCGGGGTGAACATGCCGCTGTAGATACCGCCAAGGATGATCACCAGCAGCAACAACCCCCAGAACGCCCGCCGTGCGGTGCTCAGCCATTCGCTGAAGCTGGCACGGGGCTGCGCTGGCAGTTTCTTGATTCTGGCGACGATGTAGATTGTCACCATCAGGCTGACGCCAAGCAGGATGCCGGGTATCACGCCGGCCATGAACAGCTTGCCCACCGAGGTTTCGGTGGCTGCCGAGTACACCACCATGACGATCGATGGCGGGATCAGGATGCCGAGGGTGCCGGCGTTGCAGATGATCCCGGCGCCGAACTCACGTGGGTAGCCGGAGCGCACCATGCCGGCGACGGCAATCGAACCCACCGCCGCGACCGTGGCCGGTGACGAGCCCGACAGCGCGGCGAACAGCATGCACGCCAGCACGGCGGCAATCGCCAGGCCGCCGCGGATATGCCCGACGCAGGCGTTGGCGAAGTCGATCAGCCGCTGGGCCACGCCACCGGTGGTCATGAACGCGCCCGACAGCAGGAAGAACGGGATGGCCAGGAAGGTGTAGCTGTCGGAGGTCTCGAACAGCTTGATCGCCAGTGAACTCAGGGAGTCCTGGCTGAACATCAGGATCGACAGCGCCCCTGACAGACCCAGGGCAATGGCGATTGGCACGCCGAGGAACATCAACACGAACAGCAACAGGAACAGGCAGATAACCGTCATCAGTGATGCTCCTCGCCAGGGTTGGCCAGCTTGCTGGCTTCGGCGGCCTCGTCGGCCAGTCCCAGGCCGTACTGGCGATGGGTGAACAGGCGGTAGAGGATTTCCAGGTAACGGACGATGACCAGGGCGAAACCGAACGGCACGATCAGCGCAATATGGCCGACCTTGATGCCATAGCGGTCGAGGTCTTCGGCGCCGATGCCGGCGACCAGTACCGCGCTGACCCATTTGATGCTGGCCACCAGGAACAAACCGGCATAGGCCAGGCAGCAAGCGCAGGCAATCATCGCCAGCACCCGCTGCACCGGCTTGCGGGTCCGCCGCACCAGCACGTCGACCCCCAGGTGACCTGCGGTGCGTACGCCGTAGGCGATACCGAAGAAGATCAGCCAGCCGAACATGGCCTTGGTCAGGGCGATGCTCCAGGTCATGTCCTGGGCGTAGCCCATCAGGTGGTCGCCGACAGCGAGCAGCAGGTCGCTGGCGAAGGACCAGTGGTCACTGAGCGTGTAGAACATGGTGTAGAGGTTGTTCAGGGCCACGTAGAGGAAGGTCACCAGGGTCATGGCCGCCAGGAGAAAGGCGATCATGCCTTCCTCGAAGTGCTCCCAGACACGCCTGAGCGATTGCATAGGGATTCTCCAGACAAACAGGGGGCAGGCCACCCAGACAGCGGGTGGCCAGGGCAAGGCGCAACGGCGGTCAGGAAGCCTTGTTGGCGGCGTCGGCGGCGTCGATCAGGTCGGCGCCGATCTGATCGGAGAACTTCTCCCATACCGGACGCATCGCCTCACGCCATTGCTGGCGTTGCTCGGCGGTCAGCGGGTCGATCTCGCTAGTCTTGGCCTCGAGAATCTTTTGCCGCGAGGTCTGGTTGAGGGCTTCGGCCTGTTTGTTCACCTCGACGGTGACCTGGTCGATCAGCGTCTGCAGTTCGCCACGAACATCCTCAGGCAGGCCGTTCCAGAACTTGGCGTTGGTAATCACCATGTAGTCGATCAGGCCATGGTTGGTCTCGGTGAAGAACGGCTGCACTTCGTTGACCTTCTGGCTCTCGTAGTTCGACCAGGTGTTCTCGGTGCCGTTGACCGTCCCGGTCTGCAGGCCCTGGTAGACCTCGGCGAAGCTCATCTTGCGCGGGTTGGCGCGGATCGCCTTGAACTGTTCTTCGAGCACGCTTGAGGCCTGCACGCGGAACTTCAGGCCACGGGCATCCTTGGGCAGGATCACCTTCTTGTTCGCTGAAAGCTGTTTGAGGCCGTTGTGCCAATAGGCCAGGCCGCGGATGCCTTTGTCCTCCATCGAGGTCAACAGTGCCTTGCCTTGCGGGCCTTGCTGGAAGCGGTCGACAGCGGCCAGGTCGTCGAACAGGAACGGCAGGTCGAAGATCTGCACCTGCTTGTTGTAGTGCTCGAACTTGGCCAGCGAAGGCGCCAGCATCTGCACATCGCCGAGCAGCAAGGCTTCCATCTCCTTGCCGTCGCCGAACAGCGACGAGTTGGGGTAGACCTCGACTTTGACCTTGTCCTTGAGCTGCGGGTCGGCGGCGACGAGCTTCTGGAACATCAGCGCACCCTGGCCTTTGGGGGTGCTGTCGGCCACCACGTGGGCGAATTTGATGATGATCGGGTCGGCGGCCTGGGCCAGGCTGGCCATGGAGACTGCGGCGGCGCAGAACAGCGCCTGGGTCAGTTTCAACATCGATGTCACCTCTGATTTATTGTTGTAGGAGGATTGAACGTAAAGATGGACCAGGGCCTGCGTTTAGAGAATTAGCATTTGTGTAAGGCGGCGTTCGGTATGGCCGAACGCCGTGCCCTGACTTAGGGTTGCACCAACAGTCGCTGCGCCCGCAGCAACACCGGGGCATCGACCATCTGCCCATCCAGCTGGAATGCCCCGGCACCCTGGGCCGCCTCGCTCGCTGCTACTACTCGTCGAGCCCAAGCCAGTTCTTCCTCCCTAGGCGCCAGCGCCGCATGAATCACCGCCACCTGCCGGGGATGGATGCACAGCGCCCCGCCATAGCCCAGGTCATAGGCATGGCGCATCGCTCGCTGCAGGCCCTCGGCGTCGGCAATGGCAGGAAACACTCCATCGAGCGGCGGCAGCAGGTCAGCGGCGCGCGAGTGCAGCTGCACAGCCATGCGGGCCTGATCCAGGAACTGCCGGGCTGCGGCACTCTCAGTGTTCAGATGCAGGTCCAGCGCCAGATCCAGGCTGCCGAACGACAACCGTTCGACGCCCTCGGCATGGGCGATCTGCTCCAGTGCCAACAGACCCTTGGCGCTTTCGATGATGGGCCAGACTGGCTTGCCAGAGTGGCGGGCAATGGCGACCTGAGCGGCATTTTCCACCTTGGGCAGCAGCACGCCAGCGACGCCGGTTTGCTGTGCACAGAAGGCTAGGTCGGCGGCATGCTCGACGTGCTGCGGCGCATTCACCCGGACCCACACCGAAGCCCGCGGCGTGGCTTGCAGAAACGCACCCAGGTTGTCGCGCGCCTGGCGCTTGAGCGGTTCCTCCACGGCATCCTCGAAATCGATGATCACCGCGTCGGCTCCCGCCGCCAGCGCCTTGGCGAAGCGTTCGGGGCGGCTACCGGGCACGAACAGGGCGGAACGGACGACGTTCATACCACGCCACCCGCCGCCAGGTCGGCCTGTTGCGCTGCCGTGAAACCCAGCTCGCCGAGAATGCCCTGGGTATGCTGCCCCAAGGCCGGTACGGCATCCATGCGTGGGGTGAAGGCAGCGTTGCGCCCCGGTGGCAGCAGCGACGGCAACTTGCCGGCCGGGCTGTCCACTTCGCGCCAGCAGTCGCGGGCCTGCAACTGCGGGTGCTGCCATACGCCGTGCATGTCGTTGACTTGGGCATTGGCGATTTGCGCCTGTTCGAGGCGTGCCACCACCTCGTCCAGCGACAGGTCGGCGAAGCCATCGATGATGATTTGCCGAAGTATCTCGCGGTTTTCCGAGCGCTTGAAGTTGGCACTGAAGCGGTCATCGCTGGCCAGCTCTGGGTCGAGCAGTACCTTCTCGCAAAACAACGCCCATTCCCGTTCGTTCTGCAGGCCGAGCATGATCGTGCCGCCACCACCGGTAGGGAACGGCCCGTACGGGTAGATGGTCGAGTGCGCAGCGCCTGCACGCGGCGGTGGCGGCGCACCGTCGTAGGCGTAGTACATCGGATAGCCCATCCACTCCACCAGGCTTTCCAGCATCGACACGTCGATACGGCTGCCGACACCGGTCTTGTCGCGCAGCATCAGCGCCGACAACACGCCCGTGTAGGCGTACATGCCGGCGGCGATGTCGGCGATCGAGCAGCCGGCCTTGGCCATGTCGTTTTCGCCGGGGCCGCCAGTCACCGATAGAAAGCCGCCTTCGCTCTGGATCAGCAGGTCGTAGGCTTTCTTCTTTTCATAGGGGCCACCTTCGCCGTAGCCGGAAATGTCGCACACGATCAGCTGCGGGAAGCGCGCGTGCAGGGCCTCGAACGACAGCCCCATGCGCGCCGCCGCGCCCGGTGCGAGGTTCTGCACCAGCACATCGGCCTTGGCCAGCAGGGCTTCGAGAATGCCGTCGGCGGCCTCTTGCTTGAGGTCGAGGGTGAGGCTTTCCTTGGAGCGGTTGGTCCACACGAAGTGCGAGGCCAGGCCGTCGACGCGTTGGTCGTAGCCACGGGCAAAATCACCGCTGCCGGGGCGTTCGACCTTGATCACGCGGGCGCCCAGGTCGGCCAGTTGGCGGGTGCAGAAAGGCGCTGCGATGGCGTGCTCCAGGCTGATCACGGTGATGCCGTCCAGCGGGCGGGGCGTTGCTTGAGTCATAGGGTCACCTGTTCGGGGTCAGTGCAGATCGGCCAGCGAGCGGGCGTCGCGCAGCTGCCAGATGCGAGCGATCAGCGCCTGCCCCTGGGCCGGGCTGCGTGCGCCGGAATAGGCCAGCAGGCGCTGGAATTTGGCTTCCAGCTCTGGGCGCGAGAGGGTGTTGCCCGGGTCGCCCTTGGGTTCGTCGATGGCGGCGCTGAAGGTGCGGCCGTCGTTGCAGGTGACCTCCACTCGGCCCAGCCAGCGGGCCGGATAGGCCGCATCCACTTCAGCGTCGAGCTGCATCTCGACCTTGTCGCGAAAGCGCGCGACCTGCGGATCGGTCAGCGCCAGGTCGCGGAACTCCAGGAGCTGCGCACTGCCGTGCACCGCGATCAGGCCAAGTACGGTGCCCATGGAAAACTTGGCCTGGTGAACGGTTGCAGGCGTGGTGACCCGGCCCAGCACGTCGATGGCGCCCTGGTGCACGCGGGTGACCACCTTGGCGATCTGTTCATGCCCCAGACCTTCACGTTGCATCAGCTGCAGCAGCGCGTCGGCGGCGGGGTGGGTGTGGCGACACGAGGCGTGGAACTTGAACGAGGTTTCCACCAAGGCCCATCGTGCCCCCAAACGGTCGCTCAGGCGCGACGGGTCGGCGTCGCGGGACATGCCAGCGGCCAGACCTTGTTCACCTTCGAGGATGTTGCGCGCCCCGGTCAGACCATCAGCGGTGAGGTAAGCGGCCAACAGGCCGTCGGCGGCCGCTTTGGCGGTGTGCAACTGCTTGGAGTCGGCGGCATCGCGCAAGAACTCCCAGAGGCCGGCGGCCTGGGTGCCGGCGCTGCCGAGCAGGTTGATGAACTGCGACTGGTCGAAGCCCAGCAGCTTGCCCACACCCACCGCCGCCGCCAGCGTGCCGACGGTGGCGGTGGTGTGGAAGATGCGATAGTGCGAACGGCCGAGGAACTCACCGATGCGAATCCCCGCTTCATAGCCGGCCACCGCTGCCTGCAGCAGGTCCTGGCCACTTTTGTCGAGGTCCTGGGCGGCTGCCAGCACGGCTGAAAACACCACGGTGGCCGGGTGCAGCACCGAGCTGTTATGCAGGTCGTCCTGCTCGACCAGGTGCGAGGCTGCGCCATTGACCAGGGCGGCGAAGTAGGGCGATGAGCTGCGCCCGCTGGTCAGCACCCGCGCGCTGCCTTGCGCAGGCCCCATGCGTTCGGCGTAGCGCTCGAACAACGGGGTCGGGTGCGCGCCCTGGCTGGCCAGCGCCGAGCCCAGCCAGTCAAGAAACAAGTCTTCGGTACGGTCCAGCACGTGGCCGGGAATGTGCGCGTAGCGCAGGTCGGCGAGGAAGCCGGCGAGGGCTTGGGTATGCTGCATGCTCGGGCCCTCAGAAGCTGCGTGGCAGTTCGAGCAGGTGCTCGGCCACGTAGGACAGGATCAGGTTGGTGGAGATCGGCGCCACCTGGTACAGGCGGGTTTCGCGGAACTTGCGCTCGACGTCGTATTCGCAGGCAAAGCCGAAACCGCCGTGGGTCTGCAGGCAAGCGTTGGCCGCCTCCCACGACGCCTTGGCCGCCAGGTACTTGGCCATGTTGGCGCTGGCCCCGGCGTTCTGCCCGCTGTCGTATTCGGCGCAGGCCCGCCAGCGCATCAGGTCGGCGGCCTCGATTTCGATATGCGCCTCGGCGATGGGGAACTGCACACCCTGGTTCTGCCCGATCGGCCGCCCGAACACCACGCGGTCACGGGCATAGGCGCTGGCCTTCTCGATGAACCAGCGGCCATCGCCGATGCACTCGGCGGCGATGAGCGTGCGCTCGGCATTGAGACCGTCAAGGATGTAGCGGAAACCTTGGCCTTCTTCGCCAATCAGGCTGCTGGCCGGCAGTTCGAGGTTGTCGAAGAACAGCTCATTGGTTTCGTGGTTGACCATGTTGGCGATCGGCTGCACGGTCAGGCCATTGCCGATGGCCTCGCGCAGGTCGACCAGGAAGATCGACATGCCCTCGGACTTTTTCTTCACCTCGGCCAGCGGCGTGGTGCGGGCCAGCAGGATCATCAGGTCGGAGTGCTGGATCCGCGAGATCCACACCTTCTGGCCATTGATCACGTATGTGTCGCCCTGGCGCACGGCGGTGGTCTTGATCTTGGTGGTGTCGGTGCCGGTGGTGGGCTCGGTCACGCCCATCGACTGCAGGCGCAACTCGCCACTGGCCAGCTTGGGCAGGTAATGGCGCTTCTGTTCTTCACTGCCATGGCGCAGCAAGGTGAACATGTTGTACATCTGCCCGTGCACGGTGCCGGAGTTACCGCCGCAGGCGTTAACTTCTTCGAGGATCACCGAGGCTTCGGCCAGGCCCAGGCCAGAGCCGCCGAATTGCTCCGGGATCATCGCCGACAGCCAGCCGGCGTCGGTCATGGCTTTGACGAAGGCTTCGGGGAAGCCTTTTTCTTCGTCGATCTTGCGCCAGTAGCTGGCGTCGAATTCGGCGCACAAGGCGCGCACGCCTTCGCGGATGGCATTGAGGTCATCGCTGTCGTACGTATGCATGTGGGGTTCCCTGTCCAGGTATCAGTCGAAAAGCACGTCGGCGCTCTGTGCCACACCCTCGGCATTGCCGGCCCATAGCTGCGCCTGGCCTGGCTCGCTGATGTGGCCGGCCAGTTCGAATGACGTGGGAACTGTCAGTGGCCGTACGCCGCGGTAGGCGAAATGGCGCACACGCTTGCCGGGGTTGGCGCGGATGAAGGCGCGCAGGTTGAGGGTGGCGATCAGCGGGCCGTGCACCACCAGGCCGGCGTAGCCCTCGGTGCCGGTGACGTAGGGGTGGTCGTAGTGGATACGGTGCCCGTTGAAGGTCACGGCGGAGTAGCGGAACAGCAAGGTCGGTGAGGGCGTGATGGCCTCGCTCCAGTCGGCTGCAGCGGTTGGCGCGGCGCTGCTCAATTTTGGCGGATTGGGTTCGCGGTAGACGATGTCCTGCTCCTCACGCACGCACAGCTTGCCGTGTTGCGAGTACTCGTGGCGCACTGTGACGAACAGCAATGCGCCGCTGCGGCCATGTTTTTCCTCGATGTGCACGATGGTCGAGAGGCGATGTGCCTCGGCGCCGACTTTGAGCGGAGCGATGAATTCAACCCGGCCCCCGGCCCACATGCGGTTGCGGTTGTCTGCGGGTGGCAGGAAGCCGCCGCGTGCCGGGTGGCCGTCGCTGCCCAGTTGCGTTTCGGCCACTGGCTCCTGGAAGAAGCACCACATCCACAAGGGCGGCAGCGGTTGTCCGGCGGCGGGTGCGGTTTCGCCAAAGGTGGCGGCAATACGCTTGATCAGGTTGCGGCTGAGCTCGTCGACGGCTTCTTCCGTGCGGCCGATCCAGGCACTGTAGTCCGTAGCAGTCATCACCATGGGCCTCTGCATTTGTTGTTATGGCATCGATCATGCGAGGCGCCTGGCATTCTGTGAATTTGCATTTTCGTAAGGCAGCGTTCATGTATGCTGAACGCCCGCGCCGTGCAAGGACACCCCGATGCATTTCGACCTGGCAGACCTGAGGCTTTTCATTCATATCGGTGAATCACCGAGCCTGACCCAGGGCGCACGCCGCGCATTTCTTTCCCCGGCCGCCGCCAGCGCGCGGATCAAGGCGCTGGAGGCGCAGCTCGACACACGCCTGCTGTACCGCGACAGCCGTGGCGTAGAGCTGACCCCAGCCGGGCAAAAACTGCTGATGCATGCCCGGCTGATCATGCGCCAGGTGGACTACCTGAAAGCCGAATTCACCCAGTTCGGCACCGATTCGGCCGGGCATATCCGCATCTTCGCCAACACCACCGCCGTCACCGAATTCCTCCCCGAAGTGCTGGCAGGCTTCCTGGCCAAGCGTCCCGGGGTGACGGTCGACCTGCAAGAGCGCCTGTCGCGGGATATCGTGCGCGGTGTGCTCGACGGCAGCAGCGACATGGGCATAATCGCCGGGCCGGTCGAAGCGAGCGGTTTGCAGGTGATGCACTTCAGCACCGACCGGCTGGTGCTGATCGTGCCGGCAGGGCATGAGCTGGCGACCTGCAAGCAGGTGTCGTTGAAGCAGACCCTGGCGTTCCAGCATATCGGCTTGCACGACGGCAGCACGCTGCTGAGCTTTCTGCGCGACCATGTGGAACGTATGGGCCTGAATCTGTCGCTACGCATTCAGCTGTCGAGTTTCGAGGCCATTTGCCGGCTGGTGGAGGCGGGCGTGGGGATTGGCATCATCCCCGAGTCGGCGGCGCTGCGGCATAGCCAGACCATGGGGCTGGTCACCATTACCCTGGATGAACCGTGGGCGGTGCGTGAGCGCAGCATTCTGGTGCGCGAGCTGGATGCCTTGCCGGGGACCGTGCGGGCGTTGATTGCAACGCTGATGCCTGAAACCTAGAAGAAGCTGCGCTGGGCCTTGAGCGTCACCATGCTTTCGCAGTAGGTATTGATGCCCGCGTATGCATCGCAGCCGCCACCGGTGAGGTTGGAGTTGCTGTAGATGAGGTTAAGGTCGATGCCCAGCCAGGGCCGCGACAGCTCCAGCGACCAGTCCGAGAACGCATCCACCTGGCTGCCGTCACCAATGGTGAACGGCGTGCCCAGGCGGTGGTGGGCGAGCTTCACGGTCAAATCCACGTCGAATACGGGTAATTGGCCGAAGTCGGCGAACAGGGTGCCGGTGCGGTTGTCCGGATTGTCGCGCCAGGCACCGCCGATGCGGCTGCCCAGGATCGAAATGCCGCCGTACAGGGCATAACTGTCGGGGCCGGCGATATTCGGTTGGCTGTAGTGGATCAGGCCGACCTCGTAACCCAGGGTGCTGTCGAAATGGTGCTTGTAGCCCAGGTAGCTGTCCAGGCGCAGGGTGGATTCGGGAGTCACGCCCATGCTCGGCGCGTACTGGCCGACGTACCAGCCGCTGGGGTGGCTGAGGTCGAGGCCGCCGTGGAAGGCACCGGTCGCGCTCGGCGAGATCAGCCCTTGGGCCATGCTGCGTGAGGGCGTGGTGCCGAGCTTGAAATCGAAATCGCCCAGTTGGCGCTGGATCTGCTGCGCCTGCGCCGCCGAACTGAACAGCAGGGCCGCACTCAGCAACAGAAGGGGCCTGGTCATGGTCACCGTCCTGGAAGGCTTGCTCTTGAGCGGCACAGGATACATCAAAGGCGCTGGGGAATGTCGATCCGGTCAGCCCTTGATCCCAGGCTGCGCCTCGACCACTTCGGTCACCACCTGCGGGCTGGCCGCACGCAGGATCACGCGCTTGCGCAGTTCGTATTCGTCCAGTGAAAGGGCCTGGCGCTGGATGGATTCGAGTTGCAACTGGCGGGTTTCTTCGGCGGTGTAGGGGCGCAGTTCGGGGTGGCTGGCGCAACCACTGAGCACGGCGAGGGCGGTGGCGGTGAGGGCAGCGAGCAGCAGGCGGGCCGTGGTGTTCATGGGGGAGCTCCAGAATTTGGGGGCGAATGTGCCGAGTCGATGGAGCAAGGTTATTGAGCGTGCGCGATCAGTAGAAATTGTCGTTCTCGATAGTGACTATTGATACCGCCAGCAGCCGTGTGCAAACCGCAGCCTTTGCTAGGCTTAAGTGCCACGCGGCTTCACTCCGAGGGAACTGTGATGCGCATGCCATTGCTCTGCGTCGTGTCGGCGGTGCTCTGCCTGAGCGGTCTAACAATCCTTGCACAGGCTGAAACGTCTCCCGCGCCTGCGCAACCTGCCGAAGCGGCACCGGCCAAACAGGCGGTGTTCAATCAGGAGCAGTTGGACCAGATGCTGGCCCCCATTGCACTGTATCCCGATGCCTTGCTGGCGCAGGTGCTGATGGCCGCGACTTACCCCGGGGAGGTGGGCGAAGCGGTGGCCTGGTCCAAAGCCAACCCCAAGGCCCAGGGCGATGACGCGGTCAAGCAAGTGGCCAAGCAGCCGTGGGACCCGAGCGTCCAGGCGCTGGTGGCCTTCCCGCAGGTGCTGGTGGTGCTGGGCCAGGACCCGGTCTGGGTGCAGCGCCTGGGGGATGCGTTCCTGGCCCAGCCCGACGATGTGATGGGCGCCGTGCAAAGGCTGCGCCAGCAAGCGAAGGCTGCCGGCAACCTGCAAAGCAACCAGTACCAGAACGTTACGGTGCAGGCTGCACCCGCAGCCCCGGCCAGCAGTGCCGCGGCACCCGCCAGTACCATCATCATTCAGCCCGCCGACCCGCAGGTGGTCTACGTGCCCACCTACAACCCGACCACCAGTTATGGCACCTGGGCCTATCCCGCGTCGCCGCCGGTCTATTACCCGCCGTCACCGCTGTACTACGCAGGCTCAGCGCTGGTGGCGGGGCTGGCCTTCGGCACAGGGGTGGCGATCGTCAATTCCCTGTGGGGCGATTGCGACTGGGGGCTCAACGACATCGATATCGACGTCAATCGCTACAACAACATCAACGTCAACAACCGCATCGGCAACAACCAGAACACCTGGCAGCACAACGCCGTGCACCGTGATGGCGTGCCCTACCGCGATAACCGCAGCCGCCAGCAGTATGGCCGCCAGCTCGAGGGTGCCAGCCAGCGCGCGGCCTTCCGGGGCGACAACGCCCAACGCGCCCAGGCCCGCGACCGCGCCCGCGCGTCGATGGACCGGGCAGGCATCGAACGGCCCGCCACCAGCAACCGCCAGGCCCGTGACCAGGTGCGCGAAGCCCAGACCAACCGCCCGCACCTCGCCGATCGTCAGCCGCAGGCCAGGGGCGGTCGCGACGGCCAGCAAGCCCGCCAGACCCTGCAGAGCAGGCAGAACACCCATGCTGGCAGGGCGCGCAACAATGCCTTCGAGGGCGTCCGTTCTCCATCGCGCAGCATGGCCCAGATCGACCGCGGCAGGACCAGCCAGATGCTTGCCCAGCGGCCCCATTCAGCGCGTGCTGCGGGGCATGCCATTTCCAGGCCCAGTGCGCCGATGCGCCGTGGCGGAGGAGGCCGGCGATGAACATCAAG
Organism: Pseudomonas sp. NPDC090233; assembly: GCF_044772285.1. Lineage (NCBI taxonomy): Bacteria > Pseudomonadati > Pseudomonadota > Gammaproteobacteria > Pseudomonadales > Pseudomonadaceae > Pseudomonas > Pseudomonas sp. NPDC090233. The sequence goes on along the minus strand of NZ_JBIVYQ010000002.1, from coordinate 406,788 downwards.
ACGATGCTTGGGCTGATTGCCCTGGCCAGTGCAGGTTCGAGCCTGGCTGCGCAGCAGGCATTTCCGACACCGGAAAAAGCCGTCGATGCCTTTGTCCAAGCGCTGGGCACCGAGCATGCCGACCAGGCACGCCTGGCCCAGTTGCTCGGCGATGACTGGCGCACCTATATCCCCCGTGAAGGCGTGCAGCGCAGCGATGTGGATGCGTTTCTGCAGCAATACCGCCAACAGCACCAGATTCAAAAGCAAAGCGACGACAAAGCTGTTCTGGCCGTGGGCAGCGAGCACTGGACGCTCCCCATTCCGCTGTCGCACAGCGCCAACGGCTGGCGCTTCGACCTCAAGGCCGGCAGCGCCGAGATCCGCGCACGGCGCATCGGCCGCGATGAGCTTTCGGCCGTGCAATCGCTGCTCGCCTATCACGATGCGCAGATGGACTACGCCTCCAAGGACCGCAACGGCAACGGCGCGCTGGAGTATGCCCAGCAAGTCTTCAGCTCGCCCGGCAAGCACGATGGGCTGTACTGGGAAGCGGACGCGAGCGGCGAAGTCAGCCCCCTCGGCCCGCTGTTCGGCCAGGATGTGGTGGGGGACGACTGGTACGGTTATCACTTCCGTATCCTCGATGGCCAAGGCCCATCAGCACCGGGTGGCGCCTACAGCTACCTGATCGGCACGCAGATGAGCCGGGGCTTCGCGATGGTCGCCTGGCCGGCCAAGTACGACGATACCGGGGTAATGAGCTTCATGGTCAGCCATGACGGGCAGGTGTTCGAGAAGGACCTCGGGCCGCAGGGTGACAAGCTGGTCAAGGCCATGCAGCGCTTTGACCCGGATGACAGCTGGCAGGTGGTGGCTGTAGACGGCAGTGATTGACGCGGTTAGCGCGACAACAGCTGCTGCACCAGCCACTGGCCGGCCGGCCCAAGCGGCTTTTGCCGCGACCAGATCACATCCATTGCGACGCGTCGTGGGTAACCTGCCACCGGCAATTCCACCAGGCCGCTGCCAAAGCGTGCCACCAGCGCCCTGGGCAGCTCGGCCCAGCCAAAACCGCGCACCGCAAACTCAAGCAAGGTCAGGTAGTCCGGCGCGGACCAGGCTTGGCCGCGCCCGTGGTGCAGACTTGGGGCGTAGGTTCTGATGTACAGCTGGCGCTCGTTTTCCAGGTCTAGCGGCTGCAGTGCCGGTTGCTGCGCCAGCGGGTGGTCAGTGCTGACGTACACGGCAAACTCCGCCTGCTCCACCAAGCGCGCCACGGCCACGTCGGCTGGATACTGCGGCTGCGCGGCGAGGATCCCGATGTGCGCCATGTCCTGCTGGATCATGTCGATCACGTCGGCGTCTTCGGCCGGCCCGCAGCGCAGTTCGGTATGCGGATAGCTTTCGGCGAAACGGCTGATCACCGCGCCCTGGAAGGTCACGCTGTAACTGTCTGACATCACCACCGAGACCAGCGGCTCGACCTGCTCGGCCAGGCGCACCGCCAGAGCGTCGAGCCGCGCGCTGGCGTCGAGGATCGCCTCGACGTGGCTCAGCACCTGACGACCGGCCGCATTGAGGGTGGGGTGGCGGCCCGCACGGTCGAACAGCGGGCAGCCCACGTCCGCTTCGAAATTGGCGATGGCGATGCTGATGGTCGATTGGCTTTTGCGCAGTTTACGCGCTGCAGCCGAGAACGAACCGAGCGCGGCGGCTTCGACAAAGGCGACGAGAGCTTCGGGTGAGTAGCGCATAGGTATTGATAAAACCGATAGGAGCTATGTCGCGAGTATCAGTTGCATCAAAGAAAATGTGAAGCACGAGTTGATCACACGATGGAACCTGTCATGAAAAAAGTCGCTTTCTCCGAACGTCTGCTGCATGCCGTCGGCTACGAGTTCTTTGCCGTATTGCTGTGTGCTCCGCTGTTGTCCTGGATCATGGGCAAGTCGCTGGCCACGGCGGGTAGTCTGGCAGTTACCTTGTCGCTGATCGCCATGGGCTGGAACATGCTCTACAACATGCTGGTTGACCGCTATGTGGCAACTCCACGTATCCAGTGGAGGGCTTCGTCACGCTTCGTTCATGGCCTGGGTTTCGAAGCAGGCCTGGTGGTGTGGTGCCTGCCGGTGGCGGCCTGGATGCTGGACATCTCGCTGTGGCAGGCGCTGATGGTCGAGTTGGGCTTCTTCGTGATCATCCTGCCTTACACGGTGGTTTACAACTGGGCGTTCGACCGGGCCCGGCACCTGATTGTGCAGTGCCGGGCCACCGCCTGAGCAGACAAACGAGCAAGACGCAGCCGCCTGTGAGAGGATGTCCGCCATCCCAGCCAAAAGGCCAGACAGGACCCCGAAACAAGCCTGATGAAGACGCCAAAACGAATCGAACCGCTGATTGAAGACGGACTGGTCGACGAAGTGCTGCGACCCTTGATGAGCGGCAAGGAAGCAGCCGTCTACGTGGTGCGTTGCGGCGCCCAGGTACGTTGCGCCAAGGTCTACAAAGAGGCCAACAAGCGCAGTTTCCGCCAGGCCGCCGAATACCAGGAAGGCCGCAAGGTGCGCAACAGCCGCCAGGCTCGGGCGATGGCCAAGGGCAGCAAGTACGGCCGCAAGGAGGCCGAAGACGCCTGGCAGAACGCCGAAGTGGCGGCGCTGTTCCGCCTGGCCAGTGCCGGTGTACGGGTGCCCAAGCCATACGACTTCCAGGATGGCGTGCTGTTGATGGAGCTGGTGACCGACGCCGACGGCGATGCCGCACCGCGCCTGAATGACGTGCACCTGGAGGCCGAAGAGGCCCGTGAATACCACGACTTCGTCATTCGTCAGATCGTGCTGATGCTGTGCGCCGGGCTGGTGCATGGCGACCTGTCCGAATTCAACGTGCTGCTTGGCCCTGACGGCCCGGTGATCATCGACCTGCCGCAGGCGGTGGATGCCGCTGGCAACAACCATGCGTTCAGCATGCTGCAGCGCGATGTGGCGAACATGGCGCACTATTTCGGGCGCTTTGCCCCGGAGCTGAAGCACACCCGCTATGCCCAGGAAATGTGGGCGCTGTACGAAGCGGGCGAGTTGAAGGTGGACAGCCCGTTGACGGGTGAATTCGAGGACGACGAGCACGTCGCCGATGTGGGCGGAGTGATGCGCGAGATCGACGCTGCGCGGCTCGACGATGCCCGTCGCCGCGCGGCGCGGGCCGAAGCTGAGCATGGCCCGGTCAAAGGCGAAGAGCCGCCGCCGCCTTGGTTGCAGTGATTTAGCGCCAGCACTGGCCTTTTCGCGGGGCAAGCCCGCTCCCACAATGATCAGTGTTGGCAGGACCATTGTGGGAGCGGGCTTGCCGAGACGTCGGACCGCCCGCGAAAGGGCCGGCACAGCCAATGCAAAAGCCAACTATTGCCCTGAGTGCACGACACAATCTCACCCCCCGGTCTTTCCACTGAAGCCCAACAGGCATAAGGTATACGCCGTCCATATTCCCTGGAGCTGTCATGTCCAACCGTTTCCCTTCCGTTCGTCCCCGCCGTCTGCGCCAGAACGATTCCCTGCGCACGATCTTCCAGGAGACAGAATTCCGCCTCGATGACCTGATCCTGCCGATCTTCGTCGAGGAAGGCATCGACGACTTTGTGCCAATCAGCAGCATGCCGGGAGTCAATCGTATCCCCGAGAAACTGCTGGCCCAGGAAATCGAGCGCTACGCCCGCGCCGGCATCAAGTCGGTGATGACCTTCGGCGTTTCGCACAACCTGGATGCCACCGGCAGCGACACCTGGAACGAAAACGGCCTGGTCGCACGCATGGCGCGCATCTGCAAGGACAGCGTGCCGGAAATGGTGGTGATGTCCGACACCTGCTTCTGTGAATACACCAGCCACGGCCACTGCGGCGTGCTGCACGACCATGGCGTGGACAACGACGCCACCCTGGCCAACCTGGGCAAGCAGGCGGTGATTGCCGCTGCTGCGGGTGCCGACTTCATCGCGCCGTCGGCGGCGATGGACGGCCAGGTCCAGGCGATCCGTGGCGCACTGGATGCCGCTGGCTTCCACGACACCGCGATCATGGCGTACTCCACCAAGTTCGCCTCGTCGCTCTATGGCCCGTTCCGTGAAGCCGGTGGCACCGTGCTAAAGGGCGACCGCAAGAGCTACCAGATGAACCCGATGAACCGCCGCGAAGCGGTGCGCGAGTCGCTGCTCGACGAGCAGGAAGGGGCTGACGTGCTGATGGTCAAACCGGCCGGTGCCTACCTTGACGTGATCGCCGACATCCGCGCCGCATCGCGCTTGCCGCTGGCGGCGTATCAGGTGAGTGGCGAGTACGCGATGATCAAGTTCGGCGGCTTGGCCGGCGCCATTGACGAAGGCCGTGTGGTGCGTGAAAGCATCGGCGCGATCAAGCGGGCCGGTGCCGATCTGATCCTGAGCTACTTCGCCATGGACCTGGCGCGCGACGGTATCTGATAAAACGCCATCCGATAAAAAACCGCTGCCTCTGCAGCGGTTTTTTTTGCCCCAATCCAGCGATTACAGCGCTGCTGATTTCTGCAAGCCTTGCCAGAAGTCGCTCAGTTCACTCACAAAAAATCGTTAAGCGCTGAATTATTTAGTGTCCCGTTGTATCTGATGCCTTAGAGCCACCAGCTAGCCGCAGGCCGGCCAGTGGCGAAACGTCAAGTGAAGGGACACAGGCATGAAATCTCGCAAGAAAAGCGTCAAGCCGATCGGCTTGAAAGACATCACCATCGTCGACGACGCCAAGATGCGTAAGGCGATCACCGCCGCGGCGCTGGGCAATGCCATGGAATGGTTCGACTTTGGCGTTTACGGCTTCGTCGCCTATGCGCTGGGCAAGGTGTTTTTCCCCAACGCCGACCCCAGCGTGCAGATGATCGCGGCCCTGGCCACTTTCTCGGTGCCGTTCCTGATTCGTCCGTTGGGCGGGCTGTTCTTCGGTGCCCTGGGCGACAAGTTCGGGCGACAGAAAATCCTCGCCGCGACCATCGTGATCATGTCGCTGAGCACCTTCGCCATCGGCCTGATACCGTCCTATGCCTCCATCGGCATCTGGGCGCCGATCCTGCTGTTGCTGGCGAAGATGGCCCAGGGCTTCTCGGTGGGTGGCGAATACACCGGCGCTTCGATTTTCGTCGCCGAGTATGCGCCGGACCGCAAGCGCGGCTTCCTTGGCAGTTGGCTGGACTTCGGCTCGATCGCCGGCTTTGTGCTCGGCGCGGGTGTGGTGGTGCTGATTTCCACCATTCTCGGAGAGGAGAAGTTCCTCGAGTGGGGCTGGCGCCTGCCGTTCTTCCTGGCCTTGCCGCTGGGTATCATCGGCCTGTACCTGCGCCATGCACTGGAGGAAACCCCGGCCTTCCAGCAGCATGTCGAGAAGCTTGAGCAGGGCGACCGTGAAGGCCTGGCTTCTGGGCCCAAGGTGTCGTTCAAGGAGGTGGCCACCCAGCACTGGCGCAGTCTGGTGACCTGTATCGGTGTGGTGATCGCCACCAACGTCACCTACTACATGCTGCTCACTTACATGCCCAGCTACCTGTCGCACAACCTGCACTACAGCGAAGACCACGGCGTGCTGATCATCATCGCGATCATGGTCGGCATGCTGTTCGTGCAGCCGATCATCGGCCTGCTCAGCGACAAATGGGGCCGCCGCCCCTTCATCATCATCGGCAGCGTCGGCCTGTTCGTGCTGGCCATCCCGGCGTTCATGCTGATCAACAGCGGCGTGCTCGGGGTGATTTTCGCCGGGTTGCTGATCATCGCCGTAATGCTCAATTTCTTCATCGGCGTAATGGCGTCGACGCTGCCAGCAATGTTCCCCACACACATTCGCTACAGCGCCTTGGCCAGCGCCTTCAACATCTCGGTGTTGATCGCCGGCCTGACTCCAACCCTGGCCGCCTGGCTGGTGGAGAGCACCGGTGACCTGTACATGCCGGCCTACTACCTGATGGTGATTGCCGCCGTAGGCCTGATCACCGGCCTGACCATGAAGGAAACCGCCAACAAGCCGCTGCGCGGCGCCGCGCCAGCCGCCTCGGACATCGAAGAAGCTCGCGAGCTGCTGCAGGAGCATCACGACAACATCGAGCAGAAGATCGAGGACATCGACGAGCAGATCGCGGAACTTGAGGCCAAGCGCAAGCTCTTGGTGCAACAGCATCCACGTATCGAGTAAGGTACAAGGCCCGCTCACTCAGTAGATTTTCTAAATGGCCGAGGGTTATTCTGCGTTACCGCCGCTCAATGGGCTGCGGGTATTCGAGGTGGTGGCGCGGCACCTCAACTTTCGCCTGGCGGCCGACGAACTGGGGGTTACCCAGGCCGCGGTGGCGCAGCAGATTCGCGGGCTTGAAGCGAACCTGGGGATCAAGCTGTTCGAGCGGCTGCCCCGAGGTTTGGCCCTGACAGGCGCAGGCGTGCGCTACAGCAGCGATATCCGCAGCGCCTTCGCCTTGATCAGCAGCGCTACCCAGGCGCTGCGGCCCGATGGTGCGCAACTGACGATCAGTGTGACCCCGACCTTTGCGGCGAAATGGCTGATCCCAAGGCTTTCATCTTTTGCCGAAGAGCACCCCGGCATCGACCTGCAGGTGCTCGCCACCGAGCGTCTCTCGCAGTTTCGTCCGGAGGGCGTGGACATCGCCGTGCGCTATGGGCGGCCACCGTTCGGCCCCGCCTTGCACACCGAGTTGCTCCTTCAGCAGCGCATCGTTGCGGTAGCCAGCCCCGCGCTCTTGCAGGCTCAAGGCGTACCGACGAATCTACAGGAACTGCAGCGCTACACCTTGCTGCACGACGCTCACAACTTCTGGCCCGATTTCCTCAGCGAAGTCTTTCAACAGCCGCTGCAAACGTCGGCGCGCAATGTGCGCTTCAACCAGACCGCGTTGGCAATCGACGCTGCGATTGCCGGGCAGGGGCTGGCGCTGGCCAGTTATCACTTCGTGCAGAGCGATATCGCGGCGGGGCGGCTGGTCCTGGCGTTCGACCACGCGCTGAGCCTGGACCAGGCGTTTTATCTGGTGTGGCCGAGAAATGCCTATCAGCCGCCGGCATTGGCCACGGTGCGAACGTGGTTACTTCAACAGGCTGTTAGACAGTAGATTTTCTATTATCAGTGAGAAGCTATGCTGCCTCTCTGTCAGGCGCAGCACGCTGCTAGTCTGGCTGCATCACTCATGCAGGAAAACCTGGAGGCTTCATGTCCATCGAGAAGGTAGCAATCGTGATTGCAGGTGGCAGCGGCATGGGCGCAGCGGCAGCGCGGCGCCTGGCTGCCGATGGTTTCAAGGTCGGCATTCTGTCGTCGTCCGGCAAGGGCGAGGCCCTGGCCGAGGAACTGGGGGGCATTGGCGTGACCGGCAGCAACCAGTCCAATGACGATATCCAGCGCCTGGTCGATGCAGTGGTCGCAAAGTGGGGTCGCATCGACGTGCTGGTCAACAGTGCGGGGCACGGCCCACGTGCGCCGATTCTGGAAATCAGCGACGAAGACTGGCACCTGGGCATGGAAACCTACCTGCTCAACGTGATCCGCCCGACCCGCCTGGTGACGCCGATCATGCAGCGGCAAAAGGGTGGGGTGGTGATCAACATTTCCACCGCCTGGGCCTTCGAGCCAAGCGCGATGTTCCCCACCTCGGCGGTGTTCCGTGCGGGGCTGGCAGCGTTCAGCAAAATCTACGCCGACCAGTATGCCGGCGACAACATTCGCATCAACAACGTCCTGCCGGGCTGGATCGACAGCCTGCCGGCCACCGACGAGCGCCGCGACAGCGTGCCGCTCAAGCGCTATGGCAAAAGCGAGGAAATCGCCGCGACCGTGGCCTTCCTGGCCAGCGATGGCGCGGCGTACATCACCGGGCAGAACATCAAGGTCGACGGCGGCCTCACCCGCAGCGTCTGATCACAGGCGGGCGAGGGTGCCTTTGAGGGTGCGTTCCACCACATCGACCAGCACCATGGTCTGGTGGTCGACTTCGATGTTGAGCAGCTCCCCGGCCTTGTAGTGGGCGAAGGTGGTCTGGCGCAGGGTTTCGGGGATCAGGTTGATGGTGATCAGCGTATCGTCCACGTCGGCGACGGTCAGGCTACAGCCGTTGACGCCGAGGAAGCCGCGCGGGAACACGTATTTAGCCCATTCCGGCGGCATGCGGAACTTGATATAGGCGCCAGTTTCCTCGATCGACAGCTCGACGATTTCGGCGGTGGTGGCGACATGGCCGGCCATCAGGTGGCCGCCGATTTCGGCATTCATCTTCGCCGAACGCTCGATGTTGACGCCCTGGCCAGCCTTGAAGCAGCGCAGGTTGGTGCGCTCCAGGGTGGCGGTCATGGCGTCGAACTTGACCTGGGTGCCGTCGATTTCGGTGACCGACAGGCAGGTGCCCTCGACGCTGACGCTGGCACCGATCTTCAGCTCGTCGAGCAGTTCGGGGGTGAGGTCGATGGTGAACTGGTTGTGGCCCGGGTAAGTGGTTACAGCAAGGAGGGGGCGGACGGCCTGGACGATGCCGGTGTACATGGAGAGGCTCCTGGGCTTGGAAAACGATGCCCGGAAGCTATGCCTCTGCTGACCTAAATGCAAGGTGACTGTGCGGACCGCCCGCGAGGAGGCCCGCACTGACAACCAATCCTCAGAACCTCAACTGCCACTGCCCGACTACGGCATGGTTCCGGCTATTACTCCCCAGCTCACCGCTATACCCCAAGCCAATGGTCTGCCGCGCACTCAGCCCCAGGTCCAGCCCGGCCTCGACCAGCAAGCTGTCCCGGTCGATTGCACTGCCCTCGACACTGAACGCATCCCCTCCCGCCAGAAACGCCTGACGCGTGCGGGTATCGATGTTGCCATAGGTATGCCGCCAACCCAGGCTCGCCCGCGGGGTCAAACTCATGCCGTTGGCCAGCTGGCCGAGGTGCGCCACGCGCAGTCCCAAGGTGCTGCTGACGTTGTCCTGGGTGTCGGCATCCACCGCCAGCGCCGCATCGCCACCTTTCTCCCGGTAGCTGTCGCGGTGATAGCGCTGATAGCCCAGGCTGGCGAACGGTTCGGCGCTCAGACGGCCACTGCCCAGGGCATAGCCCAACTCGACGAATGCTTGCTGGCTGTCGGCGTCATAGTCACCTTTCAGGCGTTCATCGAAACCGCTGAAAGCCACCTCGCGCTTACTGTCGCCGTCATGGCGGCTGTACGCAGCGCCCATGCGCAGGGCCAGCGGGCCGCTCTGGTGTTGGGCATAGACGCCGGCATGCCAGCTACGCACGGTGCCGTCCAGGCCGGTGCTGTCCAGGCGCGTGCGGGAGTAGCCACCGAGTACCCCCAGACGCCAGTTGCCGGCCAGCGCCCAATCGATGCCCAGCACACCGCCGCCGGTACGTTGCTCCAGGGCACTGGCACCGTGGCTGCCATCGACCTTGCCATAGCTGCCAAGTGCTTGAGCCCAGACTCGCCCTTGGGCGTTCGGGTCGTTGAGGTTGCGTGCCTCGCGCGGCACGCCGGTAGCGGCCAGGGCAGGGCCGTGGCCGTCCTTCAAACCCACCAACAATCCGGCGCCGCTGCCCATCGACTGCATGGCGCCGAGCATGCTGCTGCCCACCTGAGTGGTGCCGGCAAGGGTTGCGGCCGCCAGGTTGGCGGTGTTGCTGCCTGCCAGTTGTTCGATGGCGTTGCCGGCGCTGGCAGCGCTGCTGCCGAGCACGGCGTTGTACAAGGTGCTGTCCTGGCCGAGGCTGCCCAGGCTGCGCGCCGCTGCTGAGCCATTGCCAGTTTGTGCATAGTGTTCGAAGGCGATGTCGTTGCGGGTGTAGGCCAGGCCTACCGAGTTGCTGGTGTAGCTCAGGGTCGGGGTGAGGAAGGCGTAATCGCTGGTGACTTGGCCGAACGTGCCATTGACCGCGCCGGCGGTCAGCACGGTGTACTGGCTCTGCCACGGATACTGGCCCGGGGTCGGCTGTACGCGCAGGGTAGCGCCGGCCAGGTTGGCCGTGCCGGTGACGCTGATCGGTGCGCTGCTGCCATCGGCGTTCACGCCGTATACCAGGGTTGCGCCCTGGCCAAAGCTCATGTCGCCATTGACCTTGGCCACGCCCAGGCCGGTGTTGGTCTGTAGTGTGCCGTCGACCTGCAGACCGCCCACCGAACCGCCACCGGCATAGGTCGCGCCCTGTTCGACCTGCATCAGGCCCAGGATGCTGCCTTGGTTGATCAGCGTCGCGCCGCTGGCAACCACGCCGCCCTGGCTGAAATCGTCGACGCTGGTAAGTGTCCAGCTACCGCCGCTCACATTCAGCGTTTCGAAGTTGCGGCTGTTGCCGAAGCTGCCGGTGCCGTTGAGGGTCACGCTGTCGATGCCATCGCCGCCATCGACCAGCCCGTTGAACACCCCGCCGGTTTCGACCACCAGGCTGTCATTGCCAGCACCCATGCTCAAGGCCAGGCCATTGCCGCCGCTGATGGTGCCGCTGTTGATCACGCGATCGTCATACCCGCCGATCAGCTTGATGCCGAAGCCGTTTTCGCCTTCGATGCGGCCAGCATTGCTGATCTGGGTTGCCGCCACGCCGGCACCCTCGGCGCCGTCATCGACCAGGATGCCATTGTCGACGCTGCGGATGACCCCGCTGGCGGTGTTGACGATGGTGCCACCGCCCATGGCGATACCTTCGCTGCCATTGGGCCGGCCGCCACTGTCGACGCCTTTGGCGCCCAAGCCTTGAATGGTACCGGCGTTGTAGATATGGCCGATCAGGTCGATGTCGACACCATCGCCGTCGCCGTTGAGTTTGCCATCGGCAATGGCGCCGGTGATGGTGCCGTAGTTATACACCGTGCCGCTGCCGTCGGAGCCAAAGCCCGAGCCATTGCGGCCAGTGATGCTGGCACCGTCGTAGTTGTAAAGGGTGGCGTCGGTCTTCAGGTCGACGCCATGACGGTCGGCGCTGATGGTGCCGTAATTGTGCACGGTGACGCCGGTCGAGGTGCCGATCTTGATGCCGTCGTACTTCTGGTCAAGGCCGTCCTTGTCCTGCGGCGCGGTGTCGGTGTAGATCAGCCCGTAGTTGGTCACGGTAGCGTTGGAGCCGGTCTTGATCGCGTCGTTGCCCACCGCGTGGATCACGCCGCTGGCCTGGTTGATCAAGCTGGTGGTGAAGGCCGGGTTGTTCAGGGTTTCCAGGTCGATGGCCTGGCCTTCGACAGTCGACTCGATGGTGCCGGCGTTGACGATCTTCAGGCTGCCGCCTGCCGTCGGGTTGGTCTGAAAACGCAGGCCATCGTTGCTGCCCTGGATCAGCGCGCCGGCCTGGTTGGTGATGAGGTAATGGCTGAGGTCTTCACCTTCGTCCTTGGTGTCGATGCCGCGGCCGTCGGTGGAGCGGATGATGCCGGCGTTGTCGACGCTGACAGTGGCACCGCTGGTGTGCTTGGGCAGGATCACGCCATCATCGTCGCTGGCCACGATGTTGCCACTGGAGGTCACCTTGAGGGTGTCCGACTTCTTCAGTTCCAGCGTTTCGGTGGTGGCGCTGTTGATCAGGTAATCCTTGGCCAGAGCGGCAGGGGCGAAGGCGGCACAGGCCAGTGCGATGCACAGGGCCAGGCGGTTGGGCGTGAAAGGCATTGGGCGACCAGAGTTCTTGTTCAGGGGCGCCCAATATGGCCATTGGATATTACGGTTTTATGGAGTCAGTGCCGGCCTCAGACATGCCCGCTACTGTTCACAATCCTCAGGCACAACGCCTCATAAGGATCCAGATTCACCGTCAGCCGCCCATCCTCGGTCAAGTCACCTTCGACCGTCTCGTTGATCATGTCCACCACCGTCCCCGGCGTGAAACCTGTCAGCACAAGCTCCTCGGCAATCACCTCCTGGCCAAAATTCAGCGCGCTGATCTGGATGCCGCGCCCAGCCGGCAGTTCATGCACCATCACCAATAAGCCGGGGCTGCTGACTTCCGGCACCAGCACCTGGCGGCTGCTGGCGATGCCGTAGGCCTGGCGCACGGCGAGCAGTTTCTTCACCTTGCTGGCGAATGAGTCGACATGCTCCAGTTGGCTGTCGAGGCTGCCGTACAGCGAGCGGGCGCGAGGCATGCCGCGCACCGACGCCTCGGCTTGCGGGTCGAGCCCGGCCAGGTCGTAGCCGCCCCGGTGGATCCAGCGGGTATCGCCATCGACCATCTTTTCAGCCACCGCCTCGGCCGGTAGCGGCAGGGCACCGACCAGGTCCCAGCCCGACAGCGCGACCACCCCCGGTTGCATGGCGTTGTACATCACCAGCAGCAGGTGCACCTTCTGGATCAGCTCGATATCGGCCGGGCCAATCTGCTCCAGGTCGCGAATGCCCAGCGCTGCAGTGATCAGGCTGGCGGTGGTGCAGGAGATGCCGTTGGTGACGAAGCGCAGGTTGTACGGTGCATGCTCACCCGACAGTCGCTCGTAGATCTCCTCGCGGATATGCTCGCGCAGGATGTTGCCAGGCAGCGTCTGGCCCTTGAACAGGTACATGTCATGGGCGTGCAAGGTCCAGAAGTGCACCAGCTCGACGGTCAGTTCATCGTGGTTCTGCAGGGCGTGGATCAGCGACGCCGGGTCGATGCCCAAACCATGCATTTCCTTGAGCATCAGGCGCAGGAACTCGGTGTCGCCGGTCAGCAGGGCATGTTGATAGGCCGGGCGGGTGATGAAGTCGTAGGACAGGTCGGCGCCGCCCTTGGACATCTGCGCGATGTCGTCCAGGGTGAGGTTCAGCTCCTGGAAGCTGAAGCCGCCGGCCTTGCGGATCATCCCGCCGATCAGCTGGTTGCCGACGATCGACAGCGGGTGGCTTTCCGACCAGGCGGGGCCGTCGGTGCGAGTCTCGACGCCGAGAAAACCGTTGGCGTCCAGGCGCAAGCCGCGTGCGCCCAGGCAGTCCAGCGCGTGCAGGGCATCGCCGATGATCATTTGCTGAGCGGCAAAACTGGGGTCGAGCCAGTTGAGTGATGGCTGGCCCTCTTTGAAGTAATGCAGGTAGACCCAGCGCCGCGTCTTGCCGTCGACGCCGGTGATGGGCGGCGTCACGCTCCAGTCGGTTTCCTTCACCCCAGGCTCGAAGAAGATCACCCGTTGCAGTTGGCCGACGATGTAGTGGCGCGCCTTGAGCTCGTCGCACAGGGCTGGCAACAGGTTGACCGCATCGCGACCTAGCGGCACGTCCGGCAGCAGCGGCCAGTCCTCCTCGCGGATTTCGATCATGTGGTAGAGCCCGGGGTAGGCGCCATGGCCCAGCTCGGCCAGCCGGAAATCGGCGCCTTTGCCGGTGTGCGAGGGAATCAGGTCGTCGATGGTCACGGCGTTGTGGGCGGCGGCCATGCGGCTCATCTGCACCAGTTCCTGCTCGTTGCCGTAGAGCGGGTCGATGTCGAAACTGATGCGGTCGAAATTGCCGTCGACGCTGGGGGTGAAGTCGCGGCCGCGGATGCCGCCGGACTGCTTGATCGGGCCGGTGTGGATGCCCTGCACGCCAATGTCCGACAGGCGCTTCCACAAGCTTTCATGGCCCAGGGCGCCCAGCACCGAGCAGCCTTCGGGGGCAATGATCGCGTCAGGGTAGACGGTCAGCCACACCGAGGCGATGTCGGTGGCGCGACGCGGTTGCGCTTCGGCGTAGGGGTTGAGCCACAGGCGTGACTGGCCGGAATACAGCCGGGCCCGCTCCTGCGAGGCCTTGAGCATGGAACGGTCTTCGAGCCATTTGACGTATGACGGGTCTGGTTGAGTCATTTCGCGTCCTCTCTGCGTGGCGGCACCGGCCCAACTTATGACGGTGCCTGCGGCAGATCGTTCGGCTGCAAGTGTGCACTGGCCTTGCGAATCGGCGAGCGCGCCGCCTTGCGCAAACTTTCCAGCAAGTCCAGCACCGCCACTTCGATATGCGGCTCGTCTCGCCAGCACATGCCGATCGAGCCTTCCGCGTCCAGCTCGAAGTCCAGCCGGCGCAACAGGCCGCGGCCGTGAAAATGCTCAGCCACGCGTCCGGAGGCCACCGACAGCATGTCGCTGTTTTGCATCAACCACAGGTTGGCCATCAGGGATGACGACTCGATCCGGCAGGGCAGCGGTTTGCGCCCGGCATTGCTCAGCGCCGTGTCCAGGCGGTTGCGGATTGGCGTGGCGGGGGGCCACAGCAGCCAGTCGTACTGGTACAGGTCATCCCAGCTCAGCCCCTGGCGCTGCGCCAGCGGATGATCGGGGCGGGCGACCACCTGCATGGGCTCGCGAAACAGCATTTCGCTGTGCAGGGCCTGGCTCGGCTGGTAGTTGTCGACGCGGCCGACCACCACATCCAACTGCCCTAGCTGCAAGCGTTCGAGCAGCACGTTCATAGTGTTTTCCTGTAAAGACACCTGCGCTTTCGGGTGTTTTTCCAGGAAATACAAAATGGCATCAGGCACCAGGCTGGGTGCCGAGGCCGGCGAGGTGCCCAGGGCGACATTGGGCGTATTGCCTTCGCGCAGGGCGTCGAGATTGCTTTGTGCCCGCTGCATTTCGCTGAGGATGCGTCGGGCGTGGTTGACCAGCAGGGTGCCTTCGGCAGTCGGGCGCAGGCCGCGGGCGTGGCGTTCGAACAGCAGGGCGCCGGCATCTTCTTCAAGCTCCTTGAGAAACTTCGACAGCCCCGGCTGGGTGGTATAGGCCTGCCGCGCGGTGTCGCTGAGATTGCCGGTTTCGGCCAGCGTTACCAGCAACTGCAGATGGCGTGGGCGCAGGCGGCGGGTCCAGTGCATGGCATTGCTCCATCATGTTTTAGGTATGGCTGCATACGAATTTATCATTTTTTCTGTATGGCTGAAGGGCGTTTAATCGATACCACAACGGGGCCGCCGCCATGACGACGAGCCCCACCATAGCCCACCACAGGTGATGCGATGAATAACAACGACAACATGGGTACTGCTCGCGCCGACTTCTATCAGCGCATTGACACCCAAGCGCTGTTTCCACTTTGGGAACAACTTCACAATCTGGTGCCCAAACAGCCCGCCAGTGCATGCGTGGCCGCACTTTGGCGCTTCAGCGAAGTGCGTCCATACCTGATGGAAGCCGGCCAGTTGATCAGCGCCGAGGAGGCCGTGCGCCGGGTACTGGTGCTGGAAAATCCAGGTATTCGCGGCCAGGCGTCGATTACCCCGAGCCTGTACGCCGGCCTGCAACTGATCCTGCCGGGTGAGGTTGCCCCCAGCCATCGGCACAGCCAGTCTGCCTTGCGCTTCGTGGTCGAAGGCAAGGGTGCCTACACCGCCGTCGACGGCGAGCGCACCACCATGCACCCTGGCGACTTCATCATCACCCCGTCCTGGACCTGGCACGATCACGGCAACCCGAGCGAGGCCGAAGGTGGTGAGCCGGTGATCTGGCTCGACGGCCTGGATATTCCCACCGTGCGCTTCTTCGGCGCAGGCTTTGCCGAAAACTACCCTGAAGCGGTGCAGCCCGTCAGCCGCCCGGAAGGCAACAGCCTGGCCCGCCACGGCGCCAACATGCTGCCGCTGCGCCATGAAGTACGCGGCAGCACTTCGCCGATCTTCAGTTACCCCTATGGCCGTACCCGCGAGGCCCTGGCGACCCTGGAGCGCCAGGGCGAGGTGGATGCCTGGTACGGCGTCAAGCTGCGCTACATCAACCCGGCCACAGGCGGTTGGGCCATGCCGACCATCGGTACCTGCATGCAGTTGTTGCCACGCAGTTTCGTCGGCAAAACCGCGCGTTGCACCGACGCCACCGTGTACTCGGTGGTCGAGGGCCGTGGCCGCGCCATCATCGACGGGCAGACCTTCCACTTCGAACCCAAGGACACCTTCGTCGTACCGAGCTGGGCCGCGTTGAGCCTGCAGGCGGATGACGAGTGCGTGCTGTTCAGCTATTCCGACCGCCCGGTCCAGCAAGCCCTGGGCCTGCTGCGCGAAGCCCGCGAAACCCATTGACCCGAGGAAACCTCTGCCATGACTTACCTGTTCGAACCCGCCGCCCATACCAGCCTGCCGATTGCCGGCAGTGATCAGCGCTTCCCGGTGCGCCGTGTTTACTGCGTGGGCCGCAACTACGCCGCGCACGCCCGCGAAATGGGCTTCGATCCCGATCGCGAACCGCCGTTCTTCTTCTGCAAGCCTGCCGATGCCGTGGTGCCGGTAGACGCCGGTAAGACCTTGGAGCTGGCGTATCCGACCGAGACCGACAACTACCACTACGAGATCGAACTGGTTGCGGCGATTGGCAAGGGTGGCCGCAACATTCCTCTTGAGCAAGCCAGCGAGCACGTCTTCGGCTACGCCGTGGGCCTGGACATGACCCGCCGCGACCTGCAGATGAAGATGCGCGAAATGGGCCGCCCGTGGGAAATCGGCAAGGCCTTCGACGCCTCCGCGCCGATTGCTCCGCTGTACCCGGCCGAGCAGGTCGGGCACCTGGCGCAGGCTTCGATCTGGCTACAGGTCGAAGGCCAGGACCGCCAGCGCAGCGACATCGACAAGCTGATCTGGTCGGTGCCGGAAACCATCGCCTACCTGTCACGGTTCTTCGAGCTGCAGCCGGGTGACCTGATCATGACCGGCACCCCCGAAGGGGTCGGCGCGGTCGTCGCCGGTGAGCTGATGGTGGGTGGCATCGACGGCCTGGGCGAGATCCATGCGCGCGTCGTCTGACTGACCCGGAGGTTTCACTCATGTCTTCCACCGACAACAACAATACCGTGGATGTACAAGGCTTCATCGACAACCAGCCGCTCAGCGCTTTCCAGTGGCGCATCTTGCTGCTGTGTTTTCTGGTCACGGCCATCGACGGCCTCGACACCGCCGCCATTGGTTTCATTGCTCCGGCCCTGCGCGAGCACTGGCAGATCGGCGCCAGTGAACTCGGCCCGGTGTTGGGCGCAGCTCTGGTGGGGTTGATGCTTGGGGCGTTCATGGCTGGGCCGCTGGCTGACCGTTTCGGTCGCAAGCGCGTGCTGGTGCTGTCGGTGGCCTGCTTTGGCACCTTCAGCCTGGCCGCTGCGTTTGCCCAGGATTTGCACAGCCTCGCCTGGCTGCGCTTGCTGACCGGCCTGGGCTTGGGCGGTGCCATGCCCAACGCTATCACCCTGACCTCCGAGTACTGCCCACAGCGCAGGCGTTCACTGCTGGTGACCGGCATGTTCTGTGGTTTCACCCTGGGCTCGGCGTTGGGCGGCGTGGTGGCGGCGCAACTGCTGCCGCTGTATGGCTGGCGTAGTGTGCTGGCATTAGGCGGCGTGCTGCCCCTGGCGCTGTTGCCGGTGCTGCTGTTGGCGTTGCCCGAGTCGGTGCGGTTTCTGGCGCGGCGTCATTCAGCCGACCCTCGCGCGCTGGCCATCCTGCGCCGTATCGCCCGCTTGCCGGCAGGCACTGGCGGACTGCAGGTCGACGAGACCGGCGCAGGTCACTCGCCGGTCCGGCAAATCCTCGCCCAGCCGTTGCGGCGCGGCACCCTGGCGCTGTGGCTGGCGTTCTTCATGAGCCTGCTGATCATCTATGGCATGACCAACTGGCTGCCACTGCTGGTCAGGGACAGCGGCCTGAGCCTGAGCCAGGCGGCACTGATCAGTGCGCTGTTCCAGGTCGGCGGCACGCTCGGTGCAGTGTGCCTGGGCGCAGCCATGGACCGCTTCGACGCGCACCGGGTGCTGGTACTGGCCCTGCTCGGTGGCGCCGGATGCCTGTTGGCCATCGGCCAGTGCCATGACGACTACGTACTGCTGGGCTTGAGCGTGGCCGGCATGGGCTTTTGCATCAGCGGCTCTCAAGTCGGCGCCAACGCCCTGGCAGCCGCGTACTACCCCACCAGCGCGCGTGCCACCGGGGTCGGCTGGGCGCACGGGGTAGGGCGCATCGGGGCGGTGTGCGGCACCTTCGGTGGCGCGGCCCTGCTGGGCGTCGGGCTGTCCTTCGAGGTGCTGTTCGCGGTGCTCATGCTGCCCGCCGTACTGGCCGCCGCCGCCATCTACTTCAAGGGCCTGCAGCCTGCCATCGGGCTGCGCGCCACTTCACCCATCACCCTTTGACCGGGCAGGATTTGCGCCATGCAGCTTTACAGTTTCTTCAACAGCTCCACCTCTTACAGGGTGCGTATCGCCCTGGCACTCAAAGGCCTGGCATCCGACTACCACAGGGTCAACCTGCGCACTGGCGAACAACGCCAGCCACAGCACCGCGAACTCAGCCCGATCGGTGGGGTGCCGGTGCTGGTTGGCGACGACGGGGTCAGCCTGACCCAGTCACTGGCGATCATCGACTATCTCGACGCCCTGTACCCCCAGGTGCCGCTGCTGCCCAGCGCCCCGCTGTTGCGTGCTCGGGTGCTGGAAGCTGCGCAACTGGTCGCCTGCGACATCCACCCGCTGAACAACGTGCGCGTACTTGGCTACTTGCAGCGTGAGCTGGGCGTCCGCGCCGAGGACAAGGACCGCTGGTATGCGCACTGGGTGGCCGAAGGCCTGGCGGCACTGGAAGCGTTGCTGCAACGCCACGGCGATGGCCCGTTCTGCTTTGGTGCCACACCCACCCTGGCCGACTGCTGCCTGGTCCCGCAGGTGGCCAATGCCGCCCGCATGGGCTGCGACCTGCAGGCCTACCCCAAGGTCATGGCGGTGTACCAGCATTGCCAGGCACAGGCCGCGTTCCAACAGGCCGCGCCCGAACGCCAGCCCGATTTCATCCAATAAGAAACCCAGGTTGCAAACCTGCACGGAGACACAAACCATGACTGCCAGGCAACAACAGATCATCATCGTCGGCGGCGGCATCGGCGGCCTTGCCGCTGCCCAGGCCCTGACAGCCCAGGGCATCCGCGTCCTGCTGCTGGAACAGGCTGACCATATCGGCGAAATCGGCGCCGGTATCCAGCTTGGCCCGAATGCCTACGCGGCACTGGACGCCCTGGGCGTCGGCGAAGCGGCGCGCAGCCGCTCGGTGTTCACCGACCACCTGATCATGATGGACGCCCTCGATGCCCACGAAGTGGCGCGGGTCGACGTCGGCGAACCCTTCCGGCAACGCTTCGGCAACCCCTACGGGGTGATCCACCGCGCCGACATTCACCTGTCGATCCTCGAAGCGGTACGCCAGAACCCGCTGATTCGCTTCCAGACCTCGACCCAGATCGCCGGCTTTGAGATGGACGACCACGGCGTGACCCTGACCGACAGCAAAGGCAACCGCTACCAGGCCGATGCGGTGATTGGCTGCGATGGTGTCAAGTCGGTGGTGCGCGAGCGCATGGTCGGCGACCCGGCGCGGGTGACCGGGCATGTGGTGTACCGCGCGGTGGTGGACGTCGACAACATGCCCGAGGACCTGCGCGTCAACGCGCCGATGTTGTGGGCCGGCCCGCATTGCCACCTGGTGCATTACCCGTTGCGCGGTGGCCAGCAGTACAACTTGGTGGTCACCTTCCACAGTCGTGACGAGGAGCAGTGGGGCGTCACCGATGGCAGCAAGGACGAAGTGCTGTCGTACTTCGAAGGCATCCACGCGCGGCCTCGGCAAATGCTCGACCGACCGACTTCATGGCGCCGCTGGGCCACCGCCGACCGCGACCCGGTGGCGCAGTGGGGCGAAGGCCGCGCCACCCTGCTTGGCGATGCTGCACATCCGATGACCCAGTACCTGGCGCAGGGCGCGTGCATGGCACTGGAGGATGCTGTGGTGCTGGGCCAGGCCGTGAAGACCTGTGAACATGACCTGCAAGCAGCGTTTCGCCTCTACGAATCGATCCGCATCCCACGCACCGCACGGGTACTGTGGTCGGCGCGGGAGATGGGCCGGCTGTACCACGCCAAGGGTGTCGAGCGGCTGGTGCGCAACCAGCTGTGGGAAGGGCGGGGGCAAGCGCAGTTCTACGATGCTGTGCAGTGGCTGTATGGCTGGAACATCGATAGCTGCATGAAGCGGTGAGCGATCACCGCCGCGCTGAAAGCTGCTGCGGCGCCAGGAAGGCATCGTGGAAGTAGTTGCGCAGCGCCTGCATCGCTGGGCTGAAGGCCCGTTCGCGGTGCCAGGCCAAACCCACGCTCATGGGCGTCACCGGGTCGCTGATGGTAACGGTTTCGATGCGTTTGCCTTCCAGCGACCAGGGCCGGTGCACCAGGTCTGAAAGGATCGCCACGCCGCTGCCGTTGGCAACCATGCTGCGCACCGCTTCCACCGAGCTGGTGCGTACGCGCACGCTGGGCCGCTGGCCGGCCAGTTCCCAGTAACGCATGGCACTTTGTTCGGCTTCGTCCACGGTCAGCAGAATGAAGGGCTCGCGGGCGACGTCGGCCAGGCTGACGGCAGAGCGTTCGCACAGCGGATGATGGCTGGGCAGCCACAGTCGGCGCTCGGAATTGAACAGGGTTTCCGAGACGATATCCGGGTGGGTGAGGTTGGCGGTGAGCACCACGGCCATGTCGAAACGGCTTTCCAGCAGGCCCTGTTCAATGGCGCTGCGCTCCTGCTCGTGCACCTCCAGCGTCACATCCGGATGCCAGTGTTCAAGGCGCTGCAGGTGATGCGGCAGGAAGTAGCCGATCACGGTGTAGCTTGCGGCAAGGCGCAGCAGGCCGCTGGCGCGCACGTCCGGTAACGGGCTGTTCAGTGCATCGTCGACACTGCGCAGGATCACATAGGCGCGGTTGAGAAAGTGCCGGCCCGCGTCGGTCAAGCTCATGCCCTGGGGCGAGCGCTGGAACAACAGCGCGCCGAGCATCGCCTCCAGCTCCTTGATCGCGGTGGTCACCGCCGACTGGGAAATATTCAGGTGGATCGCTGCCTGGGAGATCTGGCCGATCTCGGCGGTGGCGACAAAATAGCGGACCTGGCGCAGGGTCAACGACACGAAGCACTCCTGGAGTATCTGATTTTCCGAAGACACCCTATCTTTTTATAAATCTTCCCAAGGGGTGGCAGAGAATCTAACGTGGCCTGCACACAGTCACAAGCACCAGGAGCGCAGGCATGCAGGCAGTAGACTTCAACTCTGACATGGGCGAGGGCTTCGGCCCGTGGACCATCGGCGACGGTGTCGACAACGAACTGATGGCCTTTATCAGTTCGGCCAACATCGCCACCGGCTTCCACGCTGGCGATCCTGGCACCATGCGTCGCACGGTGGAGCGGGCCAAGGCGCTGGGTGTGGCGGTGGGCGCGCATCCGGGCTTCCGTGACCTGGTCGGTTTCGGCCGCCGGCACATCAATGCGCCGGCCCAGGAGCTGGTCGACGACATGCTTTACCAGTTGGGTGCGTTGCGTGAAATTGCCCGTGCGCAAGGGGTCCGCCTGCAGCACATCAAACCGCATGGTGCGCTGTACATGCACCTGGCCCGCGACGAAGAGGCCGCGCGGCTTCTGGTGCAGAACCTGCAGGTCATCGAGCCCGAGTTGCTGTTGTATTGCATGCCCGGTTCGGTGATCTGCCGAGTTGCACAGGAACTCGGCCAGCCGGTGGTGCGCGAGTTCTATGCCGACCGCGAGTACGACCTGAGTGGCTCCATCGTCTTCACCCGCAATGTGCGCGGCTATGAGCCGCAAGCGGTCGCCAAGCGCGTGCTGCGCGCCTGCCAGGAGGGCGTGGTGCGCACGGTAGAAGGGCAGGACCTGACCATCGAATTCGACTCCATCTGCCTGCACAGCGACACCCCTGGCGCCCTGTGCCTGGTCGAGGCTACGCGTGCGGCACTGGACGCCGCCGGCATCGAGGTGCGCAGGCCGCGTTGAGTTTCAAGGGCACCCGGTGCACAGACACCGGTGCCGCTGTACAGCATTGTTTTTGCCTGCCTTACGATAAAGATTCCAAGAAAAGGAGCAGACATGGCCGAGCCGCTTGCCAGTACCCCGATCCGCTACAGCTTCGGTGCCGACGAGCACCTGTTCGCCGAGGTCAGCGACAGCATGTCGCTGGAAGCCTTCTTCAAGGGCATGGCCGTCACCCGCGCGGTGGAGCGCCTGGGGCTGGAGGGCGTGCTCGACATCTGCCTGGCCAACGCCTCGTTCCAGATTCGCTTCGACCCCGACCGCATCGCGCCCGACGCCCTGCTCGAAGCCGTGCGCGGCGCCGAAGCCGAGGCGGTGGCCGAGCGCTCGCTGCACACCCGCATCATCGAAATCCCGGTGCTGTACAACGACCCCTGGACCCACGAAACCCTCATGCGTTTTCGCGACCGCCACCAGGACCCGCACAGCACCGACCTGGAATACGCGGCGCGGATCAACGGCCTGGCCGGTGTCGAGGCGTTCATCGCTGCGCACAGCGGCGCGCCGTGGTTCGTATCGATGGTCGGTTTCGTCGCCGGTCTGCCGTTCATGTTCCAGATGGTCGAGCGCGAGCGCCAGTTGCAGGTGCCCAAGTACCTGCGGCCACGCACCGACACGCCAAAACTGACCCTCGGCCATGGGGGCTGTTTCGGTTGCATCTACTCGGTGCGCGGGGCAGGGGGCTACCAGATGTTCGGCGTCACCCCGGCACCGATCTACGATCCCCAGCAGACCCTGAGCTACCTGAAGGAACACATGGTGTTCTTCCGCCCCGGCGACATCGTGCAATTCAAACCCATAGACCGCCAGGCCTACGACCAGGCGGTGGCGAATGTCGAGGACGGCCATTTCGACCTGCGCATTCGCCAGGTGGAATTTTCCCTGGATGCATTTCTCGCCGACCCGGTCGGCTATCCCAAGACGTTGCAGGAGGCGCTGGCATGATCAAGGTACGCAAACCTGGCCTGGCGACTTCGGTGCAGGACCTCGGCCGCGAAGGCTATTACCACCTGGGCATCCCGCCCTCCGGCGCGCTCGATCAGTATGCGTTGCGTGCGGCCAATCAGTTGGTCGGCAACCCGGCGAGTGCTGCCGGCCTTGAGTGCGCGCTGGTGGGGCCGGAGCTGGAGTTTCTGCAGGACGCCCTGGTGGCGGTGTGCGGCGCGCAGATGCCGGCGCTGCTCGATGAGCGTGAGCAGCGGCCCGATACTGCGTTTGCGGTCAGGGCAGGGCAAGTGCTGCGCTTCGGTTTCCCCACAGCGGGGGCGCGTGCCTACATTGCCGTAGCAGGAGGCATAGATGTGCCTGAAGTGCTGGGTAGCCGGTCCACGTATGCATTGGGGGCGCTGGGCGGTTTCAATGGCCGCAAGCTGGTGGCCGGTGATGTGTTGCCGGTCGGCGTGCCCAGCGGCAAGAGCCACGTCGGCGCCAGTTTACCCATGGCCCTGCGCCAGGCGCTGGGCGGTGAGGTGGTGTTGCGGGTGGTGCCGGGTTTGTACTTCCATCGCCTGACCGAGGCAGCGGCGAAAAGCTTCTTTACCGATGCCTGGACCGTGGGTTCCGAAGCCGACCGCATCGGTTACCGCTACCGGGGCGGCAGCGCGCTGAGTTTCCAGCCCCGTGAGCAGCCGTTTGGTGCCGGTTCGGACCCTTCCAATATCGTCGACAGCTGCTACCCGATCGGTTCGATCCAGGTGCCGGCGGGGCTGGAGCCGATCATCCTGCACCGGGATGCGGTGTCGGGTGGGGGGTATGCCATGATCGGCACGGTGATCAGCGCGGACCTGGATTTGATCGGGCAGATGCAGCCCAATCAGCAGGCGCGGTTCTTGCCGGTGAGCATGGAGCAGGCGCTGGAGGCGCGGCGGTCGTACAAGAAGAAGCTCGGGTATCTGGGCAGGTTGTTTGGTTGATGAGTGACTGTACCGCCCTTTTCGCGGCTGAAGCCGCTCCTACAGTTACCCCACTGTATCTGTAGAAGCGGCTTCAGCCGCGAAGAGGCCAGTACAGGCTATGAAGAGGCCGGATCCTCAAGCCGAAATCCCTCAACTCCAAATTCCGCCTCCAGCGCCAACAGATACTCGCGCAACGCCCGCCGCGTCGCCTCTTCGCGCAAACACTGGCGCACCCGCTCCGCCACCTGCTCATAAGGCAGCGGCATCCGCTCGACTCGCTCATCCACACTCACTACATGCCAGCCATAGCGCGACGCCAATGGCCGATCGTGCAAACCCACCGGCAACCGCTGCAGCACCTGATCCAGCTCTGCCACCGTCTGCCCTGAACTAACCCAGCCCAGCTCGCCGCCTTGGTCCTTCGAAGGGCAGGCCGAGTGGCGCTGCGCCAGTTCGGTAAACCGCTCGGGATGCTCAACGAGTTCCGCCTGCAACTGCTCGCCCAACCGGTAATGCGCATCCCGCGCCCGGGCATCCTCCGGCGCGGCGGGCAGCAGGATATGCCGCACCTTGATCCGCGCCGGTTGGCAAAAGCGCTCGCGGTGGCTGTTGAAATACCGCTGGCTGTCGGCCTCACTTGCCTCAGGCACGTTCAGTTCACTGTCCAGCAACTGCGCCACGGTTTCATCACCCGGTTGCAACCCCAGCACCGCAGCCCGCTGGTTCAACAGCTCGCGCACCACCAGCGCACGGGCGGCACTGCGCTGCGCTTCGAGCAATGACCCCGCCGGATGAAAGGGCGTCTCCTTGGCAATATCCGCTTCGCTGAGCAAGGTGTCGCCCACCCGGATCACCACGGCCGGGCTGTCCGGTAGCGTCTCGACTGCAATCATCTCCATGTTCGTCACTCCTCAGCGCCGCCGAACGATCTGGTAATTGCGCCCCAGGTACCCCAGCGGGATGCTCCATACATGCACCAGGCGGGTGAAGGGGAACAGCAGGATGATGGTCAGGCCCAGGAAGATATGCAGCCTGAAGATCAGCGGCGTGTCGTTCAGGTAGGTGGCCGCGTCGCCATTGAACAACACGATCGCCTGCGCCCAGTTGGCCAGGGTCAGCATCATGGCGCCGTCCAGGTGGCCATAGGAGAAGAAGATCGTCACCAGCCCCAGGCACGCCTGCAACAGCAGCAGGATGAGGATCGCGTTGTCCATGGTGCTGGACGAGGCTTGCACCCGCGGGTTGAACAGCCGCCGCCAGAGCAGCATCGCACCGCCGACCACGCACAGCACCCCGGCCACGCCGCCGATGATGATCGCCATCAGCTGTTTGTGACCGGCCGAGAGGAACGGGCCGTACACCCAGTGCGGTGTCAGCAGGCCGAACAGGTGGCCGAAGAAAATCGTCAGGATGCCGATGTGAAACAGGTTGCTGGCCAGGCGCATGTTCTTGCTCGACAGCATCTGGCTGGACCCTGTCTTCCAGGTGTACTGGCCGTGGTCGAAGCGGTACAGGCTGCCGAGCAGGAATACCGTGCCTGCCAGGTAGGGGTAGTAGCCGTAGACCAGGTGAAGCAGATATTCCTCGAACATGATGCACCTCCGTTCATGGGCCGCTGGGCGGGATGACCTGGATGACCTGGGGGATGGCCTGGTACTTGCGCTCGGCCAGACGACGGCCTTCGGCCGATTGCAGGCTGCAGTCCTGATCGGACTGGGCCTCGAAACGCACCGCTTCTTCTTCCCACACGGCGTCCAGGGCCTGGGGCGTGTTGTCTGGCGGCTCGGCACTGGCGGCCGGGCGCAGGTCAGCAATGCTGTCGCTGGCGCCGATCAGCGTCAGCAGGGCATGCGGCACCAGGGCGTAGCGGCTGTTGCGCTCTTCCAGGCGCGCACCGAGCAGGGCGAGGATCGGCTGGATCTCGCCCAGCCATTGGCCAATTTCGGCTTCCGGGCGGGTGGAGAGGTATTCGAGAAACAGCGGCAGGTGGTCGGGCAGTTCGCGGGCGTCCAGCTGGAAGCCTGCCGCCGCGTACTCGGCCAGCAGATTGACCATCGCCTGGCCGCGGTCGCGGGACTCGCCATGCACGTGCTCGAACAGCAGCAGCGATACCGCCCGGCCGCGGTCGAACATCTCCACGTAGGCTTCTTCGAGGTCGAGCAGTTCGCTGCCCGCCAGCTCGTCGCACCAGTGCGACAGCTCGGCGCGCAGGGGCGCGGGCCAACGCGTTTCGCCTTGAATGAGCGCGATCAGCTCCGGACTGGCGGCCAGCAGCTCGGCGCTTGGGTAGTCGAGCAGGCGCGCCAGCACGCGCAGGCTCAGCAGGCCTTCATCCATGGCGGCTGTCCTCCAGCGGGTCGAAGGTCTGCACCGGCTTGACCAGTGTGGTGGTCTGCTTGCGACCGCCGAACAGGCTGGTTTCGTTGCGCCCGCCATTGCAGCCGTCACCGAAGGTGAAGCCGCAGCCGCTGCGTTCGGCGAACACGTCTGGTACTTGTTCACGGTGGCCGGTAGGGATGACAAAGCGGTCTTCATAGTTGGCGATGGCCAGGTAGCGGTACATGTCCTCGACCTGCTGCTGGCTCAGCCCCACCTGGTCCAGAACCGCAGTGTTCAAGGTGCCGTCGACATGCTTGGCGCGCATGTACACGCGCATTGCCATCAGCCGCTTGAGCGCCAAAACCACCGGCGCTTCTTCGCCAGCGGTGAGCATGTTGGCCAGGTAGCGCACCGGAATGCGCAGCGACTCGATCTTCGGCAGTATGCCGTCGAACTCCACGTGCCCGGCCTCGGCAGCGGACTGGATGGGCGACAATGGTGGTACATACCACACCATCGGCAGCGTACGGTATTCCGGGTGCAGTGGCAGGGCCAGTTGCCAGTCGATTGCCAACTTGTAGACCGGCGAGGCCTGCGCCGCGCTGATCACGTTGTCCGGCACGCCGTCCTTGCGCGCCTGGGCGATTACCGCCGGGTCGTGCGGGTCTAGGAAGATGTCGCACTGGCGGTGGTACAGGTCGCGGTCATCGGCCGAGGCGGCCACTTCTTCGATACGGTCGGCGTCGTACAGCAGTACACCCAGGTAGCGGATGCGCCCCACGCAGGTCTCCGAGCACACGGTGGGTTGGCCGGTCTCGATGCGCGGGTAACAGAAGATGCACTTCTCGGATTTGCCGCTCTTCCAGTTGTAGTAGATCTTCTTGTACGGGCAGCCGCTGACGCACATGCGCCAGCCGCGGCACTTGTCCTGGTCGATCAGGACGATGCCGTCCTCTTCGCGCTTGTAGATCGCGCCGCTGGGGCATGAAGCCACGCAGGCTGGGTTCAGGCAGTGCTCGCAAAGCCTGGGCAGGTACATCATGAAGGTGTTTTCAAACTGGCCGTAGATGTCCGCCTGCACCTGGTCGAAGTTGACGTCGCGGCGGCGCTTGGCGAACTCGGTGCCGAGCAGTTCCTCCCAGTTCGGGCCCCATTCGATCTTTTTCATGCGCTGGCCGGAAATCAGCGAGCGTGGCCGTGCCACCGGCTGGTGATCACCGCTCTTGGCGGTGTGCAGGTGCTCGTAGTCGAAGGTGAACGGCTCGTAGTAGTCGTCGATTTCCGGCAGGTCGGGGTTGGCGAAGATGTTCGCCAGCACCCGCCACTTGCCGCCGATGCCGGGGTTGATCGTGCCATCGGCGTTGCGTACCCAACCGCCGCGCCACTTCTTCTGGTTTTCCCACTCCTTGGGGTAACCGATGCCGGGCTTGGTCTCGACGTTGTTGAACCAGGCGTACTCGACGCCTTCGCGGCTGGTCCAGACGTTCTTGCAGGTGACCGAGCAGGTATGGCAACCGATGCACTTGTCGAGGTTGAGGACCATGCCCACTTGCGAGCGGATTTTCATTTTACGGCCTCCTGCTGGTAGTCGTTGCCTTCGCCGTCGAGCCAGTCGACCCGGTGCATCTTGCGCACGATGACGAATTCGTCGCGGTTCGAGCCCACCGTGCCGTAGTAGTTGAAGCCGTACGAAAGCTGGGCGTAGCCGCCGATCATGTGGGTCGGCTTGGGGCACACGCGTGTCACCGAGTTGTGGATGCCGCCACGGGTGCCGGTGACTTCGGAGCCCGGGATGTTCACGATGCGTTCCTGGGCGTGGTACATCATCGCCATGCCCGGACGCACCCGTTGGCTGACCACCGCGCGGGCAGCAATGGCGCCGTTGGCGTTGTACAGCTCGATCCAGTCGTTGTCGGCCACGCCGATGCTGCGTGCGTCGTCTTCGCTGATCCACACGATCGGCCCGCCGCGCGAGAGGGTCTGCATCAGCAGGTTGTCGCTGTAAGTGGAATGGATGCCCCATTTCTGGTGCGGGGTCAGCCAGTTCAGGGCGATTTCCGGATTTCCGTTGGGCTTGGGCGCGGCGACGCTGGCGGCGGCCTTGGTGTCGATTGGCGGGCGATAGACCATCAGGCTTTCGCCGAACGCACGCATCCACGGGTGGTCCTGGTAGAACTGCTGGCGGCCGGTGAGGGTGCGCCACGGGATCAGTTCGTGGACGTTGGTGTAGCAGGCGTTGTAGCTCACGTGTTCATCTTCCAGACCCGACCAGGTGGGGCTGGAGATGATCTTGCGCGGCTGCGCGACCAGGTCGTGGAAGCGGATTTTCTCCTCTTCCTTGCGCCGCGCCAGGTGGCTGTGTTCGCGGCCGGTGATCTTCGACAGCGCCTCCCAGGCCTTGACCGCCACTTGGCCATTGGTTTCCGGGGCCAGGGTGAGGATCATCTCGGCGGCGTCCAGCGCCGAGGCCAGGCGCGGGCGGCCGGCGGCCGAGCCTTCGTGCTTGTGGTAGTTGAGCTTGCCGAGCAGTTCGACTTCTTCCTCGGTCCTCCAGGCGATGCCCTTGCCGCCATTGCCGAGCGTATCGAGCAGCGGGCCGACCGAGCTGAAGCGCTCGTAGGTTTCGGGGTAGTTGCGCTTGACCTCGATCAGCGAGGGCATGGTCTTGCCGGGGATCGCCTCGCATTCGCCCTTTTTCCAGTCGCGCACCTCGGGCTGGGCCAGCTCACCGGGGCTGTCGTGCTGCAGGGGCAGGGTGACCAGGTCTGTTTCCTCGCCCAGGTGGCCGACGCAGACGCGGGCAAAAGCCTTGGCGATGCCGTCGTAGATCTGCCAGTCGCTGCGCGCTTCCCAGGCCGGGTCGGTGGCGGCGGTCAGCGGGTGGATGAAGGGGTGCATGTCGGAGGTGTTGAGGTCGTCCTTCTCGTACCAGGTGGCCGTGGGCAGCACCACGTCCGAGTACAGGCAGGTGGTGGACATCCTGAAGTCCAGGGTCACCACCAGGTCGAGCTTGCCCTCGATGGCGTCGTCTTTCCACACCACTTCTTCAGGCTTGTGCCCGCCGACTTCGCCGAGGTTCTTGCCGAGTACGCCGTTGCGCGTGCCCAGCAAGTACTTGAGCATGTATTCGTGGCCCTTGCCGGACGAGCCGAGCAGGTTCGAGCGCCAGACGAACAGGTTGCGCGGGTGGTTCTGCGGGTTGTCCGGGTCTTCGCTGGCAAAGCGCAGCTGGCCGCTTTTCAGCTGGCTGACGGTGTAGTCGGCGCTGCTCTGGCCGGCGGCTTGCGCGGCGGCGGCCAGGCGTAGTGGGTTGATGCCCAGCTGCGGCGCCGAGGGCAGCCAGCCCATGCGTTCGGCGCGCACGTTGTAGTCCACCAGGCTGCCGCTGAAGTCCTCGTGGCGCGCCAGTGGGGACAGCAGATCCTTGACCTCAAGCTTCTCGTAGCGCCACTGGCTGGAGTGGTTGTAGAAGAACGACGTGCTGTTCATGTGACGCGGCGGGCGGTGCCAGTCGAGGGCAAAGGCCAGAGGCGTCCAGCCGGTTTGCGGGCGCAGTTTTTCCTGGCCCACATAGTGCGACCAGCCGCCGCCGCTTTTACCTACGCAACCGCAGAGGATCAGCATGTTGATCAGCCCGCGGTAGTTCAGGTCCATGTGGTACCAGTGGTTCATCCCGGCACCGACAATGATCATGGAGCGGCCGTGGGTCTTGTCGGCGTTGCTGGCGAACTCGCGGGCTATGCGGATCATCTGCTCGGCCTTGACCCCGGTGATCGCCTGTTGCCAGGCCGGGGTGTAGGGCTTGAGCTGGTCATAGCCGGTGGCGCCGTCGTCCGCACTGCTGCCGCCGACGGTGGCAGTCAGGCCGCGGTCGATGCCGTAGTTGCCGGCGGTGAGGTCGAACACGGTGACCGCCAGCACCTCGCGGCCATCGGCCAGGCGCAGGCGCTTGGCCGGGATGTGGTGATAGAGCACGTCTCGCACGGGCACATGGGCGAAATGCTCGCGCTCGATGCCGCCAAAGTACGGGAAGGCCACCCGCGCCACTTCGTCATGGCGGCCCAGCAGTGACAGGCACAACTGTACCTCGCTGCCTTCCGCATCGACCGATTCCAGGTTCCAGTGGCCGCTTTCACCCCAGCGGAATCCGATCGAGCCGCGCGGTACCACCAGGCGCTCGCTTTGCTCATCCCAGGCGATAGTCTTCCACTCGGGGTTGTTGGCCTGTTCCAGGTTGCCGGCAAAGTCGCTGGCGCGCAGTTGCTTGCCAGGCACCAGCGTGCCGTCCTCGCGCTGTTCCAGCTCGACCAGGATCGGCATGTCGCTGTAGCGGCGGATGTAGTCGGTGAAGTAGGCGCTGGGGTTGTCGAGGTGGAATTCCTTGAAGATCACATGGCCCATGGCGATGGCCAGGGCGGCGTCGGTGCCTTGCTTGGCGCTCATCCACTCGTCGCAGAGCTTGGCGATTTCGGCGTAGTCGGGGGTGATGGCGATGGTCTTGGTGCCCTTGTAGCGCACCTCGGTGAAGAAGTGTGCGTCAGGGGTGCGGGTTTGTGGGACGTTTGAGCCCCAGGCGATGATGTAGCCGGAGTTGTACCAGTCGGCCGATTCCGGCACGTCGGTCTGCTCGCCCCACACTTGCGGCGAGGCGGGCGGCAGGTCGCAGTACCAGTCGTAGAACGACAGGCACACCCCGCCGATCAGCGACAGGTAGCGGGTGCCGGCGGCGTAGCTGACCATCGACATGGCCGGGATCGGCGAAAAGCCTGCCACCCGGTCGGGGCCGTATTGTTTGACGGTGTAGACATTGGACGCGGCGACCAGCGTCTGCAGTTCGTCCCAGTCGCTGCGCACGAAGCCGCCACGGCCACGGATCGACTTGTATTGCTGGGCTTTGGCCGGGTCCTCAACGATGCTGGCCCAGGCCAGCACCGGGTCGGGCTGCTCGGCCAACGCTTCGCGCCACAGCTGGATCAGCGCCTTGCGCACCATCGGGTACTTGAGCCGGTTGGCGCTGTACAGGTACCACGAATAACTGGCGCCACGCGGGCAGCCACGCGGTTCGTGGTTGGGCAGGTCAGGGCGGGTGCGTGGGTAGTCGGTTTGCTGGGTTTCCCAGGTGACCAGGCCATTCTTGACGTACACCTTCCAGCTGCACGAGCCGGTGCAGTTCACCCCGTGGGTCGAGCGGGCGATCTTGTCGTATTGCCAGCGTTGGCGGTAACTGTCTTCCCAGTTGCGGCTTTCATCGCGGGTTTCACCATGGCCGTCGGCGAACTCGGGTGGGCGTTTGACCAGGTAGCGCAGGCGGTCGATGAAGAAACTCATGGCTTTCCTCCGTGACGGTTACGCACAACGGTTAGCAGCGCACCTCGGCGTTGGCGCGGGTGTAGTAGAACCACGTCAGCACGATGCACAGCAGGTAGAACACGATGAACCCGTACAGCGCCCACTGTGGGCCGCCGGTGAGGTCGAACGAGCTGCCGAACGACTTGGGTATGAAAAAACCGCCGTAGGCGGCCACGGCCGAAATGAAGCCCACGGCGGCGGCGGATTCTTTTTCGCTCATCAGCGCCTGTTGTTCCTGCGGCAGGTGCGGGAACAGGCGCGGCGTCTGCACGCGGAAGATCGCCGGGATCATCTGCGTGGTGCTGGCATTGCCGACACCGGAGAAGAAGAACAGCAGCAGGAACATCGCCAGGAAACCCCAGAAGCTGCCCAGGGCGATGAACCACAACACGCCGCAGACGCAGGCGGCCATGGCCACGTACACCCACAGGCTGATGCGCCCGCCGCCGAAACGGTCGGCCAAGCCACCGGAGAACGCCCGCGAGAGGGCGCCGATCAGCGGGCCGAGGAAGGCGTATTTGAGAATGTCGACATCGGGGAACAAGTGCCCGGCCAACAGCGGGAAGCCCGCCGAGAAGCCGATGAAGCTGCCGAAGGTGCCGGTGTAGAGCACGCTCATCAGCCAGGTATGTTTACGCTTGAAGATCGCCAACTGGTCACTGAACGACGACTTGGCACTGGCGATGTCGTTCATGCCGAACCAGGCGGCCACGGCGGCGGCGAGGATGAACGGCACCCAGATGAACCCGGCGTTCTGCAACCACAGCGGTGTGCCTTGCGTAGTGACTTGCGGCGCCCCGCCCAGGCTGCCGAACACCCCGGCGGTGATCACCAGCGGCACCAGAAACTGCATGACGCTGACACCCAGGTTGCCCAGCCCGGCATTCAGGCCCATGGCGCCGCCCTTGGCCTGCTTGGGGAAGAAGAACGAGATGTTGGCCATGCTCGACGAGAAGTTGCCGCCGCCCAGGCCGCACAGCAGGGCCAGGATCAGCATCACCAGATAGGGCGTTTCAGGGTTCTGCACGGCGAAGCCGATCCACAGCGCTGGCACCAGCAGCGAGGCCGTCGACATCGCAGTCCAGCGCCGGCCACCGAAGATCGGCACCATGAAGCTGTAGAAAATCCGCAGGGTAGCGCCCGACAAACCGGGTAGGGCGGCCAGCCAGAACAGTTGGTTGGGTGTGTAGTCGAAGCCTGCCAGCGGAAGCTTGGCCACCACCACCGACCAGACCATCCAGATGGCGAAGCCCAGCAGCAGGTTGGGGATCGAGATCCACAGGTTGCGGGTGGCGATGCGTTTGCCGGTCGCCTCCCAGAACGCCGGGTCTTCCGGGTGCCACTCACGCAGGACAAAACTGCTGGGCGTGGACAGCTCCGGCAGGTCGCGGGATTCGCTGCGCGCGGCCCATTCCACGCGCTCGGCCATGCGGATGGCGTAATGCATCCACGCCAGTGCACCGGCAGCGATCAGGAACAGCAGCATGAAACAGCTTTGCCAGATGCCGACCACGTCGTTGAGCATGCCGAAGGTCAGCGGCAGCAGGAAGCCGCCAAGGCCGCCCATCATGCCGACCAGCCCGCCGACCACGCCGACGTGCTGCGGGTAGTAGCTGGGGATGTGCTTGAACACCGCCGCCTTGCCCAGCGACATGAAGAAGCCCAGCACCATGATGATCAACGTGAAGCCGACCAGGCCCAAATGCATGGCGAAGTCGATCTCGCCGCGCACGCCGGTAATGCTGTAGCGGGTGGGTGGATAACTGAGCAGGAAGGTGCACAGCACCGACATGCCCAGGGTCCAGTACATCACCTTGCGCGCGCCGTGGCGGTCCGACAGCCAGCCGCCGAGGATGCGGAACAGCGACGCCGGCACGGTGTACAGCGCCGCCACCACACCGGCGGCGGCCAGGCCCAGGCCGTAGACCTGCATCAGGTAGTGCGGCAACCACAAGGCCAGGGCGACGAAGGCGCCGAAGACGAAGAAGTAGTACAGCGAAAAGCGCCATACGCGCAGTTCGGTCAGCGGTGCCAGTTGCTCGCTCAGCGGTACCGGGTGGGCCTGGCGTGAGTCGCTCTGGGGGTCGTTCTTGGCCAACAGGATGAACAGCACGCCCATGATCGCCAGCACGCTGGCATACACCAGCGCCGCGCCGCGCCACCCCAAGGCCAGCATCAGCAGCGGCGCGGCCAGGTTGGTCAGACCGGCGCCGACGTTGCCGGCACCGAAGATGCCCAGCGCCGTGCCCTGGCGGGCGGGCTCGAACCAAGTGGCGGTGTAGGCGGTGCCGACGATGAAACCGCCGCCGGCCAGGCCAACGCCGAGCGCGGCCACCAGCAGCAAGGCGAAACTGTCGGCGAATGTCAGCAGGTAGACGCACAGCGCCGACGTCAGCATCAGCAGGCCGAAGACCCAGCGGCCGCCATAACGGTCAGTCCACAGGCCGAGGAATATTCGCGAGATGGAACCGGTGAGCACCGGCGTGGCCATCAGCAGGCCCAGTTGGGTATCGGAGAGGGCGAACTCGTCCTTGATTTGCAGGCCGAGGATGGAGAACAACGTCCACACGGCGAAGCACAAGGTGAAGGCCAGGGTGGACAGGCCAAGGGCGCGGTACTGGTCTCGGGCTGGAACATTCGTGGCCATGCAAGCACTTCCCTATGGGGTGCAAGAGCGACGGATGTGCATCAGCCGAGAGCGTACCCGGGGCAGATCAAGCCCGTTCCTGGAAAACGCCACTCGCCAGCTGAATCACGGTTGGTACTGCACTTTCTCTTTTTATGGGTGCTGCTATCTGCGGGTACAGGCTAGATGGCAATATTGCGGATCGCCAATTTAGCGTGCCATTGCAGTGCATGCTGGAGGGATGTTGCTGGAATAACGGCGGGGTGGATACTGGCAAATTTACCAGGTGGGCCAGGCATGGAGAATGCCCGGAAAAGATAGCGCGTCCCTGCGCCAGGTGAACGATCAGAAGCTGTATTTGGCTGTCAGCATCATGTTGCGTGGGCTGCCCCAGACGTCGCCAGCGTAGTCCACCGAGGTAGCAACGGCCGAGTAGAACTTGCGGTCGAACACGTTGTTGGCATTGAGCTGAAGGTCGAGGTTCTTGTTGACCTGGTAGCCAGCCATCAAGTCGGTGACGGCGTAGGAGCCCTGTATCAGGCGGTACTCGCTGCCATCGGCAACGGTGAAGTCGTTGTAGATCCGGCTCTGCCAGGAAATGTTGCCACCGACACGCAGTTTCTCCAGCGGGCCTTCGAAGCGGTAGGTGGTGGTCAGCTTGAACATGTGCTCCGGCGTATCGGTGTCGAAGCGCTGATTCACGTTGGCCGGGGTGGCGGCATCCTTGATGGTGTGGGCACGGGCGTAGGTGTAGCCGGCACCGACCTGCCAGTTGCGAGTCAGCGCACCTTGCAGTTCCATGTCGATGCCCTGGCTGCGCACTTCGCCGGAGGCGACGTAGCAGTTGGTCGGGTCATTGCAGCCGGTCAGGTCGGTCTGCGCGACGGCACGGTTTTCCTGGTCGATGCGGAACAGCGCAATGCTGGCGTTCAACGCGCCGTCGAAGTACTCGCCCTTCACACCGATTTCGTAGTTTTTGCCCTCGATCGGCTTGACCGGGCTGCCCGAGGCGTCCTTGGAGCTTTGCGGGTTGAAGATGTCGCTGTAGCTGACATACACCGAGTGATGATCGTCCAGGTCATAGATCAGGCCGGCAAAGCGGGTGACGTTGCGGGTGACCTTGTAGTCGGCGGCGCTGCTTTCCTTGTTGTCATAGTCGTACCAGTCCAGGCGGCCACCGAGGATCAGTTTCAGCGGGTCGGCCAGGCTCAGGCGGGTGGTCATGTACACGCCTTCCTGGGTGGTGACCTCACGGGTGTTGCCAGTGTGCACGAAGTCGGGCTTGCCGCCATTGAGCGGGTAGTTCATCTCGTAGGGGGTGTAGTTGCGCGTGTCCATGTCGTAGATACGCTTGCTGGCGCCGACCACCAGTTCGTGGGAGCGGCCGAAGGCTTCGAACGGGCCGCTGACGAAGCCGTCGACGCCGGCCTGGTTTTCCTGGTGCTTGGACTGGTAGACCGTGCGCGACAGCGGCGCATTCAACCCGGCCCAGCGCGACTGGTAGGAACCGGTGAAGGTGGCGTCCTGCTGGGAATAGTTGGTGTTGACCTGCAGCTTCCAGTCATTGGCCAGGCGATGGCGCACTTCGGCGAAGACGGTGTTGATCTCCTGGTCCTTGTTCTCCCAGTCGGTACCGGGGTTGTAGGAGCGCGAGAAGCCCATGTGATGGCCGTCCAGCGCCGTGGGCATGGCGCCCCAGAAGTAATTGGTCTTGTCCTTCTGGTGTGAGAAACCGAGGGTCAGCGTGGTGTCTTCGGACAGGTCGGCTTCGGTGATGCCATAGAACAGGCCGTGGTCTTCTTCCACATCATCGATGAAGCTGTTGGCATCGCGGTACGACGCTACCACGCGGCCACGCAGCGTGCCGCTGTCGTTGAGCGGGCTGGAGGCATCGATTTCACCGCGGTAGTTGTCCCAGCTGCCAGCGGCGCCGGTCAGGGTGACCTTCTGCTCGGCCAGCGGGCGTTTGCGCACCAGGTTGATCGCCGCCGACGGGTTGCCGGAGCCGGTCACCAGGCCGGTTGCACCACGCACGACTTCGACGCGGTCGAACATGGCCAGGTTCGGTTGCGCGCCAACGGTCCAGCCTTGATAACCACTGGGGATGCCGTCGTACATCAGGTTGTCGATGTCGAAGCCACGCGCCGAGTAGGTCTGCCGACCCGGGCCGCTGGAATAGTCGAGGTACAGCCCTGGCGTGGCCTTGACCACGTCGTTGATGCTGGTCATCGCCTGGTCGTCCATGCGCTGGCGGGTGATCACGGTAACTGCTTGCGGCGTTTCACGCAGGCTCAGCGGCAGCTTGGTGGCGGTGGACATGCTGCCGGTTGTGTAGGAATTTGAACCTTCGGTGGTGCTGCCCAGTTGGTTGGAGCTGATCTCGGTGGCGCCCAGTTCCAGGGTAGTGGGCTGGTCATCTTCCGCCAGGGCCGGGGAGGCGATGGCCATGCACACGGCCATGGCGAGGAGATTGCGGGCTGGAAAAGGGCGCGTGGGCGCGAAGGACGACTGCATGAGGGACAAATTCCTATAGCGTGTTAAGAGTTATTGATAGTGCGTATGAGAACGATTAACAATAAGTGTGTCAGGATTTGTCGCAGCGTGAAAGTCTGGTATGCCAGATTTTTTACATTTTTTTCACATTTGGGGTGCGAGCTAGAGCCGCTCAATGTTGTGGGAGCGGCTTTAGCCGCGAAGCAAGCGACACGGTCGATGGCACCGGCTCTGCCGGTGTTCGCGGCTGAAGCCGCTCCCACTAGCGAGTTCAGTCGTTGTGATGGGGGATCTGCTTGCCGCGCTGGCTGGCCACTTCAACCGCCTGCCCATCTCGCTGTTTGCCCTGGCGCGCCAACCCCTCAAGCTGCGGGATCAGCATCCCTTCCGGCAAATGCCGCCAGAACCGCCCGGGCATGTGCAGACGCAGAGCATCCGGATTGAGCCGCGCGGGATTGAAGATATGGCGGTAGTAGGTAAGCCACAATTCAGCGCCAGGGTCATCAGCATTGCGTGCCCATTGCCGCCAAGCATCCGGGCAACTGCGCCGATAATCGAAATGCTCGCCGTCGAAGCGAATGCCATCCTGAGGCGTTGCGATCAACCAGCGCTGGCGCCCAAGGCGGTCGGCGAAGTGCGCGCTGGCACTCTGCAGAATGTCATGGGCCGGTTCGTGATAAGCCACCAAATCCAGTTGCAGCTGCTCGGCAAGCGCCTTCGGCAATGGCACGAAACGCACGAACGCATGCAGGTGATGTGCTTCCCGGCTGACCTGCTTGATGCGCCGGTGCAGTTCACTGCCCAACCGATCCCCCGCAAGCATCGCCGTGCGGTCGCCATGGGCTACTCGCCAGAGTACGTCGTACAAGAGGTTCCAACGTTGCTCGCCACGGTAACGCGAGGCTTGCTCCAGCAGGCTCAATAGCGCTGCCGGCACCTTGGCACGAAAAGGGCCGGGGCCGTCGGGCAGCGGTTGCGGCACCGCCAGCAGGTCATCGATCGGCCCCTGCGCCCAGCTCACCTCACTTGGGTCGATTCCATGGCCGAGCATCGTGCGCGCCTGGACGCGCCAGGTGGCGAACAGGTCATCGCAATCGAGCGCGATCACCCCCACAGCCCCATCTGCACCGGTGCCTGCGGCTCACGCAGGCGCGCTCGCAACAGGCCGCTGCGCAGCTCGCCCTGGGCTGGGCGGTAGTCACTGGTGATGATGAAGGGCCGCGCCTTGTCGAGCACGCAGCGCAGCTGGATCAGATCGTCGTAGCGCACCCGTCGCTCTCGGCGCAGTGCTACCAGCCGTTGCACGCTACGCAGACCGATACCGGGGATGCGTGCCAGCAGCGCGGGTTCGGCACGGTTCACATCCAGTGGGAACACGTCCCGATTGGCCAGCGCCCAGGCCAGCTTTGGGTCGATGTCCAGCGCCAGGTTACCTTCTTGCCCCAACAACTCTCCGGCTTTGTAGCCATATCCGCGCAGCAGGAAATCCGCCTGATACAGCCGGTGCTCGCGCAACAGCGGTGGCGCTGCCAGCGGCACGCTGTTGGGGCTGTCGGGGATCGGGCTGAACGCCGAGTAATACACGCGCTTGAGGCCGTAGCCCTGGTACAGCGACTCGGCGTTGCGCAGAAGGGTGCTGTCGTCGGTGGCATCGGCGCCGACAATCACCTGGGTGCTCTGCCCAGCCGGCGTGAAGCGCGGTGCTTTCGGCTCGTTTGCTACAGCTTGCTGGCCTTGGTGAATCACGCCCATCGCCTGGCGGATGGTGTGCGTGTGCTTTTCCGGGGCCAGCCGCTTGAGGCTGGCATCGGTGGGCAGCTCGATGTTGACGCTGAGACGATCAGCCAGGCGCCCGGCTTCCTCGATCAGCAGCGGGTCGGCGTCGGGGATCGTCTTCAGGTGAATATAGCCACGGAAGTTGTGCTCCTCGCGCAGCAGGCGGGCGACGCGGATCAGTTGCTCCATGGTGTAGTCGGCCGAGCGAATGATGCCGGAGCTGAGGAACAAGCCACTGATGCAGTTGCGCCGGTAGAAATCCAGGGTCAGGCGCACCACCTCTTCAGGCGTGAAGCGCGCCCGCGGCACGTTGCTGGAGCGGCGGTTGACGCAGTATTGGCAGTCGTACAGGCAGAAGTTGGTCAGCAGCACCTTGAGCAGCGAGACGCAACGACCGTCCGGGGTGTAGCTGTGGCAGATGCCCATGCCATCGGTCGCGCCCAGGCCTTCGCTGCCGCGCGAGCTGCGCTTGGGCGCGCCGCTGCTGGCGCAGGAAGCGTCGTATTTGGCGGCGTCGGCGAGGATGCCGAGCTTGGCGATGAGCTGCATGGGGCTGTCTCATGGTACTGAATATTCATACAGTATTTTGAGAATCGATTGATTGCAAGAGGCGGTGATCGACGGCGCTCAATATCCGACCAAATCCGTCAGCTAAGCTTGTGCTGGACTTTACGGATAGCGGGAGACGTCATGAACATCACGCACAAGTCGAAGCTTGCCCTGGCCGGCCTTGCGCTGGCCTTCGGCATGCTCAATGCCCAGGCCGCCGAGAGCAAGAAGGTCGATGTGCTGCTGGTGGGCGGGGGCATCATGAGTTCGACCCTGGCGGTCTGGCTCAACGAGCTGGAACCCGGCTGGTCCATGCAGATGGTCGAGCGCCTGGACAAGGTCGCCGAAGAAAGCTCCAACGGCTGGAATAACGCCGGTACGGGCCACTCGGCCCTGGCGGAGCTCAACTACACCCCAGAAAAGAACGGCAAGATCGATATCAGCAAGGCGGTGGAAATCAATGAATCGTTCCAGATCACCCGCCAGTTCCTCGCCTGGCAAGTGAAGCAGGGTGTATTGAAAAACCCGCATTCCTTCATCAATACCACCCCGCACATGAGTTTTGTCTGGGGCGACGACAACATCAAGTTTCTGAAGAAACGTTACGAGGCGCTGCAAGCCAGCCCACTGTTCAAGCCCATGCAGTACTCCGAAGACCACGAGCAGATCCGCAAGTGGGTGCCGCTGATGATGGAAGGCCGTGACCCCAACCAGAAGCTGGCCGTGACCTGGACGCCGATCGGCACCGACGTCAACTTCGGTGAGATCACTCGCCAATACGTGGGTTACCTGAAAACTCGGCCGAACTTCGATCTCAAGCTGTCCAGCGAGGTCGAACACATCACCCGCAATGATGATGGCTCCTGGCACGTCGAGTACAAAAACCTCAAGGACGGTAACACCGCCAGCACCGACGCCAAGTTCCTGTTCATCGGCGCTGGCGGCGCGGCGCTGCCACTGCTGCAGAAGTCGGGTATCGATGAGGCCAAGGACTATGCCGGCTTCCCGGTCGGTGGTTCGTTCCTGGTCACCGACAACCCGACCCTCGCCCAGCGCCACATGGCCAAGGCCTACGGCATCGCCGCAACCGGCGCGCCGCCGATGTCGGTACCGCACCTGGATACCCGCGTGCTCGACGGCAAGCGGATGATCCTGTTCGGGCCGTTCGCGACCTTCTCGACCAAGTTCCTCAAGCAGGGCTCGTTGCTCGACCTGTTCGCCAGCGTCAGCGTGCACAACACCTGGCCGATGGTGCGCGTGGGCGTGCGTGAGTTCGACCTGGTGCAGTACCTGATCGGCCAAGTGCTGCAGTCGGATGATGATCGTTTCGAAGCCTTGCGCACCTACTTCCCAGAGGCGAGGAAGGAAGACTGGCGCCTGTGGCAGGCCGGCCAGCGGGTGCAGATCATCAAGAAGGACGACAACCAGGGCGGGGTACTCAAGCTGGGCACTGAGGTGGTGACGTCCAAGGACGGCAGCATCGCCGGCCTGCTCGGCGCTTCGCCGGGCGCTTCGACGGCGCCGCCGATCATGCTGGACCTGATGGGCAAGGTGTTCAAGGACAAGCTGGCTTCGCCGCAGTGGCAGGCCAAGATCAGGCAGATCATCCCGTCTTATGGCATGCGCCTGAACGAACATCCGGATGAGGTGCAGAAGGAGTGGGCGTACACCAATGAAGTGCTGCAGTTGAATCCGCCGGTAGCGGGGGATGCACAGTGATTGGGGGCGTCCCGATCGAGCAGGACAACTAAACTTACAACCAGCCCGCCGCTGCTCCCCCAGCGGCGAGCCCTCACCATCCATCCGACCATCGCCTCACCGGACCGGACATCCCTTGCTGACGGTGGCCTTCTTGCAGAGGAGGGCAGGTCATGGACGAGGCAAGGCTTCACGATTTCATGGGCAAGCTGGTCGGCGACATGGGCGCTGCGGCGACCCTGGCCAATGTAATTCTCGGCGACGAACTGGGGTTGTATCGGGCCATGGCCGACAGCCAGCCGCTGACCCCTGAGGCGCTGGCAGCGAAGACCGGCTGCCATCCACGGTTAGTGCGCGAATGGCTCAACGCTCAAGCTGCATCGGGCTATATGCTTCATGAAAAAGGCAGCTTCGTGCTGCCCGAAGAACAGGCGATGGTGCTGGCGTCGGAAGACTCACCGGCCTATATGGCCGGCGGCGCGGCAGTGGTGGCCGCGCTGTTCCACGACAAGGACAAGCTGGTGGCGGCCATGCGGGGTGACGGCGGGCTGGCCTGGGGCGACCATCATCCGTGCATGTTCAGCGGCACCGAGCGGTTCTTCCGGCCTGGTTACCGCACTTTCCTGGTGGCGGACTGGTTGCCAGCGCTCGATGGCGTGGTCGACAAGCTGCAGGCGGGGGCGAAGGTGGCGGATGTCGGCTGTGGGCATGGCGCTTCGACGCTGGTGATGGCCCAGGCGTTTCCAGCCTCCACGTTCACAGGATACGACTACCACGCACCGTCGATTACCACGGCCCGGGAGCGCGCTCGCGAGGCTGGCGTATCGGAACGGGTAAGCTTCCAGCAGGCCTCGGCCAAGGATTATCCGGGGCATGACCACGACCTGGTGTGCTTTTTCGACTGCCTGCACGACATGGGCGACCCGGTCGGCGCGGCGAGGCATGCTTACAAGGCCTTGAAGGCTGACGGCACGGTGATGTTGGTGGAGCCCTATGCCGAGGATTCGCTGGACGGCAACCTGACACCGGTGGGGCGCCTGTTCTATGCGGCTTCGACGTTCATCTGCACACCAAATTCGCTGTCTCAGGAAGTCGGGCTGGGGTTGGGCGCCCAGGCGGGAGAAGCGCGTTTGCGGGCGGTGTTCGAGGAAGCGGGGTTCAGCCAGTTTCGGCGGGCGACGCAGACGCCATTCAATCTGATCTTGGAAGCCAGGAAATAACCGACCAAAAAAGAAGGGGCGCCGTGTTGGCGCCCCTTCGTCTTGTTGCTTAGGCT
The DNA here is from genome assembly GCF_044772285.1 of Pseudomonas sp. NPDC090233. Lineage (NCBI taxonomy): Bacteria > Pseudomonadati > Pseudomonadota > Gammaproteobacteria > Pseudomonadales > Pseudomonadaceae > Pseudomonas > Pseudomonas sp. NPDC090233. The sequence continues at coordinate 365,014 of NZ_JBIVYQ010000002.1, read as the reverse complement.
TCAGCGTCCCAAGGACGATCGCCTTTTTCATCTTTCACGCGGGTCGGCAGCCCCATGACGTCCAGCGCCTTGAGGAACGGCTCGGCGGGCAGTTCCTCGACGTTGACCATGCGCTTGGCATCCCACTCGCCACGGGCGACCAGCAGGGCCGCAGCCACTGGCGGTACACCGGCGGTGTAGGAAATGCCCTGGCTGTCGGTCTCGGCAAAGGCTTCTTCGTGGTCGGCCACGTTGTAGATGAACACTTCACGCGGCTGGCCATTCTTGGTGCCCTTGACCAGGTCACCGATACAGGTCTTGCCGGTGTAGCCCGGGGCCAGCGAAGCTGGGTCAGGCAGCACGGCCTTGACCACCTTCAGCGGCACCACTTCCAGGCCTTCAGCAGTCTTGACCGGCTGCTCGGAGAGCAGGCCGAGGTTCTTCAGCACGGTGAACACATTGATGTAGTGCTCGCCGAAGCTCATCCAGAAGCGCACGTTCGGCACGTTCAGGTTCTTCGAGATCGAGTGGACCTCGTCGTGACCGGTCAGGTACAGGTTCTGCGAACCCACCACTGGCAGGTCGTCGGTACGCTTGACTTCGAACATGGTGTTGCTGGTCCACTGGCTGTTCTGCCAGCTCCAGACTTGCCCGGTGAACTCGCGGAAGTTGATTTCCGGGTCGAAGTTGGTGGCGAAGTACTTGCCATGGGACCCAGCATTGACGTCGAGAATATCGATCGAATCAATGCTGTCGAAATACTGTTGCTGCGCCAGTTTTGCGTAGCTGTTCACCACACCCGGGTCGAAACCGACACCAAGAATGGCGGTGATGTTCTTCTCTTGGCATTCTTCGAGGTGTTTCCACTCGTAGTTGCCGTACCAGGGCGGCGTCTCGCAGATCTTGCCCGGTTCTTCGTGAATCGCGGTGTCCAGGTAGGCGACACCGGTATCGATGCAGGCACGCAGCACAGACATGTTGAGGAAGGCGGAGCCGACGTTGATCACGATCTGCGATTCGGTCTCGCGGATCAGTGCCTTGGTCGCCTCGACATCGAGGGCATTAAGCGAGAAGGCCTGGATGTCGGCGGGTACCTTGAGGCTACCCTTGGCCTTGACGCTGTCGATGATGGCCTGGCATTTGGAGATGTTCCGTGACGCGATAGCGATACGACCGAGTTCGTCGTTGTGCTGCGCGCACTTGTGGGCCACCACCTTGGCGACACCTCCTGCACCAATGATAAGAACGTTCTTCTTCAATTTACCTTTAGCTCCTTACTTTAAAGGCCTGTCTTACGACAGGCTGGAAACGTAGTCTTCGAAACCGAACTCGCGCACCACTTCGACGCTGCCGTCGAGTTGCTTGACCGCGATGGACGGCATCTTCAAACCGTTGAACCAGTTTTTCTTGACCATGGTGTAGCCCGCCGTGTCGATGAACGACAGGCGATCGCCGATGGCCAGCGGACGATCGAATTGGTACTCGCCGAAGATGTCACCGGCCAGGCACGATTTGCCGCAGACCATGTAGGTGTGCTCGCCATCGTTGGGGGCCATCTTGGCGTTGAGGCGGTAGATCAGCAGGTCGAGCAGGTGAGCTTCGATGGAGCTGTCGACCACGGCCAGGTGTTTGCCGTTGTACAGGGTGTCGAGCACGGTCACTTCCAGCGAGGCGCTGTTGGTGATGGCCGCTTCGCCCGGCTCCAGGTAGACCTGTACGCCGTACGTTTGCGAGAAGGCTTTCAGGCGTGCGCAGAAGGCATCGACTGCATAGTCTTCACCGGTGAAGTGGATGCCGCCACCCAGGCTGACCCACTCGACCTTGTGCAGCAGGTGGCCGAAGCGTTCTTCGATGTGCGTGAGCATCTTGTCGAACAGGCCGAAGTCACCGTTCTCGCAGTTGTTGTGGAACATGAAGCCGGAGATCTGCCCGATGACCTTCTCGATCTTCTCCGGGTCCCACTCGCCGAGGCGGCTGAACGGGCGGGCCGGGTCGGCCAGCAGGTAGTCGGAGCTGCTCACCTGTGGGTTGACGCGCAGGCCGCGGACCTTGCCTTCGGACTGTTCGGCAAAGCGCTGCAGCTGGCCGATCGAGTTGAAGATGATCTTGTCGCAGTTTTCGAGCATTTCCTCGACCTCGTCGTCGGCCCAGGCCACGCTGTAAGCGTGGGTCTCGCCGGCGAACTTCTGGCGGCCGAGCTTGAGCTCGTACAGCGACGAAGAAGTGGTGCCGTCCATGTACTGCTGCATCAGGTCGAATACCGACCAGGTGGCGAAGCACTTGAGGGCGAGCAGCGCCTTGGCACCGGAGTGTTCACGCACGTAGGCGATCTTCTCCATGTTGCTCAGCAGCTTGGTTTTATCGATGAGGTAGTACGGCGTCTTGATCATTTAAAGGCCCCCGGCCAGGCCGGCCAAAAAAAGGACACGCATTGTGCCTTCACTTGCTGCAGATCGAAAGGGCGAGATAGGCATTTCGTCGTAGTCGATACCGTTGGGCGGGATTTTTTCCCAATGTGACGGGCTCATTGGAACAGGCCTGTGTGACCATCCTAATCACCGGCTTTGGAAATGAACGAGAATCCGATGAGTCGATCTCAGTCGGCCTGCTTCAACCAGGCCTGAATCTGCCCCAATGTCGCCGTAGCGCCCCCGCAAACCACGATCAGCACATTCTCGTAGCCGTGCAACTTATCAGCCTCATAAGCCAACGCCAGCGCCGCGCCACAGGCCGGCTCCACCAACACCCGATGGTCAGCCAAGAAGCGCTCGCACGCCTCCAGCGCCGCGCGATCACTGACCAGCACGCTGTGCACCGGATGTTCACGCACGCAAGCCAACGCCTGGTCAGCAACGCGCTTGGCGCCCAGCGAGGTCGCTACCGATGTGAGACGCTCCAGCTCCACCGGGTGGCCGGCCTGCACCGCAGCATGCAGCGAGGCGGCCCCTTCAGTTTCTACCGCCAACACCGGCACGTCGTCCCAGCCATTGCGCTTGAGGCCTTCGACCACGCCACTGAGCAAGCCGCCACCGCCGACCGACAGCACCACCGCATCGGGCTTGTACCCGCTGGCCGCGACTTCATCGACCAGGCTGGCATGCCCCGCCCACAGCAGCGGATCATCGAACGGGTGAATGAAGGCATCGTCAGGCCCGACCAAGGTCTGTGCCAGGGCATTGGCCTCCTGCCAGGAGCTGCCATGCACGATCACCTTGGCGTCTTCTTGTTGCAACAGCTCCTTGGCACGTTCGGTTGTCGTCTCCGGTACCACTACGGTCACCGGCACGCCCAGCTTGCGACCGGCATAGGCCACCGCCAGGCCGGCGTTGCCACCCGACGAGGATACGAAGTGGCGGGCGCCACGGGAGTGATGGACTTCGCAGGCATGGCCCACCCCGCGTAGCTTGAACGAGCCGCAGGGCTGCAGGGCATCGAGCTTGAGCCAGACCGCACGGCCGGCAGCCAGCGACAGCGGGCGGGATTCGATCAGGGGAGTGTGAATATGCAGGGTCATGTCAGCCTTCCATTTGCGTGATGCGAAAAGAAGGATGTCATACCAGTTGGCCCCATCGCCGGCAAGCCGGCGATGTGGCCAGGACGGTCACGCCAGCGCGGGGGTACGCGGGGGGACGATGCGGCGCGAGCCGGTCGACTCGAATGCTGCAGCGAAGCTCAGCAGTTGATTGTCGCTATACGCCTTGCCGGCAAAGGTCAGCCCCACCGGCATGCCGATGTCAGCCATGACGCCCATCGGCACAGTGACGGTCGGCACGCCCAGGTGGCGAATGGCGAGGTTGCCGTTGGCGACCCAGATACCGTTGCTCCAGGCGATGTCCGCCGAGGCTGGGTTGACGTCGGCATCGGCCGGCCCCACGTCGGCTACGGTGGGGAACAGCACCGCGTCCAGGCCTTGGACGTCCATCCAGTCTTCCAGGTCCAGCTTGCGGGTGGCTTCAAGGCCGCGCAGGCCGTCGGGCAGGGTTTCGATCTGGTCCCAGGTCTTCAGGCCGCGCTTGGCCATGTTGACGTATTCGTCCATGCCCGCTGCCAGGTCATCCTCACGGTTGGGCAGGGTGCCCGGGTCGTGGGGGAAGATCTGCGGGCCATCGACGTCGGCCAGGCGGTTGAGCTTGGGATCGTTGTTGGCGCGCAGGAAGTCATCGAAGCCCCAGCCAGACAACTCCCACAGTTCGTCGTGGAGGAATTCCTTGCTGACGATGCCACGGTTGTACACGGTCGGTGCGCCAGGGCGGTCGCCTTCGCAATTGGACACCAGCGGGAAGTCCACTTCCAGCACTTCGGCACCCGCTGCTTCCAAGGCCTGACGCGCTTGCTTCCACAGGTCGATGACGCTGGCGCGGGTGTTGATGCGCTGGCCGGTCGGGCCGCCGATGCCAGGCTTTTCGGAGGTGCCCGCCTGGGCATCGGCGTTGATGTACATGCGCGGCACGCCGAAACGCTTGCCCTTGAGCGAGCTGGCATCGGCTGCCAGGCCCAGGTAGGACTTCGGACGCACTTCGGAGGCGGCCTTGATCGGCACCCAAGGCTGCAGACGCCACAGGTCGCCACGCTTGTCGGCATCGTCGGCGACCACTACATCGAGGATTTCCAGCAGGTCGGCCATGGTCCGGGCGTACGGCACCACCACGTCCATGGTCGGCGTCAGCGGCCAGTTGCCACGCACCGAGATCACCCCGCGCGATGGTGTGTAGGCGCACAGGCCATTGTTCGAAGCAGGGCCACGGCCGCTCGACCAGGTTTCTTCGGCCAGGCCGAAGGCGCTGAAGCTGGCCGCGGTGGCAGTACCGGCGCCGTTGGACGAGCCAGAGGCGAAGGGTGCGGTCAGGTAGTTGGCGTTGTACGGGCTTTCGGCGCGGCCATAGACGCCGCGCTGCATACCACCGTTGGCCATGGGTGGCATGTTGGTCTTGCCCAGGCAGATGGCGCCGCCGGCACGCAGGCGCTCGACGGTGAAGGCGTCGCGCTGGGCGACCAGGTCCTTGAACGCCGGGCTGCCGGAAGCGGCGGTCAGGCCTTTGACCAGGTAGCTGTCCTTGGCGGTGTAGGGGATGCCGTCGAGCGGGCCGAGCAGTTCGCCACGGGCGCGGCGGGCGTCGGAGGCTTCGGCCTCCTTGAGTGCTTCTGGATTGCGCACTACCACGGCGTTCAAGGCAGTGGCGGTATCGGCTCCATCGTAGGCGTCGATGCGCGCCAGGTAGGCCTTGACCAGCTCGACCGCCGTCGTGCGGCCTGCTGCGAGCGCGTCGCGCAGCTCGGCAATGGAAACCTCGGTTACCTCGATCATGCTTTCACCAAAAATTGTGCAGGTGGGGGCTTTTGCGAGGAGTGTACAAGAAGGGCACCGGGGGCGCAGGTTTGCGCGGGGGCAAATGGTTTTTTGCAACCGGGCATTGTTGGGGCCGCAACGCGGCCCCGTTTGCATCAGTCCAGATCGGCCGCCGAATGCCGTTCAGGTACCTGAGTGCCTTCATCACCCCAGGTGCGGTTGACCCGCGTGCCCCGTTGCACGGCTGGCCGTTGAGCAATTTCTTCAGCCCAGCGCTGCACGTGCGGATACTCCTCTACCGCGAGAAATTCCGCAGCGCCATACAGGTTGCCGCGCACCAGTTGCCCGTACCATGGCCAGACGGCGATGTCGGCAATGCTGTATTCGTCGCCACCCAGGTAGCGACTTTGCACCAGGCGGCGCTCAAGCACGTCGAGCTGACGCTTGGCTTCCATGGTGAAGCGGTTGATGGCGTATTCGATTTTCTCCGGCGCGTACACATAGAAATGGCCGAAACCACCGCCCAGGTAGGGCGCCGAACCCATCTGCCAGAACAGCCAGTTCAAGCTTTCGGTGCGTGCGGCGGGATCCTTTGGCAGGAAGGCGCCGAATTTCTCGGCCAGGTACAGCAGGATCGAGCCCGATTCGAATACCCGTACCGGCGGCTCGACGCTGCGGTCGAGCAGCGCGGGGATCTTCGAATTGGGGTTTACCGACACGAAGCCGCTGGAGAATTGATCGCCTTCACCGATGCGAATCAGCCAGGCATCGTACTCGGCGCCTTTGTGGCCAAGGGCGAGCAGTTCTTCAAGGAGAATGGTGACCTTGACGCCGTTGGGGGTCGCCAGGGAGTAGAGCTGCAGCGGCTGCTCGCCGACGGGCAACGCCTTGTCATGGGTAGGGCCGGCGATCGGGCGGTTGATGCTGGCGAACTGGCCGCCGGAGGCTGCGTCGTTGCGCCATACCTTGGGCGGGACGTAGGGGGGCTTGCTCATGCCTGGAACTCCTTGAAGGGCGAAATGCGGGTCATGTACAGACTGGACCTGCATCTATGCCATGGGTTCTGGGCGATGTGCAAATGCATAGGCGGTGCAACTGTCTGTCGCGATCTCTGTAGGAGCGGATTCATCCGCGATTCAAACGACGCGGTGGATGGCACCGGCTTCGCCGGTGATCGCGGCTGAAGCCGCTCCTACAGGCCCGATAATCAGGCTACCGGAATGGTCGGGTCCGCGGCTGCCAGTGCCGCTGCACGATCATTGGCCGCTGGCGGGTAAATCCAGACCGAGTTGATCTGCGACTTCAGCACCTTGGCCTCGGCCTTGTCAGTCGGCGGCGACACCGTACGCTCCCAGCCCTCGGTGTACACCGCGCCCCAGGCGCCGAGGTCGAGGCAAGTCACGTATTTGGGCTGGCTGTAGGTCATCGGCGCCACGCCGATCAGTTCGGCAGCGGCGTTGTTGCCAGCGTAGCGCCCCAGTGGAATGGCGTGCTGGCAGGACATCACGGCGTAGTTGCCCACCTCGTCACACGCCGCATACGCCACATCACCGGCCGCATACACCGCATCGTTGCCCTTGACTTTGAGGTTGCCGTCCACATGCAGGCGACCCTGGCGGTCGCGTTCGCCGCTGATCTGCTCGGTCAGTGGGTTGGCCTTGAAGCCCACGGTCCATATCACGGTTTGTGCGTCGATGCGCTGGCCGTTGTCCAGCAGCACACCGTCGCGGTCCACCGAGGCCACGGTGGCGCCGCAGATCCATTCGATACCGAGCTCCCTGGATGCCTCTTCGATGGCCGGGCGAATGCCGTCGCCGAGGGCGGCACCAATCTTCGCGCCACGGTCGATCACCACCACGCGCAGCGGTGTTCCATCACCCAGGATCTTGCGCAACCGCGATGGGAGTTCGGTGGCGGTTTCAATACCGGTGAAGCCGCCGCCAGCAATGACCACGGTATTGCGCGCTGGCGAGTCGGGCAGATTGACCAGCGACTTGAGGTGAGTTTCGAGGCGCGCGGCGCTGTCGATCTTGTCGACATCGAAGACATGCTCGATGCCGACCATGGCTGGCCGGTTGAGCACGCTGCCGCAGGCCATGATCAGGCGGTCATAGCCCAGTTCGCATTCTGTACCACTCTGAGTGCGGTACTTCACCTGCTTGCTGTCTTCATCGATCTTGAATGCCGTGCCTTGTACGAAACGCACGTTCACCGCTTCAAACAGCTCCTGCAGCGGGGCGGCCATGGTATGCACTTCGGGTTCGTAGAAGCGTGGGCGCACATGCAATTCGGCCTGCGGCGCAAGCAATGTCACCGTTACATCCTTGCGGTCATGCAAGTCCAGTTGGCGGATGGCGCTGAGTGCGCTCCACAGGCCTGCGAAGCCTGCGCCAATGATCAGGATGTTTTTCATCGTTGTGCTCCTGGAAGGTCCGGATAGAACAAGGTAGCCCTTGTTTGCGGACAACGATGCTACGGGCGACGAAGCACCACACCCTAGGCCAAAGAACCCTGAATTTCGGCCAGCGGTACGCTACGGGCGAAGCGTGCGCGGTAGTCGCGAGGGGTCACTGCCAGGTGGCGCTGGAAAGCCAGTCGCATGCGTTCTTCGCCACCGAAACCGCATTGCCGGGCGACCTGATCGATGTGTTTGTCGGTATTTTCCAACTGGCGTCGTGCAGCTTCCAGGCGGAACAGCTCCATGGCCTTGGCCGGGGTGCGGCCAGTCTTGAGTTTGTACACCCGGGTGAAGTTGCGCAGGCTCATGTGCGCCTGTTCGGCCATGCGCTCGACGGTCAGCTGCGGGTCGCCCAGGTGGTCGTTGAGCCACAGGTGCAGGGCCTCGAACTCGGCACAGTCCTGGCCCTGCACCTTGAGCAGTTCGCTGAATTGCGCCTGGCCGCCAGGGCGCTTGAGGAACACCACCAGCTCGCGTGCCACCTGCATCGCCACGTCGCGGCCGCAGTCCAGTTCGACCAGCGCCAGGGCCATGTCGATGCCGGCGCTCACGCCTGCCGAGGTCCACACCGTGCCTTGCTGGACGAAGATCGATTCGTGGTCCACCTGCACCGCCGGGAAGTCGCGCCGCAGCACCTCGCACATCGCCCAGTGGGTGGCGGCGCGGCGGCCGTCGAGCAGGCCGGCGCTGGCCAGCAGAAAGGTGCCGCTGCACACCGAGGCGGTACGCTTGGCGTGCAGGCTGGCGCGGCGCAGCCAGGCGACCAGCGGGCCATGGCCGGGCAGGGCGCGGATGATGTCCGGGGCACCGGGCACGATCAGCGTGTCGACGGCCTGAGCCATGACATCATCCAGGCGTTCGGTGGCCACGCTGAGGCCTTCGGCGGTTGGCTGCAAGCCCCCTTCGAGGCTGGCGGTGTGCAGGCGGTAACCTGGCAAGCCGCGCTCGGCCATGGCCTTGGTGGCTGCCCAGAACACGGTTTGCGCGCCACTGAGGTCGAGCAGGCCCATGGCCTCGTAGGCGACGAAGACCACCACCCGTGGATGGTCGACAGGCTTGAGCGGTGGTTCCAGCTGGCCTGCGATATCGGTCATGGTCGTGCCTGTGCAGCGCCAAAACAGCAGTATGTGCGGCCTCGCAGGGCTTAGGCAACCGTCAGCTTTTCAAGGTGTGTAGCCGGTCTTGTCTGCTTCGGTAATGGGGCGCAATACGCGGCAGGGAACACCCGCTGCGATCACGTTGGGGGGAATATCCGACGTCACGACACTCCCGGAGCCGATGATGGCCCCATCGCCAATGGTCACCCCTGGGTTCACGTGCACGCCTGCGCCAATCCAGACCCGGTTGCCAATGTTCACCGGCCTGGCAAAGCAAGCACCCGCTGCGCGTTCGGCCGGGTCTATCGCATGGTTGGATGTGTAGATGCCGACACGCGGCCCCAGTAGCACGTTGTCACCGATGGTGATGCCGCCGCCATCGAGCATGACGCAGTCGAAGTTCGCGTAGAAATTGCTGCCGATATGAATGTGGAGGCCAAACTCACAGCGAAACGTGGGCTCGAAATGTACGGCGGTGCCCATGCTGCCCAGCAATTGCCGCAGGATTTCCTCGCGCTCGCCAGCAGGCCTGGAGAATGCATTGTTGTACTGGTTCGTCAGCAATACCGCCTGCTCCCGAGCTGCAATCAGTTCGGGAGTGAGGTCATTGTAGATTTGGCCTTGGCGGATCTGGCTCAGTTGCGATTCAAGGTCTGGCATCTGTTCCTCTTCAAGGTGGGGCAACGGCCCACCATACGCACCAGGCCTCCTTCGCATCAACTTCAGTGTGCCTGCGGCACGATCAGGCTGGGCGGTGCATCAGCGGCGCGGCGCCGTGCCACCCAGTAGTACAACACGCTCGGCACCACCAGGCCGATCAGCCAGGACACGTCCACGCCGCCCAGATGGGCGACCATCGGCCCGGTGTACAGTTTGGTGTCGATGAACGGCATCTGGATCAGCACGCCAACGGTGTACACGCAAATCCCCGGCCAGTTCCACCGGCCATAGCGGCCTTCCGGGTCGGCCAGGGCAGGGATGTCGTAGCGTTCCTTGGTGATGAAGTAGTAGTCCACCAGGTTCACCGCGCTCCAGGGCACGAAGAAGGTCAGCAGGAACAGGATGAACGACTTGAACGCGGTGAGGAACGAGTGCTGGCCGAGCAAGGCCACCAAGGTGGCGGCACCGACGATGGCCAGCACGAACACCAGGCGCTGAGTGCGGCTGATCGTCAGGTGGCCACGAAAGCCGCTGATGATGGTGGCGATGCACATGAAGCTGCCATAGGAGTTCAGCGTCGAGATGGTCACCTTGCCGAAGGCGATGCAGAAGTACAGGAGCGCCGCAGTAGTACCCGCGCCACCCAGGCCGACGATATACGCCACTTCGCGCCCGGTGAACTGACCGCCGGCGATGGCAGCGGCGAACACACCGAGGACCATAGAGGCCTGGGCACCGATTACCGAGCCCAGGCCGGCGGCGAGGAAGGTCTTGACCGGCGAAGTGTTGCGCGGCAGGTAGCGCGAATAATCGGCCACGTACGGACCGAAGGCGATCTGCCAGGACGCCGCCAGCGACACGGCCAGCAGGAACGATGCCCAGCTGAAGTGGCGGTTGTCGAGCAACTGGCCAATGTCGGCGAGCATCAGGATGCGGCTGAACAGATAGACGAAGGCGATGATGCCGAGCACGCTGGCCACCCGCCCGATCCAGTGGATGACCCGGTATCCGGCCAGGGTGGCGAGGACGATCACGGCGGCGAAGATGAGGATGCCGGTGCTGTCGCTGACGCTGAGCAACTGGCCGATGGCCTGCCCGGACAACACCGTGCCCGTGGCGGTGAAACCCAGGTACATCAGGCACACCAGCACCATCGGGATCGCCGCGCCGTACACGCCAAATTGCACCCGGCTGGAAATCATTTGCGGCAGGCCCAGGCGTGGGCCCTGGGCGGCATGCAGGGCCATCACCGCGCCGCCGATCAGCTGCCCGAGCAGCAGGCCGATCAACGACCAGAACACATCACCGCCGAGCACCACAGCCAGGGCGCCGGTGACGATCGCGGTAATCTGCAGGTTGGCTCCGAGCCACAGGGTGAACTGGCTGTACACCCGTCCATGGCGTTCAGCTTCGGGGATGTAGTCGATCGAGCGCCGTTCGAGCACGGATTTGCTGGACATTGGGGGCTCCGCTTCATTGTTTTTGTGTGGGAGATAGCCGTTGGCGGCACGTCGCACAACGGGTTTCCACTTGATATGAACATGTCTATACAAGTCCGGTCAAGCGGGACGATTTCCGCTGATACAGCGCTACTGTTGCGCAAGGGTTGGCCGGAACTGTGCTGGTCCCGTGTTCGAAAATGGCCTTATGCTGTTACGAAATATGTCTAGAACGCCTGAAGAAGGAAGCTGCAATGCCGCTCAAGGACCTGCTGATCGCCCTGGTGGTGATCGTCGCCTGGGGAGTCAATTTCGTAGTCATCAAGGTTGGCCTCGATGGCCTGCCGCCGATGCTGCTGGGGGCATTGCGCTTTCTGCTGGTCGCGTTTCCTGCCGTCCTGCTGGTCAAACGGCCGAATTTGCCATGGCGCTGGTTGATCGCCTACGGTGCCACCATCTCCCTGGGCCAATTCGCTTTTCTGTTCCAGGCCATGTACAGCGGCATGCCGCCGGGGTTGGCGTCATTGGTGCTGCAGTCCCAGGCCTTCTTCACCCTCGGCTTCGCTGCAATGTTTCTGGGGGAGCGACTGCGCCCGGCGAGTGTGCTGGGGTTACTGGTGGCGGCCAGTGGGCTGGCGTTGATCGGCAGCGAAGACAGCGGCCATGTCCCGCTGGTGGCGTTGTTGCTGACCCTGTGCGCAGGCGCCATGTGGGGCATGGGCAACATCATCACCCGCCGTTTCGGTTCGGTTGACCTGGTGGCATTGGTGATCTGGGGCGGGTTGATTCCTCCGCTGCCGTTTCTGGCCTTGTCCTGGTGGCTGGAAGGGCCGGAGCGGATTGGCCATGCGCTGGCCAATATCGGCTGGAGTTCGGTGCTGGCGCTGATCTACCTGGCGTTTGTCGCCACCATGCTTGGCTACAGCCTGTGGAGCAAACTGCTGTCGCGCCACCCTGCGGGCAAGGTGGCGCCGTTCTCCTTGCTGGTGCCGGTGATCGGGTTGAGTTCTTCGGCCTGGTTACTGGGTGAGCGGCTGACGGCGGTGCAGGGGTGGGGTGCGCTGTTGGTCATGCTGGGGTTGCTGGTCAATGTGTTCGGGCCAAAACTTACGCAGCGGTTGCGGGCGGCGAGCGCAAGCTGATCGAAGGCTTTGTTAGACTTGGCTCTTTTGCCAAGCCAGCGGAGCCTCCCGATGATCATCTCTACCACCAGCCAGCTCGAAGGCCGCCCGATCGCCGAATACCTTGGCGTGGTCAGCTCTGAATCAGTGCAGGGTATCAACTTCGTGCGCGATTTCTTCGCACGTTTTCGCGACTTCTTCGGCGGCCGCTCACAAACGCTGGAGAGCGCGCTGCGTGAGGCCCGCGAGCAGGCCACCGAAGAGTTGAAAGTGCGGGCACGGCAGTTGCAAGCCGATGCGGTGGTGGGCGTCGACTTTGAAATCAGCATGCCCTCGGTGCAGGGCGGCATGGTGGTTGTGTTCGCCACGGGCACGGCTGTGCGCTTGAAATAAAGGCGAAGTGCCACTGGTCGGCTCTGGTGAATTTGGCCAGGCAGTCTGCATGTGACCGGCTAGTCTCACTTTCACGGATCGCGTTTTTCCAGGCAAAGTTGCACAGGCCGGCGCGGTCGCCACTGAAGGGAGAACAGGGCATGAGTGAGTCCTTTTTCGAAGACATGAATGATGCGTTCCCGATCAACAGCCAGGTACGTTGCGGTCAGGCGGCATTTCGCCTGGGCTTTGGGCACATGACCCTGGACGATTCGGAACAGCTGCAACCGGCACATTTGCAGCGCAGCAAAAAGGGCCGCTTCACGCCGAGAATTCCGTTGAAAAAGTGATCCCGTTCACATTACCCCGCCCTCTGGCGGGGTTTTTGTTGGCTAGGGTTGATCCTGCTCATGGCATCGATGGGTTGCGCTCGCCGAATCGATGCCGGTGTGCTTTTCTGACGCTATCTCAGGAAAGGAGGTGTGTTTTTCCATGCGAGTCAGGGAAGAAACCTATTGGCAGTGGGCCGATGCGCAATTGCACAGCCGCAGCCACGATGAAGCATTGAGTGACGGTACCACCCTCGATGTGCAGGTGCGCCTTTCGAGGCTCGGTGCCACCCAGTTGTTCCTCGGGTTATATGGCCAGGACGGCAAGGCGCTGGTGGAAGAGTACTACCCGGCACGGCCCGGCGAGACCATGACCCGTGCCCTGGTGTGGGGTGTCGACCGGGCCAGGGCGCTGGCGACCGGCGCGCTGGCATTGCCGCAGCGCCAGCGTCGGCAGGCATGAAAAAGCCCGGCCTATGTGGGCCGAGCTCAGGAAGTGGTGTGGCTGCTCAATGACGCGTCAGTTGAGCGGCTCGATCACCTTGACTGCCTGCCGCTCACGGGCGGCGGGCCATTCTTGTTGCAGGGTCTGCAGCACACGGCCGACGAACTCGGTGTCGGCGGCGGCCTTCTTGCCGACGTAGCCCTGGCCACGGCGGTAGACCTTGAAGCGGGCGCGCATGCTGGGCAGGTGCGCTTCAAATTCATCTTCGACCGTATTCGGCGGCAGGCGGTCGAGGCGCACTTCGCCGGTCTGGTTGACCCACAGCAGGTGGTCGTCGAGGCTGTCTTTGCGCGCGGCGAACAGTTGGGCCAGTTGGTCGATGGTCGGATTGTTGTTCAAGTTCATCATAAAGCCCCCATTACCCATTTTTTGTTGGTGATTTTCACAGTTGGCGCCACAGCATGTAGCGCACTACCAAGGCTGCTACAGCAGCATCGCAACAGGGGCTTTCTTACACCTGCCTTTTGGACAGTTCCCTCTCCACGGGCGGCCTGCGTTACCGCGCAAGCCGCCTGGAACACCCTTGCCACCGCTCCCGATCGGGGAGACGGCCTCATCATGCCCAAGGGCAATTGGCGGCGTCAATGGTTTTGTAGTGAATATTTTTAGTCACTACATATTGTCCGACAATCCCCTATAAGGGCCTGTCAGCGGTCTATGCTCGACAGGATTCGGTAGGCTGCGCGCACGCGTTCTTCGTTGGGATAATTGCGATTGGCGAGTAGGACAATAGCCTTGCCTGCGGCGGGGATGAACACGGCATAGGCCCCAAAACCATTGGTGGAGCCGGTCTTGTTGTACCAGGCTGCGCGAAGCGCTGGCAGGGCGGGGGCGAGGCGCTGCGTGGCCTGTGGCTCGCGGATAAGCCGGGGGCTGTTGCCATCGACCAGGGTGTCGAGTGCGACAGGGTAGGGGTAGCGTTCCCAGCCCAAGCCTTGGGTCATCGCCCCGACCTGGAAATAACCGGCCTGGGTGAGGGCAGCCGCCTTTCTCAGGGCGGGTGGCAGTTCGTCCGGCTGCATGTGCAGGCGCACGTAGCGCAGCAGGTCACTGGAGCTGGTCTTGATGCCGTAGGCCTGGTCTGCATAGGGGCCTGGGCTGACCCGTACCGGGCGATCCTGGGCATCGTAACCTTGTGCGTAGAGGCCTTGCGCATCGGCGGGAACCTCCAGATAGGTGTGCTTCAGGCCCATTTGCGGCAATAGGCCTTGGGTCATCAACTCGGCGAATGGCTTCTGCTGTGCGCGTGCGGCCAGATCGCCGAACAGCCCCAGGCTCGGGTTCGAGTAGCAACGCTGGGTGCCGTGTTCACTCTTGGGCTGCCAGTTGCGGAAAAAGTCCAACGCCTGCTCGTCGGTTTTCACTGTATCGGGGAACTGCAAAGGCAGGCAGTCGGCGCTGTAAGCACCCAACTCGAGCACGCTGGCTTTGCCTAGCGGCGTGCCAGCCAGAGCGGGTTGGTAGCGCTGGGCTGGGGCGTAGAGGTCAAGCTTGCCTTCGGCGCTGGCCAAAGCGGCGAGGGTGGCGGTATAGGTCTTGCTCAGCGAACCGATCTCGAACAGCGTATTTGCGCTGACGGGTTGATTATCGGCCTTGCTGGCCACGCCATAGTTGAAATAGTGCGCCTGGCCATTGGCATACAACGCTACGGCCATGCCAGCGATTCCCTGATCCTGCATCAGTGGGCGGATGACTTCGTCGACTCGCCGCTGCAGTGGGTCAGCCGCGTGTACAAAAGTCGTACTCAACGCCAAAGCCGTGGCGGCGGTGAGCGACGCGAGGCGAACGAGGGGCATGCAAGGTTCCTTTTCGGGTATGTGTCCGTTGGGCGACACCGGTGGGGGTTCCGGCGTTAGCAGGAAAAAACCTCAGACCTTATCGTCTGCCCCTGCACAACGACAAGATGGAAATGTTCATGAAGTATTTGCGCATGTTGTTCGACAACTTCACCTTGGCCTTGCTCGGGGTCGTGCTGATCGCCACCGTGCTGCCCTGCTCGGGCGACGGCGCGGTGTATTTCGGCTGGCTGACCAACCTTGCCATCGGCCTGTTGTTCTTCCTGCACGGTGCCAAGCTATCGCGTGAGGCGATTATCGCCGGAGCCGGGCATTGGCGCCTGCACCTGCTGGTGTTCTCCTGCACCTTCGTGCTGTTCCCGCTGCTGGGCCTGGCGTTCAAGCCGCTGTTCGTGCCGCTGGTGGGCAATGAGTTGTATCTTGGTGTGCTGTATCTGTGCGCCTTGCCGGCCACCGTGCAATCAGCCATTGCGTTCACTTCGTTGGCGCGTGGCAACGTGCCGGCGGCCATCTGCAGCGCGGCGGCCTCCAGCCTGATCGGTATCTTCCTGACCCCGCTGCTGGTGATGATGTTGCTGGGTGCCAGTGGCGATACTGGCTCGGGTCTGGATGCGGTGCTGAAGATCACCCTGCAGTTGCTGGTGCCCTTCGTCGCCGGGCAGATCGCGCGGCGCTGGATCGGTGCCTGGGTCAAGCGCAATGCGCGCTGGCTCAAAGTGGTGGACCAGGGCTCGATCCTGCTGGTGGTCTACACCGCGTTCAGCGAGGCGGTGGTCACGGGCTTGTGGCACACGGTATCGCCACAGCATCTGGCGGGATTGTTCGCCGTCTGCGGCATTCTGCTGGCGGTGGTGCTGTTCGGTACGCGCCTGCTGGGCAAAGCGTTCGGCTTCAATCTTGAAGACCGCATCACCATCCTGTTTGCCGGCTCCAAGAAGAGCCTGGCGACCGGCGTGCCGATGGCGCAGGTGCTGTTCGTAGGGAGTGGAATCGGGGCGATGATCTTGCCGCTGATGCTGTTCCATCAGATTCAGTTGATGGTGTGCGCGGTGTTGGCGCAGCGGTATGCCAGCCGCGAGGAGGAGGGCAAGGTTTCCCCGGCGTCTACCTGAGTAACCTGTGTCACTGATACCGGCCCCTTAGCGGGCCGGTACAGACTATCGAGCCTGCCCGGAACTACGCTGGCGCAATGCCTTGCTCACCTCGGCTTCGATTTTGTAAGCCGGCCCCTCCAGTTCCTCGTAATTACGCGTATAGCGCCGGGCGAATTCCTCCACCCCCAATTCCTGATACTGCTGCACATGCTTGAGCTCGTGCGCCCACAGCGCCACATTGTCCTCGGCATCGCCGGCATGCCGGAAGATGATCGTGTCGATCAAGGTCACCGCATTCACATCCGGGTTTTGCAGCATGGCGTTGGCGGCGCTGATCTGCTGTTCGTCACCCACCCGATAGCGCGCAGCATCGAGCACGGCAAAGTCATACCAGGGTTCGAGTTGGGCACGGATATGCAGCGGGATCGATTGGCTGCCGCTGGCCGTTGCCTCGTCACGGGCCTGGCGCAGGGCGAAGGCCAGGCTGCTGGAGGCCATGACTTCGACGTCCTTGAGCACCTGACCTGCCTGGCCGGGGTCGATGGGCGCACAGAAACAGCCCATCAGGCAGACCTGGTATTGCCCAGGCGGGCAAGCTTGCTCGGCGTGGGCTGCGGAACTCAGGAGCAGGGCACACAGCAGGCTAGCGGCTCTCATTCAGCGCCCTGTCGACGAAGCTGCGGCTGGCGTCCAGCACCTGCGTCTGAACCGCCTCAGTGGCCAGCATGCGCCCGACCACCAGCGCCCCGACGCATTGGCTGATCAATACCCAGGCCAGCGCCTCGTCTTCCAATGTCCGGCTCCAGGCCGTGTGCAGCTCCACCAGCCAGTGCTCGACTTCTTCGCGCACTGGCCGTTCGGCCCGGGCGATCTCCACGCCCAGGGGCGGCAGTGGGCAGCCGCCCTCGGCATTGTGCAGGTGCGCCAGGCTCAGATACTGCTGCAGGCAGCGCGCCAGGCGCTCGCGGCTGGCGCCCTGGTTGGCCAGGCGGGCCAGCGGGCTGTTGCAGAGCTCCTGACGGACCACTTCGGTAAACAGGTCGTCCTTGGACGGGAAGTGGTTGTAGAACGCACCGCCGGTCAGGCCGATGGCTTTCATCAGCCCAGCGACGCCGGTGCTGGCAAACCCCCCGCGCTTGGCCAGTGCGCCGCTGCTGGCCAGCAGCTTGTCGCGAGTCTGTTGCTTGTGATCGGTGGAGTAGCGCACCGGAAACCTCTGAACGCTGGCTTGACGATGGCGGTGATCATAACATAGCGTTCGTTTACTAAACGATCATTCATCAATGGAGGCGCGCATGACAGAACAACAAAAAGTGGTGCTGGTGATTGGTGCGGGGGATGCCACCGGCGGCGAAATCGCCAAGCGCTTTGCCCGTGAGGGGTATATCGTCTGCGTCACCCGCCGTCAGGCCGAGAAACTGCAGCCGCTGGTGGATGAGATCCGCGCTGCAGGCGGGCAAGCCCACGGCTTCGGTTCGGATGCGCGCAAAGAAGACGAGGTCGCGCAACTGGTCGAAACCATCGAGCGTGATATCGGCCCCATTGAAGCCTTTGTCTTCAATATCGGCGCGAATGTACCGTGCAGCATTCTCGAAGAAACCCCGCGCAAGTACTTCAAGATCTGGGAAATGGCGTGCTTTGCCGGCTTCCTCACCGCACAGGCGGTAGCGCGGCGCATGGTGGTCCGTGAGCGCGGCACTATTTTGTTCACCGGCGCCACCGCCGGCACACGAGGGGCGGCTGGCTTTGCCGCCTTCGCCGGGGCCAAGCACGGCCTGCGTGCCTTGGCGCAGAGCATGGCGCGGGAGTTGGGGCCGCGCAATATCCACGTTGCTCATGTGGTGGTGGATGGTGCCATCGACACCGCCTTCATCCGCGACAGTTTCCCTGAGCGCTATGCGCTCAAGGATCAGGACGGCATTCTCGACCCCGCGCACATCGCCGACAGCTACTGGTTCCTGCACGCACAGCCACGCGATGCCTGGACCTTCGAACTGGACCTGCGCCCGTGGATGGAGCGTTGGTAAGCCCCGACTCATCAAAGGAGTGTGCTGCATGAGCAAGACCGTGGAGTTCTTTTTCGATCTGGGGAGCCCCGCCAGCTATTTGGCCTGGACCCAATTGCCCGCGCTCTGCGCCCGCCATGACGCAACGCTGCATTACCGGCCGATGTTGCTCGGCGGAGTCTTTCAGGCCACGGGCAATGCGTCGCCCGCGATGATCCCGGCCAAGGGCCGTTACATGTTCACCGACCTGGGTCGCTTTGCTGCGCGCTATGGCGTGCCGTTCGGGTTACCGCCAGGCTTCCCGCTCAATACCCTGGCCTTGATGCGGGGCGTGATCGGCATTCAGCTGCGCTCGCCGGAACGTTTCGAGGCCTTGCTGGCGGCGTTGTTTGACGGGATGTGGGCGCAGCGCCGTAACTTCGCGGATATCGAGGTACTGGAGCAGGTGCTGGAGGAGGCGGGCTTCGATCCGGCTGAATTTCATGCATTGTCGACTGACGCCGAAGTGAAGGCGAGGCTAAAGCAGGTGACCGAGGACGCCGTGGAACGTGGGGTATTTGGCGCGCCTACCTGCTTTGTCGACGGGCAGATGTACTTCGGTCAGGACCGCCTGGATTTCGTCGAAGAGGCGTTGAAGCAATAAACACGACGGCCTCTTCGCGGGCTACCACGAAGAGGCCGCCAGGTTCACAACGGGATCAGAAGTTGGCCGGGGTGTTGGCGCTGATGATTTCTGCCTCATCCTGGCCAATGTTCTTGAAGCTGTGCGGCAGGGTCGTGGGGATGTAGTAACCATCGCCAGAGTTGAGGATGCTGACCTGGCCATCGACCCACAGCTCCACGGTGCCGCGCGTGACCAGCCCGCACTCCTCGCCTTCGGCATGCACGATCGGCTCGCCCGAGTCGGCGCCCGGTGCGTACAGTTCACGCAGCATGCGCATCTGCCGGGCTTCGACGCTGGCGCCGACCAGCAGCATGCGCAGGCCATTGCGGCCCAGGTCCGGCTGCTCGCTGGCACGAAACACGAAGCGCTCTTCCCGTACCGGCTCGTCGAAGCTGAAGAACTCCGCCAGGGTCATCGGAATCCCTTCGAGCAGTTTTTTCAGGGAGCTGACCGAAGGGCTGACGCGGTTCTGTTCGATCTGCGAGATCGTCGAGTTGGTCAGCCCGCTGCGACGGGCCAGTTCCCGCTGGGAAAGGCTGTTGCGTTCACGCACCAGTTTGAGTCGTGTCCCTGTGTCCATAGCCGCCTTGTAATCAGAGGTGTTAAAAATAATGAGCGACGCATTAAAACACACTCTGCAGGCTTGCGCGCAGTGCTTGTCAGGCGCGTTGTTCGCGGGGCATCGGCCACAGCCCGACCAGCAGCAACAGCACTGCCACCGCCAGGAACGGTAGCCGCGGGTCAAGGGCGTAGACCAGCGTACCGGCCAGCGGGCCGATCACCGCGCCCATGCCCTGCGCGGCGCCGATCGAGCCGGCGGTAGCGCCTTGCTCGGACGCTTGCATGGCATTGGCCGCCAATGCCGAGAACGATGGGAATACGAAGCCCATGCCCGCAGCAGCGACAAAATAGCAACCCCACAGCCAGGGCGCGCTGGTGGCCAGCGAGCCCGCAGCGAAGCCCAGTGCTGAGACGCTCGCCCCAACGCGGATCATTTTCAGCGGTGGCCACTCCAGTTGGCGCAGGATCACCTGCGACAAAATCAGCGCCACGCCCACCGTAGTCAGGGCGACGCCAGCGGCCTGGGCCGCCTCGGCCGGCCCGAGCTGCAGGCGGTCGAGGGCGAAGAATCCGACGATGATCTGCGACACGGTCACGCTGAGCATCGCGCTGAAGGCCACCAGCAGCGGCCGGCGCAAGCGCGGGTCGCTCAACCGTACCGGGCTGGGTGAATGGCTGATGGCCAGCGGTTGCGGCTTGAGTTTGAACAGCAGCACCAGGAACGCGCAGGCGGGCAGCAGCGACATCACATGGAACGGCAGGCTCAGGCTGTGCCGGGCCAGTAGCGCGGCGAGCGCCGGGCCAAGTACCAGCCCGACGGCATTCGCCGCGCCCAGCGACGCCATGGCCCGCGCCCGCTGTTGTGGCGCGACATGGTCGGCGATCAGCGCATTGCAGCCCACCGGAATGGCTGCATAGAAGGCCCCGATGCAGCCGCGCGCGATCATCAGCCCGACAAATGCCAGCGTTGCCCCGGGCAACCAGCGCAGTGCGCCTTCGACGAACAGACACAGCAGCCAGTAAGCCAGGGTGAAGCCGGCGCTGCCCAGCAACAGAATGCGCCGCCGACCCAGGCGGTCGGCGGCACGGCCCCAGGGGCGGGCGAGCAGTACCCAGACCACGCCGGCCACGGTCACCGCCGCGCCGGCTTGCCAGGTGGCCATGCCAAGCAGGCGGGCGATGGGCCCGATCAGGGCGACGAAGGCCATCATCGACATGGTGCAGGTCATGTTGGCCAGCAGCAGCGGGCGTAAGTCCAGCGTGCTGGCGGGCGTCAGGGTGGCAGGGTCCTTTGCGGCATTCATTGGGCAGTCCAGGGCAGGTGAGCAGCAGCGGCTCAGCTTAATGAGAATATTTATCGTTTGTCGAGCCTGCCCTGCATTGCCTGTCTTTACTCACTGCGACGCAAGGGGCCAGGCCACATGCTACGCAACACTCCATCTCGGCGCACCAGTGCATGCATCAGCGCGGCGCCCAGGTGCACCAGTACCGTGGCGAACAACAGGTAGCCGGCCCAGCCATGTGCCTGGCGCAATACCGCGTACAGCTGCAGGTCGTGCGGGGCGATCGCCGGCAGTTGCAGCGGGCGTGGATAACCGCCAGCCGACAGCATCGCCCAGCCCAGCAGTGGCATGGCCAGCATCAAACCATAAAGCAGCAGGTGCGAGGCGCCGGCAGCGATGCGCTGCAGGGCGGGCAGATCCTGTGGCAGGGGCGGGTGGGGCAGCGTCAGGCGCAGGCCGATACGCACGATCACCAGGATCAGCAATGCCAGGCCGGTTGCCTTGTGCAACTCCACCAGCAGAGGGTGGCGCAGCGACAGGTCGCCGACCATGCTCACGCCAATGAACAGCATGGTCAGGATCAGTATCGCCATCAGCCAGTGCAGCAGGCGAGCCAGCGGGTGGAAAGCTTCAGGCTTCATGGGTGGGCTCCTGCGCCGAGGGATTCGCGGCTGCGGCGGTTGAAGGACTCCGAATAGGCGGCCGAGCGGGCGGCAAGGATCGGGTCGTTGGACGGTTGGATGCCGGTTGGCAGAATCAGCGGGTCGAAGTTCAGATCCCGGCAGGCGCCTTGTTCAGGAGCATCGACCTGTTCGATGACCAGGGTGCCGGCATCGACGCTGCGCCGGTCGGCGGGCCAGGGGCTGGCCGGGTCGTCCTGAGCATCGCCGGGGTTGGCCAGGACCAGGCGCAGGGTCCAGCGCAGCGGGCCTTGGGCCAGGCGCTGCTGCAGGTCATGTTGCAGGAACTGTTTGTCCTCTACCTGGCCGGGCAACGCCGCGAAAGGCGTCTGCGGCTCAAGCTGCCAGCGCACCGGCTGGGCGGCGCCGCTGGCATCGATCAAGCGGAAGGCGTTGATGCTGTGGTATTGCGTGCTGGCGAAGCTGTCGCTGGGTTTGTAGTTCGCGGCCCATTGGCGGAACGCCGCGCTTTCCGGGTGGGCAGCGAAGAATGCCTGTTGCTTGGCCGGGTCCGGTTTGCCGGTAGCCGGGTCCGGCGCGCCGGCCAGTACCTGGTCGTAGAAGCCTTGCGGTGTGCTCACCGCCAGCACCGGTGGGTTGTTCATGCCGGTGCGCCAGACCTGGCCGTCGTCGGTGCTCAGTTGAAGGGCCAGGCTGCGCACCGGTATGCCGGTGTCGGGTGCGAACGGATTGGCGCCGCCGATGGCGAAACGGCCGATGACAGGCACGTGGTCCTGGCTGAACGCACGCGCCGTCGACAGCTTGGCGGCCTGGCCGCTGGGCTGAAAGTAGCCGCTGACGCACAAGCCCTTGGCGTGGTTCTTACGGTAGCCCGGGTAGTGGCCGGCCTGGGCCTCGAAGGTGTCGATGATGCGTTGCGGGGTCAGTTGCGGCTTGCCGATCCAGCCGGCTGCATAGGCAAAGCCTGCGCCCAGGGCCAGCATCACGGCGCCGATACCGGCCAGGCGCAGGGCCTTGGCCGGCCCGTGCAAGGGTGAGTTCATGGTGTGCGTCCGGTTCAGTGAAGATGCCGGTACGACGGCGCAGGGAAAAACTTATTCCATCGGCGGGAATAGATTTTCTTGCCGGGCGTCTGCCCCATACACTGAGTAACCCGAAGGCCGGTACCTTGCCATGCACGACCTGGACGAACAGCAGTGGCGCGAGCTGCTGCAGCGGCTGCGCCGCTTTGCCCTGTGGCTGACCCGCGAGCCAGGCAGTGCCGACGACCTGGTGCAGGGCACCGTCGAGCGCGCCCTGAGCCGCAGCAGTCAGCAGCGCGACACCGATGCGCTGCGCGCCTGGCTGTTCACCATCCTTTACCGGCTGTTTCTCGACGGCAAGCGCCGCGAGCGCCTGCATGCGCGCTGGTTGTCGTGGTTTGGCCGTGACCAACGTGAAGATGACGCGGTCGGGGGCAACATCGAAAACATCGTCCTGGCCCAGGCCGACCTTGAAGCCTTCGCCCGCTTATCGACCGAACAGCGCGCCCTGCTGCTGCTGGTGAGTGTCGAGGGGCTGAGCTACAAGGAGGCGGCCGAGGCATTGCAAATCCCCATCGGCACGGTGATGTCGCGCTTGTCCCGCGCCCGTGCCGCCCTGCGTGAACTGACCGAGAGCAACCCCCAGCCCCCGGCCTTGCGGAGACTGAAATGACACGCCTGATACCCAGCGAAGACGAGCTTCACGCCTACGTCGACGACCGGCTTGAACCCACGCGCCGCGCCGAGGTGCAGGTGTGGCTGGCGGCCAACCCGCATGAGGCAGCGCGTATCGAAGCCTGGCGTAACGATGCGCGGCGCCTGCGGGCAGCGCTGGCAGGTTTTGGCGAACGGCCGGGTGCTGTGCAACTGGACCTGGGTCAGGTGCAGCGGCGCCTGCGCCAACGCCGCCAACGGCGTTTGGCATCCGCAGCGATGCTGTTGCTGGCCTTGGGCGTTGGCGGGCTGGGTGGCTGGCAAGCGCGGCAGGTGACGTTGGCGGGCAGTGTGTTGCCAATGGCCGATGCCGTTCAGGCGCACCGGTTGTTTGCCGGCAGTGAGGCGCTGGATATCCAGGCCAGTGACCCGACGCAGTTGCGCGACTGGCTTGGCCGGCACTTCAACCGTGTGGGCCAGTTGCCTGATCTAACCGGTTACGGGTTCCAGCCAGTGGGTGCGCGGTTGCTGAGCAACGAACAGGGGCCGGCGGCTTTGTTGGTGTTCCAGGACCGCAATGGCCAGCGCATCAGCCTGTTCCTGCGTTCGCCGGGCGAACGTTACGAGCGCATGCCGCAAGGGCAGCGGGTCGATGGGCAGCTGGAGGCGCGGTACTGGTCGCACGGGGCGTACAATTTCGCCTTGGTGAGTGCAGCGGACGATGTGCGTGGGGCAGGGGTGGGGGAGGCTTTGCGGTTGGGGCTTTAGCGGCCCTGTGGGAGCGGCTTCTGCCGCGAACACCGGCGAAGCCGGTGCTCCCACAGGGTAGGTGAAGAGGCCGCAGGGTCAGCTCAACTCCAGCCAGATCGGCGCATGGTCCGAAGGCTTCTCCATTGCGCGCAGGTCATAATCCACCCCCGCCGCCTTGATACGTGGCACCAGGTGCTGCGAAGCCATGATCAGGTCGATGCGCAGGCCACGCTTGGGCTCATCCTCAAACCCGCGGCTGCGGTAGTCGAACCAGCTGAAGCGGTCGGCCACTTCCGGATGCAGGTGGCGGAAGCTGTCCACCAGGCCCCAACCCTTCAACCGTTCCATCCACTCGCGTTCTTCAGGCAAGAAGCTGCACTTGCCGGTTTTCAGCCAGCGCTTGGCGTTGTCCGGGCCGATGCCGATGTCGCAGTCCTGGGGCGAGATGTTCATGTCGCCCATTACCAGCAGCGGTTGGTCATTCTTGAACTGGCCCTCAAGCAGCGCCTGCAGGTCGCTGTAGAAGCGCTGCTTGGCCGGGAACTTGGTGGGGTGGTCGCGGCTTTCGCCTTGAGGGAAGTAGCCATTCATGATTGTGATCGGCGTGCCGTCGGCATCGGCGAACGTACCCCAGATGAATCGGCGTTGGGCCTCCTCCTCATCGGTGGCAAAGCCTTTGAACAGGCTCAACGGAGCCTGGCGAGAGAGCAGGGCAACGCCGTAGTGGCCTTTCTGACCATGGTAGTGCACGTGGTAACCCAGGGCTTGCACGTCGGCCAACGGGAACTGATCGTCGCTGACCTTGGTTTCCTGCAGGCCGATCACGTCCGGCTGGTGCTTTTCGATCAGCGCCGCCAGCTGGTGCGGGCGAGCCCGCAGCCCGTTGATGTTGAAACAGACGATCTTCATGGAAAGACAATCCTGGTAAAAGGCCGGATGCTAGCCGACATCGGCCGTCATCACCAGCGTGGCAGCTTCGTAGGGGCACTGCTAACGTGCACGTAGAGGTGAACGAAGCGCTGTAGGGCACCTCCAAGGCACTGTATGCCCATTCCAGGAGGACTTCCCGCAATGCCCGAAGCCACTGTCGCCCAGGCCCGCATCTGCACGCTCGATGACGGCTACAGCCGTGAAGCGCGTTCGCTGCTGTACAACGCCTACCGTCACGAGCCGACCTTCGCCTATATCTTCGAGGCCCAGCGCCCTGGTTATGAACGACGCTTGCGGGTCATGGTGCGCGAGTGGGTTCGTCAACACTTCTACCTGCAATTGCCGGCAATCGGCCTGCTGCTGGATGACCGGCTGATTGCGCTGGCGCTGATCGTGCCGCCACAGCGCAGGTTGGGCGTGGCAGACAGCTGGGCGTGGCGCCTGCGTATGCTGCTCGGCACTGGCCAGCGCTGTACCCGTCGTTACATGGATTATCAGGCAGCGCTCATCAGTTGCCTGCCGACTGAGCAGGTTCACATGCTGCCGTTACTGGGCGTGCACCCACAGTTTCGCGGCCAGCACTACGGCGAACAATTGTTACAGGCTGTGCACGACTGGTGCGCCGAGGATCCTAACACTCAAGGCGTGGTGCTTGATTCGGGCAATGAGCACTACCTGGCCTTTTACGAGCGCCAGGGCTATGAGGAGATAGGCGAAGTAGCGGTAGGCCCAATCCGAGAAAGAGTGTTCTTTCATCCCAACCCAGTATCATCCTTGTCTTCAATTGCCTGACAGGCCGCTCCCTTGAGCGCCCGGCTCTGGTAGCATGCGCCGCATGACGTATTCAGGAAGACTAACCTGGGGCCTGGTTATCTGGGCCGCCAGTTTCGCAGCATGGGGCCAGAGCGAGTTGCTGGTGCAGGTAAAACCGGCCAACAAGGCGCTCAAGGCCAATGTCGAAGGCTATATCGGTACCCTTGGCGACCGCGACGAAGAGGCGCTGCTGCGCTTCAGTCGCGGGGCGCAGGAGCAGGCGCGCAAAGCGGCGCAGGCACTTGGCTACTATCAGGCGCAGATAGACACCGAGGTCAAGCCGCCCGCCAAGGCCGACCAACACGCCAAGCTGATCATCCACATCGAACCGGGTGAGCCTGTGCGCTTGCGCAACGTGACTGTGCGCATTGAAGGGCCAGCCAGCGAGATGAAGGCATTTCGTGTGCCCGATAGCAAGGCGTTGCGTGCTGGCGAACAGCTCAATCATGGGCTGTATGAGGACGCCAAACGGCTGATCCAGAACCAGGCTTCGCGCTACGGCTTTTTCAGTGGGCGCTTCAGTCGTCAACGCCTGGCGGTCGATCCGCAGGCTGGGGTGGCCGATATCGAACTGGTCTACCAGAGCGGCCCGCGCTATCGCCTGGGTGCGGTCAGGTTCAGCGGTGACACGCCGTTGGATGAGGATTTGCTGCAACGCATGGTGTCCTTCAAGCCAGGCACCCCTTACGACTCCGAACTGGTTGCCGAGCTGAACAACGACCTGCAATCGAGCGGCTACTTCGAGGGTGTGCGGGTGGATGCCGCGCCCACGGCCGCAGTGGCGGAACAAATCCCTGTGGACGTCCGCCTCGACACCCGCAAGCCGCGGACCATGGGGCTGGGCCTGGGCTTCTCGACCGACGTCGGCCCGCGCGGCAAGGCCAACTGGACACGGCACTGGGTCAATCCCCAGGGCCATAGCTATGGTTGGGAAACCGAGCTTTCGGCGCCCCGGCAGAACGTTGGCCTGTGGTACGACGTGCCGCTTGATCCGCCGCTGACCGACAAGTTGCGCTTCGCCGGCGGCTATCAGAATGAAGAAATTGCCGGCACCGACACGCTCAGCAAGCTGCTGACCGTCGGCCCCGAGTGGCACAGCAAGCTGCCCAGCGGCTGGCAGCGGGTGATCTCGCTCAAATACCAGCGTGAAGAGTATCGCCTGGGCGACGACTCGGGCCTGAGCAACCTGCTGATGCCGGGTGTGAGCTTCTCCTATCTGCGCAGCGACAATCGCATCGACCCGCACAATGGCTATCGCCTGCAGTTCGATACCCAGGTAGCCAAGGAGGGCTTGGTTTCCGACACCAACCTCTTGCATGGCAATGTCTTGCTCAAGGGCCTGACCACACTCGGCCACAACCACCGCTTGCTAGGCCGTGTGCAGTTCGGTGGCAGTGCCACCAATGGCTACAAGAACAACATCCCGCCATCGCTGCGCTTCTTTGCCGGTGGCGACCAGAGCGTGCGCGGTTACGACTACCAGACGCTGTCGCCGAAGAATAGCGACGGCGACCGCATCGGTGGCCGCTACCTGGTGGCCGGCAGTGTCGAGTACCAGTATTCGTTGACCGAAAAATGGCGCGTGGCGACCTTCGTCGACCAGGGCAACTCATTCAATAACTTGGAACTGCCCAGCCTCAAGACCGGGGTGGGCTTCGGTGTGCGTTGGGTTTCTCCGGTTGGGCCGTTGCGCCTGGACCTGGCCAAGGCCCTCGATGACGACGGTGGGATCCGCCTGCACTTTTCCATGGGGCCTGAGCTGTGATGCGTGTGTTCAAATTCATCCTGCTGGGCGTGCTCGGCAGTGTGCTGCTGGTGGTGCTGGCCCTGGGCATGTTACTTGGCACTGAAGGCGGGAGCCGCTGGGTGCTGGGGCGCGTGCCGGGCCTGCAGGTCGACGATTTCCAGGGGCGTCTGGCAGGCAGTTGGCAGGCCAGTCGCTTGAGCTGGATGGACGGTGGCAACCGCGTGGAGGTGCAGTCACCGTTGCTGAACTGGTCGCCCGCATGCTTGCTGCGTGCCAAGCTGTGTATCAATCAATTGCATGCCCAACGTATCGATATGGCCTTTGCGCCGAGCGACCAACCTGCCGACGACGGTCCGTTGCAGCTGCCGGTTTTGCGTCTGCCGGTGGCCATCGAGCTGGGTGAAGTCAAGGTTGGCCAATTGCGCCTGGATGGCAGCGACCTGCTTGGCGACCTGCACCTGGCAGCGCACTGGACGGCCAGCGGGTTGCGGATCGACAGCCTGCAATTGCAACGCGATGACCTGCATCTGGATGTACAAGGCGACGTTCAGCCAGAGGGTGACTGGCCGGTGCAGCTCCAGGGGCAGGTGCAATTGCCTGCCGTGGAAGGCCAGGCCTGGCAATTGGCGCTGACCGCCAAGGGTGAATTGCAGAAAACCCTGGCGCTCGATGCGACCAGCAGCGGCTACCTCAATGCGCGTCTGACTGGCCAATTACAGGCCTTGGCCGAGCATCTACCGGCCAAGCTGCAGATTCGCTCCGATGCCTTCAAAGCGGCCGGATCGCTGCCCGACACACTGCAGCTCAATCAGCTCAAGCTCGATGCCCAGGGCGACTTGCTCAAGGGCTATCAGCTGTCCGGCAGCGCCAACCTGCCAGCTGAAAACGCACCGATTGCCCTGGTTCTGACGGGTAAGGTCGATGCCAAGGGGGCGAAACTGGATGCCCTGGACCTGACAGCCAGCGATACCCAGCGGGTTAAGCTGCAAGCCAGCGCTGACTGGCAAAAGGGGCTGGTAGCGGATGCCAAGCTCGATTGGCAGGATTTCCCTTGGCTGCGCCTGTACCCCCTGGAGACGCCCCCAGAGGTTACGCTCAAACGCTTCAATGCCCAGGTGCAATACCGCGATGGTAACTACCAGGGTACTTTCAACGGTGACCTCGATGGCCCCGCCGGGGCGTTCACCCTGGCCAGCCCGTTCGAGGGTGACTTGGGCCAGGTGCGCTTGCCCCAGTTATCTCTCACCGCAGGTCAAGGCAAGGCTGCCGGCAGCGTCGCCGTGCGCTTCGCCGATGCCCTGGTCTGGGATGTCGACCTGCAGTTGTCGGCACTCGACCCAGCCTATTGGCTCGCTGAGCTGCCCGGTACCTTGGCCGGCCCGTTACGCAGCAAAGGGGAAATGAAAGGCGAACAGCTGACCCTCGATGCGCAACTTGACCTCAAGGGCCGCCTACGGGGCCAGCCGGCAGTACTCAAGGTCGAGGCCGAAGGAGCAGGGCAGAACTGGACCCTCGGCGCCCTTGCCGTGCAGCTGGGTGACAACCGTATCAACGGCAGTGGCAGCTTGCAGCAGCGACTGGCCGGGCGTATCGACCTCGACCTGCCACGGCTCGGGCAATTGTGGCCAGGGCTGCAAGGCCAGGCCAAAGGACGGCTGGATGTTGGCGGTACGCTGAACGCTCCCCAAGGCACCCTGAGCTTGCAGGGCCAGCGACTGGCTCAGGAAGAAAACCGCATTCAACGTCTTGATCTGGATGCGCGCCTGGACAGTGCCCAGCGCGGCGTGATCGACCTCAAGGCCAATGGTATCCGGGTGGGCGAAACGGTATTGGGCACCTTGCAGGCCAATGGCAAGGGCGATATCCGTCAGCAGGCCTTGACCCTTGGCCTCGATGGCCCGCAATTGAAGCTCGACCTAGGCCTCGATGGCCAGTTGAGCAAAGGCGACTGGCGCGGCCGCCTGGCCAGCGGCAGAATCCAGGCGGGCGGCCAGGATTGGCAACTGCAAGCGCCGGCGCGCCTGCAGCGCCTGGCCAGCGGTCAGTTGGACTTCGGTGCGCACTGTTGGCGCTCTGGCCAGGCCAGCCTATGCGGCGAGGACCAGCGCCTGGCTCCGGAGCCGCGTTTGCGCTACCACCTCAAGCAGTTCCCGTTGGACAGCCTGGCGCAGTGGCTTCCGAAGGATTTTGCTTGGCGCGGCCTGCTCAATGCCGACGTCAATCTGGATATTCCGGCGAGCGGCCCCAAGGGTACCTTCAGCGTCGATGCCAGTGGCGGCACGCTGCGGGTTCGCGATAACGGGCGTTGGGTCGACTTTCCGTATCAAGCCCTGCGCCTGGACAGCACCCTCGCACCGCGCCGTATCGATACCCGTTTGAATTTCCGCGGCGAACGCCTGGGTGAGCTGAGCGTCGATGCCCGCATCGACCCATTGGGCAAGGACAAACCGCTGTCAGGGGATTTCCGATTGACTGGCCTCGACCTGTCGGTTGCGCGACCGTTCGTGCCAATGGTCGAGCGGCTGACCGGGCAATTGAATGGCAGTGGTCGGTTGTCGGGGACCTTGCTGACTCCGCAGGTCAACGGCAACCTGATGCTCAGCGGTGGCGAAGTCAGTGGCGCCGAGTTGCCGATGAGTGTGCAGGACCTCTCGCTGCAAGCGCTGATAGCTGGCGAACAGGTGCAGATCAATGGCAACTGGCGCAGCGGTGAGGCGGGCCGTGGCCAGTTGGCCGGGCACCTGACCTGGGGCCAGGCGCTGGGCATGGACCTGCGCCTGCAGGGCCAGCAGCTGCCGGTCACCGTGGAGCCTTACGCAACCCTCGACGTGACACCCGACCTGACCTTGCGCCTGGTTGACGACAAACTGGCGGTTACCGGCAAGGTGCGTGTGCCCAAGGGCAAGATCACTGTGCGCGAGCTGCCGCCATCGACCGTCAAGGTGTCGGACGATACCGTCATCGTTGGTCATCAGACCGAAGAGGGCAAGCCACCCATGGCGATGGCCATGGACATCGATGTAGAGGTGGGGCAGGACAAGCTGTCGTTCAGTGGCTTTGGCCTGACGGCCAACCTGCTCGGCCATGTGCACATCGGCGACAACATGGATACCCGTGGCGAGCTGAGCCTGGCCGATGGTCGCTACCGTGCCTATGGCCAGCGCCTGACCATTCGCCGCGCACGCCTGCTGTTTGCCGGGCCCATCGACCAGCCCTACCTGGATATCGAAGCCATCCGCCAGGTCGATGATGTGATCGCTGGTATTCGTCTGAGCGGTAGCGCCGAGCAACCCACCACCAAGGTATTCTCGGAGCCGGCCATGAGCCAGGAGCAGGCATTGTCCTACCTGGTGTTGGGGCGCCCGTTGGGCACTTCCGGTGAAGACAACAACATGCTGGCCGAAGCGGCTCTTGGCCTGGGGCTGGCGGGCAGTGCCGGAATTACCGGCAGCCTGGCGTCGGGACTGGGTATCGAAGACTTCCAGCTGGACACCGAAGGCTCCGGCAACACCACCAGCGTGGTAGCCAGTGGCAACCTCACCGAGAAGCTCAGCTTGCGTTATGGGGTCGGGGTATTCGAGCCGGCCAACACCATTGCACTGCGCTACAAATTGAGCAAGAAGGTGTATTTGGAGGCGGCCAGCGGGCTGGCGAGTTCACTGGATATCTTTTACAAGCGCGATTTCTGAAGGCCGTCAGCAGTACAAAACGGCCTTGATGAACTCGCTGGTGGTCAGCGAACGTAGGGTTCCTGGCGGCGAATGTTGCCAATCTGACGCAGGCTCAGGCCGTACTTGTCAGCCAGGAGGCTGCGCGACAAGCCGTCGGCGCTCTCCTTCTGGATTTGCAGATTGCGCAGTTGCCGCAGGAAATGGTCCGCTTTGGGAATTTCCAGGGCCACTCCGGCAAAACGCTTGATCAGTGCATCCAGTGCATCGCTGGGGAGGATGTCGGCAAGCTTGGTACGTTCGCGATGTTTGGGGATGTACTTTGGCCTGCCACCGTAGGCGCAGGTCAGCTGATAGGCGTTGTCAATACCGATGCATTCGATCAATGCCTGCAGCGAGTGCGGCAATTGGCTGATGTCGATGGCTGTAAGATCGGGCAATTCCATATGAGGCTCCCTCGCGCAAAATGCAGCGCGATGTCATGAAGATCCGTGAAAGCGGGTCGGCGATGGCCAGCGGCGGGCTGTCGTTGGCATGGCTGAATTGTCAGTGAGCGGCAGAGGCTCTCGCTAGGTGACAATTGGGCTGATGCTTGTAGTCTTGGTGGGCAGGACTTGCAGGCATAAATTGACCAGGATGTAGGACGTCGCCCCAGCGGTAGCCTGCAAGCCATGATTTACTGCAACGGCTCTCTTTCGGAACTTCACTGGGTACCTACACCCTCGCTAACCAGCGAAAGGTGCAGAGGGAGGGCAGGCATGGGGGATGTCATCCGCTGTAAACGAACGCCTGTGCATTCAGTGCGGAAGTAAATACAGCGTCGAATGTCATGGGCGTTGTATCATTGCCGCGGCTCGTTGCGAGCCGATTGCCCCGATGTTGCAAGGAAATTCAGATGACACACGTGCAGCGCCTTAAATATTCACTCCTGATCATCCTGGTAGTACTGGGCCTCATGTTGGGCCTTTCCCATCTGCAGAAACAGGGCACGATCAGTGAGCAGACCTTCCAGCTGCTGGCTATCGCCATTGCCGTGGTCGTGGTCGTGATCAACGGGATTCTGCGGCGCAAGGTCAAACCCTGACCTGCGACGGCCGACCAGCAATGGTCGGCCCTGCGCTCAGCGTGCCACGGGTTGGTCCAGCACAGCTCGAGCTTGCGGGTTCAGGCTGTAGCATTTGTCACTGCCAAGGTTGATCACGCCCTCTGCGCACAGCCGTTTGAGCACTTCGCGGACGCTGAGAAACGACAGCGGGATGTCCAGTTGTTCGAGTTGCGCATGCACACCGCGAACGCCAATGCTGCGGCCAGCGCGGTTGGCATTGTGCAGGGCATCGATCACTTTCAGGCGGATCAGGCTGGTGCGCAGGCCGTAGGTGCGCAGAAGCTCGCGGATCTGCTCGTTGCCTACACGCTCTTCCCCGCAGGCGTCCTGTCCATTGGCCGCCTTGGCCGGGGGGTGCCCGGTCTGCAATGAGGGTTGCGGGTTATACATGTGAATGCTCCTTTTCGTGGACTATCCCGAAATATGGGTGCCTCACTTACTAGGACGAATGAGAACGAAAAATCTGCAGCTTTTATGCGAAAAAAGATTCTTCGCCGTTCCATGAAGACGATTCTGCCGCGCGTCTTGCGTAAAATTTTCATCTAGCCATTCGTCTGATCGGGAATACCCCTGGATCCGAGGAATGCCCGTGCTCTCAATTTCGCGTCCCCTGACCTGCGCAGGCCTGGCGGCTGTGCTGGTTGCCTCCAGCATTGCCGTGCAGGCGCGGGAAACCAGCACCGATGCCAGTGCGCAGATACGCCGCACCAGCTTCGGTGTGCCGCATATCGTCGCCAAGGATGAGCGTGGCCTGGGCTACGGTATTGGCTATGCCTATGGCCAGGACAACCTGTGCCTGCTGGCAAATGAAGTGCTGACCGTCAATGGTGAGCGCTCGCGCTTCTTTGGCGCGCAAGGCAAAACCCTGGAGCAGCGCGATAACCTCGCCAGCGATCTGTTTTTCACCTGGTTCAACACGCCGACGGCAGTGAGCAGTTTCCTTCAGGCCCAGCCCACTCAAGTCCGCGATCTGCTGGAGGGCTATGCCAGTGGCTTCAACCGCGCGCTGGCTGAGCGCCGTAGCCAAGGGCTGCCGGCTGAATGCGGGGAGGGTGACTGGCTGCGCCCGATCACCAGCCTGGACCTGGTCAAACTGACCCGTCGCCTGTTGGCAGAGGGTGGCTTGGGCCAGTTTGCCGAAGCGGTGGCGGCAGCGCAGCCGCCGCAACTGGCCAGCCAGCATGGGGCGCCCGCTTTTGGCGCGGCGCTGGCCCAGCAGCAGCGTTTCGCCTCGGAGCGCGGCAGCAACGCCGTTGCGGTGGGCGCTGAACGTTCGGCCAATGGCCGTGGCCTGCTGCTGGCCAACCCGCATTTCCCGTGGATGGGTGGGATGCGTTTTTATCAGATGCAACTGACCATCCCCGGTCAGCTGGATGTGATGGGCGCCGCATTGCCCGGCCTGCCCGTGGTGAATATTGGTTTCAACCGTCACCTGGCCTGGACCCACACCGTCGACACTTCCAAGCACTTCACGCTCTACCGTTTGCAACTGGATCCCAAGGACCCGACTCGTTACCTGCTCGATGGCGAGTCATTGCCGCTGGCCCGTGAGGCTGTGAGCGTCACGGTCAAGGCTGCCGATGGCACCTTGAGCAAAGTGGAACGCCAGGTATACAGTTCGAAATTCGGGCCGGTAGTGCAGTGGCCCGGGCGTCTGGACTGGGATAGCAAGGCGGCCTACAGCCTGCGCGACGCCAACCTGGAAAACACCCGGGTGTTGCAGCAGTGGTATCGCATCAATCGAGCCGATAGCTTGGATGCGCTGAAGGGGTCGGTCGAGCAGCTGCAAGGCATTCCCTGGGTGAATACCCTGGCCGTCGACGCCGCCGGCCAGGCGCTGTACATGAACCAGTCGGTGGTGCCTTACGTGGACCAGCAGCTGTTGAGCCAATGCAGCAACCCAGCGATGCAAGGGCCGCTGGTGGTGCTGGACGGTTCACGCAGCGCTTGCCAGTGGAAGGTCGATGCGCAGGCGGCGCAGCCCGGTATCTTCCCGGCGCATCTGTTGCCAAGCCTTGAGCGCAACGACTTCGTGCAAAGCTCCAACGACCCGGCCTGGATGACCAACCCAGCCCAGCCGTTGACAGGTTTCTCGCCGCTGATCAGCCGTAGCGACCAGCCGCTGGGGATGCGCGGCCGCTTTGCCCTGGAACGCTTGCAGGGCAGTGCCAAGATCGGCGTGCAGGATCTGCAGAACATGGTGCTTGATGATGAAGTCTACCTGGCCAGCCTGGTGCTCCCTGACCTGCGGCAATGGTGCAAAGGGGCCGAGGCCGACTTGCAGCAGCTGTGCGCAAGCCTGGTCAGTTGGAATGGCAAGGCTGACCTGAACAGTGGTATCGGCCTGGTGCATTTCCAGAATATCGTCGAGGCACTGGCCAAGCATCCGGAAAGCTGGCGTGTAGCGTTCGACCCGGCGGACCCGCAACACACACCGCGAGGCCTGGCGGTCGAACAGGCTGCAGTGCGCAAATTGCTGCGTGAAGCGGCACTGGCCTCGCTGCAGCAGGTAGCCGAGGCGGGTGTTGACGAGGGTAGCCGATGGGGGCAGATCCAACAGTCGGCCGATGGCACGCCAGTGCCGGGCGGTCCGCAGGGGCTGGGGGTGTATAACGCGATCTTCAGCGTGCCGCACGGGCCAGGCAAGCGCCTGGTGGTCAGCGGTACCAGTTACCTGCAGTTGGTCAGCTTCACTGATCAGGGGCCACAGGCACGCGGGTTGTTGGCGTTCTCACAGTCCAGCGAAGCCGCATCTGCGCACGCGAGCGACCAGACCAAGGCGTTCTCGGCCAAGCAGTTGGCGCCGATCCCGTTCACCGAGGCGCAGATCAAGGCTGATCCGGAGTACCGGCAGTATGTGATCAGCGAGCGGGATAAAGGGGTGGTGGTGAGCCAGAAATAAACTTAAGCCTGTGCCGGCCTCTTCGCGGGGCAAGCCCGCTCCCACAATTTCCCCACAATGCCTGAGAGCAGTGGAGAACCTGTGGGAGCGGGCTTGACCCGCGAAGAGGCCGCTGAAAAACGCTGCCTGGCGTTCAGGAAAACTCGAACGGCTCCAAGGCAAACCCCTGGGCATCCACCTGCAGGGTCCAGCCACGACGGTCCCAATCCCCCAGCACGATGCGCCGGGCAGGCTCGCCGTTCACCACCAGCTTGTGAATCGCAGGGCGGTGCGTGTGGCCATGCACCAGCGTCTTCACGCCGTGCGCCGCCATCACCTTTGGTACTTCCTCTGGCGTGACGTCGACGATGTCGGTCGCCTTCATGCGTGTTTGCGAGCGGCTTTCACTGCGCAGCTTGCGCGCAAGCTTGTGCCGTGTGGACAGCGGCAGGTGCCGCAGAATCCACAACGTCAGCGGGTTGCGCAGGTAGCGGCGCATTTTCATGTAGGCCAGGTCGCGGGTGCACAGGGTGTCACCGTGCATCAGCATAACCTGCTCACCGCCCAGGCTGATCACGCTTGGGTCGGCCAGCAGCGTGCAGCCGGCGGCCTTGCAGAAGTCCTGGCCGATCAGAAAATCACGGTTGCCATGCATCAGATAGACCGCCGTGCCGCTGTCGCTCAGCTGGCGCAAGGCCTGGCAGATCGACTGCTGGAACGGCGTCATGGCGTCGTCGCCGATCCACGCTTCGAAGAAGTCGCCAAGGATGTACAACGCCTTGGCGTGGCGCGCGCGACCGTCAAGCAGATCAAGAAACGCCCGGGTAATGTCCGGGCGTTCTTCTTGCAGGTGCAGATCAGAGATCAGCAGTATCACTCAATGATCTCGGCTTTCTCGATGATCACGTCGTCTTTCGGCACGTCCTGGTGGCCAGCCTTGGAACCGGTGGCGACCTTCTCGATGGCGTCGACCACTTCACGGCCTTCGGTCACTTCGCCGAACACTGCGTAGCCCCAGCCCTGGACATTCTTGCCGCTGTGGTTGAGGAAGTCGTTGTCGGAGGCGTTGATGAAGAACTGCGCCGAGGCGGAGTGCGGCTCCATGGTGCGGGCCATGGCGATGCTGTACTTGGTGTTCTTCAGGCCGTTGTCGGCTTCGTTCTGGATGCTGGCACGCTTGTCACGCTTCTCGTTCATGCCTGGCTCGAAACCGCCGCCCTGGATCATGAAGCCTTTGATCACACGGTGGAACACGGTGTTGCTGTAGTGGCCAGCGTTAACGTATTCGATGAAGTTGGCCACGGTGATCGGGGCCTTTTCAGCGTTCAGTTGGATGACGATGTCGCCGTGGTTGGTGGTCAGTTTGACTTTGGACATGCTGAAATTCGCTCTTTCAGGGCATTTGGGAATTAGGGTGCGCAGTGCGCCGGTAGTTCACCTGACGCAGGATCGGGCGATCGCGACACATGGCGCGCACGGGCCATTTTGCCAGGCTGCGGCAAAAAGCTGCGATAAATCACGGCAGTTTGTCCGGGCGCGGCTGTCAGCAGCTTGACTGCTTCGGCTATGATAGGCCCTTTGATTCAATCGGCCTACCCAGGCCGGACACGTGCATTCAAGGATCCTATGAGCAAGCCCACTGCCGACAACGCGCCCAACGCCGCTGCCAAAGGCGCCCCCGCCGTCCCTGCGAACTTCCTGCGGCCGATCATCCAGGCCGACCTGGACTCGGGCAAGCACACCAGCATCGTCACTCGTTTCCCGCCGGAGCCCAACGGCTACCTGCACATCGGCCATGCCAAGTCGATCTGCGTCAACTTCGGCCTGGCCAAGGAATTCGGCGGCGTCTGCCACCTGCGCTTCGACGACACCAACCCGGCCAAGGAAGACCAGGAATACATCGACGCCATCCAGAGCGACGTCAAATGGCTGGGCTTCGACTGGGCCGGCGACGTGCGTTACGCCTCCAACTACTTCGACCAGCTGCACGACTGGGCCGTTGAACTGATCAAGCGTGGCAAGGCCTATGTCTGCGACCTGACCCCTGATCAGGCCAAGGAATACCGTGGCAGCCTGACCGAGGCTGGCAAGAACAGCCCGTTCCGCGAGCGCAGCGTCGAAGAAAACCTCGACCTGTTCGCGCGCATGAAGGCCGGCGAGTTCAAGGATGGCGAGCGCGTGCTGCGCGCCAAGATCGACATGGCGTCGCCGAACATGAACCTGCGCGACCCGATCCTGTACCGCATCCGCCACGCTCACCACCACCAGACCGGTGACAAGTGGTGCATCTACCCCAACTACGACTTCACCCACGGTCAGTCCGATGCCATCGAAGGCATTACCCACTCGATCTGCACCCTCGAGTTCGAAGGCCACCGTCCGCTGTACGACTGGTTCCTCGACAACCTGCCGGTGCCGGCGCACCCGCGCCAGTACGAGTTCAGCCGCCTGAACCTGAACTACACCATCACCTCCAAGCGCAAGCTCAAGCAGCTGGTGGACGAAAAGCACGTGACTGCCTGGGACGACCCGCGCATGTCGACCCTGTCGGGCTTCCGCCGCCGCGGCTACACTCCGGCCTCGATCCGCAACTTCTGCGAAATGGTCGGCACCAACCGTTCCGACGGCGTGGTCGACATGTCGATGCTCGAATTCAGCATCCGTGACGACCTCGACCGTACCGCACCGCGCGCCATGTGCGTGCTGCGTCCGCTGAAGGTGGTGATCACCAACTACCCGGAAGGCCAGGTCGAGCAGCTCGAACTGCCGCGCCACCCGAAGGAAGACATGGGCGTGCGCGTGCTGCCGTTCGCCCGCGAGCTGTACATCGACCGCGATGACTTCATGGAAGAGCCGCCGAAGGGCTACAAGCGCCTGGAGCCGGCCGGTGAAGTGCGCCTGCGTGGCAGCTACGTGATCCGCGCCGACGAAGCGATCAAGGATGCCGACGGCAACATCGTCGAGCTGCGCTGCTCGTACGACCCGGACACCCTGGGCAAGAACCCTGAAGGCCGCAAGGTCAAGGGCGTGATCCACTGGGTGCCGGCTGACGCCAGCGTTGAATGCGAAGTGCGCCTGTACGACCGTCTGTTCCGCTCGCCGAACCCGGAAAAAGCCGAGGAGGGCGCCAGCTTCCTCGACAACATCAACCCGGACTCGCTGCAAGTGCTCACCGGTTGCCGCGCCGAGCCGTCGCTGGGCCAGGCACAGCCTGAGGATCGCTTCCAGTTCGAGCGCGAAGGCTACTTCTGCGCCGACCTCAAGGACAGCCAGCCGGGCCGCCCGGTGTTCAACCGCACCGTCACTCTGCGTGACTCCTGGGGCAGCTAAGGAACCGCCGTGCTTACCATCTACAACACGCTGAGCAAAACCAAGGAAGTCTTCAAGCCGCTCGATGGCAACAAGGTGCGTATGTACGTCTGCGGCATGACCGTGTACGACTACTGCCACCTGGGCCACGGCCGCAGCATGGTGGCCTTCGATCTGGTCACCCGCTGGCTGCGCAAGAGCGGTTACGAGCTGACCTATGTGCGCAACATCACCGACATCGATGACAAGATCATCAATCGGGCCAACCAGAACGGCGAAACCTTCGACGCGCTGACCGCCCGCATGATCGACGCGATGCACGAGGACGAGCGCCGCCTGAACATCCTCAAGCCGGACCTGGAGCCGCGTGCCACCGACCATATCCCCGGCATGCACGCGATGATCCAGACCCTGATCGACAAGGGCTACGCCTACGCGCCGGGCAACGGCGACGTGTACTACCGCGTGGGCAAGTTCGTCGGCTACGGCAAGCTGTCGCGCAAGAAGATCGAAGACCTGCGTATCGGGGCTCGCATCGAAGTCGATGAAGCCAAGCAGGACCCGCTGGACTTCGTCCTGTGGAAAGGCGTCAAGCCGGGCGAGCCGCACTGGGATTCGCCGTGGGGCCCGGGCCGTCCGGGCTGGCACATCGAATGCTCAGTGATGTCCACCTGCTGCCTGGGCGAAAGCTTCGACATCCACGGTGGCGGCAGCGACCTGGAGTTCCCGCACCACGAGAACGAGATCGCCCAGAGCGAAGCGGCCACCGGCAAGCAGTACGCCAACGCCTGGATGCACTGCGGCATGATCCGTATCAATGGCGAGAAGATGTCCAAGTCGTTGAACAACTTCTTCACCATCCGTGATGTGCTCGACGTGTATCACCCAGAAGTGGTGCGCTACTTGCTGGTGGCCAGCCACTACCGCAGCGCGATCAACTACTCCGAAGACAGCCTGCGCGATGCCAAGGGCGCTCTGGAGCGCTTCTATCACGCTCTGCGCGGCCTGCCGCGCGTGGCGGCCAAGGGGGGTGAGGAATTCGTCGAGCGCTTCAGCGTTGCGATGAACGACGACTTCGGTACCCCGGAAGCCTGCGCCGTGCTGTTCGACCTGGTGCGCGAAATCAACCGCCTGCGCGACAGCGATCTGGAGGCTGCTGCTGGCCTGGCCGGTCGTCTGCGTGAACTCGGTGATGTGCTGGGTGTGCTGCAACTGGAGGCCGATGACTTCCTGCGTGCAGGGGCCGAGGGCAAGGTCGATGCGGCTGAGGTCGAAGCCTTGATCCAGGCGCGCCTGCAGGCGCGGGCCGACAAGAACTGGGCAGAGTCCGATCGTATCCGTGACCAGATCACCGCCATGGGCGTGGTGCTGGAAGACGGCAAGGGCGGGACTACCTGGCGCTTGGCTGACTGATCGGTGTAACTGGGGCCGCAACGCGGCCCCAGCTTTTATTTACAGTGCAACACCAGCTTCGCCCCACCCAATTCGCTTTCGCCAATCTCCAGCCCAAAGCCATGCAGGTCGACGATCGCCGCGACGATCGACAACCCTAGCCC
Organism: Pseudomonas sp. NPDC090233; assembly: GCF_044772285.1. NCBI lineage: Bacteria > Pseudomonadati > Pseudomonadota > Gammaproteobacteria > Pseudomonadales > Pseudomonadaceae > Pseudomonas > Pseudomonas sp. NPDC090233. The sequence continues at coordinate 325,287 of NZ_JBIVYQ010000002.1, read as the reverse complement.
GAAGCCTGAGTGGCGGTGGCCTTCCTCGCTGCGATAGAACCGCTTCAACACCGCAGTCCTTTCTTCCTCGGGAATCCCCGGCCCACTGTCCTCGATGGCGATATGCACGCCAGCATCGTCCTGTGTCGCGCTAACCACCACCTGACCCCCTTCAGGCGTGAACTTGATGGCATTACCCATCAGGTTGGCCAGCGCCTCGAACAGCAACTCACGGTCCCCATGCAGCGCTGGCAACTGGGCAGGTTGGTGCAGGTTAAGGCGAATGCCGCCATCTTCGGCCAGCGGCAGGTAGAAGTCGTGCAGCTCCACCAGCAAACCCTGTGGGTCCAGTTGCACGAAGCCGGCCCGGCGCTGGCGATCTTCCAGTTCGCTGATGCGCAGCAAACCGCGAAAACGCGCCATCAGGGTATCGGTTTCGCCGATGGCCTGGTCCAGCGCCTCGGCCTGCGGCGAATCCACCGCGCTCTGCTGGCGAATGCGGTACAGCTGCGCGCGCAGGCGCGTCAGTGGCGTGCGCAGGTCATGGGCAATGTTGTCGCACACGCCCTTGACCTCATGCATCAGCCGTTCGATGCGGTCGAGCATGGCGTTGACGATGGCGGCCAGCATGTCCAGTTCGTCGCGCCGTGCCGACAGCGGCAGGCGGTGGGTCAGGTCACCGGCGACGATCAGCTCGGCCTGGGCCTGGATCGCGCGGATGCGCTTCAGGGGCCTGCGCCGCAGCAGGTACCAGCCGGCAAACCCGGGGATCAGGGTCAGGGAGATGCCCCACAGCAACGCATCCAGGATGATGCGCGTGACCACGAACAACGAGCCGTTATCGCGGAACAGCACCAGCCAGCGGCCGTCCTGCACCTTGATCGCCACCGCGTCGCAGCTGTCACGCGGCATGTGCGGGTCATCGGCGTCCAGGCAGCGCTTGAGCTCATGCACTTTGCCATCCATGCCAAGCTCCGGCGGAATGGTACGGATCCGCCCGCCGATCGGGTTGAGCTGGGCGTCGAACAAGCCGTAGGCATCAAAGGCGCGCTCTTCGAACGCCTGGCTGGCGATCAGGGCGTCGTCCAGCTGCTTGCCACTCATGTGCGCGAACAGGTGCTGGCGCTGCAGCATGGAATGGCGGGTCAGCTTGTTCAGGTAGCTGGACACCTCGAAATACAGCACCCCCATGAGGATGCTGCTCCAGGCCACGAACAGGAAGCTGTACAGCGCCAGCAGGCGGCTGGTCGAGGAACTCCAGCCCTTAGACGGGTTCAGCAATGGCATAGCCCGAGCCCCGTACGGTACGGATCAGCGGCGACTGCCCGGGGGAATCGATTTTCTTGCGCAGACGGCCGATGTGCACATCGATCAGGTTGGTGCCGGGGTCGAAGTGGTAGCCCCAGACTTCTTCGAAAATCATCATCCGCGTGATCACCTGGCCGCTGTGGCGCATCAGGTATTCCAGCAGCTTGTATTCGGTGGGCAGCAGATTGAGCGTCTGCTCGCCGCGGCGAGCCTCATGGCTGATCAGGTCAAGCTGCAGGTCGGCGACCTGCAGGCGGGTCTGGGTCATCGGCACGCTGTTGCGGCGCAGCAACACTTCCACCCGCGCGGCCATTTCGTCGGAGGCGAACGGCTTGGTCAGGTAGTCGTCACCCCCGGCGCGCAGGCCGCGCACGCGCTCGTCGACGTCGGACAGGGCGCTGATCATCAAGATGGGCGTGGCGATCTTCAGGTTGCGCAGGGTGGTGACGATGGTCAGGCCATCGACCTCGGGCAGCATGCGGTCCAGGGTGATCAGGTCGTAACCGCCGGCGATGGCCTTTGCCAAGCCCTCACGGCCGTTGTCGGCCCAATCCACATCCAGGCCGTGGCTGGAGAGTTCGGCGACGATTTCCTGGCCGGTGACGGCGTCGTCTTCGATGGTCAGTACGCGTGGCATGCTGGTTCCTGGGCGTCTAGTGGAGACTTGATTGTGCCAAAGAATAGCCAAACGGCGATTTAAGAAAAATTCATCTAGGCAGCAGCAAAACAAAACGGGGCATGCCAGCGACTGGCATGCCCCGTGATTCAGCGTGATGCAGCAGCTCAGGCGACCTTGACGATCCAGCCGGCCGGCGCTTCGACGTCGCCGCTCTGGATGCCGGTCAGCTCGTTGTAGAGCTTCTGGGTCACCGGGCCGACTTTTTCCAGGTCGTGGAACACATGCAGTTTGCCGTTGTACTCGATGCCACCAATCGGGGTGATTACCGCTGCGGTGCCGCAGGCGCCGGCTTCGAGGAAGCGGTCGAGCTTGCTGATTTCCACGTCACCTTCGACCACGGTCAGGCCCAGGCGCGATTGTGCCAGTTCCATCAGCGACAGGCGGGTGATGCCAGGCAGCACCGAAGCCGATTTCGGGGTGACGAATTCGTTGTTGGCGGTGATGCCGAAGAAGTTGGCCGAACCGACCTCCTCGATTTTGGTGTGGGTCAGCGGATCGAGGTAGATGGCATCGGCGAAGTTGGCCTTCTTGGCTTCAGCGCCCGGCTGCAGGCTGGCCGCGTAGTTGCCGCCGACCTTGGCCGCGCCGGTGCCTTGCGGGGCGGCACGGTCGAAGCTGGAAATCTGGAAGTTGTGCGGCTTCATGCCACCTTTGAAGTACGAGCCAACCGGGATGGCGAAGACCGAGAAGATGAACTCCGGGGCGGTGCGCACGCCGATGTTGTCGCCGGTGCCGATCACGAACGGACGCAGGTACAGGGCGCCCTTGCCGTGTGGCGGAACAAACTTTTCGTTGGCCTTGACCACTTGCTTGCAGGCCTCGATGAACACATCGGTCGGCACGTGCGGCATCAGCAGGCGCGCGCAGCTGCGCTGCATGCGGGCGGCGTTCTGGTCAGGGCGGAACAGGTTGATCGAGCCGTCTTTGCAACGGTAGGCCTTGAGGCCTTCGAAGCACTGCTGGCCATAGTGTAGGGCCGTGGAGCCTTCACTGATGTGCAGCACGTTGTCTTCAGTCAGGGTGCCTTTGTCCCACTCACCATTGCGCCATACGGACAGGTAACGCTTGTCGGTCTTGATGTAGTCGAAACCCAGCTTGTCCCAATTAATGCTTTCGTTACTCATGACACCCTCGATTGTCTTGCAAGTGCCCGATCGCTCGGGCTGCTGTTATATGCGCACCTCGCCACCTTAATACATCCGTCGCGGATCGGGAACGGCCAGTCACGAATTGGCGTTCTCATCGTCGATCTGCTGGCAGAAGCGCAACAGGTTGCCAAACGGGTCGCGAATCAGCATCTCCAGGCCCCAGTCAACGCGCGCAGCCTGTGGGCGGGCGTAGCCGTACTGTTTGTCCTGCAGCTCACGCTCCAGCGCCAGCAGTTCTTCAGTGCGCGCAAACACAGTCGAGCCTGGGCAGGCGTCGCCGTGGTGCTCGCTCAAGTGCAAGATCAGCCCGTCGCGGTGAATCTGCATATAGAGCGGCAGATCCGGGCTGAAGCGGTGCTCCCAGTCCAGCTGAAAACCCATGAAATCCAGATAAAACTCTTTGGCCTTGTCGACGCAGAAGATCCGTAAGACCGGGATGGCGGGGGCGAGAGACATGGCAATTCCTTGGCCGAGTGTGGAGAGCAGACTTTAGCGCAGCACCGAATCAGGGCCAAGTAGCGCCCTCGCATTGTGCGATGCGCGCCTGTATGCCCTATGCCAGAGCTGTCGCACTACAGATTTCATGTGCCTTCACCTGCGTAGTTGGCCCGCAACCTGCTATATCCCAGCCAATTGAATTTGATCGAGTGGTCAGGCCTGCCGCACATCAGCGCGCGGACCTGATCCTCCTAACGGCTGCGGGCCACGGATATCAGGGGCTATAGGATGTTGCTGGCAGAGCGCCTCGAAAAATCTGAAGAAGATGAGGGCTGGAGCGCCCACCTGCAGTTGCGCTTCGTCGAGCGCAATGGCGTGACCCGCCTTGGTGCGCGCCGCCATTTCGGCCCGCTTTTGGTGCAACGGCCGTTCTATCCGGAGGGCGCGCCATGCCACGTTTATGTGCTGCACCCGCCTGGAGGGATCGTCGCCGGTGACCGCCTGGAGCTGGATATCCGTCTGGAACCCGGCAGCCATGCGCTGCTCACCATGCCAGGCGCCAGCAAGTTCTACCGCAGCATCGGCCCCACCGCATGGCTGACCCAACGTTTTCACCTGCAAGCAGGCAGCACGCTGGAGTGGCTGCCGCAGGACAGCATTTTCTTCTCCGGCGCCCGTGCCAGCCTCGACAGTCGCTTCACCCTCGAACCCGGCGCCCGTTTGCTGGCCTGGGAAACACTGTGCCTGGGTAGGCCGGTGATGGGGGAGCGCTTCGATCAGGGCTGTCTGGATAGCCGCTTGTGCATCGAGCTGTCCGATGACCCCGGCCTGCACGAACGCTTGCGCATCACCGGCGGTGAACTCGACAAGCTCGGCGGTCACCCGCTGCTCGCGACCTTTTGCGCGTCACCGGCAGACCCGTCCGTACTGGAACAGGTCCGCAGCCTGCTCGATGAACTCGACACCCCTGCAGGCGCAACCCTGCTCGGTTCGCTGCTGGTGATCCGCCTGCTCGACCACGACAACCAACATCTGCAACACACCCTGCAGCGCCTCTGGCACCTGCTGCGGCCGGCTGTCCTCGGCCTGCCAGCATGCCCGCCGCGCATCTGGGCCACCTGAGAGAGCGCCATGGAGCTGACCCCAAGAGAAAAAGACAAACTGCTGCTGTTCACCGCCGCGTTGCTGGCGGAACGGCGCTTGGCCCGTGGCCTGAGGCTCAACTACCCGGAGGCGGTGGCGCTGATCAGCGCTGCGGTGCTCGAAGGTGCCCGCGATGGCCGCACCGTGGCCGAGCTGATGAGCCTGGGCCGCGAAGTGATTGGCCGCGAGCAGGTCATGGACGGTGTCGCCGAGATGCTCCATGACGTGCAGGTCGAGGCCACGTTCCCCGATGGCACCAAGCTGGTGACCGTGCATGACCCCATCGTCTGACCTGGCTGAGGAGCCCAGCATGATTCCAGGTGAAATCCAGACCGCCGCCGGCGACATCGAGCTCAACGTCGGCCGCGAAACGGTCAGCGTCAGCGTTGCCAACCATGGCGACCGCCCGGTGCAGGTCGGCTCGCATTACCACTTTTACGAGGTCAACGACGCGCTGGTGTTCGACCGCGAACCGAGTCGCGGCTTTCGCCTCGACATCCCGGCCGGCACTGCCGTGCGTTTCGAACCAGGCCAGTCCCGCACCGTGCACCTGGTGGCCTATGCCGGCAAGCGCGAGGTCTACGGCTTCCAGGGCAAGGTGATGGGCGCGCTGGAGGGCAGGTCATGAGCCGTATTTCGCGCCGCGCGTATGCCGACATGTTCGGCCCCACCGTCGGCGACCGGGTGCGCCTGGCCGACACCGCACTGTGGGTGGAGGTGGAGAAGGACTTCACCATTTATGGTGAAGAGGTCAAGTTCGGCGGCGGCAAGGTGATCCGTGACGGCATGGGGCAAGGCCAGATGCTCGCGGCCGAGGCCATGGACCTGGTCCTGACCAACGCCCTGATCATCGACCACTGGGGCATCGTCAAGGCCGACATCGGCGTCAAGCACGGGCGTATCGCCGCGATCGGCAAGGCCGGCAACCCCGACGTGCAGCCAGGCGTCACCGTACCCGTCGGCCCGGGCACTGAAGTGATCGCGGCCGAAGGCAAGATCGTCACGGCGGGCGGCATCGACTCGCACATCCATTTCATCTGCCCGCAGCAGGTGGAAGAGGCGCTGACCAGTGGCGTCACCACATTCATCGGCGGTGGTACCGGGCCGGCTACCGGCACCAATGCGACCACCTGCACACCCGGCCCTTGGTACCTGGCGCGCATGCTCCAGGCCGCCGACTGCCTGCCGATCAACATAGGCTTGCTGGGCAAGGGCAATGCCTCGCAACCCGAGGCGCTGCGCGAGCAGATCGCCGCCGGTGCGGTGGGCCTGAAGCTGCACGAGGACTGGGGCTCGACGCCGGCTGCCATCGACTGTTGCCTGGGGGTGGCCGAGGAGATGGACATCCAGGTGGCGATCCACACCGACACCCTCAACGAGTCCGGCTGCATCGAGGACACCCTGGCCGCCATCGGTGACCGCACCATCCACACCTTCCACACCGAAGGTGCCGGCGGCGGCCATGCCCCGGACATCATCCGCGCGGCGGGGCAGGCCAATGTGCTGCCATCCTCGACCAACCCGACCCTGCCGTACACGGTCAACACCGTCGACGAACACCTCGACATGCTCATGGTCTGCCACCACCTGGACCCGAGCATCGCCGAGGACGTGGCCTTTGCCGAGTCGCGCATCCGCCGTGAAACCATCGCCGCCGAGGACATCCTCCACGACATGGGCGCGTTCGCCATGACCTCGTCCGACTCGCAGGCCATGGGCCGGGTTGGCGAGGTGGTGCTGCGCACCTGGCAGGTGGCGCACCAGATGAAAGTGCGCCGTGGCCCGCTGGCGCCGGACACGAGCTACAGCGACAACTTCCGGGTCAAGCGCTACATCGCCAAGTACACCCTCAACCCGGCGCTGACCCACGGGATCGCCCATGAAGTCGGTTCGGTTGAAGTCGGCAAGCTGGCCGACCTGGTGCTCTGGTCACCGGCATTCTTTGCGGTCAAGCCGGCACTGGTGATCAAGGGCGGGATGATCGTGACCGCGCCCATGGGCGACATCAATGGCTCGATCCCGACCCCGCAGCCGGTGCACTACCGGCCGATGTTCGGCGCCCTCGGCGCGGCCCGCCATGCCACGCGCATGACCTTTTTGCCCCAGGCCGCCATGGACCGTGGCCTGGCCCAGCAGCTCGGGCTGCAGAGCCTGATCGGCGTGGCCCACGGCTGCCGTCGGATACGCAAGGCCGACATGGTCCACAACACCCTGCAACCGGTGATCGAAGTCGACTCGCAGACCTACCAGGTGCGCGCCGACGGTGAATTGCTGGTGTGCGAACCGGCCCGCGAACTGCCGCTGGCCCAGCGTTATTTCCTGTTCTGAAGGAGCGAAGATGATTGTTCTGACCCGCCGCATCGCTGAATCCGACACGGTCACCGGCACCGTTACCCTGGACGTCGACAGCCGCATCAAGAGCCGTTTGCGGGTGACCCTCGACGATGGACGCGAGGCTGGCCTGATGCTCGAACGCGGGCATTTGCTGCGCGGTGGCGAGCTGCTCGCCGACGCCGCTGGCAGCCAAGTGGTGCGCGTGCTTGCGGCACCGGAAGCGGTCTCGACCGTTCGCTGCAGCGACCCCCATCTGCTTGCCCGCGCGGCCTATCACCTGGGGAACCGGCACGTACCCTTGCAGATAGAGCAGGGCCTGCTGCGTTATCAGCACGACTACGTGCTCGACGACATGCTGCGCGGCCTGGGCCTGACAGTGGAAGCCGAGCAGGCGCCGTTCGAGCCGGAAGCCGGGGCCTATCAAAGCGCTCCGCACAGCCATAGCCACGGTCACGATCATCCCTTCGTGCGCCTGCCAGCCCATTCCTGATCTGCCCACTTGGAGCCCACAATGAAAAAAGCACTTGCCCTTGTTCTGCTGATGGTCGCGCTACCGGCCTTCGCGCACCCCGGCCACGACAGCAACCCGTTGCACGATGGCCTGCTGCATCCGCTGACCGGCCTTGACCACCTGCTGATGTTGCTGGGCACCGGCGTGTTGGCGGCGTTGACCCGACGCAACCTGAGCCTGCCTCTGGCAACCCTGGCAGCCATGTTCGCCGGTGCCGTGTGCGGCCATCTGTTCGGCGGTGTGCTGGGCATGGAAACCGTGATTGCCGTGTCCGTGCTGGTGGCCGCCGCCGCCGTGCTGCTGCCCAGCCGCCAGATGCTGCTGGCGCTGGCCATGCCAGTGTTTGCCCTGTTCCATGGCTGGGCCCACGGCGTGGAAGCCACGCCCAGCGCGTTCTGGCTGTTCAGCGCCGGTTTCGTCACCGTCAGCGGCCTTCTGTTGGTGGTCGGCTTTGGCCTCGGTTGCCTGCTGCGCCGTCACAGCGGCCTGCAAAAGGCCTTTGGTGGCGGCATGCTGGCCGGTGCCGCGCTGGTGCTGGCCGGTTGATGAACAGCGACCTGGCACTGTTGCGCCTCCTGCAACTGGCCAGCCCCGGCCTGCCGGTGGGTGGTTTCACCTACTCGCAGGGTCTGGAGTGGGCCGTGGAGGCGGGCTGGGTGCGTGACGTCGCGGGCTTCAGCGCCTGGCAGCGCGAGCAGATGCGCGACACCCTCGCTTACCTGGACTGGCCTATCCTGGCGCGCCTGTACCACGCCTGCCAGGTCGACGATGCCGAGGAGTTCGCGCGCTGGAGCCGCTTTCTGCTGGCCAACCGCGAAACCGCCGAGCTGCGCCTGGAAGAGCAGCAGCGTGGCGCAGCCTTGGCGCGCCTGCTCGATGGCTGGCAACTGGGCCAGGACCCGGCCTGGCGTGCCAGCCTCGAACTCAGTCAGCTGGGCGGCATGGCCTGGCTGGCCGTGCACTGGTCGATCCCGCTGCGCCAGCTCGCCCTCGGGCATGCCTTCGCCTGGCTGGAGGGCGCGGTGATGGCTGGCGTCAAGCTGGTGCCGTTCGGCCAGCAGGCGGCTCAGACCCTGCTGCGTGACTTGAGCGCAGCGTTGCCCGAGGTCATCGACCAGGCTTTGGCCCTTACCGATGACCAGCTCGGCGGCGGGCTGCCGCTGCTGGCCATTGCCTCATCGCGTCACGAAACCCAATACACCCGTTTGTTCCGTTCCTGAGGACTGCCACTATGCAAAGCTATCAGCAACCCCTGCGCGTCGGTGTCGGCGGCCCGGTCGGCTCCGGCAAGACCGCGCTGCTCGAATGCCTGTGCAAGGCCATGCGTGATCATTACCAGATCGCCGTGGTCACCAACGACATCTACACCAAGGAAGACCAGCGCATCCTCACCGAGGCCGGCGCCCTGGAGCCGGAGCGCATCGTCGGCGTCGAAACCGGCGGCTGCCCACACACCGCCATCCGCGAGGATGCCTCAATGAACCTGGCTGCCGTGGAAGGCCTGGCGCGCAAGTTCGGCAACCTCGAAGTGATCTTCGTCGAAAGCGGTGGCGACAACCTCAGCGCTACCTTCAGCCCGGAACTGGCTGACCTGACCATCTACGTCATCGACGTTGCCGAAGGCGAGAAGATCCCGCGCAAGGGCGGTCCCGGCATCACCAAATCGGACTTCCTGGTGATCAACAAGACCGACCTGGCGCCCTATGTCGGCGCCTCCCTGGAAGTGATGGAGCGCGACACCCAGCGCATGCGCCCGCAGCGCCCATGGACCTTCAGCAACCTGAAGAAAGGCGAAGGTCTGCAGGCGGTGATCGACTTCATCGTCGAGCGCGGCATGCTGGGTGTCAGGGGCTGACCCCATCATTCATGGCAGCAGTGCGGCTTCCCGGTTTGCCCTTCGTAGCGATCGTGATGCCGCACCCAGTCCATGGTGCCGTCCTCGTTGCGCCCCAGTGGAGCGATGTCGAGGAAATTGTAGGTGTTGACCAGTATGTCCAGGCCGCGGGCATAGGTGGAGTAGGTGTGGTAGACCGTGCCGTCCGGGTCGAGGTAGAAGGCGCTGAGGCCGGGTAATTCACTTTCGTCGCCGGTGTAGGGCTCGTAGTTGTACTGCCGCTCACCCTGGCTGCCCACGCTCACGCCGAAGTCCTCATTGAAACCGCTGCCGCTTGACGAGAACCAGGGGAAGCGCCAGCCCATGCGCTGACGGAACGCCTGGAACTCGGCATAGGGCGCACGTGACACGGCGACCAGCGATACATCGTGATGGGCCAGGTGCAGGTTGGCGCCGTCGAAATGGTCGGCGAGGAATGAGCAACCGGGGCAGCCTTCGCTCCAGCCCTCGACGAACATGAAGTGGTAGAGCAGCAGTTGGCTGCGCCCGGCGAACAGGTCGGCCAGGGTCATATCGCCGTCCGGGCCGTGGAAGCGGTAGGGTTTTTCGACCTTGACCCAGGGCAGGGCGCGGCGGGCGGCGGCCAGTTCGTCGCGCTGGTGGGTGAAGGCTTTTTCGTGCAGCCAGAGCTGATGGCGGGCGGCTAGCCATTGGCTGCGTGTGACGGTTTCGTGATTTTTGGGGTTCATGGGGCTGACTCCGCGCTGGGGGGATTCAGGTAGTGGTCGAGTGGGGAGGGGGTGGATCGACAGTTGATTTTTACTGGCGACGAATGGTGTGAGCCTGGGAGCATGGCGCAAGAGTTTCAGTGATGCACAAATCGAGCGCCGCCAGAAGGCCCAAGACGAGCACCCCCAGGCTTCACCCCCGCATCGTGTCAATCACCGCCCACAACTGCGGATCATTGAAGTCGTTCACCACCAGCTTCGCCCCAGCGGCTAAGAGACGCTCGGGTGTCTGGGTTGTGGCAATACCCACCGTGAAGATCCCTGCACCGTTGGCAGCTTGCACCCCGGGCAACGAATCCTCGAACGCCAACGCCTGACCGGCATCCGCGCCCAGGCACTCAAGCCCGGTCAAATACGGCAGCGGATCCGGTTTGGGCCGCGCCAATTCCTCAGCCACAAGCACATGCTCGAAACGCGCGCCAAGCCCCATGGCCGACAGCATATGCTCGGCATTGAGCCGAGGTGCATTGGTCACCACGCACATGCCGATCCCGTTCACCTCGGCATGTTCCAGCAGGCGCAACAGGCCCGGCATGGGTTCGAGCGCCGGGGCCAGTTCACGGAATAGCGCCTCCTTGCGATCGGCCAACGCCAGGCAGTCCACCGTGCTGGCCTGCGGAAACAAGTCGGCGAACAACGGCCCGTTGGCGCGCCCACTGACCTGGGCATCGAACTGCGCCTGGGTCAGCTCACGGCCGTCATGCTCGCGCAGCAGCTGCCGGAAAGCCTGCAAGTGCAGGGTGTCGGTGTCGGTCAGGGTTCCGTCGAGGTCGAACAGCAGGGCAGTCAGCATCAGGTATCCATCTGGTTAAAAACACAAGCCAGGGGATGATAACCAAAGCTGACGACGAAGGGGGCTGTTCAGCGCACTGTGAAAAGAGTACAAATGTGCTCCATGGACAATCTGACTCCCAAACGCCGCGCAATCCTCGACTTCATCCGTGAACGTATCAGCGATCACGGCCAGCCACCGAGCCTTGCCGACATCGCCAGCCGCTTCGGCTTCGCTTCGCGCAGCGTCGCGCGCAAGCACATCACCGCCCTGTGCCAGGCCGGCTACATCGACGTCACGCCCAACCAGGCGCGGGGTATCCGCCTGGCCGAGCCGTTGCGTCGCCCGGAAATTCTCGAGGTGCCCGTGCTGGGCCAGGTGGCGGCAGGTGCGCCGATCGGCCCCGACCTGGGCATTCACGAGCAGTTGCTGCTCGACCCCAGCCTGTTCCGCCGCACGCCCGACTACCTGCTCAAGGTGCGCGGCGACTCGATGGTCGATGACGGCATCTTCGATGGTGACCTGGTGGGCATCCTCCAGCAGAGTGACGCCCGAGATGGGCAGATCGTGGTCGCGCGCCTGGACGGGGAGGTCACCATCAAACGCCTGCAACGCCAAGCTGGCGGTTACCGGCTGTTGCCGCGCAACCCGGCCTACGCGCCGATCGACGTCGGCCCCGAGCGCGAGTTCTTCATTGAAGGGGTGTTCTGCGGCTTGTTGAGGCGTGACTGATGGGCGCGGTAGTCGATCTTGATCGGCTGCTGGATCAGCGCCAGGTTTGGCGCGGTCGGCAGGCTCAGACGCGACCGAGCGGGTTGCAGCCCACCGGCCATGCGCTGCTTGATCAGCGCCTGCCCGAGGGCGGTTGGCCTGCGGCGGCGCTCAGCGAGTTACTGCTGGCAAGCCCAGGCTGCGGCGAGCTGCACCTGCTATGGCCAACCTTGGCACGGCTGACAGCCGAAGGTGGGAGGGTGGTGCTGGTGGCGCCGCCTTTCATTCCTTATGCGCCAGCCTGGCAATCGGCTGGCGTGGATCTGCGCTGGCTGGTCCAGGTCGATGCCGAACAGGCCGACGCGCTCTGGGCCGCTGAACAATGCTTGCGCTCTGGCAGTTGCGCCGCCGTGCTGTGCTGGCCGGAACGCGCTGATGATCGTGCCCTGCGCCGCTTGCAGGTGGCGGCCGAAACCGGCCAAACACTGGCGTTTGCCTGCCGGCCACAGCAGGCTGCACACAACCCTTCGCCGGCTGCGCTGCGTCTTGCCATCGATACCCGGCCCATGCAATGGCGCGTGCTCAAGTGCAGGGGCGGCATGCCGCCTGCGTCTGCCATCGCCAGCCCTGGGCGGGGGTGATGCATGCTCTGGGCTTGCATCCTCTTGCCACAATTGGCGCTGGACTCGATCCTGCGCGAACGCGATGACGCTGATACGCCGCTGGCGCTGATCGGCGGCCCGGTGCAGCGGCGTGTACTGCAGGCTGTCAACCAGGAGGCGGCCGCACTTGGCTTGCGCGCCGGGCAAACACTCACCGCCGCCCGTGCCTTGGCCGATGGTTTCACCTGCGTCGAAGCCGATCCCGCCCGTATCGAACAGCTGCAGCAATTGCTCGCCGCCTGGGCCTATCGCTATAGCGCACAGGTCAGCCTGCACTATCCGCGCGCCCTATTACTGGAAGTGGGTTCCAGCCTGCAGCTGTTCGGCCCCTGGTCGCTGTTCGAGGCCCGCCTGCGTGAAGAGTTGAAAGCGCTGGGCTTGCGCCAGCGCATCGTGCTCGCCACCAATCCGGTGGCGGCGCGCATGCTGGCCAACGGTCATGATGGCCTGGCGCTGACATGCGCCGACGATACCCGCGCCGCCTTGGCGCGCATGTCCATCGCGCGGATAGGGCTGCCCATCGATGCCGCCGAGGCCTTTGCCCGCATGGGCCTGCATCAGCTCGGTCAGGTGCTGGCGCTGCCGCGTGATGCCTTGGCCAGGCGCTTTAGTGCTCAGGTGCAGCTGCACTTGGACCAGTTGCTCGGCGTGCGTACCTTGGGGCTGGGCTTTTATCAGCCGCCGGACCGGTTCGAAACACGTCTGGAACTCAATTTCGACGTCGAATCACACCAGGCGCTGCTGTTTCCGCTGCGCCGCATGCTCAACGACCTTGGCGCATTCCTCGCCGGGCGCGACTGTGGCGTCCAGCGTTTCTGCTTGCACCTGGAGCATGCCGAAGGGCCGGACACACAGTTACAGGTCGGCCTGTTGGCCGCCGAGCGTGATCCGGCGATGCTGTTCGAACTGGCGCGCGCGCGCCTGGAGCCGCTGCGCATCCCGGCCCCGGTGCGTAATTTGCGACTGGTCGCCGATGACCTGCCGCCGTTCGTGCCCCAGCACCAGGCGTTATTCGACCCCCGTGCCCAACAGGCCCAGCCCTGGGAGCAGTTGCGCGAACGCTTGCGCGCGCGCCTGGGCGACGAAGCGGTCCAGGGCTTGCGCGCCGAAGCCGACCACCGCCCCGAATGTGCCTGGCAGCTCGCCGACCAGGGCGCTCAGGGCAGCCTGCCAGCGATGCCGGGGAGCCGGCCTGGGTGGTTGTTGCCCCAGCCACAGTTATTGGATGCCAGCGGCCACACCTTGCTCGGGCAGGCCGAGCGCATCGAGTCGGGCTGGTGGGACGGTGGCGATGTGCGCCGCGACTATTACCGCATCGAAACCCGTGAAGGGCTGCGAGGCTGGGCCTATCGCGATCTGGCACAACCCGGCCCGCTGTGGCTGCAGGGCTGGTTCGCATGAGCCTACCTGCCTATGCCGAACTGCATTGCTTGTCCAATTTCAGCTTTCAGCGCGGCGCTTCCAGCGCTGAAGAGTTGTTTCGTCGTGCCCAGGAGCAAGGTTATCAAGCCCTGGCGATCACCGATGAGTGCACCTTGGCCGGCATCGTACGTGCCTGGCAAGCCGCCAAGGCGCAGCAGTTACGCTTGATCGTCGGCAGTGAAGTACGCCTGCAGGACGGCCCGAAGCTGGTGCTGCTGGTAGAAAACCTCACCGGTTACCAAAATCTGTGTGCGCTCATCACCCGTGCGCGAAGGCGAGCAGAGAAGGGCGATTACCAGCTGTTCAGCGATGACCTGCGTCAGCACCACCAAGGGCTGCTGGCGTTGTGGATCGCCGACGACCCCAGCGACCCGGCACCAGGCCAATGGCTGCAAGGCTTGTTCGGCGAGCGGCTGTGGCTGGGCGTGCACCTGCACCGTGGCAGTGATGACGAAAACCGCCTGGCCCAATTGCGCGGCTTGGCGCAGCAACTGGGCATTCGCGCCGTCGCCTGCGGGGACGTGCACATGCACGTACGCGGTCGGCGGGCCTTGCAGGATTGCATGACCGCCATCCGCCAGCACTGCAACGTCGCCGAAGCTGGGCGCTTCCTGTTTGCCAATGGTGAGCGCCACCTGCGCACGCGGGAGCAACTGGCCGAGCTCTATCCGCCCGAGCTGTTGTCCGAAAGCCTCGAAATTGCCGAGCGTTGCCAGTTCGACCTCAGCGAATTGCGTTACCAATATCCGCGTGAGCTGGTGCCGGAGGGCCAAACACCTGCCAGCTGGCTGCGCGAACTGTGCGAGCGTGGCCTGCCGCAGCGCTGGCCGTCGGGGCCGAGCGACAAGGTGCGGGACGTGCTGGCGAAAGAGCTCGCGCTGATCGAAGAACTGGGCTACGAAAGCTACTTCCTGACTGTGCACGACATCGTCGCCTTTGCCCGCAGCCAGCATATCCTTTGCCAAGGCCGAGGCTCTGCGGCCAACTCGGTGGTGTGTTTCGTGCTCGGCATCACCGAACTCGACCCCATGGAGCATCGGTTGCTGTTCGAGCGTTTCCTGTCCCGCGAACGCAACGAACCGCCGGACATCGACGTGGACTTCGAGCACGATCGCCGCGAAGAGGTCATCCAGTATGTATTCCGGCGCTATGGCCGGCATCGCGCGGCGCTCACGGCAGTGGTCAATACCTACCACGCTGCCGGTGCAGTACGTGATGTGGCGCGGGTGCTGGGCTTGCCTGCCGATCAGGTGGATGCCCTGGCAAAGTGCTGCGGGCGCTGGAGTGATCGCATTCCCGATGAACAGCGCCTGGCCGAGGCCGGTTTTGATCCCGGCAGCCCTTCGGTGCGGCGCATCCTGGTGCTGGCTGGCGAGCTGATCGGCTTTCCGCGTCACCTGTCACAGCACCCGGGGGGCTTTGTCATTTCCGAACAACCACTGGATCATCTGGTGCCGGTGGAAAACGCCGCCATGGCCGAACGCACGGTCATCCAGTGGGACAAGGACGACCTGGACATGGTGGGCCTGCTCAAGGTCGACTTGCTTGCCCTGGGCATGCTCAGCGCCTTGCGCCGCTGTTTCGACCTACTGCAACATCACCGTGGCCGGCAACTGACCCTGGCCACCATCCCCAGTGAAGACCCGGCCACCTACGCGATGATCAGCCGCGCCGAAACCATGGGCGTGTTCCAGATCGAATCACGGGCGCAGATGGCCATGCTGCCACGGCTCAAGCCCACGACCTTTTACGACCTGGTGATCGAGGTGGCCATCGTGCGCCCGGGGCCGATCCAGGGCGACATGGTCCATCCTTACCTGCGCAGGCGCTTGAAGCAGGAGCCGGTGACCTACCCCTCGGAGAAACTCAAGGAGGTCTTCGCGCGTACCTTGGGCGTGCCGTTGTTCCAGGAGCAGGTGATGGAACTGGCCATGGTCGCCGCCGACTACAGCCCCGGTGAGGCCGACCAACTGCGCCGTAGCATGGCCGCCTGGAAACGCCACGGCGGCCTGGAACCACATCGCGAACGGCTGGTGCAGGGCATGTTACGCAATGGATATGACCTGGCCTTCGCCGAGCGCATCTTCGAGCAGATCAAAGGTTTTGGCAGCTACGGCTTCCCCGAATCGCACGCGGCCAGCTTCGCCTTGCTGTGCTATGCCAGCAGCTGGCTCAAGTGCCATGAACCGGCGATCTTCACCTGTGCCTTGGTCAACAGCTGGCCCATGGGCTTCTACAGCCCCGATCAGCTGCTGCAGGAGGCGCGGCGCCAGGGGATTGAAGTGCGGCCGGTGGATGTGTTCCAGAGTCAGTGGGATTGCACACTGGAACCCGTCGCTGAAGAGGGCTTGGCCATCCGCCTGGGGCTGCGGCAGATTCGCGGTTTCGCCGAAGCCGATGCCAGGCGGTTGGAAGCGGCCAGGGCGGACAGGCCGTGGCGCGATGTCGAAGACCTGTGCCTGCGCGCGGGGCTCGACAGCAGGGCCCAGGCCCGGTTGGCCGATGCTGGCGCTTTACGTGCTCTTGCCAGCGACCGCCATCAGGCACGCTGGCAGGTTGCAGCCGTGCAGCCGCAATTGCCGTTGTTTGCCGATGTCGAGGCAGCACCAGAGGTTGCCGTGGGCTTGCCGACGCCAACCGTCGGCGAGGACCTGGTAGCCGACTACCAGACCTTGGGCACGACGCTCGGCCCACATCCGCTGACGTTATTGCGCCCGCGGCTGCGCGCCTTGGGCTGCCGCAGCTCGGGTGAACTGGCGGGCGCCGAGCACGGCGATGCGGTCGCCGTGGCTGGGCTGGTGGTGGGGCGGCAGCGGCCGCAGACTGCCAGTGGAGTGACTTTCGTGACCCTTGAAGACGAATTCGGCATGGTCAATGTGGTGGTGTGGCGTGACCTGGCCGAGCGGCAAAGGCGGGCGCTGGTGGGGTCGCAACTGCTCAAGGTGAGCGGGCGGCTGGAACAGGAGAAGGGGGTCAGGCACCTGATCGCCCGGCGGCTGGAGGACATAAGCCCCTTGTTACAGGGACTGGATGTCCGAAGCCGGGATTTTCACTGAGGCGACGGGCTTCAAACCATCGCCAAATGCTGTTTGCATGTTGGCGCCGGAAACGCCCGATCGATCGCCCGCAGATCCTCGCTGGTCAAGGTCAACGCCCCAGCCGCTGCATTCAGCCGCACGTGTTCAGGCTCCACCGCCTTGGGAATGGCAATTATCCCGTCATCGCGCGTAACCCAGGCCAGGCTGACCTGCGCCGGCGTAGCGCCATGCCGCTCGGCAATCTCGCTCAACACCGGATGCTGCAACAACCGCCCCGCCTGGGCCAACGGGCAGTAGGCCATGGTCGGCAAGCCGCGCTGCTGGCTCCACGGCAACAGGTCGAACTCGATGCCGCGCTGCACCGGGTTGTACAGCACTTGATTGGTGGCGCACTCAGAGTTGTGTAACTCGCGCAGGTCGTCGACATCGAAATTGGAAACGCCCCAGCGGCGGATCTTGCCCTGTTCGCGCAAGCGCTCGAACGCTTCGACGGTTTCTTCCAAGGGATACTGGCCGCGCCAATGCAGCAGGTACAGGTCGATGACGTCGGTGCCCAGGCGTTTCAGGCTGCGCTCACAGGCTGCAGGCACACCACGCTGGCTGGCGTTGTGCGGATAGACCTTGCTGACCAGGAACACCTGGTCGCGCCGCCCGGCGATGGCCTGGCCGACCACTTTCTCGGCGCCGCCTTCGGCATACATTTCGGCGGTGTCGATCAGGCTCATGCCCAGCTCGATGCCTTGCTGCAGCGCGGCGACCTCGGCGGCCCTGCGAGCAGGATCCTCGCCCATGTACCAGGTGCCCTGGCCAATGGCCGGCACGTCGCTACCTGCCAGTTTCACGTATCGCATGTCACCTCCGGAGTCTGGGTATGGGAAAGCAGTACCTCCAGCAGCGCCTGGGCTGCCGTGGACAGTTTGTGGTCGCCAAGGGCGATCACGCCGATGCGCCGCTCGACGGCGGGCTCGATGAGTGTGATGCAACGGGCGCCGAGTTCCTGCATCTGCTGGATGCACAGCGCCGGCACCGCGCTGACGCCCAGGCCATTGGCGACCATGCGGCCGACGGTCGACAGCTGGTGGCTTTCAAACGCCACCGCGAGCTTGCCGTGCTGCGCTGCGACGTTCTGCTCCAGCAGCAAGCGCACGGCAGAAGGGCGTTGCAGTGCGATGAAATCTTCTGCCAGCAACTGTGCCCAGCTGACTTCGCCATGCAAGGCCAGTGGCGAATCGGCCGGCACGACGGCAACGAAACGGTCCATGTACAACGGGTGGAAGCGCAGGCCTTCGGTGTTTTCCGGCTCGAAACCGATGCCCAGTTCGACGCGGCGGTGACGTACCAGTTCCAGCACCTGTTCGTTGATCACGTCGTGCACCGTGACGTTGACCTTAGGGTAGCGCTGGCGAAACACCTTGAGCGATTGCGGCAGCAAGTTGCCGGCAAAGGCCGGCATGGCCGCCACCGAAACCCGCCCCAGCTGCAGGGTGAAACGCTGGCGTAGCATCTCTTCGGTATCGTCCCAGTCGGCCAGCAGGCGCCTGGCCAGCGGCAACAGCACCTCACCTTCGGCCGTCAGGCTGACGCTGCGGGTGGTGCGGGTGAGCAGGGCGCCGCCGAGGTTGTCTTCCAGCGCCTTGATGGTCAGGCTCAAGGCCGGCTGGGACACGTGCAGATGCTCGCCCGCCTGGGCGAAGCTCTGGTACTTGGCCACGGCGACGAAGGCGCGCAGTTGCTTGACGTTCATGGCGGGCTCACGGGTTGTTTTGAAAAAGTTATCAATCGATGACGAAATCAAAATTAACAAATCAGTCGCCAGCGGTGAAGATGCATCTACACGCTCACCGACAGCCTCGTCGGTCAACAACTACAAAAGGCGGATCAGCATGGCCGGACTGGACAAGCGCGTAGCAACCTATGAACAGGCCCTCGAAGGCCTGACCGACAACATGACGGTACTGGCCGGCGGCTTTGGCCTGTGCGGCATCCCGGAAAACCTCATCGCCGAAATCAAGCGCCGTGGCGTCAAGGGCCTGACCGTGGTCTCCAACAACTGCGGCGTCGACGGCTTTGGCCTGGGTGTGCTGCTGGAAGACCGGCAGATCCGCAAGATGATCGCTTCCTACGTGGGTGAGAACGCCGAATTCGAACGCCAGCTGCTCAGCGGCGAACTGGACGTGGAACTCACCCCTCAAGGCACCCTGGCCGAGAAAATGCGTGCCGGTGGCGCCGGTATCCCGGCCTTCTTCACCGCCACCGGCTACGGCACTCCGGTGGCCGAAGGCAAGGAAGTGCGCGAGTTCAAGGGCCGCAAGTACATCCTCGAAGAATCCATCACCGGTGACTTCGCCATCGTCAAAGGCTGGAAGGCCGACCACTACGGCAACGTGGTGTACCGCAACACCGCGCAAAACTTCAACCCACTGGCCGCCACCGCTGGCAAGATCACCGTGGTCGAAGTGGAAGAGATCGTCGAGCCAGGTGTGCTGCTGCCCAGCGAAATCCACACCCCGGGCATCTACGTCGATCGGGTGATCGTCGGCACCTTCGAAAAACGCATCGAAAAGCGCACCGTCAAGGCCTGAGCGCCGCCCTTCAGAACAACAAAGAGATCCTGACCATGGCATTGACCCGCGAACAGATGGCACAACGCGTTGCCCGTGAACTGAAGGACGGCTACTACGTCAACCTCGGCATCGGTATCCCGACCCTGGTGGCCAACTACGTACCGGCCGATATGGACGTGATGCTGCAGTCGGAAAACGGCCTGCTCGGCATGGGCGAATTTCCCACCGAAAGCACGATCGACCCCGACATGATCAACGCTGGCAAGCAGACCGTCACCGCCCGCTGCGGCGCGTCGATCTTCGACTCGGCGCAATCCTTCGCCATGATCCGAGGCGGTCACGTCGACCTCACGGTGCTCGGCGCCTTCGAGGTGGACGTGGAAGGCAATATCGCCTCGTGGATGATCCCGGGCAAGCTGGTCAAGGGCATGGGCGGTGCCATGGACCTGGTGGCCGGTGCCGAGAACATCATCGTCACCATGACTCATGCCTCCAAGGACGGCGAGTCCAAGCTGCTGCCACGCTGCAGCCTGCCGTTGACCGGTGCTGGTTGCATCCGCAAGGTGCTCACTGACCTGGCGTACCTGGAGATCGAAAAGGGGGCCTTCATCCTGCGCGAAACGGCGCCGGGGGTAACCATCGAAGAGATCGTCGAGAAGACCGCGGGCAAGCTGATCGTACCGGACGATGTGAAGGAAATGACCTTCTAACAGCTCACTATCAACCCTGTGGGAGCAGGCTTGCCCTGCGAAGGCGCCAGTGAATTCACCGACGCCTTCGCGGGGCAAGCCCGCTCCCACAGGGTTTTGTACTTTGTGCTTGCTACCGTTCCAACCCATAAAACCAATAAAAGGAAGTCACAAGTGGCCGCTGATATCCAAGACAGCCGCTCCGCCCGTTTTGCCCTGCGCTGCTCCAACTGGGCCGAGCGCTGGTTCCCCGATTCCTGGGTGTTCGCTGCCCTCGCGGTGATGCTGGTGTCGCTCGGCGCGCTGGCCATGGGCGCGAAACCCACCGATACCGCCAAGGCCTTTGGCGATGGTTTCTGGAGCTTGATCCCGTTCACCATGCAGATGGCCTTCGTGGTGATCGGCGGCTATGTGGTGGCCAGCTCGCCACCGGCTGCACGGCTGATCGACCGCCTGGCCCGTGTGCCAAAGAACGGCCGCTCGGCGGTGTGCTGGGTGGCGCTGATTTCGATGCTGGCCTCCTTGCTCAACTGGGGCCTGTCACTGGTGTTCGGCGGCCTGCTGGTACGTGCGCTGGCGCGGCGCAGCGACTTGAAGATGGACTACCGCGCCGCTGGCGCCGCCGCCTACCTGGGCCTCGGTGCGGTGTGGGCGCTGGGCTTGTCGTCCTCGGCGGCGCAGCTGCAGGCCAACCCGGCCAGCCTGCCGCCGTCCATCTTGTCGATCACCGGGGTGATTCCGTTCACCGAAACCATCTTCCTCTGGCAGTCCGGGGTCATGTTGGCCGCGCTGGTCATCGTCTCGCTGGTGATCGCCTATGCCACCGCACCCGGCCCTAACAGCGCGCGCAGCGCCGAAGACTGCGGCGTCGACCCCAGCTTCACGGCGCCGCCCGCACCCCAGCGCACCCGCCCGGGCGAGTGGCTGGAATACAGCCCGATCCTGATTCTGCTGATGGTTGCGCTGGCCGGCGGCTGGCTGTACCAGGAATTCGCCACCAAACCGGCGATCACCGCGATCTCCGGGCTGAATACCTACAACCTGCTGTTCATCATGCTCGGTGCCTTGCTGCACTGGCGGCCACGCAGCTTCCTCGACGCCGTGGCGCGGGCGGTGCCAACCACCACCGGTGTACTGATCCAGTTCCCGCTGTACGGCTCGATCGCGGCCATCCTCACCCAGGTAAAGGGTGTCGACGAACAGACCCTGGCCCACCACATTTCGCTGTTCTTCACCCAAATCGCCACCCACGACACCTATGCTGTGCTGATGGGCGTTTACTCGGCGGTGCTGGGTTTCTTCATCCCCTCGGGCGGTGGCAAGTGGATCATCGAGGCGCCCTACGTGATGCTGGTGGCCAACGACCTGCAGTACCACCTGGGTTGGGCGGTGCAGATCTACAACGCCGCCGAAGCGCTGCCCAACCTGATCAACCCGTTTTACATGCTGCCGCTGCTGGGCGTGCTGGGGTTGAAGGCGCGGGACCTGATCGGCTTCTCCTTCGTGCAGTTGCTGGTGCATGTACCGCTGGTGCTGGTGCTGCTGTGGGCATTGGGTACCACGTTGCAATATGTGCCCCCAGTAATGCCTTGATTTGAAGGGGTGCTGCAGGCAGAAGGGCGGCTGAACACCGCCCTTCTTTACGTTTTGTTGACAAATCGATAACGATTCTCATACGAGATTCGTTTTCATGTGAATGCCGCGCAATGGCGGCCACGGATCTTCAGCAGACGTACAAGGAGTAAGGCAGCGATGTTCGCGCCCATCAACCGTTCCACGACCCTGACCTTGGGTCTATGTGCCACCCTGTTCGGCTCGGCCGAAGCGCATGCAGAGGAGGGGGTACTGGAACTTGGTTCCACCGAAGTCCTCGCCCAAAGCCTGGGCAGTACCACTGAGAACAGCGGTTCCTACACCACCGGCAGCATGAGCGCGGCCACGCGCCTGAACCTGTCGATCAAGGAAACCCCGCAATCGGTCTCGGTCATCACCCGCCAACAGCTCGATGACTTTCAACTCGATACCCTGTCCGAGGCGATGGCCCACGTTACTGGCGTGACCGTACAGCGCAACGACTCCGAGCGGCCGACCTATTATTCGCGCGGCTATGCGATCAACAACTTCCAGATCGATGGGATGCTCAACACCTTCTCTGGGTTGAAGTCGGACTCGGACACCATCATCTACGACCGCATCGAAGTAGTGCGCGGCGCCACCGGCTTGACCACCGGCGCGGGCGACCCCTCCGGCACCATCGCCATGGTGCGCAAGCGCCCGACCCATGAACTGGCGGTCAAGAGCGGCGTCAGCGCCGGCAGTTATGACAACTACTACAGCTACCTGGACGTCGGCGGCCCGCTGGGTTGGGACGGGCGCCTGCGCGGGCGCACGGTGCTGGCCTACCGCGACAGCAAGTCGTACATGGACAAATACGCCAGCCAGCGCGAAGTGGCCTACGGCATCCTCGAAGCGGACCTGACCGACAGCACGGTCCTGGCAGTGGGCTACGACTACCAGAACAAGGACGTGCAGGGCGCCTCGTGGGGAACGGTGCCGTACTGGAACGCCGAGGGCGGCAAGGCTGACCTGCCGCGTTCTACCAATATGTCGGCGCCCTGGTCGTCCTGGCCGTTGAAGGACAAGACGGCGTTCATCACCCTCGACCAACGCCTGGCCAATGATTGGTTGCTCAAGGCTGCCTACACGCACCGTGAGAGCGATAGCGATGGCAAGGTCTACTACGGCGGCAGCGGTTTCCCCGCCGCCGACCGCAGCGGCATGGGCGCCTATATCAGCCACTTCTCTGGCGAGGAGAAGATGGATGCTATCGACTTCAACCTGGCTGGCCCCTATCAACTGTTCGGGCGTAGCCACGATTTCATGGTCGGTTACGGTGTCTCCGAGCGTCGCAACAGTTCGCCGTTCTTCGCTGGGCGTAACGATCCTGCTGGCTACGGCGTGATTCCCGATTGGAAATACATGGGCAATATCGTCAAGTTCAGCGATTACGACACTGGCCTGGATTCGTCCCGTTCGAGCACCAAGCAAAAGGCCGGCTATATCGCGACCCGCCTCAACCCGACCGACCGCCTGCACTTTGTGCTCGGTAGCCGTTATGGCAGCTGGGAAACCGAAAGCAAGAACTGGTCTTATGACAACAACCTCGCGGTCACCCGCAGCACGCGCAGCGAACAGACCCAGAATGACCAGTGGACGCCGTATGCCGGTGTGCTCTTCGACCTCACCGAGCAGTACACCGTGTATGCCAGCTACGCCGATATCTTCAACCCGCAGACGGTGCGCGATGTCGACGAGAAATACCTGGAGCCCATCGTCGGCAAGGTCTACGAGTTCGGCCTGAAGGGCGGACTGTTCGATGATCGATTGAACCTGAGCACTGCGGTGTTCCGCAGCAAGCAGGACAACGTCGCCGAGCAGGACGATTCGGTACCGCCGGGGCCCAATGGCGAGATCTACTACAAGTCGGGCGGCAAAGGCGTGGTAGTGGAGGGCTTCGAAGCCGAAATCGCTGGCGAACTGACGCCAGACTGGCAGATGAGCCTGGGCTACAGCTATACCCACGCCGCAACCGGCGACAAGCAGCGCAAGAACACCGAGCAGCCGCTGAACCTGGTGCGCTTCTCCACCACCTACAAGCTGACTCCGGCGCTCACCGTGGGCGGCACCCTGGACTGGCAGAGCGACAACTACAAAGCTGCCAGCCGGCCGGTAGGGCGCAATGCCGATGGCAAGATCATCACCGTTGCCGACACCATCAGCCAGAAGGCGTTCTCGGTCGTCGGGCTGATGGCCCGCTACCGGTTCGACGAGCATCTGTCGGCATCGCTGAACGTGAAGAACCTGTTCGACGAGCACTACTACAACAACCTGGGGTTCTACAACGGCGTATATCACGGCGAGCCGCGGACAATGATGGTGAGTCTGGACTGGACGTTGTAAGGGTACGCCCCCTGTGGCAGTGGAGTCGTCCACTGCCACAGGGATGGCTTCACGCCTTGATATCGAGGCTGTTCAGCAGCGCCGCCAGTTGCGTACACCCTTGCTCATCCAGCCCGAACACCGGACGTCGCGGTTCACCCACCGGCAACCCGGTCATTCCCAGCCCAGCCTTGATCGTCGCCGGTAGCCCGCCCTTGAGAATGAAGTCGAGCAATGGCAGCTGCCGGTAGAACAGCGCTTTGGCCTTCTCCAGGTCGCCGGCCAGTATGGCCTGATAGAGCTGCTGGTTGAGCGCCGGGATCAGGTTCGGCGCCGCCGTGCACCAGCCCTTGGCCCCCGCCACGAAGGCTTCCAGCGCCAACGGATTGCAACCGTTGTAGAACGGCACCTGGCCTTCGCCGAGCAGTTGCAACTTGTGCATGCGCTGGATGTCGCCGGTGCTTTCCTTGACCATGGTGACGTTGGCGACCTCACGCACGATGCGCAGGATCAGCTCCACCGGCATGTCGGTGCCGCTGGTGGCGGGGTTGTTGTAAAGCATGATCGGGACATCGATGGCGTTGCCGATGGTGCGGTAGTGCTGGAGGATTTCGGCCTGGCTGAGCTTCCAGTACGCCGCAGGCA
Source organism: Pseudomonas sp. NPDC090233 (assembly GCF_044772285.1). Lineage (NCBI taxonomy): Bacteria > Pseudomonadati > Pseudomonadota > Gammaproteobacteria > Pseudomonadales > Pseudomonadaceae > Pseudomonas > Pseudomonas sp. NPDC090233. The sequence goes on along the minus strand of NZ_JBIVYQ010000002.1, from coordinate 300,683 downwards.
GCACCATCACCGCGTCGGCACCGTGGGCTTGGGCGAAGCGGGCGCGGCGCACGGCGCCGGCGGTGGTCAGGTCTGAGACGCTGACGATGGTTGGCACGCGCTTGCCCACCTGGGCGAGGCTGTATTCAGCCACCTGCTGCCATTCGCTGTCGCTCAGGTAGGCGCCTTCACCAGTGCTGCCCAGTGGTGCGATGGCTTGCACGCCGCCGTCGATCAGGCGCTCGATGGATTGGCCGAGGGCCGGCAGGTCGAGGTGTTCGCCGTCGACGCTGAAAGGGGTAATGGTGTAGCCGATGATGCCGTGGAAATCAGTGGTCATGTTTATAAGCTCCGCAAGCAAGGCATTCTGGAATCAGTTCAGGCAGTCGGCGTGGGCGCGCAGGCTCTGCCGGGCAAGGTAATTGAAGGTAGCGGCATGGCGCTTGGGCCGGTCAATCCAGTCATGCGCTTCGCGGCCTAATTCAGGTGCTATAGGTTTGACGGTGCCGGCGGCCATGGCCAGCAACTGCAGACGCGCTGCGCGCTCGATCAATTGGGCGTACACGCAGGCCTGCTCGATGCTGGTACCGGTGGACAACTGCCCGTGGTGCGAGAGCAGGATGGCGCGTTTGTCTCCGAGGGCTTCGCTGATGATCTCGCCTTCTTCATTGCCCACCGGCACGCCTGGCCAGGCTTCGAGAAAGGCGCAGTCGTCATACAGCGGACACAGGTCCATGTGCGACACCACCAGCGGCACTTCGAGCATGGACAAGGCCGCCACGTGGGTCGGGTGAGTGTGGATGATGCAGTTCACATCCGGGCGTGCGCGGTACACCCAGCTGTGGAAGCGGTTGGCCGGGTTGGGCATGCCCTGGCCTTCGAGCACGTCGAGGTCTTCATTGACCAATAACAGGTTACTGGCGGTGATTTCATCGAAACCCAGGCCCAGTTGCTGGGTATAGAAGGTGCCTGGCTGTGGGCCGCGGGCGCTGATCTGCCCGGCAAGGCCCGAGTCGTGGCCGTGCTCGAAGAGAATTCGGCAGGTCAGGGCCAGCTTTTCCTTTACAGTCCACGTATTATCGGCAAGCGAGCCTTGCATCTGCGCCAATGCGTTTTGCACTAGCTGGTCTTTGCTGTGGGTCAGGGTCTTGGCCATGGGAAAGTCCTCTGTGGCGTGATGGGCGACGTCAGCGCTTGAACATTCCGATGCTTTGGTCGGTGGAGGAAGGTTCTCAGGCGTGACACAAATTATCCTATATGACACAAAGTGTCATAGGCAAGCCTGTAGGTCCGGGAAAAACACGCGGCATGTCTAACCGACTGAAATTGTTGAGAAAGAAACTTGGCATCACCCTTGAGTCGCTGGCTGAAAAATCCGCCATGACCAAGAGCTATCTGTCGAAAGTCGAACGTGGCCTCAATACGCCGTCGATCGCTGCCGCGCTGAAACTGGCGCGGGCGCTGAACGTCAACGTGGAGGAATTGTTCGCCGAAGAGCACGCTGGGCAAAGCCGTTACAGCCTGGTGCGCCAGGGCGAGCGGCAGGCGCTGGTGGGTGATGGGCACGGGCCGGGATATGCGGCGCTGACCACTCAGGTCGGGCAGCGCAGCCTCTTGCCGTTCCTGATCCAGCCACCAAGCGAGTTCAGCGACCCGACCTTCAAGGAGCATCAGGGCGAAGAGTTTCTGTTCGTCCATGCGGGGCAGGTGGAGGTGGACTTCATGAATGAGCGGGTGCTGCTGGAGCAGGGCGATGCACTGCACTTCAACGCCCAGACACCGCACCGCCTGCGTTCGGTGGGCGAACGCCCGGCGCAGTTGCTGGTAGTTGTGCACGACGGCAACGAATGAGGGCCTGGCAATGATCGAGGTGTCGCGGTTCTGGCGGGATCCGGCATTGCCGTTCGTTGAGGCCCGCTGTGTGGGGGACGGGCGCAAGGTGTGCTACGCCGCGCACTCCCACGAGAGTTTCTCGATTGGCGTGATCACGGGGGGGCGGAGCACCTACCAGAGTGGCGGCAAGCAGATCGAGGTGGCTGCCGGCGCCACGGTGCTGATGAACCCTGGTGTCGTCCACACCTGCAATCCGATTACGGGGCTGGGGTGGTCATATCTGATGTTGTTTGTCGATTGGCCGTGGCTGCAGGCGCTTGGGTTTGCCTTGCCAGCGCAAACATGGAGCACCTCGCCCGTACTCTACAACCGCTTGCTGCAACTGTTTGCCGACCTTTTCGATAGCGAACTGGATGACCGGGAAGGGCGCTTGGCGAATCTTTTCAATGAACTGCCAGGCTATCTGAAGGCTATTGCGGGGCCGAGGCAGTCCGAGCATCCTGGCCTGCAGGCGGCAGCGGCGTTCATTCGCGCGCACCGGCTTGACCCGCTGACGCTGGCGGACATCTGTGCAGCCAGCGGTTTGTCCCGGTCTTACCTGATCCGGGCTTTTGGCCAGCAGTTCGGTTTAACGCCACATGGGTACCTGCTCGATCAGCGGGTACAACACGCCAGGGCAGAACTGCGCAGGGGGCGGACGATTGCCGAAGTGGCACTGGAAGCGGGGTTTGCCGACCAGGCGCATCTGCAGCGGGCGTTCAAAAAGCACCTGGCAGCGACGCCTGGGCATTATCGCAATGCAGTGCAGACAATTTCAGATAGCTAGATAGATTGCGCTAGCTATCAGCAACACTGCCAGCCCCCAATTGAGCCGCCGGATGTAGCGCGAATCCAGCAGATACTGGCGAATTACACTTCCGGCCCAAGCCCAGCACGCTATTGAAATAAAACAGATCGGGCCATAGATCCAGGTGAACAACCACAGCAATGGTTGCTCACCGCCGGTGTAGGCGCCCACACCAGCCACTGCCGCGAGCCAGGCCTTGGGGTTCAGCCACTGCATCGCTGCTCCGTGCCAAGCAGAGGGTGCGCGGTGCGGGTGGGTGTCATCCAGCTGACCGACATCCCTGGCCAGCTTCCAAGCCATGTAGAGCAGAAATGCCACGCCACCCCAATGCAGCGCCACGGCCAGCACCGGCCAGCTCAACAGCAACTCGTGCACCCCCAGGCCAACCAGTACCAACAGCAGGCAGAAGCCCAGCGTTGCTCCCGCCACATGCCACAGGCTCGCCCGCAGGCCATGCCGCGCGCCGCTGGCGAGGGCAACAACGTTCACCGGACCGGGTGAAATTGATGCGGCAAGCGCGAAAGCGGCCATGGAAAGGGACAGGTTCATTGGCGATACTCCGAGGGTTGAATGATGCTTCCAACTTACCGACTGAGCGCGGCAGGGTATTGAAGAAAAGTCCCCAGTGATCTGTTACAGGTTTTGTAATAGTTTCGCGCTATCTGAAAAACCTGCTGTGCTTGTAGGATCACCTTCCCAATTTTCTATTCAGGTCCCTATGAGCACCTTCGCGGAGCCCCCCAGTCCTCGGCCTTTCCGGCCATCCTCCCGCCGTCTTCGTGACGCTTCCTTCGAGAGTACCCGCTAATGGAATGGCTAGCCGACCCCACGGCCTGGCTGGGCCTGTTGACGCTTATCGTCCTCGAGCTGGTGCTGGGTATCGACAATCTGGTGTTTATCGCCATCCTCGCCGACAAGCTGCCACCGCACCAGCGCGACCGCGCACGGGTGATCGGCCTGAGCCTGGCGCTGATCATGCGTCTGGGCCTGTTGGCCAGTATCTCGTGGATGGTCACGCTGACCGCGCCGCTGTTCGAGGTGTTCGGCAAGAGCTTCTCCGGACGTGACCTGATCATGCTGTTCGGTGGTGTGTTCCTGTTATTCAAGGCCACCATGGAATTGCATGAACGCCTTGAAGGCCATGTCACACAGGCCAGCGGTACGCTGCGCCATGCTGCCTTCTGGCCGATCGTGGCGCAGATCGTCGTGCTCGATGCGGTGTTCTCGCTGGATGCGGTGATTACCGCCGTAGGCATGGTCGAAGAACTGTCGATCATGATGATCGCGGTGATCTTCTCGATAGGCATCATGATCGTGGCCAGCAAGCCGCTTACCCGCTTCGTCAATGCCCACCCTACAGTGATCATGCTGTGCCTGGGCTTCCTGATGATGATCGGTTTCAGCCTGACTGCCGAAGGCCTGGGCTTCCACATTCCGAAAGGCTATCTGTACGCAGCCATTGGTTTCTCGATCCTTATCGAGATGTTCAACCAGTTGGCCCGCGCTCGCCGCAAGCGCAGCTTGCAGCAGCACCGGCCGCTGCGTGAGCGCACCGCGCACGCCGTGTTGCGCTTGCTGGGCGGGCGTAGGGTCGAAGCAGACGAGGTAGGTGAGGAAATCGCCGATCTGGTCGAAGGTGGCGAGGAACACGTGCTTTTCGACCGCCGTGAGCGGGTGATGATCAGTGGTGTGCTGAACCTGGCCGAGCGGCCGATTCGTACGGTGATGACTGCCCGTGCCGAAGTCGATGTGATCGACCTGGCGCAGCCTGCGGCGGCCATCACCGAGGCGCTGGCCAACTCGCCGTACTCGCGCCTGCCGTTGATTCGCGACGGCCGTATCGATGAGCCCGTGGGCTTCGTGCACAAGAAGGAACTGCTCAAGGAGCTGCTATCGGGCAGCCAACCGGACCTCGAACGCATGGCCCGGGCGCCGTTGAACCTGCTTGAGAGTTTCAGCATTCTCAACGCGTTGGAGCAGATGCGCAGCCAGTCCACGCACATCGCCTTCGTGGTCAACGAGTTCGGTGATTTCACCGGCCTGCTGACGATGACCGATATCCTTGAGTCGATTGCCGGTGAGCTGCCTGATGCCAGCGAAGTGGAAGGCCCCGGCATCGTCGAAGAGGCGGGTGGGTTTGTCGTCAGTGGTGCGCTGAACCTTAGCCAGGTACAGGCGCGGACCGGTTTCAGCGCCCGCGCCACCGAGGACTACCAGACCCTCGCGGGCCTGGTTATGAGCCTGCTCGATCGCCTGCCGGTGGTCGGCGACCAGCTGGCCTGGAACGGCTGGGACATGACCGTGGTGGCGGTGGAGGAGCGGCGGGTACGCCAGGTACGCCTCAAACCGAACGCCGACGTTGACGCATCAGGTGCTTGAAACCTTCAAGCACCAGCACCAGCACCGCGGCCCAGATCGGCAGGTACGTCAGCCACTGATCCGGGCCGATGGTCTCGCCCAGCAGCAGCGCCACGCCCACCAGCAGCACGGGTTCGACGTAGCTGAGCAGGCCAAAGAGGCTGAACGGTAACAGGCGGCTGGCCAACACGTAGGCGATCAGGGCCGAGGCACTGATCGCCCCGAGCACTGGGATCAAGGCATACAGGCCAGGGTGTTCGAGCAAATCCGAGCTGGACAGCGGCCCCTGGACCACGAAGTACAAGGCCCAGGGCAGCAGCAGGCACATGTCGCACCACAGCCCGCCCAGGTGATCGGTGCGGCAGCGTCGACGCAGGACGAAATAGATCGGGTAACCGATCATCACCAACATGGTTTCCCAGGCAAAGCTGCCGTTCTGGTACAGCTCGTGGCCCACGCCCAGTACTGCAAAACTCACCGCCACCTTTTGCAGGCGTGACAGGCGCTCGCCGTAGACCAGCCGTCCCGTCAACACCATCGCCAAGGGCAGCAAGAAGTAGCCCATCGACACTTCCAGGCTGCGCCCATGCAGCGGCGCCCACAAGAACAGCCACAGCTGCACCCCCATCAACCACGAGGTGCCGACCATGCCCAGCAGCAGCACAGGGGTCTGACGTACGCGCCCGAGCAGCTCGCCGACCCGCTTCCAGTCTTTGCTCACTAGCATGAACAACGTCAGGCAGGGCAGGGTCAGCAGGGTGCGCCAGCCAAAGATCTCTTCGCCATCGAGCGGCGTGAGCAGGGAGGTATAGAAGTACATCACGGCGAACAGGCAGGACGCCGTGACCGAACAGATAATGCCTTTTGACACGAATGCCTCGAACAGGGGAGGTGAGCGGGTGGGTCAGCCGCGCATGATCTCAGGGGGCGTGCCTTGCGGCAACCGCACAATGCCTGGGCGGGCGGCCAAGGCTTGGAGGAACTCGGCCGCAGGCATCGGCCGGGCGAACAGGAAACCTTGCTGGAAGTCCACTCCGTGGCGGGCCAGGTAGTCGCGCTGTGCTTCGGTTTCCACGCCTTCGGCCACAATGCCAAGCCCCAATTTGCCGGACAGCTCGATGATGCTGTCGAGTATGTGCAGCGAAAGCGCATCACCACCGATCATCGCCACGAAGCTTTGATCGATCTTCAGGTAGTCGACCTTGAACTGGCGCAGGTAGTTGAGGCTGGACTGGCCGGTGCCGAAATCGTCCAAAGCGATCATCACGCCCTTGTCGTGCAGCTTTTCGAAGAGTTCCAGGGTAACGGGGGTGGCCTCGATGAGCTTGCGTTCGGTCAGTTCCAGGGTCAGGACAACCCGCCCGGGCGGGAAGTGCTGAAGGAAGGTCTTGCAATCGTCCAGGAGCGCCAGGTCGCGGCAATGGTCGGCCGTGATGTTGATGCCGACATGGAAGCCATCTTCCAGCAGTGTCGCATAAGGCGCCAGGGTCTGCGCCGTGTGTAACATCAGCGCCCGGGTCATTTCGACGATCTGCCCACTGTGTTCGGCGTACGGGATGAACAGATCGGGGCGTACCAAACCTTCATGCGGATGGTTCCAACGCATCAGCACTTCGGCGCCGGCCCAGCGGTAATCGCCCTTGCGTACCACTGGCTGGAAATAGGGCAGGAATTCATCGGCCTCAAGGGCTCGACGCAGCTCGGCGCGAGGTGAATTGGCGCGGCGGATTTGCCAGCGGCACACCGTGCCGGCTGCAACGCCCAGTAATAACAGCAGGCTGAGCAGTGGCGGGTAACGACTGCGCAGTAGCTCGCCGCGTTTGTCGGCGGCGTAACCGCCGTGCACGCTGAATGGGTAGCGTGTCGAACCCAGGGTGATATCGGCGAGCGGGGCAACGGGAGACGGCCCATGCTGCACTAAGCCGTCCTTGCCTATCCAGGCATCGCCAACACGCAATTGCAGCGTTTCGTCAGGGCCGATGAGGCGCAGCGCGGTCAGCAGGTGGTCGCCATCCACGGTGACGATGACGCCGCGTTCGCCATCACTGGCGCGGTAGACCAACAGCGCATGGCCGGGTGTCACCGAGTTGCCATCCATCAGCCATAGCTTGCCATCGGTATAGTCACGGGCATCGACCGGCTCATCGAACTCGCCGAACAATGAAGTGCAATACAGGGTGTTGTTACGGAACAGGTTGGTCGAGCGCACGAAGGCGTTGCGTGTGACCTGGCTGCGCAAGGCGAGCTGAGCTTGCTCGCACGGGCTGCCGGCCAGGGGCAGCAGGGTTTGCGCGGTGCCGGCCAGGCTGTCGAGGATACGCTCGACCTGCTGCACCACCTGCAGTGTCGTGGCCTGGCTGCTGGCGCGCAGTTCGCGTTCGATCTGCCAGTTCATCACCACCAGGCCGAATGCCAAGGGCAGCACGCCAATACCCCATGGCAGCAGGGTGCGCCAGCTCCAGCGGGCGGGGGGAGTTATGCGCAGAGGCATGCTGACCTGATCTTCGTGTAGGGGAATGGGCTGAGAATAGCCGTTTGTCGGCGCCCTCGGCGAACAAACGCGCGACAAAGGAATTTACGCACTGTAGAATCGATTTACGAATACAACAATAAGGTTCTTCTCCTCCGAAGAATCAAACCTCACCGAGATTGGGTCCATATGAAAAACCAAGGGTTCAAGCTGATCATTGGTGACTTCCTCGCCCGCAGCGTGCGTGGTATTCCTTGCGCACCGCCATCGTTTCCTCACATCCCCGGCATTCACTAATATTTCGCTGCAGATGAGGATACGAACATGGCTGACATCTTTGAAAACCCAATGGGCCTGATGGGCTTCGAATTCATTGAGCTGGCTTCGCCGACGCCTGGCGTACTGGAACCGGTCTTCCAGATGATGGGCTTCACCAAGGTAGCTACCCACCGCTCCAAGGATGTGCACCTGTATCGCCAGGGCGGCATCAACCTGATCCTCAATAACGAGCCTAAGAGCGTCGCCTCTTATTTTGCCGCCGAGCATGGCGCTTCGGTGTGCGGCATGGCCTTCCGTGTGCGCAACGCCCATGAAGCCTATGCCCGCGCCCTGGAGCTGGGGGCTCAGCCGGTCGAGATCGAAACCGGCCCGATGGAGCTGCGCCTGCCGGCAATCAAGGGCATTGGCGGAGCGCCGCTGTACCTGATCGACCGTTTCGAGGAAGGTAGCTCGATTTACGACATCGACTTCAACTTCATCGAAGGTGTCGACCGCAACCCAGTGGGGGCAGGCCTGAAGATCATTGATCACCTGACCCATAACGTCTATCGCGGTCGCATGGCTTATTGGGCCGGTTTCTATGAGAAGCTGTTCAACTTCCGTGAAATTCGTTACTTCGACATCAAGGGCGAATACACCGGCCTGACCTCCAAAGCAATGACCGCACCCGACGGCATGATCCGGATTCCGCTCAACGAGGAGTCCTCCAAAGGGGCAGGGCAGATTGAAGAATTTCTGATGCAGTTCAACGGAGAGGGCATCCAGCATGTCGCCTTCCTTACCGACGACCTGATCAAGACTTGGGATGCGCTCAAGGGCTATGGCATGCGCTTCATGACCGCTCCGCCACAGACGTATTACGAAATGCTCGAGGGGCGCTTGCCGGGTCATGGTGAGCCGGTCGACCAGTTGCAGTCCCGTGGAATTCTGCTCGACGGCGCTTCCGAGTCGGGTGACAAGCGGCTGCTGTTGCAGATTTTCTCGGAAACCCTGCTCGGCCCGGTGTTCTTCGAGTTCATCCAGCGCAAGGGTGATGATGGCTTCGGTGAAGGCAACTTCAAGGCGTTGTTCGAATCCATCGAGCGCGACCAGGTGCGTCGCGGTGTGCTCAATGTAGAGTGAGTGTCAGGGCGCGTCGTCACGCTTGGTTGGCGGCGTTGCCCTGTGGTATGCCGCGCCGCCTGAACACGGCCCAGTAGAAAATCGATCCCGTTGCAATCCCGACCAGTACGAGGGAGGGAAGGGTTTGCATCGTGGCCTGGCGTGCCTCCCGAGCACTGAAACCTTGTGCGTATCCGGCCTTGACGGTATAGCCATATTGTTTGGATACACCCGCCTCTACGTGTTCGGCCTGGGAAGGGCGTTCAGCATCGCGGCTGTCGCCAAGGGCCCATAGATATGAATCGCCGAATTCAATAAGTACGGTGAGCCCGCCTTGAAACCTATGCAGTTCATTGCGCAATTGAGTGGCATAGGTGGTCGCGATTGCACTTGAGTCGTCGTGTCGGACTTGGTAACTGAGGATAACCCTGCCCGGGGTAGCCGGTGTGTCGAAAATCAACTGCAGCGGTACTTGTGCATCAGCAAAGTAAGCGTCGTGATAAGTCGGAGTGCCAAGCGTGTTGCAATAGGTATGACGCTTTTCCTGGAGTGCCAGTGAGCGCAGCCCCTCGGTTATGTCGACTTGTTTGAGCAATGTTGCCCGCACTTCCTCACAGGGTGTACCCGCTAGCGCCAAGGCGCTATTGGCCGCAGCATGTAGCCTTTCCAGCGATCGGTCGATAGCGAAGATCGCTTCCTGAACCGAGGAGTGTGAATGTTCGGCAAGTGTTTTTTTCTGCTGGTGGAGCATGGCCATCAGGCCCATTCCTACAGGTACCAAGCCGATTGCCAGTGCCAAAAGCAACTCCATAAAACTTCGACCGGCATAGATGATTTTTGACATAGGCTTTTCCTGATCGTGGGGCTGTCGCAAATGGACGGATTCGGAAAAGTCTATGTACTTGGCGCTGCACATTCTGTAGCCCTAGACCGGGCAGCCACGGACGATTGGGTACATCACGCTGTCAGATTTTTTTTCTTTGCAAGCGCTTCAAGCACTTCAAGTACCTTCTGTGCCAGGTCACTAGTAGATGCCGGATTCTGTCCAGTGATCAGACGATCATCGGTGATCACGAAAGGCTTCCAGGGATCGTCATGTTTGCTGTACATACCTCCTCGCGCGCCCAACTCATTTTCGGTCAGGAATGGAACGACTTTATCCAGTTCTGCGAGATTTTCTTCGGTATTGGAAAAACCAGTAACCTGGAGACCTTTGAGCAGCAACCGATTATCACTGAGCTTGATGTTCAACAAGCCGACCACGCCGTGACAGACAGCGGCAACCACACCGTTGTTTTCGTAGATCTTGCGCGCCAGCTCCTGCAGCGGTGCGTTATCGGGAAAGTCCCACATCACACCATGCCCGCCCGTGTAGAAAATGGCGCAATACTCGTCGGCCTTGGCTTGGCCTGGGCTGAGGGTGGTGCCCAGACGGTTCATGAACGTCTTGTCGTCGTAGTATTGCCAATCCAGCTCTGGGGCCATCTGCAGGCTGTGTGGGTCGACCGGCACATAACCGCCAGTGGGGCTGACATAGTCCACTGTGAACCCTGACTGCTGGACTTTATCGACAAAATGTACAGCCTCACCCAGCCATAAACCGGTGGCCCGGTTCAGGGTTGGATATTTAGCGGTATTGGTCAGCACCACCAGAATCTTCTTGCTCATTACTACACTCCTGTCTGTAGGCAAAACGGGAAAGTCAGTCCATGGAGCAGGGAAGCCTAAACAGCATAGCTGCGCTTCGCAGACACGCAGTGCGAATAGTGGCTCTGTGCTACTGTTGTGAAAACCCATTTCCGTTGTCGACCTTCGGTCGTTCAACTGCGAGTCGGTTCACACGGCTGCTGTTGCATCGGCACATTTTGCAGATGATGATGCGACAAACCTTGAATATCCCAGAGCAAAGGCGGGTACAGCCCCTTGGTCGCTAACGGCAACTTGCACTCACTTTCGCCTCACGGCGCCCAATTGTCCGCCGATGAACCGTCGACAGGCGGCATGGGCGAGGAAATCGCGCATTTCGACTGGCAACAATCCGGCCCAGGTCCGCTGCCTCACTGGCAGGCGCATTTGCGCATCGCGGTCGACATGATGCTCCAATCCCCGTTCCCCAGCGCCGTGGTGTGGGGGCCTGACATGACGGTCATCCACAATGACGCTTATGTGACGCTGCTCGGTGGTCTGGAACATGCTTTGGGTAAGGGCTTTGATGTGCTGTGGGAGAAGGCCTGGGGGAATGTAGGCCCCTGGGTATTCAAGGCCCTGGAGGGCGGGTCCAGCTTCGTCGAGGATCAACCCTTGTGGATCGAGTGCGCTAAAACGGGCAACAAGGCATGGTATGCCTTCAGTTACACGCCCATTCGCGACGAACAACACGACGTGGCTGGGTTTCTGCATACGGTGATCGACACCACCGCCAGTGTCGATGCCCATAGCAAATGGCGCGAGCAGGCGCAGACTTTCGAGCGCCAGCTCAAACGCTATATGAATGATCGCGAATACATATGGCAATTGTCGGGCGATGCCATGATCACCGTTACGCGCGACCTCAAGTTGCAAGCTGCCAACCCCGCCTGGCACCGCATACTGGGCTGGAGCGAGCAGCAAGTGAAAGACTTGCCGATTCTGCAACTGATTCACCCCGCTGACCGTGCCGAGGTGAAAGTTTCAGTGACCGATTTCGTCCGCGATCAGGGTGCCGAGCAGTTCGAAACCCGCATGCGCCATGTGGAGGGGCATTACCGCTGGTTTCGCTGGACGGCCAGTTTTAACGGTACGCTGCTGACTGCGGTAGGGCGGGATATCTCTGCGGACCGCGAGGAGGCCATGCGGCAATCCGAGGACTTGCTACGAAACTCCCAGCGGCTGGAGGCCGTCGGGCAACTTGCAGGTGGCATGGCCCATGAGTTGAACAACTTGTTGTCAGGTATCGGCGGTAGCTTGGAGTTGTTGCAACGTCGCCTCAGTCAAGGGCGCCTGGAGCGTGTCGACAATTATGTGGAGCTGGCCCGCGACTCAGTGCAGCAGGCGATGAATCTGACGCACCGCCTTCTGGCGTTTTCTCGCCATCAGCCGCTCGCGCCCCGCCCCCTGGACATGAACGCCCAGCTTTTGAATTCGGAACCCTTCCTGCGTCAGGCTTTGGGGGCGGAGATGCGCTTGGCGTGGGAAATGGACGTAGAGCCGTGGAACGTCTGCCTCGATATCGCGCAGCTGGAAAACAGCTTGGTCAATTTGTGCGCCAATGCCCGCGACGCATGCCTGGGCCGTGGCAACGTGACCATTCGCACCATCAACACGCGCCTTGCTAGCGCGTTCCCTGACCAGGATGGCCTGCCGCCCGGGGACTATGTTGCCTTGCAGGTGCTGGACGATGGCCATGGCATGCCGGCCAATGATGTGGCCAGAGCTTTCGAACCGTTTTTCACCACCAAGCCTGCCGGGCGAGGCTCTGGGATGGGGCTGCCGATGGTGCATGGATTTGTCGGCCAGTCTGGCGGTTACATCTGGATAGAATCCGTGCAGGACCAGGGCACGAAAGTCTGCATGCTATTCCCGCGTTGCCTCGAGGCGATACCGCCAGTGCCTGCGCCACCCGCGCCGCTGCTGTCGCGGGCAAGCGGGCAGCGCCTGCTGCTGGTCGACGACGAGCATAACCTGCGCTCACTCATGCGCGAGGCGCTTCGTGAGCGTGGTTTCGAAGTATGCGACGTAACAGATGCCAATTCAGCGCTGGAACGGTTCCGTCATGACGGCCCTTTCGACCTGGTCATCACCGACATCGGCTTGCCAGGTGGCTTCAGCGGACGCCAAGTGGCCCGCGCGATGCGCATGATCAACCCAGACCAGAAGATTCTCTTCATCACCGGATACACCGATCATCCGCTGGAACCACAACTGCTGGCGGTGCCCGGTACCGCGCTGATGCTCAAACCCTTCGAGCTGGCAGCGTTGAGCAACCAAGCGTTGCGCTTGCTGATCGACTGAGGCGGTTCAGTTTGCCCCGAGTATCTGCGCGACTTGTTCGCGCAACTGCTTGAGCTCGAATGGTTTGCAGATCAACTGCATGCCTGGCCCGAGGAACCCCTCGCGGGCCATCGCCGTTTCGGCGTAGCCGGTAATGAACAGCACCGGCAACTGCGGACGCAAGGTACGGGCAATCTCCGCCAGTTGGCGACCGTTCATGCCCGGCAAGCCGACATCGCTGATCAGCAGGTCGATGGCCTGGGAAGAGCGCAACACCTGTAACGCTTCGCTGGCATTGCAGGCACTGCGGCAGGGGTAACCCTGCTCCTGCAGGGTGTGGCACAGCAGTTGCCGCACGTGCGGATCGTCTTCGACCAACAGCACGTCGCGACCTTTGCCCGTCGGCTGCGGCGGTACGGGCCTCGGTGCTTGCTGCTGATCAACGTGACGTGGCAGGTAGAGATCCACACGCGTGCCCTGGCCAATCTGGCTGTGCAGTTCCACATGGCCTAGCGACTGTTTGCTGAACCCATACACCATCGACAGGCCGAGGCCGATGCCTTGGCCCACCGGCTTGGTACTGAAGAACGGCTCGAAGGCATGCTCCAGCGTGCTCTGCGACATGCCCTGGCCTTCGTCGATGACGCTGAGGCAAGCATAATCACCATGTGCCAAGCCGCCATCGGCGAACTGCTTGGCCGCTACCTTGCGATTGCTCGCTTCGATGCGCAGCAGACCGCCACTGGGCATGGCCTCCCGGGCATTGACCAGTAAGTTGTCGAGCGCTTCTTGCAGCTGTGTGTTGTCGGCTTGCACTGGCCAAAGGTCTGAGGGAATTTGCAAAGCAAGCGCCACGTGCTGTTCAAGCACTGCTTCCAGCCGTTGGGGTTGCAACAATGCATGCAGGTCGATGCGTTCGCTGTGCAGCGATTGCCTGGAGGAAAATGCCAACAGTCGATGGGTCAGACGCGCCGCTCGGGAGACGGCATCCCGGCCCATGCTGAGGAAGTTCTCGATACCCTGGGTACTGCCTTGTTTCAGACGCCGGTCGATCAGTTCGAAACTGCCGCCAATGCTGGTCAGCAGATTATTGAAGTCATGGGCCACACCACCGGCCAGTTGGCCAATCGCTTCCATCTTGCGGGTTTGATGCATTGCCAGATCAACGGCCTGTTTCTCCGGGGTTCGGGCATCCAGGCGTTGCTGGAGGTCGAGCACCTGATCACGCGCCCTGTACTGTCTACGGCGGCTGCGCAAAGCGAGTGTGATCAAGTCGAGCAACTGTTCTTGTTCGAACGGAATGGCCAGCAGCGTCAGATTGCCAAGCGGATGGTCGGCGGGTGTGAGGGAGGTTGAAGCCTGTGCAGCCTTCGTAAGCAGCACGATCGGCAGATCCGACCAAGGGGGTTGCTGGTCGATGAACCCTTGCAGCAACTCACTATGGCTGCTCTTGAGCGTACTTTCGTCGATGATCGCCAAACCTGCGCCTTCACCAAGACCATCGCGCAGATTGCCGATGTCGGATGAGCACAGGCATTGAATACCCGCGCTCGCCAAGAACATCGAGGTATCCGTGGCGAGTTGCGTAGGTGCCAGAATCAGGGCACGTTCATCCAGCGACAGCGAGCTGGCCAATGCGATTCTCCTTGAAGGCACGACCGTAGGTGGCCAATGCCGTGAGTGGTCCGATACCCTCTGGACCACAGGCATTCACCCAGGGTTCAACCCATCTACAGCCCTTGCTGCAAGAACGGGTCGTCCGGGTTCTGCCGCTCAAGCTCGGCCAGCAGTACCTGGACGTTTTGCAACTGCCCGGTCTCTTTCCAGTACTGGATCAGCAGCACCCGTGCCCGGCGGTTGGCCGGTTGCCGGCTGAGCAGGGTTTCAAGCTGTTTCTGTGCCGCATCGGACTGTTCGAGGTCGTGCAGGGTCACGGCCAGGGTGTAGCGATAATCGGCATTGTCCGGCTCGAGTTCGACGGCCCGCGACAAGGCGAGCAATGCGTACTCGCGCTGTTCATGGCGGATCAGCCAGAGACCGAGCTCGTGTTGCAAAAAGGCTGAATCGGGCCGTAGTACCAGGGCCTTGGCCAGTACTTGCCTGGACTGGTCGTGATGGCCCTGACGCTCCAGCAGGCGTACCTGGGTCGCCAGAGCGTCGGCATTTTCCGGGGCCAGTGCAAGGCTGCGCTGCAGGGCAGTGGCCGCCTGGGCGTAGTCGTTTTCATGCAGGTACAGTCGCGCAAGATGCACCTGGGCCTCGGCATCGTCTGGCTGCTGCTCCAGCGCCTGTTGATACTGCTCCAGCGCGGTCTGCAGCGGCCCGAAGTAGAGCCCGATGGCATCGGGATCAAGGCCGAGCAAGGCATCGACCGCAGCGAAGCGCACGCTTTGCTCATCATCGTCCAGCAATGGCCCCAGCACCAGGCTGCGTTGAGCGGCCGGCAGCAGGCGGCGGATGCTGGCGATGGCTGCGCGGCGCACCAATGGTTCATCGTTTTCCAGGTCCAACTGGGCCAGTTTCAGCGCCTGTGGCGACGGGTAGTTGGGTAACTCCGCGTACAGCGCGGCGCGGCGGATCGGCGCCAGGTCGTCGCGTTGCAGTTGCTGGTACAGTACCCGCGCGGCGCCCGGCTGGCCTTCGTGGGCTTGGCGCAGGGCCTTGGCGTAGCTATGCGCAGGGAGTGCTGGCGCTGTTGGCGGGGGATCTTTGCGCACGTAGAGGATACCGACCGACACCAGGATCAGCAGCAACACGGCGATCAGGTAGCGGTGACGTCTGGGCATCGGGCGGTCCATGGCGGGGGAAAGAGAAAGCTTGGGGCAGATTGCCTTGTGGTGCAAGCCGCATAAAAAAGCCCCGCGGACCAAGGCCAGCGGGGCAAACGGTTGGGGGAGGATCCAACCAAAGGAGTCGTTGCAAAAGCGTAGATCAGCGTGCGCTGGCCACTGTCTCCGGCTGCCAGCCACCGCCCAGGGCCTTGTAGATCGAGACGATGCCGCGATACAGGTCGACTTCGCCCTGCGCCTGGGCGTCTTCGGCGCTCAGCCGTTCACGCTCGGCGTCGAGCAGCACCAGGTAGTCCACCGTGCCTTCGCGGTAGCGCACCGAGGCCAGCTCCGCCGCTTTGCGGCTGGCATCGCTCTGGCGCATCAGCGACAACAGCCGCTGCTGGGTCTTGTCGTAGTCACTGAAGGCGTTGGCCGACTCTTCCAGGGCCAGCAAGACCTGCTGCTCATAGCTGGCCAAGGCACCTTCGGCGTCGGCTTTGGCCCCACGCAGCCGAGCCCGCACGCTGCCCAGATCGAAGGCCGCCCAGGTGATGCTTGGCCCCAGCGCCCAGGCATTGGCCGCCGAGGAACCAATCTGCGAACCGCGCGCGGCGGTAAAACCGAGGAAACCGCTGAGGCTCACCCGGGGGAACAGGTCGGCAGTGGCCACGCCGACATTGGCGGTGGCCGCGGCCAGTTGGCGCTCGGCGCTGCGAATGTCCGGGCGGCGGCGCAGCAGTTCACCCGGGTCGCCCACCGGCAGCGCCTTGGCGATGGCCGGCAAGGCCTTGGGCGAGAGGTCCACGCTCAGCGCGTCCGGGCGCTGGCCGAGCAGGGTGGCGATGCGGTGACGCGCCCGTGCTTGAACCGCTTGCAGCTGTGGCACGGTGGCCTCGACCCCGGCCAGGCGGGCATCGGCCCGCACCACGTCGAGCTCGTTGCCGACCCCAGCGTCGCGCAAGGTCACGGTGATGGTGCGCGATTCCTGCTGGGTCTTGAGGTTGGCCACGGCAATGTTCTCGCGCAGTTGCGCGCCACGCAGCTGGCCGTAGGCATCGACCAGTTCGGCGATCAGGCTGACCTGCAGTTGCTGCAGGTCGGCCTGGGCGGCATCCGCTTGAGCATCGCTGGCTTCGATCTGGCGCTGGATGCGGCCGAACAGGTCGAGCTCCCAGGCCATGTCCAGGCCCAGGTCGTAGCGCTCGCTGTTGACCCGCTGATCGGTCTGGCCAGGGATCTGGCCCTTGCCGATTTCGCTGCTGGCGCGGCTGGTGACCACCGGCAGCTGGTCGTTGGCGGCATCATCGCGAATCGCCCGCGCCGATTTGAGCCGGGCAAAGGCCACGCGCAGGTCGCGGTTGCCGTCCAGCGACGCCTGTACCAGCTGATTCAGCACCGGGTCGTCGAACTGCTTCCACCACACGCTCTCGAAGCGGCTGCGGTCGAAGGCCTTGGCCTGTACAGCGCTGTCGAATTGCGCAGGTTCAGTGGCCGGTGCCTTGTAGTCTGGGCCTACGGCACAGGCCGCGAGGGCCAGTGCCAGCAGGCTCGGGGTCAGGGGCTTGAGCAGGTTCATGCGTGGCTCTCCAGCGATTGAACGCGTGCGGCCTTGCGGGCCTGGCGACGTTCGACGAAACGACGGATCAGGAAGAAGAACACCGGGGTCAAGAACAGGCCGAACACGGTCACGCCGATCATCCCCGAGAACACCGCAACACCCATGGCATGGCGCATTTCGGAACCTGCACCGGAGGAGAACACCAGCGGTACCACGCCCATGATGAAGGCGATCGAGGTCATCAGGATCGGCCGCAGGCGCAGGCGGCAGGCTTCCAGCACCGCAGCCAGCGGGTCGAGGCCCTTGGCCTGTTCATCCTTGGCGAACTCGACGATCAGGATCGCGTTCTTGCACGCCAGGCCCACCAGTACGATCAAGCCGATCTGGGTGAAGATGTTGTTGTCGCCACCCGAGACGATTACCCCGGTAATGGCCGACAGCAGGGTCATCGGCACGATCAGGATCACCGCCAGCGGCAGGCTCCAGCTTTCGTACTGGGCCGCCAGCACCAGGAACGCCAGCAGCACGCACAGCGGGAACACCAGCAGCGCAGTGTTGCCGGAGAGGATCTGCTGGTAGGTCAGGTCGGTCCACTCGAAGGTCATGCCGTTGGGCAGTTCCTCTTTCAGCAGCTTCTCGATGGCCGCCTCGGCCTGGCCGGAACTGTAGCCTGGGGCGGCAGCACCGTTGATTTCCGCGGTGATGAAGCCGTTGTAGTGCATCACGCGGTCAGGCCCGGAGGTGTCGCTGACCTTGAGGAAGGTCGCCAGCGGGATCATCTCGCCCAGGTTGTTGCGCACCTTCAGCTGGCCGATCTGCTCGGCGTCGAGGCGGAACTGCTGTTCGGCCTGGACGTTGACCTGGTAGGTGCGGCCAAAGCGGTTGAAGTCGTTGGTGTACAGCGAACCCAGGTAAACCTGCAGGGTGTCGAAGATGTCGGTGATCGCCACGCCGTGGGTCTTGGCCTTTTCCCGGTCGATGGCGGCATCGACCTGCGGCACGTTGACCTGGTAGCTGGTGAACAGGCCCGCCAGCTCCGGCACGTTGTGGCTCTTGGCGATGATGTTCTGGGTTTCCTTGTACAGCGCTTCGTAGCCCAGGTTGCCACGGTCCTCGATCTGCAGGCGGAAACCGCCGATGGTGCCCAGGCCCTGTACCGGCGGCGGTGGGAAGATCGCGATGTAGGCGTCCTGGATGTCGGCGAACTGGGCGTTCAGCGCGGCGGCGATGGCGGCTGCCGACTGGCTCGGGTCCTTGCGCTCATCGAACGGCTTGAGCGGGGTGAACACGATGCCGCTGTTCGGGCTGTTGGTGAAACCGTTGATCGACAGGCCCGGGAAGGCCACCGAGTCGGCAACGCCCGGCTGCTTCAGGGCGATTTCGCTCATGCGCTTGATCACCGCCTCGGTACGGTCGAGGCTGGCGGCGTCCGGCAGTTGGGCGAAGGCCACCAGGTACTGCTTGTCCTGGGCCGGGACGAAGCCGGTCGGGGTGGACGAGAAGCCCAGGTAGGTCAGGCCCATCAGGCCGGCATAGACGAACAGGGCGATGCCGCTGGAACGGATGACCCGGCGCACGCCGCCGACATAACTGTGGCTGGCACGGTCGAAGAAGCGGTTGAACGGCGAGAACAACCAGCTTCCCAGCAGTTTGTCGAGGAACCGCGAGAAACGGTCCTTGGGCGCGTGATGGTCCTTGAGCAGCACCGCAGCCAACGCCGGCGACAGGGTCAGCGAGTTGAACGCCGAAATCACGGTGGAGATGGCGATGGTCAACGCGAACTGTTTGTAGAACTGCCCGGTAAGGCCGGAAATGAACGCGGCAGGTACGAACACCGCGCACAGCACCAGGGCGGTGGCGATGATCGGCCCGGTCACTTCGCTCATGGCCTTCTGCGTGGCCTCCAGCGGTTTCAGGCCCAGCCCGATATTACGTTCGACGTTCTCCACCACGACGATGGCGTCGTCCACCACGATCCCGATGGCCAACACCAGCCCGAACAGCGACAGGGCGTTGAGCGAGAAGCCGAACAGGTGCATCACCGCAAAGGTCCCGATCAGCGACACCGGCACAGCCAACAACGGGATGATCGAGGCGCGCCAGGTCTGCAGGAACAGGATCACCACCAGCACCACCAGCACCAGCGCTTCGAACAGGGTGTGCACCACCGCTTCGATGGAACCACGCACGAAGATGGTCGGGTCATAGACGATGCTGTAGTCCATCCCTTCCGGGAAGTCCTTCTTCAGCTCGGCCATTTTCGCCCGCACTTCGTCGGAGATCTCGATGGCGTTGGAGCCTGGGCGCTGGAAGATCGGGATCGCCACCGCTGGCTGGTTGTTCAGCAGCGAGCGCAGGGCGTACTGGCTGGAGCCGAGTTCGACCCGGGCGATGTCCTTCAGGCGGGTTATTTCGCCATCAGCACCGGCACGGATGATGATGTTCTCGAATTCTTCCTCGTTGACCAGACGGCCCTGGGTATTGATCGACAGCTGGAAGCTGGTCGAGCCGGGGGCGGGCGGGGCGCCCAGCTGGCCGGCAGCGACCTGGCGGTTCTGCTCGCGGATGGCCGCGACCACGTCACTGGCGGTCAGGTTGCGCGAAGCGGTCTTGTTCGGGTCGAGCCACACGCGCAGCGAGTAGTCGCCCATGCCGAACAGCTGCACATCGCCCACGCCACCCAGGCGCGCCAGCTCATCCTTGATGTTGAGAATGGCGTAGTTGGACAGGTAGAGCATGTCGTAGCGGTTGTCCGGCGAGGTCAGGTGCACGACCATGGTCAAGTCGGGCGACGCCTTGTCGACGGTGATACCGATACGCGTCACTTCCTCCGGCAGCTTGGGCTGGGTGCGGGTCACGCGGTTCTGCACCTGCACCTGGGCGTTGTCCAGGTCGGTGCCCAGGGCGAAGGTGATAGTCAGGGTCAGCTTGCCGTCGGCGGTGGACTGCGAGGACATGTACAGCATGTTCTCGACACCGGTAATCGCCTGTTCCAGTGGCGCGGCGACGGTTTCGCCGATCACCTTCGGGTTGGCGCCGGGGAAGTTGGCGCGCACCACCACGGTAGGCGGAACCACTTCCGGGTATTCGCTGATCGGCAGTTGGAACAGCGAAATGGAACCGGCGATCAGCAGCACCAGCGACAGCACCGCGGCGAAGATCGGCCGGGTAATGAAAAATTTTGAAAAGTTCATCGGTGTGGTCCCTTAACCGCGTGGCGCCTGGGCGCTGGCGACTTTCTCAGTGGAGCCCGCTACTTTCTGCGCCGGGTTGCTGGCTTCGAGGGCCTGGCGCTGCTGGGCGAGGGCGGCGAGGGTCTGTTCGCTGGCCATTGCTGTTTCTTCCGGAGTGACTTGCGAACCAGGGCGCACGCGCTGCAGGCCCTTGACCACGATGCGGTCGTCCTTGGCCAGGCCACTGCGCACGATGCGCAGGCCTTCGAGCTTCGGCCCCAGTTCTACGGCGCGGTAAGCGGCCTTGTTGTCCTTGTCCATGACCAGCACGAACTTCTTGCCAAGGTCGGTGCCCACGGCTTCGTCGTTGATCAGCACGGCGTCGTACTGGGCGCTGCCGACCAGCTTCAGGCGTGCGTACAGGCCGGGGGTGAATTGGCCGTCACGGTTGTCGAACACGGCGCGGCCACGGATGGTGCCGGTGCGCGGGTTGACCTGGTTGTCGACGAAGTTCATCTGGCCCAGGTGCGGGTTGCCGGTTTCGTTGGTCAGGCCCAGGTACACCGGGGTGGCCTGGCCGCGCTGGCCTTCACGCGCCAGCTGGGTGTACTTGAGGTACACGCGCTCGTCGGCGTCGAAATAGGCGTAGACCTTGTCGGTGGAGACCACGCTGGTCAGCGGGGTGACATCGGCGCTGACGATATTGCCGGCGGTGTACTGGGCGCGGCTGACGCGGCCGCTGATCGGCGCGGTGACGCGGGTGAAGCTGAGGTTCAGGCGGGCCAGGTCGAGCTGAGCCTGGATCGCATCGACACCGGCGCGAGCTTCGGCGGCGGCGCTGCTGCGCGATTCGGCCAGCTCGGCGGAGATGGCATTGCTGTCCCGCAGGCGCTCGCCACGACGGGCTTCGTTGGCGCTGCGGATGGCGGTGGCCTTGGCCTGTTGCAGTTGCGCTTCGAGGCGTCGCACTTCGGCCTGGAACGGGCGAGGGTCGATCTGGAACAAGAGGTCGCCTTTCTTGACCTGGGCACCTTCGGTGAAGCCGACCTGATCGATCTGGCCGGAAACCCGTGGGCGCACTTCCACGGTTTCCGGCGCTTCCAGGCGGCCGGTGAATTCGTCCCATTCGTTGATCGGCTGTTCGATCACCTTGGCCACGGTGACTTTGGGCGCGGCGGGAGCCTGCACGGCGTCTGGGGTTCGACCGCAAGCGCTGAGCACCACCACTGCCAGGGCAGCGAGGGGAAAGCGCAAGGGTTTGAGTGAGTGGTCCATGGAGAACTCCGCCAAGATATTAGTAGTGGGCGGAGTGTGAGTGCCTTGCGCGTGACGCACGAATCGAACGCAGCGAAGGTTATTATCACGGGCAATGATATCTCTGGATATTTCATCGATGTCGGGCATGGTAGGGTGCCTGCGCCGGCCCCGCGAAGAGGCCGGCCCTGATACCCCGCATATGACCCAAGGCCTCACCGTGACCAGTACCGCTCAATTCCCCAGGCCTCTCGGCATCGTCTGCCTGGGCATCCTGCAAATCCTGGTTTGGGGTGGTTCGTTCTTCCTCATGGCGGTGATGGCCGACCCCATCAGCCGTGACACCGGCTGGCCCAGCCAGTGGGTGTACGGCGCGCTGTCGCTGAGCCTGATGGTTTCCGCCCTGTTCGCTCCGCTGTCCAGCCGCTTGGTCGCTCGCTACGGCGGCCGTCCGCAAATGGCGGCCAGCGGTGCGGTGGTGGCGGTGGGTTTGTTGATAATGGCCGCCAGCCACAGCCTGGCGTTATTCATGCTGGCGTGGGCAGTGATCGGCATGGGCATGGCCATGGGGCTGTACGAAGCCTTGTTCGCCACCCTGGGTGGGCTCTACGGCGAAGGTGCAGGCAAAGCCATTACGGGCATCACACTGATTGCGGGCTTTGCCTCGACCCTGTCTTGGCCGACGGTGGCATTGGCGATCGAGCACTTGGGTTGGCGGATGACTTGCGTGTGCTATGCGGTCGTCCTGTTGCTGGTGGTGGCGCCCCTGTATTGGCGGGTGTTGCCGCCGGGCGGGCAAGTCGAGGTGCGCAAGGCGCAGGAAAGCGGCGCCACATTGGGGGTAGATCGCCAGCTCTACCTGCTGCTGACCAGTATGTTCGCCATCGGTGCGATCATCATGACGGCGATTGCCGTGCACCTGGTCGCCGTGCTTCAGGGCCTTGGCCACTCGCTGCCAGTGGCGATCGGCCTAGCGGCCATGCTCGGCCCCAGCCAGGTGGCATCGCGGGTGCTGCAAATCCTCGCGGGCAAGCGCCATCCGATCTGGACAGCGCTGGCCTGGGTCAGCCTGGTGCTGGTCGGCTTGCTGCTGGTGACGCTGGTGCCAGCGGCCACGGCGATCGGGCTGCTGGTGTTCGGGTGCGGTAATGGTTTGCGCGCGATCGTGCGCGGGCTGCTGCCGCTGGCGATGATGCCGCCCGCGCAATATGTGCTGCTGATGGGACGCATGTCGCGGCCATCGCTGATCGGGCAGGCGTTGACACCGCTGGTGGGCGGCTACCTGTTCGAGCACTTTGGTTCGATGGGGGTACTGCTCACCTTGTGCCTGCTGGCGTTGGTCAACGTGGTGCTGGTGGGGATTGTGATGCGGCGGGTGCGTGGCCAGTAGGTTGTCGCTCGGCCACGGCGCGTAGTGTTCTGAGCGTGACCACCGGCGCATCCACCACGAAGCGGTTGGCCAGCCACCCCGGCACATCGCCAGCCGGGTCGGCCTGCAGCTGATAGGTCACCTCGGTCTCCCGCTCGCCTAAGGGCTTCATGATCCACTCGCCGCTCAGGCGCTGTACGCGGATGAGTCCTGCCTGCTCCGGCAGCTTTCCAGGATCGGCACTCAGGTGCCGCACCAGGGTGCCGTCATCCAGGCGTTCGCTGGTCACCTTCAGGACCATGTCCCGTGGCAAGGTCGGCCAGGGCAGGTTGGTGGTCAAGTAGACCCAGGTGCTGTCGCCGTCGACTTCCAGCAAGCGCATCTGTTCGCAGGCATACAACCACTTGCAGGCCACACGCAGGTTTTCCTGCAGGTCGGTGAGTGTGCGCACGTTGGCTTTCATGGTGCTGACACCACGGAACTGCTGGTAGGGTGAATCACCGGCAGCGCGCAGGTAGACGCGAATGCCTTCACGGTCGTAGGCCAGGTTCCAGTCGTCCGCGGCCTGGGCACAAGTGCACATCAGCAGGACGGACAGCAGGAGGCTGCGGTTCATGGCGAGCACCGCGCGGTGGGTAAGTTTTCGAGTATGCGCGGCAAACACAAAGCCCGCCAGGTGGCGGGCTTCGTTTAAGCAGTCAGGACTTAGCGCTGTGGGTTCAGCGTCAGGTGCACGTGACGGTTCACATCTTTGTACAGCAAGTAGCTGAAGTTGCCTGGGCCGCCGGCATAGCAGGCTTGCGGGCAGAAGGCGCGCAGCCACATGAAGTCGCCGGCTTCCACTTCGACCCAATCCTGGTTCAGGCGGTATACGGCTTTGCCTTCCAGCACGTACAGGCCGTGCTCCATGACGTGGGTTTCGGCGAACGGAATCACGCCGCCAGGTTGGAAGGTGACGATGTTGACGTGCATGTCGTGGCGCATGTCGGCCATGTCAACGAAGCGGGTGGTTTTCCAGCGGCCTTCGGTGCCCGGCATTTCGATGACGGTGGCGTTGTCGCGGTGGGTAACGAACGACTCAGGGATGTCCAGGCCTTCGACCTTCTGGTAGTGCTTGCGCAGCCAGTGGAAGGTGACGTTGGACTTGCTGTTGTTGCGCAGGCTCCACTCGGCACCCGGAGCGAGGAAGGCGTAGCCGCCCTGGCCGAGGGTGTGGTGTTTGCCTTCGACGGTAATGTCGATTTCGCCTTCGACGACGAACACCACCGCTTCGGCGTTGGGGTCCAGCTCAGGACGCTCGCTGCCGCCTTCCGGGGCCACTTCGACGATGTACTGGGAGAAGGTTTCGGCAAAACCGGTCAGCGGGCGGGCGATGACCCACATGCGCATCTTGTCCCAGAACGGCAAGTGGCTGGTGACGATGTCACGCATCACGCCTTTGGGGATGACGGCATAGGCTTCGGTGAACATGGCACGGTCAGTCAGCAGCTCGGTTTGAGCCGGGTGCCCACCGTGGGGGGCGAAGTAGGAGTGATTCGACATGAACGATCTCGACTTGTTGTTCTCTCCCCATGCCTTGGACCACACCGGCCGGTGCGTGCAGGGGATGCACGGACAGCATAGGGGCCAGCCCGTGGTATCCACAAATTAAATGTTGAAATACCCGGTATTTGCTTACTGAATGTGAACCTGGCGTCCAGCATGGGCTTCGGGCAAGTGGTCGCCTTGGCCGAACAACTTGTGGCGCAGGGTGCCGTCGCTGTAGCTCAGCGGGTAGCGGCCGCGGCGTTGCAGCTCGGGTACCAGCAGCTCGACGACATTGGCCAGGTCGTCCGGTTGCACGGCATAGGTCAGGTTGAAACCATCGATGCCGGTCTGGTCGAGCCAGCTTTCCAGCTGGTCGGCGATCTCGCTGGCGCTGCCCACCAGCACCGGACCACGGCCACCGAGGCCTATGAACTCGGCCGCTTCACTTACGGTCCAGCGACGGTTCGGGTCGGCGGCGGTGAAGGCGGCCAACGCGGCGCGGCCGGCGTCGTTCTCGACGTATTCGATGTAGGTGTCCGGGTCGAGGCCGGCAAAGTCGATGCCAGTCCAGCCCGACAGCAGGGCAAGGGCGGCGTCCAGGTCGACATAGCGGCGGTATTCGGCAAAACGCTCTTGAGCTTGCTTGGTGGTCGGGGCGACGATCAACAGTGCCTGCGCATAGATCAACACTTCATCGCGACCGCGCCCAGCCACTTCATTGGCTTGACGGATGCCATCGGCATAGCGGCGCAACACGGTGGGCGTCGGCCCGCTGATGAACACGCATTCGGCATGTTTGGCGGCGAACTGCTGGCCGCGCGCCGAGGCGCCGGCCTGGAACAATACCGGCGTGCGCTGCGGTGAGGGCTGGCACAGGTGCATGCCGGGCACCTGGAAGTGCTCGCCGGCATGACTGATGGCGTGCACCTTGGACGGCTCGATGTAGCGGCCGGTTCCCCGTTCCAGCAGCACGGCGTCGTTGTCCCAGCTTTTTTCCCAGAGCTTGTACAACACCTCCAGGTATTCCTCGGCCAAATCGTAGCGCTGGTCGTGCCCGAGCTGGCGGGCCAGGCCCAGGTTGCGCGCGGCGCTGTCCAAGTAGCCGGTGACGATGTTCCAGCCGACCCGGCCATTGCTCAGGTGATCGAGCGTGGACATGCGCCGGGCGAAGGGGTAGGGATGCTCGTAGGTGAGCGAGAAGGTCACGCCAAAACCCAGGTGTTCGGTGACCCCGGCCATCGCCGGCACCAGCAATAGCGGGTCGTTGACCGGCACCTGCACGCCACCACGCAGGGCCGCCTCGGGGCCGCCCTGGTAAACGTCGTAGATGCCCAGCACATCGGCAATGAACAGCGCATCGAACAATCCGCGCTCCAGCAGGCGCGCCAGGTCGGTCCAGTAGTCCAGGCGGTTGAAGGCCACGCTGGTATTGCGCGGGTGACGCCACAGGCCAGGCGACTGGTGGCTGGCGGCGTTCATGCTGAAGGCGTTGAAACGGATGGGGCGGGGCATCGCGAGGGTTCTCCGCTCAAGGCAGTACGGAAGCCGGGTAGACCGCATCGGCCACCTGCAGCTTGTGCGGGATCAGGCCCAGGCCCTGGAAGGTGTCGGCCAGCTTCTGCTGTTCGGCGACGATCTGCGGGGTGATGGCCACGGCGTTGTAGTTGCGTCGCTGGCTGGCGACTTCCAGCACGCTGGCGTTGATGCCCAGTTGCGGCGCCAGCAGGGCGGCGACTTCGGTGGGTTTGGCATTGGCCCACTGGCTGACCTTGCCCAGTTCGGCGAAGAAGGTCTTGAGCAGGTCGCGGTGCTGGTCGGCGAAGGCGGCGGTAGACAGGTAGAAGGTTCGGTTGTTGGACAGCCCGCTGCCATCGCGCAGGCTCTTCAGGCCTGGCTGGCTTTGCGCGGCGGCGAGGAACGGGTCCCACAGGGTCGCGGCCTGGACGCTGCCCGACTGCAGCGCAGCGACCGCATCGGCGGCATTGTTGACATAGGCCGGGGTGATGTCTTTGTAGCTCAGGCCAGCCTGCTCCAGCGCGACGGCCAGAAGGTACTGAGCGTTCCAGCCGCGGCCGGTGGCCACGCGCTTGCCTTTGAGGTCCTGCACGCCGCTGAGGTGATCCTGCTCGCGCACCACCAGCCCGATACCGTTAGGATAGGGCTGTTCGGCGGCGAGGTAGACCACTGGCTTGCCCGCAGCTTGGGCGAATACCGAAGGCGCATCGGCGGCATGGCCGAGGTCGATGGCGCCCGTGCTCAGGGCTTCGAGCAGTTGCGGGCCGGCGGCGAACTCGTGCCAGCTGACCTTCACGCCCTGTGGAGCCAGGGCCTTTTCCAGCGCGCCGCTGCCTTTGAGGATGTTGATGCTGTTGAACTTCTGGTAGCCGATGCGCAGGGTTTTGGCGTCATCGGCGAGTGCGTTGGACCAGGGCAGCAGGGCGCTGGCGACGGTGGCCAGAAGCCCGCCGACGAGCAAACGGCGTAAGGGAGAAAAAGCACGGGTGGGCATGGGCGCAATCCTTTAACTGGGTGTGAAACGACAGATCCAGCGTAAGGAGGGCGCAGTCGGCTTTCAATTTTTTAATTCCATTTGGTTAGAATGTTTTGTTATTTTTATATCCTTTTTAAATTGTCAGGTCTGTAATGACATTTCGTGGTTGACAAATTTTTCACATCCCCTTGCTAGGATCCTGCGCAATTCCCAGGAGCTTCCCTTTCATGCCCATCCTGCGCCAGCGCGGCCCGCGTATCGCCCTGACCACCACCGCCGCACTGCTCACCGCCACCTTGGGCTTTTTCGCCTGGCAAAGTTTCTACCCGGTCCAGGCCAGCAGTGGCTGGGACGTCAAGGTGCTGCACCGTGACGTAGCCAAGGCCGCCTCGCTGCTGCCCCAGGCCGACGGCAGCCTGCTGGTCAGCCGCGAGCTGGATGATGGCCAGGGCAGCATTCTCAAGATCACCGCCCAGGGCGAGCGCGTGGTGTTGATCGACAACCTGTCCAAGCCCGACGGCATGGTCGCGGCTCAGGGCGGTTGGGTATTCAGCCAGGAAGGCGGCCACGCACCGGTCAGCCTGTCGCGCGATGGCCAGGTGACTCACTTGTTCGACGGCGAGAGTGTGCAGGGGCTGTGGAACGATGGTGACTACCTCTATGCCATCGAGGACCGCAAGGGCAATGGCCGGCTGATGCGTTACCAGTGGGCCAGCGGCGAGTTGGAGGTTTTGCGCTCGGGCCTGACCGAAACCGAAGGCCTGACCCGTTGCGCCGATGGCCGGCTGCTATACACCGAAAAAGGCACCGGCAAGGTCCGCGCGCTGTCCGACGAAGGCCAGGATCCGGTGGTCGTCGGGGGCTTGCGCAACCCCACCTTTCTGATGTGCGACCAGCGTGGCCTGTGGATCAGCGAAGACAACACCCATCGTGCCCGGTTGCTGCGTATCGATGCCGATGGCACCCAGCACACCGTGCTGACCTTCCTCAAGGCGCCCCAGTCGATCGTGGCGGACGGCAAGGGCGGCTACCTGCTGGCCGAAGGCGGCCGCAACCGCGTGCTGCGACTGACGCCGCCGGTCGAGCAAAGCACCGCGCAGCGTTGATGTTAGCCAGTGCCGGCCCTTTCGCGGGGCAAGCACTGGCAACAAGCTATTCAGCCACCAACAGCAATGACTGCGGCACCGCACTTTGCGGATGCTGCGGCTCCTGCAGGTTCACCAACCTGAAGCCCGCCATGTCCAGGGCATTCAGCCAACTGGCCAGCGTGCGAAAATACCACGGCATCGGCTGCCACTGGCCAGCAAACCCGGCAAACGCTTCTTCGCGCCAGCCATCTTGGTAATCTCCATTCGCCACGCTCCAGGGATGCAGGGTCTGAATCACCAAAGCGCCACCTGGTAGCAAAAGCGTTTTCATGGCTGCCAGCAGCGGGATTATGTCCTGCTGCAGCAAAGCGAAGTTGGCGCAGATCAAATCGTAGCCAGCGCCAATGTCGATTTCGCTGTTGACCAGCTGCTCATAACTGGCGTGGTGTACCTTCGATGCCCCGGCTGTCCTGGCAGCTTCAACCAGCGATGCATCGCCATCCACGCCGGTGACCTCGATGCCACGATCAGCCAGGGCACGCAGTAACCATCCTTCACCGCAGCCAAGGTCGAGTGCGCGCTCGGGCTGGCGACTCATGACAGACAGCACCATGGCCCGGTCGGTAACCTGCTGGCGGCTTTCGATGGCGCCACCGCGTACGGCTTCGATCCAGGCGTTGGCATTGAGTTGCCAGCTACGCAGCAAGTCGGCTTCGGGTGAGGGCATTACGGTCTCCGGGAAGCGTATTGAACCAAGCATAGATGGCCCGGCGTGAGGTCCGCTAACCTTGCCAGCCACCTCCAGGCGTTGAGTTACTGCGCGAGTTCGCTTGCCTTGATGTCGGCAATCGGTCCAAGAACCGACCCATCGAATTCGGCGATCGCCTGCCCGCTGGCGAGCCGCTGCGGGTAGTCCGGGTTGGCCAGGGCCGCTTTGCCCAGTGCGATCACATCCGCCCCATCTGCAATCGCGGTATCGGCACGGTCAATGCCATGCAGGCCGCCATTGGCGATGATCGATACCTGCGGCGCAAAGCGATGTGCCAGTGCCACCAGGCTTGCCTCGCCGTTCTCGAAGGCCGGCTGCCAGGCCTCGAATTCGGTGGTATGGATAAAGTCGACGGTCGAGTCGCCCAGCGCGCCGAAAATCACCTCGGCATCGGCTTCACCGTTTGCCCACTTGTGCCCGAAATCATTGACCTTACCCTGCGAAATGCGCACGCCGACCGGCACTGCGCTGCCGACTGCGGCCCTGACCGCCTTGATCACTTCAAGGGTGAGTGCAATGCGGTTCTGCGTACTGCCGCCCCAACGGTCGGTCCGTTGATTGGCGTAGTCCGTCAGGAACTGGTCGAGCAGGTAACCATTGGCGGCATGGATCTCTAGGCCATCGAAACCGGCCTGGCCGATCGCGCGCTTGGCTGCCTGAGCAAAGCCTTCGATCGCGTCTGCGATCTCTTCATCGCTCAACGCTTTGGGCACGTGGTAATGGCCCTCACCGTAGTAGAAGCGCATCTGCTCACCCTTGGGGCGGATGGCCGAAGGTGCGGCCGATTGCTCGCAGAAGCGGTTGCCCTGGCTCAGGGCCCCGGCGTGCATCAGTTGGGCGAACATGGCGCCGTGGTGGGCGTGCACCCGTTTGGTAACGTCCTGCCATGCTGCGGCCTGTTCGGCGTCGGTGAGGCCGGGCTGGAACGGATAACCCTGTGCATGGCGCTGGTCGGTGTAGATCCCTTCGCTGATCACCAGGGCAAAACCACCTTGGGCAAAGCGCGCGTAGTACTGCGCCATCGCCGCACTGGCATTGCCGGTTTCGCTGGCGCTGACGCGGGTCATGGGTGCGACCGCCAGGCGATTACGCAACGGAAGGCCATTTATAGCGTGTGGTGTTAAGATCTTGCGAGTTGGGTTGGTCACGGTGAATCCCCTTGAGGTGCTGTATCTGCTCGCAGGGTAGGGGCTAAGCGGGTGCAGGCCAACCCGCTGGGGCGTGAAGCTGTTTTAACTGATAAGGATGTAATCATGCTGATAGCGGACCTGCGTATATTTCTTGCCGTGGTGTCTGCGGGCAGCCTCTCGGCAGCAGGGCGTCAGCTTGGCCTGATGCCGATGCAGGTTTCCAGGCGTATTGCAGCACTGGAAGAGGAGCTGACGGCGCGGCTGTTCCACCGCACCACCCGCTCGGTATCACTCACCGCCGAAGGTGAAGCATTCCTGCCCTACGCGCAGACCCTGACCGATACCGAAGACACTGCGTTGAGTGAGCTGCGTCCGGCATCGAGCAAGGTCTGCGGCGTGTTGCGCGTGACGGCGCCCAGCGTATTTGGCCAGTCGATCGTGTTGGCGATGCTGCCGCGCTTGCTGGAGCAACATCCTGACTTGCGTATCGACCTGGATGTCTCCGACCGGGTGGTCGATATCGTCGGGCAGGGGTTCGACCTGGCCTTGCGCGTTGCGCCACTGGCCGACTCCGAACTGGTAGCGCGGCGCGTGGCACCCAACCCCAGAGTATTGTGCGCCGCGCCTGCCTATCTGCAGCGCCATGGCCAACCGACCTGCCTGGCAGCCTTGGAGGAGCACCAGTGCATCCAGCTGCAGGCGGTGCCGCGTTGGCCCTTCATCATCGACGGCGCATTGCAACGGCGGCGGGTGAACGGGCGCGTGAGCACCAGCAGTGTCGACGCGGTCAGAGCTGCGGCGGTGCAGGGGTTGGGGATTGCCATGCTGGCGTACTGGGATGTGTATGAACAGCTGCGCGACGGCACATTGGTCGAGATCGAACTGGCGGATGCCGGGGCTGAGCAGCTGTCGGTATGGGCGGTGATGCCAACGCGGCGTTATGTACCTGCGCGGGTCAAGGTCTTTCTTGAGTTGCTGGAGTCGGAGCTGGCAGCTTTATCCGAATAGCGCGTCAGTTGTGGCGATCGTGCAACGCATCGCGCAATTGCCGGAGTCCTTCGACTTCAAGTGCCTGGGCGCTGTAGCACAGGCCGATCCGCCGGCGCAGGTCCAGTTGCGGCAAGGCCTGGATGCGTACGCCCTGGTACTGC
Organism: Pseudomonas sp. NPDC090233; assembly: GCF_044772285.1. Lineage (NCBI taxonomy): Bacteria > Pseudomonadati > Pseudomonadota > Gammaproteobacteria > Pseudomonadales > Pseudomonadaceae > Pseudomonas > Pseudomonas sp. NPDC090233. The sequence continues at coordinate 269,566 of NZ_JBIVYQ010000002.1, read as the reverse complement.
TCTGCCAGTGATCGAGGCACGATGGCCGTGCCCATTTCGGCGGCGACCATTGTCAGGGCCAGGTCGAAGGTCTCGGCCTCGCCAGCCGGTGCATCGCCGCCGCTGCCGTAGAGCGGCAGCAGCCGTTGATGGCTGGAGTGGCCGGGGCAGGTGATCCAGCGCGCATCCGCCGCACTGTGATCGCCGGCTGCAAAGGGGAGGGCAAGCACAAACGCGTCGCTGTGCAGCGGCAGAAACAGTTCGTCCTCACAGCGTAAGTCCTCACTCGCCAACCTGGCCACGCCCGTGCAGCCAGTCACAAGGTGCAGGCGTATCGCCGGCTGCAATGACGCTGCGGCAAGCACCAGCTGCTTCACCACCCCTGAACCGACATCATGCTCGACGCCGATCTGCAACGGTTCGCGCACGCGGTCGTGCTTGAAGCGGGTAAACAGCCGCGCCGCATCGGCGACCATGCGCTGCGCTTCGGGGTACAACGCGCGGGCGTCTTCAGTCACTTCCACGCCCCTGGCCTGGCGCACGAACAGCGTAGTGCCCAGCGCTTGCTCCAGCGCCTTGATGCTGCCTGAAAGCGCAGGTTGGCTAAGGTGTATCGAGCGGGCCGCGGCGGTGATGTTGCGTTCCTCGAATACCGCGATAAACGCGCGAAGTTGTCGATAGTCCATTGCCTTATCCATAAGTCGAACCGATGGCAGCCAAAAGAATATCCCATTTTTCGGCGCCGGAGCGCGCTTCTATACTCGCTCTACGCTTTATCCATCGGTACTTTAAATAACAGGACGAAAACGATGACCAGCACACACAAACCTTTGATAGTGATTACCGGTGCCAGCTCCGGCATCGGTCTGGCGACGGCCAAACTGCTTTCCCAACGTGGGCATGCTCTGCTTTTACTGTCCCGTCGCTTGGAACCCATGACGCAACTGGGCCTGCCCAACACCCTGGCGCTGTCGGTCGACATCACTGATCGTGAGGCGTTGGTGGCGGCAGTGGCACAGGCCGAACAGCGCTTCGGCCCGGTGGATGCAATCATCAACAACGCCGGGGTGATGCTGCTGGGCAGCATCACCAGTCAGGACCCGAACGAATGGGACCGCATGCTCGACGTCAACGTCCGCGGCCTGCTCAATGGCATCCATGCAGTGGCCAGCGGCATGGTCGAGCGCAAGCACGGCACCATCATCAACGTAAGCTCCGTGGCAGGGCGCAAGGCCTTCCCCAACCATGTCGCCTATGTCGGCACCAAGTTCGCGGTCACCGGGCTCTCCGAGAACCTGCGTGAAGAGTTGTCGCCGAGCAACGTGCGGGTCATCACCATCGAGCCGGGGGCGGTCGATACCGAGCTGCTGAGCCACACCACCGACGATGCCATCAAGGCCGGTTATGACGACTGGAAGCAGGAGATGGGCGGGGTGCTGGCTGCCGACACCATCGCCGAGGTGATCGGCTTCGCTTATGGGCAGCCGCAATCGGTGTGCGTGCGTGAGATCGTCGTCTGCGCTACCCGCCAGCAGCCCTGATTCACTAGGCGAGCTGTTTGCGCATGAACACTCGGGCAAAACCCTTCTCCTGTGCCCGGTGGGTCTCCACATAGCCCAGCTTGCGGTAGATCTCGATATTCTCGGTCATGCGCTCATGGGTGTAGAGGCGGATTGCACTGCACCCGGTCAGCCGTGACTGCTCTTCGCAAAAAAGCATCAACTGCTTACCGACGCCCTGGCCCTTGCACGCGGCCAGCACCGCGACATTGACCAGCAGCATCTCGCTGCCTTCTCGGCTCATCACCAGCACCCCGGCAATCCGCGCTCCGTCCTGGGCTACATACACCTCGGCTTCGGCGAGCACCTGACGATAGTCGTCCAGCATCGGCGCTGGGGCTTTGCCAATCCTGGCGATGTAGGGCGTGTAGGCTTCATGAACCAGTGCGGTAATGGCGTCGACGTCGGCCATATCCGCTCGGCGAATAGAAAAGGCTGAGTGCATCCTGGTAGTTCCGGGGGGGCGAGGCGATGATGTTCACACACCCCATGCCGATAGGTAAGCGCTTGCCACGCTTCACTCCGCTGATTTCATATCCAAGCGGCGCAAATCCCGTGATAGAACGCACCCTGAACATAGCCAATAAAAACAAACGGAAAAGCCGGCGCCGACAGGCCCGCTTGCCCGACAAGGAATGCCCGATGTCTTCGAAATCTCCCGCCAGCCAGGCGCCTGTCAATCGCCTGTTCGGCCTGTTCTGCTTCAGCAGCTACCTGCTGTCGCTGTCGTATGGCACGACGTTCTTGCTGGCAATGACGCTTCGAGCGCATGGCGCAAGCGAGGCTGACGCCGGCACCGTGATTTCTGCCGCCATGCTCAGCACGTTTCTTGCCGTGATCTTCTCCGGGCACATGACCGACCTCATTGGTGCGCCCAAGGCAGTTGCCGTTGGTGCGGTCTTTCTTGCGGCTGCGTGCTGTGGCTTTGCGGCGGTGCCGAGCATGGGGGCGGCCCTGTTGTTGTTCGGCTTGCTGCTCGGTTTTGGTTGGGGCGTGTTCTATACGTTGGGGCCAATTATCGTGGCGATGATCATCGAGCCAGCACGGCGGGCCACGTTCTTCGCCTTGCTCTCGGGCAGCATGATGACCGGCATCGGAACCGGGCCACTGCTGGGGCGTGCCGCGCAGGCGCTGGGGTACCCGGTCGAAGCGGCATTCCTGGCAGCCGCTGCGGCCAGCGTGCTCGGTGGGCTGCTGTTCCTGCTGATGGGGCCACGCATCCAGCGGCAACAGCTGAAGCGGGACGGTATCGCGGTGTGCAAGATCACGCCGAGGGCTGCGCGCTCGGTGCTGTCGTCGAAAGCGGCGTTTGCCATCCTCATGGTTGGCCTGGGCGGGGCGATTTTCGGTGGTTTGTCCAGCTTCCAGACGTCCTATGCCACGCTCAAGCAGCTGGACTACTCGCTGTTCTTCATCGGCTTCATGTCCGCCGTCATCACCTGCCGGCTGCTGATCGCCGGGTTCATCGTCAAGCGCGACCCTTATCTGATGGCGTGCCTGCTGACGGCGCTGATCGTGGTGTCGGTGGTGATGTTCATGTATTGGGTTGATAGCGCTGCAACCTATCTGGTTGCGGCAATCACCCTGGGTGTTGGCTACGGCCTGACCTATTCGGTGATCAATGGCTTGGCTGCCAACGAGGCGCCCGCCGGGCAAACTGCCCAGGCGCTGGTGTTGTTCAGCCTGGCCTACTTCGTCGGCGTGTTCGGCTTTCCGCTGCTGGCCGGCAAGGTCATCGTCGAGGCCGGCATGCCCGTACTGTTGCAATTGCTGCTGGTGATCGCGCTGGCGAATTGGGCCATCACCGCTGGACGCCTCGCGTGGCGTCGCAGGCAGGTAGCAGCGGTCGCCTGAAGCGGATGTGCGATCGCCGTCCTTGGCCAGTCGGCGTATGATGCGTGCCCCGCAAACGGAGCCGCCCATGGCCAAGGACATCGACAACCCCTGCGTCTCGCTCTGCCAGCTCAACAGCGAACTGTGCGTGAGCTGTGGCCGAACGCGTGAGGAAATCCGCAAATGGCGCGGCATGAAGCGCCCGGAGAAGATGGCCACGGTGCAGCGGGCGGCTACGCGGATGAAGGCCATCGTCAAGAAAAGCGCCAAGCGCAAGGGCAGTGACTGATTTGGCTGGCTAGTCTCAGGCTCGCTGCGAAACGTCGCCGTTTCCGCTGACAACCCAAGGCATGTGCTCGGCATTCACCAGCACCCCACCTACCCAGCGCGGTGGGGGAGCCTGATCAAGCCAATTGGCTTGCCCGTTGAGGATGCTCTGGCCCAGTTCAGTCAGCCGCAAGGGCCGCTGCGCCCAGGCCTCGCCCGGGCCTTCCAGCAACAGTGGGAGCGGCGCGTGGATCAAGGGTTGCAGCAGCACGTGAAACATCTGGTCGCCAAGGTAAGGCAGCGGTTCATCGTGCATCATCAACTGAGCAAAGACGCGGCCGGCGGGCATCTCGCCTTTTTGCGCGAGGATGCGCAGCAGCAAACGCTCCGTTAGACTCAGGCCATCGTTCACCCCGGGCAGCTCCTGCAACTGTCGCGCCAAGGCTGCTCTCAAACGCGGTAAAGACGGGTGCTCCTGGGCCGCAAGGGTTGCCCAGGCGCGAGGGTCCGGGGCGGTGTAGGCCGCCCACGCCTGCTTCGCCAACGCCAGCGCGTCCTCACCCAAGGCCCGCCGTTGCGGCCATAGCCAGGCAAGCAGGTCGGGAGCCAGTTGACCGATGCCGATGAAGCGCTCGACACCGGGCACCTCGGTGATTTCGATCAATTCGAGCCGTCGCGGAAGGCAGGGCAGGCTTGCCAGAACACGAACCAGAAACAGCTGATCGTAGGCGTCCCCCTCGCACCAGAGCACCATTTCGCTGTCAGCGTTCAGCTGTGCCAATGCCGCGCGCTGATTGGTCTGCCGCTGCTCGATGTCTTGGGCGCCAAGGTTGAAAGCCTGCTGCGTGTAGGTGGCACGCACTTGCCAGTACTGGTCTTCTGGCAGCGCCGGGACCGGCCCCATGACCATCGGATCGTCGAACATCTGAAACACGCCGCTGAAACCCGCAATGCGCAAACTGTGGGCGATGTCATTGCCGCAGCGCCAATGCTTCACGCCGGCCTCGCCATCGGCGCTGAAACGTGGGTGGCGCGCCGCAAAGGCGACGGCATCGGCATGAGCCTTGAGCTTCGGCCAGCTGGCAAAGCCCGCCTCTCGGGCCAGCAGCCACTGGGTGTCGGCGAGGCGATAGGGCGGGCCTGCAAGGCCTAGCAGGCGCAGCTGTTCTCGTGTGTCGTCGCCTTGGCCATTGTTGACTGCGGTCAGCAAGCGCTTGGCGCGTTTGCGCAGGGCGGGCAGGTCGAGCAGACCGTGGTGACGGGAAGCATTGATGGCAGGCATGCCAACTCCTTTTGAGGCTCGGTCCGCCGACAAGCCGGGAGCTGGAATGAAATGTGATGAAGCGTGGCTTGGGCAACCCCTTTGCGCGGACCGCAGGCGCAGCGAACGCCCAGGGCAGACTGTAGCGGCAAGTGCGAGGTGAATCAATGTCACGTTTTCCAGGCGCGCGCGTATGATGTGTGCAGACCGACCAAACCCGCACACCGAGTGGCACCATGAACCGTCGCAAGAAAATCAACCAGCTACTGAAAGCCCACCAGAAAAAGGCTGCGGCCAAACTGGCGCCGAAAAGCAAACCCAAGTACATCTGCAAGGCCGATAGGCTGAAAATGGAAGCTGAAGCTGAAGCCGCTGGCGAGCAAGGCACGGCTAGCTGAACGCGTGAAATTCACAGGGCATACTGCGCAATGCCGTTACCGAACGACCAGTTCTCCTTGCGCACTTCGACCAGGTTGATGAACACATCTTCCATGCGCACGCCCACTTCGCGGTTGAGCCCTTCTGCGATGGCCAGGTACAGCGCTTTCTTCTGCTCCAGCGTGCGCCCTTCGCTGAGGGTGATCTGGATGAACACCTGGCCGTCCGTGCGCTGGATGCCCAGGTACTGCGGGTCATACACCAGGCGGTCGCCATCGTGCTCGGTCAGCACCTGGAAGTTGTCGTGGTCGGGGACGTTGATGGTGTGCTTGAGGGCTGCATAGACGACCTTGCCAATCGATTGCAGATGAGCGGGGTCGGCATGCCGTTTGATGTCGATGCGTACCAGAGGCATAGCGGGGCTCCTTGGTCATTCACCACCTGCGAGCTTAGCCAACGCTGCCCGGGCCGCAAGCCACTTCGTCGAGCCACGTGTAGAACTGTTGCGCGGCCTCGCTGAGCGCCCGGTGCCTTGGGCGCAACAGGTAGTAGTGCTTGCCCGTGCTCAGGCTGTCGGGGAATAGCTGAAGCAGTGTGCCCGCTTCAAGTTCCTCTTCCACCAGCCAAGGGCTGGTAAGCACCAGGCCCTGGCTGCGCCTTGCGGCAGCGATGGCCATGCCCGCCTGGTCGAAACGCAAGCCGCTGGACATCCCTTCGAACGACATCCCCACCTGTGCCAGCCAGCGCGACCAATTGGCGTGGGAGGTGGTGTACAGCAAGGTGGCGCCCGGCAGGTCTGTGATTTCGGCGATCTGCAGGCGCGCCTGGTAATCCGGGCTGCAATAGACCCGGGCGTCATCACGCAACAGTAATCGAGCGTCGAGGTCGGCATGCTTGCCATCGAAATGGCGCACGGCCAGGTCGAAGGTGCCGGCTTCCAGGTCCACCGCCTCGGTGCTGGCGCTGAGGTCCAGTTGCAGCTGCGGAAAACGTTTGATCAAAGCGGGCATGCGCTTGGCGAACCAGGTATTGGCCAAGGTGGGAGGAAGGCTCACGCGTACTTTCCAGGCCCCATGATCGCGCAGGGCCGAACTGGCTTCGTCGATCTGCTGCAGGGCCGGTTTCACCTGCTCCCAGTAAAGGTAAGCCTGTGCGGTGGGTTGCAGCTTGCGTACCGAGCGAACGAACAAGGGCGCGCCTAGCCAGTCTTCCAGCTTGCGCAGTTGCTGGCCCACCGCCCCCGGTGTCACGAACAGCTGCTGCGCGGCCTGGGTGGCGCTGCCGGTGCGCATGACCGCATCGAAACAGGCGATGGCCTTGAGCGGGGTGTCGGCTCGCATGGTGTAGTTTTTCTCTTCCATAGTGTGAATTTTGATGATTTGTAACCCGTTAGCCCGGGCCAGACAATCAGGTCATCGCGCTAATTGATGACTGAGAGTGTTACAGGTGAGAAAACCGGTAGATGGTGTGGCCGCGGCAATTATGGTTGTGCTGTGCCTGACGTGGGGTGCACAGCAGGTGGCGATCAAGCTGGTTGCTGCGGATGTGTCGCCGATGATGCAGGTGGCGTTGCGTTCCGGCATCGCCGCATTGCTGGTTTGGGGCGTTGGGCATTGGGTCGTTCGCACGGCCTGGCTGCAGGATATCTGGTATCGGTCGGGCGCGGTGGTGGGCTTGTTGTTCGCCGCCGAGTTCCTGTTCATCGCCGAGGGTTTGCGCTGGACGACGGCATCGCACATGGCCGTGTTCCTGTACACCGCGCCATTGTTTGCCGCGATCGGGTTGCATGTGCGGCTGCCGGAAGAGCGCCTGAACACTCGGCAGTGGCTGGGTATCGGCCTGGCATTCGCCGGTATTGCCGTGACCTTTCTGACCCCGCGGACTGCCGTTGAAGGGGCGCCTGGTTTTGTCTCCAGCCTACTGGGTGACGCGCTTGGCCTCTGTGCAGGCGCCGCGTGGGGGTTGACGACGGTGGCGGTGCGCACCAGCCGATTGAGCGAAGCACCGGCCACGCAAACCTTGTTTTATCAGTTGGCAGGCGCTTGTGTTCTGCTGATGCCACTGGCATTCATTACGGGGCAGAGCAGCGTCAACCTGACCGGTGCGGCGCTCGCCAGCCTTGCATTCCAGACTCTGGCGGTATCGTTTGCCAGCTACCTGATCTGGTTCTGGCTGCTCAAGCGTTATCTGGCCGCGCGGCTTGGCGTGCTGGCGTTCATGACGCCGCTGTTCGGTGTGCTGATGGGCGTCCTCTGGCTGGATGAACACACCACTGACCGATTCCTGTTCGGCGCGGTACTGGCGATGGCGGGGCTGTTGGTCGTCAACCTGGGCAAAGGCGCAACGCAGCAAAATAATCAAAAGGCAATTACGAGGGCACCGCAGTGAAAGGCTACTGGATCATTCTGGCATCGGACGTTACCGACTCCGAGGCGCAGCAGGAATACGCACGTCAGTGGGCGCCGCTAGCGGAAAAGTACGCGGCAAAGATCAAGGTGCTGGACACGCTGGCGGAGGCGCACACCAGCACCCGGGTGTTGGCGGTCGAGTTCGAAAGCCTGGAGCAGGCCAAGGCTTGCTATGACGACCCAGCGTATGTGCACGCCAAGGTGTTTGCGTTGCGCGCGGCGCGCCGTGAACTGATGATCATTGAAGGCGACTTTGCCTGATAAAAACGTGCGTAAAACTACCCCGGTTCCATTAGCATGGGCTGCGCCAGGTACCTGGCCAATCCTTCCTTCTTGAACCTGACGTTGTTTTCTATGACTGCCTTCTACCTCAAGTTCCTCATCACCCCGACACTCATGTTGGCCATTTCGTTGGCGGCCAAGCGCTGGGGGACCCAGATCGGCGGTCTGCTGTCCGGGCTGCCTGTCACGTCGGCCTTGGTCATGCTGTTCCTCAGCCTGGAACAGGGGCCAGGTTTTGCGTTGCAGGCCGTGCCAGGAGCATTGGCTGGATTGGCGGCGGTTCAGGCGGCGTACCTGTTCTACTTCCTGATCACACGCCGTGTATCGGCTTTCATCGGCTGCATCGCGGCCCTGGCAGTTTATGCGGCTACCGCGTTCGCGATGAGTCGCCTGGGTGTGGTGGCCTTGTCGGTCGGCGTGACAGTGCTGCTGCTCACGCTGATCATCGTCGTTACCTCGAAAAAGGCAGAGGCCCATGCAGCGACGGTGGTCGCATTGCCGCGCTGGGTCATCCCGATGCGCATGCTCACGGCCACCTTGCTGCTGGTGGCAATCACCGCCAGCGCCGAATGGCTGGGGCCGGTGGCCAGCGGCCTGCTGGCGCCGATACCGGTGATTGCCTGGCCGCTGGCGGTGTTCGCCCACGTTCAGGGGGGGCACCATGAGCTGGGGGCGATCGTGCGTGGCAATGCCATTGGCGCGGTGGGGGTCCTGGGCTTCTACCTGGCCGTGAAGAGCTCGATCGTGGCGCTCGGCACGGTGCCGTCGATCTCGGCCGCAGTGGTGCTGGCGGTTGTTGCAACGTTCGCGCTGGCGAAGGTGTTGAACCGGCGTTGAGCGTGCAGCGAGGCTGAATGTATCGCTCTGTATCAACGCGTACTTCTCAACCACTCGCTTACAAATGCCTCCCTGTCTGGATACGTCACGGATACAAGCCTCGGGCCAAATGAGCCAACCCGAACGAACAGCCCCATCGGCCTGTTGTTCTGGCTCTTTCGCCCTTGAGGCATGACCGCGCAGCCTGGCTGCGCACCTATCCGGAGATACACCATGACTCGCTTCCCTAACAAGACCCGCCTTGGCCTGCTGAGCATTGCCCTGGTCGGCGGTATCAACCTGGCTTCCTCGGCGTTCGCCGTCGAAGCGCTGCCCCAGGGCTACCAGCTCGCCGCCGCCGAGAAAGCCGGGGAGGGCAAATGTGGTGAGGGCAAATGTGGCGCTGGCGCCGCCAAGGCCAAAGCCACCCAGGGCGAAGGCAAATGCGGCGAGGGCAAGTGTGGCGCCAGCGGCGCTGCGGGCAAAGCTGCTCAGGCCGAAGGTAAATGCGGTGAAGGCAAGTGTGGCGATGCTTCCTTCGCCCGCACCGACGCCGACCACGATGGCCGCGTTTCCCGCGCCGAGCTGCTGGCCGTGGCGCCACGCACCAACGCCGAGTTCGACGCGATCGATGCCAACCATGACGGCTACCTGTCAGAGGGCGAGGTGTTCCAGTTCCGCAAGCACCAGTTCGACGCCAACGGTAAGCCGTTCCCGTCCGACCTGTACAGCAAGCTGAGCCAGGCCAAGAACTGACCGCTAGCGGCTTCCTCCCCGCGCTGACAGGCCGGGGAGGGCAATGCGCCCAAAGGATCCAACCATGAGCACTACACTCTTTCTGCATGGCGCGGGCCTTGGCCTGCGTCGTGGGTTGTTGCCTGAATTACTGACCATGGCCCCTGGCGCCGTGGACTTTCTCGAATGTGCCCCGGACAACTGGATTGGCGTAGGCGGTAGCTACGGCGAAGGCCTGGCACACCTGGCCGAGCGTTATCCGCTGGCTTGTCACGGCCTGTCATTATCGCTCGGCGGCCCAGCACCACTCGACCATGCCTTCCTGCGCCAAATCCGCGATTTTCTCGACCGTTATCACGTGCCACTGTTCAGCGAACACCTGAGCTACTGCGCCGATGACGGCCACCTCTACGACCTGATCCCCATGCCCTTCACCGACGAAGCCGTGCGCCACACCGCCGCGCGCATCAAAGAAGTGCAGGATGCCCTCGGTCGCCGTATCGCGGTGGAGAACATCTCCTACTACGCCGCGCCCTACCAGGCGATGAGCGAAATCGATTTTCTTCGCGCAGTCCTCGACGAGGCCGATTGCGACCTGCTGCTGGACATCAATAATGTGATCGTCAATGCCTGCAATCACCGCTATGACGCTGCCGATTTCCTCGCCCGAGTGCCGGCCCAACGCGTGGCGTGCCTGCACGTGGCTGGGCACTACGACGAAGCGCCGGACCTGAAGATCGATACCCACGGCGCGAGTGTGAAGGCCGATGTCTGGAACCTGCTGGCCAGTGCCTACCAGCACCTGGGTAGCGTGCCAACCTTGCTGGAACGCGACTTCAACCTGCCGCCGCTGCCCGAGTTGCTGACCGAGGTGGACTACATCCGCGACCTGCAAATCGCCGCACAGGCGCCGGAGGTACGCCATGGCTGACACCCTGCGTGAACAACAACTGAGCATGACCGGCTTCATCCGTGACCCGCTGGCCAACCCGGCGCCGCCGGGCATCGAAGCGCGGCGCCTGGCAGTGTATCGGCAGTTGTTCTTCGGCAATATGCAGTCGCTGCTGGCCGGAAGCTTCCCGGTGCTTCATGCCAGCCTGGGAGGCACGCAATGGCAGGCGCTGATTGAAGACTTCTACACAAACCATCGTTGCCAGACGCCGTTGTTCACCGAGGTGGCCGGTGAGCTGGTCGGCTACCTGCAAACCCGTGTCGACCTTCCTGGCTGGGTGGTTGAGCTGGCCCATTACGAATGGATCGAGACGGTGTTGTTGCTCAGCGACGATGCCGAGCCTGAGCATGATCCTGACGGGGACCTGCTCGAGGGTGTGCCGCTGTTGTCCAACGTGGCTGTACCGCTGGCCTATACCTGGCCGGTCAGCCACGTTGGCCCCGGCAATATTCCTCTGCAGGCGCCGACTGAACCGACCTTGTTGCTCGCTCACCGGGGCGCCGACCACAAGGTGCGCTTCTCGCGTCTGGCGCCGCTGGCGCATGCGTTGTTGGTGTCCATCCAGGAGCAGCAGCGCAGTGGCCGTGAACACCTTGCAGCTTTGGCAGCGCTTGCCGGCACCGAGCAGCAAGCCATTCAGTCACAGGGCCTGGAGCTTATGCATAAACTCAGGTCCCAGGGTGTATTGCGCATATCCCTGTAATCGATGGACCTAATGAGCATCGGCAGAAGGCTGCGCAGGTGGCTTGACCTGGCGCATCAGCGGCACCAGCAGCGTGGCGAGCACGAAGCAGGCCATGATCACCAGAAAGGTGTCGGCAAAGGTCATGGTCAGTGCTTCACGCCAGGTCAACGCCCACAGCCGAGACAGAGCAACTTGGTTGGCATGCAGGGTATCCAGGCCGAGGGCTTGAGCGCCATCGCGCAGTTGCTCAAACCAGTTGTTCATATTCTCGTTGCGCGCGTCCAGGTGCTCGGCAAGACGCAGGAAATGCACGTTGGTGCGGTCGTTGAGCAGCGTTGCGCAAGCGGCAATGCCGATTGCGCCACCCAGGTTTCGCATGAGGTTGAACAAGCCTGAAGCCAGCTTCAGCCGCGCGGGCGCAAGCGCGCCCAGGGTCAGGGTGACGGTGGGCGGCACCGCCAGTTGCTGGGCAAAGCCGCGAATGGCTTGCGGCAGCAGTAACTCCTTGGCGCCCCAGTCATGGGTGATGGGTGCGAAGTTCCACATCGACAGGCCGAACAGCGCCAGCCCCAGCATCAGGATCCAGCGCAGGTCCACGCGGTTGGCCAGGAAGGCGTACACCGGGATGGCCAGCAACTGGAACACGCCGGTGGAAAACACTGCCAGGCCGATGTCCAGCGCGCCATAGCCACGTACTCGGCCGAGGTACAACGGGGTGAGGTAGATCGTGGCGAAGATGCCGATGCCGGTGATGAAGGAAAACAGGCAACCCAAGGCAAAATTGCGGTCGCCCAGTGCACGCAGGTCGACGATGGGTTCCTTGATTTGCAGGCAGCGCCAGATGAACAGGGCACCGCTGAGGGCTGCAATCCAGGCGGTAGTGGCGATCGTGGCGTCACTGAACCAGTTCCAGCGCGGGCCTTCCTCCAGGGTGTACTCCAGGCAACCGAGAAATACTGCCATCAGCGCCATGCCCCAATAGTCGGCACCTTTCAGCAAGCCGAGGTTGGGCTGGTCGACCTTGACCAGCAGCGGCACGGCGAAGGTAACGAACAGGCCGGGCAGCAGGTTGACGTAAAACAACCAGTGCCAGGACGAAATATCAGTGATCCAGCCTCCCACCGCTGGCCCCAGGGTCGGCGCAAGCGAGGCGATGGCGCCGATCACCGATGCCGCGATCACCCGCTGCTTGCCGCTGAAGTAGATGAACGCCGTGGTGAACACCAATGGGATCATCGAGCCGCCAAGAAAACCCTGCAGGGCGCGAAAGGCAATCATGCTTTGGATGTTCCAGGCCAGCGCGCACAGCAGGCTGGTCAAGGTGAAGCCGGCCGCCGAGGCGGCGAACAGCCAGCGCGTGCTCATCACCCGCGACAGCCAGCCGGATAGCGGGATGACGATGATTTCCGCGATCAGGTAAGCGGTCTGCACCCAGGTGGTGTCGTCCGCGCCGGCCGACAGCCCGCCACCGATGTCCTTGAGCGAGGCCGACACGATCTGAATATCGATCAGGGCAATGAACATCCCCACGCACATGCAGGCAAAGGCGGCGACTTTCTGCGCCGGAGTGAGAGCCGGCAGTTCGCTGTTCACGGCCGGGCTGCTGCGGTCTGGGTATCAATTTCGGCGATCACCGACAGGCCTGGGCGCAGTGCGCCGAAGTCGGCATCGTCGCCCTCGAGACGCACCCGCACCGGTACGCGCTGAACGATCTTGGTGAAGTTGCCCGTGGCGTTTTCCGGCGGCAGTACGCTGAACTGCGCACCGGTGGCCGGCGCGATGCTCTCTATACGGCCGTGGAAGGTGCGCCCCGGAAGGATGTCGGCAGTCACGCTGACAGCCTGGCCAACCTGCATGCGGGCAAGCTGGTCTTCCTTGAAATTGGCGTCCACCCACAGGCCGTGGGCCGGGACCACGGAGAGCAACTGGCTACCGGCTGCGGCATAAGCACCCAGCTTGGCCCGGCGGTTGCCGACATAGCCGTCAACGGGGGCGCGCAGTTCGGTATAGCCGATGTCGAGCTGTGCCTGGTCGCGGTCGGCTTCAGCCTGCGCCAGTGCCGCGCGAACCTGCTCACGCTGGGTGTCGATCACCGCCAACTGCTGGCGGGCGGCGCGCAAGCCCGCGTCGGCATGGCTGCGTTCGGCCTGTGCGGTTTTCCAGGTGGCTTCGGCGCGTTGGGCACTTTCCACCGACACCGCCTGGCTGCGTACCAGGTTCTGGTAGCGCACCCGGTCATCCAGCGCCCGTTGCGCTTCGGCGCTGCGGGCGTCGATCTGCGCCCTGGCCTGGCTGATCACCGCCTGCTGCAACTGCTCGACCGCGTCGAGGTTGGCCAGGCTGGCACGCTGCGCGGCCACGGCGCCGTTGGCCTTGGCCAAGGCCGCGCGGTAGTCGCGTACATCGATGCGGGCCAGCAACTCGCCGGCTTTGACAAACTGGTTGTCGGCCACCGCCACCTCGGTGATATAGCCCGGTACCTTGGCGCTGATCACTGTTACATCGGCGCCGACATAGGCATCGTCGGTGTCTTCGATAAAGCGCCCGGCCGACCACCAGTGGCTGGCATAACCCGCGCCGGCAATGACCGTGAGGGCCAGCGCGGCCAGGCGCAGCACTCTCTTCGCAACGGGTTTGCGGGCAACCGTTTCGCTACTTTCGATCGTGCCCGGTAAAGCGCCTGCAGGAGCGTTCATGGCGGTCAGTCCTCTGCGCTGTCTTGCTGAGGGAAGGGGCTTACCCAGGTCTTGCCCTGGCGGTTGGCGCGGCCGGTTTCGGCGCGCCAATGGGTCAGCGGGTCGGCATCGGGCGAGATATGCACTCGGTGGTCGTCGACGGTGATCGGCTTGCCGGTGTTGCTGTCCATCAGCGCCAGGGCCACCGGCTCACCCGTTTTTTCATCGGCCAGGTAGACCTTCTTCGAGCCAGCGGCATGCTTGGCACCCCAGGCCATCAGCGTGAGGATCACCGGGCGCAGGTCGCGACCGGCTTCGGTGAGGTGATACTCGAAGCGTGGCGGGTTTTGCTGGTACGGGCGGCGTTCCAGCAGCCCTGCGGTGATCAGGTCGTTGAGCCGGCGGGTGAGGGTGTTGGTGGCGATGCCGAGGCTGTGCTGGAACTCGTCGAAGCGGCGCAAACCATAGAACGCATCGCGCAGGATCAACAGGCTCCAGCCATCGCCGATGTGTTCGAGTGCGCGAGCTACCGGGCAGGGCATAGGTTGGAAGCTGGCTTTTTTCATGGGGCTGATCTCGGCCTGTGAGCTACGGATGAGCTCACTATCCGCCAGTAACTTTCATTATGCAAGTTACTATCTGCCTGATCAGCGATGCCGCTGGTCGGCTCAGCTAGAGGTTGCCGGTGCCAGGCCATTGATCAGCAAGCGCACAGAGGACGCCATTGCGGCGTGGTAATCGATGCGGTGCTTCGAGCCGCCGGCGCTGTGCCAGCCCATGTTGACGCATGACTGCGCGATGGCCCAGATCGACGGCAACACATGCTCCGGGTTGACGGCTGCCAGCTGTCCGCTGTTGACCCATCTCCGGATATGCGCGGTGTTGTCCCGCGCCTGGCTGGCCCAGCGTTCGAGGAAATCGCCGGGCATGCGTCGCCCACCTTCCTTGAGCTCCTGTAGCAGCACCTTCGACGCGTAGGGCCGGCCTTCGAACAGGCGGATCATCGAAGTGACCGTGCGGCTGAGCGCCTGTAGAGGCTCGTCGTCGTGCTGGAAGGGCGCGCAGGCTTGCAGATAGCCGGGAGCGATGTCTTCCAGTACGCCGTTATAGAGGTTGGCTTTGGATTTGAAGTAGTAGAGGACGTTGGATCTGGGCAAGCTGGCCAAGCCGGCAATGACCGAAAGCTTGGTCGCGGCATAGCCCTGCTGGGCGAATGCCTCGCTGGCGGCATTCAGGATGACCCTGCGGACAGGGTCAGCCTGAGGCGAGTCGGATGCCTTCGGGGTTTCGCGGGGTAATTCGAACGGCATGATGTACACGGCAATGCACCTGAGTCGGGCGATTGCGCAATATACAAAACTATACAGCGGTAATGTTAGTTTGCTGGATAAATGCCTGTAGTCAGTCTCGGATTGAATCAGCGGCGGTAGTAATGATGGTCGGCCTCGTAGCGATGGTGCATGGCTCGGTCATGGTGGCGCTGCCAGTCGCGACGGCGTTCGGCTTCACGGCGGGCTTGCTCCCGACGCCACTGCTCCCGGCGCCAGTTTTCACGGCGCCAGTCGTCGCGACGGTCGTGCCGGTAGCCGTCGTGGTGGTAACGGTCATCATGGGCCAGCAGCGTGGCGGGCTGTTGTGCAGTCACGCTTGCCAGGCTCGGCCAGGGGTTGTTTGGGGCCTGCACAGGCACGACTTCGGTTACTGAAACAGGCGTGGACGCCTTCATGGGTGTTGCAGATGCCGAGCCCATTGCCGCGAACGCGAACAGGCCGAACAGCACTATCCGTGGGACATGGATTTTCATGAGCGAAGACAACCTCTGCTGGATATTGGGACGCTGGGCCATGCGTTCACGAGAACGGCATGAGCCTGATCACATAGACCAGCAAAGCGGAAAAAGTTCGGGAAAACCGCCACTTAAATGGCAGGGCCAATCGGGAACGGTATACTTCGCGCTTTTGCCAATGCCCCGGAGAAGCTCATGCGGCAGGTTTTGCTTATCGTCGATGTTCAGTCCACTTTCAGCCCGCCGGAGTGGCTGGTCGACGGCGTGCGTGCGTTGTCCGCGATGATCCCGACCATCGCCTCGATCGAATTGCACGATGAGCAGGTGACCCCCTTTGATCGGCAGCTTGGCTGGCACCCTGCGGCGCAAGACGAAAGCCTGGTCGAAGCCGACAAGGTCTTTATCAAGCACGGCTATGGGCAAACCCCCGAGACCCTCGATTACATCCGCCAGCTAGGTGTCGAGCGGGTGCTGGTCTGCGGGCTGCAGACCGAAACCTGCGTGCTGGCCGCCGGCTTCGCGCTGTTCGATGCGGGGCTGATGCCAACGTTGATTACCGACTTGACGGTGGGGTCTTCCCTGGACCGCTCAGGCAAGATGGGGATCGAGCTGTGGAAGCACCATTTCGGCAACGTCACCACCCGTGCTGAGGTGTTGGCCGGTCGCTGACCCAGACCAGGGGGCGGGAGGGATCATGGCTGGCCATGCGCTTGAACATTTCCGATTCGAGCATGGACTTGAGCGGTTTGCCCAGTGTCAGCATACGTTCGGCGAAGTCTGGGCTGATGCTGCCGGTGTCTTCCAGCGACAGGTCGCGGCCGGCATCCAGGATCGCCAAGAGAATTTTAGGGGATGCCAGCTTAGGCAAGCGGATTGTCAACTTGGGTAACGCTGGGGTAAACGCGCGTAATACCTCGTAGGAGCGGCTTCAGCCGCGAACACCGGCGAAGCTGGTGCCATCCACCGCGTCGTTTGCTTCGCGGATGAATCCGCTCCTACAGGATAGACACTGCCAGCTGATCAAGGCCCACGCTGCCACACCCACGCCTGCAGAGCATCTTCGAGCCACTCAACCGCGGTGGCGACAGCGGCGGCCGGCCCATCAGTAGGCGTAACGCAAGGTCGTCATGAAATTGCGTGGCGCGCCGTAGAGCCCTGCGGCCGTAGTGGTGAAGTATTCCTTGTCGAACAGGTTGTTGAGGTTGACCGACGCCGACAGCGCCGGGGTGATCTGGTAGCGCGCCATCAGGTTGACCAGCGCATAGCTGCCTTGGGTGGTGGCATAACTGAGGTCATAGCCACTCGCGCTCTGCCAGTTCACACCGCCACCCACGGTCAGCTTGTCCAGTTCACCCGGCAGCCGGTAAGTGGTGAACAGCTTGACGCTGTTGCGCGGGATTTCGGTGACGATACGGCGGTCGTCGTCGTTGAAGCTGACGCTGTACGAGTAGCCGCCGGTGACCTGCCAGTCTTCGCTGAGTTGGCCATTGACCTCCAGCTCGACGCCCTCGCTGGTGGTGCCATTCTCCGCCTTGTAGGCCTGGAAGCCATTGGGCTGCAGCAGGCCGCCATCGGCGACCGCCAGGTTGTCCTGCTCGACCCGGAACAGCGCCAGGCTGGCGTTCAAGCGGCCCTCATCGAAGCCGGCCTTGAGCCCCACCTCGTAGCCGGTGCCTTCCTGCGGATCGAGGGGCGAGCCATTGACGTCGCGGATGTTGTTGTTCTGCGGGTTGAAGATTTGCGTGTAGCTGGCGTAGGCCGTCCAGGTGTCGTCCAGGTCGTAGACCAGGCCGGCGTACGGGATGACGATGCCGGTCTCGGTGCGCTCGACCTTGGTGGTGGCGCCACCGTTGAGCCAACTTTTGTTCTCGCGGTGCCAGTCGACCACGCGGGCACCGACGATCAGGCTGGCGGCGTCCGTGAGGTGCCAGCGCGACGTCAGGTAGGCGGCGTACTGGGTTTCGGTGAGGTCGCTGGCACCGATTTCATTGAACACGGGTTTGGGCGTGTGGCCATCCCAGTTGTAGACATCGGCGATGCTGCCCTGATAGCCAGAGGAGGGGCGCTGCCAGCCCCCGTAGTTAGGCGTGTCGCGCTCTTCGATCCGGGACAGGGTCACGCCACCGATCAGCTCGTGCTCACGGCCGAGAAAGGGAAACATGCCCGTGACGTAGGCATCGAGGTTGTCCTGCTCGGGCGTGGCCTGCCAGCGGGTAGGCATGATGAACGCGCCGGCACCGGTAGCCGGGTCTATCTCGCCGGACATGTAAGCGATCACCGTGTCATAGTCGTTGCGCGCATGGCTGTACTCCAGCTTGCCACTCCAGCCGTTGTCGAACTGCTGTTCCACGGAGGCAAACAGCGTGCTCTGTTTACGGTCGTAATAGCTCCAGTCTGGCGACGGGTTGAACGAGCGCTTGAAGTCGGTTTTGCCCCCATCGGTGGTGAACAAGGGGAAGCCAGTGCGCATTGGGGCGTTGGCGTGGGTCACCTGGTGACTGAAGCCCACGGTCAGCAAGGTGGAGTCGCTCAGGTCCAGTTCGGTGATGCCATACAGCGTCGACAGTTCCTGGCTGAAGCGGTCGATCCAGGCATGCTGGTCTTTCTGCTCGGCGAGGAAACGCCCACGCACGTTGCCGCTGTCAGTCAGCGCCCCGGCAACATCCACCTGCAGCCCGTAGCGGTCCCAACTGCCAGCCTCGGCCGAGAGCAGAACTTGCGGGGTGCTGGTGGGGCGCTTGCGGATCAGGTTGATGGTCGCCGAGGGGGTGCCCAGGCCGCTGATCAGGCCGGTGGCGCCGCGTACCACTTCGATGCGGTCGTACAGGGCGGTGTTCTGGGTGTAGTTGTCCATGCGTGACGAGGTCGGCACGCCGTCGATTTCAAAGTTGCTGATGGGGAAGCCGCGGGACAGATACGCGGTGCTGTCGGCACCGACGCTTTCGCGCACGACGGTAATCCCGGTCGTGGCGTCCAGGGCATCGGTGAGGTTGTCCAGTTTCTGATCCTGCAGACGCTGGCGCGTGAGCACGGTGACCGACTGCGGCGTCTCTTTGAGTGACAGGTTCAGGCGGGTCGAGCTGCTGGACGACTCGGTGGTGTAGGACCCGGAACCTTCAGTGGTGGCACCGGGCGCCTTGCCGGAAATGCTCAAGGGAGTCAGCTCCAGCGCGCTGTCTCCCGACGCACTGGCGGGCATCAGCACATAACTGCCATTGCTCTCTCGGCGAGCCTGCAGGCCGCTGCCTGCCAGCAATCGGGAAAGGCTTTCGTCGATGCTGTACTCGCCTTGAAGGCCTTGGCTGGTCAACCCGGTGGTCTGGGCGCTGGCGAACGACAAGGTGACACCCGCTTGCGTCGCAAACTGGCTCAACACAGTGCCCAACGGGCCGGGTGCTATCTGGTAGCGGCCGAGCTGCTGCTCGGCGGCAAAAGCGGGTGCGCAGCAGGGCAGGGCGATCAGGCCGGCAACAGCCAGCTGGGTGGCCAGGGCCAGGGGAAGACGGGGCATCGAGGGTTTCCTGATTAGCGTGGCAAACATGCGGCAGTTATCGCCGCTTCATGGTTTGGCCGAATGAGAATGCAAATCAGCAACCCCTGAACATGATTTTTTTCATGCCGCCTCGATGCGCACCCAATAACGCGTCAGGTAGCGCACGCGGATGGGCAGCGAACTCGCCAGGTTCTGCAGGATGATGTCGGTATCGTCCAGCCGAAATGCGCCGGTTACCCGCAGGTTGGCCACTGCCTCACTGCAGCTCAGTACACCAGGGCGATAGCGTTGCAGTTCGGTGACCAATGCATGCAGTGGCCAGTCCGGCACGCTCAGCATGCCGTGAACCCAGGCGTCGCTGTCTGGCGCTAGCGATTGCGGTTGGCCGAGCTGCTGGCGATCAAAATCTGCCTGTTGGCCGGCCCCCAGGCGCAGCATGTGTTGGGGGGCCAGGGCTGGGCGCATTTCGACGGCGTGCTCCTGCACTCGCACCTGGCAATACTCGGCGCCCCCACGCACGACAAACCGGGTGCCCAGCGCGCGAATGCTGCCTTGGGCGGTATGCACGATGAAGGCGCGCCCGGCGGGATCGTGAGCGGTTTCGATGAGGATCTCGCCGTGGTACAGGTGCACCTCGCGTAGCTGCTCGGTGTAGCTGACGTCCACTGCGCTGTCGGTGTTGAGGGTCATTCGCCCGCCATCGGCCAGCTGCACCAGGCGCCGCTCGCCCTTGCCCGTGCGCAACTGCGCCAAGCGCGCTGGCCAGGGTTCGCTGGCATGCAAGCCCAAACCCGTAGCGCTCGTCACCAGTAGCAGGCCCAGCACCTTGACCACCGCCCGCCGCCGTGCGCGGGCACCGGCCAGTGTTGGCAATGCAACGTCACAGGGCAGCACGCCCAGTTGCTGCTGGAGCTTCTGCACCCGCGCCCACGCCTGGGCGTGCCGAGCATCCTGGGCCATCCAGCGCTCCCAGCCCAACCGGTCCGCCTGGCTGGGCAGCGCTGCGTTGAGCTGCACGTACCAGGTGGCAGCCGCTTCCAGCACCTTGCGATCAAGCACGCTTTCAGTCCTCCATCAGCAGCAGGCACTGGGTCATGGCGCGGACCATGTGTTTTTTCACGGTGGTCACCGACACGTTCAACCGCTCGGCGGTGGCCACGTAACTCAGGCCTTCGAGTTGCACGGCGAGGAATATGTTGCGGGTACGTTCGCCCAGGCCGTCGAGCATGGCGTCCACGGCAGTGAGCGTTTCGATGATCAACAGCCGGGTTTCCGGGGAGATATCCAGCGCTTCCGGGCGCAGCGCCAGTGCATCGAGGTAAGCCTGCTCGACTGCGCGGCGGCGAAAGCGGTCGATCATCAAGGCCCGGGCAACGGCGGTAAGGTAGGTGCGCGGTTCCCTTATGGTGTCGACATTACGTGCGCTCAGCACTCTCAGGAAGGTGTCCTGGGCCAGATCCGCCGCGTCGCTGGAGTTGCCCAGGCGGGCACGTAGCCAATTGTTCAGCCAGCCATTGTGCGCTTGGAAGAGCTGATGCAGAGAGGCGGAGTCGGGAGAAGGCATGGTGATCTTTTTATGCGAATGATTCTCTATATTGTTGGCTGCAATGGTCGTCGAAGACAAGCCCCGAGTCGGCAGCTATCGCTCACTAAACCGTCGGCAGCTCGTACCCGCCAATGCCTCGGCCAAGCTTGAGCGCCCGCGCATGTAGCACACGCATCAGGTGCAGCATCGCCTGCGACGGCGGTTCGAAGCGCGAATAAACGAAGCTGATGTCGAAGTGAATCTCCTCGGCCAGCGGCACCACCGCCAGGCCGCTGTCTTGCGCGACGAATTCATCGATCAGGGTGATGCCCATGCCTTGCTTGACCAGCGCCACGGCTTCGTTGGCATTGGTAAACGACAGCAACGACTCCAGTTGCAGGCCGTGGCGAGCGATTTCCTGCGCCAACAACTTGCCGAACGGCATGTCCGGGCGGAACAGCAGCAGCGCGTGGCCCTCCAGTTGGTGCAACGTCAGTGTGGGCTGATGAGCCAGCACATGATCGGCGGGCATCACCGCCACCATGCGCCCGCGCATGAAGGCCTGCGAATGCAGGTGATCATGGACCACCGGCAGGGCGGCAATCGACAGGTCGACTTTTTTTGACAGGAGCTGGTTGGGCATCTCGCCCATCAGCGAGGTCTGCCATTCGATCTGCAGCGCCGGTGCCTCACGCTTGAGCTGGGCCAAGGCAATCGGAATCACCACCGTCGACAACGAAGCGCTGCAGGAGATGCGCAACTGGCGATGAGCGCCGGACGCCAGTGACAGCGCGGTCTCATTGACCTGCAGCGCCGCCTGGTACACCCGCTCGACCTCACGCAACAGGATCTGCGCTTCAGCCGTGGGCACCAGGCGGTTGTTGATGCGCTCGAACAGGCGATAGGCCAGGCGCCCCTCGATGTAACCGATCAGCTTGCTCACCGCCGGCTGCGAAACGTAGAGCATCTTCGCCGCGGCGCTGATCGAGCCGGTGAGCATGACGGCGCGGAACACCTCCATGTGACGCAGTTTGAAAACCAGCGTGCTGGCGTCGGCAAGCATTGGCATTACCTTCGGTTATGGTTTTGGCCATCTGTGTATGAGCGCCAGGGCCGCGCCCGCAGTATCGTGAGCCCAGGCCAATCGCCCTGGTGGCGAACAATAACAAGATCTGCAGGCAAGCGCAGTGGCGCTTGAAGGAGCCGCCTTTGAACATCTTTGACGAACCGAAGATCGATTGCCATAACCATTTGTTTGACCCCGCACGCTTCCCGTATCACCCCGACGCCCCCTACGCACCGTCCGGCCAGGAGGTCGCACCGCTGGAGCAGTTCAACCAGGTGATGGACGCCTACGGCGTGCGTCATGCCCTGCTGGTGGGGCCGAACAGCGGCTACCACACCGATAACCGCTGCCTGCTGCATGCCTTGGCCAGCGGCGAGGGGCGCTTCAAGGGCGTGGCGGTGGTCGATCGCCAGATAAGCCTCGAACAACTGACCGCGCTGCGTGAGCAGGGTGTGGTCGGTGTGGCGTTCAATCCTGCGCTTTATGGCGTGGCCAGCCTGCACGATGTCGAGCCGCTGTTCGGCAAGCTTGCCGAGCTTGGCCTGTTCGCCCAGGTTCAAGTCTGCGAAGACCAGTTGCTCGATTTGCTGGGCCTGATCGAGCGCAGTGCGGTGCGTGTACTGATCGACCATTGCGGGCGACCGGACGCTGCCGCCGGCATCCAGCAGCCCGGCTTCCAGGCCTTGCTCCGGCTGGCCCGGCACGGGCGGGTCTGCGTGAAGCTTTCGGGCATGCAGAAATTTGCCGCCGCCGATGCCCTGCACGCGCAGAGCAGCGCCTACGTGCATGAGCTGATCAACGCCTTTGGCCCGCAGGCCTGCGTGTGGGGCTCAGACTGGCCGTTCATTCGCCAGCGCACACGCGTGGATTACGGCCCGCTACTGAAGCTGGCCGAGCGCCTGATGCCTGACCCGCACCTGCGCCGCACCATCCTCTGGGACACCCCCAGGCGCCTGTTCGGCTTCGCCTGATGCCTGCAACAAAGAACCTGCACTCGCTCAAGATCCTGGCGCTGACCTCTGGCGGCGCAAATACCCTGAGCCGCACCACAGGGAAGGGCGGTTATTGCCTGGGCAGGGGCAGTTGCCGGCGTTGATGGATGCGTTGCCGGCCGATGTGCAGGTGAGTGTGGAGACGCCTTCTCTGCTGCTGCAAGGGTGACAGCGTGCAGTTTCAAGGGTTGATCTGGTATCCCCGCCCTTGCAGGCAACCGCTGTAGGCGCTGGCTTGAGCCGAGCTTTGTGCCTGACTTTGGCTGCGTCGGTCCTGGCGCCTCTCCTGACGCTGATGAGCGCCGCCGACTACCGCACCCGCTGCGGCAACCTCGCCAGCACGGTTCTGCCGGTATTGCTGTTTGGTGTCGTCGCTGACCCGGTCGTACACTTCATCGTGCTGATTGCCACGTACCTGCGCCCCTACCGCACCGGCTGTAGCACCCACGGCAGCGCCTTTTACCCGCCCACCGACATGCGGGCTGGAGGGGGTGTTGGCACTGTTCGCGGCATTGGCGGCCACGTTGTTGCAGTCATTGATGTCCAGTTGCATCTGCTGGCTGCTCTGGCCTTTGAGAGGCACTATCGATTGAGCTTGCAGGGGTTGCGCTGCGCAAAGCAGCACCAGCAGGTAACTCCCTGTGAGCGTACGCATGGCACACCTCCACTGGATGGGAATCGCATCAGAAAGCATAGCTGGTATCGGAAGCACCGCCCCGCCAGGGCGACCAGTGCTTCAGCATCAGGCGCTGCCGCTAATCACGGCTATCACTATGCTCAGGTATCAGCCATGCGCCGTACGCAACGGCACCTCCCGCAACAACCACGACAACCCGAACGCCACACCGCTAACCACCGCCGCCACCAGAAACACCCCATGCATGGCCCCGGAAAACGCCGCAAGATAAGCCTGCTGCAGCGGCGCTGACAAAGCATGCACCGCCGTTGGTGACAGGCTTGCCGCCCCTCCTGCACCCGCGGCGAAATCGCCGCGCAGCCCATCCAGCAATGCGCGGGAGAACAACGCGCCAAACACCGACACGCCCACCGAACCGCCGATGGAGCGGAACAGTGTGGCCCCTGAGGTCGCCACGCCCATATAGCGCCGTTCGACGCTGTTCTGCACGGCCAGGATCAGCACCTGCATCACCATCCCCAATCCCGCACCGAGCAAGCCCATGTAGAGGTTCATCTGCCACATCGGCGTATTAAGTTCCAGCCGGCTCAGCAGGCCGAGAGCGATCACCTGCAGCAGTGTGCCGATGATCGGGAAGATCCGGTAGCGGCCCCAATGGCTGATCAGGCGCCCGGTGATGGCCGACACCACCAGCAGGCCGCCCATCAACGGCAGCATCTGCAAACCGGCGCTGGTGGGCGAGGCATCCTTGACCACTTGCATGTACAGCGGCAGGAAGGTCACTGAGCCGAACAGCGATACGCCGACGATCAGGCCAATCAGGCCGGCCAGCACGAAGGTGCGGTGACGGAACAGGTGCAGGGGCATGATCGGTTCGGCGGCGCGGCGTTGCTCGAAAACGAAACCGACCAGGCCGATCATGGTAAAAAGCGCCAGGCACAGCACATCGAGCGAGGCCCAGGGCAAAAGGCCGCCGCCCAGGCTGGTGATCAGCACTAGCGAGCCGAGCATCACGGTGAGGAAGAACGCGCCGATGTAGTCGACCACATGTTTGACCGGCGCAACATGCGGGCGGAACACGCTGCCGATCACCACCACCGCCAGCAGGCCCAACGGCAGGTTGATGAAGAAGATCCAGTGCCATGACAGGTGCTCGACCAGAAATCCCCCGATCAGCGGCCCGACCACGGTGGCCAGGCCGAACACCCCGCCGAACAGGCCCTGGTAACGCCCGCGCTCGGCAGGGGGGATGACGTCGCCGATGGCCGCCATGGCCACGACCATCAGGCCGCCACCGCCCAGGCCTTGCAGGGTGCGGAACAGAATCAACTGGGTCATGTCCTGCGCCACGCCGCACAGCGCCGAGCCCAGCAGGAACAAGGCGATGGCGATCTGCAGGACCCGCTTGCGGCCGAACAGATCACCGAACTTGCCATACAGCGGCACCACCACGGTCGATGCCAGGAGGTAGGCGGTGACCACCCACGACAGCCAGCGCAGGCCGCCGAGGTCGCTGACGATGGTCGGTAGCGCCGTAGAGACGATGGTTTGGTCGAGTGCTGCGAGGAACATCACCAGCATCAATGCGCCGAGCAGCAAGGGAATGGACGTCTGTGTCTGCGGTTCGGCCGGTGGGGTTTGGGGATTTCGTTGGAGCAGGGTCACGGCTGCACTCCTTGGGTATACAAGCGGCTGCTTTCCCGCAGCCCTGCCTGCGCGAAGCTGTACAAGTGAGTCGCGACTTCATCGGCAGGCATGCCGAGGATTTCGTGCAGCGCACCGGAGGCACCGCGCGGGCCGATCAGCAGCATGGCCCAGGGGGCAGTGACGCACAGGATGCAGCGGGTGAGGGCGGGGTGCTCCGGGGCAATCCCGGTGATCTCGCTGAACAGGCCTTTGAGCAGCGCCAGCCTCAACGGCGCCCCGGTTTGCAGATGTGTCTGGCCATGTGGGCTGGGAGCGAGGATCTCGGCCGCCAGCACGCGCAGGTGCCAGTTGTTGCGCCGCTGCGAGGCCTTGTTGACCACCAGCTCGATCAGGGCGCTCAGCTTTTCGGTTGCGGGCTGCTCGCCGAGGGTGATCCGCTGCAGGTCGGAAATGTCCAGGAAGCGCCGCCGGGCTTCGTCGAGCACCGCCAGGTACAGGCCGTTACGGCTGCCGAAGTGATAGTTGATCGAGGCCAGGTCGACCTCGGCCTTGGCGGCGACCGCCTTGTTGCTGGTTTCGGCATAGCCAACGGCGGCGAACAGTTCGCCGGCAGCTTCAAGAATTCGGTTGCGGGTCGCTTCGCCATCCTTGCGCGGTTCACGCGGCGCTGTTGCCATGAGGTCGGTTCCGAAAAAACACAGGTGAAATCAAGCTGACTTAATTTAAATCTAAATTCAATTTAAATATGGTGTTGGCGACGGGCGGGTCAAGGTAACCGGGCGGCGCACAGTGCTAGGGCGAGAGCCTCTACCTATGGTATACAAGCCCCTTAACGACACCACTTATCGCCTGGCCCCCGGATGAGTCCACGCTTGGGTGGTGATTAACATGCAACTGCTCCTTTTATTGTGAAACGGAGATTCGAAGATGACCGCCACCGACCGTCTGAGCCTGCTGCAGTATGAGCACCTGGGCCTGGACGATGTTGCCGCCGCCGAATTCAAGGTCGCTCTGGATGAATTGCGCAAACTGGCGCTGGGTGACCGCTACGAGTACCATGCTGCGCTTTACCTGGGCGATATCGCCGATGCCAAAAGCCGCCAGCAACTGGATCAGACCAGGAACTGGGGCATTGGCTTCCTGCAGGGGCTGACCTGCGCCCAGGCGTTTACCGAAGAGCAGATCAAAGCGTTGCGCGGCGTGTTCCAGGCGGCCGCGAAGCGCTCCTTGGAGCGTTTGCCAAGATGATCCCGGAAGGACTGGCGGCCGCCTGATTTTGGTCCAGACTGTGTAGGACATGCGCACAGCGGTACAGCAGTCGTCCACTGGATGTGGCAGCCTTTCGCGACCACGCCTGGTCGCTGAAGGGCGCATGCATCGAGGGTTCAGATGGTTGCGCGCGAGTCTGGCCGGTCCTTGCTGCTTTTCCTTGGCCTGTTTCTGCTGCCGCAATTCTCGGCGGCAGACGAAGGTTGTCGGCAACTGACAGCCACCGGCAATCCGGAATATCCCCCCTACCTGTGGCGCGACCCGCGTAATCCCCAGCACTTGGTTGGCGCCAATGCCGACTTGCTCAAATACCTGGGCGAGGCGCTTGGGCTAGAGATTCAGGTGCTCTACGGGGGGCCGTGGTCGCGGGCACAGGAGGAAGTACGCACTGGCCGTATCGACCTGCTGGCTGGCTATTTTCTGACCCAGGCACGTCAGCAGGAGGTGGACTTCGTCAAACCGCCATTCCTGCGGACTCCCAGCGTTGTCTGGGTGCGCCAGGACGCGGCCTTTGTCTATCGCAGTTGGGCAGATCTGCAGGGGCACATCGGTGGGACGCTGGTCAGCAATAGCCATGGCCAGCAGTTCGACGACTATGCCGCGGCCAACCTCAAGCTCGAAGCGGTGCCCAGTGCCAGGCAGGCATTCGAGAAGCTGCTGCACAAGCGCAACGACTACGTGATCTTCGAGCAGTATCCGGGTATGGCGCTGGCGCGTACGCTGGGTATGGACAAGCAGCTGAAGGTCCTTGAGCCGCCGGTTTCCAGTGAGGGGTTGTACCTGGCGCTGTCCCGGGAATCGCCCTGCAACCAGCCAGCGCTGCGTGAACAGCTGGCGCAGAAGATGAAGGAAATCGTTTCCGGCCCGTTACCTGGGCAATTGCTGGAGAAGAATCTCGAGCGCTGGAAGCAGGAGCAGTTGCGGCTGCAGCACTGAACTGGCGAACCCTGTGGGAGCGGCTTTAGCCGCGAAGCAGACGACGCGGTGGATGGCACCGGCTTCGCCGGTGTTCGCGGCTGAAGCCGCTCCCACAGGGCCTGCGCTGTTAATGAGCCTGATGTATATTTCAAGCAAACGGCAATCCAGCGCTGGCTTCCCCGGCCCGCTTGGCCTGGGTCACACTGACCTCGCCGGGTAGCGCCACGCCATTCTTGATGGCAAGGATCTCGGCCATGACGCTCACGGCAATCTCCGCCGGAGTCTTGCTGCCGATGTAGATGCCGATGGGACCATGCAGGCGCTTGAGGGTGACTTCGGTTTCACCGAAATGCTCGATCAGGCGCGCACGGCGCAGTTCGTTGTTACGCCTTGAGCCGATCACGCCAATGTAGAACGCCGGGCTGCGCAAGGCTTCAAGCAGGGCCAGGTCGTCCAGCTTGGGGTCGTGGCTGATGCCGACGATGCAACTGCGTAGGTCGGGGGCGAAATCTCTGACCACGTCGTCCGGCATGCCGACGATCTTCTCTACGCCTGCGACGTTCCAGCCATCCATGTATTCCGGGCGCGGGTCGCACACCGCCACCTTGAAACCGTTGAACAGCGCCATGGTCGCCAGGTATTCGGCCAGCACACCGGCTCCGATCATCAGCATGCGGTAGCCAGGGCCTAAAGTGTTGACCATGCGCTGGCCGTCGAAGCTGAATTGTTCGGGCGCGTGGGTGGTGGTCAACTGAACGTCACCGTTGCCAAGGTCCAGCTCGCGACGTACCAGGTTGCCCGCGTCCAGGCGTGGCAATAGCTGCTCCAGGCTTGGCAAAGACGGGTTGAATTCCAGGATCAGCTCCAGGGTACCGCCGCAGGGCAGGCCGAAGCGGTGCGCCTCGTCGGCGCTGACACCGTAGCGGACCACGCGCGGCAGCCCCTCTGGCATACCGTCGCCCTGGTAGGCGGTGGTGTAGCGGTGGACCAGATCATCCTCGATACAGCCCCCGGACACGCTGCCAATCACTCGGCCGTCGCCGCGCAGCGCCATCATCGAACCCACCGGCCTTGGCGACGATCCCCAGGTGCGGGCCACGGTGGCCAGCAGCACCCGTTGGCCAGCTTGCAACCAGTCGCGGGCGGTGCGCAGGACCAACAGGTCGATGCTTTCCATGGGCAGGGCTCCTTATCGCATATGCAAAATGATCGGGCTGCTGCTGGCCGGGTCGGTATGCTCGCGCAGCTTGCCGACGGCCTGCGCATCCACCGCGCCGCCGTGATTGCCCCAGGTGCTGCGGACGAAACTCAGCACCTCGGCAATCTCCTGGTCCGACAACTGCTCACGGAAGGCCGGCATGCGATAGGCATCCGGTACGCCAGCGGCGACGATCCGTTGCGAGCCGTTGAGGGTGATGTTGATCGCCGAGGCATTCTCCTTGGCCAGCGACGAAGTTGCCCCCGCCAGCGGCGGCATCCACTCGGCCTGGCCTTTGCCGTCCAGGCCGTGGCACGTGGCGCAGCGCGTTACGTAGGTGTGGGCGCCGGGGGTGTTCAGGCGTTCGGCGGCCGATACGGTTTGATACTGCCAGGGTGCGCCGTCGCGTTGTGGGTCGCCCGGCAATGTTTTGAGATAGCGGGCAATCGCCGCCAGGTCGTCATCGCCCATGAACTGCGTAGAGTTGTTGAACGCCTCGGTCATCGAGCCATAGACCACCGCATGCTGGTTGCGCCCGGTCTTGAGGAACTGGACGATCTCGGCTTCGCTCCAGCGGCCCAGGCCGGTGTTGTGGTCGTTGCGCAGGCTGGGTGCGTACCAGCCATCGAGCAGCGCACCGGCCAGGAAGGGTTTACCCGCTTCATCCAGGGCTTTTTCATTGAACGCCAGCCCGCGCGGGGTATGGCAGCTGCCACAGTGCCCAGGGCCCTGGACGATGTAGGCGCCGCGGTTCCACAGCGCGTCCTGCTCTGGCTTGGTCGCGTAAGGCGTGTCAGCCGAGAACAGGCCGTTCCACAGGGCAATCGGCCAACGCATGTTCAGCGGCCAGGGAATGTCGCTGGGGATATTCGCCTGTTGCGCAGGCTGTACACCCTTCATGAAGAAGGCATACAGCGCCCGCACATCGTCATCGCTGAGCTTGGCGTACGACGGGTAGGGCATGGCCGGGTACAGGCGCCGGCCACCCGGCGCGACGCCATGGCGCACCGCGCGGTCGAAGTCGGCGAGGCTGTAGGTGCCGATGCCGGTCGCAGGGTCCGGGGTCACGTTGGTGGCGTGGATCGCGCCCAGTGGCGTGGCCATTTCCAGCCCGCCGGCAAAGGGCTTGCCGTCGGGCAGGCTGTGGCAGGCCACGCAATCGCTGAGCCTGGCCACATACTCGCCACGGCTGACCAGCGCCGGGTCGAAACTGCTGTTTTGTTCAGTAACGAACGGCGAGGCGGGCTCGCGGGTGACATACCAGGCCAACAGGCCTACCGCGACCAGGCACGGCAGCGCCAGCCAGGTTGCGGTTCTTGCGAAGCGACGCTGGGTCATGGGGCAGTCCTTGTCTGGTCAGCTGAAGGTATGGCGGCTCAATGGCAGGCTGCGCACGCGCTGGCCCGTGAGCTGCGCTACCGCGTTGGCCACGGCCGGCGCCACTGCCGGCAGAGGCGGCTCACCGATGCCGCCCATCTTCGCGCCGCTTTCAACGATGCGCACATGCACCCGGGCCATGCGCGAGGCCGGCAGGATCGGGTACAGGTCGTAGTTGCGCGCGCGCGGTTTACCATCGATGAACACCGCTTCTTCGATCAGCGTCTGCGACAGACCCAATGCCACGGCACCGTTGACCTGCGCTTCAATGATCGCCGGGTTGACGATGCTGCCGGGGTCGATCGCCTGCCAGATGTCGTGCACCTTGACTTGGCCACCCTCAAGCGACACCTCGGCGATCACCGCCGCTTCAGAACCGAATGGCGAAGCCATCGCCACGCCGCGCGCCCGTTTGCTGCCGTCTTCGGCGGTAAACGGCCCGCGTTTCCAGCCGCCGGACAGCTCGCCGACCGCCTGCAGCAGCGTGGTCAGCCGCGGGTTGTCGCGCAGCAGGTGCAGGCGCAGTTCAAAGGGGTCCTTGCCACCCTTGTCGGCCAGTTCATCCAGGAACGATTCATAGAAGAAGTCGTTCAGCGAGTTGCCCACCGAACGCCAGTAACCGAGCATGGCCGGGCCTTTGACGTAGATCTGCGCGATGCGTTTGTTGGCGATGGCGTATGACTTGCCCGACAGCCCCTCAAGCGCGGTCGGGTCGATTTTCTCGCCTTGCTTGCCAGCCAAAGCTTCGGTCGGGCCTTCGGTGGCGCTGACCGCTTCGATGGCCACGGGCAGGCCGTCGGCATCGAGCCCGGCGCGGAACTTGACCACGGCCACGGGCCGCAGTACATCGCGCAGAAATTCTTCCTCGCGGCTCCAGATCAGCTTGACCGGCCGGCCAACCGCTTTGGCCAGCAAAATGGCCTGCGGGTAAGGGTTGGCCGAGTCATACAGGAAGTGACGGCCAAAGAAGCCGCCCAGCAGCGGTGAATGCAGCGTGATCTGCGCCGGGGCCAGGCCGGTGCGCTTGGCAATGTCGTCGCGGAACATGTCCGGTGCCTGATTGGGCAGCCAAACCTCCAGCGAACCGTCCGGGTTGAACCGCGCGATGGCTGACGGTGGCTCAAGTTGGGCGTGGTTGAGGTATTGGTTTTGATAGGTGGCCTCGACCTTGGTCTTGGCGTTGGCCAGGGCGCCAGCGATGTCGCCCTCGTTTTCCTCGTCGCGGGCCGGGCCCTGCTGGGCAGCCAGATGGTCGCGCCAGGCATCACTGGAGAAGTAGGCCGGCATCGGCCGCACCTTGCTGTCGGCACCGGGTTCTTGCCAGTCCACCTGGATGGCTTCCACAGCGCGTTTGGCGTGCCACCAGCGCTCGGCCACCACCGCGACGGCGCCCGGCAACTGATGCACCGAATGCACGCCTTTCATCGCCTTGACCTGGGCTTCGTTGCGCAGGCCGCCGACGGTCATGCCCAGGCGTGGCGCGTGCTGCACGGCGGCATGGAGCATGTCGTCGACCTTGATGTCGATGGTGTACAGCGCCTTGCCGGTGGATTTGTCGTAGGCATCGACGCGGCGTACCGGCTTGCCGATCCAGCGGAACTGGCTGGGGTCGCGCAACTTGATGCTGGCCGGGTCCGGCACCGGCAGGTCCATGGCCCGTTCGGCCAGCTCGCCATAGGCCAGTGAACGGCCGGAGGCGGCATGCAGCACTTTGCCAGGCTCGGTGGACAGTTCACCCACCGGCACCCCCCATTGCTCGGCGGCCGCCTGCAGCAGCATGGCCCGGGCTAGCCCGCCGAGGCGGCGCATGGTCGGGTAGCTGGTGCGCACCGACATGCTGCCGCCGGTGATGCGCATGCCATTGTCCATCACCACATAGGCTTCGCCAGGCGGGGCGCTGTCGACCACGAAAGTGGCCGGGTCGACGTCCAGTTCTTCACCGACGATCTGCGCCATGGCGGTGTAGGTGCCTTGGCCGCCTTCCATGAAGGGGCACAGCAGGCGCACCGTGCTGTCAGGGCGGATTTCCAGAAAAGCAGGAACCTGTGTGCCGCGTTCCACAGTGGCAGCCACAGCTGCCTGCACCCGACCGGCGCCCAGCGGCAGGCCGAAACCGAGTACCAGAGCACCTACGGCGGTGCCGGCGAGAAAGCGCCGACGCGACAGGTTGACCGTTTCGCCCGCTGGCAGGTCGAGCAGGGCTGCAGGGATTTCGACAGGCGTGTTCATCAGGCCTTCTCCCCTTGGGCAAGCTCATGCACGGCGGCGTGGATGGCGTTGTAGGTGCCGCAGCGGCACAGGTTGACCATTGCCGCGTCGATCTGCGCATCGCTGGGTTGCGGGGTGTGCTTGAGCAGCGCGGTGGCCGCCATCACCTGGCCGGACTGGCAATAGCCGCATTGCGCGACCTGGTGTTCGACCCACGCCGCCACCACGCGCTTGCCCACGTCATCGGCCTCTATGGCTTCGATGGTGGTCACTTCACGCCCGACCACCCCGGCCACTGGCGTGACGCAGGCGCGTACCACATTGCCGTCCACCAGCACCGAGCAGGCGCCGCACTGGGCCAGGCCGCAGCCATACTTGGTGCCGGTCAGGCCCAGGTCGTCGCGGATCACCCACAAAAGCGGCGTGTCGGCGTCGGCCTCGACCTGGTAGGTCTTCTGGTTGATTCGAAGTTCCATGGCTCACCTGCTGATCATCGGTTGTCATCGTTTACGGTCTGGTGAGGAATACGTTGTTCCCCAATCCAGAAACGCTAGCACAGCGCTGTGACCGCCGGTCTGGCAGGGGCTGCAAGTTCAGAGGATCAGGCAAGCAATCCGGTGAAATGCGCAATTGCGCGGGGCAGGGTGCTGCCCCCAAGACTTTCCGGCAAAAAAGCCGGATAATGCCCGCCATTCGTTCCGCACGCTTTCTGGTACCCCCGCATGGAAATCAAGGTCAACTTTCTCGACAACCTCCGTCTAGAAGCCAAATTCGACGACTTCACGGTGATCGCCGACCAGCCGATCCGCTACAAGGGTGATGGCTCGGCGCCGGGGCCGTTCGACTATTTCCTTGCCTCGTCGGCCCTGTGCGCCGCCTATTTCGTCAAACTGTACTGCCAGACCCGCGATATCCCCACCGAGAACATTCGCCTGTCGCAGAACAACATCGTCGACCCGGAAAACCGCTACAACCAGATCTTCAAGATCCAGGTCGAGCTGCCGGAGGACATCTCCGACAAGGACCGCCAGGGCATCCTGCGCTCCATCGACCGTTGCACGGTCAAGAAAGTCGTGCAGACCGGCCCCGAGTTCATCATCGAGGAGGTGGAAAACCTCGACGCCGATGCCCAGGGCCTGCTCATGCCGGTGGCCGACACCACCACCTACATCGCTGGTAAGGACCTGCCGCTGGAGCAGACCATCGCCAACATGTCCAGCCTGCTCGCCGGGCTCGGCATGAAGATCGAGATCGCCTCGTGGCGCAATATCGTGCCGAACGTGTGGTCGCTGCACGTGCGCGATGCGCAGTCGCCGATGTGCTTCACCAACGGCAAGGGCTCGACCAAGGAGGCCGCGCTGGCCTCGGCGCTGGGTGAGTTCATCGAGCGATTGAACTGCAACTTCTTCTACAACGACCAGTTCTGGGGCGAGGACATCGCCAATGCGCCGTTCGTGCACTACCCCAACGAGCAGTGGTTCAAGCCAGGTCCGAAGGACGAGCTACCGGCCGAGATCCTCGACGAACACTGCCTGGAAATCTACAACCCGGACGGCGAGCTGCGTGGCTCGCACCTGTACGACACCAACTCCGGCAACACCGAGCGCGGCATCTGCTCGCTGCCGTTCGTGCGCCAGTCGGATGAGAAGGTGGTGTACTTCCCGTCCAACCTGATCGAAAACCTGTTCCTCAGCAATGGCATGAGCGCCGGTAACACCCTGGCTGAAGCGCAGGTGCAGTGCCTGTCGGAAATCTTCGAACGGGCCGTCAAGCGCGAAATCCTCGAAGGCGAGCTTTGCCTGCCGGACGTGCCGCAGGCGGTGCTGGCCAAGTACCCAGGTATCGTCGCCGGTATCCAGGGGCTGGAAGAGCAGGGCTTCCCGGTGCTGGTCAAGGACGCCTCGCTGGGCGGCGAATTCCCGGTGATGTGCGTGACCTTGATGAACCCGCGCACCGGCGGTGTGTTCGCTTCGTTCGGCGCGCACCCAAGCTTCGAAGTGGCGCTGGAGCGCAGCCTCACCGAACTGCTGCAGGGCCGCAGCTTCGAGGGCCTCAACGACCTGCCGCAGCCGACCTTCGAAAGCCATGCGCTGACCGAGCCGAACAACTTCGTCGAGCACTTCATCGATTCCAGCGGCGTGGTGTCATGGCGCTTCTTCGGTGCCAAGCCCGACTTCGAGTTCGTCGAGTGGGACTTCTCCGGCCACGGCGAAGATTCCAACGTCCAGGAAGCCGCCACCTTGTTCGGTATCCTCGAAGACCTGGGCAAAGAGGTGTACATGGCCGTGTACGACAACCTCGGAGCCAACGCCTGCCGAATCCTGGTACCGGGTTACTCGGAGATCTACCCGGTCGAGGACCTGATCTGGGACAACACCAACCGCGCCCTGGGCTTCCGTGCCGACATCCTCAACCTGCACAGCCTCGACGACCGCGCCCTGCGCGCGCTGCGCCGACGCCTGGAAAAGTGCGAGGTGGATGACTACACCACCATCACCACGCTGATCGGTGTCGAGTTCGACGACAACACGGTGTGGGGCCAGCTGACCATTCTTGAGCTGAAGCTGCTGATCTGCCTGGCGTTGAAGAAGTTCGAAGATGCCAAGGAGCTGGTCGAAGCGTTCCTGCAGTTCAACGACAACACCGTCGACCGGGGCTTGTTCTACCAGGCGCTGAACGTGGTGCTGGAAGTGGTGCTGGACGATGAGCTGGAGATGGAAGACTACGAAGCCAACTTCCGCCGCATGTTCGGCAACCCGCGTATGGACGCGGTGTTGGGCTCGGTGGACGGCAGTGTGCGTTTCCACGGGCTGACGCCGACCAGCATGAAGCTTGAAGGGTTGGATCGTCACCTGCGCCTGATCGAGAGCTACAAGAAGCTGCATGCCGCGCGGGCCAAGGCAATCTGATAGGTTTTCAAGGGGCGCCAGGCGCCCCTTGTCACAACCATATAGCTGAACAGCATTCGCCCTATCGCCAATCCGTATTGCCATCCATTCCGTATCGCTTGCCGAGTGCATTGCCCGGCGCTTAGCTATATCCCGCTCAAAACTATCCAACCCACGGCGCGATAACCGCCAGAAGGACCTCGGCCGCGCGCAGAACGAGAAGGCGCAGACCAATGAGCACTCCTTTCGATACCAATGCCTTGAAAGCCCGCCAGCAGGCTGCGTGGGCCAGTGGTGATTACGCGGTGATCGGCACTACCCTGCAGCTGGTGGGCGAACGGCTCGCCGAAGCCTGCGACCTGCGTTGGGACGAGCAGGTACTGGATGTAGCGGCGGGCAACGGCAATGCCACCCTGGCTGCGGCCCGGCGCGGTTGCCGGGTCACCTCTACCGACTATGTGCCCGAACTGCTCAAACGCGGTGAAGAGCGCGCTCGTGCCGAACACCTCAATGTCGATTTTCAGGTGGCCGATGCAGAGGACTTGCCGTTTCGCGACGGCAGCTTCGATGCGGTTGTCTCGACCTTTGGCGTGATGTTCGCGCCCGACCAGGCGCAGGCCGCCCGGGAGTTGGCGCGCGTCTGCCGTTCCGGTGGCAGGGTGGGCTTGGCAAACTGGACGCCCCAGGGCTTCGTCGGGCAGATGTTCAAGACCCTGGGCCGGCATGTGCCACCACCCGCCGGCGCGTTGCCACCGTCGCGCTGGGGCGATGAGGAACAACTGCGGGCGATGTTCGAGGGCGCCATCGGCGCCATGGATGTCAGCCGCCAGCACTTCAACTTCCGTTATCGCTCGGCGGCGCACTTCATCGAGGTGTTCCGCACCTGGTACGGGCCGGTTCACAAAGCATTCGCGGCATTGCCGGCGGAGGCTGCTGCAGCGCTGGAAAGTGACCTGACGGCCTTGCTGAACGAGAACAATCAAGGAGGTCAATCGTCGCTGGTAGTGCCTAGCGAGTATCTGGAAGTGGTGATCATGAAACGCTGACTTGCATTGACCTTGCCGGCCTCTTCGCGGGACGAGCCCGCTCCCAGAGGCATAACACTAACTGAAGAACGGTAGTGAACCTGTGGGAGCGGGCTTGCCCCGCGAAGAGGCCGGGACAGACAAGTCAGTGACTAGTTCTTGCACTTGGCCATGACTACCTGGCAAGTGTTCGGTGTCCCGCCAGACCGCCCTGCATAGCGGATGCAATTGTTCATCGACTTCTGCCGGGCAATGCTCAACGTATTGCCCCACGCCAGGCCCCCTTCGCCCAAGCTGGGCACGGCCTTGGCGAAGCAATTCGAGCCAGGTGCCGCTGCGTAGTAGCGCGCCTTGCTGCTCTTGCTCGAACACCCCGCGTTCACCGCCAGGCTGAGGGCCAGCAGGGCATGGGCAGCCCAGAACGCGTAGGGCCGTACGGAGTTAGCGCTCATGCAATTGCCTCTGCAGCGGTGGATTAATGCTTTCAGGATAGGTCAATCAAGCCAAGCGGTGAACTTATCGGACGACATCGTGATCACTTGCATTGCGCACCCCGCGCACGCCTGATGGACCGGGCATCCACGCCAGGTCATCAGTTCCAGGTCACTGACTGATAAGGAGGCGCCGTGACCGCTACTGAGCAAACCCTCTACCGATGCAGGCCCAGCCCGCTGCATGCGATTCTGCTGGCCGGCACGGTTCCGCTGTTTCTCGGCGCCTTGCTGAGCGACATTGCCTACTTCAAGAGCTACCAGATCCAGTGGAGCAACTTCGCCGCCTGGCTGATTGCGGGCGGGTTGCTGTTCTGCGGCCTGGCACTGTTGTTCGCCCTGGCAAACCTGATCCGCGCCGAGCGCAAGGGCGGGAGGCCGACGTTGTATTTCCTGTTGCTGCTGGTGACCTGGGTACTGGGCCTGGTCAATGCGTTCGAGCATGCCAAGGACGCCTGGGCAGTGATGCCGGCTGGCCTGGTGCTGTCGCTGGTGGTGACGGTGCTGGCCTGCGTGGCGGCCTGGCTGGGGATGAGCAATCTGCGTTCGGGAGGTGAGGCATGAAGCCATTGCAGGCATTGCCCGTATTGAGCGTGGCGCTGTTGTTGAGCGCGTGTGGCGGTGACGGCGAGGCCACTCAGGCGCTTGGCCCTGACCCGAAACTACCCGCCCCGGAGCGGGGCCTGCTGCCGAGCATGAAGATTGCCCAACCGGCGCAGTGGGGCGAGCAGAAACCGACGGTGCCGGAGGGCTACAGCATTACCGCCATCGCCACCGACCTGAAAATCCCGCGTCAGAGCCTGGTATTGCCCAACGGCGACATTCTGGTGGCCGAAGGCCGGGGTGGCAGTGCCGCCAAACTCAAGCCCAAGGACGTCATCGCCAGCCAGATCAAGGCCAAGGGCAACACCCAGGTCAAGGGCGGCAACCGCCTGACCCTGCTGCGTGACGCCGACGGCGATGGCACCTACGAGGTGCAGACGGTGTTCGCCGAAAACCTCAACGCGCCCTACGGCCTGGCCTTTGCCGATGGCAAGCTGTACGTGGCCAACCAGGATGCGCTGGTGCGTTTCGATTATCAGGACGGCCAGACCAAAGCCGGGGGGCCGCCGACCAAGGTCACCGACCTGCCAAGCGAGATCAACCACCACTGGACCAAGGCCCTGACCATCAGCCCGGATGGCCGCTACCTGTATGTGGGCATCGGCTCTAACAGCAACATCACCGAGCGAGGCATGGAGGCGGAGGTCGACCGGGCGATGGTCTGGCAGATCGATGCCGCCAGCGGTGCGCACAAGCCTTATGCCACTGGCCTGCGCAACCCGACCGCGCTGGCCATTCAGCCTGGTAGTGGGCAGCTATGGACGGTGGTCAACGAACGCGATGAACTGGGCCCGGACCTGGTGCCGGACTACCTCACTTCGGTGCGCGAAGGTGGCTTCTATGGCTGGCCGTTCAGCTACTGGGGGCAAAACGTCGATGAGCGAGTGAAACCGCAGAACCCGGACAAGGTGGCTGCCGCGATCAAGCCGGATTACAGCCTCGGCTCGCACGTCGCCGCGCTGGGTGTGGATTTCTCCCTCCCCGCCATGGGCGAGCGGTTCGCCGACGGCGTGTTCGTGGGCGAGCACGGCAGCTGGAACCGGCCGAACCCGGTGGGCTACAAGGTGATCTTCGTGCCGTTCAGCAACGGCAAGCCTGCCGGTGAGCCGATCGATTTTGCCACGGGCTTCCGGGGTAATGATGGCAAGACTCGCGGGCGGCCGGTCGGGGTGACGGTGGATCCGAAGGGGGCGTTGATCATCGCCGATGACCTGGCCAATACCGTGTGGCGGGTCACGCGCAATCAGTAACTCCAGCTATGGTGAAAGGGCGGCGCGTGAACCGTTCACGCGCCAGTCCGGTCTTGATCACAGGGAAGCAGGCCTATGAATGCTCTTGGTACACTCGCTCGCGCCGTTGCGCTTGCTACGCTCGTCGGCACCGCCAGTTTCGCGGTGCAAGCTGCCGATATACCGATTGCCAGCGAAGCGCTGGAAAGCCATGTCACCACTCAGGTCACGGCCATCGACCAGGCTAATCGCCGGGTTACGGTGAAAGGGCCGCACGAGAAGGATGTAACCTTCCAGCTCACGGAAAAAGCCAAGGCACTGCCCAACCTCAAGGTGGGTGACAAAGTCGACATCTACGTGACGCGTGCTGTGGCTTATGTGCTCAACACCAATGTGGGTGGGGCGCCGAAGGCCAGCGAAGAGTCCGGCACCATCCGCGCCACCAAGGACAACCCCAACCCGGGCGGCGAGGCGTTCCGCCAGGTCAGGGTCACATCGCAGATCAAGAAGATCGACCTGAAAAACCATGAGGTGAGCTTGTTGCCACCGGAAGGCAAGCTGAAGGTGGTCAAGGTCGAGGACCCTGAACTGCAGGCGCGCATGAAGAACTTGAAGGTCGACCAGACGGTTGATGCGATCTACACCGAAGTGCTGCGGATCGAGACCTCGCGGTGAGTCGTACCGGCCCCTTCGCAATGAAGGGGCCGTTCAGTATCCATATGGCGAATGATCAGGGTGCAAGGTTTCGATTTCCATAGTTCACGTGAATTTGTAGATCATAGGTTCACCACGTCCGCAAATGAGTATCTTCATGCCTAACAAGGCTCTGTTTATCGGTTTTCTTCCTCTGGTACTGGCGCTTGTGGCCGGGATGGTGCTGCCCTATCAGGCCGCCAGCAACGCGGCAGTGGGCCGCACGCTTGGGCACTGGTTATGGGGTGCCTTCACATCGCTGACGATCAGCTCTGTGGTGGTCATTGCGGCCCTGCTGATCCTGCGGGTACCCATGCCCGATCTGGGCAAGGCGGTGCAAGGCCCCTGGTGGCTGTGGGTCGGCGGGGTGCTGGGCGCCTTGTACGTGGCGGCTGCCGCGGCGTTGACGCCCAAACTTGGCACTGCGGGTTTTCTGGTACTGGTGGTGGCAGGGCAGATTCTGACGTCGGTAGTCGTCGATCACTTCGGGCTGATGGGCGTGACCAGCAAGCCGGTGAGTCTGCCGAGGATTGCTGGCGTTGTCCTGATCCTGGCAGGCGTATTTCTGGTCCAGAGTACCTGGGCAGCAAGTCCGGCTGCTGCTCAGGCAACTGTCGTCAAACAGCCGGAAGGCTGATCACTGCCCGGGTTGGCAGCAGGCCCAGACCGTCTCGCGCAGCCAGCGATGACCGGGGTCGCTGTCTTTTCTCGCGTGCCAGGCCTGTTGATAAGCCAGGGAAGGTATCGCCAACGGCGGTGTGAATTGTCGCAGCGTCTTGTGTTGCCCCATCGGGCCCACTGCGCGTTTGGCCACTGTGAGGATCAGGTCGGTGCCGCCGAGCACCTCCACGGCGGCGCTCCAGTGCGGCAGCGCCAGTGCAATACGTCGCCGCAAGCCCTGCGCGGCCAGCGCGCGTTCGATCTCGTCATGGGCATCCGGGCGCATGGCCATGAGCACATGCGGGCGCATCAGCCAATCGTCCAGCATTAGTCCGCCTTTGGGCGGCAGTACCTGGCGGTCGGCGATGCTGACGAAGGTGTCCTCGAACAAGGTCTGGGCCGTGATGTCTGGAGGCAGCTCGGGGAAGATGCCCAGGGCCAGGTCGAGCTCACCATCGAGCAGCTGCGCCATCATCGCCTCGCGGCTGGCCTGGCTGATGGCCAGGTCGACGCCGGGAGCCGTCTGGCGCAGGTGGCGAACCAACGGCGGCAGGATGATCCGCGAGGAGTAGTCGGACAACGACAGGCGGAAACGGCGCTGCGCCAGGGCAGGCTCGAAAGAGGGGGCGGCCAGCAGACTGTTGAGGCTACCCAGGGCATCCTGCAGGGGTTTGATCAGGGACTCGGCGCGTGCGCTCAGGGCCATCTGCCCGTTCTGGCGAATCAGCAAGGGGTCGTTGAAGTATGTGCGCAATTGCGCCAGAGCATGGCTCACCGCCGGCTGGCTGCGGTGCAGGCGTAGGGCTGCACGGGTCACATGCTTTTCACTCAGCAGGGCGTGGAGGGCCAGCAGCAGGTTGAGGTCGATCTTGCGCAGTTCATCCATGGGGCGAATGGCCTGGGTGGCTTGATGGGCTGTCTATCAGCCTAACAGATGTACCGACCTGTTCGCGGGCAGCCATTGAATGGCCTACGGCGCTATAATCGCCGCCCGTTTTACTGTAATCCGAGCATTCCAATGGGTCTTTCCACAACCGCCACACCCGAACCACGCCGTCTGGGCGCCCCCGTGATCGCCCTGACCCTGCTGCTGGCAGGCGCCTGGTTCCTCAACCTCAACGCCGGCTTCAAGCAGGTACTGCTGCTGATCGTTGGCGCCGCACTGGGGTTGACGCTGTACCACGCCGCCTTCGGGTTCACCTCGGCCTGGCGAGTCTTCATCAACGAACGCCGAGGCGCCGGCCTGCGCGCGCAGATGGTCATGCTGACCCTGGCCGTGCTGCTGTTCTTCCCGGCGCTTTCAGCCGGCAGCTTGTTCGGCAACCCGGTGACCGGTCTGGTGGCCCCGGCGGGTGTGTCGGTGGTGTTCGGCGCCTTCATCTTCGGCATCGGCATGCAGCTGGGCGGCGGCTGTGCCTCGGGCACGCTGTTCACCGTGGGCGGTGGCAATGCGCGGATGCTGGTGACTCTGCTGTTTTTCATCATCGGCTCGGTAACCGCCACGCACCACGCCGACTGGTGGTTTGCCTTGCCGTCATTCCCCGCGACTTCGATTGTCCAAGCCTGGGGAGTGGCCCCGGCGTTGCTGGTGAGCGTGGCCGTGTTCGCGTTGATCGCCTGGGCCACCGTGGTGCTGGAAAAGCGCCGCCACGGCGCCCTGGAGGCCCCGGTGAGCAGTGAAGATCAGGGCCTGCGCCGTTTCCTGCGTGGCCCATGGCCGCTGCTGTGGGGCGCGATTGCCTTGGCCTTGCTGAACTACGCCACCCTGGCCCTGGCCGGTCGCCCTTGGGGCATCACCTCGGCCTTTGCACTTTGGGGTGCCAAGACCCTCTCCAGCTTTGGAGTAGACGTCGGCAGCTGGGTGTTCTGGCAGGCACCCGCGAATGCCAAGGCGCTGGCCGCGCCGCTGTGGCAGGACGTCACCACAGTGATGGACCTGGGCATCGTGCTCGGTGCGCTGCTGGCGGCGGGCCTGGCAGGGCGTTTTGCGCCAAGCCTGAGAATCCCGCTGCCGTCGCTGATCGCCGCGGTCATTGGTGGTTTGCTGTTGGGTTACGGCTCGCGCCTGGCCTATGGCTGCAACATCGGCGCCTACTTCAGCGGCATCGCCTCGGGAAGCGTACACGGCTGGCTGTGGCTGATCGCGGCCTATACCGGCAACCTGATCGGCGTGCGCCTGCGCCCGTTGTTCTTCGCAGGTGAGCGCCGGCCGGTGGCGTTGACCGGTTGCTAAAACTCTGTAAAAACAGTGGCTTATGATTACTTCTTGACCGTCGACTCACCACGCAATGCCAGGATGAAGATCTGCTGGTGGTGCGCCCTAGAACTGAAATGAAGTATTTTCTTTAAGCCACTGATAGTTATTAAATTTATCGCTTAGCGATTGCGTGCTGAACGCACTGCTCATAGTACGTTTGCTTGATAGCGGCAGGCTTTAGCCGCGAGCTGCTGTTGTAAGTCTGTTCGGTAATACCGAACGCGGTCATGCGCATCCATGGCTTGGCGAACCGGCGCACCTGCAGCTTCTTGCGCGTGGCATACAGAGTCACGCCGGAAAGCTTGGCCTGCTGCGCCTCGGCGGCAATCTGCGAGCCCCAGGTACAGGTATGACGATCGTTCTGGCTCAGCGTTCTGGCCTGGGCGCCGAAGGCAGTCGTGGCCAGCAGGCAGCCGGCCACTGTTGCTAGAAATACTCGCATGTTGCTGTCCTAAGCATCTGACGGAGAAGGGAGTTTGCCTTTGCTTCATTTGGCTGGGGGCCAGTACATTCAGGGTTCAGATGGTGGCGATGCGAGGGCGATTTGCCATCTCGCTGCGCAGGCTGTACAGCGCAAGGCCGGCAACCCACATCACCGACACCGCGTAGTTGAGTCGTTGGTACAAGCCGAACAGCTGGCCGTTTTGCGCGGCGTATGCCATGAGCACTACGGTGACTATCGCTGCAATCGCGCAGGCCAGGGAAAATAACCCAAGTGCGCGTGAGCCAGCCGCGCGAACGCCCGCCCAGATCCACAGGGCGCTAGCCAGAGTCAACGAGAGGAACATCAACAAGCCGGACAGATTATGCAGTTGCTGCGACAGCGAGGGCTGAGCAGGCGCACAGCCCTGGTCGCAGGCAAACCAGCCGGTGCCGAGGCTGCCCACGCCGTGCAAAAGCACAAGCGCTGCACTTGAAAGCGCTAGCTTCGAACCACGCCAGCGCCGTGCCAGGCCCCAGGCGAAGAGGGTGAAAAGTGCAGCGAGCGGGA
Organism: Pseudomonas sp. NPDC090233; assembly: GCF_044772285.1. NCBI lineage: Bacteria > Pseudomonadati > Pseudomonadota > Gammaproteobacteria > Pseudomonadales > Pseudomonadaceae > Pseudomonas > Pseudomonas sp. NPDC090233. Next base: position 226,783 of record NZ_JBIVYQ010000002.1, on the reverse strand, counting down.
AGTTGTTGAGCCACGGCGACCAGTGCTGGGTCGGTGCGCCCACAGCACCTAGCTGGCTCATGGCTTGCTGCAAATGGTCATAGCCAGGGTAGGCGCGTGCTGTGAGCCAGACGCCTAGCAGCAGCCAGAACGGGATGAGCAGGCCGCAGGTAAGCAGAAAGCGGTCGAGGGGTTTCATCAGTGAGTCTCCTTCCTTGGAAACTTCATAAAGTACTTGAGTTATGTGCTGTCTGTCCTGGCCTCTTCGTGGGTTTAACCGCGAAGAGGACGGAAACAATTCAGCCAGTCGCCTTGTCCCGACGCATCTGGGTCACCAGAGTAAAGCGATCATCGGGGTGCACCGTCTCGGACACCGCCATCAGCTCTCCATCATCATCCCGATAGTGCCGCAGTATCTTCAGTCCAGGCGTCCCGGCGTCTGCCTTCAAGGCACGCGCCAGCTCTGTCGTCAGCAACACCGCACGCACCTGCTGGTCGACCACCGCAATGGCGCGCCCGTAGTGTTGCTCGATCAGGCTGGCGATCAGTTGGTCAGGGTGTTCGCGGGCGAGCTCGATGACCTCGGCATAGTCGCGCTGGGCATAGACATCGGTCCAGCACAGCGGTGCGGCATTGTGCTGGCGGTCGACGCGAATGCTCGACACGCAGAAGTAGTGCTCGCCCGGCACCAGCCCCAGGCGCGCCGCTTCGCTGAGGTCGGCGACGAAGTGGCGCACCTCCTGGATTTCGCGCTGCTGGGTTTCCGCAAGGTGCGCAAGGTCGGCCACGGTCGCCAGCGACTGTGAATAGCCGCCGCGAGGGCTGCTGGCCTCGACCCGAGTGCCGACACGCTTGCGGCGGGAGACCAGCCCCTGGTTGAGCAATTGGTTGATCGCCGCACGCACTGTGTGCCGGCTCACTTCATACAGGTCACACAGCTCGAATTCGGTGGGCAACAGGCTGCCGACCGGGTAGCGGCCGTTGGCGATGCCTTCGATCAGGTCCCTGGCCACCACGGCGTAGCGCGCTTCGTTCATACCTTCGGTCAGCCCCGTCAATTTCTGCGGTTGACAGTGTAACAGTGGCAGGGCAAGAATTATGTACGGACATATCTTATATGTACGATCAATAACAACACTTCAGGATCCCTGCCCATGTCCACCACCGTTTTCGACTCCACCCTGTTCCGCGATATGTTTGGTACCGCCGAAATGCGCGGGGTGTTTTCCGACCAGGCGCTGATCGAGCGCTACATCGAAGTTGAAGTGGCTCTGGCCAAGGCCGAGGCACGCTGTGGCGTGATCCCGCAAGCTGCTGCCGAGCAGATCGCCGAGCTGTCGTGCTATGCCTCCCTCGATCTCACGCTGATGCAGCACGAAACCGAAATCGTCGGCTACCCGATCCTGCCGCTGGTTGAGCAGTTGTCGAAGCTGTGCGGTGAAGCCGGCCGCTATGTGCATTGGGGCGCCACCACTCAGGACATCATGGACACCGCCGTGGTCCTGCAGGTGCGTGCTGCGCTGGCCATCGTCGAACGTGACGTGCAGGGCGTGCGTGGCCTGCTGGCGGAGCTGGCGCAGCGTTATCGCGATACGCCGATGGCGGGTCGAACCCACCTGCAGCACGCGCTGCCGATCACCTTCGGCTACAAATGCGCCGTGTGGCTGAGCATGTTCGACCGCCACGCCGAGCGCCTGGTCGAGCTGCGCCCGCGCGTTGAAGTAGGGCAATTCGCCGGTGCCGCCGGCACTCTGGCCTCGTTGGGCGACAAGGGCCTGGAGGTGCAGGCCGCGCTGATGGACGAATTGGGCCTTGGCGTACCGCAGGCGACCTGGCACGTGGCCCGCGATGGCTTGGCTGAAACCCTGAATTTCCTTGGCCTGGTTACCGCCTCGCTGGGCAAGGTGGCGCTGGACGTGATGATGATGATGACCAGCGAGCTGGGTGAAGTGTACGAGCCCTTCGTCAAAGGACGTGGCGCCAGCAGCACCATGCCGCAGAAGCGCAACCCGATTTCCTGCGAGCTGATGTACGCCGCGGCCAAGGGCGTACGCCAGCAAGCCGGGCTAATGCTCGATGCGATGATCCAGGACTTCGAGCGCTCCACAGGCCCATGGCAGGCCGAGTGGATCGCCATCCCCGAGGCATTTGCCCTGACCGCCGCATCGCTGGGCCAGGCGCGCTTCATGCTGGCTGGCCTGGAAGTGCGTACCGAGCGTATGCGCAAGAACCTCGACATGACCCAGGGGCTGATCGTTGCCGAGGCAGTGATGATGGGCCTGGCCCCGGCATTGGGCCGCCAGGTGGCGCACGACATGGTGTATGCCGCTTGTCGCCTGGCCAACGACCAGGGCATCAGCCTGCTTGAGGCGTTGCAGGCTCAAGGCGAAGCCTCGGCACGCCTGGACCTGGCGACCCTGGAGCGTTTGTGCGACCCGACCCAGTACCTGGGCCTGGCGCCGCAGATGGTCGACCTGGCGCTTTCGCGCCCCGGTGCCGTCGCCCGCTGATGCTGCCTGGGCCTGGCTACGGCCAGGCCCTACCGACTACAAGAACAATGAGAACACCATCATGTCTTCCGCCACAAAAAAACCGCTGTACAAGGACCTGACGTTCCAGGTCATCGCGGCAATGCTACTGGGCATCGCCTTCGGTTTCCTCGCCCCTGAGCTCGCTGCCAAGTTCAAGATCCTCGGGGACATCTTTCTCAAACTGATCAAGACCGCCGTTGCGCCGCTGGTGTTCTTCACCGTGGTTCATGGCATTGCTTCGGCCGGCGACATCAAGCGCGTCGGCAAGGTCGGCTGGCGGGCGCTGGTGTACTTTGAGCTGCTATCGACCCTGGCTCTGGCCATCGGTCTGCTGTGGGGCAACCTGATCGGCATCGGCTCGGGGATGCAGGGCGCCCATGCCAGCAGTGCGGCATCGGCAGCGGCCAGTGCCGCGGTCGCGAAGGGGCACGCACCCACTTCGACCATGGATTTCATCTACGCAATTTTTCCCGACAACTTCGTCGGTGCTTTTGCTGGCGGCCAACTGTTGCAGGTGCTGGTGATCGCCGTGCTGTTCGGCTTCGCCCTGCTGGCCCTCAAGCATGAGCGCCGTGCGGTGATCGAAGACGGCCTGAACCGGGTGTCGGAGTGCTTCTTCGAGTTCATCAACTTGATCATGAAGTTCGCCCCACTGGGCGCCTTCGGCTCGGTAGCCTACGCGGTGGGCAGCAATGGCTCGGCGGTGTTGATGTCGCTGGCCAACCTGGTGCTGATGTTCTACCTGGCCGTGGCGTTCTTCCTGTTCGTGGTACTGGGGGCGGTGTGCCGGTTGTCCGGTTTCAGCCTATGGCGCTTCTTGACCTACATCAAGGATGAGATCTTCATTGTGCTGGGTACCGCCTCCTCGGAAAGCGCCTTGCCGCGCCTGCTGCAGAAACTGGAAAAGTTCGGCTGCTCGAAGCAGAGCGTAGGCCTAGTGCTGCCCACCGGTTACGCATTCAACCTCGACGGCACTTCGATCTACATGTCGATGTGCGTGCTGTTCATTGCCAACGCCTACGGTGTGCCGCTCGGCTGGGAGCAGCAACTGGGCATCCTGGCGATCATGCTGGTGACCTCCAAGGGCGCGGCGGCGGTGTCTGGTGGCAGCTTCGTGGTGTTCGCCGCGACTGTCACAGCGATTGGCGTATTGCCTGTGGAGGGCCTGGCCTTGCTATTTGGTGTGTATCGCTTCATGTCCATGGCCATCGCCACCTGCAACACCATCGGCAACAGCGTGGCGACCGTGGTGGTGGCCAAGTGGGCGGGCGAGTTCATCGAGCAGGCGGCTCGCGATGAATACACGCGGGTACTGGGTCGAGCACCGGGGGCGGCTCTTTAATAAATACCGCGTCGGGTGTATGTGATCGTACAACTGCTTGCGCTATCATGGCGGCTGTCTTTCAAGGTGAAATACAGGGCATGACAGAGCAGCAGGTACAGGCAAGGACCCGGCGCAAGCCGCGCAGTCTGGCCCAGGAACTGGTCACGGTGCTGACCGAGCGCATTCGCAGTGGCCAGCTCAAGCGCGGCGACAAGCTGCCTACCGAATCGCAGATCATGGCCGAGGAGGGCGTCAGCCGCACCGTGGTGCGAGAGGCGATCTCGCGGCTGCAGGCCGCCGGGCAGGTCGAGACGCGCCATGGCATCGGCACGTTCGTGCTGGACACGCCGGCTACCGGTGGCTTCCGAATAGATCCGGCGACCGTGGTCACGCTGCGTGAGGTGCTGGCGGTGCTGGAACTGCGCATCGCCCTGGAGATCGAATCGGCCGGCCTGGCTGCGCAGCGGCGCAGCGACGAGGAACTGGCTGGCATGCGCGCGGCGCTGGACGAACTGAACGAAGGTGCCGCCCATGCCACCGATGCCGTGTCGGCGGACTTCCAGTTCCACCTGCGCATCGCCCAGGCCAGCGGCAACCACTACTTCGCCGATATCATCAACCACCTCGGGACTAGCATCATCCCGCGTACCCGGCTCAATTCCGCACGTCTGGCGCATGATGACCAGGCGCATTACATGAGCCGGTTGATGCACGAGCACGAGGCGATCTACGAAGCCATCGCCCGCAGCGACAGCGAAGGGGCGAAGATGGCCATGCGCATGCACCTGAGCAACAGCCGCGAGCGGCTGCGCCAGGCGCATGCGGAGGCTGAGGCGCAAGGCGTCTGAAGATTCCCGATTGCAAAAGAAAGCCCCGCATTCGCGGGGCTTTTTTGCATCAGAGCATTCAGACTGCCCCTTCACTCCACTGCCCGTTCACCAACCGGCGCAAGCTCAGTGGGTTGCTGTCGCGCAGCGCCTCCGGCAACAGCGCCTGCGGGTAGTTCTGGTAGCACACCGGGCGCAGGAAGCGGTCGATGGCCAAGGTGCCAACCGAGGTGCCACGCGAATCGGAGGTGGCCGGGTAAGGCCCGCCGTGGACCATTGCGTCGCACACTTCCACGCCAGTCGGGTAACCGTTGACCAGGATGCGGCCGACCTTTTCTTCCAACAGCGGCACCAGCCAGGCGAATGCCTCGAAGTCCTCTGGTTCGCCAATCAGCGTGGCGGTCAGCTGACCGCGCAGGCCGAGCAGGGCGGCGCGCAGTTGCGCGTTGTCCTGGGCTTCGACGGCAACGGTGGTCGGGCCGAACACTTCTTCCTGCAGCAGCGGGTCGGACTCCACCAGCAAGCGGGCATCCGCCTTGAACAACTGGGCGCGCGCCTGGCTGCCTTGTTGCGGCTGGCCGGCCAGGTGCTCGATGCCGGCATGCGCCTGCAGGTGTTCCAGGCCGCCCACATAGCTGCGCAGGCCACCGGCGTTGAGCAGGGTCTGGCCGGCTTGCTGGTCCAGGTGCTGGCCGAGTTCGGCGAGCAACTGGCTGAACTGGGGCGACTGCAGGCCAATCACCAGGCCCGGGTTGGTGCAGAACTGGCCGGCGCCCAGGCACACGGAACCGGCCAGCTCGCGGGCGATGGCTTCGCCACGTTTGGCCAGCGCGCCCGGCAGGATGATCACCGGGTTGATGCTGGACATCTCGGCGAACACCGGGATCGGCTGTGGGCGCTCGGCGGCCATGCGGCACAGGGCGTCACCGCCTTTGAGCGAGCCGGTGAAGCCGACGGCCTGGATGGCCGGGTGCTTGACCAGCCACTCTCCGACACCACCGCCGAAGACCATGTTGAACACACCTTTGGGCATGCCGGTACGCTCGGCAGCGCGGACGATGGCAGCGCCGACCAGGTCGGCGGTGGCCATGTGGCCGCTGTGGGCCTTGAACACCACTGGGCAACCGGCGGCGAAGGCTGCCGCGGTGTCGCCGCCGGCGGTGGAGAAGGCCAGCGGGAAGTTGCTGGCGCCGAACACGGCGACCGGGCCGACGCCGATGCGCATCTGGCGCAGGTCAACGCGCGGCAGCGGTTGGCGATCGGGCAGGGCCAGGTCGATGCGTGCTCCCAGGTAGTCGCCACGGCGCAGCACTTGGGCGAACAGGCGCATCTGGCCGCTGGTGCGGCCACGTTCACCCTGGATGCGCGCGGCAGGCAGGGCGGTTTCTCGGCAGACGATGGCGACGAAGGCATCGTCCAGCTCGTCCAGTTCAGCGGCGATGGCGTCGAGGAACTCGGCGCGGCGCGACGGGGCCAGCTGGCGGAATTCAGCGAAGGCCGATGCGGCGGCCTTCGCCGCCTGGTCCACTTCGGCCTCGGTGGCCTGGGCGAAGCTGTAGGGCAGGGCTTCGCCAGTGGTAGCGTCCAGGCTCTGCAGGCGTTGCGCGCCAGCGGCGCTGCGCTGGCCGGCGATGAAGTTGTGGCCAAGAATCTCAGGCATGGGGTGCTCCTGTAGGTGAGTAATCAGGTAATAGGTGCCGGATTGAACAGGGTGATGTCGTTGTGCAGGCGGTGCTGTTCGGCCCAGGTCTGTTTGCGGCCGCTGGCCACATCCAGGTAATAGTGGAACAGCTCCCAGCCCAGCTCTTCGATGCTGGAGCGGCCACTGGCGATGCGTCCGGCGTCGATGTCGATCAAGTCGGGCCAGCGTTGGGCCAGTTCGGTGCGGGTACAGACCTTGACCACCGGGGCCATCGCCAGGCCATAGGGGGTGCCGCGGCCGGTGGTGAATACGTGCAGGTTCATGCCGGCGGCGAGTTGCAGGGTGCCGCAGACAAAGTCGCTGGCCGGCGTGGCACAGAAGATCAGGCCTTTGCGCGCGACCCGCTCACCGGGGCCGAGCACGCCCTGGATGGCGCCGCTGCCGGACTTGACGATCGAGCCAAGGGATTTCTCGACGATATTGGACAGGCCGCCTTTCTTGTTGCCCGGCGTGGTGTTGGCACTGCGGTCGGCGGCGCCTTGCTGCAGGTAGCGGTCGTACCAGTCCATCTCACGTACCAGCGCCTCGGCGACGTCCTGGTTTTCCGCGCGCGAGGTGAGCATATAGATGGCGTCGCGCACTTCGGTCACTTCCGAGAACAGCACGGTGGCGCCGGCCCGCACCAGCAGGTCGGCGGCATAGCCCAGTGCCGGGTTGGCGGTGATGCCGGAGAAGGCGTCGCTGCCACCGCACTGCATGCCGAGGATCAGCTCGCTGGCCGGGACGGTTTCGCGGCGGCGCTGGTCAAGTTTCTGCAGACGGGTTTCGGCCAGGCCCATGATCTGCTCGATCATCTCGGTAAAGCCAAGGCTGGCGTCCTGCAGGCGGTACAGCCACGGCTCGCTGAGGTCCACCGAGGGGTCGTTGTCATGCATTACCTGGCCGGCCTGCAGCTTTTCGCAGCCCAGGCTGATGACCAGTGCTTCGCCACCGAGGTTAGGGTTGCGCGCCAGGTTGCGGACGGTGCGGATCGGGATATAGGCATCGCGGGCGTTGATGGCCACGCCGCAGCCGTAGCTGTGGGTGAGGGCGACCACGTCGTCGACATTGGGATATTTAGGCAGCAACTCGGCGCGGATGCGCTTGACCGCGTGCTCCAGCACGCCGGTCACACACTGTACGGTGGTGGTAATGCCGAGGATATTGCGGGTGCCGACTGTCCCGTCGGCATTACGGTAGCCTTCGAAGGTGAAGCCCTCCAGAGGCGGCAGCGGCGCGGGGACGGCATCACAGCGCGGCAAACTGTCCAGCTCGGGTGCCGAAGGCATGGAAAGCTGGCTTTCCTGCACCCAGCTACCCTGGCGCAAATCTTCAAGGGCATAGCCGATGATCTGGCCGTAGCGGCGCACCGGTTCGCCCTTGGCGATCAGCACGGTGGCAACTTTGTGGCTCTGCGGCACGGCTTCGACCAGGGTCAGGCCGTCGGGGAAGCGGGCGCCTTCGCCCAGGCCGCCGTCGTTGACCACCACCACGACGTTGTCGTCGTCGTGCAGGCGGACGTAGCGGGGCGAGTCGGAGTGTTCGATCAACTGCATGTTCAGGCCCTACTGGTAGGTTCTCAGGCTTTTGTACATCCGCCCGCACCGATTCTCCGGTGCGGGCGTGTTCACTCAGTGACGCGAGCTGGCCAGTTCGCCATTGGCGGCAGGCTCAGGTTGTGGCTTGGGGGCTTCTTCGCGCAGCTCGATACGCTTGATCGGGCCGACGATCACCAGGTAGCTGAACACCGCCACCAGGGCGTTGGCACCCACATAGACCAGGGCCCACTTGAACGAGCCGGTGGCACTGATGATGTAGCCGATGACGATCGGGGTGGTGATCGACGCGATGTTGCCGAAGGTGTTGAACAGGCCACCGGACAGCCCGGCGATCTGTTTGGGCGAGGTGTCGGCAACCACGGCCCAGCCCAGTGCACCAATACCTTTGCCGAAGAAGGCCAGGGTCATGAAACCGACCACCATCCACTCCGCGTCGACGTAGTTGCAGAAGACCATGGTGGTCGACAGCAGCAGGCCGCAGACGATCGGCAACTTGCGCGAGAAGGTCAGCGAATTGCCACGGCGCAGCAGCCAGTCCGACAGCACGCCACCCAGTACGCCACCAATGAAGCCGCAGATCGCTGGCAAGGAGGCGATGATGCCCGCCTTGAGGATGTTCATGCCGCGTTCCTGCACCAGGTACACCGGGAACCAAGTGAGGAAGAAGTAGGTGATGGCGTTGATGCAGTATTGGCCCAGGTATACGCCCAGCAGCATGCGGCTGGTCAGCAGCTGCTTGATGTAGCCCCATTTCGGGCCGTCGTTGCCGCGCTTCTGGTCCATGTCCACCAGGCCGCCGTTCTGCTCGATGTACTCAAGCTCTTGCGGGCTGATGCGCGGGTGCTGGCGCGGGTTGTAGATGGTCTTCAGCCAGACCATGGAGAACACGATGCCCAGTGCGCCCATGACCACGAACACGTGCTCCCAGCCGAAGCTGAACACGATCCAGCCCATGATCGGGGCGAACAGTGCGGTGGCGAAGTACTGCGCCGAGTTGAAGATCGCCGACGCCGTGCCACGCTCTGCGGTGGGGAACCAGGCCGCGACGATTCGGGCGTTGCCCGGGAACGACGGGGCTTCGGCGAAACCGACCAGAAAACGCAAGGTGAACAGCGTGACGACCGCCCAAGCGACCGGCAGGCCACCGACAAACCCTTGCAGCAGGGTGAACAGCGACCAGGTGAAGATGCTGAAGGCGTAGACGTTCTTGGAGCCGAAGCGGTCCAGCAGCCAGCCCCCCGGAATCTGACCGGCAACATAAGCCCATCCGAAGGCGGAGAAGATATAACCGAGGGTTACGGCGTCAATGCCGAGGTCTTTCTGCAGGCTGGAGCCTGCGATGGCGATGGTGGCGCGGTCGGCATAGTTGATCGTGGTCACCAGGAACAGCATGAACAGGATCAGGTAGCGCACATGCGTCTTTTTAGTCGCTTGCATGCTGGCAATACTCCCACTAGTTATTTTTGTGCGGGCTCACGAGTTGTAGCCGGAGTGGGGGCTCCCACTCCGGATGCGGCAAGGGCAGGCCGCAGGGGTGCGCTTATTGCGGACCCATCTTGTCCATCAGAGCAGCGAGCATTTCGTATTCTTCAGCGGTCAGGTCGGTCAGCGGGGTACGCACCGGGCCTGCGTCGTAACCGGCGATCTTGGCGCCAGCCTTGACGATGCTGACTGCGTAGCCGGCCTTGCGGTTGCGGATGTCCAGGTACGGCAGGAAGAAATCGTCGATCAGCTTGCCAACGGTGGCGTGATCGTCACGGGCGATGGCGTGGTAGAAGTCCATCGCGGTCTTCGGCACGAAGTTGAATACCGCCGAGGAATAAACCGGCACACCCAGGGCCTTGTAGGCCGCAGCATACACCTCGGCGGTCGGCAGGCCACCCAGGTAGCTGAAGCGATCACCCAGGCGGCGACGGATCGACACCATCAGCTCGATGTCACCCAGGCCGTCCTTGTAGCCGATCAGGTTCGGGCAGCGTTCGGCGAGTTTTTCCAGCAGGTCGGCGTTCAGGCGGCAGACGTTGCGGTTGTACACCACCACACCGATGTTCACCGATTTGCACACGGCTTCGACGTGGGCGGCAACGCCGTCCTGGCTGGCTTCGGTCAGGTAGTGCGGCAGCAGCAGCAGGCCCTTGGCCCCCAGGCGCTCGGCTTCTTGGGCGTATTCGATGGCCTGGCGGGTGGAGCCGCCGACGCCGGCGAGGATCGGTACGGATTTAGCGCAGGTGTCGACTGCGGTCTTGATTACCTGGCTGTACTCGCTGGCGGCCAGGGAGAAAAACTCACCGGTGCCGCCGGCGGCGAACAGGGCGCTGGCGCCGTACGGGGCGAGCCATTCCAGGCGCTTGATGTAGCCGGCCTGGTTGAAGTCGCCCTGGGCGTTGAAGTCGGTGACCGGGAAAGACAGCAGGCCGTGGGAGAGGATGGATTTCAGTTCTTGTGGAGTCATTGTTGTTGGCATCCTGTGGCGCTTGGGTGAAGGGTGATGTGCTGCGATGGAGGTAAGTTATCGTACAACTAGGGTGATGGCTAGTCCCCTTTTGGGAAATTTTTGGGTTCTTGGGTGCTTGGCTGGGGGTTTGAGGGGATGCTGAAATCGAGCGCCGCCCGCGCGGCGCATCGCGGATGAATCCGCTCCTACCATCTACCTCCGGCCAATAATGCCTGTGGCATCTTCACTGTCCGCCTTTTGCGTACGACTCAATATCGAGGGGGCGCCAAGGCTGACAGCGAAGAGGCCACTGACAAAACTGGCCGGAGGTAGATAGTAGGAGCGGATTCATCCGCGATGCGCCGCGCGGGCGGCGCTCGATCTGATAGGCGACAAACCTGTCAAGGCGAACACCTAAACAGTCATCGTATCTCTAAAGAAAAAACGACCGCGGAGACAGGCACAAGCCCGCCGCCCGCTTCCACGGGAAGTGTTCTGGGACCAGCAGAGGGTGACCGGGGAAGCGGGGGCGACCTTGCGCCGCCCCGCGATCAAAACTAACGAAGCTGAGGGTCAGGCGGCCTGTTGGCGCTTGATCTGGGATTTGCGCACCTGGGCGCGGCAGGCATCGCCGAAGGCCTGGAAGATCTTGATCGAATCAGGGTTTTTCGCCGCTTGCCACTCTGGGTGCCACTGCACGGCGAACAGGAACGGCGAGATGCTCGGGCCATGGATCGCTTCGACCAGGCCGTCTTCGGCGTGGGCGATAGGCTCGATGCCGGCACCCAGGTTACGCAGGCCCTGGCCATGCAGCGAGTTGACGCGAATTTCGTCAGTGCCAAGTGTGTCGCGCAGCCAGCTGCCTGGCTGGATCTTCACGCCATGCACCTGGGCGTACTGCACTTCGACCGGGTCTTCCGGGTTTTCCCGGTGGTCGTTGAAGCCAGGCTCGGCGTAAACCTTCTGGTAGATGTCGCCGCCCAGGGCCACGTTGATTTCCTGCATGCCACGGCAAATGCCGAAGATCGGCAGGCCGCGCTTGAGGGCCGCTTTGACCAGCGGGATATCGAACAGGTCGCGGTTGACGTCCTGGCCTTTGCCCGGGGTCTGGTTCTCCTGGCCGTACAGGCTCGGCTCGATGTTGCTGCCGGCACCGGTCAGGTATACGCCGTCGGCCATGTCCAGATAGGTCTCGAGGTCTTCGACGCCACAGCAGGTGGGCACCAGGACCGGGACGCAATCGGCGAAGTCGACCAGCGGGGTGATGTATTTGTGGGTCATGACCTGGTAGTCATGGCCTTTGCGCTCTTGGCTGCCCATGGTCATCAGGACGACGGGTTTGCGCAGGGAAGGTTGCTTGTTGCCAATGTTGCTGTTGGACATATGTCACCTTATGACAGGTTCGACCTGTCGTTGTTGTGCAGGTGCACGGCCCGGGGCCTGTTGTGCTACCTGAAGCCCCGAGCACTGCCGGCTCGTCAGAGGCGACGATTCCGGTCGGGGCTTGTAGATAGCTTGCCAGAGCCGTTCGATATGTCAAACGAGCAAAAGGGCGCTCAGGCGCCTAAATACGGGGGCTGAACCCTTGCAAGCCTGAGCCGGCAAGGGTTTGACAGGGGCTTGGGTCAATAATATTTAACGACGCAGTTGGCTCATTGCAGCCGTGCAATGAAGCCACGCGGGATCAGTGCAGAATCTGCGAAAGGAAGGCCTTGGCCCGTGCCGTGCGCGGCTGGTTGAAGAACACCTGCGGCGGGCTGTCCTCGATGATCTGTCCGCCCTCAAGAAACAGCACGCGTTCGGCCACTTGCCGGGCAAAGCCCATTTCGTGGGTGACGCACAGCATGGTCATGCCGGTGCCCGCCAGTTGCACCAGCACATCCAGCACTTCGGCGACCATTTCCGGGTCCAGCGCCGAAGTGGGCTCGTCGAACAGCATGATGCGCGGCTTCATGCACAGCGCCCGGGCAATCGCCACGCGTTGCTGCTGGCCGCCGGACAGCTGGCTGGGGTATTTATGCGCCTGGCTCTCGATGCCGACCTTGCTCAAGTACATCCGCGCCCGTTCCTCCGCGTCTTTGCGCGACAGCCCGCGCACACTGGTGGGCGCCAGCAGGCAGTTGTCGAGCACGCTCATGTGCGGGAACAGGTTGAAGTGCTGGAACACCATGCCGATCTCGCTGCGCACTTGGCTGGCCTGTCGGGTGGTGGCGGCCAGGTCGATACCGGCCACCTGGACGCTGCCCTGCTCGGCGACCTCCAGGCGGTTGATGCAGCGGATCAAGGTGGATTTGCCCGAGCCGGACGGGCCGCACAGCACGATGCGCTCGCCCTCGCGCACCTGCAGGTCAATGTCGCGCAACACATGGAAGGCGCCATAGTGTTTGTTCAGGCCCTCGATACGGATCAGCACCGGGCGCGTGTCGGTTTCAGGGGCAAGGCTGACAACGCTCAAAGGGGCGGTCATGTTGTTGTTCTCCCGCGTGATTTCAGTCGAAACGTGCCGCGCTGTAAGGCGCAGGGTCGGTGAAGGGGCGCTCGCCGGTGAGCAGTTCAGCCAGCAGGCGGCCGGTGACTGGGCCGAGGGTCAGGCCGTGGTGAGCGTGGCCGAAGTTGAACCACAGGCCTTTGTGCCGAGGCGCGGGGCCAATCACCGGGCGCATGTCCGGCAGGCACGGGCGGCGGCCCAGCCAGGGTTTGTCATCCAGGCGCTCACCTAGCGCCGGAAACAGCTTGCGTGCCAGCGCTTCGCAGCGCTTGAGCTGGATTTCGTTGCCCGGCGCGTCGCTGGCGGCGAACTCGATGCCAGTGGTCAGGCGCACCCCGCGCGCCATTGGCGCCAGCACGTAGCCGCCCTGGGTGTCGCAGATCGAATGCTGCAACTGGGCGCCGCCGCGGGTGCCGTAATGCATGTGGTAGCCGCGCTTGATGCCCAACGGAATCTGATAACCCAGGCGCTCGAAGATGTCGGCCGACTGCGGACCCAGGCAGGCCACCACCTCGTCGGCAGTGATCGGCCCGCGTTGGCTGTCGACCCGCCATTGGCTGCCGACCGGGCGCAGGCTGCGCGCATCGCCATGCAGGAACTGCCCGCCACGTTTGACGAACAGGGCGGCGTAGCCACGGGTGAGGGCGCCGGGGTCGTTCACGGTTTTCGGGTCCAGCCAATGGATGCCGCCGACCACGGCGCTGTCGAGCTGATGCTCGCGGGCTTGCAGGTGCGCGCGCTCCAGGATTTCGTACTGCAAGCCATAACGGGCCAGGCCCTTGACCTCGGCCTTGGCCTGCTCGAACAGCGCAGGGTCGCGGTACACCTCGATCCAACCCTTGGCCTGCACCAGGCTTTCAAGGCTGGCAGCAGCGATCAGCGCGTCATGTTCCTCGACGCAGCGCTGCACCAGCGGCAACATGTCGGCGGCAGCACCGGCCAGCCGCCCAGGCGCCGATTGCCGCCAGTACCGCAGCAGCCAGGGCGCAGCCTTGGGCAAGTGCAACAGGCTGTAGCGCACGTCCGGCTGGCGGTTCAGGCCATAGCGCAAAAGCGCGCCAAATTGCCGGGGGAAGGCATAGGGGATGACGCTGGAGCGCTCGATCAGCCCCGCATTGCCGTGGCTGGTGCCGCTGCCGGGTTCGTCGCGGTCGATGAGGATCACCTGGCGGCCGCGTGCCTGCAGGTGCAACGCGGTGCTGACGCCGACGATACCGGCGCCGAGGACAAGGGTCTGGCAATGCATGAATGTATCCTTCGCTCAGTTCAAGTGGCGGCCCAGGCGGGCTTCCAGGTGTTTCAGCAGGCGCCGCACCAGCTCGACGATCACCAGGTACAGCACAGCCGCCCACAGGTAGATCTGGAAGTCGAAGCTGCGCGAGAAAGCCAGCTTGGTCACACCCATCAGGTCGTAAATGGTCACCAGTGAGGCAATGGCGCTGGCCTTGATCATCAGGATCAGCTCGTTACCCAACGGGCCGATGGCCACCAGCAGCGACTGCGGCAGGATCACCTTGAAAAACGTGGTCGAACGCTTCAGGTTCAGTGCCCGCGCGGCTTCGTGCTGGCCGGGCGCAACGGCCATCAAGCTGCCGCGGAAGATCTCGGCCTGATACGCAGCGGTATTCAGGGTAAAGGCCAGCAAGGTGCACAGCCACGCGTCGCGGAAGAACCACCAGAGGCCGACGTCCTGCCAAAAGCTTTTGAGTGAACCCAGCCCGTAATAAAGCAGGAATAGCTGTGCCAGCAGGGGTGAGCCACGGAAGAAATAGATGTAGCCGGCGGCCAGGCGTTGCAACAACCGGTGGCGCGACATTCGCGCCAGGGCCAGCAACAGACCGAGCACGGCGCCCAGGCTGAAGGAAATCGCCACCAGCTTGGCGGTGACCAGCAAGCCATCGATGAATCGCGGCCCGTAGCGTTCCAGCAGGTCTGGGTCGAGCACCAGGGCCAGCAGTTGTTCGGCACTCATGCGCGCGCTCCTTGCAGGTGGCGATTGCTGCGCCGTTCGATATAGGCGAACACCCGCCCCGACAACGCCGAGAACAGCAGGTAGCCCAGGCAGGCCACGCCATAGAAGAACATTGGCTCCTTGGTCACGCTGACGGCCAGGTTGGTCTGGCGCATCAGGTCGACCAGCGAAATGGTCGATACCAGCGAAGTGTCCTTGAGCAACGACAACCAGTTGTTGGAAAGCCCTGGCAGGGCAATGCGCGTCAGTTGTGGCAGCACCACCTTGAAGAACGCCGTGCGCTTGCCCAGACCCAACGCCGAGCAGGCCTCCAGCTGCCCTTTGGGCAAGGTCTTGAAGGCGGCCAGCCAGATCTCGCTGGAAAACGCGGCGAACACCAGGCTGAAGGCGAGCATGGCGGCGAGGAAGGTATTGATCAGGAACTCGCCTTGATAGCCCATCGCCGCCAACAGCTTCTGCGCGGCGATCTGGCAGCCGTAATAGATGATCAGCAGGGTCAGCAGCTCGGGCAGGCCGCGGAATACCGTGGAGAAAGTGGTCGCCCAAGCGCGCGGCAGACGTTTGCGCGAACGCGCAGCGAGCGCCACGACCAGGCCCAGTGGCAAGCCGATGGGCAGGCAGGCGAGGGCCAGCGACACAGTCACCAGCGCCCCAGCCAGCAGCGCCTGGCCCCAACCGCCACTGGCAAAGGACAGCAAGGACAATTGATCGAGCATGACATATCCCTTGTAATGTCTGAGCAGATCCCTTGTAGGAGCGGCTTCAGCCGCGAACACCGGCAAAGCCGGTGCCATCCCCACAGGTTCTTGTACGCCGCCGTCAGTTGTAGATATCGAAGTCGAAATACTTGCCGGCGATCTTCTGATAGGTGCCGTTGGCGACGATCTCTGTCAGCGCGGTATTCAGGCGCTGGCGCAACGCTTCATCGTGCTTGCGCACGGCAATGGCGGCGTCGGCCTTGGTCCCGGCCACGTCGCCGAGCACCTTGCAGCAGTCCTGGCCGTTCTTGTTCATCCATTCGTGCAGCGGGAACTTGTCGGCGATCACTCCGTCCAGGCGCCCGGCGGCGAGGTCCGCGTTGGCTTCGTCCATGGTCGGGTACAGCTTCACATCGGCACCGGCCTTGGCATACACATCCTCGGCATAAATGGCCTGGGTCGAGGACGACTGGGCGCCCACGGTGTAGCCGTCGAAGTTGCTCTGGGCGTCGCTGATCTTGCTGTCCTTGGCCACTGCTACGGTCAGCGGGGTACGGTAGTAGTGGTCGGTGAAGGCAATCTTCTTGCGCCGTTCTTCGGTGTCGATCATCGAGGCCACCACGGCGTCGTACTTGCGCGCCATCAAGGCGGGAATGATCCCTTCCCAGTCCTGGGCCACCAGGGTGCACTCGACTTTCATCTGTGCGCACAGGGCGTGGGTGATGTCGATGTCGAAACCATGCAGCTGGTTATCGGCATCCACATAGTTGAAGGGCGGGTACGCGCCCTCGGTGGCGAAGCGCAGGGTTTCGGCGCTGGCGGCCCCCGCCAGCAGCAGGGCACACGCACCTACCATCCTCATGGTCTTGTTCATCTCGCACCTCTTGCACTCTTGCTATTGTTGTTTGCCCGTCGTGTAGCCGACGAAGGCGTTATGTAGAGCAGCAGTCGCTTCCAAGCGTTTTTCAACATCAGGCCCGAGTTTCTTGCAGACCTCGTTGACCATCAGGTGCACCCACGACAGCATCGCCGAGGTGGATTCCCAGAACAGATTGAACTCGGTGGGGATGCGGAACACCTCGTCGGCATTGGCATCGGCCCAATCGCAGAAGGTATCGGTCACCAGCGTGACCGGAATGTTGGCCTCGCGCGCCTTCTGGCACAGCAGCAAGGCATGGCGGGAGTAGCGGCGCGCCTCGAACACCACCAGGGAGCTGTTTTCCGGGCGCCCGAGCAGCACTTCGCCGAAGTGCCCGGCGCTGCCATCGACCACCTGCACGCCATCGCGCAGGTAATGCAGCAGGTGAGCCATGCACTGGGCGATACCGCGCTCGGTCTGGAAACCGGCAATGAACACCCTTGGCCTGTCGGCGATGCGCTGGGCGGCCTGATGCCAGGCGTCACTGCGGCTGTATTCATGCACCCGCACCAAGGCGGCAATTTCCAGTTCCAGGCTGCCCGCACGGCTGCTTTCGTCGTGCTGCTGGCGGTAATCTTGCAAACGATCCCCAACCAGCCACGGCCCATCCCCCAGGTCGCTCTGAAGGTCTTGCTTGAGCGCCTTGAGATGGGCATAACCGAGGGAGCGGCAAAAACGCCCGACACTGGATTCGCTGACACCCAGCTTGTCGGCAATGCTGGCCGAGGTCTGGAACGGCAGTTCGTGGAGGTTGGCGAGCATGTAGCTGGCGATCTTGTGGCCCGAAGCCGTGGCCCCTTGCAGGCTGTTTTCCAGGCGTTGCTTGATCGGTTGGCTCATGTTGCTGCTCCAGGCGAGGCGTGAAATAGAAAATGGATGTTTTCTGTCATCGCGTCAATATTTGACAGATAGCTGTCACATGCAGGAAAGTTTTTGTCGCTGCCAACGCTGTTGCCAATCCAATTCCAAGAAAGGAGCTTCAGATGTCTGCACCTTCCACCCATCCCACCGTGCGCATGGCCTTTGCCGAATTGCAGAGCCTGTTGCAAGCGATCTTCCAGCGTCATGGCTGCAGCGAAGCGGTGGCCGGGGTGCTCGCCCACAACTGCGCCAGTGCCCAGCGCGATGGTGCCCACAGTCATGGGGTGTTTCGGATTCCCGGGTATGTGTCGACCTTGGCCAGTGGCTGGGTGAACGGGCAAGCGACACCGCACGTGACCGATGTGGCGACGGGATATGTCAGCGTCGACGCGGGTGGCGGCTTTGCCCAACCGGCTTTGGCGGCCGCGCGGGCTTTACTGGTGGAAAAGGCCCGCAGCGCTGGTATCGCGGTGCTGGCAATCCACAACTCGCACCACTTCGCCGCGCTTTGGCCGGATGTCGAGCCGTTCGCCGATGAAGGCCTGTTGGCCTTGAGCGTGGTCAACAGCATGACGTGTGTGGTGCCGCATGGTGCCCGCAAGCCGTTGTTCGGCACCAACCCGATCGCCTTTGCCGCGCCATGTGCGGGGCATGACCCGATCGTCTTCGATATGGCCACCAGCGCCATGGCCCACGGTGACGTGCAGATTGCCGCGCGCGCCGGCCAGCAGCTGCCTGAGGGCATGGGCGTGGACGCCGATGGCCAACCGACCACCCACCCAAAAGCCATTCTCGAAGGCGGCGCCTTGCTGCCGTTTGGCGGGCACAAGGGCTCGGCGCTGTCGATGATGGTTGAACTGCTGGCGGCGGCGCTGACCGGCGGGCATTTCTCCTGGGAGTTCGACTGGTCGAGCCACCCAGGCGCCAAAACACCCTGGACCGGGCAGCTGATCATCGTCATCGACCCGAGCAAGGCCGAAGGCGATCGTTTTGCCCAGCGCAGCGCTGATCTGGTCGAGCAGATGCAGGCTGTGGGCTTGACGCGCATGCCCGGCGAGCGCCGCTATCGGGAGCGGGAAATTGCCCAACGGGAGGGGGTGGCGTTGACCGCACAGGAGCTGCAAGGTCTGAAGGAACTGCTTGGCTGACAGCGCTGTGCAATCTTGCATAGACAACCTGCACATCAGGTGATGTTCCTTGCCGCCGACTCCGGGTATCCTCAGGGCAGCCATTCCGAACTGTCCTGATCCAAGGAGCTGCACGCTGTGTTCAAACATGTCGATGCCTATGCCGGCGACCCGATCCTCTCGCTGATGGAAACCTTCAAGGCCGACCCGCGCGCCGACAAGGTCAACCTGAGTATCGGCCTGTATTACGATGAGGCCGGCGTGGTGCCGCAACTGGCCGCCGTGGATGCGGTAGAAAAACGCATCGCCGGGGTCGACCACGAAGCCTCGCTGTACCTGCCTATGGAAGGCTTGGCCAGCTACCGCCAGGCCATTCAGGCGCTGCTATTCGGTGCCGACCACCCGGCCGTGACCGGCAAACGCGTGGCCACCGTGCAGACCGTTGGCGGCTCCGGCGCGCTCAAGGTCGGTGCCGACTTCCTCAAGCGCTACTTCCCGCAGTCCGAAGTCTGGGTCAGCAACCCGACCTGGGACAACCACCGCGCCATTTTCGAAGGTGCCGGTTTCAAGGTTCATACCTATCCGTACTTCGACCAGGCCACCCGTGGCGTCGACTTCGACGGCATGCTGGCAACCCTGCAGACCCTGCCGGCAAACAGCGTGGTGCTGCTGCACCCGTGCTGCCACAACCCCACCGGTGCCGACCTTACCCAGAACCAGTGGCAGCAAGTAGTGGAAGTGGTCAAGGCGCGCCAGCTGATCCCGTTCCTCGACATCGCCTACCAAGGCTTCGCCGAAGGTCTGGTGGAAGACGCCTACGCCATCCGCGAAATGGCCCGTGCTGGCGTGCCGTGCCTGGTCAGCAACTCGTTCTCGAAGATCTTCTCGCTGTACGGCGAGCGGGTAGGGGGCCTGTCGGTGGTCTGCGACGACGAAGCCACCACCCAGAGCGTGCTCGGCCAGCTCAAGGCCACCGTGCGCCGCAACTACTCCAGCCCGCCCAACTTCGGCGCCCAGCTGGTGGCCGGTGTGCTCAGCGATGCTGCGCTGAATGCCCAGTGGGCGGCCGAAGTGGAAGTGATGCGCAAGCGTATCCTCGACATGCGTCAGGCGTTGGTCGACGCGCTGGCCGTGCTGCTGCCGGGCCAGGACTTCCAGTTCTTCCTGCGCCAGCGCGGCATGTTCAGCTACACCGGTTTCAGCGTCGAGCAGGTGCGCCGCCTGCGTGACGAGTTCGGCGTGTACCTGATCGACAGCGGCCGCGTGTGCATGTCCGGCCTGCGTCCGGCCAATCTGCAACAGGTTGCCGAAGCGTTCGCCGCCGTTCAGAAGTGATGTGATACAGGGGCCGCTTCGCGCCTGGTAGGAGCGGCTTCAGCCGCGATCACCGGCGGAGCCGGTGCCATACACCGCGTCGCTTGCTTCGCGGCTAAAGCCGCTCCCACATGTTCTGAGTTGCACCTGTGGGAGCGGGCTTGACCCGCGAATGGGGAGCGAAGCGGCGCCTGGGTTACACCCAATTGTCATGACAAGTGCAACCGTCCCTCGGACGGGGCTTCGCAACCGCCCTCTTTCAGTGCACAATCGCGCCCCTCTTTACTGGTTGGGGTGCGTGAAGCGTCTGTTTCGCCATTCCCAGCCCTGTTGCAGTCTTGCGAGTGGAGCTACACCCGGAATGAATGAGCAGGCCCCAAGCGTTGAACAACAATATGAACAATCGACCACGGCAGCCCTGGGCAGTTGGGCGCGTCAAGACACCACCTGGATGCTGGGCCTGTTCGGCACCGCCATCGGCGCAGGCACCTTGTTCCTGCCAATCAACGCCGGCCTCGGCGGTTTCTGGCCACTGCTGATTCTTGCAGCACTGGCGTTCCCGATGACCTACTACGCCCACCGTGGCCTGACCCGCTTCGTATTGTCCGGGCGCAGTGGTGGCGACATCACCGAAGTGGTCGAAGAGCATTTCGGTATCAAGGCCGGTGCCCTCATCACCGTCCTGTACTTTTTCGCCATCTTCCCGATCCTGCTTATCTATAGCGTGGCGTTGACCAACACAGTCACCAGCTTCATGGAGCACCAGCTGCACATGGAGCCGCCGCCACGGGCGCTGCTGTCGTTCGTGCTGATCCTCGGCCTGCTGGCCATCGTCCGGTGCGGCGAGCAGGCCACGGTCAAGGTCATGAGCCTGCTGGTCTACCCGTTCATCGTCGCCCTGGCGCTGCTGGGCCTGTACCTGGTGCCGCACTGGACCGGTGGTATTCTCGACAGCGCTACCCAGTTGCCAACAGGCTCGGCATTCCTGCACACGGTGTGGCTGGCGATCCCGGTCATGGTCTTCTCGTTCAACCATTCGCCGATCATCTCGGCCTTTGCCGTTGACCAGAAGCGCCGTTACGGCGAGCACGCCGACGAGCGCAGCGGCCAGATCCTGGCCCGCGCCCACCTGCTGATGGTGGCCATGGTGCTGTTCTTCGTATTCAGCTGCGTGCTGACCCTCGACAGCGCGCAACTGGCAGAAGCCAAGGCGCAGAACCTGTCGATCCTGTCGTACCTGGCCAACCACTTCAGCAATCCGACCATTGCCTTCGCCGCACCGTTGATTGCCTTCATCGCCATCGCCAAGTCGTTCCTGGGCCACTACATCGGTGCCAGCGAAGGCCTCAAGGGCATCATCGCCAAGACCGGCGCACGCCCGGGCGCCAAGGCGCTGGACCGCGTGGTCGCCGCGCTGATGCTGGTGGTGTGCTGGATCGTCGCCACCCTCAACCCGAGCATCCTCGGCATGATCGAATCGCTCGGCGGCCCGATCATCGCCGTGCTGCTGTTCCTGATGCCGATGTACGCCATCCGCCGAGTACCGTCGATGCGCAAGTACAGCGGTGCGCTGTCCAACGTGTTCGTGGTGGTGGTCGGCCTGGTCGCGCTGACCTCTGTGGTGTACGGCCTGCTGAGCTGATTTGCTAGTTGCTGTAGGAAATGTCCGGGTTGCTTGTCGCCACCCGGACATTTTTTTGTCCACAGGAATTGTCTGGCAAAAGAACAATTTCACCTACCCCATAGGCACTCGGGCGCCTTCATGATTAACTCAGTGTCCTTTTCAAACCTCGCATAAGGATTTCGTCCATGGCTCAAGTGACTCTCAAAGGCAACCCGGTTCAGGTCAAAGGCGAACTGCCGAAAGCCGGTGCCCAGGCGCCTGCCTTCTCTCTGGTCGCTGGCAACCTGGCTGATACCTCGCTGAAGGACTTTGCCGGCAAGCGCAAAGTGCTGAACATCTTCCCGAGCGTCGACACCCCGACCTGCGCCACTTCCGTGCGCAAGTTCAACGCCCAGGCCAACGACGTGGCCAACACCGTGGTGCTGTGTATTTCTGCCGACCTGCCATTCGCCCAGGCACGCTTCTGCGGTGCTGAAGGCCTGGAAAACGTGCAGAACCTGTCGACCCTGCGTGGCGGCGAGTTCCTCGAGAACTACGGCGTTGCCATTGCCGATGGCCCGCTGACCGGCCTGGCTGCCCGCGCCGTGGTGGTGCTGGACGAAAACGACAAGGTGCTGCACAGCGAGCTGGTTGGCGAAATCGCCGACGAGCCGAACTATGAGGCGGCACTGGCTGTTCTGAAGTAAGGATTGCGTGGGGCCGGATCAGTCAGCGGAACTACCCGACCATCACCCTCTCCAAGCAACACCCTGTAACGGCCCGGAACGCTTTCCGGGCCGTTTTCATTTAAAGTTCAACCTTTTGGCAACGTCAGGCAATGGTAAACCTCTGGTAAAGGCCCTTTGCTAAAACGATGCCAGTGCTTATCGTTCACCCTTCCCAAGCCGTCATTCCGAACAAGGTTCGTTCAACCCATGCAAGCTTCTGTCTCCCGATCCCCCCGTCGCTGGCTCGTCGGCCTGTTGATCCTGCTGCTGGTGGCCCTGCTGGCCTGGTGGCTGTGGCCCGCCGCAACGCCTGCCCATAAAGAGGCTGGCGGGGGGCGTGCGGGCAAAGGCATGGGCATGGGGCGTCCAGGTTTCGGCAATTCAACCGAAGCGGTACCTGTGCGCGTCGAACCGGTCAAGGTGGGCGACTTCCCGCTCTACTACAAGGCCCTGGGCACGGTCACCGCGACCAACACGGTCAATGTACGCAGCCGGGTGGCCGGCGAACTGGTGAAGATCCACTTCAAGGAAGGCCAGCAGGTCAAGGCCGGTGACTTGCTCGCTGAGATCGATCCGCGCTCCTATCGCATCGCCCTGCAGCAGGCCGAAGGCACCTTGGCGCAGAATCAGGCGCAGCTGAAAAATGCACAGGTCGACGTGGCGCGCTACAGAGGCCTGTATGCCGAAGACAGCATCGCCAAGCAGACGCTCGATACTGCCGAAGCCCAGGTGGCGCAGTTCCAGGGGCTGGTAAAAACCAACCAGGCCCAGGTCAACGATGCCCGTCTGAACCTCGACTTCACCCAGATCCGCGCGCCCATCAACGGTCGCGTCGGCCTGCGCCAGCTCGACCTGGGCAACCTGGTGGCCGCCAACGACACCACCGCGCTGGTGGTCATCACCCAGACCGAGCCGATCAGTGTCGCCTTCACCTTGCCGGAAACCGAACTGAGCACCGTGCTCGAACGTTACCGCAGCGGCGCCAGCCTCCCAGTCGAGGCTTGGGATCGCAGTGACAGCAAACTGCAGTCCAGCGGCGTGCTGGGCAGCATCGACAACCAGATCGACACCACCACCGGCACCCTGAAGTTCAAGGGCCGCTTCGAGAACAAGGACCTGGCGCTGTTCCCCAACCAGTTCGTCAACGTGCGCCTGCTGGCCGACACCCTCAAACAGGTGGTCATGGCCCCGGCGGCGGCCATCCAGTTCGGTAACGACGGCACCTTCGCCTACGTGGTGAATGCCGAGAACACGGTCAATGTGCGCAAACTCAAGGTGGGCGCCAGTGATGGTGAGAACAGCGTGATCCTCGAAGGCCTGAAAGCCGGTGACCGCCTGGTGCTCGAAGGCACCGACCGCTTGCGTGAAGGCACCAAGGTCGAGGTGGTAGACGACAGCTCGCAAGTGCCGACCACCCCCGGCCAGCACTTGCAGGGCCAGGACGCCAAAGGCTCGGCCCGAGCCGGTGAAGTACAGCCCGGCGAAGCGGCAGGCAAGGCGGGCGCATGAACCTGTCGCGCCTGTTCATCCTCCGCCCGGTCGCCACCACGCTGAGCATGCTGGCCATCGTCCTGGCCGGCCTGATCGCCTACAAGCTGCTGCCGGTGTCGGCCTTGCCGCAGGTCGATTACCCGACCATCCGCGTCATGACCCTGTACCCGGGCGCCAGCCCGCAGGTGATGACCAGTGCCGTGACCGCGCCGCTTGAGCGCCAGTTCGGCCAGATGCCAGGCCTGACGCAGATGGCCTCGACCAGCTCCGGCGGTGCTTCGGTGCTGACCCTGCGCTTCAACCTCGACATGAACATGGACGTCGCCGAGCAGCAGGTACAGGCCGCGATCAACGCCGCCAGCAACCTGCTGCCCAGCGACCTGCCGGCGCCCCCGGTATACAACAAGGTCAACCCGGCCGATACGCCGGTGCTGACCCTGGCGATCTCCAGCAAGACCATGCCGTTGCCCAAGCTCAACGACCTGGTCGACACCCGCGTTGCGCAGAAACTCGCGCAGATCGGCGGCGTGGGCATGGTCAGCATTGCCGGCGGCCAGCGCCAGGCCGTGCGGATCAAGGTCAATGTCGATGCGCTGGCCGCCAATGGCCTCAACCTGGATGACGTGCGCACCCTGATCGGCGCCTCCAACGTCAACCAGCCCAAGGGCAACTTCGATGGCCCGACCCGGGTATCGATGCTCGACGCCAACGACCAGCTGCGCTCTCCCGAGGAATACGCCAACCTGATCCTGACGTACAACAACGGTGCGCCGCTGCGCCTGAAGGACGTCGCCGAAATTGTCGACGGCGCCGAGAACGAGCGTCTTGCGGCCTGGGCCAATCAAAACCAGGCAGTGTTGCTGAACATCCAGCGGCAACCGGGCGCCAACGTCATCGAAGTGGTCGACAGCATCAAAGCGTTGCTGCCGTCGATCACCGACAACCTGCCGGCCGGGCTCGATGTCTCGGTGCTCACCGACCGTACCCAGACCATCCGCGCCGCAGTCAAGGACGTGCAGCACGAGTTGTTGATCGCCATCGTGCTGGTGGTGATGGTCACCTTCGTCTTCCTGCGCCGTGTCAGCGCCACGATCATCCCCTCGATCGCCGTGCCGCTGTCGCTGATCGGCACCTTCGGCGTGATGTACCTGGCCGGTTTCTCGATCAACAACCTGACGCTGATGGCCCTGACCATCGCCACCGGTTTTGTGGTCGATGACGCCATCGTCATGCTGGAGAACATCTCGCGGCATATCGAAGAGGGTGAAACGCCGATGCAGGCGGCGCTCAAGGGCGCCCGGCAGATCGGTTTCACCCTGATCTCGCTGACCTTCTCGCTGATCGCCGTACTGATCCCGCTGCTGTTCATGGCCGACGTGGTAGGGCGCCTGTTCCGCGAGTTCGCCATCACCCTGGCGGTGGCGATCCTGATTTCCCTGGTAGTGTCCCTGACCCTGACGCCGATGATGTGCGCGCGGCTGCTCAAGCGCGAGCCTAAAGAAGAGGAGCAGGGCCGCTTCTACCGCGCCAGCGGTGCCTGGATCGACTGGCTGATCGAACACTACGGCCGCGGCCTGCAGTGGGTATTGCGGCACCAGCCGCTGACCTTGCTGGTGGCCGTGGCCAGTCTGGGGCTGACCGTGGTGCTGTACATGGCAGTGCCCAAGGGCTTCTTCCCGGTGCAGGATACCGGGGTGATCCAGGGTATTTCCGAAGCACCGCAATCGACCTCGTTCGCGGCCATGAGCGAACGCCAGCAGGCCCTGAGCAAGGTAATCCTGCAAGACCCGGCAGTGCAGAGTCTGTCGTCGTACATCGGCGTGGACGGTGACAATGCCACGCTCAACAGTGGCCGTCTGCTGATCAACCTCAAGCCCCACGGCGAGCGCGACGTGACCGCCGGTGAAGTGATCAGCCGCCTGCAGCCGCAACTCGACAAACTGGTGGGTATCCGCCTGTTCATGCAGCCGGTGCAGGACCTCAGCATCGAGGACCGGGTCAGCCGCACGCAATACCAGTTCAGCCTGTCGTCGCCGGACGCCGACCTGCTCGCGCAGTGGAGCGGCAAGCTGGTCAACGCGCTGCAACAGCGGCCGGAATTGCAGGACGTCGCCAGCGACCTGCAGGACAAGGGCCTGCAGGTGTACCTGGTGATCGACCGCGACATGGCCAGCCGCCTGGGCATCAACGTTTCGCAAATCACCAACGCCCTGTACGACGCCTTCGGCCAGCGGCAGATCTCGACCATCTACACCCAGGCCAGCCAGTACCGCGTGGTGCTGCAGTCGCGCGATGCGGCGAGCATCGGCCCGCAGGCGCTGGAGTCGATCCACGTCAAGGCCAGTGATGGCGGCCAGGTACGCCTGTCGGCCCTGGCGCGCATCGAACAGCGCCAGGCGCAGTTGGCGATCTCGCACATCGGCCAGTTCCCGGCGGTGATGATGTCGTTCAACCTGGCCCACGGTGCGTCCTTGGGCGAGGCGGTCAAGGTGATCGAGCAGGTGCAGCAGGACATCGGCATGCCGATCGGCGTGCAGACCAAGTTCCAGGGCGCCGCCGAGGCCTTCCAGGCATCGCTGTCAAGCACCTTGCTGCTGATCCTCGCCGCGGTGGTGACCATGTACATCGTGCTGGGCGTGCTGTACGAGAGCTACATCCACCCGGTGACCATCCTCTCGACACTGCCATCGGCGGCGGTCGGCGCCTTGCTGGCGTTGATCATCAGCGGCAACGACCTGGGCATGATCGCCATCATCGGCATCATCCTGTTGATCGGTATCGTCAAGAAGAACGCGATCATGATGATCGACTTCGCCCTGGAAGCCGAACGTCACCAGGGCATGAGCCCACGGGACGCGATCTACCAGGCAGCATTGTTGCGCTTCCGGCCGATCCTGATGACCACCCTGGCGGCCTTGTTCGGCGCCGTACCGCTGATGCTGGCCACCGGCTCCGGTGCCGAGCTGCGTCAGCCGCTGGGCCTGGTGATGGTGGGCGGCCTGTTGGTGAGCCAGGTCCTGACTCTGTTCACCACCCCGGTCATCTACCTGTACTTCGACCGCCTGGCACGCCGCTGGCGCCCGGCCACTGACGTGAAGCAGGCCGAGGCATGAACCTGTCCGGTCCCTTCATTCGCCGGCCCGTGGCGACCATGCTGCTGAGCCTGGCGATCATGCTGCTCGGCGGCGTCAGCTTCAACCTGCTGCCAGTGGCACCCTTGCCGCAAATGGACTTCCCGGTAATCGTGGTGCAGGCCAACCTGTCTGGTGCCAGCCCCGAGGTGATGGCGTCCACGGTGGCCACGCCGCTGGAGCGCAAGCTCGGCAGCATTGCCGGCGTCACCACCCTGACCAGCAGCTCCAATCAGGGCTCGACCCGGGTCATCATCGGCTTCGAGCAAGGCCGCGACATCGACGGTGCGGCGCGCGAAGTGCAAGCGGCCATCAATGCCACGCGCAACCTGCTGCCCAGCGGCATGCGCAGCATGCCTACCTACAAGAAGATCAACCCGGCGCAGGCACCGATCATGGTGCTGTCGCTGACCTCGGACGTGCTGCAGAAAGGCCAGTTGTATGACCTGGCCGACACCATCCTGTCGCAGAGCCTGGCTCAGGTGAGCGGGGTAGGGGAAGTGCAGATCGGCGGCAGCTCGCTGCCGGCGGTGCGCATCGCGGTCGAGCCGCAACTGCTCAACCAGTACAGCCTGGCATTGGATGATGTGCGTACCGCTGTGGCCAATGCCAACCAGCGCCGGCCCATGGGCTTTGTCGAAGACGGCGAGCGCAATTGGCAGGTGCGCGCCAACGATCAGCTGGAAAAAGCCAAGGACTACGAACCAATCGTGATCCGCCAGCAGAACGGCACGATACTGCGCCTCTCCGACGTGGCAACCATCACCGACGGCGTCGAGAACCGCTACAACAGCGGCTTCTTCAACGACCAGAGCGCGGTGCTGCTGGTGGTCAATCGCCAGACTGGCGCCAACATCATCGAAACCGTCGACCAGATCCACGCACAGCTGCCGGCCCTGCAGTCGCTGCTGCCGGCCAGCGTGCAACTGAACGTGGCCATGGACCGCTCGCCGGTGATCAAGGCCACCCTCGCGGAGGCCGAGCACACCCTGTTGATGGCCGTGGTGCTGGTGATCCTGGTGGTCTATCTGTTCCTTGGCAGCTTCCGCGCCTCCCTGATCCCAAGCCTGGCGGTGCCGGTGTCACTGGTGGGCACGTTCGCGGTGATGTACCTGTGTGGTTTCTCGCTGAACAACCTGTCGCTGATGGCGCTGATTCTCGCCACTGGGCTGGTGGTGGACGATGCCATCGTCGTGCTGGAGAACATCTCGCGGCACATCGAGGATGGCCAGCCGCCGATGCGCGCGGCGTTCCTCGGGACCAAGGAAGTCGGTTTCACCTTGCTGTCGATGAACGTTTCGCTGGTGGCGGTATTCGTCTCGATCCTGTTCATGGGCGGCATCGTGCGCAACCTGTTCCAGGAGTTCTCGATCACCCTGGCGGCGGCGATCATCGTCTCGCTGGTGGTGTCGCTGACCCTCACGCCGATGCTCTGCGCCCGTTGGCTGAAGCCGCACCGCGCCGAGCAGACGCGCCTGCAGCGCTGGAGCGACAAGCTGCACACACGCATGGTCGAGGGCTACGACCGCAGCCTGGGCTGGGCGTTGCGCCACAAGCGGCTGACCTTGATCAGCCTGCTGGTGACCATCGGCATCAACATCGCCCTGTACGTGGTGGTACCGAAAACGCTGATCCCGCAGCAGGACACCGGCCAGCTGATGGGCTTTATCCGTGGTGATGACGGGCTGTCGTTCAGCGTGATGCAACCGAAGATGGAAATCTACCGCCGTGCCTTGCTCGCCGACCCGGCGGTGCAGAGTGTCGCCGGTTTCATTGGCGGCAACAGCGGTACCAACAACGCCATGGTCCTGGTGCGCCTGAAACCGATCAGCGAGCGCAAGATCGATGCGCAGAAGGTCATCGAGCGATTGCGCAAGGAAATGCCGAAAGTGCCCGGTGGGCGCCTGTACCTGATGGCCGACCAGGACTTGCAACTGGGCGGCGGTGGCCGCGACCAGACCTCCTCGCAGTACCTGTATACCCTGCAGAGCGGCGACCTGGCGGCCCTGCGCGAGTGGTTCCCGAAGGTGGTCGCGGCGTTGCGCGCATTGCCTGAATTGACCGCCATCGACGCCCGCGACGGCTCCGGCACCCAGCAGGTGACGCTGGTGGTCGACCGCGATCAGGCCAAGCGCCTGGGCATCGACATGAGCATGGTTACCACGGTGCTGAACAATGCCTATAGCCAGCGGCAGATCTCGACGATCTACGACAGCCTCAACCAGTACCAGGTGGTGCTGGAGATCAACCCCAAATACGCCTGGGACCCGAGCACGCTGGAGCAGGTGCAGGTGATCACCAGCGAAGGCGCCCGCGTGCCGCTGTCGACCATCGCCCGCTACGAGAACAGCCTGGCCAACGACCGGGTCAGCCACGAGGGCCAGTTTGCCGCCGAGGACATCGCCTTCGACGTCGCCGAAGGCTATAGCCCGGACCAGGCCATGGCGGCCGTGGAGCGAGCAGTGGCCAAACTCGGCCTGCCCGAAGAAGTGATCGCCAAGCTTGGCGGCACCGCCGACGCTTTCGCCAAGACCCAGGAAGGCCAGCCGTTCATGATCCTCGGTGCACTGGTGCTGGTGTACCTGGTGCTGGGCATTCTGTACGAGAGCTACATCCACCCGCTGACGATTCTCTCGACCTTGCCTTCAGCGGGGGTCGGTGCCTTGCTCGCGCTGTACGTAACCGGTGGCGAATTCAGCTTGATCTCGCTGCTGGGGCTGTTCCTGTTGATCGGCGTGGTGAAGAAGAACGCCATCCTGATGATCGACCTGGCGCTGCAACTGGAGCGCCACCAGGGCATGACCCCGGAAGAGTCCATTCGCCGCGCCTGCCTGCTGCGCCTGCGGCCAATCCTGATGACCACGCTGGCGGCCATTCTCGGCGCCTTGCCGCTGCTGCTCAGCCGTGCGGAAGGCGCGGAAATGCGCCAGCCGCTGGGCCTGACCATCATTGGCGGCCTGGTCGTCAGCCAGGTGCTGACCCTTTATACGACGCCGGTGGTGTACCTGTACCTCGACCGCCTGCGTCACCGATTCAACCATTGGCGCGGCGTGCGTACCGATGCCGCTCTGGAAACTCCGCTATGAACTTCGCCCAGACTCCACTCCACCACGCCCTGCAGCTGCTGACCCGCGGGCGCGGCTCGCGTTTGATCGGCGCCGGGTTGTGCGTGGCGCTGCTCAGCGCCTGTACCCTGAGCCCGGACTACCACCGCCCCGAGCTGAGCACGCCCGCCCAGTTCAAACAGGCCGAAGGCTGGACCCAGGCCAACCCGTCCGATGCCATCGCCCGCGGCGCCTGGTGGGAGGTCTACGGCGATGCCGGGCTCAATGCGCTGGTCGAAGAACTCAACCGCAGCAACCAGACCGTTGCCCAATCAGCCGCTCAGTACCGCCAGGCCCAGGCGCTGGTGCGCAGCAGCCGTGCCTCGCTGTTCCCAAGCCTCGACCTGACCACCAGCAAGAACCGCTCGGCGCAAGGTACCGGCAGCTCCAGTTCGAGCCTGTCCAACAACAGCAGTGGCATCCGCAATACCTACAACGCGCA
Organism: Pseudomonas sp. NPDC090233; assembly: GCF_044772285.1. NCBI lineage: Bacteria > Pseudomonadati > Pseudomonadota > Gammaproteobacteria > Pseudomonadales > Pseudomonadaceae > Pseudomonas > Pseudomonas sp. NPDC090233. The sequence goes on along the minus strand of NZ_JBIVYQ010000002.1, from coordinate 196,570 downwards.
GCTTGGCGTGAGTTGGGAAATCGACCTGTGGGGCAAGTTGCGTGAGACCATGAACGCGAACGAGGCCAGTGCCGAAGCGAGCTTCGCCGACCTCGCCGCGATCCGCCTGAGCCAGCAGTCGGAGCTGGTGCAAAATTACCTTCAGCTGAGGGTGATCGACGAGCAGAAACGCCTGCTGGAGGCGACCGTCGCTGCCTATGAGCGATCGTTGCGCATGACCGAAAACCAGTACCGCGCGGGTGTCTCCGGCCCCGACGCGGTGGCCCAGGCGCGCACCCAGCTCAAGAGTACCCAGGCCGACCTGATCGACCTGATCTGGCAGCGTGCCCAGTTCGAGAACGCCATCGCCGTGTTGCTGGGCAAGGCCCCTGCAGATTTCGCCCTGGCCGATAGCAAGACCATTCCGGGCTTGCCGCAAATCCCGGTCAGCCTGCCGTCGCAGTTGCTCGAACGCCGCCCGGACATCGCCTCGGCCGAGCGCAACGTGATGGCGGCCAACGCCAACATTGGAGTTGCCCGTGCGGCTTACTTCCCCGATTTAAGCCTAAGCATGAGCGGCGGTTATTCCAGCAGCACCTTCAACGACTGGATTCAGCTGCCCAACCGCTATTGGTCGGTGGGCCCGCAACTGGCATTGACCCTGTTCGATGCGGGTAAGCGCAGCGCCGAAGTGGACCGTACCGTCGCGGTCTATGACCAGACCGTGGCGCAGTATCGCCAGACCGTGCTCGATGGGTTCAAGGAAGTCGAGAACTACCTGGTGCAGCTCAAGGTGTATGCCGACGAAGCGGTGGTGCGCCAGGAGGCGCTGGACGCCGCGCGCGAATCTCTACGCCTGACCGAGAACCAGTACCGTGCCGGGCTGATCGGCTACCTGGACGTGGTCAACGTGCAGACCACTGCGCTGAGCAACGAGCGTAGCGTGTTGAACCTGTTGCAGGGTCGGCTGGTCGCTAGCGTGCAGCTGATCGCTGCACTGGGTGGTGGATGGGAAGCCGAGCGGGCGTTCGCTCAGCAGGAGTGAAGCCGACAAGTGGCTATTTGATGTCAAATGATGCGGCAAAGGCTCTGCTTCAGGGCTTTCGTCGCGTTTTTTAGTGCTTTGGATCCATTCCCATTCGCAAAAAACCCCGTGCGTTTCGGCAACGCTTGAGTACAATCGTCAGCTTTTTCGGGCCTCCCTGTCCCGTCGCTGGAACTCCCAATGCTGACCGGTAGCTACTCCTTTTCGCTGGTGTTGATTTCGCTGTGCGTGGCCATCCTTGCGTCCTACACCGCGCTGGACCTGACCGGCCGCATCGCCACGGCCAAAGGCCGGGCCGTCTACCTGTGGATGGGCGGGGGCGCGCTGGCGATGGGCATCGGCGTCTGGTCAATGCACTTCATCGGCATGCTCGCCTTCAGTTTGCCAATCGACCTGGGCTACGACATTGGCCTGACTGCCTTTTCGCTGCTGATCGCCGTGTTGTCGTCGGGTTTCGCCCTGTGGCTGGTCAGCCAGCCGAGCCTGCCGGGGCTGCAATTGGCCTTCGGCGCGCTGATCATGGGCGCGGGCATCAGCTGCATGCATTACACCGGCATGGCGGCGCTGCGCATGCTGCCAGGCATCGACTACGACCCGACATTGTTTGGCGCTTCGCTGGCCATAGCGGTCGGCGCTTCGGCAGCCGCCTTGTGGATTGCCTTCCGCCTGCGCAGGCACACGCCATACGTCCGCCAGATCCGTGGCCTGGCGGCTGTGCTGATGGGCGTTGCCATCGTCGGCATGCACTACACCGGCATGGCGGCGGCGAACTTCCCGGCGGGCAGCTTCTGCGGCGCGCTGGCTGGGGGGCTGAAGGGGGAAGGGCTAGTCTACCTGGTGCTGATCACCACGCTAGCGGTGCTCGCAGTGGCCTTGCTGACCTCGGTGCTGGATGCGCGCCTCGAAGCGCGCACTGCAGAGTTGGCGCGTTCGCTGACCCTAGCCAACCAGGAACTTACCCAACTGGCGCTGCATGACACCCTGACCGGCCTGCCCAACCGCACACTGCTGTCCGACCGCATCGACCAGGCGATCGGCAAGGTGGCGGAGCAGGGCGGCTGTTTTGCGCTGATGTTCATCGACCTGGATGGCTTCAAGCCGGTCAACGACGCCTTTGGTCATCACATCGGCGACCTGCTGCTCAAGGCGGTGGCTGCCCGCTTGCGCGGCCACCTGCACAGCCAGGACACCCTGGCGCGGATCGGTGGTGACGAGTTCGTGCTGCTGGTGGAACTTCGGGAGCCGGCTGACGCCATGGACGTGGCGGTCAAGCAGGTCAACCTGGTGTCGCGGGCGTTCCGTGTGGCCGAACATGACCTGCAACTGACAGCGAGCCTGGGCATCGTCCTGTACCCCGGTAATGGCCAGGACCAGCTCGAATTGCTGCGCAACGCCGACGCGGCCATGTACCACGCCAAGAGCGCTGGCAAGAACGGCTACAGCTTCTTCGATGTGTCGATGAACAGCAACGCCCGCCAACAGTTGCAACTGTTGCAGGACTTGCGCGTGGCCCTGGAGCAGCGCCAGTTCTGCCTGCACTATCAGCCGAAGTTCGACGCCCAGGCCTGCCAGCCGATCGGCGCCGAGGCCCTGGTGCGCTGGCAGCACCCTCAGCATGGCCTGCTGCCGCCTGACCGTTTCATTGGTTTGGCGGAGAAGACCGGCCTGATCATTCCGATTGGCGAATGGGTGCTGGACGAAGCGTGTCGGCAGATGCGCCTGTGGCATGACCAGGGGCGTACGGACTGGCGCATGGCGGTCAACCTCTCGGCCATCCAGTTCTGCCATGCCGGCCTGGTCGACAGCGTCGCCCGCGCCTTGCGCAACAACGGTTTGCCAGCCAACTGCCTGACCCTGGAAATCACCGAAACCACCGCGATGCACGATGCCGATGCCAGCCTGACGGTGCTGCAGCGCCTGTCCGACATGGGTGTGGACTTGTCGATCGACGATTTTGGTACCGGCTATTCGAGCCTGATGTATCTCAAGCGCCTGCCGGCCAACGAGCTGAAAATCGACCGCGGTTTTGTGCGCGACTTGGAGCAGGACAGCGACGATGCGGCCATCGTCTCGGCTATCGTCGCCTTGGGCCAGGCACTGGGCCTGCGGATCGTCGCCGAAGGTGTGGAGACCGATGGCCAGCAGGATTTCCTGACCCGCCTGGGCTGCGATTCGCTGCAGGGTTATCTGTTGGGCCAGCCCGTACCGGCTGAGGAGTTCATGGGCAAGCTGCAGGCGCTTGAGCAGAGCTCGGAAGCGGTAGCCTAAACAGCGTCGCGCAGGGCAAAGACTGGTACGAAGGCATCCATTTCGGCCTCTACCGCCTCAATGATGCGTTCGACGTCCGCCGCCGCCATGATGGCGGTGCAGGGGATACCGGCAATCGCCAGCAGGGTTTCACCGGTGGCGCGGTCGAACAGGCGGGCGATCATGCTGCGCGGCGCATCCATGCTCGCTTCGAAGCCCAGCGGATGGAAATGCCAACGCATCACCTGGCAGGCGTTGGGGAACGTCATCTTGTTCAAGCCAGCCTCCTTGTCCTTGCCTGGACGCGGTGAACGAGGGCCGAGAACATGGCCGCCGGGAAGCTAACGATAGCACCTGCCACGTTACCGTTCTGCGGAAAATACGACAGATGTGCTAATGCATGATCCCTGTCACAAAGGCGTCATGCGCACCGTCTGGCGGCAAATGGCCAGGCAAACGTTTTCCCTACCCGAGGTTGGCAGAAGTGCCGGTGGGTTCTGCTACTTTTAACTCCAATCGGCGCACGACGTTTTCGGACGAGCGGTGCGAGCTGGGCAGACAGGGAGACAGTCATGCGCTATTCCACGCTCACGCAACGCATCGCCGGTGAAGCCGCCGCTGCCTGGGATATCCACTATCAGGCCCAGGCCTTGCGCCGCGAAGGGCGCGAGATCTTCCTGCTGTCGGTAGGCGACCCTGACTTCGACACGCCAACGCCCATTGTCGATGCAGCTGTCAGCAGCTTGCGCCGTGGCGATACCCATTACAGCGATGTGCGCGGCAGCCTGGCGCTGCGCCAGGCGATCGCCCGGCGCAGTGGTGCGCAGGTCAGCACCGAGCAGGTGATGGTGCTCGCCGGTGCCCAGTGCGCGCTGTATGCCGTTTGCCAATGCCTGTTTGAGGCCGGTGACGAAGTGATCGTTGCCGAGCCCATGTATGTGACCTACCACGCTGTGCTGGGTGCCTGTGGGGCGCGGCCGGTGCAGGTGCCAGTCAGCCCGGAGCAGGGTTTTCGCCTGAACCCGGTGGACGTGGCCAAGGCCATTACCCCGAGCACCCGTGGGCTGCTGCTGAATACGCCGCACAACCCGACCGGTGCGACCATTTCGCCCCAGGACATGGCGAAGCTCGCCCGGCTTTGCCGTGAACATGAGTTGTGGCTGATTTGCGACCAGGTCTACAGTGGCCTGCTCTACGACGGCGAAGCGGCAGATCCGGCGAACCTGCCGGGTATGAACGAGTGCTGCGTGATCATCGACAGTGTGTCCAAGTCGCATGCCATGAGCGGCTGGCGGGTGGGGTGGGTGGTAGCTCCGCCGATGCTGATCGGACACCTGGCCAATCTGGCCATGGCCATGCTGTTCGGCCTGCCGGAGTTCGTCATGCAAGGGGCCTGTGTGGCGCTTGAGCAGGATCTGGCTGCGGTGCGGCAGATGCGCGAGGCCTATCGGCAACGGCGCGATCGAGTGTGCGCGGCGTTGGCCGACTGTCCCGGGGTGCGCGCCCATCGTCCGGCGGGCGGCATGTTCGTGATGCTCGATATACGGGCTACCGGGCTCAGCGCCCAAGCCTTCGCCCAGCGGCTGTTGATGGAGGAGGGTGTTGCGCTGTTGCCGGGGGATGCATTCGGGCCTAGCGCAGCGGGGCATGTGCGTATGGGGCTGGTGCTCGCTGCAGAGCAGCTGGAGGAAGTGTGCCGGCGCATCGGCGCCTGTGCCCGACGCGTACTAGCCGAGCAGGCCAGCGGCGATATTGATGGTGAAGCCGAGGATCGCCGTATTGAACACGAAGCCTACCAGTGAGTGCGCCAGCACCACCCGGCGCATGCCGCGCCCGCCGACGCCAATGTCGGAGGTTTGTACCGCAACGCTGATGGTGAACGAAAAGTAGTGGAAGTCCCAGTAATCCGGGTGGCGTTCACCGTCAGCGAAGCGCAAGGCGGGTTGATTTTCGTCGTTGGTGTAGAACAACCGGGCATAGTGCAGGCTGAAGATGCAACCGATCAGCAGCCACGATCCGGCGATGGTCATGCCTGTGTAGAGGTAATGCAAAGCCAGTTCAGTGCCTTGCAGGCCGCGGCTGGATACCAGCTGCAAGGTAACCGCAGCAAGGCTGGCGATGGCGGCGATGCACACAGTGAACAGCACCAGGCCGGCGTTTTCATCCTCGATACGTGCGACTTTGCGTACCTTTTCCGGGGACGCCCGCCAGGTCAGCCACAGGACCAGCAAGAGATACAGCCAGACCCCCAGGTTCCAGCCGGCGAGAACACGCTGGACGGTGTCGCTGGCGGGGATCAACCATGCCCCAAGGATGCCGGCCAGCGCGGCGAAGCTCAGGCGAGGGTGGGTGCGGGTCAGGCGATGGAAAACCATGGAGGCTCGCTAGCAGAAAATCATGCGTATCACTCTAGACCACGATCATCCTGGCATCCCATCAACACGCGGGCGCAGCAGCATCGGCAGGTAATGCCACAGGAATAACAGCAACGCCGCGCTCCAGCACAGCACCGAAACGTCGATGCCGATCGGCGTGAACAGGGTCAGCCCGACGCGCGCCAGCGCGGCCAGCTGCATCAGCGCAAAGGCCCAGGCGATACAAGGCGGAACCTGCAATGGCCGGCCCGTATGGCCAAGGCTGACCCGTGCCATCATCGCCACGATCAGCCCGGTCATGGCGCCGATCGTAAGCGCGTGGATTGCAAGACTCAGGTTCAGCGCAACGCCAGCATGCCACAGCGCCATGCCCAGGCACGCCAGTGCCATCCAGGCGTAGGCGAGGTGCAGCGACCACAGCAGAGGCAGTCGCCACAGGCCACGGTCATGCCACAACAGCAGGCGCACGCCGTGCAGCAGAAACAGCCCGGCAAATAGCGCAGCCAGGGCTGGCTGAGGGCTATCGGCGGAACCACTGGCATAGCTCAGCGGCACGGCCACGCTGAGCAACAGGCACGCAGGGTCCAGCCAGGGCCGCGCGGGCGTGGGCGCCAGGTTGCCCAGGCCACGGCGGGTAAAGAAGGGGATCACCCGGCCGCCCAGGAGGGTCATCATCGCCGCTACCAGCCACAAACCGGCGAAAATACCCTGGCGCTGCAAGATTTCGTCCTGACGCAGCCAACCGATCAGCGTCAGCCATTGGCAGCTGGCAATCAGCAACAGCAAGCCGACAATCGGGTAATTGTTGCGCAGGCGTCGCTGTACGATCGGGCGGGCGAGCGCCACGGCTACCAGGGGCAGAAAGCTACCCTGCAAGGCGATCAGCACACCTGCCGGCAACGGCAGGAACCAGCTTGCCCGGCCCAGCAGCCAGAGCAGAAACAGGCCCTGTAGTGGCCGGCCGCTGAGTCCGGGGATGCCGCTCCAATTCTGCACGGCCGTGAGCAGGAAACCTGCGATGATAGCCACGGCAAAACCATAAAGCATTTCGTGCCGGTGCCAGGCGAGCATGCCCCCGGGCGGTGTCGTGTGCAGCACCCCCGCCAGCATCCCGGCCCATACCAGCAGTGCGACCAGCGCGAAAATGCTACCGCCCAGGAAGAACGGACGAAAACCCAGAGCCCAGACGGGCTGGCGTGGACGTGAGTCGATCGGTTGCACGAGCATAGACAGACCTTCGTTCGATCAGGTGGCTTCAATTGAGTTACCATCACGATCCGTGCCATCTGCAAAGGCCTTGTATTTCAAGGTAATGGCATTGTGCTGGGTCCAAATGACCCATTTGGAATGTTGTCATTGAGACTCGATAATCGGTCGATTTGACCTGCTTTACGCTTTGAGTGCTTGTTAATGAGCCTCGAAGCTTCGCTACAGGATTCATGTTTTGTCCGACCTCTCGCAAAATCCGTTGCTGCAGTACCTCGCCCGGCTGGCGCCCTCCAGCCAGCAAACCATGCGCTACATCCTTCAGGACGCTGCCGACCGACTGGGTTTCGTCGAATGCAATCTGGCCGATGTGCCGTGGCACCGGCTCGAACCTGGCCATGTAATCGGGCTGGTCGCAGCATTGCGTACCGATGGCTATGCGCCCAACAGTTCGTCGCTGTACGTCAACGCCATTCGCGGGGTGATGAACGAAGCCTGGCGCCAGGGCCTGATCGACCACGAACAGTTATTGCGCATCCGCGAGGTGAAGCCTGCGACTGGCAGTCGCCTGCCGCCTGGGCGCAATCTGCGCCGCAGCCTGATTCGTGAGTTGATGGACGTGTGCGCCGCCGATCCACGCCCGCAAGGCGTGCGTGATGCGGCGATCATTGCGTTGCTGTATGGCACCGGCATGCGCAAGTCGGAGTCGGTGGACATAGATCTCGACCAGGTGGATTTCGAGGCACGCAGCCTGCAGGTGCTGGGCAAGGGCAATCGGCAACTGATCAAGTACGCCCCGGTGTGGGCCTTCGAGAAGCTCCAGGCCTGGCTTGAGCTGCGCCGCCAGGCCCTGCCCGAAGGCGCGTCGGACGACCCGTTCCTGTTCAACCGCATCCGCCGTGGCAACCACATTACCCGCGCACGCATCACCAAGCATGCGATCTACTACATCGCCCGCCAGCGGGGTGCGCAGGTGGGGGTGAAGATCATGCCCCACGATTTTCGCCGGGCTTTCATTACCCGGGTGATCGAAGAGCACGACCTGTCGATTGCGCAGAAGCTGGCGCACCATGCGAACATCCAGACCACGGCCAGCTATGACCGGCGCGATGACAACGAGCGGCGGCGCGCAGTCGACCGATTCGATTACTGAAGCTAGTGAATACTCGACGCCAGCTCGAAGATCGGCATGTACATCAGGATCACGATCAGCCCGATCAGCAAGCCGATGAAGGTCATCAGCAGCGGCTCGAACAGCTTCACGAACCATTCGACCCAGCGGCCGATCTCCTGGTCATGAAAGTCCGCGCAGCGTTCGAGCATTTCCCCAAGATTCCCCGATTGTTCCCCCGCCCGCAGCAGGCGCAGCGAGACAGGCGTGACCAGTTGCCCGGCTTCCAGCGCCTCCGACAGCGGTAGGCCTTCCCCCACCCGTCGGCTGGCTTGCTCCAGCCCTTGCGCCGCAGCGCTGCCCAGCAGCCCCTGGGCCATGCCCATTGCGGTGAGGATGGGAATGCCGCCCTGTAGCAAAATACCCAGTGAGCGATAGAAGCGCGCAAGCTCATACATCATCAATCGTTGATGCAGCGCCGGCATGCGCCGTATCTGGCGTGAGATCCAGCGCCGCAGCAGTGGGTTGCGGCGCAGCAGCACCAGTGCGCCGATGCTGCCCATTGTCGCCAGCGCCAATGGCAGTTGGTGGGCATGCAGAAACAGGCCAATCTGCATCAGCACGCGCGATAGCCAGGGCAGTTCGCTACCCATGCCCTCGAACACCAGGCTGAAACGCGGCACCACGTAGCCAAGCAGAAACAGCACCACGCCACCGCCCACCAGTAGTAAAAGCAATGGGTAGACCGACGCCCCCACCAGCTTTTGCCTGACCAGGTCCAGCCGCTGCCGATAACCGATGTAGCGGTGGAGGGCGTCGCCCAGGGCGCCAGTGCGCTCGCTGGACTGCACCAGTGCCACGTACAGCGGTGGGAACACGCGCGGCTGCTGGGCCAGCGCCTGGGACAGCGAGCGGCCTTCGTAGAGCTGGCGAACCAGCGCCGCCAGGACCTTGCGCGCAGCCCCAGCCGGGGCTTTTTCCGCCAGGCTTTCCAGTGCATCGATCAACGGCAGGCCGGCATGCAGCAGCGTGGTCAGCTCCTGGCTGAACAGCACCAGGTCAAACGCTGCCTGGCGGCGCCAGGCCATACCGCGCAAGGCGCCACCCTGGCCGCGCACGCTGACCACCCGCAAACCTTGATCTTCGGCCTGGCGGCGTGCCTGCTCGGCATCCTCGGCATCGATCTGCAATTGCACCACGCCCTGTCTGCCCAGGGCTTTGAGGCTATAGCGCATGCTCGTGCTCCTCATTGCCAGCTGGTGATTTCGGCGTTCTCACCGTCGCCACCGGGTTGGCCGTCCTTGCCCATCGACAACAAGTCGTACTCGCCGCCATTTTCGCCCGGCTGCCGGTAGATATAAGCGCGTCCCCAGGGGTCCTGCGGCACGGCTTTCTGCAGGTAGGGGCCGGACCAGCGTGCCTCGCCACTGGGTGCGGCCACCAACGCCTGCAAGCCCTGTTCGCTGTTGGGGTAGTGGCCGACTTCCAGGCGATACAGGTCCAGCGCCTTGCCCAGGCCTTCGATCTGCGCACGGGCGACCTTGGCCTCCGAGCGGCCGAGCTGGCTGAAGTACTTGGGTGCGACGATGCCGGCCAACAAACCGAGCACCACCAGCACCACCAACAGTTCAAGCAACGTGAAGCCGAATTGATGATTGCGTTTGCGCTGCATGGTGAAGCCCTCCTGCGTGGGGACATGCTTGCCCAGGGTATCGCTGCGCCATGCAACAGCCGTGCACGTCTGCCTCGGGGCCTTGCGCCATGCGCCATGGCAAGCGGCACAGTGCTTGCGTCGCTACCGCAAAGCCCGGGTTTTCCGGGGCATTTCCCCCACATCGGGGGCACGGCGGGGAGGCGACCGACATGCGTGGGATTATCCTGGGACTGATCTGGCTGGCAGCGGCAACCGCTCAAGCCGATGTCTACATCTCGATCGATGCCAAAGGCGGCTACGTACTGACCAACGTCCATCGGCCCGGGCGCCATTATGAACGGGTGATCAGCGAACCTATTGCCAAGGCCGGCCCGGCCAATGCGCAACTGATCACAGGTCGGCCATACGCTGACCTTGTGGCTACTGCAGCGCGCAAGCACGACGTGCCGCAGGCGCTGCTGCATGCGCTGATCAAAGCCGAGTCCGGCTACAACCCCAAGGCCCGTTCAGCGGCCGGCGCGGTAGGGCTGATGCAACTGATGCCGGATACGGCAAAGGAAATGGGGGTTGAGGATGCCCTTGACCCTGAGGACAACGTGCTGGGTGGGGCGCGCTACATCAAACGTATGCTGACCCTGTTCGACAACGACATCACTCTGGCCGTGGCGGCCTACAACGCCGGCCCCGATGCTGTCCTGCGCCGTGGGGCAGTGCCGCCGTTCGCCGAAACCCGACGCTATGTGCCCAACGTGTTGCGTGAATACCGCAAGTTACAGGGGCTGACGGCAGATTCGCCGTTGTGATGACGACACTCCTTGCATCGGCATGATAAAAATCAGCGCCATGCAATCCCCAACTCTGGGCTATAACCTTTCACAGGTGCTCAGCAGTGGAAGCCGCCATGGACATCGTCCCCCGTTCCGACACACTGGAGACGCTTGCCAGTCCTGACGCCGGCTCCCCGCGCAAGCCTTTCGACCTGCTGCGCTGGTATGCCTGGGTCAGCCTGGCTTTCATTCTGTCAGTGGCGGTCGGGCTGGGCCTGATCTCCAGCCGCTTCATCATCGACGAAAGCGTCGAGCGCGATGCCTTGCTCACCGCCCAGTTCATCACCTCCATCGCCGATGCCGAAGTGCGCCATGTGGCTATCCCCAACGTGCGTACCATGGGCGAGCTGCTCGACCCGCGCACCGACCACGCCGCCTTGCCCGGGGTGTCCCCGCAAGCGCGGCGCAAGGCGCGCGGGGAGTTTCTCGACCATATCGCCCACCTGCCTGACATGCTTCTGGCCAATATCTACGCCCCGGACCGCACGGTGATCTGGTCGAGCAACCCGGCGTTGATGGGCAAACTGATCGAAGGTGATGACGATCTGGACCGGGCTTTCGAATACAAGATGCGGGTCTCTGCCAGCTATCACAATTTCGACCAGGCACGCGCCGAGCAAAAATTCGTGACCGCGCCCGAGCATTTGTTCATCGAGAACTACATTCCGTTGTTCGATGCCGATGGCGAACGGGTCACGGCAATGGTGGAGATCTACAAAGAACCCCACGACCTGATCGTACGCATCGAACATGGCCTGATCCGTATCTGGCTGGCCATCATCCTCGGCGCCGGCCTTGTTTACTTCGGCCTCTACGGCATCATGCGCCGCGCCGCACGGTTGATGGCGGTGCAGCAGAAGCGGCTGATCAGCAACGAAACCTATGTGGCGTTGGGCGAGGTGTCTTCGGCCGTGGCGCATAGCCTGCGCAATCCGCTCGCAAGCATCCGCTCCAGCGCCGAGCTGGCCCAAGTGTTCGACGAGGGGCCGGCGCAGCGCAACATCGATGAAATCATCAGCCAGGTCGACCGTATGTCGCACTGGATTCGCCAACTGCTGCAGTCGTTGCGGCCTCTGAATGACGAAGCGGTGGCCGTGGACCTGCCCCAGGCCTTGCAAGACAGCTTGCAGAGCTTTGCCGTGCCGCTGGCGCGCGGCGGCGTGACCCTGGATCTGCAACCCTTGCCTGCAGTGCAGGTGCTCGGCCAGCCAGCGCTGCTCGGGCAGATTTTCAACAGCCTGATCGACAACGCCCTGGAGTCGATGGAGCAGGGGGGCAGGCTGCGCGTCGAGGTGGTCAAGCAGGATCGGCGCAGCGTCACCCTGCGCCTGTCCGACACCGGTAAAGGCATGAATGAGCGCCAGCAACGCATGGCCTTCAGGCCTTTCTTCACCACCAAGCAGGGCGGGTTGGGCGTGGGGCTGGTGCTGGTGAAACGCATCATGGAGCGCTTCGGCGGGTCAGTGAGATTGAGCAGCAGCGAAGGGCGTGGCACCCGGGTTTCACTTCATTTCAGGTTGGCTGAGACCTGATAGCCCTTGTCGGGTTAATTGGGTAACGAATACCCAAATGTGGGGAATTAACCTCGAATCATATTCAGGAAAACTCAGTAACCTACTGAAATAAATGATTTTGTATTTTCTGTTTAGTTGTGGCTGATTTTTTGCAGCTATCGAAAGCAATCACAGGGCGGGAACGACGCGATGCAGACGTTGGATACCGATGTTCTCGACAAGTCTTCTGCGCAAGCCGGCAGCGGCTTGGCCGCACCCCTTCGCGAGTTCAATCTGCTGCGCTGGTTTTCCGTGATCAGCCTGCTGATCATTGCCTCTGTGGCGGTTGGCCTGGGCTATGTTTCGACGCGCTTCGTGGTGCGTGACAGTGTCGAGCGCGACGCCATGCTCACCGCCCAATTCATCCAGGCCATGGCCCAGGCCGAGGTGCGCCATTCGCAGCTGCCGCCCGGCACTACCCTGGGCGAGCTGCTCGACCCGCGCCTGGATCAGCAGCATCTGCAGGTCAGCCCGGCGCTGGCCGAGTCGACTCGGTCCGAGTTCCTCGATCATGTCGAGCACCTGCCCGACACCCTGCTGGCCAACGTCTATGCACGTGACCGTACCATCGTCTGGTCCACCAACGCCGAATTGATCGGCAAACGCATCGCGGCCGATGGCGATCTGGACCGTGCATTCCGTTCGCGCAAGGCCGTATCGGCCAGCTACCACAAGGCCGAAGAGGACCGCGAGGAACAAAAATTCGAGCGCGAGCCGCACTACCTGTTCATCGAGAACTACATCCCGTTGTTCGACAGCCAGGGCGAGCAGGTGATGGCGATGGTCGAGATCTACAAAGAGCCGCAGGACCTGATCCGGCGTATCCAGCGCGGTTATGTGCTGATCTGGGCTTCGACCTTGGTGGGCGGGGCGCTGATCTACTTCGGCCTGTTCTGGATCGTGCGGCGTGCGGCGTCGATGCTGAGCCATCAACAGGAGCGGCTGGTGGCCAGCGAAACCTATGTCGCCCTGGGCGAGATGTCATCGGCGGTGGCGCATAGCATGCGCAACCCGTTGGCCAACATACGCTCCAGCGCGGAACTGGCGCAGGAAATCGCCAACCCCCAGGCACAGCAGAACATCGTCGATATCATCAACCAGGTTGACCGCATGTCGCGCTGGGTGCGCGAGCTGCTGGTGTCGCTGCGCCCGACCAGTGACAGCGCCGAGTCGGTGGACCTGGTGGCGGCCATCGACGATACCCGCCAGGCCTTCGCCCGGCAGATCGAGCGCAACGGCGTGCGATATTCCTTCCAGGGGCCGCCGGTGCAGTGGGTGGCCAGCCAGCCGCTGCAGTTGTCGCAGATCCTCAACAGCCTGTTTTCCAATGCCATCGAAGCCATGCCCGCAGGGGGTGAGCTGCGCGCCCAGGTCAGCGTCCAGGATGGCCAGCGCGTCGAGTTGCTGCTCACTGATACCGGCAAAGGCATGACCAAGCAGCAGGAACGGATGGTCTTCAAACCGTTTTTCACCACCAAACAGGGCGGCCTGGGTGTGGGTCTGGCGCTGGCCAAGCGGATCATGGAACGTTTCGGTGGCTCGGTCAGCCTGAGCAGCCGTGAAGAGGAAGGAACCCGCGTCAGCCTCACTTTCAATATCGCAGCGGGAGGGGAACATGGAGCACAGCATCCTGGTAGTCGAGGATGATGAAATCCTTGCCAACAATATTTCTACCTATCTGAACCTCAAGGGCTTCGAGGTGACTGTCTGCAACACGGCGGAACTTGCGCTGGAGCAGATCAAGCGCGTCCAGCCCGATGCGGTGCTCACCGACAACTCGCTGCCGGGCATGAACGGCCACGACTTGCTGCGCACGCTGGTGGTACAGGCACCGGAGCTCAAGGTCATCATGATGACGGGCTACGGCAATGTCGAAGATGCCGTGCAGGCAATGAAGGAGGGCGCATTCCATTACCTGACCAAACCGGTGGTGCTGGCCGAGCTGAAGCTGACGCTGGAGAAAGCCCTGGCCACCGAGCGGATGGAGCGCACGCTGACGTTCTATCAAGAGCGCGAGGCGCAAAAATCCGGGCTGCAGGCGCTGATTGGCGAGTCGCCGGCGATGCTGACGCTCAAACACACCCTGCGCCAGGTGCTCGATGCCGAACGGCGCATGGCCAGTGACGACCTGCCTCCGGTGTTGGTCGAGGGTGAGACGGGCACCGGCAAGGAGTTGGTCGCCCGCGCGCTGCACTTCGATGGCTTGCGCAGCAAGGGGCCGTTCATAGAGTTCAACTGCGCATCGATCCCGGCCAACCTGTTGGAGGCTGAACTGTTCGGCCATGAGAAGGGCGCCTTTACGGATGCCAAGGAGCGCCGCGTGGGGCTGGTCGAGGCGGCCGATGGCGGCACGCTGTTCCTCGACGAGATTGGCGAGATGGACCTGGTGTTGCAGGCCAAGCTGCTCAAGCTACTGGAAGACCGCAGCATTCGCCGGATCGGCGCGGTCAAGGAACGCAAGGTCGATTTGCGGGTAATCAGCGCCACCAACTGCAACCTGGAGCAGATGGTGCAGCAGGGCAAGTTTCGCCGCGACCTTTTCTTCCGCCTGCGCATCATCGCCCTGAAGGTGCCACGCCTGTACGCGCGCGGGCAGGACATCTTGTTGCTGGCCCGGCATTTCCTCGCCCATCACGGGCGCCGGTATGGCAAACCAAACCTGCGCTTCAGTACCGAGGCCGAGGCCTTGATGCTGAGTTACAGCTGGCCAGGCAACGTGCGCGAATTGCGCAATATGCTGGAGCAGACGGTATTGCTGGCGCCCAACGAGGTAGTGCAGGCGCACCAGCTTAATCTGTGCATGACCTTGGTCGATGAGCCGTTGGCCCAGCCGACGGCAACGGTGTACGAAATGCCGCGGCATGAGCCGGAGCCGGGCACCAGTTTGCCGGACATCGAGCGGGACCTGGTGTGCAAGACGCTGGATCGGACGGATTGGAACGTCACCAAGTCGGCACGGATGCTTGGGCTTTCGCGGGATATGCTGCGCTACAGGATCGAGAAACTGGGGTTGACCAGGCCAGACAAGCGGCTGTGGTGAGTCAATGCCGGCCCTTTCGCGGGGCAAGCCCGCTCCCACAGAGTTTGCATCAGCCCTGTGGGAGCGGGCTTGCCCCGCGAAAGGGCCGGCACTGACTACCGCTGTCCGCCGTCCGACCCAGCACCATCACCTTCCGACCCGCTGCCATCCATCCCCGGCAAGTCGCGGTTGTCATTCTGCTTGGCTGGCGGACTGTCTGGGTCGTTGCCCTGGAGGCGCGGGTCAGTATCCCGCGGCATGGGCTTTTCGATCGGGTTGAGAGTGCTGTCCACACCCGGCTTCGGCGCCGGGTTGTGTGGATCGTCGGGGTAGGTAGTCCCCGTGCCGACCGCCAGGGCCATCGGCGCGGCGAGTATGGCGGCGAGCAACACACTGGAACGGATCATGGGCAGGCTCCTTTGCGAGGTAGGGCTTGTACTTCCGTTCGGCCCTACCCCAAGCGCTAAGGTGCGATCACCCCGATGAGCGGTCACACCACCGTCGACAGCGCCATGATGAAGATGATGCCAACCACCGACAGGATGGTCTCCATCATGCTCCAGGTCTTGAACGTCTCGGCCACGGTCATGTTGAAGTACTGCTTGACCAGCCAGAAACCGGCATCGTTGACGTGGGACAGGATCAGCGAGCCGGCACCGGTGGCCAGCACCAGCAGTTCCCGGTTGACCCCAGGCACCAGGTCGATCACCGGGGCGACGATACCGGCACCGGTGATGGTGGCGACAGTCGCGGAACCTGTGGCGATGCGGATTACCGCCGCCACCAGCCAGGCCAGCATGATGGGGGAAATTTCCGCTTGTACGGCCATCTGCCCGATCACGTTGCCGACACCGGTATCGACCAGCATCTGCTTGAAGCCGCCGCCCGCGCCGACGATCAGCACGATGGCTGCGGTCGGCGCCAGGCTCTGGTCGAGCATCTTCATGATCTGCTGGCGGCTGAAACCACGCGCCGAGCCAAAGGTATAGAAGGCCAGCAGCAGGGCGGCGAGCAGGGCGGTGATCGGGTGGCCGATCAGGTCCATCCACTGGCGGACGATATGCTCGGCCGGCAGCACCACGTCAGCGAAGGTCTTGAGCAGCATCAGCACCACCGGCAGCAGCACGGTGACCAGGGTGATGGTGAAGCTTGGCAGGTTGCTCTGATCCGACTCCTTGGCAATCTGGTCCATCAGTTCCTGCGATGGGTTGCCGGGGATGTAACGGGAGATGAAGTTACCGAACAAGGGGCCGGCGATGATCGCCGTGGGCAGCGCCACCAGCAGGCCGTAGAAGATGGTCTTGCCGATGTCGGCCTTGAAGATGCCGATCGCCAGCAGCGGGCCCGGGTGCGGAGGCACCAGGCCATGCACCACGGAAAGGCCTGCCAGCAGCGGGATGCCGATCTTGATCAGCGATACGCCCGAGCGCCGGGCAACGATGAACACCAGCGGAATCAGCAGCACGAAGCCGATTTCGAAGAACAGCGGGATGCCCACCAGGAAGGCGGCGAACATCATGGCCCAGTGCACGTTCTTCTTGCCGAAGGCGCGTATCAACGTTTGCGCGATCTGGTCGGCGCCGCCGGAGTCGGCCATCAGCTTGCCGAGCATGGTGCCCAGGGCAAGGACGATGCCGACGAACCCGAGCACGCCACCGAAACCGTCCTGGAACGATTTCATGACCTTGGCCACCGGCATGCCGGAGGTCAGGCCGAGGAAGCCCGCGGCAATGGTCAGGGCGACGAAGGGGTGGACCTTGAAATGGGTGATCAGCAGGATCAGCCCGATGATGGTTACCAGGGCATCGAGCAGCAGGTAGGTGTCTGTAGCCAGTCCGAACATGGTTTTAAGGCCTCGGTCTTATCGTTGTTTTTGGCGTTGCTTTAGTTGAACTTTCGCCTCGCTCAGGCGTCGAGACAGCGCTGTCTTCGGTGAGCCGGAAGAACTGCCTGGATCAGGCGGTCCGCGCCAGGCTCCGCTCACCGCATGTCTTTAGCCATTCTTCGACCGATCTGGCGAGCTCTACGATGGGCTTCGTGGCATCCAAGGCCAGGGTCAGCGGTTCGCCGCGCGGTGACTCAAGGGCCGCGAACTGGCTGTCGATCAGGCTCGCCGGCATGAAGTGTCCTGGGCGGGCGAGTACGCGCTTTTCGGCCTCGGCGGGAGTGAGTTCGAGGAACACGAATACCAGTCCCGGCATCGCATCGCGCAGCGTTTCGCGATAACTGCGCTTGAGTGCCGAGCAGGTGAGGATCGGGCGCTCGCCGGCCTTGACCGTGGCTTGCAGCTCCTGGCCGAGGCGCACCAGCCAGCCAGCCCGGTCGTCGTCGTTCAGGGGATTGCCAGCGCTCATCTTCTGGATGTTTTCGGCAGGGTGGAACGCGTCGCCTTCGATCAGGCGGCCGCCGCTTTCTTTTGCGATGGCGGCGCCCATGCTGCTTTTGCCGCAACCGGCTACGCCCATCACCACAATGGCGGACAGGGGAGAATTCATCAGTACCTCCTGCGGGATGAGATAGCGCTGTCTCGTCGCAGACGAAACGCCACCTCTCCGGTGTTATTGATCTTGTCGTTACGCAGTATGGACGCTTGGCAGAGGGCGTGTAGTGGCCACCACCAAAGATTACATTGCCTGCGTCCTGAGACAGCGCTACCTTAGTGGCCGTTCCCTTCCCTTGCAAGTAGTAAAAATACAACATTCATGTCCCGATCAGGCTCCCGCACCACCGGTCGTCCCACCCTGGCAGAAGTCGCCAGGCTTTCCGGGGTTTCCCCGATTACCGCTTCGCGCGCGTTGCGCGGGGTCAGCACCGTTGCCCCGGATCTGGTAGAAAAGGTGGCGGCCGCCGCGGCCAGCCTGGGTTATGTCGCCAACCCGGCGGCCCGTGCGCTTGCGTCCGCGCGCAGCCAGTCGGTGGTGGTGCTGATTCCCTCGCTATCCAACCAGTTGTTCATCGACACTCTGGAAGCCATTCACGAGGTGATGCGCCCTCGCGGCCTTGAAGTGCTGATTGGCAACTATCACTACGATGTCGACGAAGAAGAAAACCTGATCCGCAATTACCTGGCGTACCAGCCGTGCGGCATGCTGCTGACCGGTTTCGACCGCAGCGATGCCGCGCGGCAGATGCTGGCGGCCAGCGGGGTGCCTTGCGTGCACATGATGGAGCTGGGCGGTCAGCCCGGTGCGTTGTCTGTCGGGTTTTCCCAGCAGCAGGCCGGGCGTGCAGCGGCGCAGCACTTGCTTGAGCGTGGCCGGCGACGCCTGGCGTTCATCGCCGCGCAGCTCGATCCACGGGTGATGCAGCGTGCCGAAGGGTTCCGCCAGGCGCTGGCCGAAGCCGGCATGGCCGACACGGAATTGGAGGTCCTGTCGCCGCAGCCTTCGTCCATTGCCCTGGGCAGCGAGCTGTTCAGCCAGTTGTTGGCCCAGGCGCCCGATGTGGATGGCATCTTCTTCTGTAATGACGACCTTGCCCAGGGCGCAGTGTTACAGGCGTTGCGCCAGGGTATCGACGTGCCACGCCAGGTGGCGATGGTCGGCTTCAATGACTTGCCAGCGTCGGCACACATGGTCCCGCGCCTTACCTCCATACGCACGCCACGGGCTGCCGTTGGTCGGGGTGCGGCGCAGGCTTTGCTGGCGTTGCTCGACGGCAAGCGTGTGGCTACCGAGCAGCAAGACCTGGGATTTGAATTGATGGTGCGCGAAAGCTCCTGACTTTTCTTTGTCACTAATGACTAAGTGATAGCAGTGTGCTTGCATGCCAGCGGCGCCGATCTATGCTCAGGAAACCCCGCGCATAAAGGACCCCGGCGCCATGTTCGATTTTCATCGCAAGTCTGATTTGATCGAAATTCAGCGTACTCGCCAAGCCCTTGCCGAAACCCAGGCAAAGCTTGCGGCGATCAGCCGTAGCATGGCCATGATCGAGTTCGCGCCTGACGGCACCATTCTCGACGCCAATGCGCAATTCTGTCAGGCAATGGGGTACAACGTTGAGGAACTGCGCGGCAAGCATCACCGGCTGTTCTGCGATCCGGCTTACGCCAAGACCGCCGAATACCAGCAACTGTGGCGCGAACTGGGGGAGGGCAAGGCCATCAGCGGCACGTTCGAGCGTGTCGACAAGGCTGGCCGTGAGGTGTGGCTGGAGGCCAGCTACATGCCGGTGCTTGACGAACGCCAGCAAGTCACCAGCGTGATCAAAGTGGCGGCCGATATCAGCCAGCGTGTAAAGGATGAGCACGAGAGCCAAAGCCTGCTCAAGGCCATTGGCCGGTCCATGGCCGTGGTCGAGTTCACCCCCGAGGGGCGGGTCATCAAAGCCAATCAGAATTTCCTCGCCACCATGGGTTATCGCCTGGAAGAGGTGGTTGGCCGGCACCACGGGCTGTTTTGCCTGGCGCATGAGCGCGAGTCTGCCAGCTACCGTGAGTTCTGGGCTTCGCTGAACCGTGGCGAGTACCACTCGCACCGCTTCGAACGTGTTAACAAACAAGGCCAGACGGTGTACCTGGAAGCCTCTTACAACCCGATCTTCGACAGTAAGGGGCGGCTGTACAAGGTGGTCAAGTTCGCCAGCGACATCACCGCGCAAGTCAGCACTCAGCAAAGCGCCGCCGATGCAGCCCACGCCAGTTCAGTGCAGACCGATGCCTGCGCACGTAAGGGCACCGAGGTGGTGCAGCAGACGGTTGAGGTGATCGAGCAGATTTCCCAGGAACTCAACGACGCGGCGCGCAGCATCGACGCAGTGAGCAAGCAATCGGATGTGATTGGGCAGATCGTCCTGACCATTCGCGGCATCGCCGATCAGACCAACTTGCTGGCCTTGAATGCCGCCATCGAAGCCGCTCGCGCGGGTGAACATGGCCGCGGTTTCGCCGTGGTCGCTGATGAAGTGCGCAGCCTGGCCGCCAGAACCAGCAAGGCCACCCTGGAGATCGTCGATGTGGTGCGACAGAACCACGATCTCTCACTCACTGCAGTGGCCAGCATGCAGTCCAGCCTGACCCGCACGGGGCGAGGCGTTGCGCTTGCCAACGAGGCCGGCACGGTGATCATGGAGATCCAGCAGGGTTCTCGCCATGTGGTCGACGCGATCAGCCAGATCAATTCGACGCTGCAATTGCACTGAGGGCCTCGTCCAGTTCGTGCTGCAAGTGTTGCAGGCTGGTGATTAGCTGCAGCCGCAGCGCGTCGGTGGGCAGGCCTTGGACCTGCGCCTGTTCGATAGCCTCGCATTCGCCCACCACACCCCGCATCTTGAGCATTTTGGCGCCGCCCTTGATGCGGTGGGTAACCGTGCGCACCGCGTCGTTATCCGGGGCAGTGCCGAGCGCGTGCAGCGCGGCAAGATCTTCGCTGGCGCTGTGCGCCAGTTGTTCGAGCAGGCGTCGCACTAACTGGTCATCGTCCTGGGTCAGGTGGCGCAGTTCATTCAGGTTGAAGCCGCTTGCTGTGGGCTTCGATGTATTCTGCTCCGGGCGAGCCTGCGGTACGTGAAGGTTGAGTGCACGCAGGCCGATCGGTTTGAACAGACAGTCATCCATGCCACTGGCCAGGCAACGTGCTCGTTCCTCGGCTTGGGCATTGGCCGTGACGCCCAAAATCTTGCACGCGGGAATGGAAAGTGCTCGCTCTTGTTGGCGAATCCTGCGGGTGAGCTCGTGGCCGTCCATCAACGGCATGCTGCAGTCGGTGATGACCATGTCAAATTTTGTGGCTTGCCATTGAGCCAGCGCCGTTTGACCATTTTCGGCCAGGGTTACCCGATGGCCAAGGCTGTGTAGTTGTTTTTCCAGAAGCAGCAGGTTGGCCGGGTAATCGTCGACTACCAGAATGTTCAATGGCCCAGTTGCGACCTCCTGAGCAGGCAGGGCGGGTTCGACAGGGATAGGTGGTTCGCTGATGGGTAGATCCATTTTTACCAGCACCCGGGTACCCACGCCTTCGACGCTTTGCAGGCTCAAGGTGCCGCCCATGAGTTCTGCCAAGGTCCGGCTGATCACCAGACCCAGGCCGGCGCCCTGGCTCGACCTGGGACCTTTGGCCTGTGCAAACGTATTGAACAGACGAGCCTGGTCCTCCAGGCCGATGCCGATACCGGTGTCCCGCACGTTGAGCTCCACATGCACGAGACTGCCAGCGCTCTGCGGCTTCAGCAGGAGGGTGGCTTGAATCTCGCCGTGGTCGGTGAACTTGATGGCATTGCTCAGCAAGTTGGAAAGGATCTGCTTGAGTCGAGTGGGGTCTACCAGCACCCATACCGGGCCATTTGGGAGCTCGTCCTGCAGGCGCAGGCCTTTGCTTCGCGCATTGCCCTCGAACACCCTGAGGGTGCTGCGGATCAGCTCGACCAGGTCGGTCGCCACCGGTTGCAGGGTCATGTGACCCGATTCCACGCGTGAGATATCCAGAATGTCGCCGATCAGCTCCAGCAGGCCTACGGCCGCATTGTGTGCGGTTTGCAGCGCCAATGCGTCGCAATGACCGGATCGGCTGTCTTCCAGCGCCAGTTCGAGCAGGCCAATGACTGCGTTCATGGGGGTACGGATTTCGTGACTCATGGTCGCCAGAAACGTGCTCTTGGTCTGGCTGGCTTGCTCGGCATCGTCCTTGGCCTGGCGCAGCTGTTCAAGCAGGCCGCGGCTGAGCGCCAACTGCGCCTGGAGTGCTCGCTGGGCCTCGGTGCGTTGATGGATCAGCTTGCGCAGATAGCTGTTCCAGAACACCACGCCAGCCAGCAGCAATGCGGACAGCACCAGCACTTGCAGGGCCAGCGTGCGGTAATTGCGCCATGGGCTGTCACTGACCAGGGTGCTGTTGCGCCAGCGATTGATCAGCTGGTCGAGCTCTTCCGGCGGAATGCTCAGCAGGGCCTTGTCAAGAATGGCCTGCAATTGCGGTTGGTCGGGAGCGACAGCGAACGCGGCGACCGCCGGGTCGTCTCCCAGCACGCTGGCAATGCGCAATTTGTCCTTGAAGACATGGTTGATGTAGTACGCCGCGTTGATGTGGCTGCTGTAGGCGACGTCCGCCTCGCCGTTGGCCACGGCTTCCATCAAACTCAGCGGGTTGTTCACTTCGACCACTGTGGCTTGCGGGTAATGGCGTTGCACATCGTCTCGCAAGGGTGACCCTCGCAGCAGGGCTATGCGCTGCCCATCCAGGCTTCTGGCCTGCAATGGCCAGGCGGCCTGGCTGCGCGTGACCAGTACCCTGGGGCTGACCAGATAGGGGCGGGTGTAGCGCAGCTGTTTGGCGCGCTCGGCGCCATAGCCCAAGGCGCCGATCATTTGCGCTTCGCCGCGTGCCACCTGTTCGACCATGGTCTGTACCGCAGTGCGTTCGATAAGCTTGAACTGCAGGCCGGTACGCAAGGTGATTTGCTCAAGGAGGTCGATGGTTATACCGCTGGCGCGCTGCTGGTTATCGTTGAACGTCAAGGGCGCGAGTGCGGTGTCAATCAGAACGCTAACGGTGGGGTGGCTGTCTATCCAGGCCTGTTCTTCAACCGTGAGAGCGGAGAGGTGGCGCTCGAGCAGCAGGCTGGTGTTGCCACTGGTCCAGCGGCGCAGGATGCTCAACCGTTCGCTTTCGTTGATCCTCGCCAGGGCGGCATCGATCAAGCGCCGCAAGCGTGGGTTGTCACTGGCCAGGGCAAAGGAAAAGGTCGCGGCCGGCACTTGGCAGAAATGGTCGATCTTGACCATGCCCTGGTAGCTTTTGCCGATCAGGAAGTCGGTACTGATCGCGTCGCCGAGGTAAGCGTCGGCTTCGCCCAGCTCGACTGCGGCAAGGCCTGCCAGGGTAGAACGGTAGAAGCTCAACTGCGCATTGGGGTAGAGACTGCGAACGGTTTCGCCCGGCAGGTAGTGATCGACCATCGCCAGGCGCAGGCCTGCCAGGTCTCTGTTTTGCTTTAGCGTACGCCCTTCGCGGGTGACGATGACCGGCAGATCGTCGGCATAGGGCAGGCTGAGGCTGAGCTGGGCATCGGCGGCTTCGAAAGCGTTGGAGCTGCCCAGCAAGTCGATGCTGCCCTCACGCAGGGCGGCGATCGCTTCATGGCGGCTGGCAAAGCGCCTGACTTCGATCGGTACGCCCAACAGTTCGGCGATCAGCCCGGCGTAGTCGGCGCTCAGGCCTTCATAGTCAGCCGGGCTAATGTTGATCTCGAACGGTGGATAGTCGGGCCGCGAGCTGCCCAGCAGAAGAACCTTGCGCTGCTGCAGCCACTGGCGATCTTGAGCGTCCAGTTGCAACGGCGGCGTGGCGCTGATAGCCCGCGCCAGTAACTGACGCGGCTCGGCGTCAGCCAGCGTTGCAGGAGGGCAGCAGGCCAGGCTGATAGCTATTAGCAGGCCAGCCAGCGCGCGCTTCATGATGATTGCGCTCAGTTGACTTTGTTGCGCTTGGCCAAATCCACCATCTCTACCAGTGACTCGGTCTTTAGCTTGTCCATGATGCGGCCTCGGTAGGTACTGATGGTCTTGGCGCTCAGGTTCATCTCGCTGCCGATGAGCTTGTTGTTTTCGCCGTTGGACAGCCGTCGCAGCACTTCCATCTCACGGTTGGACAGACTGCCCAGGCGTGTCGGCTCGCTGTCCAGCGTATTGCTGTTGACTGCCATCTGCGGAAAGGTGGAATAGCCCTTGACCAGGGCTTTCAGCGCAAAGACGACGGCGTCGAGGTCTTCGCTCTTGGTAACGAATGCGCCAATACCGGCGTCCAGGCAGCGGCGTACATACAGGTCGGTGGCCTGGCCGGTCAGTACCATGATCTTGGGTGAATGCTCAAGCTGCTGCAGGCGTTTGATCACCTCCATCCCATCGAGGCCGGGCAGCCCGATGTCCAGGACCACGACATCGGGTTGCAGCTTGCGTGCTACCTGCGCCACTTCACTGCCGTTGTCGACTTCACCTATGACTTGAAAACGTTCTCGCTCAAGCAACATGCGTACAGCAAATCGAACAGTAGAGTGGTCGTCGACGATCAGCACGGTTGTCATGTAGATAACTCCTGTCGGAATGTGGGCCGTTTCCCTGGGTAAGTCAGGAATACGTCTGCAAGATCTTTCTTCAGCGCAGCACGATACGGCCATTCCGACGCCTTGGTAATGGCGAGTATAGATCTGTTGACTAAAGAGGTCAGAGTTGGTGAAAAATCCTACAAAAATGCCTGAATGCGGGCATCTTTGGGCCGAATTCGACGATGCTGGAATGGTTGGCTACTTACAGGCGGCGTGGGGTTTCAGTACACGCTGAGTAGAAGCAGGATTGTTGCTCAAGGCCTGGCCAACGCGGGTGGGGCGGGCTAGCAATTGGCCGGAGCAGTTCGGACAGCAACCGTTGAAACGGGTGTCGGCGCAATGGCGGCAGAAGGTGCATTCGAACGAGCAGATCAGCGCATCAGGGCTATCGCCCGGCAGATCGGCATCACAGCATTCGCAATTGGGGCGTAGCGCCAGCATGGGCATGACTCCAGTCGGTGGTCAGGAACCTGGAGTCTGCTCCGGCCATTGGGTGCTTGGCAACGGTTAGTCGCCTGGCCGATAGAGGTGTGCATGGCCGGCGCGATACAGGGCGGAGGCGGCGAACGGCGCGTCCCCCAACACGTGGCCGACGAGGATCAGTGCAGTGCGACGAAAGCCCTTGGCGGCGACCTGCTCTACGATGTCGCCGAGGGTGCCGCGCACCCAGTCCTGGTCCGGCCAGGTCGCGCGGTGCACCACGGCCACAGGGCAGCCGCTGCCGTAATGGGGCAGTAGTTCGTCGACGATGCGCGCCAGGTGCTTGACCCCGAGGTGGATGGCCAAGGTGCTGCCATGGCGGGCAAGATCGCCCAGTTGTTCCCCGGCTGGCATCGGTGAGCTGTCGCCGTAACGGGTGAGGATGACGGTCTGCGCCACCTCCGGCAGCGTCAGCTCGCAGCCCAGCAAGGCGGCGCTGGCGGCGGTGGCCGTTACCCCAGGGATGATCTGGTAGTCGATACCCAGCTCGCGCAGGTGGCGGATCTGCTCGCCAATGGCACCATACAGGCTCGGGTCGCCACTGTGCACACGGGCCACGTCCTGGCCTTTTGCATGCGCTGTGCGCATGGCCTCGATGATCTGTTCCAGATGCAATTCGGCGCTGTTGATGAGCGTTTCAGCCTGGTGGCCTTCGAGTACGGCGGCGGGTACCAGGGAGCCGGCGTAGATGATCACCGGGCATTGACGGATCAGGCGTTGTCCTTTGACCGTTATCAGCTCGGGGTCACCGGGGCCGGCGCCAATGAAGTAGACCGTCATGAAAAATCCTTGGATGTTGCGATTATTCGCCGCAGGCGAGGGCGAGGGTAGCGGCGCCGAGCGTTTGCCGTGGCACCCGTAGCTGGGTACTGCCGTGATTGAGGTGCGCCAGGGCCAGCGCCGTGCTCTCTGCAACCCCATAGCAGCCACTGTGGGCGAAGGCTTGCGCGGAGCGGTGGCTGAGCAAGGGCTCGAACGCCTGTAGCTGGGTGGCGTCGAAGATCACCAATGGCAGGTTGTGACGTTTGGCAAGTTGTCGCAGGCCACGCTCGTCGGCTTTTAAAGCGATGCTGGCGATGCCTTGCAAGGCTGACAGCGCCAGGCCATGGCTGTCCAGGGCTTGGCGCAGCAGGGTGTCGAGAACGTCCACTGGGCAGCCCCGGCGGCAACCGAAGCCGGCGTACAGCGCCAGCTGCGGCTGTTGGCAGGCCATCACGCTTGGCTTGAGCGGCGATACAACCAGGCACTGAGCAGTCCCAGGGCCAGCCAGAAGGCGGCGTTGGTCAGCCACGAAGCGATCTTGAACTGGGTTTCCAGTGCTTCAGGGGCCAGGCTTGCATGGACTTCGGGCTGCGGTGCACCGATGACATGGGGCATCACCAGCAATACCACGCCGAGCGCCTTGAGCAGCCAGTGCCGGGCAAATACCAGCAACGCCAGGCCGACGGCGGTGCTGGCAGCAGTACCGATCCACCAGCTCTGACGCAGGCCGAGGTCGGCGGCGGCAGTACCCGGAAGCTCAGGCGGCAGGCCCAGGGTGGGCGCCAGGCAGAACACGGCGAAGCCGGCCAGGCCCCACAGTGCGCCAGTGCTGACGCGGTTGGGTTCACGCAGGCTGTAAAGGGCAGCGAGTATCAGTGCGAAGCCGACGGCGACGACCAGGTTGCCACCGGTGGTGGAGAGGATGCGCTGCCAGCCATCTTCGGGCGACCAGGCCTCTTCGCTGTGTTCATGCCCACCCGCATGTTCATGGGCAACGGCTGCTTCACCGTCATGGCTGTGCTGCTCGACGGCAGGCGCCGCCGATTCGTAGGTTTCCGCCTGCAGAATCAACGGAGCCACCCAGAAACTTTGCAGCAGGGTAAGCAGCAAGGCTGCAAGCAGGCCGCTGAACCCGGCGGTGCGGGCAATGCGCTTGATCATGGGGCGGTCTCAGTGGCAGGGGAAGGCGGCGCTGTGGCGGGTATCGTGCGCGGCATTGTGCACGGCTTCGAGGTGCGAAAAACCGGCGAAGTAGACCAGGCACAGGCCCAGCAGGCTGGCGCCGGCGGCGATGACCACGCGCTGGCTGAGGGTGACGGGCGTGGCGATGGCGTGCTTGGTGCTGGTGATGGGCATGACGCTTTCCTCTGCTTTGCTTTTGTATGGGCAACGGGGCACAGGCGAGCGCGACAACCCCGGACCTCAAGGCCCAGGGGAATGCGACAGCGCCCGCCCACCGCGGGGTGTTCATGAACGCCAGGCCGGTCTCCGGGCTTGCGAGGAGGAGCAGGGCTCCTGGTAAAGCGTCACCTTCCCATGCCGTACTGCGTGGCACAGTGGTCCAGACGCTTCACTCGCTTACCGTTGCGGGGGCAGCACCGGATTTGTCGCACCCTGGTGAGGGCCTGCGACGCACCGGTTTCCCGTTTCACCCCCGTGGGGGCACCTGAACGCGAGGTGTAAGGAGAGCACGGGGGAGGGTTTGCGTCAATTGGCCGTAGGTAAACCGTAGGAGCGGATTCATCCGCGATGCGCCGCGTGGGCGGCGCTCGATCTCAAGAGCAATACAAATCTCAAGCCATGAGTTGACCATCCCGACCCCCCCGCGTAGCCTTGCCGCTTCGAGGTTCTTCGGCCACGCCGAAGCTAAGACGGGAACGCGGTACAAGCCGCGGCTGCCCCCGCAACTGTAAGCACCAAGACGGATCGACACAGCCACTGCGCCCAGGCGCGGGAAGGCGTCATCCCGCCAGCCCTGTTCAAAGAGGGGCCGGAACGGTGCAAGCCAGGAGACCTGCCTCGCGACGTTTTCGACTTTCAACCGGGCGGGGTGATCCGGTGGCGAACGAGCCCGGCCATCTGGCCTGCGGCTTTCGTCCCGCATGCCCGCGCCATCCTGCCAAGGGCAACGCGACATGAAAACACTGGCCAAGCTCCCCGTCACCATCGTCACCGGCTTCCTCGGCTCGGGCAAGACCACCTTGCTCCGGCACATGCTCGACAACGCCCAGGGCCGCCGCATCGCAGTCATCGTCAACGAATTCGGCGAGCTCGGTATCGACGGCGAAATCCTCAAGCAGTGCAGCATCGGCTGCACCGAGGAAGAGGCCAGCGGCCGCGTCTATGAGTTGGCCAACGGCTGCCTGTGCTGCACCGTGCAGGAAGAGTTCTTCCCGGTGATGCGCGAACTGGTGGCGCGCCGCGGCGACCTCGATCACATCCTCATCGAAACCAGCGGCCTGGCCCTGCCCAAGCCGCTGGTGCAAGCCTTCCAGTGGCCGGAAATCCGCAATGCCTGCACTGTTGACGCCGTCATTACCGTCGTCGACAGCCCAGCCGTAGCCGCCGGCACCTTCGCCGCCTACCCGGACCAGGTCGATGCCCAGCGCAAGCTCGACCCTAACCTGGACCATGAATCGCCCCTGCATGAGCTGTTCGCCGATCAGCTGGCCAGCGCCGACCTGGTGGTGCTGAACAAAGCCGACCTGATCGACGCCGAGGGCCTGGCCAAAGTACGCGCTGAGGTTGCCGAAGAACTGCCGCCAGCGGTCAAGGTGATCGAAGCCAGCAGCGGGCGCTTGCCGCTGGAAGTGCTGCTGGGCGTGGGCGCCGAGTCGGAGGCGCACATCGATGGCCGCCGTACGCACCATGACTCGCATCACGACGGCGACGATCATGACGATCACGACCATGACGCCTTCGACTCCATCTCCATCGACCTGCCTGAAGCTGACGAAGCCCTGTTGCTCGATGCGCTGACCCAGTTGGTGGTGGAGTTCGGCATCCTGCGCGCCAAGGGCTTCGCGGCCATCCCCGGCAAGCCGATGCGCCTGTTGGTGCAGGGTGTGGGCACCCGCTTCGACAAGCACTTCGACCGCGCCTGGCGTGCCGACGAACCGCGCATCACCCGCCTGGTGCTGATCGGCCAGGCCCTCGATGCCGTGCAACTGGAAGCGCGCCTGCGCCAAGCCCTGGGCGCCTGACTCATGCACCTGCTGCGGACCCAGCCCGGCGGCTTCGTGCCGGACGACAGCATCGCCGACCTCGGCCAGACGCCCGCCGAACTGGTGATCCTCTGCAGCGGCGATTCGCACCTGGCATTGCTCGCCGAAACCGCCGAGCAACTGCCGGATGACTACCCCAGCCTGCGCCTGGCCAACCCCATGCAAGTGCAGAACCACGCCTCGGTCGACCTGTACGTCGACGAGGTGCTGCGCCATGCCAAGGTGATTCTGGTGTCGTTGCACGGCGGCGTCGGCTACTGGCGCTATGGAGTCGAGCAATTGGTCGAACTGGCCTCGCGCGGCGTACAGTTGATCCTGGTGCCCGGTGACGACCGTCCCGACCCTGAGCTGACCGGGCTTGGCACGGTCACTGGCGAGCCGGCCGAGCGCCTTTGGCATTACTTGCGACAAGGCGGCAAGGCCAACGCAGTCAACCTGTTCAAGTGCCTGGCCAACCAGTGGCTGGGCCGCGATTACAGCTGGGACGCGCCGCAGCCATTGCCACGCACCTCGATCTACCACCCGCACATCCCCGCAGCCGCCTTGGAGGACTGGTACGCCCAATGGCATCCGGAACATCCGGTGGCGCCGCTGCTGTTCTATCGCTCGCACTTGCAGGCGGCCAACACCGCGTTCATCGACGTTTTCTGCGAACGGCTGCTGGCCGCCGGGCTCAACCCGCTGCCGATCGCCGTCGCCAGCCTCAAGGAAAGCGCCTGCCTGGAGCAGGTTGAACACTGGCTGGATGAAGTGGGCGCCGAGGTGCTGATCAACACCACGGGCTTTGCCCTGTCCAGTCCGGAACGCCCCAACCTGCGACCGTTCCGGCGCGACATCCCGGTGCTGCAGGCGATCTGCGCGCAGGACAACCAACCCGGCTGGGAGGCCAGCGAGCAGGGCCTGGGCGCTCGCGACCTGGCCATGCACATTGCCTTGCCAGAACTGGATGGGCGCATCATCACCCGCCCGGTGAGCTTCAAGGACATGGCCTGGCGCAGTGAGCGCAGCCAGTCCGACGTGGTCTGCTACCGCGCCCACCCCGAGCGCATGGACTTCGTCGCCGAACTGGCACGGCACTGGGTCGAGCTGGCGCGCCTGCCCAATGGGCAGAAGCGCGTGGCGTTGGTGCTGGCCAACTACCCGACCCGTGATGGGCGCATCGGCAATGGCGTCGGGCTGGATACGCCCGCAGCGGCCCTGAACATCCTCAAAGCCCTGCAAGCTGAAGGCTACCCGCTGGCCGAACTGCCCAGCAGCGGCACACAGCTGATTCATCAGCTGCTTGGCGGTGTCACCAACGATCTCGAACACCTCGACCAGCGCCCTTGCGCACAGAGCCTGAGCCTGGCGGATTACCAGGCTGCCTTCGACCGTCTGCCCGAAGCTAACCGCCAGGCCGTGCTGGAGCGTTGGGGCCCGCCCGAGCAGGACCCGATGTACCGCAACGGCCGCCTGATGGTCGCTGGCCTGCGATTTGGCCTGACCTTCGTCGGTATCCAGCCGGCGCGTGGCTATCAGGTGGACCCCAGTGCCGTGTACCACGATCCGGACCTGGTGCCGCCGCATGGCTATCTGGCATTCCATTTCTGGCTGCGCCATGCATTCGCCGCCGATGCGGTCATCCATGTCGGCAAGCACGGCAACCTCGAATGGCTGCCCGGCAAGGGCGTCGGCTTGTCTGCCCAGTGCTGGCCCGATGCGCTGCTGGGCCCGCTGCCGAACATCTACCCCTTCATTGTCAACGACCCGGGCGAGGGTGCCCAGGCCAAGCGCCGCACCCAAGCGGTGATCATCGACCACCTGATGCCGCCGCTGACGCGCGCCGAAACCTACGGGCCACTGCGCCATCTGGAGCAACTGGCCGATGAGTTTTACGAAGCGCAGATGCTCGACCCACGGCGCGCCCGGGAACTGCAGGGCGACATTCTTGACCTGGTGAAGGCCAACCACATCGACCGCGAACTGAAGCTGGAAGGCCAGTTGGAAGATGCCGCTGTGTGGCTGCCGCGCCTGGATACCTACCTGTGCGACCTCAAGGAATCGCAGATTCGCGACGGCTTGCATGTATTTGGCGAGTCCCCGCAGGCACGCCTGCGGATCGACACTTTGCTGGCGCTGCTGCGGGTAGAGCGCGGCGATGGCCGGGGCGGCAATGCCAGCGTGTTGCGCACGCTCGCCAAGGCCCTGGCGCTGGGCTTCGACCCGTTGGATTGCGACCTCGGGCAAAACTGGGCTGGCCCGCGCCCAGCGCTGCTGCAAGCCATCAGCGAATCAGCATGGCGCACTTGCGGTGACACCCGCGAGCGCCTTGAGCTGTTGGCGCTGCAAGTTATCGAGCAAGCGCTGAACGGTACCCTTCAATTGCCCGCCGAGGCTCACTGGCAGCCAGTGTACGAGGTGGTGCAAGCCTTGCTGGAGCAGGTAGCGCCCAACCTGGACGCTTGCGGGGCCGCTGAAATCAACGGATTGCTTGCAGCCCTGGCCGGGCGCTTCGTGCCGGCCGGCCCCAGCGGTGCACCCAGCCGTGGGCGCCTGGATGTACTGCCCACCGGCCGCAACTTCTATACCGTGGATGTACGCAACCTGCCCACCACCACGGCCTGGCGCCTGGGTTTCGCCTCGGCCAACCTGATCCTCGAACGCCATCTCCAGGACCACGGCGATCACTTGCGCCAACTCGGTCTCTCGGTATGGGGCACCGCGACCATGCGTACCGGCGGCGACGACATCGCCCAAGCCATGGCACTGATGGGCGTGCGGCCGGTATGGGCTACCGGCAGCCAGCGTGTCGATGACTTCGAGATCCTGCCGTTGAGCCTGCTCGACCGTCCGCGGGTGGATGTGACCTTGCGTGTTTCAGGCTTCTTCCGCGATGCCTTCGGCAACCTGATTCGTCTGTTCGATGCGGCAGTGCAGGCGGTGGCGGCGCTGGACGAACCGGATGACGCCAACCCCCTGGCCGCGCGGGTGCGCAGCGAGCGTGAAACCTTGCAGGCGCAAGGTATGCAGGCTGAACAAGCTGCACGCCAGGCCGGTTGGCGTGTCTTCGGCGCCAAGCCGGGCGCCTATGGTGCCGGGGTGCAGAATGCCATCGACGGCCGCCTGTGGCACAGCCGTGATGACCTGGCCGAGGTGTACCTCAACCATGGTGGCTATGCCTATGGCGCCAGCGACGAAGGCACACCCGCGCGGGCTCAGTTCGCTCGGCGCCTGGGTCAAGTGCAGGCGGTCCTGCAGAATCAAGACAATCACGAACACGACCTGCTCGATTCCAACGACTATTACCAGTTCCAGGGGGGCATGCTGGCCGCCTCCGAGACCTTGTCGGGCAGCGCAGTGGCCAGTTACCACGGCGACCACAGCCAGGTGGACCGGCCGCGCATCCGTACCCTCAAGGAAGAGCTGAACCGCGTGATCCGCGCCCGCGCCTTGAACCCCAAGTGGATCGACGGCGCCAAGCGCCATGGCTATAAAGGAGCGTTCGAACTGGCGGCGACGGTCGACAACCTGTTCGCCTTCGACGCGACCACGCACCTGATCGACGACCATCATTACCAGTCGCTGGCCGATGCCTACGTGCTCGACCCGGCGACCCGCAATTTCATGCGCGAGCACAACCCCGAGGCCTTGCGTGACCTCACCGAGCGTCTGCTGGAGGCCCAGCAACGGGGCCTCTGGGAAGCCCCCGGTGACTACCGCGAAGCCTTGGAAGAGCAATTGCTCGACGGCGAGGAACAGGCTTGAAATGAGTGAACCCGTGCAGTTTCCCCTGGCGGCCGTGGTCGGTGCCGAAGACCTCAAGCTGGCCTTGTGCCTGACCGCCATCGACCCGAAGATTGGCGGCGTCCTGATCGAGGGGCCGCGTGGCATGGCCAAAAGTACCTTGGCCCGCGGCCTGGCCGACCTGCTCGACGAAGGCCCGTTCGTGACCTTGCCGCTGGGTGCCAGCGAAGAGCGGCTGGTCGGCACGCTCGACCTCGATGCCGCACTGGGGCAAGGCAAGGCGCAGTTTTCACCGGGCGTGCTGGCCCAGGCCGATGGTGGCGTGCTGTATGTCGATGAAGTCAACCTGCTGCCCGACACCCTGGTCGACCTGTTGCTGGACGTGGCTGCCAGCGGCACCAACCGCATCGAGCGGGACGGTATTTCCCATCGGCACAGTGCGCGCTTTGTTTTGATCGGCACGATGAACCCCGAAGAAGGCGAATTGCGCCCGCAATTGCTCGACCGCTTCGGCTTGAACGTGGTGCTCGAAGGATTGCCAGCACCCGCTGCGCGTCAGCAGATCATCCGTCGTCGCCTGGCTTTCGATACCGATCCTCAGGCCTTCTGCTCGCAATGGGCTCAGGCTCAGGCGCAGTTGCGTGAGCGCTGCCAGGCAGCGCGACAGGCCCTGTCGGCAATTGCCTTGGACGACCAGGCCCTGGCCTGGATTACCGAGCGTTGCTTCGCAGCCGGGGTCGATGGCCTGCGCGCCGACCTGGTCTGGTTGCGTGCCGCCCGTGCCCATTGCGCCTGGCGAGGTGGTGAGTCCATCGAGGAGAGTGATGTCGATGCGGTGGCGGAGTTCGCCCTGCGCCATCGTCGCCGGGAGTCGCCTGCAATCGAGCCACCCTCGATGCCACCTCAAGCAGGCGGACAGGAAGCGTTGAATCAATGCGGGCAGGGCGATTGGGGCGCGCTGCCGGCACAGCCGGTAGCCAGCGGCGCCCGGCGCGAGGTGCCGAACTGGGCAAAAAAGCCCTGAGCATCCGCCCACCCGGCAAGGTGGCGGATGCCATGCCCCGAGTCGGCAACGTGCCAGGCGCCAGCCGTGGCCGTGCGCGCGCGGCGCAAAAGGGGCGGGTGGCCTGGCTTGCGACCCTGCTCAAAGGGCGCCCGCGCCAGCGTCAGGACCTCTGCTGGCAGCAGCGCCGGGCTCAAGCCGGCGAATTGTGGCTGGTCATTGTCGATGCGTCGGCGTCCACCCGTCGCCACCAGGCGCTGGCACAGAGCAAAGGGATGTTGGCCGAGTTGTTCGATCAGGCCTATCGGCAGCGCGCTCGGCTGGCGTTGCTGACCGCCAGTGGCGGGGCGCCGCAGTGGCAGCGCCATGGCCTGAAAGCCTCTGCCTCGCTGCAGCCCTGGCTAAACGCCTTGGGTGCCGGTGGCGGCACGCCGTTGCTTGCTGCCCTGGGGCAAGCCCGGCGTTGGTTGCAGGCGCGGCAAAAGGCCCAGCCACACGAATTGCAGCGTTGCCTGGTGTTTACCGACGGCCGATTGCAGCGTTGGAGTGCAGTGCAACCCATGCCCTGCGCGACAGTCTTGGTGGACATGGAATTGGCGCCAGTTCGGCTGGGCCGGGCGCGGCAATTGGCCATGGAGTTACAAGCCGATTACCAGCATCTTGAGCAATTCAGGATAAAGGACTAAGTCACTTCGCGAGGGATGCCGCGACACTATGTCGCAATAGAAAAGTTGCCTCATGGGCATTGGAGAAGTTGCACAAGTGCGTGCTCGCACGCACTTGCAGGTAAACCTTGATATTACTTGGGCATCGACCAAGGTTGCAGGTCATAGCCTTTCTGGCACAGTTCGGCACGTACTTCCTCGATCAAACTGGCCCATTGCGCTGGGTCGGAATAGATATGCGAGGATACCTGCTTGCTGCCGATGCGGGTGCTGGTCCGGTCGATCACGGCCAGGCTCAGCTCACCAGTACCGTTGGGCGCATCCCAGGCGACGCACTGGAAGGGTTCGAAGGCGTGGTCGGCGATCAGCAGGGCTTCGTTGACACGGAGCGGGGCATTCATGGTTCGGTCTCTCTATGGTCCCAAACATCGAAATTCAAGTCCGCATTACTGCAACGTCGCTTCAGGGTATCGCGATCTGCAGCGCGGGGTTATTCGTACTGATGCTCCAAGTTGGGGGCGGAGTCACACAGTTTTTGTAAATTTTTTGCAGCGACTTAATTTTTTATTGCACCGCGCCGCCTGTGACGCTGATAAATTTGAAAAATTCCCGACCCGCCCTGATGCGACAGAATTGGGCAGACAAACGGTAGTGGGCGCCGCCATGTTCGTTGCTACTGTTAAACAGGCGCCGCAACTTACTGTTTTCACGTAAAAAACCACAATTTGGCGCCAAGGAACGGTCATGCACGAAACCGCCTCCCTTCGCCGCTTGCTCATCGTCGATCCCTGCGACGATTGCCACCGTCTGTTGCCTGGCCTTGAAAGTGCCGGCTGGAATGTTCACAGCTGTAGCCTGGACCTGGCGTTGGAGCATCGCTGCGATATCGGCTTGCTACGGCTGCAGGAGTCGCACCTGCGTCACCCGGACGCGGTCAAGGACATGATCAAGCGCAGCAATACCGAATGGATCGCGGTGCTCAATGGCGAGCAGCTGCGGATGCAGAATGTCGGTGACTTCGTCTGTGAGTGGTTCTTTGATTTTCATACGCTGCCGTTCGACGTTTCCCGTGTGATGGTCACGCTCGGTCGGGCATTTGGTATGGCGCGCCTGCGGGGCAAAGGGGCGGTGCCGATCGATGGCCTGGAAGACGAGTTGCTGGGTGACAGTCGGCCGATTCTTGAGTTGCGCAAGCTGCTGGGCAAGTTGGCGCCCACTGAATCGCCGGTGTTGATACGCGGTGAAAGCGGCACTGGCAAGGAGTTGGTCGCACGTACACTGCATCGGCAGTCGCAGCGCAAGGAAATGCCGTTCATCGCCATCAATTGCGGGGCGATCCCTGAGCATTTGATACAGTCCGAGCTATTCGGGCATGAAAAGGGTGCGTTTACCGGTGCGCATCAGCGCAAGGTCGGGCGTATCGAAGCGGCCCATGGCGGTACGCTGTTCCTGGACGAAATAGGCGACCTGCCACTGGAGTTGCAAGCAAACTTGCTGCGTTTTCTCCAAGAAAAGCATATAGAGCGGGTCGGCGGCAGCCAGCCGATCCCGGTCGATGTACGGGTCCTTGCAGCGACGCACGTGGACCTTGAGCGCGCCATCGAACAAGGGCGCTTTCGCGAGGATCTGTATTACCGGCTCAACGTGCTGCAGGTGGTGACGGCGCCGCTGCGCGACCGGCACGGCGACCTGTCGATGCTGGCCAACCATTTCTCGCATTTCTACAGTCTGGAAACAGGCCGCCGGCCACGTACATTCAGTGACCATGCCCTGGCTGCCATGGGCCGCCACAACTGGCCAGGCAATGTGCGTGAGCTGGCCAACCGGGTGCGCCGCGGGTTGGTATTGGCCGAGGGCAGGCAGATCGAGGCTCAGGACCTGGGCCTGCATGTGCTGGAGCAGGAAGAACAGCCCTTGGGCACTCTGGAAGACTACAAGCACCGTGCCGAGCGCCAAGCGTTATGTGATGTGCTCGACCGCCACAGCAACAACATGAGCATTGCCGCGAAGGTACTTGGGGTATCGCGGCCTACCTTTTACCGGCTGTTGCACAAGCACCAGATACGCTGAAGCCGCCCGGAGCAGAGGCGGGCATCGCCTACCGGTCAGCTCGAATGGGCAATGTGCCCGTCCGATAATGCTTCAACGGATTCTTCCTCATCCGGCAACGCCGTGATCACGCTGAAATCACTGACCTCGACCTCACCGCCGCCATACCCCAGCAAGTGGAAGGAAAACGCCTTGCGTACCGTCGGGTTATCGAAGCCGAACTCCATTTCCAGCGGCTCCTCGGTGGTCACTCTGATCTCCTCGGGCAACCCCAGCGGCACGTCCTGTTCGCGTTCCTTGGCTTTGAGCTGGATATAGGCAGCGTGTCGCGGGTCGAGTGCGCGTACCTTGACCCGCACCCGCGTGCGTGTGCCTTCGGGCATCTCCATGTACTGCGCGCCAATCAGGTTATCGGCCCAGTCATCACGTATCTGTGTTTGCAGCTGGATGGCAGAAGGGCCGCCGAACTGGTAACGCAGGTTCAGCGGCGTTTGCAGGAGCGATTGATCAAGCACACTGGCGAGGGCCGTGAGCTGTGGGCCGAGGCTGCGGTCGCCGGGGCCGAGGTACCTGGCCTGATCGGCGATGAAGCCTTCGCTGGCATAGCGGCGGCAGCGTTGCTGGAAGTCGCATTCGGTGAACACGCCCTGGCCGTCGTGATAGCGGAGCATGCCGTTGGTGTAGGAAATCATCTCCCGGCCAGTGTCGTAATCGCGGAACATCGAGCGCCCGGCCAGCGCAACCGGTATTGGCAAGGCAAAGTAATCGAGCAAGGAGTTGGCCAGGTCGACGTGGCCATAGGTGCCTTGCTTGATGTGCGGCAGTTGCGATTGCTCCGGTGCCAGGGTCAGGTTGAAGCCCCAGGAGGACGCCAGCCGCACGCCGTCGATGCCGTGAGATTCATCTGAAGTCACCACCACCAGTGTGTCCTTCAGCACGCCCTGGCGCTCAAGGTTGTCGAGAAACGCGCCGATCGCATCATCCAGGTAGGCCACCGCTGCCTGCTTGGCCGTGTCGTAGCGCTCCAGGTACTCGGCGGGCGCAGAATAGGGCTGGTGAGTGCCTACGGTCAGCAGGGTGAGCATCCATGGACGCTCCTGCTGCCGTAGCTGGCCCACGTATTCCAGCGCACCTTCGAAAAATGCCCGATCATCCTTGCCCCAAGGGAACTCCAGGTAGTTTTCGTTGCTGAACCACTCCTGACCATGCACCGAATCGAAGCCGATGTGCGGCATGATCCGGTCTTTCGCCATGAAGCGCAGGCCCGCACCCTGGAGATAATGCGTGGTAAAGCCCGCCTTGTGCAGTTGCGCTGGCAAGCAGGCCTGGTTGCGCTGCTGCTGGGTAAGCAGCTCCATGCCTTTGGGCGTGCCATTGGCCAGTTTGTCGTAGTCGCCACACAGCATGGCGTACAGGCCACGGATGGTCTGGTGGGTATGCAGCACGTAGTCGGGGGTGTTCATGCCGCGTTCGGCCCAGCGGCTGAGGTTGGGCATCAGGTCTTCGTCAAAACGGCTGTGCAACGCCTGGCGGTTGGGGCGCACATAAGCACCGGGAATGCCTTCGACGGTAATCACCAATAGATTGCGGGCGCTACCGGGGGCGCTGAGCAGTTTCTGGCCATGCAGGTCGGCCTGGGTCAGCCCGGCGCTGGGTAGCGGTGTGACCGGATGCGTTTTACCGGCCCAGTCCAAGGCCCCCTGCTGCAGGTCGGTGACACCCGCGGACAGGAGCTGGTGGGGGAGGTTGTACTGCCGCCATTGGTCGGCATCGGACGGCGCCAGGTATTGACTGCCCCAATGCACGCCGAACAGTGCAAGCGTACAGGCCACGCTTGTGAACCCCAGTGGAGCCCCGCGCTGGGCTCGATTGCGCCAGGACGCCATCGCCCAGGCCAGCAATCCAGCACCCATGACCCAGGGCAGCCAGGCATGGGCAAGGCCGCCACCGGTGGAGTTTTCCATGAATTGCGGATCGAACAGGTAACCCAGGTCGGCACTGTTCGGCAGCCGGCCGACAGCGCTGACCAGCTCGGCCGACGCCACCCACAACGCGGCCCATGCCAGCAGCACGGGCAAGGCCAGCCACCACGGGCGACGGTGCAGCAGAAGAACCAGCAGCCCGCCCACGGCGAGGTCGGAGACGTAGCCCAACGGGTTGGACCAACCCAGCAGAGCGCGCGCAGCCAGGGGAATCACCAGCACCAGGGTCACCAGGGCGACAAGCCGGGCATGCGGGTGGCCAAGCAGGTTTTTCACGAAAACTTTCCTTAATTGCCGTTAAACCGTCACATATCTGTGCGCGATGATAACAGGCTGGGTCCAGGAAAGCGGTTGGCTACAAGGTCTGTTACCAAAAGCCGGGCCCGCTGTGGGCCCGGTTTCCGGGGGGTTAGAAGTAGTAGGGGAATTTCAGGCTGAAGGAAAAGTCCGGTGCATCGTCGGTCAGTCCGATGGACAGGTTGGGCACGATTGTCA
The DNA here is from genome assembly GCF_044772285.1 of Pseudomonas sp. NPDC090233. Taxonomy (NCBI): domain Bacteria; kingdom Pseudomonadati; phylum Pseudomonadota; class Gammaproteobacteria; order Pseudomonadales; family Pseudomonadaceae; genus Pseudomonas; species Pseudomonas sp. NPDC090233. The sequence goes on along the minus strand of NZ_JBIVYQ010000002.1, from coordinate 158,132 downwards.
GGTTGTTGGAGGCGGCGAAGGTCATGCCGATGTTGAAGTTGGCGGCGTTGTAGTCGCTGTTGGTGATCGACTGCCAGTCACCGCCATCGGGTTTGATCTTGCTCTTGCGTGAGAACTGGTCGGTGACCGAGAACGACATACTCATTTTTTCGTTCAGGGCGAAGGCAATACCACCGCCGATCTGCCAGGAGTCGCCCAGTTTCACGTCACCCGGCACCTTGGTGTTGACCTGCGGGCTGATGTCGCTGAACGAGTCCTCCATGTTGTACGTGTAGGACAGGCTGCCGAACAGCACGGCAGGGTCGAAGGTCTTGACCAGCGAGATCCCGGGCGTGATTGCCCACACGCCGTTGCCGGTCGGGAGGTCTTCGGGGATGGCCAGGTTGTCATTGCCGGCCACCTGGATGAGCTTGATCCCATAGGGATCTTTGCCGGTCGGTGCCTTCACCCGCAGCGTAGCAACGGCATCAGGCCAGTTCTCCGATTCGTCGATGAACTTGTAGGCCACCCCGAAGTTGACGTCGCCGATGGTGGGGTCGCGCGTCACCGTACCGTCCGAACTCACCCCGGCCGCACCGCCCGCGCCACCCGAAGAGTAGGTCGATTCGCGATAGACGATTGGCACGTTGATGTCGAACTGCCAACGTTGGTCGACGTTGTAGCGAGCCGTGAGGTCCAGCGTCCAGTTGTCGGCCTTGATGCGGTCGATGTTGATGTTGCCGAGGAAAATCGAGTCGAGGGCCAGGAAGCCGTTGAGGGTCAGGGCGCGGGTGTCGTAGTGGGTGTAGGTCAGGCCGGTTTCGACACTGAACTTGCCGCCGCCAAAGAAGCCGCTGGCCTCGTCGTACAGGTTCGACACGCTTTGTGCAGGCTCCGAATCGTCCTGCAGCGACTGCCCATAGGAGCTACCCGTGGTGCCAGGAGCCCCGGCGGCAACGGTCTGACCACCTTTCACGCCCTCGGCGGGCGACTTGGTCAGACGCTTGGGTGCGGGTGCAGGCGGGGCTTCCTCCACTTGCCGCAGCCGTTGCTCCAGCACCATCAATGCGTTTTGCTGCGCTTCGTAGCGCTCTTTGAGCGCAATCAGCTCCTGTTTGAGTGCTTCGACCTGAGGGTCGGTTGCCGCCTGTAGCAGAGTGGCCGGGGCCAGGGTTGTCAAACAAACGATAGCTCTGAACGTCAACAAACGGTGCATGGATTAGCCGTCCCTTCTGACTACTTGTGCGATGAGACTGAGCGTAGATCAGTATCCCGAATTGCGAAGGCCTTTGAGTTGATCGAGGTTGGCATTCATCGAGCCAGCCGCAGCGGGGGCATCGCGCAGCACCACATTGAGCTGGGTCAGGTTGCGCACCTGATTGCTGGCGCCGAGCAGGGTAGTGTTCTGCATCAGGCCGCCCTGACCCAGGCGCTGCAGGGTGCTGCCCTGGTTGTTGTTGGCGACGATGCCCAGTTGTACGCCGGTACCGCTGGCGGTAACGCTCAGCGAACCTGCGCCATTGGCGCCGACCAGCGTCGTGCCTGCTGCCAGGGCCTGGCCTTGCGGCTGTGTGGCGGGCGCTTCATTGCCCTTGGTGACATTGATGCCGACATCGTTGTAAGCGCTGTTGTAGTCACCGGCGGCGCGCACCACCTGGGTGACGCCTTCGGTGGTATTGAGGCCGCTGCCGCCGGTCACCGTACCGGTGCCCTGGTTTTGCTGCCCTGCGCCGATACCTTTTTCATTGATCATCGACACATAGAACTGCGGCTTGATGGTGTTTTGCTGGATTTGCATCGCAGACGTCGCGCCGATCACCTCGCCATTGGCATTTTGCCAAGTGCTGGTCATGACGATGCCGAAGCTGACGATCCGCCCGGGGAGTACGTAGCGCCCGCGCAAGTTATCCAGCTCCTGGTCCTTCAGTTCTATGGGTTTGAACATCTGTGCATGGGTCGGCAGGCTGGCGGCCAGGCAAAGGGCGGCCAGCCATATTGAAGTCTTCATGGGGTGCTCCCGGAGCGTCTTGCCCACTGTCGTGATTTAGAAGAAGTCGCTTTGAATGAAACCGAAGTCCATCAACTCGGCGTCCTGCACCGGGGTGAAGTTGCTGATGCGGTTCTTGGCGCTCAGCGGCAGCGGCGGGTCGAGCAGGGCGTTGGCCTTGTCGTACCCTTGGCCGATCACGGCGAAGATGATGCCGTTCCAGCCTTTGATGAAATCGTCGAGTTTGAAGCGTTTGTGGCCGAGCACCGGATCACCGATGTACACCCAGCCTTTGTCGACTTTCTGCATGACCACGAAATGCTTGTAGCCGCGAATGTCCATCAGCACGACCACGGGGATGCGGATGCTGTGCAGGGTGTCTGGTGCAACCTTGTAGCCGCGTGCGCGCATGCCGAGGCTTTCGACGTAGCGCTTCATGTCGAGCATCGAGAAGCCTTGAGTGCGAACCAGGTCCTGGTTGGCGTGCTCGAGCATGCCTTCGATCACCTGATGTTCGTCCACATCCAGCCAGTAGGCCTGGCGCAGAATGGTCGCCAGCGACGCCGCGCCACAACTGAAGTCGGTTTTCTGCTGGACCAGGTCGGCGAACTTGCGCTCGCGAATGCTCTGGATGGGCTTGTAGATCACCGCACCACCCGGCAGAACGGACAACGGCATCTGGGCTGCTTCGCTGACACTGGCCATGCACAGCAAAAACGCCAAGGCGATAATGCGCATGTTCGACGCCCCCCTGCTTCTTCTTGTTAGTAAGAGGCCCCCCGAAGGGGGCCTCCAGGCCGCACTTGTTACATCGAGGTGTTGGAGATGGCCAGCGAGTTGCTTTGCTGGTTGCCCACACCCGCTGCCACGTTGACGCCCAGGTTGCCGCTGCCGCCGTTCACCGAACCACTCAGGGTGGCGGTGTTGGTTACAGGGTTGGCCCAGCCGGTTGGGGTCAGCACTTGGAACGACACAGTGTTGCTCATTGCATAGTCGCTAGACTCGCTGAAGCTCTTCGAGATCGAGTCCGAAGATTCGGACGCTTTCTCGCCGGATTTCGCGTAGTCCGAAGCGCTGGCTTTTTCCCACGCCGAGTCATGCGCCTTCTCGTAGGAAGTATCGCGCGCCTTGTCATAGGACGAGTCGCGGGTACGGTCATACGAAGAGTCATACGCCTTGTCGAAGGACGAGTCGAAGGACTTGTCGAACGACGAGTTGCTGGCCGACTCGTGCGAACGGTCGATCGATGCATTCAGGTCTGCATTGAGCGATGCGTCGAACTCGTTGCTGCGAGAGCGAGTGAAGTTGCCGAAGGTTTGCGACGACGATGCACTGCCGTTGGCACTGGCATCGAGCGAAGCGCTCAGCGTAGTGTTGGACGAAGAGCTGTGGTCGCGGCTAGCCGAACCACTGGCATCCCAGCTGTTGGAACCACTGGCGGTCATGCTGTTGGTGCCACTGGCGCTGCTGCTGTTGGAGCCGCTGGCGGTCATGCTGCTCGAACCGCTGGAGCTGCTGCTCTTCGACCCGCTGGCGTTGCTGCTTTGCGAGCCCGCTACGCTGAAGCTCGAGCTGGAGCTCTTGTCGACGCTGGCATCGTACGCACCGCTACGCGAGGCCGAGCCACTTTTCGAAGTGGTGAAGGTCAGCGTGTCGATGGTGTAGGTGCGGTCAGCGCGGTTGTTCACTTCCAGGCCAGGTCCATTCTGGTCGGCCGAAGCAGTGGCGCTAGAGTTACCAATAGCCGCGGCATTGTTGGCAATGGCCATGGTATTTTTCTGCTGGTTCAGGTCGCCACCAGCGATGTTGATACCAATGTTGCCACTGGCACCATCAGCCGAGCCACTCATGACTGCGGAGCTTTGAGTCGACCAGTTGTTGACGACGTTGTTGTTGCTGCGCTGGACGACATCGGCGCTGGCAGTGGCGGTGCCGAAGACAAAGCTGTTGTCGATATCGGCATTGTCGGACGAGGTGTTGGCGATTGCCGCGGCGTTGTCCTGCTGGTTGCCGTTACCGGCTGCCACGTTGACGCCGACGTTGCCACTGGCGCCTGCCCCGGAGCTGCTCATTTCGGCTTCGTTGATGGTGCCTTCGTTGCGGATGGAGTTGCCAGTGCTCCGTTGGGAGTCAGTGGCAGTGGCTTCGGCGGTGGTGTAAACCGCCCGATCCATCTGCTGGTGGTTGTTGTTGTTACCGTGGCCGTGGCCACCCCGTCTATCGTTCTGATCCGCCTGTGCAGCAACAGCCATGACCGCAGCAATTGCGAAAACCAGAGGCTTGATTGCCATCGAAGGTTTCATGGTGTTTCTCCGTCTTCTTTAGGTTAAGTGTTGTTCTTACCTTTATCGGGTCAATTGGCGACCCGCACGCTCAGGGTGTTTGCCGTCTGGTTGCCCACCCCGGCGCTCTGATTCAACTGGATGACCCCGCGGCTACCGGTGAATGCCTGGTCACCGGTGGTGACCTGGCGATAGCCGGGAGAGGTATCAGTTGGATCCGAGCTGTTGATCAGCGCCACGTTCTGTTGCAACAGGACGCTGTCATCGATGCTTTGTGGCTGTGTACTGAGACTGATGCGCAGGGCATTTGCCTGCTGGGTACCGGCGCCCGCGCTCTGGTTGACCCCCAGTGCGCCGCTGCCATGGCTGAAGGCATTGCCCTGGATACTGGCGCTGGCCCCCATGTTGGGGTCGACGATGGACAGCTGGCGTTGGCGGATCTGCGTGCTGGCGGCCGCCTCGTGGCCAGTGGCGATGGCGCGGGCGTTAGCCTGCTGTTGCTGGTCGCCGGCCGCCTGGTTGACGCTGAAGTTGCCTTGATATTGCGCGCCGGAGCTGTCGATGCTGGCGTTGTTGATCACGGGAACGGGAGATTGGGCGAGGGCCGATGCACTGCACAGCGTGGCGAGGATAAACAGCGTCTGCCTCATGTCATTTGCCTCCGGTCAGTATCTGCAGAGGGGCAAGGCCGCGCTGGACGCTGGAGTTGACCATGTTGGAAATGCCGTTGCCGGAGCCCGTGCCCCGTCCTGCTGCCATGTTCGGCAACTGGTTCTGGTTGCTGATGTTGCCGCCGAGGTTGTCGGTCTGCTGGGTGATCAGCGAAGAAATGCCGGTGCCGCTGGTGATGTTGGCGAAGTCGCCATCACTCAGCTCGTTGGTTTGCTTGATCACGTAAGCGGACGGGTTGGCGTTGGCGGTGGTGGGGTTGGGGTCAGGTGCCAGCGGCGCGCGAATGGCCATGCGCGGTTGCACATCGCGGGTGATCACGATGATGCCATCGGCGGCTTGCGCGGACAGGGTCAAGCCAGTGCTCAATGCGCAACTGACCAGCAGGAGGCGAGTGATGCCTTTGTCCGTTTTCCTCATGATGGCAATTCCTTCTTCGAGCGCTGGCTGGGTGCAGCGTTGCGAGGAGGAGAGCAGGAGGCGTGCCGCTTTTGGATAATGCTTTGCATTCAATAGCTTGCAGAATCTGGCTGGATGCGGCTTGAAGTTGTTGTATCAGCACTGAGACAGATCTTGCGCGAATCGCCGTTTTGCCCGGTATAGACGCTGCCCGAGGTGCTTTTTTCAGCGCTGTATCACTGGTGTGACACTCGCCCCGGATTCGGTGGAGGAGCGCGCAAATACGGGGGTCAAGGCTTGGCGAGGTGTGTCACGGGCTTAACACTCGGTGGGGCAATCCGGTGTTTTGCCGTGCAGTAGACGCTGTACGGCCTGCAAGGCGGCCGCGCTGCGTTGCGGCCAATCGCCGTCAATGATCTGCAGATTTTGCTGGTGATGTTGCAGCCATTGCAGGCTGTCATCGAAAAACTTTTGACGGTCTGCCAGAACCGGCTGGCAGCGCTGAGGGTCGGCTACCCAGTTTACCCCGTGCGGGCTGAGCAACAGGTGCAGGTCGTATTGACGGGATAGCAAGGCCTGCTCGAGCCATGCTGGGCAATCCTGAAACAATGCGCGGCTCCAGAGCATGTTGCTGAGCAAGTGGGTGTCGAGGATCAACAATGCCGGGGCCTGTGCCCGGGCCTGGTCCTCCCAGGCCAGCTGGCCACGGGCGATGGGAGTGATATCGGCGTAGCAGGTATCGCGGCCCACCTGGTCAATGAAGTGGCGCACATACTCGCTCACCACCACGCCGCCGAAATGCGCCTGGATTTCGCCACTGAGCCAGCTTTTACCGCTGGACTCGGGGCCGCACAGTACCAACACCTTCATGCTTGCACCTTTGTGGCTTTCAGGGCCGGGTCACGATGCCACTCCAGCCAACCACGCACGGCGATCAGGGTAAGCACGACGAAGAAACCCGCCGTGAAGTAAAGCTGCTGGTGCAAGTACTGGCCGACGTAAGCCACATCCACTACCACCCACAGCGGCCAGCATTGAACGCGTTTCTGTGCCATCCACAACTGCGCGACCAGGCTGAAGCCGGTTAGCGTGGCGTCCAGCCAGGGTAGGGCGGCATCGGTCCATTGGGCCATTGCTGCGCCGAGTGCGACGCTGAGCACCAGCCCTGCAGCCAACCCGCTGAACACAGCCTGGGTCGGCAGACGCGACACCACGCGAGCGTCCTCGGTGCGGTCCGGGCGCTTCCACTGCCACCAGCCGTAAAGCTGCAACACGGCGTAGGCCACTTGAAGCAACATCCCCGAATACAGCTTCACCTCGTAGAAAAGCCAGCCATAAATAAGCACCATCACCAGCCCGATTGGCCAGCACCAGGCGTTCTGCTTGACGGTCAGCCACACGGCAGTGACGCCGAGCACGGCAGCGATGAGTTCGAGGCCGGACATCGGCGATCCTTGCAAAGGGGAAGGGCCGCGATTGTAGCGTGTGAGCAACCTGGGTAACAGCTACGTCACATTCCGTGCCGACGCGTATTCAGACGCGGAATTGCCGCAACAGTTGCTCCAGCTCTTCGCTCAACTGCCCCAGCGCCACCCCCGCGTCGCTGGATTGGCGCGCCGCCTCTGCGGTCTGCTGCGACAACCCGGCAGTATCCAGCACACTGCGGTTGATCTCCTCGACCACGTGCGACTGCTGCAGGGTGGCGCTGGCAATGGTGGCATTGAGTGCGGTGAGGTTGTGCAGCGCCTGGCTGATGGCGTCGAGGCTGGAGCCAGCCTCGCGGGCCTGTTGCACGGTCTGGCGCGAGGCTTCACTGCTGGTGTCGATGGCTTTTACCGCCGCATCCGACTGCCCCTGCAGGTGCTCGATCATGGTGTGGATCTCGGCGGTGGACTGCGCACTGCGCTGGGCCAGCAGGCGTACTTCGTCGGCCACCACCGCGAAGCCGCGACCCTGTTCGCCCGCGCGGGCGGCTTCGATGGCGGCGTTGAGCGCGAGCAGGTTGGTCTGCTCGGCGATGGAGCGGATGACGTCCAACACCCCGCCGATCTTCGTACTGTGCCCGGCCAGGTCGCGAATCACCTGGACGGCTTGGTCGATGGTCGCTGAAAGCCGGTCGATCTGTTGCAGGCTGCCATGAATGGCCTGCTGGCCATGTTCTACCTGCTGCTGCGCCGCACGCATCTCGCCAGCGGCCTGTTCAGCCGTCTTGGCCACGTCCTGCACCGCATAGGTCACTTCATTGACTGCCGTCGCCACCTGGTCCATCTGCATCGACTGCTGGGCGCTGTGCTGTTGCGCGGCACCTGCGTTGTCACCGACCCGGCCAGCGGACTGTGCCAACGAATGCGCCGCGCCTTGCAGTTGGCCGACCACATTCTGCAATTTGCCGTTGAAGCGGTTGAAGTGCTCGCCCAGGTAGGTGATTTCGTCGCGGCCATGGGTATCCAGGCGCCGGGTCAGGTCGCTTTCGCCGCTGGCGATGTTACCCATGGCCTGCACCGCCTCCTGCAATGGCTGGGCGATACTGCGGGCGATGAGCATGACCACCAGGGCCATCAGCAGGGCGATCCCCAGGCCGACCAGCGAGGCATCGCGCAACTGCCGGGCGAACTCGGCCTGAACGTCATCGATGTACACACCAGAGCCGATGATCCAGCCCCAGGGTTTGAACAATTGAATGTAAGAAGTCTTGGCCACCGGGTCGTTGGCGCCGGGCTTGGGCCAGCGATAGTTGACCGGCCCGGCGCCCTGGCTGCGGGCGAGGGCGGCCATTTCGTTGAACACGGCAAAACCGTCGGGGTCGCGAATGGCCGAGAGGTCCTGGCCGTCGAGCTTGGGGTTGGCCGGGTGCATGATCATCTTCGGCCCGAGGTCGTTGATCCAGAAGTAGTCGTTCTGGTCGTAACGCAGTGCCCGCACCACTTGCAGAGCCTGTTGCTGGGCGGCCTCGCGGCTGAGCGAGCCAGCGGCTTCCAGGCCTTGGTAATAGGCCAGCACTCCGGCAGCGGTCTGCACCACATGACGGGTTTTCTCCGCCTTGGCCTGGTACAGGTCGCCATGGATCTGGCGCAGCATCAGCAGGCCCAGAATCACCAGCATCGCTACGGCCACTAGCAAAATCAGCCACAAACGGCGGCTGATCGACATCGACCTCAAGGTCTTCATGAACGCTACTCCGCTTTGTTCTTTTTATTAAGGTGCATCGAAGCATGCTTTGATACTGGGCCCAACCCGACTAATAGCTAAGTGCCAGTTATTGCCGGGTCTGCACCATGCCGTGCAAGCCATCGCACAGCCGCTCTGTTAGGATTTCGGCCGCGCAAGATGAAACCTTTAGGCCAGGGGAACTTTTGTACTGGCATTGGTCCCACCAGTCGCTGTAAAAATGCCGCGCCGCGTGCGGCAATCACAAGCAAATCAAGAACAAGGGGCCTGCAAGCAGCAGGGCTCCATCCGGGGGAATGATGGATTTTTGGACTGCCTTCCAGGCAATCATCTTAGGCGTGGTCGAGGGACTGACAGAGTTCTTGCCAATCTCCAGTACTGGCCACCAGATCATCGTGGCTGACCTGATCGGCTTTGGTGGTGAACGGGCAATAGCCTTCAACATCATTATCCAGCTGGCCGCGATTCTCGCGGTGGTGTGGGAATTCCGACGCAAGATCCTCGACGTGGTGTTCGGCCTGCGCAGCCAGCCAACGGCGCGGCGTTTCACCGGCAACCTGCTGCTGGCGTTCATGCCTGCGGTGGTGCTGGGCGTGCTGTTCGCCGACCTGATCCATGAATACCTGTTCAACCCGATCACGGTGGCGGCGGCTTTGGTAGTCGGTGGTGTGATCATGCTGTGGGCCGAACGTCGCACGCACCGTGTGGATGTCGACCACGTCGACGACATGCGCTGGTCGCATGCCCTGAAGATCGGCTTCATTCAGTGCCTGGCAATGATTCCGGGCACCTCGCGCTCCGGTTCGACCATCATCGGCGGACTGCTGTTCGGCCTGTCGCGCAAGGCGGCCACTGAGTTCTCGTTCTTCCTGGCGATGCCGACCATGGTCGGCGCGGCAGTGTACTCGGGCTACAAGTACCGCCACCTGTTCGAACCGAGCGACTTGCCGGTGTTCGCCATCGGCTTCGTGACGTCATTCATCTTCGCCATGATCGCAGTGCGCGCGCTGCTCAAGTTCATCGCCAACCACAGCTACGCCGCATTCGCCTGGTACCGCATCGTCTTTGGCCTGCTGATCCTGGCGACCTGGCAGTTCGGCTGGGTCGACTGGTCGACGGCGCACGGCTGATATGGCCCGGGTGCAAACGGCAAGGGAAGAGGGCGTACGCAATGTGCGCCTGAAGCTGCTGGCGCTGGGGGTGCTGTGCCTGTTGCCGCTGTCAGGTGCCGCGCAAATGGCCTGGAGCGGGCAATCCTGGCTGCCTCTGGGTGCCTATCCGGCGATGAGCCTGATCACCCTGTTGCTGTACTGGCAAGACAAGCACCAGGCCCGCAGTGGCGCCTGGCGCACACCCGAGAAGGTGTTGCATGCCGCTGAGCTGCTCGGTGGCTGGCCTGGCGCACTGTTGGCCCAGCAGCTGTTTCGGCACAAGACCCGCAAGGTCTCCTATCAGCTGGTGTTCTGGGTCATCGTGCTGTTGCACCAAATGTTTTGGGTGGATCAGCTGATGTTGGGCGGGCGCTTTCTGCCGCTGAGCTGACGGCTCAAATCAGCAACCCCACCTGCAATCGCTTCGCCAGGCGCCGCACCACCAGTTGGTGCGAGCGCTGCAGTAGATCGCACAGCTCTTCCCGAGCCATAGGGTAGGGGGGCTCCATGCTGATCCACCGCGCTCGCGCCAGGTAAGGCGCCGGGCGCACGCCAGGGCGGTCGCAGTAGCCCAGAAACAGCTCATCGGCCACCTTGAACGACAACCCCGCCCCGGCCAGGTCGAGCACCGCGAACATCTTGTTACCGGCCACCGAGAACACCCGGATGCCACCCCATTTGTAGTCTTCCCGCGCCCCTGGCAGGCCCAGGCAGAACGCCGCGACCTGCTCCTCGGTCATATTCTGCTTAGACATAACGTTCTCCACACGCCTCGAACGACGCTGCCAGATGGTCGATCCACACCCGCACGGCCGGCAACAATCCCCGTCGATGAGGGTAAACCGCCTGCAGGTAGCCGCCTGGCAGCGACCAGTCCGGCAGTAGCCGTACCAGTTCGCCCCGTTCCAACTCTTCCTCGCAGAACATGCTCGGCAGTGCCGTAAACCCCAGCCCTGCCTTTACGGCCGCATTGCGCACGACGAAATCATCGATGGCCAGGCGCGGCTCCAGGGCGATTTCCTGCTGCCGGCCATCCGGCCCGAGCAGACGAAAATGCACTAGCCGATCGGCTTCGGCGGCGCCCAGCACGGGCAACGTGGCCAGCTCAGAGGGTTCGCGGACATGGTCGGCAAACCCCGGCGCGGCCACCAGTTGCATCTGCGCCTGGCGTAGCCGGCGAGTGACCAGCGCCGGGTCTTCGTCGCCCAGGTCGCGCACGCGCAGGGCAACGTCGATGCCCTCGGAAATCAGGTCGACACGGCGGTTGAGCAGCACCATGTCCAGTTGCACCTGCGGGTACTGCTCCAGAAAGCGGCTGATCACATCCGGCAGGAACGCGTGGGCCAGCGCCACCGGGCACGATACCCGCAAGCGTCCGCGTGGCTCGCTGCTCATGCTCGCCACGGCCTCATCGGCGGCCTCGGCTTCCAGCAGCATGGCCTGGCAGTGGTGCAGGTAGCGCTCGCCCACTGCGGTCAGCTTGAGTTGTCGGGTGGTGCGCTGCAGCAGCCGGGTGCCCAGGCGTTCTTCCAGCTCGGCAATGCGCCGCGACAAGCGTGATTTTGGGATGCCCAAATGGCGCCCGGCGGCGGCGAAACCGCCGGCTTCGACCACCTGGGCAAAGTAGAAGAGGTGGCCAGTTTTCCTAGAGAGACCATTGATCAAAGCTGATGTTTCCTTTATTGGTCAATGGGCTAGCATGCTTCTGCTATTGACGAATGATCAAAATTACACCTTTGATCAAGGCCAGTCTCATTGAATGAAATCAGGATAGTTGGCGAGAAGGTGCTGGCGGAGCCACCTACAGTGGCCGGTCACCGCAACGATCGAACGCGTGTGCTAAATGATCTAGCCAAGCCCTGACAGCCGGCAACACTCCACGCCTGTGCGGATATACCGCCTGGAGCCAAGCAGGAGCACAACGCCAATCTGGGAGCATGCGAACAAGCTTGCCGCTGGCCAGCTCGCTTTCACAATGCATTAATGGCAAAATCGTGAACCCCAGGCCAGCCAACGCTGCCTCTTTACGCATTATGAAATCTTCCACGCCCAAACGAGTCGGCATGGCGATTTCGAAACGTTCGCCAACATCATTAAACAGGCGCATTCTGGCCAACCGATCAGAATCTACTGCCCCTAGGAATGGGAGCCCCATCAGCTCTTTAGGATGTAAGACAGGGTGAGTGGCGAGAAAGTCTGCGGAGGCAACAACCTCAGTACGGGCCTCGCGTAAGCGCTTGGTGACAAGGTTTGGTTCCTCATCCTCTACTTCGCGAACGCGAAGCGCTACATCGATACCTTCATTGATCAAGTCGACACGCCGATTCACCAAAAGCAGATCGAGCTGGACATGAGGGTATTGTGCTAGGAAATCACAAACCAAGGGATTGAGAAATTGATTTGCTAGCCCGACTGGGCTGCTCACCCTGAGAGGGCCTCTCGGTTCACTGGTTGCGCTAGCAATCACCTCATCAGCTTGCTCTGCTTCCAAAAGCATTGCCTGACAGTGGCGAAGGTACCGCTCACCTAGCGCAGTGAGCTGCAATTTGCGTGTTGTTCGTTGGAGGAGACGAGCGTTTAGCCGCTGCTCCAATTCTGCAATACGCCGGGATAGCCTGGATTTCGGAATACCAAGTAGGCGACCTGCGGCAGCGAAACCACCAGCCTCGACGACCTTCGCGAAATAAAAGAGATCGCTCAAATTTCGGGGATCACCAATGGGCACTTTCGAATGACCTTATGAGTTAAGGGGGCAAGGTTTGGACTAGCGTCCATTATGCCTGAACTCAGCAGGCTTGTGCCCACCAATATGCTGCACGTTGATTTGCTCGGCTATGCGAGCTCATTGGACATCAGTGCGCTATGAAAAGTTAAGGACTACTAGGTTAGCAGGGTTGTACAGCACCAAAGACCGCTTCATGGCTAACTGCGATGGAATGATCTCGCGAGCGAAAATGCTCGATAGCTGACTGAAGTCGAACATTAGGCGAGGTTCATGAGTTTTCTGGAATGCATGTGTCATCGAGATCACTGATTCGGGATCTTTAAGGCTTGAAATCCATGCCGGATCTAATGCGTTAAACAACTGATTAGCTGAGCAGTAAGCTCTGGAGTAAGAGTCGCCGTGGTAACCAAATTCGATATAGATGGCGTCCGAAATCCATCCTTGGAATGCCTTGTCAACTTTATAGCCTTCGGGCGAATAATGATCTGGAGTTGAGCAAAGGTTAATTAAAGCAGAAATGGCACAGGCGATGTCTTCATTCGTGTAGGGGAGATTTCGCATGCCGTTCCAGGCTTGACGAGTCGTAGACCTTAGCAACGCCTCGTCGACTTCCTCGGGAAGTCCGGTAAAGATCCACTCTACTGCTTGGGCTCGAAGCCCTCGCTGTGTGTTGAGTGCCCCTTTTATCGAATGTTTCACCTGATCCGCAAGACTGGGAGCGGTGGCCTCGCTACGAAGGGGCAAAAGCAGATGGCGGCCTACGGTCGAATAAAATTGTTCGTTCGGATTGACTCGCCATGGTTCGAGTGCCTCGTCGCTCCATTGCGCGGTGGGGCTCAGCGGAGCGATGAATGAGTCTGAGTCATAGGTTTCGGGCGTCTCGACATAGATATTGCGGAACAGGCTTTGCTTTCCTTGCTCTTCTGCCATGGCACGGAGCATGGCATGGTTCTCTATGCGTCGATCATTGAAGAAATACGTGTCGAGTGATTGCTCCAAAGCGCTCTTGTGTGAAGGGTATATCTGTTCGCGCGATGGGAAGGCTGGAGCACCACTCCAAGGGAATACGATTCTATCCATATCGTAAATTTGATACCATGGATGATTCGCGAACAAGAAATGACCGTGCTGGGATTCCAGTCTCCACAGATTAGGGACGTTAACCGTCACTGGCTCTGCAACAAATGCTATTCCTTCAGCTGAAGGGGGCAGATGACTATAAAAATCTTTAAGGTCTGAAGTATTTAGGCAGTAGATAACGCAATTGCCAGGCTCCTCGGGTGGAGATTGAGTGTCAGATGCAAAGAAGCCTGCAATTGTAGGTTCGGTGCTAAAATCAATATAGTTCGTAGGGAATCCATAATGCTGAAGCACAGCGAATAGAGAATCGACGTGCTCTTCCTCCGCAAGATAAGCGAGAGCTGGCTGTTCGATCACCCAGTTCGTGAACCTGATCAGCTTCTCATCAAGCTGAAATTTAGCGACCGGGTCGTGAAGTACTTTGCGCGCCAGCGACGAACTTGGCGTCCACTCGCGGAGCTGTCCTCGAAACCAATCGTAGCGTCCTTCGGCTTTGAAACTCTCAGCAAGCGCAACTGCTTCTTCTACGTTCGCTGCTTTAAATACTGTCATCGATGATATCCATATATCAAATTATGCAGTCGATGGTTTGACCGCTTTGCACCAGTTTGTTCACTAAGCCCGTAACCTGAATTATTTGCCGTGGAGCATCAAGCCACTGTGCGGGTGACTGCTAGCCCCAGCAAATTCAGAGTAGGAATTGATCTGGGCCCAAACTCCAGCTTCAGGAGGTTTGTGCAATATCTTCCTCCAGCTCCCGCACCGCTTTACTGGCTTTGATCTCAAAGCGGCGTTCGACCTCTGAATCGCTCAATTTTGCCGCTTCTGCGCCAAGCCACATAGCGAGTTTCTCGCGTTTCTGGGGCACCGTGAGAGCGTCAAGGTTTGGAATGTACCCATCGCCTGCCTTCATGCCTCGTTGAAGCTCGTAATAGGTCTTGATCAGCGACTTTGGGCGAATCTCGCCGCCAGGACAGAATCGATCGGTCAGCTTCCTGATGGTGTGATTCACGGAGCGTAGTTGTAAAGTCGAGGTGATCTGCGAAAAGTAGGCTGCCCAGCCGAGCCGCTTGCCCTTGAAAATACAACCGGTGATCCTGAGGTTGAGCTTCCATTGACAATAGGCAAGTGCACGATCTTTATCTGCCACGCTACGGGCGGTCAGCAACTTGTGACGATAAGCGGTGAAAATCTTGGCCACCGATGCCTCGAATCTTAGGATGCTCTCGTGACGTATCAGTACGTTGCCGCTCTCAATCTGATAACCCAAGAAGCTGAAGGGATCCGTCAGTGGCGCGACTTTGGATTTCGAGTCAGGCCCAAAGTCATGAGGGTTGAGCTTTAACCCCTTTAGCTGGGTAATCAGCTCGTTTGCCGTTGAGCGCGCCAAGCCTGCGGGCGCGAGGATCAGAATGTCATCCACGTAGCGCTTGTACCAAATACCCGGCCTTGATCCAAAGGTGGCATCAATGCTTTGCAAGGCAATCTCTGCAAGTACGTTGGAGATTGCCAGGCCCTGCGGTACGCCAATAGTAGGGCGATCAGCATCTTTACCTCCCCTGGATTCAGGCACAGTGGGCGTGGTGAGGGCGCTGCTGATCAGCTTGCGAAGCTCTGGTTTTCTGATCTTTTTCTCTGTTGCCGAGGCTACAAGGTCATGGGGAATGGATGGATAGAACGTTTTCAGATCGATTTTGGCGTATTCAGCGTAAGCGCCTGAGTCGAGCGCTTTTTTCAGCGAGTCGATGACGGTCTGAGGCAGTGTGAGTTTCGCAAGGGGGAAAACGTCAGTAAGGCAATTGCAGAGCGCGCGCAGAACGATTCGGTCTCGGGCCGTGGGGATGGATATCTGCCTGGGAAGAGATGAGGCCCCTTTGAGTATCAGTTTCTCCTTGTAGGCGGTGAAGCGGTACTCACCCTGGTGAACCTTTTCGTGAATGTGGTCGATTTCCGCACTCAGAATTTTGTTGAGGTTAGCCGGGCGCATACGGTCGAGCCCGATTGCACCAGATTGCTTGATTTTCTCGGTGTAGATTTCCAAAAGGTGCTCACGGCTGAAGCGCTTTTTGAAACTCAGGGCCGCGCTCATGGCTTGTTCCAAAACGAGTAAAGCCCGACTACCACAGGCAGTGCATAAAGCATCGTCGTGATCAAAAAGCGCATCGTCAGCCAGAACACTGCGTTGAAGTACTCGAAACCTGTTGGCATACGACTGGTAAGCCCAGTTGCGAACACCCGCGCTATGCGATCGTCGATCTCTCGATGATTTTCGGACTCAGCGAGCAACTCGTCATAGCGGTTTACCTGCGCAGGTGTGGGCTTCGGGGCGTCAGGTTCAGATGAGTCGTTGGGCAAATCACGATAAAGCTTCTGCAGCTCCAGATAGTTCGTACGCATCAGCATCGCACGACCTCGGAAATCTCGATTTGCTACCGCGAGTGAGATGCCCAGCAGCGCGACGGATAGAATGGTCGCCATGACATCAGTGTCGGGGCCCAGTACAGTGCTGTGCCGTATGGTTAGCACCCCTAGGGCCGTGCTAAGAATCGCATACCACACCAGTAAGAGTTGTGAGTGAAAGTCCAGCCACTCTAGGCGTTTATGGGCCTGAATTCGCGCCTTGTAAGTGAACCAGACGTTGTTCTTTTTCACGCACATCTCTCCATAGAAAAGGGGAGAAGGGGTGGGAGGATTTGAGTACCGTTGAACATCCCTAATGGGATCAGCGGGCCGAAGCCCAACAGCCGAAGCTGTTTATTATCAGAACCGCCCTCGCTTGCGCGAGAGGAAGAGCCCACCCCCTCCGCGAGTGATTCTACCGTGCCAGTATCACGGGTGGAAATGGTTCCACCTACCGAGCTAAGCATTTTGTGAAATGCTGGATGAATGGCTCGGACTCAGATTCACCCGCTGAAAACAAGCCTGAGTAGAAATGTACTCATCTGTGTAAGGCCTGACGCCTAGAAAGGGTGTCAAACAAAAATGCAGCCCGGCGTCGCTTCTACGGGATGCTCATGTACTGCTAATCCGACCAATGCGCCACGCAGGGTGGTTTGCTGGCTCTTGG
Source organism: Pseudomonas sp. NPDC090233 (assembly GCF_044772285.1). Taxonomy (NCBI): domain Bacteria; kingdom Pseudomonadati; phylum Pseudomonadota; class Gammaproteobacteria; order Pseudomonadales; family Pseudomonadaceae; genus Pseudomonas; species Pseudomonas sp. NPDC090233. The sequence goes on along the minus strand of NZ_JBIVYQ010000002.1, from coordinate 141,625 downwards.
CCATCCTTTCCGGATATGCTCCGGCCACAGCATCACATCCAGCCCTACGCGGAAGTGGCCATCGGCCCTGCAGGCTGCAATTGATGCGCAATTGTCGTCTGGGCGCATGCCGAGGCGGGTGGTGCCTCTTCCTGCTCAGGAGGGGGCAGATTCCATGGAGATGGCATGAGCTTTTTTCGGACGAAGAGATTGATTCACTCAGATCACACGGATGCCCATGAAGACAGGCTAAGCGAGATCGTCAATGTCGAGAGCCAAGAGATGGCGGATCGGCTGCATGGAGACTCCACCGTGGTGAAGCTCTTCTACGAGCAGCACTACAAGTACGGGGGGCACTCGCAGAATTGGGGAGCGAGCAAAAGGCAGGATCATTACAACGATGTCTGCGTCGTGCTGGGCGCGAAGGCATGGAAGCAGTATCAGGAGGGCAAGCTCCAGGAGTCTGTGGCTAAAGCTCGGAACAAACTCTACGTAGCTTTTTCCAGGGCACGAGGCGCTGTGTATTTGGCCTCAGATCGGTTGTTCAAAGCGTACAACTCATAAATTTGAAAGTTGGGCATAAGCGGACATGCCGAATCGCCGAATCATTATTAGAATCAAAGTTAAACACATATTGTCAAAGCCTAATTACAGGCCTACACCAAGTCTTTAAAGACATGACAAGATTCACCGTGCTCGCACTTCTTTGCTGGCGCAGGTCAATCACTCAAGGAGCAGCTTTGGATGGAAAACGGAAAAGACCCTAATAGAAATAAAAATCAACACTATGTGCCTGAGAGCTATTTTGAAGAATTCTCTAGAGATGGATCCAGCGTTTGCGGCCTATTTAAAAAGAGCGGAAATTCCATACCGCATGTTTCTTTTAGCGGCCAATCATCCGCAGCTTGGTTCTATGGCGATGCGGAAAGAGAAGATGAAATAACAGAGTTTGACACCAAGTACTTCGAGAATCGAAAGCGTATTTTGAAAGCACTAGCTGATGGTGTCGCCGACCTTCCATCCGCAGAGATTGAAATTCTTCTGGAGAACACTCAGTTTCAACGGGAGCGGACTCTGAGTCACCGTAAGGCCGAACACGGAGTTCACGAATTTCATGAAGGTTTTTTTGCACCTCAGGTTGAGGATCTGGACAACTACGACTCAGGTCATTCACCCGAGGCCACCCAAGCCGTCAATGACGCGATGAGGATGTTTTTCAAGTCATTTAGCGACCCCAGAGACTCCCAGTTTGTCAAACTGATGATGATCGATAAGAGTGATGTCGCAGATCTTCAGCTAATTATCCTCAAAAATTGTACTTCGCATCCTTTCATTTTCAGCGATTCCCCGATCGCCTACACTAACCCCGCGCTTAGTGATTTTAAGTGCAGCAAACTGGGCAACGCTAACGTTGGGCTGCAGATTTTTTATCCTCTAAACCCCGATTTTCTGGCGTTATTTTTTGATGCTTCCGTTTATCGAATTGGCGACGCGAAGAGTATTGTACTGGACGTCACGAACGATGATGATGTTACGCAGATCAATAAGCTTCAACTTCATGAAGCTGTCAACTCGATATACTTCAGTCGCGCTGAGGACTCCGAATATGTAAAAATGCTTTGGCGCGAAGAAAGCAGTAGGTTTGAGCAGAAGACAAGAAACGTTGAAGGCGTACCTGAACTCTCTATGGATGGTTATGTCACTGGCCGTCAAACATTCGCAATTGTCGAATCAGAGCCTAAGTTTTACCCTTCGCTTAGCTTCGTAACCAGCGACCTTTCAAGTTCCAACCTTCCTTTTCGAAAAGCCTATTGGCGCCGGTATCTCCCTGAAGGAGTAGAAATTCCAAGGTATAACGACAAGATCGATCGTCATTCCGACGTAGAAAGAGAGAAATAAGCGCGACTTGGATAAATTTGCCAGCACCGCAGCCTCAGCGCCGTGAAAAGCTTTTGGCGCTAAACCTAACCTTCAGACAAACGACCCCTCTCTTTCGTTTGGAGAGCGGTCGTTGATTTGACATACAGTGTTTGTCTATGCGAACACGCAAGCGGTCAATCGGGTGGCTCATTCATCCACCCGATAGAGCGAACCGAGCAGACGACTACTTTTCAATTTTTTGAGAAAGGGCCGCATGGCCAATCAGTAGTTATCTCTGGTCGACCTAGCGCCGAAGCATTGATTTTGAAGCTGACATCAATGCCCACCACACACTGAATAAAGACATCATTCTTTGCGCCAGTAACGGCTGACAGTAGAACGAGGGATGCCCAACAGCTGTATCACCTCAACCTGGGTCTTACCTTCGGTTTTCAGCGCGCGAACCTTCTTTAGGTTCTCCTCGGTGCTGCGAGTACGGGGATGCGCTTTTTTTTGCCGGCGCCAGGGGAAGAGGTGCGTCAAGAAGCTCCATAACCTTGAGTTCTTCTAGTACCAGATTGAGGATGTCCCTAGGCGTCTTCTGCTCATCTGACGCATGTACGAGCGCCAAGAAGGTCAGCGGATGCACACTCAAGGACTTGGCGAGCGCTCGATTCGTTTCAAGTGTGGGGTTGGATTGACGGCCTTCCAGGCGGCTGACCTGCGATTGGGTCACCCCGCCGGCGACATCGTATTGAGATAGCTGCTGCTAGTCTCTCAGCAGTTGCAGAACCGCTGCATAGGCTTCACGCAGGCTCATTTCATCCGCCCTGATAAAAGCGGACGGTATGCCGCGTTTGCGTGATCTCACTAAAATGTATATATTCATCATTGTGGGAATTGGCTGGCTTGTCAGCCACCTGCTTGGCGCTTGTCTTTCACAGAGTGCTGAGGCTGGTGTCCGATTACCTATTCAATATACGGCTAACTCTCAAGGGTACACTGTGATGTCCAGCAATTTTGAGCTGTTGGTTAGCCAGCAGTCGCCGATCGAGACGCCGCCCGGGCCAGTGCCTGCCAATGTGGAGCGGGCGATGGCCACAAATTTCGGCATCGCTATAACGGGCTTCCTTTGCTGCGCTGTGTACGACCAGTCAATCAATTGTCTGGTGGGCATTGTCTATCGCGAGAGCCGCTGTCGATTCCGAGATGGTTCCACAATCCGTACATCTGTGTTGAGGCGGCGTATCGAGCATGGTGCGTACCATCTGTTTCAGACGAGAAATGGAAGCGTCTACGTCGTCTGCGACTGGGCGCTGGAAGGTGGAAGCCCTCAGTTCGAAGGCGTCCTTCACTAGGGCCGGAATATCCCGCAACGAAGCGATGCAAGATGTAGCGCGCTAAGACGAATCAGGTAGGTACAGTGGAATCAGCGTTGGTAGCAGACCTTTTATCCGAGCACGGCCTCCCCTTGGACGGTGATGGCCAATCAGATGAGCTTATCGTGGAGACTGCACGGGCAAATAATCAGGGCCGACCGTTTTATGTCGTACGGGACTGGCTCCTACTAGACATCATGGTGCCAAGCGATGTTGAAGATGATCTCAACGCCAAAGGGCTACAGCCAACGGTGCTCTTTGCCAGCACCGTGGTGTACGACAGCAGCGTTGAAGGCTCCCGAGCAGGTGCAATCCGCTCTAGCTTCCAGCGTGTACTAGATGATTGCACTTTTGAAAGCATGCATACGAGTTACATCTTGGCTGGGCCAGGGACAAGAAAACATGTGAGCCTTCCTGCACTCCTGGCCTTGGAAAATGCCTGAATCCAATCAGTGCGCCATTCGCCCAGGAAACGAACGCTCAAGCCGCTAGGAAATCATTCCTCATGAAAACAGAAATGAGTTTTGAGGAGTTAATTCGACGTCAGGCTGAGCGGGTGTTTGGCAGCGAAGCCAAGGCCAACATTTGGTTATCGGAGCCTAGGACTTTTTTCAGTGGCGCCACCGCATTGGAGTGCGCATACGATGAGACTGGGTATCGAAGAGTAAAAGGTGTGCTCGAGCGCATTGAACATGGATATGCCTGTTAGACGAATCTTCCCTGGGGGCGGTTAGCTCATGGCCCTAAGCCTATGTAAACCCCGGAACGAAATTTTCATCATTAAACGCTATGCCATTGAATTCAATGCGCTCATCAATCCCGGAGGGCGACATGAATGATGCACATACTGAGTGGGGCCGTTTCTGTCTGAGGTATCGACAGGTGGCAGAAACCTCAGAATTTGCTTCTGGTCGGGTTGATCTTCCCCAGTTTGATGGGGCAGCGGAATTTCGAATTGCAGCCAATTTTTCTGGCGGTAAGCTAATGAAGGGCACGCTATTTTTCGTGCCTTATTACGAAATCGACCCGTTACCCTTTACCTTCCACAACGATGAGACCATTGCGAGCTTAAGGGAAGGGCATTGCTTGCTAGTACTCGTTGCCGCTGGTACTGATTGGTCGGAAGTCGTATGGCCTACGTCAATGGCAGAGTTAGATAGCTATATTGTTAGCGTGACCGGCTATCCACGGTTCCTCGAAGATTGGATTGTGGGTAGGCGTCGCGAGCTTAATAGGCTGCTGATGGTTGTGCTAGTTAAAGACAATATTTGCTATGGATATTTATTAGGCTCACCGAGAGAGGGGGGATTCACTGAGACCCGGGTTGTCCCTGTTTTCTTCAATCGAGTTGAGGGGTTTTCATTTGAAGATCGCGTGCTGATTGAGCTGGAGCTCAGTGTGAAGCATCTCCAAGCGCTCATCAGGCACTCTCGTCAGTTGCAGCCCAGTTCTGGCGACGTAAAGGAGGATCGATGTTTGCGTCATGCGCTCGATGAGCTGGCGAGCGGGTTGGAAAAGGGCGCGGGTCGATACCGTCCAACCTAACATCATGTCTGCCATTCCTACCGCTACCGCCATAGTATCCAGTGTTCCTGGGTGGTTGTGACGTCTTAGCATTTCCCTTGGTCAGGCTCTAACTCAAGCCCAGTCGCATATCCGTGGTTATAGTATCTGAGGTACTGTACTTCCTTGCTCGGAGAACATCGGCCTTTTGGCAATGCCCTCAGCGGCCCTGGTGAATTGATATGCGGTGTTTTTCGGATACAAGGCGAGTGAGTGCGTTGGTTTCCTGGTGCAGAGTTGTAAACGCGGCTTTGATTTCAGCGCCAATGCGTTGAGACGCAACATAGGGCAATTTAATAAGCACATAGCTTCGTTGTGCATCAACGCTATCGAAACGATCTGGGTCATTGATTTGCTGATCAAATCTCTCAACTGCCTTACTCCAGTTGCAGAACGCGGTTTTCAGCTGCTTGCCAAGTAGACCAGGTTCGGCAGAGTAGTTGAATTTTTCAACCGAATCAAAGAAGGAAATGAAACCGCTTGGGAATTTTCTCGGGGGTAGGGAAATGTGGAAAAGCTCAATGAGCTGGGGGAAGTCGACAATTTTATATAGTCTGCGGAAAAAATCTTTCTCGGGTGATTCCTTGTTATCTGGGAAGCCCAGTTCAGCTCTTAGGTAGCCGGACTCAGGTGCGGCGACTCTATTTGATATGTCAGTACAGTCGTGAATTTCTGTTGAATGAATCGTGCTAAGCTTAATTAGTTTGCGCTTATCCGCTTGCTGCAGGATCTGTCCCGTAACAAATATGAATTTCTCTGCGCCACATGCATGAGCTTTTTTCATATCGCTCATGAACTTGCTTTTGATTTTTTTGAATGACTCGAGCTTTTTGACAGGAAAATAGCATGCAACAACAACCGTACCATCGAGGCTTTCAAGGTCTCGTCCACCGTCCGGGCCACCCAGTGGCGCAACGTTCTGAAGTCGTTCGTAGCCAAGACTTGACAGGTACAAGTTGGTGAATATTTCAGCTTTAGGGGGGCCCAGTAGCCACATCTGAAGCACAGAGGAAATGGAATTTTGCATGCGAATCCTTGCGAAGGAACACTCTTGAGGCCAATGGTGGCGCACTGGCCTCTGGGAGGTCTAGGGTTTTATTCGGCGCCGGATGGCTCCCGCCCAGTAGGGCCAACGGAAGGGACTAAGCCCTCCGCAGGTTTTTTCGTGGCTCCACCCCTCTTGTTCGCGTCAGGGTTCATCAATCCAGGTGGAATAGGTAAGACGCTGGCCGATCCAGCGGGCGGAGCTAGTGATTCGACCTGGTTTGCTTGCTTTTTCATTTCAGCGTTAAAGGCGTCGGTGTACTCCCTGAGCCCTTGGTCAGGCAGGTTTTTGCAATCTCCGACCGTCAAGAAATCCAGCACCACCGAGTTCAACTCTCGTTCGATGCGAGTAAAAAGTACTCGGGTCTGGATGAACATATTCCAAGCAAATCCCCAACTGGGTTCCAGCTTCGGTTTGCAGAGCCGGTGACGTACGCCCTGAAGTGCCGCCTTGGGGTCGATTTTCAAAAGAGATTCGCGCTGCTTGGGCCATCCCACTGACTCCGAGGCATCCAGTATCTGGTATGGCTCCATCGGCATGACACTCACCCTTTTTCCATTGGTTCTGAAATATGAGGTGGCCTGGAGCGAGGTCATTTTGAAATCGACGTTTTCAAAGGTAACCCCATAGAACGACGCAAGCGCTAGGTCTGCGAAAACGAACGATACATCGGTCATCTTGATGGTGTCCCACAGAGACCCCTTCATGCTGGTCTTGACGAAGCTTGTGGTGTCCAGATCAATGAACTGGAACGTCGAGCCATCCAGCTCAGCATCTCTGAAATTCGCTCCGTCCAAGGATGTGTTTACGAACACCGAGCCGTAGAGGCGGGCAAGGGTTAGATTCGCGCCCGAAAGGTCAGCATCGTGAGCCCAGATTCGGGGTATTACTTGCATGCTGATGTCCAGGAAACGAAGGTGGCGGGAGCGCAAATCCATGCCCACTTCGCGGGCCATGAAGTAGTTCTCGCTATCCGGAACACCTGAGTACGAGGCTAGTGCGTCGCTTGTGGTGGCCGGGCCAGCCCACAGCTTCTCGCTTCGGTCGATTTGAATGTGTGGCACCCAGGCGACTGTGCCGTCTTGGCTGTTCAGAAGTGTCGTCTGCGATTTCAGGTAGAGGACAACGGAGTATTTTGCAGGGATGAAGATGACATCGATGCAGATGAGGAGCCATACCGCCAAGACAGACGTTCCAAGGCGGCGCGTCCAACGCAATACGCGCTGAGCATACCGGTTGACGTGATTAGCTAGCAGCTCCTGGTACCTCACCCGGGATGCACGCCAGGCCCCATACAGGCACGCCACCTGGATGATAAATAGGGGAGCGCTCTGGTAGGCGGTGAATTTACCGAGTATGTACAGCAGGGTTGCGGGCCCAGCGATCAAGAGGCAGCCCAGCATCAGCTTGTCTGTGCCCAGATCAAGAGCGCCGTGCGGCGTACTGGTGTTAGCGGTCTTGAGGCCGGCGTACACCTTGGGCAGTCTGCGCAGGGTTATCAGGTGCCCGATCAGGACAAGGAGGGGGCTCAGTGCATAGAACCCAACCACCGAGACCGTCACGGTCACGAGCGGAAGCTGGATACCTTTGCTCGGCACGAGCAGCATGGAGTCCTTCGTCGCTGACGCACTGGCCAGGATGTACAGGATGAGCAGGGCGTAGGACAAGCAGGAAGAAAGGTCTGGAGCTGTCGGTTCTTCCTTGCGAGCCGCTTTGCGCGGAAAAACGGCGCGGACGGGCTGCTTACGGTTGGTCACGGTCATCTCATTAAAGGTCGGGCGCTGAAAATCGGCTAGGGTAGCCGAGCGTTCGGGCGGCGAACCGGTCGGTGGTTGCCACGGGGAAGCCAGCAACGCTTCGGGCTTCGGAGCCGCGGGGAAACACTCCGGTGCGCGATCTAATGCCGCGAGGCCCACCCGCCAGGCTGGCGTGCCCCTGTGCCGCTCATGATCAACCCAAATCCAGGAAGCCTTGTTTAGGTTAGCCGCGATGCTGATGTTGATTTTTACTTGGCATTGGCCGTGAGTGAGTCGGTGATTGATCTTGTGGCGGAGACGTTCCCCGATACCCGCTCAGCGGGTAGCTCACATTCTATGCTGCGCTACGAAGCTAGAGCAGTCGCAGGCGCCTTGTCGTTGTTGTCGGTTTTACGATGTGAATATTTGACTGAGCAGGCATCAAGGGAGGCAGTGCTCGTAGAGTGCTTCGATGTTCGGTACGCCAGCCACAATTGCGATGTTGTCTGCCTGATAACGCAGGGCTGCACTAGCGCGCTCGTCTTCTCGCGTCCACAGTCGCCTGGCGTGGTAACGAAGCGTTTCGAGACTGGTTGCGACAAGGTGTGCACGCTAGGTGCTTTGGCTGTCCAATGAGCCAAGCAGTGGATCATCCCATGTGGTGCTGGAGACCTTCTATGAACGTATCCAGATACTCCTTGTCACCCTGAGCGAATCCTGCTCGGAGCAGCGGGGCTCCGTATTCCTCGAGTGATAGCCCTGTGGCTATCCGCTTTCTGGATTGCTCATTCCACTTTATGCGGCCAGAGACGAGGTAGTGGAAATTTCCTGTCTTCAGGCGCTCCTTCATTTCTGCTCGGCTAACCTCCGCCACGCTTATGTGGGTGAGCAGGCAGGCTATCTCGAAATAATCGTAGATCGCCTGCGACTCTCGAACGCCCGCGAAATCGGCTGCCCACTGAGGCATCAAGACCTCAAGCACGCGGCTGCAGAGTGGGGTGTTGCATTCACTTTGACCTGGAAGCTCTTCCCATCCTTTGCTGCAGTCTGACTCGATGAAGAAGGGCGCGAGAATTGCCCCGATGCGCTCTGCGTAGCCGTCATGCACCAGCGGGGTGTTGAGGAGTTTATACAATCCGTCCCATCGACCGGCGCGGGTCAAGCCCAGGCCATAACCGTAAAACACAAGCGCGGCAGGGTAGCTCATGACGCCCTGCCAGTAGAACGAACCGCCCCGATAGTGTTGGGCTAAGAAGTACAGCGACTTGATGGCTTCAAGTATGGAGTCGATCTCGTCACCGCTGCCCCAGCGCCCCAAGATGGTTCCCAGTCGAGCAAGCGGTTCAGTTGCAGCTTCACGTGCTTGGGCGAGTTCTGTGAAAGCCAGTGGCGGGTTTGGCTCCCCGGCAGCAAAGACCGCGGTGAGATGATCCAGCACTCGACGGGTTTCAGTGCTGACTAGGTCATCGAGCTGAATCCGATACTCCGTTTTGGCCATGAAGCGTTTGGCCATCGCAAGCGTAAGCTCAATGCCGACTGGGTTTGATTTTTTGCTCTGGTGGATGGTATCCAGCTTTATCTGCAGCTGGGTGAAGAAGGTGTCTGCATCGCCGTTGGCGACCATTGCCCGGCGGTGACTTACGAGCTCTTGAGCGCATGTCGACATGTGCCCGTGTGACAACCAAACGGTTGGATAGCGTCGGCTCGGTGCTCGTACGAAAGCAGCCCGAAGTGCGTGATCCCATTCACCTGACCAGCCCGCAATGACCAGTCCAAACTCATCGATGATGCGGTCGAGGAGGGCGTTGAACTGCGGTGGGTAATCACCTAGTTCCAGGTCGGTGTTGAGTATCCGCGCGTCCTTGTAGTCCCCATGGATTTTGAGGAGGTAGCAGGGCGAGTGAGTCAGAGGCTCGGCACCTAGGAGGCTGTCCAGGTTGCTGACGACGGTGGGTTCAATGCCGAGGTCTCGTAACGCGCTTTCCATCAGCCGATCAAAGTTAGTGGTAACGATCACTCGTATATGACCTGCCTTCACCATGTCAGCTACGGCCCGGTGGGCTGCTGTTGGTATTTTCAGGCCATTTTCCAAGTCTTGCTCGCTTGGCTCCAGAAACCCCTGGATAATGGATCGTCGCTCAGTTTGGGTTGTAGCCAGCGCTTCAAGCAGCGCCGAGTAACTGGGGTGGTGGCCGGTCTGCTGGACGTACCACGCCAGCCAATCAGTCTGCTCTTTCGCCCCCGAGGCTCTGCCTAAGCGTCTGACCAGCTCCATCGTGATTTCCCAGCCGGTGGGTATGCCGGCGGCACGTGATACCCCGGATCCAAGGAGCACTGCATACACCCCCTGGTTCTCGGACATGGAAAAGGCCAGTTGCGTCGTTGGGTCGCCTGAAATCATGGTCATGACGGTTCTCCAGAGAATGAAGGACAGAACGTTTCCAGGTTGTGAAAGTGGAGTACATTTGTACTCCTTTAAGGCTTGAGGCTAAGCCGCAGGGGTGAAGCAGAGATAGTCAGCCTGAGAGCAAGAACGCGCTCGTCACTCACTACGTAGATCCTGCTCAGGAGAGACTGTGCTGACGATTGAAAGGGTCAGTGTGGCCATTGAGGACTTTCGGCCAATGCGGGTTGAGTAGGTGCGATGTAAAGACGGGCCATCAAGAGTTCGCTTGTCTCATAGGCTCAGCCTAGCCATGATTGTGCCTTCAAGATCGCGCAGCTGGAGCTGTGCGACAAGTCACGCCAGTAAGAAGGGAATGCAGTCTATGCACATGACGTCGTTGAGGGCTCTTCATCAAAGCATGATCGCGATCCGGTCGGACATGCAGCAGTTTCGGATCAACGTGGGGGCCGCTAGCTTTGATTGCCTGTTTTCGACACGCGATGATCCTTTCGTTCTTGCGATGACCTCCAGAGGTGGTGCGCCAAGATTTTTTCGGTTTGATGTGCGAAAAGGTTACCTAATCCGAGACTATCTGGGCGACATGTATGGCAGCTTGCTGGAAGTGCTGCGTGTAGATGGCGCAACGGGGCAACGCTTGATCCCCAGTGTTTTCCTTGAACAACTCAACGGTGCCATTCCGACCCAGGCCACGCCGGCCCGGCCAGCCCCCTCTGAGATCGTACGGCTTAGGCCTGACATCATTGAAGAGAGAGATAAACCTTATTTCGATACCTGGACACGCTGGGATCCAGATGGCCCCCGTCGACCGAGCGAAGAAAACAGGCATAAGACGTTGTTACTCCTTGGGCGGGAGGCGCTGGAGTTCAGCATCCAGGTGAACGCGTCGTCTCGATGGAGCGCAACCGATACGGGACGTCGTTGGCAAGACAGGGCTTGAACCGGAAAATGTTCAGAAGGGATCCATTGCCGTGTTGTATGGATTACAAGTGTCGTGAATCTTCCGAGATGATCAATAAAGCCTTGCGCTGGGAAAGAGCATGGAGAGGGCCCTACCGGGGTAGGGCCCATTTTACAACTAGCGCCCCGGATACCAATTCGTCTGCCCCGGCTTGATCTCGCCTGGACGATACCCGTACCTCATCTTGAGTAAAGGTTTCAGCTCCTTGTACATATCCCCCAGACTGTCCAAGATCATGGATACATACAGGTCGAATGTCGGGTGCTTACGCCAGTATTCATCGTAGATCGCGTTGCAAAGAGAGCGATCGAACCAGCCGCGAAACACCATGAGGGCGCCATTGATCTGCGTCTCCAAGCCTTCAGTTGAGAACGCCTTTTTGCTTCCCTCATCTTTCAACCGTTCTCGCTGCAGGTGGATGGCGGGGCAATAGCCCAGTGCTTCTACGGCCTCATGAAAACGCTCATGTACCACCTGGTGTGCTTCGCGATCTTCTTTGAGGTCGGCGGCGAAGCTGAAGTCGCAGAGGGTGCACTTGCTTGTGCCGTAACGATCCTGTGACACATCCACGTGGAGCATTAGCCACGAATCATAGCGTCGCACAGCTTCATGATAGTTTCTGACGCCCAGCACTTGCACGGCAGCCAAATCTTGTCGCTGACCGAGTTTCAAAGTCGGATAGGAGTCTTTCAGTGCCTTGGCGGCGCGTTTGACTTGCTTGATGTGGGTATAGGTGACTTGCAATTTTCAGCTCTCGCGAGGGCTGGCCTGGCGTCCACTACAAGGCAACCTGAATGGATCTCAGGTCTGGATGTATCAACTGTCACGATAGTGCTAAAGCTTCGCTGGTGTGGACTGCAGGCACCTACCGAGTACCTGAGCGCGCAGACTAGCACCCTGGACGCTGGCTGACAATCTCGGCAAACGAGCGTGCGCGTTTGCTAAAGCTGCTGGCGTCAACCAGTAGTCCCAAGCTGAGCAAACGCAGGCGGACTGCGGTCTTGGATACGTTGAAATGGTGGCTCAAATTGTCTGTCACCAACCGATAGTTTCGGTAGTTGACGCCCTGGTTATCCAGGTAGAGGAGCCCGTGCCCTCGGTTGCGAATGTCATAGATCACCGCCAATAGCGCCAGGCGTTGGAGAAAGGCTCTTGTCGGCATGAGCAGAAATGAGGCGAAGGCATTCGCCTGCCACTCCAGCCGCTCGACATCTCCTCTCGGCATTCTGACACTGTGATGAGACTCGAGGTCGCCTGCCTGAACCTCTTCTCGCTTCATGTATTTGCCGTGACCTAGGTAGTAATGACCCAGCTCGTGAGCCAACGTAAATCTGGCCATAGGAGCATCCTGGTGATCAGCGAAGATCTGGATCCTTGGCGGGCTGAACGATATGCCTCCCAGGGCAGATTTCGAGGCACCGCTGAATACCACCTCCAGACCGCTGCTGCAGAGCTCATGATCAGCGAGCTTGCGCAGATCAACGATCCCATCGCTGTAGTGGATACGGCAGAGTATCTCTTGCACGCGCTCTTCGATTTGAAGCATCGACAGGAAAGCGACTCGTTGCCTCTCTCTGGGTGTATTCCGAAGCAGCGTCCTCAAATCAGCGGAGCTTTGACTACTGTCATCGAAGAACAAACCCTGGAATACCCCTTCCCAGGTATTCGTATACCCATCAGGGGTGGCAGCATAGGTGCTGAATACTGTCGGTTGGTACAACGGCTCGATCAGGGCGTGCCTGATCGCGTGACTTCTTCGTGAAGAGGCATTCACCACTCCTATCAGCAATGGGCGCGCGAGTTCCCATTTGAACCTGTCCTCATCCAGCCACCGAACCACGGCCATGCCCTTGTTCTTGGCAAAATTCATTGCGCCGGATTGGAACGCACTTGCTGAGACGAACATCCCCTTGGCGTTGTGACCAGTGACCTGACTGATCTTGGCGCTGAATTCCTCGACGTCGTTGATTGGAATGGAGCCGTCGTAGTGCTTGCACTCGATCAACATGATCATCGAGGGCTGTTCGAAGCCAGGGTGCCTGGCTTCGATGGCAATATCGAACACGATAAAATCGTCGCGATCCCGGGAGAAGTACTTCTTCTTACGATGGATTGTGCTGAATTGCGGAGAGAACAGGAGGTTGCCGGCCTCGAGCTCACGGGACAGGTGATCAAACACCTTCTGCTCAAAAAGCTCGCCCTTGGCGAAGGTGCTGAGCTTTGATGCTTCCATTGTTGGTGACGTCATTCCGCTTTTCAGGCTTTCTCTACCGTGAGATTGGCCACGATAGCTAAAAGCCATGTCACATCCAAGTGTTGGCCTGTATTGGTCAGTGAAGGACCTTACGGCGCCCTTGCCACCGGGCACAACCCCCGGCACCCTGATCACCTTTGTTGAGAGGTTGGTTCGGTGAACACACAGGAAACGCGGTACCCGAGGGAGCGCCTGACTAAGCAGTTGATCCGAATTTGCGAGTCGCTCGACAACGTCTCGACGCGCGATATCGAGTACAAGATTTACGACAAGCCGGCTGCCTGTCGACTGACTGTGAATGAGCTATGGGTAGTCGGCTCTTATGCACGCGGAGCTTTGATGTGTGGCGACCTGGATGTAGTGGTCAGATACACCAAGGTCTCAGGGGCCAAGCCGAAACCTCATGTCTACCCGCGGGCATTTTTCGGTAGTCCTAGAGGTGTGAGCTTTTTTGACGGAGATCCCCAGGAAAACAGCTCTGGTGTTGGCTTCGATGATGCAGTGCTCATTTGGTCTGAGGCCGACGGAGAAGAGCAGCTGTGGTTGTCGAGGATTGATGAGATAAGGCCGGATCCTGAGGCAGGTCGGGCCTCGCGCGATTCAGACTGTATTCCGCTACGCCCTGAGCAACTGCGCATTCACAACGACGCGCTGGAGCAAACTGTGCTGGGCTACCAGCAGCGTACGCTTGAGTGGAAGTTCTATGCCCTCGACGAAGAAATGAGCAGTCCGATTCCAGAAACCGGGCTGCCCGACTCAGACGCATGGCTCGTGGAGTTCGCGAAAGACATGACAGCGAAAAGTCGGGCGCTCGTTCCAGCCATCTGGCGTGTGGCGACAAAGACCGAGCCCCATAGGATCTGGAGTGAGGCAATTGGTGAGCGGGCGACTCTGCGATGTGGTAGCACGCTCATCCATATTGGCACTCCAGCTCTCACACTACGCCATTTTGATAACGTGAAGACGCGCCAGCTGATGCTGGTTCCACACAGCAGTTCGCGGGGCCCAAAAGGTGTTTGGCTGATTCGGCGCGGCCCACAACACCCACACGTGCTTGGCTTCAAGAGCCGGGAGATATTCTATGTGGGGGAGCCAGGCGTACCGGAACTGATCCGTGCCGAGCATGAGTTTGGCGAGGTGCGTATTTTTGAGTTCTTTGAAAGTTTTGAGCAGGCCAGAGCTGCTGCCGATGAGATCTATTCGCATCCAGCGGCCCAAGTGGTTATTAGCCGTGCGCAAGACGAAGAGATCTTCGACTTGTTGGCGGGCGCCGACGTGCTCGAGTTTCGAATGACGCACACCGCGGTGACGGACTTGGGGCGTAGCTATCTTCAGCAGGAAAAAAGAGGAGATGACGGTGAATGGCTGGCTGAGATTGCCGCAGCGGTCACCGCTGCACCTGCCTCAATGGCATGAGATTCAAAGCAATGCTGCCATTGCCTATCGATATGCTGCTCAATGGCAAGATCACACCCAAACAGTGCTCTCAACAAGCGCCATGATCGCCGACCTACCTCGTGCGTCGACCGGCTGCTGCCCAGCCTCGCGTCACTTTTTTTGAGTTATGAGCGTTCTGATCTCATTAGAAAAGCGACCGGCGCTGGCTGCAAGCGTCCTGAGATTATCCAAGGATCAAGCATGGGGCCACTCAATCTAATCGTGAGGTTTGGGCCGTGCTCTACTGATGATTAATCGGTGCCGAGCCGTCAAGCAATGAGCTGATACTCTACACGGAGCTCGAAAGGCAGCACGCTTGAGGAGATGCTCTGGGAGGCATCACTCCTTGCGCCAGTAGCGGCTCACAGTGGATCGAGGAATACCCAGTAGTGTGATCACTTCAGCCTGGGTCTTACCTTCAGCCTTGAGTGCACGCACCTTCAGCAAATTTTCCTCTGCGCTGCGGGTTCGAGGATGCGCCTTCTTGGTAGGCGACTGAGGAAGAGGGGCATCAAGCATTTCCAAGCGTTGGAGCTCTGCGTGCACCTGGTCGAGTATCTCCCTTGGCGTCTTTCGTTCATCTGCAGCATGTACCAGGGCCAGCAGTGCCACTGGATGCAAGCTCAAGGCTTTCGCCAGCTCTCGACTTGTTTCCAGCGTCGGGTTGGACTGACAGCCTTCGATTCGGCTGATATGCGATTGGGTCACCCCACTGGCGACATCGTATTGCGACAGCTGTTGCTGATCTCTCAGCAGCTGCAGCACTGCTGCATAGGCTTCACGCAGGTTCATTTTGTCCGCCCTGATAAAAGGGAGGGTATGCCGCGTTTGCGTGCTCTCGCTCAAATGTATATATTCATCTTTTTGGGATTTAATGGTCTTGATCGATGCTAGGCACATCTGGAACTCCGCAGCAGCCAGCAACGCCAGCGCCCGATCAGTCCGTTCAATTTATAGCTAAATCGTCAATTTCGAGGTGCGCGCACGCTGGTTGTTCGGTGACCACGCCAGAGACCTTCCAAACGGTTTGGATTGTCCGGCTGTAACTGTTGCCCGACGTGTTGCTGCCAGATCCTTAGCGCGAAGAGATGGAAGGAGAAGGAAGCCTTCATACCTTCCTCTAAGGTCACTTCGAAGTGTTCGATAGCCATGATGCGATCTCGCCAGGCAACGACCTGGTGACCGGCTACGAGCAACAGTCGTATGTCTGAGAGGCCGGCAGTTTTGGGTTGTGATGGACGGCCCGGCTGGGCGCAGCTTCATATATCAACCTGCCGCCGCTGCGCTCGCCAATGCAGCGTGTCGGAGCACGGCAGGGCTTATTGCTCAAACCTCACGGCTCCCCTAAAGCTGTGAACGAGCGATCTCTAAAATGCCGCTCGGAGAACACGTGAGCTGATGAAAATTTTGATCTACTCAGATTTGCATATCGAGTTCATGAGCTTTGAACCGCCACAGGTTGATGCGGATTTGGTTGTCCTTGCTGGCGACATCTCGGTGCGTGGTAGAGGGGTAACCTGGGCTAACGAAACCTTCGACTGCCCACTGATCTACGTGTGCGGAAATCACGAGTTCTATAAGGGGCACATCGATCATACGTTCGCCAAAATGTGCGAAGCCGCAGCAGAGCATGTGCACGTCATGGACAACCAGATTCTCTTCATAGGTAGCACACGGTTTTTGGTTACGACGGCATGGACAGATTACACGTCTACGGGCGATTACAAGGCGGCCATGAGGGACTGTGCCGAGTGGATGAGCGACTTCAGGAGGATCAGGGTAGGGGAGGGCTACAGGAAGCTTCGACCCGTTGACCTCATAGGGCGGAACATTGCCGCTCGTGAGTTTCTCGTCAGTGAGCTCGCCAAACCATTCGTGGGTAAGACGATAGTGATAACTCATCACTGTCCAATCCAGGACGTTGCCGGTGAGGGGCATGAAGGTCATCTGGGCGCGGCATACTTCAACCAGTGGCATGACCTCGTGGCCCAAGCTGACGTATGGATTTATGGTCACACCCATTACGCGGTAGACACAGTCGTGACGGGGTGCCGACTAGTGTCGAACCCGCGTGGTTATCCAGGAGAACGTACAGGCTTCTCAGCTGACCTCACCATCGAAGTCTAGGCTCATCTCGAGGATGAAGGGCTGAGACGGTTTAGTCTTCAGGGTAATGCCAGAGTCGGCCTACCGTTGACTTAGGTACTCCAAGGCGTGCGCTGACTGAGGCTTGTGATTCTCCCGCGGCCTTGGCAAGTCGAATGGCTGCCAGCTTCTGGGGATCAATCTGCTTCCCTGGTCGCACCCGGGTGACCTTGCCCTCTTGGTAGTGATCAGCAATGCGCTCGAGTGCCCCGAGGTTGTTGAGGCCTTGGCATTCCTGTTGGATAACTTCCAGCAGTTGCTCATCGCTCATCCCTTTACTAAGCGCAGATGCTAGGAGAATGAGCGTGGCGGGATCGACCTCCAGCTTGGCAGCCACTGCTTCAAGGCGATCAATCGTGATGCTGGAGCGGGCATTTTCAATATTGTGCAAATGACGCGCTTCGACTGAGCCGGACATCTGCTCTTGCGTCAGCCCCTTGGCATGTCTAATCACGCGCACCAAGGCGGCTAGTGCCGGCATGAGTGACATTGAGCATCCTCGCTAAAAACGAGGATGAAGCCACGTTGATGGCTCCCGCTCTATGCAATATAGTGCTGATTGTGAGATATCATTCTGACATCTCAATTGGTAAGGCCAGCCTCACACGCATGGCCAAGGAAAATACCGCGGCGGGGGGGTGCCACCGGCGCACATCGCAGTCCGAATGGACGAATGAGTAAGCACGCTGCGTTTTGGCGCGTGGACGTATGGAGGGGTGAGCCTGGTGCAGTGGGCATCATGTCGGCTCTGAAAATCAGGAGCTATTCACCTGATCGATGTCAACGGACATCGCGTCCAAGATGCGTTTTCAGGTCTGTGGTGTGTAAACGCTGGGTACGGACAGCAGAGCATCGTCGAAGCGGCAAGAAAGCAGCTTGAAGATCTGCCCTATGCGACTGGTTACTTCGGATTTGGTAGTGAGCCTGCGATTGAGCTTGCTGATCGTCTGGCAAGGCTGGCCCCGCCAGGATTGAATCATGTCATTTTCGGCCAAGGTGGATCTGACGCGGTCGACACGGCCATCCGGACAGTCCGCTATTACTTCAACGCCATTGGTCGACCAGAGAAGAAGCACTTCATCGCTGTGCAGCGCGGCTACCATGGTTCGTCAGCCATCGGTAGCGGTTTGACTGCACTTCCGGTCTTCCACCGTTATTTCGATGTGCCGGCGCCGACTCAGCATCACATCGAGGCTCCTTATCCTTACCGTCATAGCGCGGGCCCGGCTGAGGCCGCCATCTTGCAGGCGACGGTTGCGGCGCTTGAGAGCAAGGTGCTGGAAATCGGGCCTGAAAAAGTCGCTGCATTCATTTGCGAGCCGATCATTGGATCTGGTGGGGTGATTGTTCCACCCGCCGGATATTTAAAGGCGATGCGTGCGGCATGTGACAGGCTGGGCATCCTGCTTATCGTAGATGAAGTCATCACGGGCTTCGGTCGCACCGGGCCGATGTTTGCGTGCGAGCACGAAGGTGTAAGCCCTGACTTGATGACGCTGGCTAAAGGGCTAACTTCAGGTTATGCACCGATGGGGGCGACTCTCATCTCCGAGCAGATGTATGCGGCGATCGCAGAGGCTGGCTCCGACGGTACGCCATTCGGTCATGGGCAAACCTACGCAGGTCACCCTGTCAGCGCCGCGATCGCCAACGCAACGCTGGATCTGTACGAAAACGGTCTTCTAAAGAACGGCACGGACGTCGGGGAATATTTCCAGTCCAGACTGCGCACCCTGGAAAACCTGGATATTGTTGGTCAGGTTCGGGGGCAGGGCATGCTGGCGGGCTTGGAACTCGTTGCGGACAAGCAGACCAGGGCCAAACCGGACGCCAACCTGAAGTTGGGCCAAAAATCCTGGCTCATGCGTTTTCGGAGGGGCTGGTGTTCCGCGCGTTTGCTGACGACATCCTTGGGTTCGCACCGTCGCTGAACTACACCAAAGCTGACGTCGACACTCTGATCGAAATTCTCACTTTCTCCATCCAGAAAGTGACTGGTGCTAATTGGGTTTAACCCTGCTGATCTCACCAGACAGCGTTAGGCGCTGTTTTTGAGGGCCTTCTTCTAGAACGCCCTCTTTTTTTGCCTCACGGAATGATGTCTGGACGCTAATACGGCTGCAGTGCATTCGCCACATCCCGGGCAAGACCCACGGGGAACCCTCAGTTACGCCACTCAGTCCACCACGCTGGTGTCTGCTGCGACGGCTAGAGTTCGCATTCCCGTTCCAGTAACCTCGCCTGATGCTGGCCATAGGCCGCGCCCGTTGATGAAGGAACACGACGTATGCATGACCCCCTTGGTTCGATGCCGGCAGTGCTAGACCGGCAGATAGGCAGTGAAGAGAAGGATGCTTTCGGGCATCGACATTTCGCCCAGGCTTTGCGGAGTTTGGTTGAGTCGGAGCATCACAAACCTCCATTCAGCATTGGCTTGCTCGGCGGATGGGGTACCGGTAAGAGCTCGATCAAGGAGCTGTACACGAGGGGGTTGGAGGACGATGCCACCCTCAATGAGCGGCGTGTCAGCCGCAAAGATCGCTACAAAAGTATCACGTTCAATGCTTGGCGTTTTGGTGGCAAAGACCAGGACATCAAGCGGGCACTGCTGCGCCACGTATTTTTGGAGCTTGACGGAGACGAGAATGCGCTGCACGACAGGCTCTTTCGCAATGTGACCCAGGTCGAGCAGCAGTGGAAAGGCTGGCGTGAATACACTATCCAGCTGTGGCGTGCGTGGTCTATGCCGCTTCCTGCATTCTTCGTCGCTATGGCAGGGCTTCTATTTTTCATCTGGGCGGGTCTGAGAATTTTACCCGCGGACGGTACTTTCGCGCAGAGCGCCTTATCGTTTGTCATCGGCGGGGCATACAGCTACCTACTCAAGCAACTCAAACCTTCAAAAATCGACAGTTTCAGATCCATCACCAAGGTCTCGTTGCCAAGTGCCAGCGCAGAGCAGTACGAAGAAATGCTTCTGGCTCAGCTCAAGGTCTTCAAAGGCACAACCAAAGGCATCCTGAGCAAGCCAAACACTTGCGAACGGCTTGTAATCTTCGTGGATGATCTTGATCGGCTATCTGCTGAGGAAATGGTACTGGGGCTCGATGCCGTCAGGGCCTTCATGGAAATACCGGCTGAAAAGCTGCCAGAAGGGCTCGGTCTGGTGTTCGTGATTTCCTGTGATGAAGCCAAGGTCGCGGATGCACTCGCCAGGGGGCGAAGTAACAACCCTGAGCAGCCAGGTACGGTTTTCACTCACAAAGACGCACGGCGATACCTAGATCGCATCTTCCAGTTCCGATTGGAGATCCCCCCACCACCGCGCAGCGATATGCGTCAATTCGCATTGAGTCACCTCTCGAGTTTTGAAGAGATCGTCACTGACTTGAAGGGCCGCGGTACGAGCCCGGAGCAACTGATTGATCGCATGATCCACGTGAACGTGGTTGACCCACGTAATGCACTGCAGATCGTCAACGCATTCGCTCAGTCCTGGTGGTTGGCAAGACGACGCGAGCGTGAGGGCGATATCAGCGAGCGTCCTGGTGGGCTACACCATGAAGCAGTTACAGGCCATCCCGTTTCCCTAGCAGCCCTGAGCGCCGCGAAGGTCAGCTTCCCTGACTTCTATCGGGATCTTCAGGATGATCCGCAGTTGCTAGGGCGACTGACGTCGATACTGGTACATGAGATGTCCGTCCTCGAGTTCCCGGCAGACCTGCGACCACTGCTGGTCAAACGATACGTGATCTTTGACGATGACGGCCAAGGGGGCGGTACCACCAAAATTCGCGAAAACTGCAGGGAGCTTCGACAGTTTCTGTCGAGCCTGGTCGGCATCCGGTGGCCGGATTCTTTACAGAGCCTGCTGCTGCTGTCGGAAGACCCTATCAGTCGCAAGTTCGGCGCCGGTACCAACGTTATTTATGGTCTGTTGATGTCGGGTGATGTGAGAGGGGTAATCGAACACCTTTCGCCGCGTGCCGACAAGGTCGTACTCAACGATGACCAGGCGCACCTTCTGCACCAGATGATCAGCGATCTTCACCTGGAAACTGTGGGTCGTCGTCACAATGCTTTGCGGGTCATTGCGAGCTTGATCAATGATCTGCCTGAACGAACCAAGCGCCTGGTTCTTGGCCCGCTGTGCACCGAGTTGGCTGGTTCGAGCACCCTTAGATCCATGGTAGGCATCTCGAAGGTTGCCGCAGTGCTGGTGAGCGCCAGTCGGGAGGATCAGCGTCAGGTCGCAGGGGCTCTGGTCGATGATCTCTGCACCACCGGTCAACCGTTCGGGTTGACCCTCGCGAATATGCAGACCCCAAGCCTGGATGATGCCAAGTCAATGGCAGAGAAGGCCACGGAGGTTGTCTTGGCTGTACGAGAAGAGCACGGACTTGCTCCGGGACAAGATCGCAAGTTCGTTAAGTGGCTTGAAGAGCGCAGCATCACCGTGGGCGGCAAAGCCTATTCGTTCCCGTTCAGTACGCTGGAGTCCTGGATCAGCGATCACGAAACCATGCTCATGAAAGCCCTGGGTACGGAATACCTCAACCTCTTGGGTAACGAAGTCGAGTCCGGGCGTAGCCAGGAGATCGACATGGAGCGCGTGGGGCCTCGCGTAGCCGAGCTGTTTGAAACGTTGGCTCAGGCTGGAGAGGAGAGCAGGAAAGACTTGTGGGAGCTGGTCGAGAGCTATCTGATGCTTCCGGACGGTACCCTGAAAAGCCGTGCATTCGCTGTGATTGAGCAGCACCAGAAGTTGATGAGCAGTGAGGCATTGTCATCGTGCCTTGAAACGGTAGCTAAGCTGCTGATCGAGCAGCCAGACTCTGAAACTGACTTCGACCGTGGTTTGAAGTGGGTAATGCAGAGCGCTAGCAGTCGCTTTGAGGAGTTGGACGACGAAGCCCGGGAGTCCTTGGTAGCTCTAGCTAAAGACTTGCCAGTTGACGACTATGAGGCCGACGCTGTCTCGGTGTACGAGGGGATCATTCAGCGGGATAACATTTTGCTGGCAAGTGTGGCTGAGTCCTGGGCTCAGTCGCTGAGCAAGGATCTTCCTTTGCTGTGCTGCGCAGCGATGTTCAGGTCGTATGATCGACTGCCTGCGGCAGTTAAAGCTTCGATAGCCAACCAACTTGAAAGCGGCTCGTCAGCTTCTCCGCTGTCCGAGCGCTTCAGTCAGGTTTACCCAATAGCTGCATCGAAAATTCCTGGGCGCTGCTGGAAGGAGCCGGAACTGCAGGCGCATTTGAATGCGGTCATGAGCCGCTTGCCTTCTATGCTTTCCAGAGACGAGGCAGACCTCAAAGCACTTTTACCGGGCCTCACCCAGGTCTACCACTACGCAGAGCCAAGTACCGTTGGTATCTGTCTGCGGGAAACCTTCCGTACAGGCAACAGCTACCCTGCAATGCTCAATCTTCTCCACCAATTCTTCGCTTTGACTTGGCCGACTGCGGAAAATGCGCCTGGATATGTGCCTCAGACAATCTTCACTGATGCCATCTCTACGATGACCTCATACCCAGCACAAGCTAAGGCGGGCGTGCTGCGATCGCTGCAATCGCTGATCGATGATGGGCTCGTCGATCCCGCTCAACAGAACGCCTTGACAGCACTGTCATGCACTGCTTGGCAAACCCATCCTGTTGAAGCTGAGTGGTTCCTGGCAAACAGCAAAGCCACATTTACTGGCGTCCAGGTGGCCGCGCTGCCTAATGCCATTCAGTGGGGCAATGACCAGGAAGTGGCTCGCTTGGCAGCGGTGTGGCGCAATCTTGCGGCCAGGCTGAGTGCCGAAGAGCAGCTCGCAGCGACGTCCTCGATATTGAACAAAGCTCAGGCTGGGGATGCGGAGGCCACAGATCAGTGCCTCACGCTATGGTCGACGTGTCTCGGCACCAAGGCCTACCCGACGCTCAAGCGAGCGATCGTGGATGCCGCTACAGATGATGGGCGCCGCCGGTTGTGGCGGCAAATCATCTCTCCAGGCATTAAGCCCGACGGCATGGAGTTGCTCAAGGTCGCATTGCCACTACTGGAAATCCCGGATTCGCCGCAAACAGCAAGCGCCGTGCTAGAGGAGCTCAAGGCTCTGCCTGGGCGCTTTAGCAGCCAGAGCGAGCGTCACAACATCGCCGAGATACTGCTCAAACATCTTCCACGATGCCCCTCCATGTCCACCAAAGGCCAGCTCGCGACTGTGGCACATCAGCTCGGAACTTCGGCGGTTCTGAAGACCGTCGATCCTGCCTCATTAGCAGATGATGATTTCTTGGCGATCACGGAGAAGTTTGGCAAGAGTCGAGAGCTGACCACGTTGCGTAAGCGCGTTGAGAAGCTGAACGCCTGACTCCACTAGCTTGGTGGCACATCACCTCAAGGCCCGCCAGCGATGGATAGGGCCTTTTTTGTACGTAAGTTCCTGAACACATCGCTAATCGTGCGAACTCTAGCGACGATCACTCAGCTCACGTGCAACCTCAACTGCTCGCTGCAGGTTGAGATGGCTGGAAGCATAGGATTTCATCAGCAGAGGGCGGGGTAGGGCCCAATCCCATTTTTCCCTGATCATGTTCTCGACATCTTCGAGAATGGGCCCGGGGTCTGCCACATCCAATTGTCCGACAATGTGCAGCGCCTTCAAACAATCTTGCTCTCCGAAGGCAATTTCCAGGGAGAGTCCGGAGTTTTCGCACTGAATGCCCACATGCCGAAGCAAAAGGGCCAAGGCGTCATTGGTGTAGTCTCCCTGCCAGGTCAGCAGGTGGCTAACACTGGATGAGCCTGTAATCGACTTGGTGCTCAGACCCAGTGCGTGGAAGGTTTGTCGGGCTTCCAGAAGGAGGGCTTGAGCCTGCTTGTCCAAGAAGGGGCAGGGCGGCGTTTCCATGAGTACATTTCGCATTTCGAGGCGAACACGGTCGTGCACCTGTGCGCTCAACCCATCGAATTGCGGAGGTTCGCCACCACGCGCCGGGGTCACCACAATCACCTTGGCTTCTAGGTCGATGTCCTGAACTTGCCAGCGACGACCGCCGAATATGATGCGCTGGCCTTTGGAAAGTGGGCGACTGATGGGCAACGACCCCAGTGGCTTGCCATCCCTGAGCAAGCGAAATTCCTCATCGCTTGTGAACGCGGTGTAGAATTCGTAATGGTTGATCAGGCGCTCGCCAAGCTCCCCTGGAAGCAAAAGGCCCGAGCTGTCCTGGACAATCAGCTCTTTCTCACCCATGCCTTTGAGTAGTGACATCAGATCTGACTTCGAAACGCTCGCAAAACTGCCACTAGCAATCAGGATGTTCCATAGCTGAGCAGCTGAAGCCCCGCCGAGTTGAGCAATAGAAGACAGGCATTGCTGTACCAGCGTCGAAGCGTGCATGCCTTGCGACCTGGGAGGCTCAAACCAACCGGACACCAGCAAACGAATCATGGCAATCGTCTGCACCAGGCCTTCTCGCAGCTGGTCAGAGAGGTCAGATTGATCTGTTAAAGGGCGCTCGCGGCAATACGCTCTCAGCGTTGCAGGTTCACCAGGGCGCCGGCCTGAACGACCGAGACGCTGCCTTAGACTTGCCACTGAAGGCGGACTGCCTATCTGAGCGACTGTCCTGATATTGCCAATGTCTATGCCGAGCTCAAGGGTGGTCGTGCACACGGCGGAGGCGGGTGGATCGCCTGCTTTCAGGGCGCGTTCTGCGTCCTCTCGAAGCTCTTTGGATAGGCTGCCATGGTGGGGCCAAAATTCGTTAGGCACACCATCATGTTCACACAACGAGCGGAGCCGATCGGCGAACCACTCAACCTCCTGCCGCCTGTTGGGAAAAATCAGGTTGTTGTGCCCTCTGAGCACTTTGTACAGATGGCCTGCAATCGCCGCCTTGGAGCCGGATAGATCTTCTTGCGTCTCGTCTTTAGCCGAGGCTGTGTGATCGTCACTCGAACTCGGCTGACCGGTGTACGTCGATACAACCTCCTGCATTGGGCGTTCAATGTAACCACGCACTTGTACCTGGAGTTCTTGGCCTGAAGATTTGGATTCAATGACGGTGATGTCATTGGGGTGAGATGGCCTGAGGAACATGCGCGCCAGGGACATTTCACCCAATGTCGCTGACAGGCCCACTCGCGGAAGCGCTTTGCCTGTCACGATTTCTACCCGCTGCATGAGTGACTGCAGCTGTTTACCGCGTTCGCTGCCGATGAATGCGTGAAGCTCATCCACGACGATATAGCGAAGGTTTTGAAAGACTCCCGTCAGGCTAGAGCCCCTGTTTACGAACAGTGCCTCGAGCGACTCCGGAGTGATCAGCAAGATGCCCTCAGGCGATTTCAGAAACCGTTGTTTCTTGCTTGCTGCCACATCACCATGCCAAGCAACGACGGGCAGCTCGAGCCGCTCGCACAGCCGGCTGAGTCTGTCCCACTGGTCGTTGATCAGTGCTTTGAGCGGGCTGATATACAGCACCGCGCCGGCGGGCTCGCTGTCGTTGAGCAGGTTGGTTAGGATGGGGAGGAATGCAGCCTCGGTTTTACCTGCCGCGGTGGACGCTGCAATGATCACGTCGCGATCAGCACCCACCAGGGCCGGTACCGCCCACTCTTGAGCATCACGTAGCGACGTCCACCCCTGTGACCAGATCCATTGCTGAACCTCGGGGTGTAGACGCTCGAACGAAGAAGAGTCAGAGCTTGAAGCTGGCGAGCTCATCGTCGGCCTCGGCTTCAAGATCTTGCTGCCCACCCTCATCCCTGGACAGCTCCACGGCGCCCAGCAAAGTTCGCCAATCTGCTGTAGGGTTTTGCTCGATCACCGCGAGCAGGTTGATGAATGCGGTAATGGTCGTGCGCGGCGTGCGGAAGTACGCCTCGCCCAAGCGCTGATTACAGTGCGCCATGAACGCGGGGATAGCTTCGTCCGGCAGCAAGAATTTATCAGGTTCGCCGAAGGCGTAGACGTTGCGCAGCTTCTGCAGCAGCACATAGAAATCTTCGGGTGTCAGGCTGCTGAGCCGGATGACAGGCCCAGAAAGGTCAACCAGGCCAGACTTCGCAAAGCTGTTTTCCGCGAGACGCGATTGCAGGGCAGGGTAGCTGTAGAGTCCCCGACGCGTGTCCATCAGAAACTCTGGTGTGCCGCCCAGGACAAAGCCCAGGCCTTCAGCCGAACCCTGCAGCGAATCATTGAGGATCCGCAGAATCTGTTCGTAGTTGGCGTTGCGAGCTTGGGTGTTTGCCAGTTTGTACAGGTTGACCAATTCATCCAGGCAGACCATCAAACCGCCGAAACCGGCCAGGCGCACAAACCTAGACAGCAATTTCAACTGGTCGTAGACGGAAGCATCGTCGACGATCGTACGCACACCGAGCGCCGCCCGAGCATCGGTCTTGGTGGAAAATTCACCACGCAGCCAACGGATGGCGTCAGCCTTGAGCTGCTCGTTGCCTTCCTCGAAACCGCGACAGTAGGCGGCAATGACGTCGGCAAAGTCATAGCCGTTGACCATCTCGGTGAGCTCCGCCAGGTACTCACGGATGACCACCTCGCTCTCGACACCTCTGGCCTTGGCTTCCGTTTTAGCCTGGGAGATGAATTTCTCGACGATACCTTGAAGCGCACCACCATCGGGCTTGGTGCGTGTGGCCATGTTCTTGGCCAGTTCGGAGTAAAGGGAGCGCGCCTGACCACCCGAAGCATGAAGACGACGGTCAGGATTCAAATCGGCGTGCATCGTGACGAGCTTGCGCTCCATTGCGATGCCGCGAACTAGGTTGAGGAAGAAGGTTTTACCCGCGCCATACTCGCCAACGACGACGCGAAATGCGGAACCGCCATCTGCAAGACGATCCACATCCTTGAGCAGCGAGTCGAGTTCACCTGCCCGACCAACCTGGATCAGGTGCTGCCCTACACGGGGCACGACGCCCGCACGCAGTGATTGAATGACGGCGTCGCGATCCTTGGCTCGAATCTTACTCATAGGGCTAATTCATCCAGAATGTCGGGGTTGATTTCGATGGGATCGTCGCCTTCGGTCACGGGCATGTCGAACAGCTCAAACGCTGTGTCGTTGATCCGTTCCAGGGCGCCATCCAACATCAGTTCCATATCACTGGCTGCGTCTTCCAGCTCAGCGCGGCTCCATTCAGTCCGAGAAACCAACAGACGGAGGAACGCGGAATGCTCGACGTCCAAACCATGTACGGTAGCAAGCTGTTCGGCGGTACTGCCTTCCTGTTCTTGGGTCGCTTCTGATTCCGAGACGCTAGGTGTTTCAGTGGGCGCTTCCTCACTGAACACGCTGGCCAGTAGCGCCGACACTTCTGCCGTTTCTTGTTGCAGTCGGGCAACCTTGGTCATGTCCAGCGCAAATCCTGAGCCAGCGCTTTCTGATGCCTGAACCGCCGTGCTCGGTGCAGCGGTCGTAGTCATTGCCTCCACTGCATGGGAGGTGCGAACAGCTGCACTATGGAGGTCGCTGTAGACGAACTGCGGATCGAGGGTGAGCGATTTATAAACGCGCTCGAGTAGCTTCACTTCCTGCGGCGTCACCTCACCATCCGCTTGCGCGAGGTGGGCCAGGAAACTGGCAATTTTTCGCTTGGCATCGATCGTAAGGGGCTCGAGTTTCTTCTTGAGGCTGGCCAGCGTGGGGGGCTGCTTCAATTGAATCTGGAGGTGCGCCTTCAAGCGTTTGCGATGCGCGACACAGAGGTGATCCCATGAGTCGATGTGGCCTGACAGCAGATTCACCTCCTCAAGCGAGGTGTCACCGTCTGCCGCAGCGACTGCACTGGCGAGATCTAAGGTCACTGCTGCAGCGCTGTAAGCATCGGTAGAGCGAAGGGTGCCTTCGGCAGAGTCCGCGGCGAACAGCGCGATGGTGTCTTCTGCCTTGGGCGTACGGCTGCCAGAAAGGACATCGGGCTCCAATCCAATTCGCTTGCTTTCCAAGGCCCGGGCGAGTGCGACGACTTTGTCGCGGGAGAGTGCGCCGGCGGATTTGAATCGGCCTGCCAGCTCACCGAAGCTCATGCAGATGGTTTCGCCCCCGACGCGTTGCTCCAACTGTTCGAGTTCTGCTTTTGCTTCAGCAGGCCAGAGTTCTGTTGGCAACTGCAGGATGGCTTCCAGGCTGTCCCCTGCGTCCGGATTGCGCCCCAGATACCGGCTGTAGGGGTCAAGCACAGTAGCGCATTCCTCGACAATGACCTGGAGCTTGTTACGCGTTCCTGAGGTCGCCGCGACATCGGGAAGGTCACCTACGCCCACTGCAGGAATGCTCAATCCGGCAGAAGCAGGGCGATAGGCAATCTTGAGCTTGGTCTTGTTCTGGGGGAGCGCAATGCCGTTGGGATAGCGTTTCGCGCACTCGTTTTTGAAGAGCGCTGCGAATTGCTCCGGGCACCGAGTAACAGGTGTACGCCTGGAAATGTTCGGTTCTGCAAGCGCCCAGGCCAATGCCCAGCTCGGGTTGAGCGGATACTTGTCCACGGCCATCTGTCCCAGCGCGACACGCAGGGACATGGGCAGCTCATACCCATCTGCAGCGCTGGCAGCGGGCTCGCTTAGGTAGCTCTGAGGCTGAACAGCGCCGGCGTCGATATGGGCGAGGAAGCGGGTAGCGTAGCTGCGGAAGGAGTTGTTGTCGCCGTAGAGACCAAGCAAGCGCTCGACCTCAGCCTTGATTGCTGGGATCTCTGCCTTGGCCTGAGGGTCAGTCGATGCATCGACCAGCGCGCGGCGTTCAAGCCCGTAGAAAAACAGGAACACGTAACCCGCATCAGCTGGCTGTCGACGGCCTCCTGCTAGCCATTGCAGATAGGCTCGCCGTGCCTCAGGTGTGATGCTCCGGTAGCTTGGCCAGTAGGGCATCTGCCGCGCTGTGAGGTTCATCGGTGAGCGCGCGACTCGAAGCGTGGCATCGATTAGGGACGGTTCAGATTGGCCGAATTGTGTCGCTCGCTCGGTGATGTAAAGCATTCCGCCTGGGATGGCCAGCCCAGCTACGTTGAAGGACTCACCTTCAGCAAGCCAACGAACCCCGGTGGGCTTAGCACTGGGCTTTGGGATGGCGTAGCCCTGACCATCGCTGGACGAACCGACCTGGACGGTATGGAAGTCTCGCTCGCGGATATTGGTGCTGAGCTGGACGGATACAGTGGGGGAGGCTGCTTGTTGAGAGGACGCAGCGATCTCGGTGGCAATATCATCTTCAGGAACGTAAGGCTTTGCCTGGGTAGCGCGTCTGATGACCCATACCAATACGCCTATGCCTAGGATAACGCCTAGGGTAATCCACACCTGTTTTGGAATCTGTGCCAAGAGGGCAACGACGAACAACAAGGCGTACAGAGCGATCGGCCCGCCGCCGCTCCCTTTGCGCTTCCGTGGCATATGAGTGTTCCGTACTGTAGGTAATGGCTAAATGACATTTTTACGGATTTTTCTGGCCCGGCCAAGCTGAATAGACGAAGGGAGTACCTGGGAGAATAAATGAGCAGGGAATGCCTGTGAGTTCAAGCGTACTGGGGGATTTGACTTATCGAAGCGATTCCACAGCAGCCCCTGGGGAGCATGCTGCACCCGTGGCTTTTGAACGCTCCTTGTGGCAGCGTGAGCGTGTCCGTCAGTATCTGGTCGCGGAATCCTTAGCCGAGTTTCGCTGCCAGCTGTGTTTGTATCCGAGTGGGGCTTTGTTTTGCAAGATCGGGTTGAAGAGTCAGGGCCCGCTTCCGCCTTAGGAAACACAGTTTGCGGTGGATCGCGCAACGAGAGGGGACTCTGATCGGTAGCAGTGAGTCGTCTTAGTGACGCTACCTGTCGTTTATATGCTGAGCGATACCGGGAGTGGCACTTCAGGCTCGATTCAATTAGAGTCTGTCGCTCGATTGATACTCTGGCAAGGAAAGCGGCATGAAGGTCAAGATTGATCACGTTCATGGACATGGTGATGCGTCTGAAGAGCGAGTGTTACTGAGTGTGGTGGACGACTGCGACATGAAAAACTACATGGTTGCAGATACCAGTTTCACCGCTGATGGACGGATTTCTAATAAACATCGACATGTGCATTGGTTCCAGTCTGTTGCGGTAAAAAAAGGTGAGCGAATTTCGCTTCATACCAAGCCGGGCACATATCAGACAACTGTAAGTGGTGGCGTCAAGTGGCATCACTTCTATTTCGGGCTCAAGACCCCGATTTGGAACGACGATGGCGATGCTGCGGTTCTGTTTGAGGTTAATAACTGGAAGACAACAAAGGCCAGACCCTAAGTCTCTCAGTCATTGGTCTGATTCTGGCTGTTATTTCATTATAAAGTGTATCTTGGGGGCTTCTGGATAAAAGGGGCTACCATTTGGTGTAGCCCCTTAAGAGTTAAACGCTATTGTTGACTTGCGTAATACTCCTAGCCGAGGTCAGTGCCATGAGTTTTGGGCTCTGTGCTCTAAGCTCTGCAAGCTGAGCGTTTACATTTTCGCTTAGAGTCGTAAACGGCGGTAGCTTTCCACAGATGACGGCGATCAGGTATTCGGACAGAAGGCTTCCCTGTTGAGGATCATCCAGCGCCGGAAGGAGAACCTCCAAAGTTTCTTCTTTCTGAATAACTCCATACTCGATAGCCGACGCGTTCCTAATGATGGCAGACCTGATAAGCCCTTCAGAGTAGTTTATGAAGTTTCTGGCTCCTAATACCTGAGTGTACGGAAACCCAGGAGAGAGACGTTTGGTCTCATCCTCGTGGCTTCTCATTTGCTGGAGGGAAGATGCTACAGCAAGCACCACGCCAGCAATTCCGGTCTTCTCTGGGGCGAGATAAGAACCACCGCCTAGCGTGATTGATTCGGTACGTGGATCTATGTGGAATAGTGCATCTTTGCCCGAAAGTCCTTCCTGGACATTGGAGAGTTTGGTAAGCCTATGATAAAAGATACCGGAGTTCTTAATCCCTTTTTTCACGGAGCCGTTTATGGAGTTGAATTCAAGGCACCAAGGGCAATCGAATTGATTGTAGTCAGGTAGTACTAGGATTTCAATATGCTGAAGGCTTCGCTTTACGCCTTCTCGGTCTTTGTACGCGACGCAATTCCTGAGTTTTTTCTCAGAGTTTGCTGAAGCAGGGCGGTACAGCCCTGATAGGAAAGT
The DNA here is from genome assembly GCF_044772285.1 of Pseudomonas sp. NPDC090233. Classification (NCBI taxonomy): domain Bacteria; kingdom Pseudomonadati; phylum Pseudomonadota; class Gammaproteobacteria; order Pseudomonadales; family Pseudomonadaceae; genus Pseudomonas; species Pseudomonas sp. NPDC090233. The sequence goes on along the minus strand of NZ_JBIVYQ010000002.1, from coordinate 110,703 downwards.
AATGTCACGAAGGTTTTGGTCGAGCTCTGGCGTCTCTCTTATCAAATTATTTAGCCGCTCGAATGGCTTTCCGTTGATAACGACTGGATCGTAAATCAAAACCTTATCAGAGGCGGAAAAGGCACTAACGGTATCGGCATCGAGAACGCTTTCTACCTCGGGTAAATATATGCATGTGGCCCCTAGTGAGCCAATTTCATCCCGCAGTTTCTCGTCGTCGCAAAATGTCAAAACAAGCGTGGTAGGCGTCAGGATGGAGGTTAGCTTTTCAGTTAAGGCACGAGAGAAGTTGTCGGTGCTGGAGAGTATGCTATAGTCGATGTAATAAGCGTAATGTTTATTGCCTTTAAAATGATCGCCTTTATGGAAGCGGATCATGTCATTCAAGCTGCTGTGATACTTTTCAAAAAAAGGCTTTCCTACGCTGGCGATATCTTTGCATAGAGTAATTCCGGAGTCGGTAAGGCTCTTTACGTAGTAAGCACTTGCGTGGATTTCAATAGGCTTGCTGTTTTTTTTGCAGAGTTCACATTCATCAAAATTAAAACGCCTGACATCGGCGTTGATCTTGCAGATCGTCTCGTCACCGCCATTGAACGAATACACGGCCACTACGGTGAGTTTTTTCAGAGGATAGGCAGCGCTGAAAATATCACGGAATGTTCTGATCAGGCTACCACTACTATCTACACTCACGATCAGTAGTGGATTGTTCGAAGATTTTAAGGCCGGCGTTGTGGCGCAGATGACAGACCTGCAATCACCATGCTTCCTGGCCGGGTGGGCTGGAAGGGCATCAAAGACAGTTGTTTTACCAAGAATCTGCATTGCGCGCAGTGGAAGCGCTGCAATCGACCAAGAGTCGATAAAAATATAATCAGAATGATCGATAGCTTGTAATAGCCAAAATGCGACCCTGTCTAAGTCATCTTTGTTTTTGATCGAGTCTCCAAGTCGGAAAAAGGCATCAGTATGATTGTGAGAAGGAGTAGTGAAGTGGTATTGCTCTCCTCCGCGTAGGAAGCTTTCATTAGAATATTTGTTAAGAAGCCTATCTAGATCGATGGAGGAAAGCTCCTTGGTGTCAAACTCATCGTCAACGAGTGGCGCACCTTCATTCGTTACTTGGTAAACTTGATAGCGTTTGAATTGAGTGCTGTAGCTAACTATCCCCACAAAGGGAAGGTTCAGGCGATTTATTAACTTGCTTCGAATGGGGGCATTGTCTTCTTTGTCTATCTCCGTAACCAAGTCCAGATTCTTAGCCAGAATATAACACTTGTCGTATGCTTCATCGGATGAACTGGTTGCCATTACCAGTAGTGGCTCAATGTCCGCGGGGCCGACTATGTCAATGCAGTTTACAATTATTGGGCTCATAGTCAAACCGGCATGATTAGCGAGATTGATGTCGAAAGTGTATCAGTTTGTGTTTCGGAATATAAGACCCTGATGTTGTCCAGGAATGTATCGCTGGTATGGTCATAATTGGCGCACAAAGCCCCGGAAGTCGTGATAACAACCAAGCCCTTCAGCTTTTGAGCGCACTCCATTGCCGCAAACAAGCCAAGGCCACGTCTTATAGGTTTCCGCTGAATTTTGGAAGTGCTGTGCTGGTAGAATGCTCGTTCTATAACTTCCGCTTTATTGAGCGTAGGAAGTGTATCCTTTAGGGATTCGTAAATGCCATGCCCAGAGTCGACGATGTCAATGATTAGATATTTTTTTGCGCCATCTTGTTGGGATCTTGCTTTTAGGTATGCGTCTAAGGCTACTGGCAGTCCTGCGTTCTTGATTTCAGTGAGGCTGTTGTAAATGACTCTCGATACTTTCATGTATCGTAACGACGTAGTGGGTTGGCGAGCATGGTGGATTGTATTTTCCCAGATCTCTTTCAGGAAAACATACAAACTCATGGAGTTGACAATCTTATCAAGTGCTCCTTGAGCTTCAGCTGTAGTCCCAATCATGCACTGTTCAATTTTGGGGCCTAGGAGCGTTCGGAAGTCTTCCTCGGAAGGCTCGGCCGAACTTAAGTTTAATACGGGAGGGTGTACATAGTAAGGATCCAATGCATAGAGCGAGTATGATTGGCTCCCCTGGAACGCACCATAGTCCATGTCTACAGCAGCGCTGACCATCTCCAGAAGCAGCTGTGTTATATCTCTGTCATACCTGTCTAGGATTACTAGATCTTGCATGCAGATGTTGATGAAGCAAGCTGAGACCAGGTAAGAGTCTTCTCGAATTCCATACTCTTCAAGCTCGCTTCTGGATAAGTGAATTTTTACTTTTTCTAAGTTTCCAGATCGGCCAAGGCCTATGATGCAGGAGATGAAGAAGCCTTCGGCTCCTATGGAGAAGCTAGAGTCCTTGTCAAATTTGAAGCTGGACTTCTGATCGTGTCTGATGTTCTGGATTAAATGACTTATAGAACATCCGGAAGGGATTGCGATCTCATTCATGACGGATAAACCTCTTCACCGAAATATCACGGGACAGTGTAGCATGCGCACCAGTAAAAGTTAATGTCTTACATGGTTTTTGTTTGATTGTGCGCTGCTAACTAAGTTGTAAGCATGCCCGATAATTCCTACGCCAAGTGTGGAGGTCGTCGACTTGATATAGTCCTTTATGTAGGTAGGCGTGCGTCATTTGATGTGCGGACTGTTCGGATGGTAATACGTCTCAGTAACTCCTAGGCGCAATTGGTGCTAACGCATCAGCGGAAAAATTGACTTGGTACGGCTAAAAAAGCCCTCCGCCACCATTGGAAGAGTCTATGCGTTTAAATGTGAAGTGAGCGAGCAGGGCTGCTTCCATGGTGAGAGCCTTATTGTGAGTCGATGAGTCGCCTGCATTTTCAACCCTCAAGGAGGGTCGGTCACCTGAGCTTGGGTTGGCGCAGGTGGCCCCAGTGCCCTGCCTGACTATTTGCTATCAATGATTCAGCGGCGGCGTTGCAGCGGTGCAATGAGGATGCTCCAAAGGGTTTCGGCACCACCTTCTTGGGAAAGTTTTTGGTCTGATCGGGTGTTGAAAGACATGCCAAAGGTCTTCAGGTAAAGGGATTGGTCGTCCGCATCTACCGTGAGTGCCTCATTGTACGAGCTGCCGCCGAATGAGTCTCCATGGCTGTAATAGATCCCGGCACCGAGCTGGCCGCCGGTGAACACGGTCGCTTTTGCAAGGTCGTGGCCGTCCTTGTAGATGCTCGCAGTAAAGCGATTCGCATCTACACGACGAAACACCCCCTCGTACCCTGGGTTGCGCGATTGAAGCTCCAGCAATGAGTTCTCGAAATAACGGCCGATGTACTCGAAGCTGTCGAATAGGAAACGGTCTTTGTCGAGCTGAGTGAAGCTCTTGGACATCCGAAGGTTGCTAGATCTAGGGCCAGCCGACGCTCTAGGGGAGGTGGCTGATATTCCATTGAAATCGTTGCGCTCAAATCGCGCTGTTGTAGTCGGCTGGCTGCGACCGCACCGCTCGGCTGCCTTTCGCACTTCCTTGGCTACTTGCAAAAATGCTTCGTCCCGATCCGGCCACAGCGTCACTGGCTTACCGTCCTGAGGCGTGCCGAGCAGCTTGCCGAACGGTGCGTGATGCCAGTCGCATGGGCGGAGAATCACAGGAATGACGATCGCTTCCCCCGCAGCATGACGCTCCATTGCACGCGCCATCTCGATGTTGTAGCAGTAGTCGGAAGCGATGAAGTCGGGACTCACCAGTAACAGGATAATGTCATCACTGTTGATGTGATCGTCGATGGCGGCATCAATCTCCTGGCCTGCACCTATTCTACGATCGTGCCATGTCTCAATAACGCCTTGGCGTTTGAGCATCGTGAGTTGCTTTTCCAATTGGTCGCGAAGCGCTTCGTCCGCGTGGCAGTAAGAGAAAAACACGTTTGGCAAAATGGCAGTCCCCATTTAGTAGGTGTCGTTCAGATCTTACGGCTCGCTCGTCCTCTAAGTACAGGGCTCATCCAGGTTCAACTCGCCCTGTTAACCTACGCCAGCAGGTATGATGGGATCATCTCTTCTTCGGACTCAAAAATGACGGCAAGCACTGCAACCTTGGAATGGCATTACACTCCAGCGAACCTTCTTGGAGATGCCCAGGCTGTTGAGGTCGGTGGAGCAACGGTGGTCATTCACCATGGTGTAGCTCGTGCTGATATGACCGAGGAGGTCTACCGGGCTGACAGTTCAGTTGCGCATGCGCTGCTTAGAGTCATCAAAGCCCGACTCGCTCCTTACGAGCGCCAGAGCTCTCAGCCGTTGCACATCGATACCTCGCCGATGATCACGATCACTCATGCGGATGGCAGGCCTCGTGAAATTCAACTTGATTGCTATGCCGCCATCTCGATCACTGAAAGCGTTGAGATTCAGATTTTCCGCAATGGCATCTTGATCGAAGACACTGAGCAGGAGCGGCAAAAACGGCTTCAGTCTGAGTCGGATCTGCTTTCGAAGCATGCAGAGGACGATTTGCTCTGCCGCTTGCTAGCAAGCCATAGTGCATCCATACGTCATCCAGGAGATGAATTCACCCACCTCTATGAAATCCTGGAGGCCCTCCAAGCCAAATTCGGGAAGCCTCCGAAATGGACAGACGCACTGGCAGTTGAGAGAGCCAAGGTCGGAAAATTTCACGCTGTGTGCAATGACCCATCAAGTGTCAGTCGACACCGTGGGCAATCAAAGGGCCTTCTCAGGGTACCGACTGCCGAAGAATTCAGCCATGTACGGGATTTCGGTTGGGAGATGATCATGGCTTACGCCAGATGGTTGGAGATGCAATCAGGTTAGCTCATCACAGCAGCCTTGAAGTTACTGAGTCTTAGAATAGTTGCCTTGAAAAGACGGAAACTTAATACGTCCATCCATCTTCCACAGTCCTTCACGCGTCAGGTGGGGCGCCTCTAGGCAGAGGACGCGCACCGTGAAAAAATCTTTCAGGTTATGGTGGCCATATGGGCGGGGTAGCATACTAAAGATATTATGGGAGTCGCCCTCTATTGCGTTTTTCTAATCTTCGGGTGATTGCTGTTTGGATGCTTTCTGCGTGCGCGGCTTTTCCAACAATGAAAATCGTTAAAAGCGCTAAAATAGTTGATGTTATGGCTATTATGATGGTTAATTTGTGTGAGTTTTTCTGAGCTTTTGAAAGAAAATCTGAGGAGTCGTTTAAAATCAGCTTGCATATAACTTCCTTGTCCCATGCGGATTTTAAAGGCGCTGGTGTTAGATCGAGAAGACAACGTCCTCTATCAAGCTCCCACTCGAAGGTGGGGCTGAACGCTTTATCTTGGCGCGCAATAAACCATGTTCCAGTCTTATTTACTTTCAAAGGTACTCCAGGGTAGATAAATAGACAGAGCGCAGCGCACAGGCTTAGAATGAAGTAACAGCAAAATAGATTGGTGAGAATATTCCGAGTCCGTCGCCTCCAAATTTTGACTTTCAACGTGTTAACATCGAAGTATGGTCGTGCTTTTGTTAGCAGTTCCAAATCCAGGTTGTGCCGCTTGGCCCAGGCTACAAGTCGGTACATCTGGCGTGTGGATTTAATGTTTAGGCTTAAATGCCAGTTGAAGTGATGGAGCTCTACATGTCGGTTAACGATAGCATTGATCTTTGGGTCTGAAAATTCACGCTTGCCCCCAAATAGTTCCAATACTCGATGCTTTAAAATGAACGAGGATTCTGTTTTTATCATCATCCAGAAAAAATAAATGATCGCAATTGTTGTTAGTGCTACAGGTATTTTTTCGAAAAGGGCGGAGATTGATGTTAGGTAATTGTTTTCCATAACTATTGTGTCGGTGTTTTGTAGGTGGGTTTGTAAGTTTTTAAACGGCCTGATGGAACTTGTCGTTAAGCTTCTTTATTGATCTGGTCGGAGGTTTTTTCTCAGTCGCCGCTCCATGTCGATGCGAGTATTTCGCTGGGCGTAGTTCCGGATGTTCGCTCGTTTGGTTGGGCTTGTACAAGGTAATACTGCCTCGCCCGTCCTCACGTTTCGAAAGATAAGTCCGACTCGTGGTGTCGGGGAACCGACGCCGCGTGATTCTGCGCTCACTCCGGATGGCACTATGCACAACGGCCAATGATGACTTTATTGTCATATGGGCCATTAGGCCGCTAGGTCGAGTAAGTTCATCGTGCTGAGCAGCCTCCCTGACTTCAATTATTCAATGGCGAGGTATCGGGCCATGAATAGCCGAATTGACGGCGATCTGAAGTCTAGCATGGGATCGACTTAGTAGAGGAGCGCGTCTTTTGACTGTGGAGTGAAAGGGCGGAAGTGAGGTCTTCACCCATCATAAAAAGCGCCGCTTCGATTTCCCGACCCGACCATGTCCTAGGTAATCTGGCCCCTGTTGCATTAACAGTCGGGGCCTTAGCCATCTGTTCTATGATCCAGTTTGCTCTGCGATTCCACGTGGCGTGCTTTCGGTGAGTGCTGACGTGTTTTGCAGGAGAGAAATATTTGAACACAACTGCGTCAGGCGTCCTGGGGGTACGTGGCTTCTTCTGCGTGTTGGCGGGCATGCAACCGAAACGCAAATGCTGGGGTACCGCACGGTTATGCGATGTTGCCCAAGACTGAACGAGCCATGCAAGTGCGGCAGCTACGCGGCTGTCATAGATCACGAAGTTCGGTAGAACCATTGAGTGGATCTTGGTGGTGCCGGCATTTGAGCGTAGATCGTGCACTCCCTTCAGAGCTTGTTCATCGTCCGAGATGAGCGCGGGAAGCGCACGCTCAAAATAGCCATGCAGGTTATTGCCCATATTATCCAACCAGGTGCCATTGCCGGGACGCTTGAAAACACCGCCCCATTCCATGATGGCTCTGGCCCAACTCGCCAGTTCGTCATGATTGATGGACTTTTCATTCAGGCAAGCCTGGATACCCATTGAGAGTTTCCCGAGCAAAATCGCATTGTCGTGGAAGCTTGAGCGAGCAAAAATGCTTTCTTTACCCGTAGGTGTCACCAGGTCAATTCTTCTGATCGGCCACCGATAACGTTCGAACGAGGCGCTGAGCAGCCGATCAACTCCACCGGCGTGCGGAAAATCGGTAGGACGGGTGCCCACCACGGCCGACTGAAACCAGATCATGAACGCCTGGGTGTCCGGATCTATCAAAAACTCAGTTTTCGTCATTCAATTTGCTCCTTAGCAGAGCGTGATAATCGCATGGATCGTCTTAGGTGGGTGCCGGCTATGCGGGATGAGCACGCACCGTGCGGGAAAGGAACTAGCCTAGGCGAGATGGGGGGCTAGTGGCCTGAGACTAAATTTCCTTCTCCTGAGGCGCTGGAGAGGGCTGGGGCCACGATCTGATTAACCTACACATTTTCCTGATTGGCCCTCTGCAGCATCGTGAGTTTCATTGCACTCACCTATCAGGTCGCTTGACGCGTAGAGATAAAGGGTTTGACCCCTTGCTGATCAACCGCTTCAAGCTGGAAATACCCTTTAGCCTTCAGTGCGGCGATGACCTTACATTCAGCATAAGGAGTGCTGTATGAGATGCTGGGGCTTTGAATGTCGAATATCATCGAGTCTGAATAGCCTGGCTCGAATCGCAGGTTCTCCAGGGCTCCGATGACTTCACCATTAGTTTCAGCAATCTCGATCACGAGGTTACGCAGGGTCGACTGATCGCTATTGGAGACTTCAGCAGAAAACATTTGTTGCCGCGTTTTCGCATACCATCCAGTGCCCGCAGAGCCGATTCGATTGAGGCGGATGTGGGCGAGCAGAACGATTTCCATGGTTACTCCTCTGGTTGTAACGGCGCTTATACCTAGTGTTGGCGATGCTGTAAGTGAATGCCCAGCGAGCCAAGCTTTGGCGAAAGACCGCCAGCTCATCCCTGATGACCTTTGCTGCGCAAAGCCGAGCAGGCCGCGCGTGAGTTATCAACGGCTGTTCTCAACATCGCGATTGAGTAGCCGGTATACTCGAGCTGGTCATCGGCGGGCAACGTTTTCATGCTGTTGGACGCTTGTCTTGCGCTTGAGCGGGAATGCTATCGGGTGCTCCGAGCCCGTTGTTTGGGAGTGTTGCAGCCTCTGAATAATCGTCCCGACGAAGTTGCGAGTGATTCACTGGGCAGCTGAAGCCTATGCTCAAAAGGCGTTTTTCAATATCGCGTAGCTCTTCGTCGGTGGCTAACGGGTGCACTCTGACTTCGCGGATGGCGCGCCCAAAATTGAAATTCAGCACAAGGCCTAGGTTCTTCCTTCGGATCACCTTGCGAGCCTGGGTGCGCCCTTCGGGGGACATGCAGACGGTGATTAACGGACTTTCATGAGTCAAGTGATCGCCATCGCGTCCTCCCATGCTTTCGAAGCCAGTGAGTATCGAATACCTGGAGAGGCTGAAGACGACCCGAAACTCCTTTTCTTTGTGAAACTTTTCATGCTTCACCCGCAGTGGATCATGAAGAGCGCCTGCTTTGAGTGCATCATCATACGTGACACGATAGCCTTCCAACGCGTGTTCCAACGGTTCGGCAAATGCATCCATCAGCCTCCATTCCTCGGTGAAGAGGATCACGCCCTCAGTCCCGTATTCATCCCACATTTCCTGATTTTCTTCTGTACCGAGATACCAGCAGCTCAGAAAGTTCTTCTTGCGTCCTACGTCCTGCATATCGAGCATGAGCTTGTCCAGATCAGCAAGGAGTTGAGGATCTAAATCCTTTACGTTTTGAGCCAGGTATGTGGACAGGTAGGTTTGATCGGAGACGCCTTCATTTTCATCCGTTTGATGCTCGGCGGCACTCACATACAAGCCTGCATCGGCGATGAGCCACTCCAGCTTCTGCTTCGTGAGGTACCGCATCATGTCTGCCATGGTTACTTTTATCCTTGCTTAAGATTGCTGGCTTGGCTTCGATTGGAGGAAGGTTCGCAACCGATGTCGAACCGACGGCAAATCTCAAAGCACGATGATCTCTTCAGCCTCTAACCAGCCCGCTTCGATTACCCTCGCTTTGGCTACTTCAGGCTGGACGGTGTAGACCACAACGGCCAGGCTCTCTTCGGCGCGGCTGCAGGTTACGTATAGAAGCCGGCGTGTGCGCGAGAGGGAATCGTCCTTGCCGGCGCGCTGATTTTTCACATCGGTTGGTGATGCGGGCTTAACCCCCAGTAGTTTTTCGTAGCTGAATAGGAAGCCACCGGCTTCTTCGTCGTTCAGGACTACCATGACACGCGGAAACTCCAATCCCTTAACACCCTGGTGCGTGTCAAACGGTGACAGCCCATTTGCGTAACCGGCGAACGCAGCCATCTCCGAATAGGGTCGTCCTAGTACAACCCGGTAAGCATGGATCTCTAGAGCTTCTCGATCGGACGTTTCTGGTGCTGGTTCTGTAGTGGCGCCTTGAACCAAAGCTTCTGCGAAGCGCTCTGGCAAGTCGAGAAGGCCAGTCCGCCGAAGAAGATGAGCGACCTCCTCGATAGTTGGATCGTTGTCCGTGAGCAGCTCGCAGAGCGACTGGGTTGCTTCGCCCACGGATTCTAGTACTCCCAATTGGTTGGCAACTGATTCGAGATAGCGTGGATCGAGCAAGGGTGATCGCAGTCGAACTGCCTCCATGAGCGTGAAATCATCAACCCGTGAAGCTTCGACAATGGGGGCGACCCGCTCGAAGAAGAGCTTGAGAAGGGGTAGATTTCCGTCCAGCAGGCCCGTATTTAAATGCTCGACCTCATACAGTGGTGTGAACACGCCCTCAAACCCCATGCGGCGACCGGCCATCTTATGTTCCAGGATTAGCGTTTTTCGGCCTTTCGAACCGGCTGCCCACTGCGCATCACCTGTGATTTCGGCCATTTGCCTGGCCACACGCTCCTCAAAGTTAAAATCTTGACCCGGCTCTTGCTGCGTGCAGAACATTCGCACTGTGCCCTGTATAGCGCCAGGCTTGGGTGTTTGCTGATGGCCATCAACGCTTGCACGGATCACGTTAATCAGATTAACGACCCGCGTAGGGCATCGACGGTTGATGCGCTTCACGGGTTTAGCCCAGTCAGCTGGGATTGCAGCATCCAATCCAACCTTCCCGTCGTTGTAGATGCGCTGCATGGTGTCACCGAGAAGCCCAACGCAAAACCGTTCTGGGATTGCTGCTTGAGCTTGTAGAAAGGCATCCATGAGCGGGCCGTAGGTGTCCTGGCTTTCATCAATCAGGAGCACCGGATGCCGATCGGCCATCACGTTGAGCAACGGCGGCTGCGGTATGAACGCTGCGGCCATCTGGATGACCTCGCTGTGGTTCAGCGATTGCCTGCTGCGGTTGTCTCCTGTCGGACTGTAGGTAAAGTCGGGGATGTCGTTCAGGCTCGCCAGCCGACGCGTCTTGCTGTTTCGGCTCGCCTGGTTTGCACGAGACGTCTTGTTCTCTCCCTGCGCCCGCCGGAGTTTGTCATCCAGTTCAGCGATGTCAGCATTGAGCTTGATGCGCAACCATTCGCGAATGTCGTCGTTAAAGCCCTTGATCATCCTCCACGAGAATGCATGGATCGTTGAAACTTCGACCAAAGGATCATGCCCAAGGCGACGCGCGATTTCCTCACATGCTGCGTTGGTGTAGGTAATGATCGCGATCTGACGGCTTTCAAACGTCAGGCGCTGGCGCTCACGATTTTTCAGCGATTTTACTGCTTCGACGAGGGAGTGAGTTTTGCCTGAGCCTGCGCCGGCATACAGAAAGAAGCTGCGAGGCTTCTCCAGATTCAAACACTCCTGGATGACGTCATCGGCAGTTGGCTTCGCATCATCGGCAATATCCGTCTCGGCACTCATTTTTCGCTCACCTCGATGCTGGCCGTTGGAATAATGAGGAGCTCCTTGCTCTTCTTCCTGAGCTTGCCCTCCAGCCAAACAAGCCCCTCACGGATGTACTCCGGAAGCTTCACTTTGGCGAAGTCAGGATCACCCAATACCTGCAAGGCAAACTCAGCTTTGTCCCCATCCCGGAGTGCATCGAACAACGCTTGGCCCAGATCGTCCGCAGTGCTGGAGTCGCGCAGTGCGTTGGCAAAACGCTTGGTCAAACCGCGTCCTTGCTTAGTCGCAAAATGGTTTACGTTAGTCAGCACCAAGCTGTCCTCGAAGGTGTTGGGCAGCGCTTCGGTGTCACCTGCCATGCTGGTAAGTCGAACGATGACAGGGGTCTGATACGAGATTCGGATAGCGAACAGCTCGTCAATTTCCTGGGTTTTCTGCTCCTCACCTAGATCCAGCAAGGTGTCGACATCGTGTCCGATCTGTCGGGCTGTTACCCAATTGCGAAGTGTCGGGTTATTGGTAACCTGCTCCGCGTTTCGCCTAACAGGCACGGCTGACTTCTTGTAGCCGGCATCCAGATCCGTGATCACCAATGTGACTATACCGAGCGCATCTACCAGCGGGCGGAGACGGTGCGCGTGACTGCCTCCGATATCCAGGGTGGTGATGTAGCATCGGTCGAGGAAAGGGAAGTGGTTGCGCAAGAAGTGCGGGAGCATCATCCGCTCTGCCGCGCCTTCTACCAGGATGACCGCGTCAGCGAAGAACAGATCGGCATGCTGGGCCCTAAGATACCGGGTCACGAACTCCTTCGTTTGCTTATGTGGGTTCTTCTGGCCGAACACAGTGCTCAGGTTGGAAACGGTCGACACAGGGATAGGTATGCCGGCCATCCCCGCGGGTAACCTGCGGAAGTAGCGGAGGTTTGCATACTCGGTTTCATGGGCAATGTGGCTCGAATGGGAGCTGACCACCAGTTGAGTTTTGAGCTTCGGATATCTCTTAAGCAACGGGTCGTTGCAAAGGACGTGATATGCATGCTTGATGAAGGCTTGCTGCACTTGAACATGAAGGTGGGCTTCAGGCTCTTCGATTAGCACCAGGTGAATCGGCTCGACGCCCGCGTCGGACTGCTCAGTATTCTTGTATTTCCCCAGCCATTCGTCCCGGAATGCCATCAGCTGGAAGATCATCGAGATCAGGTTTTGGTAGCCCAGGCCGTTCGAGGTCTCGGGCAAGCGCATGGGAGGGGCGCCGGGAGCGCCAGCAGCAGAATCCAGTTCGAACAGCACTGCTGCTTCATGGTTCATGCCGTCAGTAGGAGACAGACGTGTCTCAACTCTGATAGCAGGGTCAGAGTTGTTGGGGTATCCCAAACCTGCGACCTCCTCAAGCGCAGGCGCGAAGCTGGAAGTGAGTCGGGAGTCGAATGCAGACTGAGCGGCCTGGATGGCAGTGAGAGCCTCTAAATCAGAAATGTCCGGGCTGTCACCCGGATCCAGGTGTCGCTTGTAGTAAGCCCGCAATTGTTCTGTCAGCTTTTTCCCTGAACCACCTCTGCCTTCGGTGACTGATTCTTCGGCGCTGTCCCCAAAGCCTCGCTGGGCGTTGATTTCGTGCACGCGGATAAGGTCGGTCAACGGGTTGCTCTCAAGCGGCCTGGCCTTGTCAGTGAGCGCTTGTAGATCGGCGTGGCGCGTCTTGGGATCAGGTGCGTGGAGCTGATTGGGATCGAGGCGGTACCAGCAAATGGTGAACATCGTTCCGAGTCGCCGATTCAAGTAGTCGTGCAAGCTTTGGGGCCATAACGGAAGTGCGGGTGGCTCCTTGCCTTCGGCCGACTTTTTCAGGATCTCCTGTTGTAGCAGTTTTACGCGAGCCCGCTCTTTCCGGTAATCGGTAAATATCTTGCCCATGTCCTTAGGTTCGAGCCGAAAGCGCATCCCGACATGGCCGCCTTTCCAGGCAAAATTGGGAATGAGATCTCTGATATGGTGCAACTCGCCTTGGGAGGCCTCCACCCAGAGATCCAGGGTGGGCAACCAGCGCGCCCAATCATTCGCACCGGGGACTTCAAACCCCTCATCCGCCGCTTCCCATTCGGCGCCAATAGCGTCGATCGTAGAGAGGTGGCAAAGCGTCAGATCCTGTAGGCGGAACGCGCTCGCTTTCGAAAGCAGAAACTTGCGCAGCGCTAGCATCGCGGAGGACTTGCCGCTGTTGTTGGCGCCGACCAGAAGGGTGGTGGTGCTTGCCAGGTCGATTCGGACGGACAGGAGCTTGCGAAAGTTCGCTATCTCCAAGTACTGGATCTGCATGGTCTCTTCCCTGCGACGGCTCAGTGGGCGGGCTGCCTAGCTGATAGGTGTTGGGACTCTAGCCGAGCGCCGGCTTGACTCCAAGATCGGTGATTGAAATTGGCCATCATAGCCAGGGCTTGTGTCTTGAATTGATTTGTTTCTGGGCGGAAGCTATAAGCCCAGCGCGTGACGCGCCCTCCGTGAGCATGCCTTTGAATAATAGGCGCCAGGCGGACGAGGTTCCTGAATTTCGCTATCTTTAGCGAATCACTGACGTGACGACTGCGGACAATGGAAGGTTGGTCGAGTAGGGGGCTTGAAGGACAGTTTCAGAAGCTTCCCGAGGTCGGCGTGATTTTGATCGATGGCTTCTTGGTATCGAAGGGATTGGGCCCAAAACAATAGGGATTTTTATAGGGCCGTTAAGAGCCCAAGTCCTTCTGATCGACCTCCGCCAGCGTAACAAGATCACAGGTGATCTGTTTGCGGTTTCACAGCTAGTCGCCAGTGAGAGGCTAATGGGCGTGCTTGAAGCGGTGAATGGCCGGTGGGGTATTGGCTCGATCGGCTGTTGGTTGCGGCTGGCGTAGCTGTTGAAGAGCGATGGGCACCGGTTGGATCGCTTTTGAATCACGTCACCGTGCTGCCATCCTCAATGTTGCATTCTCCCGTGCTACTGTCGAAGGTCTTAACCTCGAAGCCATCGACCCTTCAGATGCGATGAAAAAATTTGTTCACAATATGAGCTTTAAAAAGGTGCTGGATTCTCGACGGTAACATCCTTGGACGCGCAGCGCTTCGCTCGGGTAGGTGCATGAAGCGATACGAGCCTAGCTAGTAAGAAGGATATGGTTTCCTAATGTTGCTACTAAGCCAACTAGTGCTGTTGTGGTGAACGAACTGCGCGTCGCAGCATCAAATTCATTATGCCCGGTTCCACATTTGGGTTAACCTATAGGCACTTTTCAAACACCTGAGGATTACATATGTCTCGTTTGGCAGAATTCAGAAAGCTTGAGCAGACCCTGGCCGCGCAGCTCGCTGAGCTTGAGGCGATGAAGGGCAGCACCGAGCTGAAGAAAGAAATCGAATTTGAAGAAAAGCTTCGTGATTTGCTGAACAAGTATGGCTTCAGCCTACGTGACATCATCAACCTTTTGGATCCTCAAGCGGGTCGTCGTAGCGCCCCGGCTGCCCCGGAGAAATCGCCGCGTCGTGCACGCCAAGTTAAGCAGTACAAGAACCCTCACAATGGTGAGATCATTGAGACTAAAGGCGGCAACCACAAATTGCTGAAAGAGTGGAAGGCTCAGTACGGGTCAGACGAAGTAGAATCCTGGGTGTCTTGAGTATTGCTTGCTACTAAAAACGGCCCGGTGGGCCGTTTTTAGTAAGGGGGGCGACTAATTCTGCGCCCTGTTCGACGAGCGTCATGATGGGCGTACCGACGCGGGTGGCGACGTTGTCGTACCCATTCAGCGCAGCTCCATGCTTCTTCTCCAGTTCATGGGCTGTGTGTGGAGGGATCACCAGCCCGCGTAATGACTCAAAAGGTGTGCCCAGATTGTCAATGCCTGACCGTCTCTGCGAAGGACTTGAAGCGCCGTCGCTGCAGGAATTTTGGTCGGGCACCCACCAGTCAGGAAACACTTGTCCGGCCCCGAATGATAAAGGTGCATCAGGGTCAGAACCATAATCTGTTGAACGGGCTCCATGGATCTGTAGGCCTTGCGCATGGCCTTCAACCTGGCCGGGATAGGCTCAGATTGTTGATAGTCGTAGCCCTGTGGCCGCATAGTGAAGTGACGGCCCTGAGAGCCATAGGGCTTGACCTGGATGAAGCAGCTCTCCAACTGATAGTCATCGACGATCTTCCACGCAGTGTTCCCAAAAACTTCGCCTCGCAGCGCTGTCGAAGGATAAACAGGAGGCTCAGCACCACAGATAATGGCCAGGGCAGTGGATTCGACCCCATCCATACAGGGCGTTTTATCGACTAAGTCCACAAGTGCGTAATTAGGGATGCGGCCCGCCGCAAAATGGGGGTCTATAGCTGCATAGGCAGTCATGGCAACCGGGGTGCAAGAGTGGTGGATGTAGCATGAACTTGCTGTCTCCATATCGGTGAATGCCCAAGTGCCCGTGGACGTTCTGAATACTCCCAGTTCACTGAGCAAAGAAAAAGCGTCACTTACATAGTGGTTGCTCATCGAGATGTCCCATCTTGCCGCTGTGAAAGGCATGCCTGAAGTGGAATGTCATGATGCACTGGCTCCGCAGTACTCTGGTACGTAACCGTTCGGTCAACGCACCTTCCTGACACCGTCGCTTGAGGACACGGTGTCCACATTAAGTGGATATCATCTTTAGCCTTTTTTAAGCGGACGCCTATGCCACAAGATCGCCACTCCTATTCCAAGTCCTTCAAGTCCAGATCTTGTCTTCTGAAGTGACCACAACGCGTGGAGAAAGGGATCAAGCAAGGATCTGCCCTTGGTGAAAAAGCTCATACTAAGGCTATTTCGTAGAAGGATTCATTGGCTGCGACCTGGTTTACTCGCGAGCATGAGTTTAGTAGCGAACGCCAAGGCAATTTTGCGTCTCTCAGTACAAGTTGGCACGATATTCTCATCGAGTGTTGCAGGTAAGTCATTGGGTCAGCACGGTGAGCTTAGTGTTGAATTCATATTAGTCAATCGTAGCGTATGGACTAGATGGCTTCTTCGGACGAAAGGTATTTTAACTATCAATATATGGCTTAATCGTAAGTTCCTACCCGGAGGGCCTTGGCCGTACCCGATTGGGTGTTTGGCGAATGGCAGCTACCCCAATTTGGGGTAGCCTTCTGAAGGGGGGGAAGGGGTGGAAAGCTAGGCTGAGGTCAGAGCCCCAAATTGGGGTTGAATAAGCAGTCATTTTTCCGAAAATAAGCGTTATTGAAGTTATATAAGGTTGATTGATTTAAGTGTGAATAATCCAGAGTTATAGGTTGCATTAATTATTGGAGTGTGCTAGCAATTAAATTACTCTCATTGGAGTTTTTACCATGCTCAGAACACTCGTGCTTTCATACTATCCAAGAGTTTATGTCAGCGAGGATATGATCGCTCGATGCATGGGTATGTATAAACGCATCATTGATAAAAACACGGTCAGGCAAGCGCTATGTGTATTTGACGTGTTTATGGGAGTTTGTCACCTAAGACAACATGATCTGAGTTGTCCTGAGATTATTGCCCGGTTCTGGGGTTTTCTACTTTCTGAGACTAACGCCACTTATATATTTGCATGGCGTATCTTGACGTGCGTAAGAAAGTCGGCGGATGAAATAGGGTTAAATGTATCTGGATTCAAGTCAAGTTGTGGGAAGCGCTATGAGCATCAATGCAGGGCTTTATATGCTAATGGATATAAAGATGCAGCGCGTCTGAGTTTTTATGAGGGGTGGTGGGCGCGATGGCGAAGCGACAGAGAGCAGTTTGTCAATCTAATACCGTTTTATGTTAAGTACGGTGAAAGCTATACATCCTACGTGTTTAGCAAGCTTAAGACGTATCTTCAAAAGCACACAACAGAGACGCTGAAATATAAGATTCGTCATTCTGACAGTTTTGCTAGGATTGTCAGTGAAACCTTCTTAAATGTTGAAGAGTTGCAGTTGTTGCAAAATTCTCATGAGCTTAGTTTGTTCATGGAGGCTGCATATAGTAGCGAGCTTGCAGAGAGACTTAAAAACGGCTAGGACTTGGAGGCTTTTTATAGGGAATGGGCTGCGCTAATCCATTTTGTGATGAGTTTCTATGTTAGGCAGGGGATACTACCCGAGCCTGAGTATCCGTTTGCGATTGAACGGTACACAGGCCCGGCCACTCGTGGTGTCAACACCCACCGTGGGCGTAAAAAGCTGATTAAATTAATAACGCCAATTCCCGATACTATTTCAAACCAGGATGCTGCAAGTAAGCTCTACGAACAGATCAATGGGGATATCAGCAGGGTTGTAAAAGCCTGTGAAGAGGCAAGGCAAGACATCATCAGTGCCTACAGAAGGCGCAAGAAGGCTGCACATCTTGCCGAAGATGCGGAAGTGTATAGACAGGCTACTTCGAGTCAACGGCTATATATGTCAAGATCCAAGCTTTGGGAAAGTAACCCATATCCAGATATAGACGATAAAGAATTTGAGCGGGTGTTTGGGTGCCTGAAGCGAGAGCTTTCGTCTTGTCTTGGGTTGATGGATAGCACAACACTTCTGCCGTTCTTGTATTTATTAATCAATGAAGTGCCGGCAATTACCAAGTCATGGTTATTAAACTACCAAGTCAAGGACAAGCACAACCAAGATACTGATGATTACGAGGAAAGCAATCGCACCAAGAGCTTAAAGCGACGTCGAGGGCCCGCTTCGGCACTTCAAGGTGTACACCTTACGCCCAAGGCGCAGGAGTTAATTGATGAAATTAAAGAGCTGACAGCTGAGGCACGAGCCTACCTCCAGAAGAATAATAAGATTGATGCTAAGTATTTGCTGTTGACCAGTGCCACCGGAACCTCTTTGCCTTCAAAGAAAACAAAGTGGTCGGGTATGAGTGTACAGCAGAACAAAGACTCCTTGATGGCAAAAAAGATAGAGGCTGTTTTTGGCGAAGATGCGAGCCAGGTCTTGGAAAACCTTACCCCCAAAACCATGCGCACCTCGTCAGCGGTTATAGTTTATTTCAAGACATCGAGCGTCCATGCGATGGCTGAGGCTCTTGGGCAGAAAACCTACATTCCTAAGCTGCTCGATAAATACCTGCCGAAACCGATTCGGCAGTTTTATCTGAGTCGATGGATTCGTACTTTCCAGCTCGGAATTATTTTTGAGTGTTTTAAGGAGTCTGAATATCTGCTGGATGTCATGAACATCGACACCCTTGGAGAACTCGAAACATTCATTAAGCATCACAGGCTTTCCCCTCTTCCGCCGCAGTTGAATCTAAAAAACTGGTTACCAGCCAATGAGCGAAATGATGGAGGCACTGTGGTTAAGGGAATCATTCCTGTCTGCCCAATGCTCTGCACACTTTTGATCACTATGGCACCAATCTTTAGAGAGTGGCAGTCCAAGGGGCATACAATCAGTGAGAAGTACTTGAATTGGGCTTTGAACGGCGAATATTTAACGCATGCTGTAGCGCTGTATGAGCGGGGCGAGATTGAGGTTGTCTCTGAGGAAGTCGCTTCGATTTTTCGGAAGTCCGGCTACTCCATTCCTTTGGCTGCGAAACTTCGGCTCATGATCGAAGATGATGAAGAGGGGCTCTCATATGCCTAATCGACGCGCGAAGAACATTGAAGCAAAGGTTGAGAGTCCTATCCTTGCCGAAGAACTTTCAAAGCTAAAGAATATGAGGTATTACGAGCAAAGGATGAGGCTTCGAGAGCTGGTTAGCATTGGTGCTGGCGGAGAGGCAGATATAGATACGCCAGATTGGCTTATTGAGGGGGGCAACATTGAATCACCACTTTGGGTGTGTTGGTTTGGTACCGAAAAAAAAGGAATCAAGATTGTGGTTGATTTCTGCATCCAACTCTATGACGGGAGCATGCTAACTGATAGCGTCAACACAACACTTTTAAAGATTATCAAGGTGTTCTTGGTGCTTCAGATCCATCCACGCTACAACGGTGGCTCAAGAAGAGGGGCGGACGCAGAGGCGCAGATATTCAGGCATGGTCTTCACTTCGTCGATTGGCTATTAATGGGGGGAGAACGCTTCAATATAACGCAGTGCGGGCTTTCTCTCATTACCGAAAGCGACCTTGTTGAATACCTCCTTCTTAATACGAGCAACCCCATATCAACTCATCTTTACGTTTACCCTACAAGGCTGGCTATCGAGTTGAAGCGATTGTCATCAAAGATCACAATAGAGGACGCGATTGACACACAAGAAAAATGGCACGAGTGTTTCGACCTCATTGATATTGCCGATCAGACATTGGATATGAGCAAAGATGACCTAATCAGGGCGAGGGTCTGGATGTACCGAAACGGCTACTACATTAAGCAGTTTGGCGTATTGAGGTATAATTCGGCGCACTTCATTCGGTCGCTTTATCGGAATACGCTAGGAGGTGTGAGGCTTGCTGTTAAAACTTTTGATGAGTTGAATGGGGGGGTGGTTTGGAAGACGGAGTACCCATCTGTCCCTATTCGAAATGAAGTAACTCCGACGGTATCTAGTAAAACATTGGGGCGTATTTTGCGAGCGCTTAAAAAGCTTCCCATTCTGAATAATTACTTCAAGGCCGCACGCTTTGATAGTCAGGCGCTCGCCAAAATTACGGTCAAGACCATACTTTCCAAAGTAAGTGAAAAACCTAAGGGTAGGTTTCGGTCACTACCAGGGGAGGTGGTGTTTAATTTGGTTCGTGCGTCTTATGAATATATAAGGAACAATGCTTTCAGAGTTATGTCTTCGGCAACTTTCAATTCCGTCGCAAATCAGGGCAGCAAGGCCAAAAGGGCATTCAATATAATAGGTTCCCCATTCGAAAATATGAACAGTAATATTATGACTCAACCTAGCATATTTTCCGCTTGGATGATTCCATATACTCGGCGTCAGCCTGATTATTTTGAGTTGTTTAGGTCTGATTATTGTCTCTATGATTCTTATACTGTTCTGATGGGGGCTTATATATCAATCATAGGCTTGCTAACGGCTAGGCGTCAAATCGAACTATTGAATTTGCGTGCTAATACCTGTCTGCTGCCAAATAAAGATCCCTATTTGAGTGAAAATAAAAGTATTCAATATGAGTTATTATTTGATGGGGGTAAGACTGGGAATAGGCATGGTAAAGAGCTGATGCGCGTTACGGTGCCGACAATGGTGGCGAAATTGATATGGGACTTGAAGAGATTTCACGCAAACTGTTACAAGGCGGGGCTGATTTCCTTCGATACTCCTCTTTTTATTTATATTCGTCCTGATAATCTGTCATTTAGGCCTATGGATGCCCGGATTTTCAACAACTGCTTAAGTGCTGTCTGCGACTATACTCAAACGCCGGTGGTGACACTGGAGAATGGGACGCAGGCTCGCTTCTACGTCCGGCAGCATCAAATGCGCAGGTTTTTTGCAATGGCATTTTTCGCATCAGCTGGATTCAAAGGTTTGGACGCATTGCGCGCCTTTTTAGGGCATAGCGACCTTGAACATCTCTATAATTATATTCTCGAAATCACACCTGGCTCGATGCTCGAAGGTGTTAAGGTTGAATGTATTACCGACGCCATTCTGAAAAATGAATCCACAATAGAGCATTTAGATAAAGTTAAATATATGCTGTGCGAGCGTTTACGTTGTCGCGATATTGGGGCTAAATCATATTCAGAAATTTGTCATGGACTTAAGGAGGCCGCTGACAATGGCGACATCGTTGCTGATTTCGACTTTACTGATTTCAGCTACGGTCAAATTTACGCCGATGTGGCAAAGCTTGTCCAAAGCCATCGTATTGATTTAAATCCAGATTTCGCCATGCTGACCACAGAAGACGGCAGTACTTTTGAGATGAAGCTTTCCGTTAGAGTACGCTACCCATGAGCAATAAGATCGAGGCGGGAAGGACTTCTATGGTAAAACTGTTGGCGCTAATGCATGATGTTATTAACAATCCCGCGTTGTACAGAGAAAATATGGCGTTGGTGTCTGCGCTTGGAAGCCAAGTTGCATTGGCCTGTTATGCAGATGACGAGCGGGGAATCACAGCATTTAGTCTGAATACTTTTAAGAAGCATGCAATTGGACTGGGTGAGACTTTTCAAGGCATTGACTCAATCAGAAAAGCAGCGTTAAAGGCCATCCAGAAAAATAAAGCGTGCAGGAGACAACCTAGTTCGCGGCGCTCCCAAAGTGAGACTATAGCTCTTCTGAGGAAACAGCGTGCTGCACAGGATATTGATTTGATGCGTCTCGTAATGATTGTGAAAGAATTGAAGGATCTTGCTCAGCGTCTGGCTGAGCTAGATTTGCCGGACAGGAGTGGCTATTACAAAAAAGAAATCTCTCGCATCAATTTGATGCTCATCACGCGAGGGCGTTGAGGTGTCTGGCTTTCAGTTACATCGACCTCTTGACATGGAAGCTATGTTGCCCACTGGGCTAGGTGTTCAAGCTCCAACCCAGCAGGATGCTTCAAATTTACCCTGTTTTTACTACCCTAACGGTGACTTCTGCTTTGAGGTTAATGCATTTATTCTGAGTGCATGGAAGTATTCTAATTACTCTACAACCAACAGGGGGGGGACGCTTCGCCAATGGGTAATGCAGCTAAGCGAGTTTGTGCGGTTTTTGGAGAGCAATGCATTAAATGTTTTGACGGTTACTGACTCCTATTTTGTGTTGTTTGTAAATGGGTTAATGGCGGAAAAGGATGCGAGTGGGGAGGGTAAAAGATCTGCTGAGACAGTGCGCGCAATAGGTTCGAAATGCTTGGAGTTTCTCGCGTTCGCAACGGAGATGTACGGATATGCAAACTTTGTTTCTCCAGGTGGAATTGTGAAAGGCTGCAAGATAGAGTCGTCGAATAAGCGAAAATATCCATCCGAGTATCGGCGTGTGGTATGGCATCATCATTCTTTTCCTCTTTCTAGTTCTGGTGGTGAAGGAAGTGCTATACTTGCTGAATCACTGGTCGCTTTAAAGATGGCTTCTCGTAAACGAGCGAGACCTGTTGCTGCGCGGTTAAAGATTCTAATATCTGTATTGGAATCCTTGGGTTGCAGGAGAGCCGAGGCAGCCCGGATAAGGGCCTCTGATATCATGACAGCCTATCATTCAAGCCTAAGCTCTCCACTCTTGAGAATTCCTATGGTTAAGGGGCGCGTAGGGTCAAGGCTAGTACCTGTAAGCCACTCGATAATATCGACATGGAGTGACTACATTGTCGAGTTTCGGAACCCGCGTCTGGCTGAGTTACGGAAGAAAAACCCAGATGGGGGAATCCTCGATCATGATTATCTATTTATTAATTTGCGCAATGGGCAGCCATTGGGTATCAATACAATTACTAATGATATCAGCGACCTAAAATTTGCATCAGGCATTGCTAAGCGAGCTCATCCGCATATGTTTAGGCATCGCTTTATTACAAATAAGTTTAAGGAGTTGATCGTGGAGTATGATCTACAAAATACGGATGTGATGCGTAAAGCTATAGCTAACTCCGAGCTGATCAAGACGAAGCTCAAGGAATGGACAGGGCACAAGATGGTCGAAAGCCTGGATCGCTATATCCATTTGGCTTTCTCTGAGTTAGCTGGTATGCCAGCTGTAGTAGAGCGGGTAAATGCTACTGCTGAATACAAAGCCGCAAGAACGATCTTCAAAGACCTTGAAGAAGATCGGGACGCTGGGCAGATCAGTCAGGAAGAATTCGAAAGCAAGGCAACCAGGCTTTTGGGAGAGTTCTTCGTTGGCATGGATGCTGAATCTCCTGTACGGGGCGGTTAGTGCTGTCCACACATCTGTCCATAGGCTGTCTGTGATTGACCTTACTGATCTGTGCTTATTTGTCAAGGTAGCGGAGCATGGGGGCTTTGCTGCAGCATCAAGAAAAATCGACGCTCCAAATCCAAGCTGAGACGGAGAGTCCTCGCGCTCGAAGGGCGGTTGGGTGTACAGCTAATTTGTATATCGTCCCAGCGTTTCTTTGTCACTGAAATAGGGATGTATTACTGCCGCCATTGTCGGGCTATGGTTGAGCAAGCTGAGGCCGCCGAGGGAGCGGTGCAGTCGGCCAAAATAGAGCCGCAGGGCATCATCAAGGCCACTTGCCCGCCGGGGGCTAAGGGCCAAAGGTGTTCGCCCATCAGGAAATCACCAATCTCGAGGTTGGCGTCGATATTGCAATTCGCGTTCTATTCCTCCCTCGTGGATGACGGTCTGGTCGTAAAGCGTCTGGGCGACAGCTGTCAACGCTTGGTCGCGCACCCTCACCTGGAGAAGGATTACGATCGTTGCGACCATGTGCACGCCCTAGCCAGGCTTACTACTATGTCACTCTGGCACAAACCATTGCACTAGTCGGTATTTATTGTTTGATGATCTACAGAGCCCTCACAGAGTGCAGCATATCCCTTAGTTGGTTACGTCTGACCTGAGTGCTCTGCATCATGCAGCGCTCATCGGTGTAGGCGTTGTGCAGCTTCCAGAGGTTATAGTGAGAGATGACTTAGCTGCTGGGCGCTTGGTTGAACTGTCACCTCAATATCGTCCGCAAAGCGGTCTCGTTAACGCAGTGTTACGTCCCGGAAGGCGTTGTTGCCGGTTGTCCGAGCGTTGCTGGATATGCTTGAGGAGAGATTCGAGCTCCTTGAGATCTGATCAGATTGGCAGTTCCGCCAACCTGTGAGGGTTACCGCTGATTCAACCATAGGGGTACCTGCCATCTGGCAAAGCTCAACCAGGAACTCTCTTGCGCTATGTGGGCCTGTCCCGTGACAACGGACGCCAAGAGGCGATACTTGAATCGTTCTCTTGGAGGTTGTCATGTCCAATCGAACCTACCGTAACTACACCGATGAGTTCAAAATCCAAGCCGTTGCCTTGGCGCAAACGGTAGGAAGAACCGAAGCCGCCCGGCAACTCGAGATTCCCGTAGAGACGCTGGATAACTGGGTTGATGCGTCTCGCAAAGGACACTCGTTAAGCTCCCCCGACCGACGCCCTGTCAGTAAAGACGATAGCGAACTGGCGCAGCTCAGGGCCGAGAATGCTGAACTCAAGCTGGAGCGCGAAATCTAAAAAAAGGCGGCGGTATTCTTTGCCAAAGAGTCCATGTGAGATACGCCTTCGTCGCTAGTGAACGGGCTCAATTCCCGGTGCGATTGTCGTGCCGGGTGATGGGTGTCTCAGCTTCGGGATTTTACGACTATCAGCATCGCCAGGGCCGTCTCGATCGAGACGCTCAGATTCGCGTTGATTTGCACAAGGCCTACGCGGCCAGCCGGAATACATATGGCCGACCACGGCTGGTCGAAGCTTTGCGCCGGCAGGCACATGCAGTGGGTCATAAGCGGATAAGTCGGCTGATGCACGAGGAACATATTCAAGGCAAATGCAAAGGCGGTTTCAAACCCTGTACGACTGATAGCCACCACTACCTGCCCGTAGCGGATAATGTGCTGGCCTGACAGTTTTCCGTGGGCAGCGCCACGCCCACCTGGGTCAGCGATATCACCTACATCGCCACCAAAGAGGGATGGTTGTATCTGGCAGTGGTATTGAGCATTCAGACGCGCCAAGTGCTGGGTTACAGCTTGGCGGATCGGATGCCGGACGACTTGGTTGAGCGAGCCTTCATCAACGCTTGGAACGCGTGCCTTGGCCTCTACGGTGTTGTTTTCCACTCCGATCAGGGGCGTCAGTATGCAAGCAGCAAATTTCGCTTCGCTCTGGCCAAGAAAGGCTTCACGCAGAGCATGTGCCGGAAGGGAAATTCACATAGGGAATGGCTCAGGAGCACTCCCCGTTACACAGCACCTGGTCTCTTTTTTGTGGGCACTAGGGATGGTTGCTGATCATTTTGATGAGTTAACTGGTCATCCTAGGAAAACGTTGAGGTCTTGCATGGCGCTGTCTCACTGTTCTATCTGTGGGACAAACTAACGCATTTTTGCCGACTTATCAGCTATTCGCCGCCCCGGTAGGATTCTCTCCATCGTGATCGCCCAACGCCGCGGTCTTCATTCACAGGAGAGTCCCATGAAACTGTTGCACATCGATTCGAGCATCCTGGGCGACAATTCCGCCTCCCGCCAGCTGAGCCGCGAAGTGGTCGAAGCCTGGAGAGCCGCCGAGCCAGGCCTCGAAGTGGTTTACCGTGACCTGGCCGCTGATGCCATCGCCCATTTCTCGGCCGCCACCCTGGTCGCCGCCGGCACCCCGGAAGACGTACGCGATGCAGCCCAGGCGTTCGAAGCCAAGCTGAGTGCTGAAACCCTGGAAGAATTCCTTGCCGCTGATGCGGTGGTGATTGGCGCGCCGATGTACAACTTCACCGTACCGACCCAGCTCAAAGCCTGGATCGACCGTGTTGCTGTGGCCGGCAAGACTTTCCGCTACACCGAAGCTGGCCCGGAAGGCCTGTGCGGTAACAAAAAAGTGGTGCTGGTTTCGACGGCTGGGGGCCTGCACGCTGGCCAGCCGAGCGGCGCCGGTCACGAAGACTTCCTCAAGGTGTTCCTCGGCTTCATCGGCATCACCGACCTGGAAATCGTCCGTGCCCACGGCCTGGCCTACGGCCCGGACCACCGCAGCAAGGCCATCGATGCCGCCCAGGCGCAGATTGCCAACGAGCTGTTCGCCGCGGCCTGATCGGCAGGCGTAAAAAAACCGGCTGTCGCTTATGCGCCAGCCGGTTTTTTTCATCCACTTTTCATCTGCCATCACCCGTGCCGGTTCTATCCTGACGTTATCCCCTCGTTTCGCGTGGAAAGGCCGGTCGATGAACATCCCCCGTTGCCTGCTGGCAATGCTGTTGCTCGGTGGCCTGGTGGCACATGCCGAGGCTGCACCCTGGGTCGCCGGTCTGCACCATATGACCTTGGCCGACCCAGTCGACGCCCGCCCGATGCAGGCGTTGGCGTTCTATCCGGCCCAAGGCACGCCCCACAGCATTCGTATCGATGGGTACCCCGTCGACGTCGCCGATGAGGCTCCGGTCGCGCTCGGGCAGTTTCCCTTGCTGGTGCTGTCGCACGGCAACACCGGCAGTCCCCTGGCGCTGCACTACCTGGCTACCTCCCTGGCCCGGGAAGGGTTCGTGGTCGTGGCGGTGGTGCACCCAGGTGATAACGCGCGTGATCACAGCCGGTTGGGCACTCTGAGCAACCTGTATGGGCGGCCGTTACAGGTCAGTGCCGCCATCACGGCCGCTCGCGACGACACGTTGCTCGGGCCTTATCTGAATGACGGCAAGGTCGGCGTGATCGGTTATTCGGCCGGTGGCGAAACGGCGTTGATCCTCTCCGGCGCCCAGCCCGACCTTGACCGCTTGCGTCAGTACTGCCTGGAGCGCCCGAACGACGCCGATGCCTGCAAAACCCACGGCGTGCTGATCGCCGACCGCAGCGAGCTGGCGCCCAAGGCAGATTCCAGGGTAGGCGCTGTGATGCTGATGGCCCCGCTTAGCTTGATGTTCGGCCGGCACGCCTTGGCCAGCGTAAAGGTGCCAGCGCTGATCTACAGTGGCGACAACGACCAGTTGCTGGCCGTGGACCACAATGCCGAGGCGCTGGCACGCAAGCTGCCGGTAACGCCGGACTACCGCCTGCTGGCAGGCGCAGGGCATTTTGTGTTCATGGCCCGTTGCGACGACGAACAATGGGCGCGCATGGCCGTGCTGTGCCAGGACGCAGCAGGCGTCGATCGTCGGCATATCCATCACTCGTTGCAACGCGACACCGCCGCTTTCTTCAGCCAGGCCCTTGGCGCGCCGGAGCACGCGGAACGTTCAGCCGCGACGGCTGCGCCGCGCCAGCAGCAGCGTTAGGCCAACCCCGGCCAAGGCCAGCAGGGCCGCGACGCAGAAGATCGAGGCATACCCCAAATGCACCGCCACGGCCCCCATCAGTGGGCCGGCGACTGCCAATGCCATGTCGAAGAACACCGCGTAGGCACCCAGCCCTGCACCGCGGCTGCTGCTGGGAACTTGCTTGATCGCCTCGACGCCCAGCGCCGGATACACCAGCGACAGGCCGAAACCGGTGAGGCCGGCACCGACCAACGCCCACACGGGCGAGGGCGCCAACCACAGCAGGCTCAAACCGAGCACTTCCGTGGCCATGCAGGCGACCGCCACGTTGTAGCCACCAAAACGGTTCACTGCATTGACGAACAACAGTCGCGAAATGATGAAACACAGCCCGAATGCGCTCAAGCACCAGGCCGCGCCAACCCATCCGCGCTCCAGGTAATACAGGGTGACAAAGGTGGTCAGGGTGCCGTAGCCGATAGACGCCAGTGTCAGGCCCAGCCCGCAAGGCGCCACCCGGCCGAACGCCGACCAGAACGGCAGCCGCTCGCCGCGCACCACCACTACATCCGGGCGTTTGCGCAGCACCAGCAAGGCCAGCAGAGCCAGCACCAGCAGCGCGGGGCCGAGCACCCCGAAATTCAGGAAATCGACTGCCAGTACGCCAACGGGGGCACCGATGGCGATGGCGCCGTACGAAGCGATGCCGTTCCAGGAAATCACCCTGGCGGTATGTTCAGGCCCTACCTGGCTGATGCCCCAACTCAGGGTGGCAACGCCGATCAGGCCCTGGGCAAGCCCCAGCAGCAAGCGGCCACCCAGCAACAGCGCCAGGCTCAGCAACGGCGCGCTCACAGTCCAGGTCGACGCGAATGTCAGCACCCCGCAGGCAGCGATACCCAGCAAGCCGTAACGGATCGCCTGCTTGCCGCCCAACGTATCGGCCACGCGCCCAGCGAATGGCCGGCTGAGCAGGGTGGCAAGATACTGCAGGCCGATGGTCACCCCGGCAATCACCGCGCCGAAGCCTAGCTGATCGTGGACATAGCCGGGCAGCACCGCGATCGGCAGGCCGATGCAGAGGAAGGCGATGAAGGTGTAGAAGACGATCGACAGGATCTGCAGGGTGATGCTGAAGGTGCTGCTGGGGGCGGGCTGTTGCGCGGTCATGGGCTCGTTCGCGGGCGGGCGGTTGGGCGTGGGCTCATCATGGGCGTTGTGTGAGGGAAATGAAAGCAGGCTAACGAATTATTCGCCGTGGGCCCGGCCATCCGAAGATGGCCAGGCGAGGTCAGCTAACTCAGACCAACACACCCTGGCTGCGCAGGTAGTCGTCATAAGTGCCGCTGAAGTCCACCACACCGTCCGGCGACAGTTCGATGATGCGTGTCGCCAGCGACGACACGAACTCACGGTCATGGCTGACGAACAGCAGTGTGCCCGGGTAGTTCTCCAGCGCCAGGTTCAGCGCTTCGATCGATTCCATGTCCAGGTGGTTGGTCGGTTCGTCCATCACAAGCACGTTTGGCTTTTGCAGGATCAGCTTGCCGAACAGCATGCGGCCCTGTTCACCACCGGAAATCACCTTCACCGACTTCAGAATTTCGTCGTTGGAGAACAGCATGCGCCCCAGGGTGCCACGGATGATCTGCTCGCCGGAGGTCCATTGGCCCATCCAGTCGAACAGGGTCAGGTCGTCCTCGAAGTCGTGCGCGTGGTCCTGGGCGTAGTAACCCACCTCGGCGCTGTCGGTCCATTTGACCGAACCCGCATCCGGCTTCATCTCGCCCACCAGGGTGCGCAGCAAGGTGGTCTTGCCGATACCGTTGGGGCCGATGATCGCCACACGTTCGCCGGCTTCGACGGTGATGTCGAAGTTCTTGAACAGCACCTTGTCGTCGAAGGCCTTGGCCATTTTCTCGACGACGACGGCCTGGCGGTGCAGCTTCTTGGTCTGCTCGAAGCGAATGAACGGGCTGACCCGGCTCGAAGGCTTGACCTCGGCCAGCTGAATCTTGTCGATCTGCTTGGCGCGCGAGGTGGCCTGCTTGGCCTTGGAGGCGTTGGCCGAGAAGCGGCTGACGAAGGTCTGCAGCTCGGCGATCTGGGCTTTCTTCTTGGCGTTGTCCGACAGCAGCTGTTCACGCGACTGGGTGGCTGCGGTCATGTACTCGTCGTAGTTGCCCGGGAACAGACGCAGCTCGCCGTAGTCCAGGTCAGCCATGTGCGTGCACACGCTGTTGAGGAAGTGACGGTCGTGGGAAATGATGATCATGGTGCTGTTACGCGCCGTCAGAATCGTTTCCAGCCAACGAATGGTGTTGATGTCCAGGTGGTTGGTCGGTTCGTCGAGCAGCAGCACGTCCGGGTCCGAGAACAGCGCCTGGGCCAGCAGCACACGCAGCTTCCAGCCAGGTGCCACTTCGCTCATCGGGCCGAAGTGCTGTTCCAGCGGAATGCCCAGGCCCAGCAGCAGTTCACCGGCGCGCGATTCGGCGGTGTAGCCGTCCATTTCGGCGAATTCGGTTTCCAGCTCGGCGACGGCCATGCCGTCTTCCTCGGTCATTTCCGGCAGTGAGTAGATACGGTCACGCTCGGCTTTGACCTTCCACAGCTGGCCGTGGCCCATGATCACCGTGTCGATAACGGTGAATTCTTCGTAGGCGAACTGGTCCTGGCGCAGCTTGCCGAGGCGGGTGTTCGGCTCCAGCATGACCTGGCCACCGGACGGCTCCAGGTCGCCACCGAGGATCTTCATGAAGGTCGACTTGCCGCAACCGTTGGCGCCGATCAGGCCGTAGCGGTTGCCGTTGTTGAATTTGACCGAGACGTTTTCGAACAGCGGCTTGGAGCCGAACTGCATGGTGATGTTAGCGGTGGAGATCAAAGGGCTTACCTATCAGTAACTTACGACGCTGGATTTTCAGCTGATACCGATTTGATACCAATCTTGAGTTTTCCAGCTCGCTCCAATCGGAGCTTGGGTAGAGCCAACGGGCAGACATCGACAGCAGCATTTGCGCGCTGTGACCCAGCTGTTGGGCGATAAATGCGGGGGTTGAGGCCGGACATTGAGCGCATTGTCGCATAGGTGTGACGGCAGTTGTATGGGGGCCGACGCCTGATGGCCAATTCATTGGGCACCGGCACCCTACCTGGGACCAACAAGCGAAATGCTGACTGTGTGGGAGCTACGGAGCAAGACAATCTCAGCTATTCTGGCTCTGCACGTACTGTTCAGCCATAACCTTCCCTTCGAGAATGGCTTCAGTCGAAGAAGAAAATGGTCGACTTACCCGCAGCGTCCGCGCCGTTGCGCCTGGTTTCCCAATCTCAACCAACATCCCACTGGGAAATTCAACGCTCGACTCCCAGAAAACGTAAATCGATGCCTGGTAACCCAGGTAAGAATGCACGTAAAGGTCATGACTGGTGGACTGAAGGCTCATCACTCTCTCCGATTGGGCGTCTCAATTGCGCCTCTGATGGAGATACGACTGGTGCGTGCTCGCAGGCGTTCCGTTTTCCCGGCATTGCTATCTGAGAAGGCGCGGGTCCATTAGCTGCGATCGTTCGGCCATCGATCTGCAGGCAGGTAGTCTCGAAGGAGGCCACCTGCTGACACGCTAGAGCTTGTACTCAATGGTATAGGAAGCGTCTGTTCTTGGTTCTATCGAAATAGGAATGCCGAATAGTTTGCCTCGACACTCACTGACGCTACAGCGATGCACGGCGCCCTGCCGAAGTTGCGTCCACAAGCCTTCGTCATGTATCGAGATACGCAACACACGGTTGTTCGGGTCCTCCCTGACTTGCGCAACGTGATAGTCGAGGTCACATCCGAAATCCGCAGGGGTAAGCTCTGGATCGTAGCCGATCAGCACCCCATGCCGTTTCAGATCGTCCCTGATACGCTCAATTACGTCATCGGCTTCTTGTTTTAGCATGATCGTTATCTCGCGGTGTTTTAACTCATTCAAACTCTAGCTGAGCTTGGTGGTTCTCGCTGGAGTGGCGAGATGGTTTGCCTTGGGCTATTGCTGAAGCTGCAGCCAATGAAACACGAGGTGTCGAATGAAACGCTTTCTGTTGAGTGCGCTGGTGTGGTCACTAGCCGCCACGGCTTACGCCGAGATGCCATTGGTTAACGCGGCCTGCCCAGGTGGGGTCGAGGTGCACGCAGACGAGGGCGGGCCGGTGTACATCAATGGCAAGGAAGCAAAACTGAAGAAATTCAGTGAAACGTACTTTGAAGCCAAGGGCAGTGGTGTAACCGTATCGATTACGATCAACCCTGATGAGACGCTGGGTGTGTCTTACACCGGCAAGGGTGGTGCGAATGGCGTGTGCGAGCTCACGGAGCAAGACTGATTTATTTGTGAGTTTTCACCCGTGCAGTTCGGGCGTGCGCTCCATCGCCAGTGCCAATGCATCCGATTGACCCCAGGCGATCTGCATCGCCCGAAGGCCGTGCAACAGCAACTGTCGGGTTTCTTCATCCTCGATGCGTTCAAGCGCGCGTCGGCTGTCGCTGTAGGCGAACATCAGGTAGTGGGAGACATTCAACAGCACGTGTTCGATGGGGACGACACGCTCGCCAATGGCGCGGGAGAGCGTTTTCCCGGCTGGCAGCTCGAAAGTGTGGGGTGGATCAGGGACTATTTTTTTCATGGCTATCTCATGGGATTGACCGCACCCGTCCGTTTCCACACGTAAGGGTGGCAGTTGTGCACGGGGTGGAAAACCGAGCCCATGAGAATCCCGGTAGGCCTTGCGACCTCCCGCGCACAACTGCCATGAAGACAGCTTCATTCTCAGGGACTGCCAGGTTTCCACACCCGATCGCTGAACCGTCAGCGACCTGGAGAGCCTAGAGGGCAGGGGTTCCCGGGACAATCAGATGAGCGTCGACAGACCGCGTAGGGTATTTCTTCAGACTTGAACTCACCAGCGCAAAATTGTGGGAATCATCTGAATCCCTTGTAGGGTGGTATCCTTCAACGAATTTTCTTTATAGCAAACAAGAATATTGGCCCGTAATTAATGCAGCGTACTATGAGCACGTCATAAAACTAAAACATGGGCTCTTCTCGGTCTTGCAATGTTCTTGTCGGGGCAGCAGGAGCGTGTCGCGTGAAAGGTTCTATCTTCTTCCCAAGTACAGTATTGGTAACAACTTTGGCTACAGTTTTGCTCTCGGGATGTGCACAAAACCCTGATGTTCGCGAGGGCCACGACTATACATCCGGCATTACCGAGAAAAGCCCGCCGGATTATCTGAGCTGTGTTAAAGAGGAGTTGCACGGCCGTGCAACGACTTATGAGGAGGGCACGGGAGACTCCGTCAAGCTCTACGTCGACAGCACCGACCCCAACAAAGCCAATGGCCTGGTGGAGATGCGCGACACCGGCAGCCATCACCAGTTCACGGCCTACCAACGCGATGCCTGGTATGACCATGGCCGGCTGCTCGATGCAGCGCTCATGTGCTCAAAAGCTTGAAAATCCTCAGGAACAAAAAGCCCGCACCCAAGAGCGCGGGCTTTTTGTGATGGGTGCTGATCCTTCAGCGCGATGCATTGTAAAGTAATCATTCTCATTTGAAATGCGACGGAAGTCTTGCGTCCTACCATGGTGGATTAGTGCTTTAGCAAAACCATCGTTAGAATGCACCCTGTTCACTTGGGTCAATTGCAAATGCCTACCTTTCGTATTCTTTCCTGTGCCGTAGTGGCCGTCAGCCTGGTCGGTTGCGCCAACCCTGGCAAGCCCACGGCCAGTAAGCTGACCAAGAAGTCTCCCGAGGCCTATGCCGCTTGTGTATTACCGAAGTGGCAAGCAGTGGCGCCGCTTACCACGCAAAAGTCCATCAGCCACGGCTATCGGCTGACCGCACCCAGCGCCGTCACTTCTGATGAAGTACTGGAAGTCGTGGAAAACCGTGACGGTAGCCGGGCGACCTTCTACAAAGGCAGTTTCCTCGCCGGTGACAAACTACGTCAGGCGGCCAGGGAGTGCCTGGATTGAGCGCTGATTAACCGCTCATTGCAGCCGACTGTTCATCATGCGCTTGTACTGTTTAACCCGGCGCAGCGTGCACCACTGTTCCAATAACAGGGCTCTTAAAGGCGAGGCATGGGCGTCAGGCTTATTGCCCGCTGCCAGCCGGCGCATCTGCAGTTTTACCAACGCCATATAGGCCAGGGCCGCAAACGCCTTGCGCTTCCAGCGAATGGGTTGCAGCGCCGCGGTCGCTGTGGCCTCGCCGTTTTTCCAGCGCGCGGGCAGGGCGGGTTCAACTGCCAGGGCGGTGGCGATCCCGGCCATGGCCACGCCTTTGTCCAGTACCTGCTCGACCACTTGCAGGCGGCGAATCCCGCCAGTGACCATCACCGGCATGTTGGCAATGGAGGCGATTTCTTCGGCAAATTCCAGGAAATAGGCCTCGCGCGCCAAGGTGCGCCCGTCACGGGCGTCGCCTTGCATGGCCGGCGCCTCGTAGCTGCCGCCTGACAACTCCACCAGGTCTACCTGCAGTTCGTTGAGCCACAACACGACCTGGCGGGCATCTGCCGGCTCGAAGCCTCCGCGCTGGAAGTCCGCCGAGTTGAGTTTCACCGCCACGCTGAAACCCGGCGAGACGGCGGCCCGCACGGCCTTGACCACCTCCAGCAACAGCCGCGCACGGTTTTCCAGGCTGCCACCCCAGCGGTCCTGGCGCTGGTTGCTCAGCGGCGACAGGAACTGGCTCAGCAGGTAGCCATGCGCAGCATGGACCTGCACGCCGCTGAAACCAGCCTCTTCGGCAAGCGCAGCGGTGCGGGCGAAGCGTTGAATCAGCGCAGCTATTTGCGCCTCATCCAGCGCCTTGGGCAGTGGGAACAGCTTGGACAAACCACCCATCTCCAGCGCAATCGCCGAAGGTGCCACGGTGGTTTGACCGAGATTGGCCTGCATCTGCCGGCCTGGGTGGTTGATTTGCATCCAGAACTGGGCGCCGTGGGAGCGGCCGATATGGGCCCATCGGCGAAAACGCTCTAGCTGCTGGCTTTCATCCAGCATTACGCCACCAGGACCGGTCATGGCGCTGGGGTCGATCATCACGTTTCCGGTCAGCAACAGCCCGGCACCGCCTTTAGCCCAGGCCTGGTAAAGGCGCAGCAACTGGTCTGACGGCGTTTGGTCAGGATTGGCGAGATTTTCTTCCATGGCCGCTTTGGCGATGCGGTTGGGAATGATGCTGCCATTGGGCAAGAGCAGGGGCTGAAAGGGTGTCATGCTGATCTCCGAAAATCCGCGCCCATGCATTTTCATGTGCCAGGCGGTAGTGGGTTTCCGCAAAGGCTAAGGTTAAAGTAAACCTTAAGGTCAACAGGAAATTACCCATTATGAAAATTGGCGAACTGGCACGACGTACAGGCCTCAGCGCATCACGCATCCGTTTCTATGAAGCCAGTGGCCTGATCGAAGCGCGACGCTTGGGCAATGGTTATCGCGACTACCCCGAGCAGGCGGTCAGGGCGCTGGAAATCATTACCTGCGGCCAACAAACGGGATTCAGCCTGGAGGAAATGCGCAAGCTCACCCGCGCATCGGTGGATGGAGAAGGCCGTCATGAGCGCTTGCTGACCAGCCTCAAGGGCAAAGTCGCCGAGATCGAAGCACTGCAGCAGCGCCTGGCACACAACCGCGCGCAGCTGTTGGCGGTGATTGCGGGCATAGAAGCCAAGCCCCAGGGGGTGGGCTGTGAAGAGAATGCACAGCGTTTGATCGCTGACTGGCAGCACGGCGAGGGTGCTTCCAAGGCTTGACTAGCGCAGCCCCACTTTCAGGTTCATCTGACGGCACTGTACCTCTGCGTCGACCCTGCTCGGATAGCTGGGCTTGAGCCGTTCCTTCGCCTGGTTGTCATAGATGTCAAAGCCGCCGCACTCGGTAGCGGCATAACACCTGCCACCCAGGCGAAAGGACTCCTTTTCGATGGGAACTGCAGGAACGATCACGAATCGTGGTTGCATGGTGCATGCCTCCCCAGGCAGAGACTTAAGTATTAGTACCACCGGGGATAACCAGCAAGGAGACACATGACTTAATGGCTTACACGGCGTGGACGAACGAGACCCGTTGGTCGGATTGTGTAAGTGTTATGTAAAAGTGACTGCAGGCTGGACGACTGTGGGTATGCTTTGTACATAGTCCGAACCGAAGAAAGTCAAGATGAACACACTTCCGTCGCAGCGAAATGCTGAACGCGGGGCGTTCTCCAGTTTTGAGGCGTGTCGCAACAGCCAAAAGGGCCCCGTGGTGATTCTTGCCTCAGGTGCCTCAGCCAGGCAGTTCCCCTTGCGTGACTTCGCGCATCTTCCCGTTATCGCCATGAATGGCTCGGTCGCGCTCACCGCAGCCTGCGCTGTTAAGCCGTTTTTCTACGTGTGCACCGACAAGAGCTTTCGCGATCAGCAGCCCGAGCTGTTTGCCACCGCGTTGCGTGACAGCCAGCGCCTGGCGTTATGGCCCGAGCAGTTCGTCGGCGCCGACAT
Source organism: Pseudomonas sp. NPDC090233 (assembly GCF_044772285.1). Classification (NCBI taxonomy): domain Bacteria; kingdom Pseudomonadati; phylum Pseudomonadota; class Gammaproteobacteria; order Pseudomonadales; family Pseudomonadaceae; genus Pseudomonas; species Pseudomonas sp. NPDC090233. Next base: position 75,510 of record NZ_JBIVYQ010000002.1, on the reverse strand, counting down.
TCCAGCCGACACTGAGTGCTATCCGTTGCACAAGGCCGACACTCCAGGCCTGATCGATGGCTTGCGTGGGCATGGCTCCAACCATGTCTGCAGCCGTGCGTTGTGGAGCAAACGGGCCCGTTCGATCGCCTTCAGCAAAGACCTTGCGAGCGGCTATTACGATGCTCGTACGGTGGCTTACGTCGCGCTGCAACTGGCCTACCACCTGGGTTTCGAGCAGGTGTTGATGGTCGGCGTGGACCTCGATCAGTCGCTTGGCCGATTTTACGAGGATGATGAGGGCGAACATTCACCCTGTGGGCTCGACCAACACTGGGACACCCGGATACTGCCATCCCTAACTTTAATGGCCGAGCAGGTGGTCAACGAGCATTTCCGGGTTTACAACCTGTCTGCCGTTTCACGTATTCCCCCGGAGATAATCCCCAAAATCGGTTTGCCCGAGGCACGGCGCATGGCTGTTTGAGATTTACTTGCGCAAGAAAGCGGATGCACGGGCTTGGGGGCGGCGTTACAGTGCGCGAACCTTGTTTCGCAGTGAGCACTCTTCATGTCCAGTACATTCACCCTCATGCAATCCCCGGTCGGCATTTTGACCTTGGTGGCACGTGGCGAGTGCCTGGCGGCCGTGCTCTGGGAAGAGGAGAGAGAAAACCGTGTGCGTCTGGGTGATCTGCATCGGGATGACCAGCACCCCATCCTGCGCGAGGCTGCGCGCCAGTTAGGTGAGTATTTCGCTGGCCAGCGTCAGCGTTTCGAGCTGGCACTGGACTTTGCCGGTACAGAGTTTCAGCGGCAAGTGTGGGCGGCGCTGCTGACCATTCCCTTTGGCGAGACCCGTAGCTACAGCGACATTGCCCGGCAGATCGGTAACCCTAGTGCTGTCCGCGCGGTGGGCGCGGCCAATGGGCGCAATCCGATCTCGATCATCGCCCCGTGTCATCGAGTGATTGGTGCGTCCGGTAGCCTGACCGGTTTTGCTGGCGGGTTGCCGGCCAAGCAGTACCTCTTGGCACTGGAAGGGCGCCAGAGCCTGACGCTGGATTTATAGACTCAGCTGAACCAGAACGCTATCAGACAGGCCACCACCGCCAGCGCAGTCCCCGCCATCAGTGTGTACTGCCGGTGTGCCCGCCGTGCATGCGGCCGCACCTCCCGCAGATACTGCCCAGGTGTAGGTGCATCCGGGCGGTGGCGCAGGCCATCGGCGATATCGGCTAGCTGGCCCTGAATCAACAGCCCCACCAGGTAATAGGTGCTGGCAAAACTGGCCAATGTCAGCAACAGATACTTCATCCGACAGCTGAATCCAACGCCACGCCCATGGCGCTGGAGTTATCGGTATCCAGCACGATCATGCCTTCATGACGGTCGTCCAATGCCGCCAGCAACGTGCCCTGGCTGTCCCAAGCCGCTGAGCCTCCTGCACCGATGAAGTTATCGGCGGGGCCTACGCAGTTGGCTATCAGTAGTGGGATACCCAGCGTTCGCGCGACTTCAGGGTAATGCTCGTTGCCTTCGCGAATGCCCTGAGCAGTCTTGGCAACGCTCACTAGATACAGTTGCGCGCCCAGTACGTGTGCCTGCGCGGCGTGCTCGATGAACATCGACTCATAACAGATGGCAGGTCCCACCTGCAGTTGCCCGGCCGTGAAAACAACAGGCTGCTCACCTGCGACGAAAAACGCCAACTCGTCATCATGCAGGCGTTGTTTGGCGTACGCCAGAGGGGCCTTACCAGGGCGCAGGATCGGCATGCCGATCTGAATTCCATCTGCTGTGAGCAGCGGCAAACCTACGGCGGCGCAGATGTTCAGCCGGTCGCAGAGCGCTTGCAGTGGCTCAAGTCGGTCAGCGTTCAGAGGTAATGCCAACTGCCGGGCCAAGGCCGGCTCATAGCCGCTCAGCGACAATTCGGGAAACACCACCAGTTCGGCGCCCAGTGCCGCCGCTTGCTCGATGCAGCGCACGTGCCGTGCGAGGTTGCCCTGCAGATCGCCTTTGCGTGAAGTCAGCTGTACGGCACAGAGTTTCATGGATTGAGCCCCTTCCCTGGTCCAGGTCGAAGGGCCGAGCATACTACCGGCACGACTGCCTGTTCCAGTGAAGAGGTTTTTCACGATGCTGGGTGCGCGGCGAACCGTTGACGGAACCAGTCATCGAGCATGGCCTTTTCCGCATAGAGTCTGTCACTGCTACTGGCCGCGCGGCCTGGTCGGCTGAGGTACATCTTGTCACTGACCCGCTCCTCGGCTTGTTGGCTGGGTTGTCCAGGCTGGCTCAAGGTGTAACTGAGGTCGATGGTTGGCCAGGTGATCTCGCGCATGAAGCGCACATCGTAGGCACGGCTATGCCAAGGTTCGAACCGCCCGGCCAGGTCGATGTCACGGATGTCGATGACCAATTGCTGGCCCGGCTGCAAATAGCGCTGGCCAAGCTTCTGCAGGTACTGGGTCAGGGTTTTCATGACGTAGTCGTCGGCACCGCGTTCATAGCCTGCGCTGTCCAGGCTGGCGTCGCGGAATTTTTCGGGATGGTCGTAACGCACCTCGACCTGCGCAGGTGCGGTGCCTTGTGCCATGCTGTTGGTAGAAAGTGCCATGAGCACGGCACAGACGAGAGCGGTACGCATGATACACCTCCGGGGTGTGTAGCGTGTTCGTCCATTTTACGCTTGCCAGGGTTTGGCAGCAGAGGAACATTGTAATGAGCCGGTTTCGGCGGGTAGCCGCCAACAGCCACGGGCGTGACTTGGCCGTTGGCGATATTCACGGGCATTTTCGGCGCCTGGAGCAGTGTCTAGACGCGGTGGGTTTCGACCCCGAGGTCGATCGGCTGTTCAGCGTTGGCGACCTGGTGGACCGCGGCCCGCACAGCGTCGAGGTGCTGGCGTGGCTGCAAAAGCCGTGGTTTCACGCCGTGCAGGGTAACCATGAGTCGCTGGCCATTACCCACTTCAATGGCGGGCAGCTCGATCTGGACATGTACCGCGCTGCCGGTGGCGGTTGGTTCATCGACCTGCCGAGGGACGAGCAGGCCCACTTCGTCGAGCAGTTCCTGCGGTTGCCGATTGCGTTGGAGTTGCAGACGGATGAGGGCTTGATTGGCTTGCTGCACGCCGATAGTCCCTTCATGGATTGGGCCGCCTTGCGCGACAGCTTGTTGTTCGATGATGACGCGAAAGTCCGGGAAATCTGTCAATGGTCCCGCCAGCGCTTGAAAGAGGGTGATACTCAAGTCGTCGAGGGGCTACGCGCCTTGCTGGTCGGGCACACGCCAGTACTGCAGGCCAAAAAGTTGGGTAACGTCTGGCACCTGGATACTGGCGGTTGGGCCGCGGGCTATTTCAGCTTGATGGACGTTGCCACCCTGCAGTTGCTTACCCCTGAACCAGGTGAACCAGCAACGCTGCGGCCAGCACCATCAGCATGACGCCCGAGGCCCGTTCCAGCCAGGGCAGGGCGTGCGAGAAGCGCCGCAGGAGGCGTCGATTGCCAATGGCCACGGCCACCAGCAGGTCCCAGAGCAACACAACGCTGAACATCCATGCACCATAGGCGTACTTCCAGCCTGCGCTACTGCTGGCGACCATGCTGGCAAGACTGGCATAGAACAGCGCGTTCTTTGGGTTGAGGATGCCGGACGCAAAGCCCATGCCCAGCACACGCCACCATCCGTGAATCGCCCCACGCACGCCGATTGCTGTCAGTGCTGACTGCCCGGCATGACGCAGAAACAGCACGCCGACATACATCAGATAACCCGCCCCGGCCAGTTGCAGGGCGATGAACAGCGCGCTGCCTTCACGCAGTACCGCCAGGCCGGTGAAGGCCACCCCGATGAATACACCATTGGCCAAGGCAATGCCCAGGCAGGCACCGCTGGCGACTCGCCAACCGGCACTGATCGATGTTCTGGCGACCAGGAAAAAGTCAGGCCCAGGCGAGAGCAAGGCAAGGAAATGAGCGAGGGCGACGATCAGGAACTGCTCCATGGGGCGGGCTTTCTCAGAAGGAAAGCCGCAGTGTGGCGGCAGCTGGGCGAGTGGTATTGAAGAATATTGCAGGCTGGCTGAGGCTTACCGGTACTGCCCAGGCGTTACCCCGACATGCGCCTTGAACACGCGCTGGAAATGGCTCTGGTCGGCAAAGCCCAAGCGATAGGCCACTTCCGCCAGCGCCAGGCCGTCACGTAACAGTTGCCGCCCACGATTAACCCGCGCATTGAGCAGGTAGGCATGCGGGGTCAAGCCGGTGGCTGCACGGAAGGCGCGAATCAGCTGGTACCGGCCAAGGCCGGCTTGCCGGGCCAATGTCTCCAGGCTCAACGGGGTTGGGTCATCGGCCTCGATGCGCTCGATCAGGCCGCGCAGCGCTGGCATCGCCAATGTGGGCGCAGGCGCCGCCGTCAGCGGCGGGTGATCGGAAAAATCATGGTCGCCCATGAACGCGATCAATGCGGCTTCTTTCTCGACCGTATTCGCGGCAGAGAACAACAATTCATTCAACGTGCAGAACTGGTGGTATAGCGCGGGCAGCCGGCTGATACGTGCTGGCGCCCCTGGCTCGGCCGCTGCCAGCCCCGATTCCAGACGCAGTTGTTCCAGCCATTGGGCCTGGACGTGCAGCATCTGATAGCTCCACACGCGGCCAAGCTCTGGGTTGCAGGCATGCACTCGCTGCGCTGGCACCATCACCAGCGTGCCCGGTGTCAGGCGCTGCTGCCCTTCGCCTGCACCAGTGAAGTAGCTGCAACCTGCGTCCACGGCACCGATGGAAAAGGTGGGGTGACTGTGGGCCTTGTAGCAGGCGCGGCTGTGGCAGGCTCTGCGGCTTTCCACCCAGGGCAGTGCCGGGTCACGCCAGAGCTGGGAGCGGCTACGGAGCATGCGAGAGTCCTCGTTCAGCCCGGCAGCTTAGCAGTGCGCTGCATACAGCCATACAGTTTTTGCCGTTGGCTGTACCTTGACCCGGCGGCGCTCAGGCATGGACAGTAGCGACAGATTTCATGGAGAACACAATGGATCTGTCGAGCCTGCTGCTATTCATCCCCGCCTGCTTCGCCCTGAACATGGCACCTGGGCCTAACAACCTGCTGTCGTTGCACAATGCCAGCCGCTATGGCCTGCGGACTGCCTGCGTGGCGGGGGGCGGGCGTATCGTCGCATTTAGCGGCATGATCGCGCTGGCAGCCATGGGCCTGGCGGTGGTACTGCACACCAGCGAATATCTGTTTCTGGTGATCAAGGTGGTGGGCGCCGCCTACCTGTTCTACATCGCTTGGCAGCTGTGGCGCGCGCCGGTGGGCGAGGCCCAGATGGCGAGCGATCAGCCAAGCGGCAGCTGGCGCCTGGCACGCCAGGAGTTCTGGGTGGCAGCGGGCAATCCGAAGGCAATTCTGATCTTTACCGCCTTCCTGCCACAATTCGTGTCGGTGGGCAGCGCCACACCGGTGAGCGAGCAGTTCCTCTGGTTGGGCGTGCTGTTCCTGCTGCTGGAATGGGCGGCGATCGCCATCTATGCGGGCCTGGGCGCCTACCTGCAGCGCTGGTTCAGCCAGCCGAGGCCGCGTCGGATGTTCAACCGGATCAGCGCATCCTTGCTGGGTTGCGCTGGTCTGGGTCTGCTGGCGGCGCGTCGCTAGAACTGCCAGCGCACGCCCAGGTTGACGCCGCTGCTTTCCTGCTGGCGGCTGTCCAGGTTGCTGGTGTACTGCACGCCACCGTGCAGGCTCAGTGTCTCGTTGAGCAGGGCGACCAGCCCGGCTTCGAGTTGCAGCGAGGTGAAGCGGTAGTCGGTCTTGATCTTGTCCACGTCGTCGAAGGTCAGGGTGTCGCGGCCGCCGTCGCCATGCCACAGGTTGACCTGCGCGTAGGGTTGCAGGAGGCGTCCGCTGCTGCCGGTGAACGTGCCCTCCAGGCGCACGCCGAGGCGGGCGGTGAGTTCAACCTGTGCGTCGTGGCTGACGTGCGAAACGCTGTCGTTGGCGCTGTCCAGCGAGACTTTCTGGGCAATCAGCTGGGCCTGGGGTTCCAGGCTCCAGCGCTCGGACAGTGGGATGGGGTAGCCTGATTCAAGCGATGCCGTCCAGGCGTGGCCATCGATATCCAGCTTGTCACCACGCTCGGAACGGGCCGCGGCCATCCAGGTCGGTGTACTGCAGCACGGCATCGAGGTACCCGCGATGCGGACCGACCAGCGTCCAATAGATACCCACGCTGTCACCGTCAAGCCTGATATCACCGACACTACGATCCTCCATGGCCAGGGCGAAACCTTTTACGTCCGCCTCCAGGCGGCTGTGGCTCACGTACACGCCGACCTGCTGGCGATAGCCGTTTTCAGCGACGTGGGCATACAGGTCCTGGCCAACCTTGAAACCATACAGGTCGCCGTCCAGGCTCGGGCTGACCGTGCCGCTCCATTGCTGGCGCAGCGCGCCGCCATAGGCCTGGCCCCAACTGGCCGGAAGCGTCCCCTCACCGGCCAGCAATTGCTGGTCGCCCTGGCGTTGATGGAATGTGCCCAAGGCCTGGCGCGCAAGCAGGGCTGCACCCCTGGGCGCGGCAGCGTAGACCGGAACTTCCGGGCGATACAGTGGCACGCTCTGGCCCGCGACCGGGGCGGGCAGGTTGGGTTGCCCAGGCGCAGGGGCGGCGATGGGGGGCGTAACAGCAGGCTGCACGGGCGCAATGCCGGGTTCTTCAACCACGGCTGCAGCAGGGGCAGCCACCAGGGTCGAGCGCAGATACCAGCTGTTTTCAGAACCCGCCGTCACGCCACCCTTGAACAGGCGGTAGTCGTAGGCACCCACGGACAGCACCTGGGTCTGCACGAAGGCCGTGGTGGTACTGGTGGCGCCGTCACGGGCTTCGACCACCTGAATGCCGTTCTGCCGGGTGGCAGCACCTGTGCCACCCAAGTTATTCACTTGCAGCAACGTGGTGCCACTGATAGCGCCCTGGCTCACCACCAGGCGGTCCGAGGCGGCGTCATCGCCGGCCAGCACGCTGTTGAGCCGCAAAGTACCGTTTTCGCCCAGATAATTGCCATTGATGGTCAAGCGGCCCTGTGCGTCGTTGCCACCGGCAAGGTCGAGCGTACCAGCATTACGCAGCGTTGCAGGCTGACCTTGGGTAAATGCTGACACCGTTCCCTGGCGCGAGAACAGCGTACTGCTCGTGTCGATTGCCAATGAACCGCTGCCGCTGCCGACGTCACCCAAGGTCAGTGTGTCGTCCAGCACAAGGCGACTGCTCTCGCTCAAACCAATCGTTTCCCAGTTGATATACCGGCCCCCGCCAACGATCTCGCTGTTGACGAACAGCAGACGATCAATGCCTTCACCACCGTTGATGGTGATGGTCAAGGTTTGCGCAGTCAGGTTGCTGATGGTCGCCTCATCGTTTCCCAGGCCCATGTCAACCCGTCCACCGATGTTTCCGCCAGACCAGTTGAACGCGTCATTGCCAACGCTCGTCAGCAAGTTGCCCGCCAGTCTGCCACCGCTAATGGTGATTTTGTCCACGCCGCCGCTGGTACTGATGCTGCCGCCGATGGTGCCGCCGCGAACAATGATCGTGTCATTGCCGAAGCCGCTCACCAGGCTGCCGTCGATACGCGTTTCTACCGCCGTATCCTGGGACATCTCGAAATAGTTGTCGGCGAGCTTGAGGTCAACCCGGCCAATGCGCCCACCGCTGAAGATCGCGTAATCACCGTCTTCGAAAGCGCCGATGATGTGCCCGTCAGACGTGTTGAAGCGGTCATAGCCTTCGTCCTGGCTGAGCGAGCGGGCCGTACCTCCGGTCATGATGAAGCTGTCGACCTGCTGGGTCTGCAAGATATCACCCAGGTTGTCACCTGGTGAAACCAACAGGTTCGCGGTGTGGCCATGCAGCGGCAAGGTGAGCAGGGGAAAAACAGCGGGCGCAAGCAGGCGGGGTAAACGCATCGGCAGGTCTCCGTGTCCATCGGAATGAATCACTGGCGGGATCGCGCTTTGTTGGCGCTACTCCGGCTCTGCCTGCGTTGTAAATAAATGCCAGTCGGGGGACAACTGGCAAAAATGCTAGGTGGCCACGCGCTATCAGTCGCGATAGAACGTCTGCACCAGGTGATAACCGAACTTGCTCTTGATCGGGCCATGCACTACGCGCAGCGGCTTCTTGAAGATCACCTGGTCGATCGCACCCACCAATTGCCCCGGGCGTACTTCGCCCAGATCCCCACCGCGCTTGCCCGAAGGGCAGGTGGAAAACTTCTTGGCCAGCACGTCAAAGGCCTCGCCGTTGGCGATGCGCTGCTTGAGCTTTTCGGCTTCGTCAGCGGTCTTGACCAGAATATGGCGGGCTTGAGCTTTCATGGGGACACCTGTGCTTCGGGGTAAAAAGGGCGCCATTATGCCTGAACACACAGCGCCCCGGCGTTGGTACGGATTACTCGACGTTAGCTTTCTTCACTTCGTTCGACGCCGACCACACGCGATAGCGCACCTCGACGCCTTCCGGCACATACACCACGACCGGCAGCTTGCTGTTGTAACGCAGCATGAAGCCTTCACCCACCACTGGCACAAAGGCTTCGGTCGTCTTGCCATCCGGGCAGGCCATCAGGGTACTGGCTGGGCCACCGACCTTGTCCAGGCGGTAGTAGCTGTAGCCCCAGCCTTCGAGGGTGCGTTCTTCCAGGCTGCCGGCCAGGCGCTGACGGTTGCAGTCGACCTGCAGGGTCTTGCCGGCCAGGATTTCCAGCTTGAAGGCATGTTCGTCGGCTTGCGCCGGCAGGTGGATCACCTGCCGGGTGAAACCTTTTTCAGCGTCGGGGTAGGGGGCGACATCCTTGAGGCTGGCGGCCATCACCGGGGCGGCGGCCGCCAGGGTCAGGGCCAGGATCGAGGGCAGTAGGGTTGGGCGCATAAGGCCTCCTTGCAAGAAAACGGATGCAAGACCAGCGCCAGGCCCAGGCTTCCCATCACTGGGCCAGCCAGCCACCGTCGACGTTCCAGGCGGCGCCGCGGACCTGGCTTGCGGCCTCGCTGCAGAGGAATAGTACCAGCTCGCCCAAATGCTCTGGCGTGACGAAGGCCAATGAAGGTTGCTTCTCGGCCAGCAAGTCTGCCTGCGCTTGCTGCGGGTCGACACCCTTGGCGGCACGTTCGTCGATCTGTTTCTGCACCAACGCAGTCAACACCCAGCCCGGACAGATGGCGTTGCAGGTGACGTTGCTGGTGGCGGTTTCCAGCCCCACCACCTTGGTCAGGCCGATCACGCCATGCTTGGCCGCAACGTAAGCCGCCTTGCCGGTCGAGCCGACCAGCCCGTGCACCGAGGCGATGTTGACGATCCGCCCCCAGTTGCGCGCACGCATGCCGGGCAGGGCCAGGCGTGTGCCATGGAACACCGCCGACAGGTTCAGGGCGATGATCTTGTCCCAGCTTTCCACGGGGAACTGTTCGACCGGCGCCACGTGCTGAATGCCAGCGTTGTTGACCAGGATGTCGACGCCACCGAACTCGCGCTCGGCGCAGGCGAATAGCGCTTCGATCTGCGTCACCTCGCAGAGGTCGGCCGGATGGTGCGCCGCCTTGACGCCAAGCTGCGCGATCTCGGCCAGCGCCGGTGCAGGGTCGCCGAAGCCGTTGAGCAGGATGTTGGCGCCGGCGCGGGCCAGCACCTGGGCAATGCCCAGGCCGATGCCGCTGGTGGATCCGGTGACGAGTGCAGTCTTGCCTTTGAGGGTCATGCAAATGCTCCTTATTGGGCTGCGCTGCCGCGCAGAGATCAAAGCCTGCGAGTGCGCCGCATACCCAGTGGGAGCGGCTTTAGCCGCGAAGCAAGCGACGCGGTGTGTGGCACCGGCTTCGCCGGTGTTCGCGGCTGAAGCCGCTCCCACAGGGTACTGCCAAATCAATCAGTTAGTAGTTTTCTACCGCCTCGGATCAAACGCCTCGCGCAGGGCATCGCCGATAAACACCAGCAGCGACAAAATCACTGCCAGCGCAAAGAATGCAGTAAAGCCCAGCCAAGGAGCTTCCAGGTGCTGCTTGCCCTGGGTCACCAGTTCACCCAGCGAAGCAGTTCCGGCCGGCATGCCAAAGCCCAGGAAGTCCAATGCAGTCAGCGTAGTGATCGCCCCGGTCAGCATGAATGGCACATAGGTCAGCGTGGCGTTCATCGCATTGGGCAGGATGTGCCGGAACATCACCTGGCTGTCCGGCAGGCCCAGGGCGCGGGCGGCTTTCACGTATTCCAGGTTGCGCCCACGGAGGAATTCGGCGCGCACCACATCGACCAGGGTCAACCACGAAAACAGCGCCATGATCCCCAGCAGCCACCAGAAGTCCGGCTCGACGAAGCCGCTGAGGATGATCAGCAGGTACAGCACCGGTAACCCCGACCACACCTCCAGAACGCGTTGCCCGAGCAGGTCGACCCAACCGCCGTGGTAGCCCTGCAAGGCCCCGGCAACCACGCCGACCAGCACGCTGACCACGGTCAGGGCGAAGGCGAACAGCAGCGATATCCGCGTGCCGTACAGTACCCGCGCGAGCACATCGCGCCCCTGGTCGTCGGTGCCGAGCCAGTTGCTGCTGCTCGGCGGGCTGGGTGTGGGCACCTGCAGGTCATAGTTGGGTGTGTCGGCGCTGAAGGGGATCGGCGCGAAGAGCATCCAGCCACCCTGGCCCTCGATCAGCTGGCGCACATAGGCGCTGCGATAGTCCGGCTGAAACGGCAGCTGGCCGCCGAACTGCTGTTCGCTGTAGCGCTTGAGCGCGGGCACGTACAACTCGCCCTTGTAGCCCAGCAGCAGGGGCTTGTCATTGGCCACCAGTTCCGCGCCGAGGCTGAGCAGCAACAAGCCGGCGAACAGCCACAGCGACACCCAGCCGCGGCGGTTGCGGCGAAAACGTTGCAGGCGGCGACGTGAGACGGGCGAGAGCATCAGTGCGCCCTCGCGTCGAAGTCGATGCGCGGGTCGAGCAGGGTGTACGACAGGTCGCCGATCAGGCGGATCAGTAAACCCGCCAGGGTGAAGATGAATAACGTGCCGAACACCACCGGGTAGTCACGCGACACCGCCGCCTCGTAACTCAAGCGCCCAAGCCCATCGAGGGAGAAAATCACCTCGATCAGCAGCGAGCCTGCGAAAAACACTGTGATCAACGCCTGGGGCAACCCCGCCAGTACCAACAGCATGGCGTTGCGCAGCACATGCCCGTATAGCACACGCCGTTCGCTCAGCCCCTTGGCCCTGGCCGTGATCACGTACTGGCGGGAGATTTCATCGAGGAAGGCATTCTTGGTCAGCAGCGTCAGCGTGGCAAAGCCGCCGATCACCAGCGCACCGACCGGCAATACCAAGTGCCAGAAGTAGTCGGCTACCTTGCCCAGCAGGCTGAGCTGGTCGAAGTTTTCCGACACCAGGCCGCGCACCGGGAACCAGTTCAGCGAGGTGCCGCCGGCGAACAGCACGATCAGCAGCAGGGCGAACAGGAACGAGGGCAGGGCATAGCCGATCACGATCAGCGCGCTGCTCCAGGCGTCGAAGCGGCTGCCATGACGCACCGCCTTGCGGATGCCCAATGGGATCGACACCAGGTAGGTGATCAATGTGGCCCAGAACCCCAGCGACAAGGTCACCGGCAGCTTGTCGAGGATCAGGTCGGTGACCTTGGCGCCCCGGAAGAAGCTCTGGCCGAAGTCAAGCCGCGCGTATTGGCCGAGCATCAGCCACAGGCGTTCAGGGGCCGATTTGTCGAAGCCGTACTGGCGCTTGATCTCTTCGATCAACTTCGGGTCCAGGCCACGGGTGGCGCGGGACTCGCCGTGCACAACCTCGGCCCGTGCGCCCGGTGCGCCGCCGCCGATGCCCTGCAGCCTGGCCACCGCCTGTTCCACCGGGCCACCGGGGGCGGCCTGGACGATGGCGAAGTTGACCAGCAGGATGGCCAGCAGGGTGGGGATGATCAGCAGCAGGCGCCGCAGGATATAGGCTGTCATGGCTCGGCCTTCTGGCGCTCGGCCATTTGTGAGTTGGTCAGCGCTTCGGGGCTGATTTCCCACCAGCCGTCCAGGCCTTCGTCATAGGCAGGCTGCACCTTGGGCAGGCCGAAGCGGTTCCACCACACAGTCGAGCTGCCCGGGGGGTAATAGTTGGGGATCCAGTAGTAGTTCCACTGCAGCACCCGGTCCAGCGCATGGGCGTGGCGCAGCATGTCGGCCTGGGTGTCGGCTCGCACCAGCCCGTCGATAAGGCTGTCCACTGCCGGGTCCTTGAGCACCATCAGGTTGTTCGAACCCGGATCATTGGCCGCTGCGGAGCCGAAGTAGTTATACAGCTCGGCGCCGGGCGAAAGGGTGGTGGTGTAGCCGGTGACGATCATGTCGTAATCGCGGGCCATCACCCGGTTGATGTACTGGGCCGAATCGACGTTGCGGATATTCAGGGTGATGCCGATCTGCGCCAGGTTGCGCTTCCACGGCAGCAGCAGGCGCTCGACACCCGACTGGCCGTTGAGGAAGGTGAAGGTCAACGGTTCGCCCGCAGCGTTCACCAGCTGATCATTCTCGGGATGCCAGCCGGCTTGTTCGAGCAAGGCCAGGGCCTGCAGCTGTTGCTGGCGGATAATTCCCGAGCCGTCGGTTACCGGCGCCGTGAACACCCGGCTGAAGACTTCGTCCGGCACCTTGCCGCGCAGGGGTTCGAGCAGTTGCAGCTCGCTGGCATCCGGCAGTTCACGCGCGGCCAGCGGGGTGTTGGAGAACGCACTCTGCTGGCGGATGTACATGTTGCGCATCATCTGCCGGTTGCTCCATTCGAAGTCCCAGAGCATCGCCAGCGCCTGGCGCACACGGCGGTCCTTGAATTGCGGCCGGTCGAGGTTGAATACGAAGCCCTGGGCGGTCTGTGGCTTGGACGGGCCCAGGTGGGCGCGCTGCAAGCGGCCATCGTCCAGCTGTGCGCCGTTGTAGCCGAGGGTGAAGGCCGTGGCGGAGAACTCGCGGTTGTAATCGTAACCACCGCCCTTGAGCACCTGGCGCGCCACTTCGGTATCGCCGAAATACTCGATGCGGATACGTTCGAAGTTGAAGCGACCGCGGCTGACTGGCAGGTCTTTGGCCCACCAGTTGGGGTTTCGCTCGAAGGTGATGCTGCGCCCGTTGTCGATCCGCCCGATGCGGTACGGGCCGCTGCCGACAGGGGTTTCGAAACCGGCGCCGTTGGCGAAGTCGCGGTTCTGCCAATCGTGCTCGGGCAAGACCGGCAGGCTGGCGAGGTCCAAGGCAAGGGTGCGGCCGTGGGGTTGCTTGAAGTCGAAACGCACGCGGTGCGGGCCTTCCACTGTGACGCCGCCGACGTCGGCAAAAAGCGTTCGATACTTGAGGCTGCCTTGGCTCATCAGTTTTTCGAAGCTGAAGCGCACATCTTCAGCGCGCACGGGTTTGCCATCGGCAAAAGTGGCCCTGGGGTCAATCTCGAAGCGCAGCCAGGCGTCTTGCGGGCCGCGTTCCATACGCTGGGCGATCAGGCCGTAGACGGTGTAGGGTTCATCGAATGAGCGTACAGCCAGAGGCGCGTACAGCCAGCCATCGACTTCGCTCACGCCAGTGCCTTTGTCGATGTACGGCAGAATATGGTCGAACTGGCCAATCTCGATGGCCGAGCGGCGCAATGTGCCGCCTTTGGGGGCGTCTGGGTTGACGTAGTCGAAGTGGCGGAAGCTTTCAGCGTAGCGGGGCGCTTCGCCGTAGACGGTGAGGGCGTGGCTGGGCGCGGCTTGGATCGCAAAGCTCAAGCCCGCCAGTACAAGCCCCAGGAGAACCTGTAGGAGCGGATTTATCCGCGATGAGGCCCGTGCAGGCAACGTCTTCGCCTGGCCGGGCCTCATCGCGGATAAATCCGCTCCTACAAGGATACTCATCGCCAGTGAGGAGTTAGTCCTGACGGCTGGTCACTTCCAGCAGGTGGTAGCCGAACTGGGTCTTGACCGGGCCTTGCACGGTGTTGAGTGGGGCGCTGAACACCACGGTGTCGAATTCCTTGACCATCTGGCCTGGGCCGAACGAACCCAGGTCACCGCCCTGGCGGCTGGACGGGCAGGTGGAGTTGGCTTTGGCGATTTCAGCGAAGTCGGCACCGGCTTCGATCTGAGCTTTCAGCTCGTTGCATTTGTCTTCGCTGCTGACGAGGATATGACGGGCGGTGGCGCGTGCCATGGGTACTACTCCTTGGGTGAAAAGGGCAAGCCTAGCGCGTTGCATGGCAAATGTCTCGCAAGGCTTGCCGCACCTTCACTACAGACGTGCTGCGGCATCGCGCAGCAGGGTTTCAGTCGCCTCCCAGCCCAGGCAGCCGTCGGTGATCGACACACCGTACTTCAGCGCGCCCTTGCCCAATGCCTGGCAGCCATCGAACAGGTGACCTTCGAGCATCACCCCGACAATCGAGGTATCGCCGGCCAGGCGCTGGGCCAACACTTCCTCGAACACCACCGGCTGGCGCGCCGGGTCCTTGCCGCTGTTGGCATGGCTGCAATCGACCATGATCCGCGCCTGCAGCCCGGCCTTGGCCAGCCCTTGGCGGGCCTGGGCAATGCTGGTGGCGTCGTAGTTCGGGCCTTTGTGGCCGCCGCGCAATACCAGATGGGTGTCCGGGTTGCCCAGGGTTTCGATGATCGCCGGGTAGCCTTGCGCATCCATGCCGAAGTGGCGGTGCGGGGCGGCGGCGCTGCGCATGGCGTCGCAGGCGATGGCGACACCGCCGTCGGTGCCGTTCTTGAAGCCGACCGGCAGCTCCAGGCCGCTGACCATCTCACGGTGCACCTGCGACTCAGTGGTGCGCGCGCCAATCGCCGCCCAGCCCAGCAAGTCGTCGAAGTAGCCAGCGGCCATCGGCTGCAGCAGCTCGGTGGCGATCGGCAGGCCACGCTCGATCATGTTCAGCATCAAGCCACGGGACAGGGCGATGCCGGCATGCATGTCGTCGCTGCCATCGAGGTGCGGGTCGTAGGCCAGGCCTTTCCAGCCCACCGTGGTGCGGGGTTTTTCCACGTAGGCGCGCATCACCAACAGCAGCTTGTCATCCACTTCGCGGCTGAGCGCCGCCAGGCGGTCGGCGTATTCCAGGGCTGAGCGGGGGTCGTGGATCGAGCATGGCCCGACGACGACCAGCAGGCGCGGGTCGCGGCCTTCGAGGACGGCGCGGATGGCCTGGCGCTGGGCTTGGACTTGCTGAGCATGTTCAATGAAGAGCGGCATCTGCTGCTTGAGCAGGTGCGGGCTGGGCAGGCGGCGGCTGACGGTGGTGTTGGCCGCGTGCGGCTGGGTCAGGGGCAGAGCGAGGTTGGAGGCTTGCATGGCGTAGGTTCCCTGGGCGGACGGCGGGTTCTGGCCCGCGCGGTCGGCCGCTATCGAGGTGTTCGACTGATCGTTGAATTCAAATTGGCTGCAGCGTTGCCACCGTGGACGGTCCGATCGGAGGCGGCAGGCTGGCCCGAGCGGGAATGGCTAAATCGCCAGGCGTAGGTGCTTGCGTAGTAGTAAGTGGCGTAGTTCATGAAAGCGTCCTCAGTGTGATTCGGTAATGTTCAGAAGCCTGAAAAGCAAAACCCCCGGTCGGGGAGCCGACCGGGGGTTTGAGTATTCTCATGTTCGGCGGCCCCTCGAAGGTGGGCGCCGTGTGGGTATCGGCGCCTAGTGGCTAAACCAATACCCAAAATACGAGCAGGTAAGTGCCTTGCAGCCGGCAACGGCCAGCACAGGGCGCAGGGTGCGACCGGTGTGGTTGGCGTGGTTGCGGGTGACTTTCGGCATGTTGCTCTCCAGTGAATGAGCCCGAGCTTACTTCAGGTGATACACCGCGTTCAATGGATAAATGCTATCGCATCGATAATTGCACGAACTGGATAGCGCTGTGCAGCAGAAGGATATTGCCCCCCAGATGCGCCCCTTAACCTGAGCCGGTCTGAACAATAACAATGGAGACCCCGGCCATGTCCCTGGGATTCGATTACCTCAATGCCATGCTCGAGGACGACCGTGAACAGGGCATCTACCGCTGCAAGCGCGAGATGTTCACCGACCCACGGCTGTTCGACCTGGAGATGAAGCACATCTTCGAGGGCAACTGGATCTACCTGGCCCACGAAAGCCAGATCCCCGAGAAAAACGACTTCCTCACCCTGACCATGGGGCGCCAGCCGATCTTCATCGCGCGCAACAAGGACGGTGAGCTCAATGCCTTCCTCAATGCCTGCAGCCACCGCGGCGCCATGCTCTGCCGCCACAAACGCGGCAATCGCTCCAGCTACACCTGCCCGTTCCACGGCTGGACTTTCAACAACAGCGGCAAGCTGCTCAAGGTCAAAGACCCGAGCAATGCCGGCTACCCCGACAGCTTCAACTGCGACGGCTCCCACGACCTGACCAAGGTCGCCCGTTTCGAGTCATACCGCGGCTTCCTGTTCGGCAGCCTCAATGCCGACGTCAAGCCGCTGGTCGAGCACCTGGGCGAGTCGGCGAAGATCATCGACATGATCGTCGACCAGTCCCCCGAGGGCCTGGAAGTGTTGCGCGGCGCCAGCTCGTACATCTACGAAGGCAACTGGAAGCTCACTGCCGAAAACGGCGCTGACGGCTACCACGTAAGCTCTGTGCACTGGAACTACGCCGCCACCCAGAACCAGCGCAAGCAGCGCGAAGCGGGTGACGAGATCAAGACCATGAGCGCCGGTGCCTGGGCCAAGCAGGGCGGCGGCTTCTACTCCTTCGACCACGGCCATTTGCTGCTGTGGACGCGCTGGGCCAACCCCGAGGATCGCCCGGCATTTGAGCGAAGAGCTGAACTTATCGCCGACCATGGCCAGGCCCGCGCCGACTGGATGATCGAGAACTCGCGCAACCTGTGCCTGTACCCCAACGTGTACCTGATGGACCAGTTCAGCTCGCAGATCCGCATCGCCCGGCCGATTTCGGTGAACAAGACCGAAATCACCATCTATTGCATCGCGCCCAAAGGTGAGAGCGCCGAGGCCCGTGCCAGCCGTATCCGCCAGTACGAAGACTTCTTCAACGTCAGCGGCATGGCCACCCCGGATGATCTGGAAGAGTTCCGCTCGTGCCAGACCGGCTACGGCGGCGGCACCGGCTGGAACGACATGTCACGCGGTGCGGCGCACTGGGTCGAAGGCGCCGACGAGGCTGCCCGCGAAATCGAGCTCAAGCCGCTGCTGTCGGGCGTGCGTACTGAGGACGAAGGCCTGTTCGTGCTGCAGCACAAGTACTGGCAGGACACCATGCTCAAGGCGCTCGAAGGTGAACAGCGCCTGATCTCCGTGGAGGCCGTGCAATGAGCCTTTACGAAACCGTACGCGATTTCCTCTACCGCGAGGCGCGCTACCTGGACGATGCCCAGTGGGACCAATGGCTTGAACTCTATGCCAGCGATGCCACCTTCTGGATGCCGAGCTGGGACGATGACGACACCCTGACCGAAGATCCGCAAAGCGAGATCTCGCTGATCTGGTACGGCAACCGTGGCGGCCTAGAGGATCGGGTGTTCCGCATCAAGACCGAGCGTTCCAGCGCGACCGTGCCGGACACCCGCACCTCGCACAACATCAGCAATATCGAGATCGTCGACCACGGCGAGGGCAGCTGCGATGTGCGCTTCAACTGGCACACCCTGAGCTTTCGCTACAAGACCACCGACAGTTACTTCGGCACGAGCTTCTACACCCTCGACCTGCGCGGCGAACAGCCGTTGATCAAGGTCAAGAAGGTGGTGCTGAAGAACGACTACGTGCGTCAGGTCATCGACGTCTACCACATCTGATTCGAGGCAAAGCGAACTGCCCGGTGTGCCCCAAGAGCGCGCCGCGGCCAGCTTCGCCCGCGAGGTGCAACATGAGCTTCCAGATCGCGCTTAATTTCGAAGACGGGGTTACCCGCTTCATCGAGGCCAGCGGCCATGAAACCGTGGCCGACGCCGCCTACCGCCAAGGCATCAACATCCCGTTGGACTGCCGCGACGGCGCCTGCGGCGCCTGTAAGTGCAAGGCCGAGTCCGGGCGTTACGACCTGGGCGACAACTTCATCGAAGACGCCCTGAGCATCGATGAGATCGCCGAAGGCTACGTGCTGACCTGCCAGATGCGCGCCGAAAGTGATTGCGTGGTACGCATCCCGGCGTCATCCCAGGTGTGCAAGACCGAGCAGGCCAGTTTCCAGGCCGAAATCAGCGACGTGCGTCAGCTGTCGGCCAGCACGATTGCCTTGTCGATCAAGGGCGAAGCGCTGAGCCGCCTGGCTTTCCTGCCGGGGCAGTACGTCAACCTCAGCGTGCCGGGCAGCGACCAGAGCCGCGCCTACTCCTTCAGCTCGCTGCAAAAGGATGGCGAGGTCAGCTTCCTGATCCGCAACGTGCCGGGCGGGCTGATGAGCAGCTTCCTCACAAGCCTCGCCAAGGCCGGCGACAGCATGAGCCTGGCCGGCCCGCTGGGCAGCTTCTACCTGCGGCCGATCCAGCGCCCCTTGCTGCTGCTGGCGGGCGGCACCGGGCTGGCACCGTTCACCGCCATGCTGGAAAAGATCGCCGAACAGGGCAGCGAGCACCCGCTGCATCTGATCTACGGGGTGACCAACGACTTCGACCTGGTCGAGCTGGACCGCCTGCAGGCCCTGGCTGCGCGCATCGCCAACTTCACCTTCAGCGCCTGCGTGGCCAACCCCGACAGCCAGCATCCGCAGAAGGGCTACGTGACCCAGCACATCGAGCCGCGCCACCTCAATGACGGCGATGTCGACGTGTACCTGTGCGGGCCGCCACCGATGGTCGAGGCAGTCAGCCAGTACATCCGCGAGCAGGGCATCACCCCGGCGAATTTCTATTTCGAGAAGTTTGCGGCAGCCGCCGCCTAAGTGCTGCCCAAGCATGGAGAAATAACGATGAATACAAGATTTCAAGGCAAAGTTGCCCTGGTCACCGGTGCCGCCCAAGGCATCGGCCGGGGCGTGTGCTGGCGGCTCAAGGCCGAAGGCGCGCAGGTGGTGGCGGTGGACCGCTCCGAGCTGGTCCACGAACTGGCCGGGGAGGGCATGCTGACCCTTATCGCCGACCTCGAACAACACAGCGACTGCGCCCGGGTCATGGCCACGGCGGTGGAAACGTTCGGCCGCATCGACATCTTGGTCAACAACGTCGGCGGCACCATCTGGGCCAAGCCGTTCG
Organism: Pseudomonas sp. NPDC090233; assembly: GCF_044772285.1. Taxonomy (NCBI): domain Bacteria; kingdom Pseudomonadati; phylum Pseudomonadota; class Gammaproteobacteria; order Pseudomonadales; family Pseudomonadaceae; genus Pseudomonas; species Pseudomonas sp. NPDC090233. Next base: position 56,281 of record NZ_JBIVYQ010000002.1, on the reverse strand, counting down.
AGCACTACGAAGTCGAGCAGATCGAGGCCGAGGTGCGCCGCTCACTGTTCCCCACCCTGTGGTGCTGCCATGCCGCGCTGCCGTACATGCTCGAACGCGGCAGCGGCGCCATCGTCAACGTCTCGTCCATCGCCACCCGCGGCGTCAACCGCGTGCCCTACGGCGCGGCCAAGGGCGGCGTCAATGCCCTGACCGCCTGCCTGGCCTTCGAAACCGCCGGCCGCGGCATCCGCGTCAACGCCACCGCGCCCGGTGGCACCGAAGCGCCGCCTCGGCGGGTGCCACGCAACGACGCCGCGCAGGGTGAGCAGGACAAGGTCTGGTACCAGCAGATCGTCGAACAGACCCTCGACAGCAGCCTGATGCACCGCTACGGCAGCATCGACGAACAGGTCGGCGCGATCCTTTTCCTGGCCTCCGAGGAGGCCTCCTACATCACCGGCGTGACCCTGCCGGTAGGGGGCGGTGACCTCGGCTGAGGCTCACCCTCCAGGCACGCTTTTCCTCCACAAAAACAACAAGAGCGACAGATGCCATGCGAACCCTCGACGTGCACCCGATCATCGACAACGCCCGCTTCAGCGCCTTCCATTGGAGAGTCATGGCCTTGTGCGGCCTGCTGCTGATCTTCGACGGCTATGACCTGTTCATCTACGGCGTGGTGCTGCCGGTGATCATGAAAGAGTGGGCCCTGACGCCGTTGCAGGCCGGCGCCCTGGGCAGTTACGCGCTGTTCGGCATGATGTTCGGAGCGCTGGCCTTCGGCAGCCTGGCCGACCGCATTGGGCGCAAGAAAGGGATCGCCATCTGTTTCGCCTTGTTCTCGGGGGCGACCATCCTCAATGGTTTTGCCAGCAGCCCGAGCGAATTCGGCATCTACCGCTTCATCGCCGGCCTCGGTTGCGGCGGCCTGATGCCCAACGCAGTGGCGCTGATGAACGAATACGCACCCAAGCGCTTGCGCAGCACGCTGGTGGCGATCATGTTCAGCGGCTATTCGCTGGGCGGCATGCTGTCGGCGGGCGTGGGCATCTTCATGCTGCCGCGTTTTGGCTGGGAGTCGATGTTCTTCGCCGCTGCCGTGCCGCTGCTGCTGTTGCCGGTGATCCTCTACTGCCTGCCGGAATCCATCGGCTTCCTGGTGCGCCAGGGGCGCAGCGACGAGGCGCGCATGCTGCTCAAGCGCCTTGATCCTGGCTGTGATGTCCAACCAGATGACACCCTGCAGTTCACTGTGGGAGCGGGCTTGCCCCGCGAAAGGGCCGGCCGATTCAGCGCCGTCCTTGACCTGTTCCGCAACGGCCTGGCCACCCGAACTCTGGCTTTATGGCTGGCATTCTTCTGCTGCCTGCTAATGGTCTACGCGCTCAGCAGCTGGCTACCAAAACTGATGGCCAATGCCGGTTACAGCCTGGGTTCGAGCCTGTCGTTCCTGCTGGCCCTGAACTTCGGTGGCATGGCCGGGGCGATTCTTGGCGGCTGGCTGGGCGACCGCTACAACCTGGTCAAGGTCAAGGTGGCGTTCTTCCTGGCAGCGGCGTTGTCGATCAGCCTGCTGGGCGTCAACAGCCCGATGCCGGTGCTGTACCTGCTGATCTTCATCGCCGGCGCCAGCACCATCGGCACACAGATCCTCCTGTATGCCGGCGCCGCCCAGTTGTACGGCCTGTCGGTGCGTTCCACCGGCCTTGGCTGGGCCTCGGGTATCGGCCGCAACGGCGCCATCGTCGGGCCGCTACTGGGCGGTGCGCTGATGGGCATCAACCTGCCGCTGCAACTCAATTTCATCGCCTTCGCCATCCCCGGCGCGATCGCCGCACTGGCCATGGCCGTGCACCTGGCCAGCGGCCGGCGTCACGCCCTGGCGGCGACGGCCTGACCTTCTTTGACTGAACTGGAGCTCTTGCATGACAAGCCCGACCATTGAACGGCTGGAGGCGTTGATCGTCGACCTGCCGACCATCCGCCCGCACAAGCTGGCTATGCATACAATGCAGCAGCAGACCCTGGTGGTGCTGCGCCTGCGCTGCAGCGATGGCGTCGAAGGCATCGGCGAAGCCACCACCATTGGCGGCCTGGCCTATGGCTACGAAAGCCCTGAAAGCATCAAGGCCAATATCGACGCGCACCTGGCACCCGCACTGCTCGGCATGGCCGCCGACAACATCAATGCCGCCATGCTCAAGCTCGACAAGCTGGCAAAGGGCAACACCTTTGCCAAGTCCGGCATCGAGAGCGCCTTGCTCGACGCCCAGGGCAAGCGCCTGGGCCTGCCGGTCAGCGAGCTGCTCGGTGGGCGCGTGCGGGACAGCCTGGAAGTGGCCTGGACCTTGGCCAGCGGCGACACCGCGCGCGACATCGCCGAGGCCCAGCACATGCTGGAGATCCGCCGCCACCGGGTGTTCAAGCTGAAGATTGGCGCCAATCCGGTCGAGCAGGACCTCAAACACGTGGTAGCGATCAAGCGCGAATTGGGCGAGCGTGCCAGTGTGCGCGTCGACGTCAACCAGTACTGGGACGAGTCCCAGGCCATCCGCGCCTGTCAGGTGCTGGGTGACAACGGCATCGACCTGATCGAACAGCCGATTTCGCGCATCAACCGCAGTGGGCAGATCCGTCTGAACCAGCGCAGCCCGGCGCCGATCATGGCCGACGAATCCATCGAAAGCGTCGAGGACGCCTTCAGCCTGGCCGCCGAGGGTGCTGCCAGCATCTTCGCCCTGAAGATCGCCAAGAACGGCGGCCCGCGTGCCGTGCTGCGCACCGCGCAGATCGCCGAGGCGGCCGGCATCGCCCTGTATGGCGGGACCATGCTCGAAGGCTCGATCGGCACCCTGGCCTCGGCGCATGCCTTCCTCACCCTGCGCCAGCTGACCTGGGGCACCGAGCTGTTCGGCCCACTGCTGCTGACTGAAGAAATCGTCAACGAGGCGCCGCAGTACCGCGACTTCCAGCTGCACGTGGCGCGTACCCCGGGCCTGGGCCTGAGCCTGAACGAAGCGCAGCTCGCCCGCTTCACCCGCCACTGAAGGAAGCACACATCCCCCTGTAGGAGCGGCTTTAGCCGCGAAACAGGCGACGCGGTGGATGGCACCGGCTTTGCCGGTGTTCGCGGCTGAAGCCGCTCCCACAGTATCCGAGCCAGAACGCAGAAAGGAGATAAAGCATGCTGTTCCACATAAAGATGACCGTAAAACTGCCGGTCGACATGGACCCGGCCAAGGCCACCCAACTGAAGGCCGACGAAAAGGAACTAGCCCAGCGCCTGCAGCGCGAGGGTACCTGGCGCCACCTGTGGCGCATCGCCGGGCACTACGCCAACTACAGCGTGTTCGACGTGCCCAGTGTCGAGGCGCTGCACGACACGCTGATGCAGCTGCCGCTGTTCCCCTACATGGACATCGAGGTCGATGGCCTGTGCCGTCACCCGTCGTCGATCCACAGCGACGACCGATGAACCCAGCCTTCTGCACAAGAACAAGACGAGGTATCCCCCATGACCGTGAAAATTTCCCACACTGCCGAAGCCCAGAAGTTTTTCGAGGAAGCCGCAGGCTTTGGCAATGACGAAGGTAGCCCGCGCCTCAAGCGCATCATCCAGCGCCTGCTGCAGGACACCGCCCGCCTGATCGAAGACCTGGAGATCAGTGAGGACGAGTTCTGGCATGCCGTCGACTACCTCAATCGCCTGGGCGGGCGCGGCGAGGCCGGGCTGCTGGTGGCGGGCCTGGGCATCGAGCATTTCCTCGACTTGCTGCAGGATGCCAAGGACGCCGAGGCCGGTCTCACCGGCGGTACCCCGCGCACCATCGAAGGTCCGCTTTACGTCGCTGGCGCACCCATCGCCCAGGGCGAAGTGCGCATGGACGATGGCAGCGAAGAGGGCGTGGCCACGCTCATGTTCCTCGAAGGCCAGGTACTCGACCCGCAGGGCCAGCCGCTGGCCGGTGCCACGGTCGACCTCTGGCACGCCAACACCCGTGGCACCTATTCGTTCTTCGACCAGAGCCAGTCTGAATACAACTTGCGCCGACGCATCGTCACCGATGCCGAAGGGCGTTATCGCGCGCGCACCATCGTGCCGTCCGGTTACGGTTGCGACCCGCAGGGGCCGACCCAGGAGTGCCTGGACCTGCTCGGCCGCCACGGCCAGCGCCCGGCGCATGTGCACTTCTTCATCTCGGCGCCAGGTCATCGGCACCTGACCACGCAGATCAACCTGTCCGGCGACAAGTACCTGTGGGACGACTTCGCCTATGCCACGCGCGATGGGTTGGTAGGAGAGGTGGTGTTCCATGAAGGCAGCGAGGGGCGCTATGCCGAGTTGAAGTTCGATTTCCAGCTGCAGAAAGCTCAGGAAAGCGTGGATGAGCAGCGCAGCGGACGGCCTCGGGCATTGCAGGAAGGCTGAGGCCTCATGAAAACCCTGATCAAGGACTGCTCGCTCTCAGCCATCGTCGCCGGCTGCATCGCGACGATGATTTCCTACGCCGGCCCACTGGTGATCATCTTCCACGCCGCCGAGGCTGCGGGCCTGTCCCACGGCCTGCTGTCTTCCTGGGTCTGGGCGATCTCCATGGGCAGCGCCGTGCTTGGCGCGGTGCTCAGCCTGCGTTACCGGGTGCCGGTGGTGATCGCCTGGTCCATCCCAGGCTCGGCGCTGCTGGTCACGGCGTTGCCCCAGCTTGGCCTGGAACAGGCCGTGGGCGCCTATTTGATTGCGAATGGAGTCCTGCTGCTGATCGGCATCAGCGGGGCTTTCGATCGCATCATTGCGCGCCTGCCAGGTTCGATCGCGGCAGGCATGCAAGCCGGCATCCTCTTCAGCTTCGGTACCGAGGTGTTTCGCGCGCTGCCGCTGCAGCCGGTGTTGGTGCTGGCGATGTTCGTCACCTACGTGCTGATGCGCAGGCTGCAGCCGCGCTATGCGGTGGCAGCGGTGCTGTGCGTGGGCGCCTTGGTGACGGTCGCCAGCGGGGCGTTGCGTAGCGAAGCGCTGGTACTGGAGCTGGCCTCGCCCCAGTGGATCATCCCGCAGTTCAGCGTGGCGGCGCTGTTCAGCCTGGCGCTTCCGCTGGTGCTGGTGGCGCTGACTGGGCAGTTCATGCCAGGCATGGCGGTGCTGCGCAATGCCGGTTTCGCCATCCCCGCCAGCCCGTTGATCAGTGCCAGCGCCATCGGCGGCGCCTTGCTGGCGCCCTTCGGTTGCCACGGCCTGAACCTAGCGGCCGTGACCGCCAGCCTGTGCACCGGCCATGAGGCCCATGCCAATCCGCGCCGCCGCTATATCGCGGCCTTGGCAGGCAGCGGGTTGTATCTGTTGCTGGGCATAGCGGGGGCGACGCTGATGTCGCTGTTCGCCGCCTTTCCCGCCGCGCTGATCGCCGCCCTGGCCGGGCTTGCCCTGTACGGCGCGATCAGTGAGGCCCTGGCCCGCAGCCTGGCTGAGCCGACCGAGCGCGATGCCGGGCTGTTCACCTTCCTGGTCACCGCTTCGGGGGTGTCCTTCCTTGGCCTGTCGGCAGCGTTCTGGGGCCTGCTGTTCGGCCTGCTGGCGCATGCGCTTCTGAGCCTGCGCCGGCCGCAAACACGGGAGGCCCTGCGTCGCGTTCCCTGAAAAACCGTGTTCCCCGCGCTTTATCCATAAAAACAAGATCAAGAGAGCTTCGGAATGAACCACACCCCCTGCGTCGCCATTGGGCTGAGCTTGCTCAGCCAACCGCTGCTCGCCGCCGAAGGCGGCTTCTTCGAGGATGCCAAAGCCAGCCTCAGCGCCCGCAACTATTACTTCAGCCGCGACTATTCCGACATCGTCGGTGCCAATCAGCAGTCAAAGGCCGAAGAGTGGGCCCAGGGTTTCATCCTCGACTTCAAGTCCGGCTACACGCCGGGGACCGTCGGTTTTGGCGTGGATGCACTGGGCTTGCTCGGCATCAAGCTCGACAGCAGCCCGGACCGGGTCAACACCGGCCTGCTGCCGGTGCAGGGCGATGGCCGCGCCGCCGACAATTACAGTCGCCTGGCACCGACTTTCAAGGCCAAGCTGTCGAAGACCGAACTGCGCGTCGGCGAGCTGCAACCCAACCTGCCCGTGCTGACCTTCAGCGACATCCGCCTGCTGCCGCCGACTTACCAGGGCGTGAGCCTGAATTCGGCCGAGCTGGACGGCTTGACGCTGCAGGCCGGGCATCTGAGGTCTACGCACCTGCGCAACGAAGGCGGCGACGGCAAGATGAACGCCATGCTCGGCCATGTACCTCAACGCCAGGCCGAGAGCGATGGTTTCAACTACGCAGGTGGCGACTATGCGTTCAACGCCAACCAGAGCAGTGTCAGCCTCTGGTACGGACAACTGGAAGATAGCTACGAGCAAGGTTTCATTGGCCTCAAGCACAGCAAACCACTGGGGGACTGGGTGCTCAGTGCCAACCTCGGCTACTTCACCGCCCGCGAAGACGGCGACGCGCTACTGGGCAGCATCGACAACCAGGCGTTCTTCTCGCTGCTCACGGCCAGGCGCGGCGGGCACAGTGTCCATGTCGGCTACCAAGGTATCTATGGCGACAGCCCGTTCCCAAGGGTCTTCGCCAACATCTCGCCATTGGGCAACGAGGTGCCCACCTATGAGTTTGCCTATACCGACGAGCGTTCCTATCAGCTGCGTTATGACTACAACTTCGCGGCCATGGGCATTCCAGGGCTGACAGCGACGGTGCGCTACATCACCGGTAACAACGTTGACACCGGCCTGGGATTCGAAGGCAAGGATCGTGAGCGTGACATTGACCTGGGGTACGCGGTGCAGAGCGGGCTGCTCAAGGGGCTGGGAATCCGGGTGAGGAATGCCATGGCGCGGTCCAACTACCGCAGTGATATCGATGAGAACCGACTGATTCTGGTGTACACCTGGCAGCTGTTCTGAGGCTGTAGCCACGCGTTGTCACACAGCAGCATTTGCACCGTGAAGCGTTCGAGGGTTAGGTTTCCGCTATTGCCCATTCAGGAAGCCTTCCCTTGGACTCCATCACCCAAGCCGTACTTGGCGCCGCCCTGCAGGGCACGGTACTCGGCCGCATCCAGGGCCGTCGTTCGCTCTTTTACGGTGCTCTGCTGGGCACCGTGCCGGACCTTGATGTGGTCATCCGTTACGCCGACCCGGTGTCGCAGATGACCTACCACCGGGGTTTTTCCCACTCCATCTTCGTGTTGACCGGCCTGGCGCTGTTGCTCGCCTGGCTGGTCAACGGGCTTGGACATAAGTACTGGCCCGACAAGGGCTATACCTTGCCGAGGCTGTTCCTGGCGTTCTGGCTGGTGCTGGTCACCCACCCGATTCTCGATTCATTCACGGTGTACGGCACGCAACTGTTCTGGCCGTTACAGTTCACGCCGCAAAGCTGGGCCTCGGTGTTCATCATCGACCCGGTGTACACCCTGCCACTGTTAGCCGCCGTGCTCTACGCAGCGTTCAAGGGCATCAGTGCCAGGGCGCTGCGCCTGTTGAGTCTGGCGCTGGTGTTCAGCACGGCCTATCTGGGTTTCGGCTTGGCTGGGCGCATGGCTGCGGAGCAGCGTTTCCAGGCTGCGCTGGACCAGCAGGGCATTGTCGTCAGCCACGTGCGCGCCGTCCCAATCGCATTCAACAGTCTGGTCTGGCGGGTGCTGGCCAAGACCCCAGACGGAGACTACTACGAAGGCGTCAGCAGCGTTTTCGATCACGAGCCTCCCGAGATGCAGCGCTTGGCGCTGAACCTTCCGCTCGCTGACGCGCTTGCCGATGTGCCACTGTTGCAGCGCCTGCGCTGGTTTACCGATGACTGGTTGCGCTACGACGAGGTGGACGGCGCGCTGGTGGTCACTGACCTGCGCATGGGCATTCCCGGCAACTACACCTTCCGCTTCAACATGGCTCACCGTGACGCGCAGGGGCAGTGGGTTGCCAACACCCCAACCGCGTGGCGGGGCGCCGGCGTAGGCTCGATGTTCAACAGCCACGACCTGGCGTTGATCTGGCGGCGCATCCTTGATCAGCAACCGCCGCTGCCGTTGGCTGCGTGGACCAGCAAGTACCTGGGCCAAACCGCCGTACCCGGGCGTTGAACGATGCGTTCGGCGGGCCTCGACCTGGTCAAGTGGACCGCGATCGTGACCATGGTCGCGGACCATCTGCGTTATCTCTGGCCGGCCGCCGATGGCTTGTTCATTGTCGGCCGGCTGGCGTTTCCGCTGTTCTGCCTGGCCATTGCGGTAAATGTCGGGCGCAGCCCGGCGGGTAGCCTGTTCACCCGTGGCAACCTGCGCTACCTGGGCTGGATGCTGGCCTTTGCGGTGCTGTCCGAAGGGCCTTACCGCTGGCTTGACCCCGCCACCCAGACCCTCAGCGTGATCCCCACGCTGACTTTGGGGTTGCTGGTGGCCTGGGGCGTGCGGCACCCGCAACTGCCGGCACGGTTGATCGGGCTCGGTGCTTTACTGATCGCGACCCTGTTCGGTGCGCAAGTGATGTACGGCTTGCCCGGTGTACTGCTACCGGCGGCTTGGCTCATGGCACGCAACCGCGGCAGTGCCGCCTGGCTGCTACCTTGCCTGTTGGCCGTGGCCGGCAACCTGACCAACAGCTGGTTGTTCGGGCACCTGACGGCGCCATTCACCCTGCTGACCCTGGCTGCCGCCACATTGGCCATCCCTATCGGCAGCCGACTGCTGCGCTGCGATCATCGGCCAATGCCGGTGGTGGGCAAGTGGGGCTATCTGTTCTACCCGCTGCACCTGCTGGCCATCAAAGGGTTGCAAGGGCTGTTGTAGCCATGCCCTTGCAATGCGCCAAAATGCACCCATCTAAGCGGGTCTTCACTCTGCGCAGGAGCCTGCCATGGAACCCAACCGCTTCGGCGACATCGCGGCCTTCGTCAGTGCCGCCAAAGCCGGCAGCTTCACCGCCGCAGCGGCAAGCCTTGGGCTGACGCGCTCGGCCGTGGGCAAGAGCATCGCCCGGCTGGAAGCGCGCATGGCGGTTCGCCTGCTCAACCGCACCACGCGCAAGCTGAGCTTGACCGACGAAGGCCTGGTGGCCTTCGAGCGCTGGCGGCAGATTCTCGACGACTTGGACGAGGTCGAAAGCACCATGGCCCTGCGACGCGGCAAACCCACCGGCACCCTGCGCCTGACCGCGCCGCTGTCGCTGGGCCAGCGCCATGTGCGGCCGATTCTCGATGCCTACCTCAAGCAATGGCCAGAACTGCGTGCCGACATACGCTTTACCGACCGGTTCGTCGACTTGGTCGAGGAGGGCGTGGACATCGCCGTGCGCATCGGCGCACCCAAGGAGGATTCGCAGTTGCTCACCCGCACGGTGGGCTGGCAGCAGTTCGTCACCTGCGCCTCGCCGGATTACTTGAGCCAGCATGGGGTACCGCAGGTGCCAGCGGACCTCTACGGGCATGACAAGATTGCCTTTCTCGCTGGCGAAAAATCCATGCCGTGGCGCTTTCATACGGCCGAGGGCCTGCACCTGTGCGAGGAACCTGGGCGCCTGAACATCGACAGTTCCGAAGCGATGCTCGACGGTGCGCGGGCGGGTTTCGGGCTGATTCACCTGCCCACTTACATCACCGCTGACGACCTGCGCGCCGGTACCTTGGTCGAAGTGCTGCACGCCTACCGGCCACCGGCGGACCCGATCCGCGTGGTCTACCCGAGCAAGCGCCACCTGTCACCACGGGTGCGCGGATTTATCGACCTGTTGGTGGCAAGTTGGCAGGAGGGCGTGCCTTGGGAGCGATGATTGGGAAAAGACGCAGTTGAAAGGTGCCGGTGGGCGCTTGAATCAAGGCTGGGTAAATTGCCAGTGGCGCCTTCGCATTGGATGGTCGACACTGGTACGCACCGGGGCTTGTCAAACGACCAGATACCCGCCACGTTCACCCAATGCAACACGCAGATAGCGATCGAGGATTCAGCGCATGTCCAACAGACAGACCGGAACTGTTAAATGGTTCAACGATGAAAAAGGCTTTGGTTTCATTACCCCGACAGGGGGTGGTGATGACCTGTTCGTTCATTTCAAGGCAATCGAGTCGGATGGTTTCAAGTCTTTGAAAGAAGGCCAGACCGTCAGCTTCGTTGCCGAAAAAGGGCAGAAGGGTATGCAGGCTGCTCAAGTACGTCCTGAGTAAGTCGGACGTCAATGAAACGGGGCCCTTGAAGGCCCCGTTTCATATCTGCCGTAGCGCCGGCTCAGGCCCGCTGCAGGAACGGGTAGTCTGTGTAGCCCTCAGGCCCATTGGCATAGTCGAATTGCGCCCGATGTTCATTCAATTGGGCATTTGCCTGGAACCGCTCCACCAAGTCGGGGTTGGCAATGAAACTGCGGCCAAAAGCGGCTGCATCGATCAACCCGCGCTCAATCAAGTCTTCAGCCTTCTCGGCCGTATACGCCCCAGCCGCCACGATCACTCCAGGGTAGGCCGCGCGAATTGCCTCACGGAAGGTGTCACGCAGCGGCTTGCCCCCTGCCCAATCTGGTTCGGACAGATGAAGGTAGGCAAGGTTACGCTTGGCCAGTTGCTCGATTAGGTACAACCCTGCAGCTTCCTGATCCTCGCCATTGTCCACACCGTTGAAGCCACCCAGCGGGAAAATCCGGATACCCACACGGTCAGCGCTCCAGCTGGCAATCGCCGCATCCACGGCCTCCAGCACGATACGCGCACGGTTTTCGACACTGCCGCCATAACGGTCTTCGCGCTGGTTGGCACTCGGTGTGAGGAACTGGTGCAGCAGGTAGCCGTGGGCGGCGTGCAGCTCGATGAAATCGAAATTAGCCTCGCGGGCATTCACGGCGGCCTGGCCAAAATCGGCAACGATGCCGGCGATTTCCGCTTCACTCAATGCGCGCGGTGCTGAGGTCTCGGCACGTACCAGGTTGCCGTGCTCGTCTCGCAACGTAGTACGGGCATCGGCGGGCAGGGCGGACGGCGCGACTGGCGCTTCGCCTCCCGGTTGCAGCGAAGTGTGGGATATCCGGCCGGTGTGCCAGACCTGCACGGCGCTGTGGCCGCCAGCCGCGTGGATACCTTCGTTGACCAGGCGCCAGGCAGCGATCTGCTCGGCACTGTGGATGCCGGGTGAGCCCGAGTAGCCCTTGGCCTGGAAGGAAATCTGCGTGGCTTCGGTGATGATCAGCCCGGCGCTGGCGCGTTGCGCGTAGTACTCGGCCATCATCGGCGTCGGCACATCGCCCGGCTCCCGGCTGCGCAGGCGGGTGAGGGGAGCCATGAATACGCGGTTGGGCAGTGTCAGTGGGCCGATTTGCAGGGGTTGGAAGAGTTTCATTGCCGCTCCAAAGATGAAAAATCGATGGCGGGCACGATACCGGGATGATTGGGGAAAGGGGGGACCGGCACTCTGGCGGTACGGTCCCCAGTGAGCACTGGATAACTAGACGGGGCAATCAATGAGTCGTAGCGCCTCATCCAGGCTCAACGGCCGCTTCATCCGCTGCGACAATTGAGCCATGGCATCCGAATAACCTTTGGCGATCACCGCCTCGATCTGTTCACCCACACATTGCAAGGCTATGAAATCGCCTTTCTCCGGCTCCCCGACGAATTCGATGCGATCCCAAGCGTGCGCATGTCCCAGCACCTCATAAGTGCGCCCATGTTGATAGGTCCAGAAAAACGGCACATCCGCGTACCGGCGTTGCTCGCCGAGCATGTTGGCCGCAGCGATCACGCCGTGCTGTTGGGCCAGGCGCCAGTGCTCGATACGCACCGGGCGGCCGGCAAGCGGGAAGGTGGCGATATCGCCGGCGGCCCACAGCCGCTCGCCGGCATGCAGTTCTGCGTCGACCCGTAACGAACGGTCCTCGGCCAACGCCATACCCTGCACGAACCCGGTGGCCGGCGAGACCCCGGTGCCGAGCAGCACCAATGGCGTCGCCAGCTTTTCGCCATTCGCCAGCAGCACAGCCTCGACCCGCTCCTCACCGATAAACCCTTCGACCTCGGTGGGGCCATGGAACACCACGCCCTTGCGCTCATGCAGCTCGCGGATACTGCGCCCGATGCGCTCACCCAGTTGTTTGCTCAACGGGACCTCATGGCGGGTCACCACGTGCACTTGAGCGCCATATTTGCGCAAGGCCGAGGCAGCCTCCAGGCCGATGAAACTGTCGCCGACGATCACCACCGGCTGCCCAGGCTCGGCGGCATCCAGCAGGCGCGCGGCGTCCTCGCGTGAACGCAGCGTGACGATGCCTGCCAGGTCGACACCGGGCAGGTCGGGGCGCTGTGGCTTGCCGCCCGTGGCCAGCAACGCCGCGTCATAGTCGATGCGCTTGCCATCGGCCAGGGTGATCTGGCGCTTCTTCACGTCCAGCGCACGCACTTTGCCGAAACACCTCTCCAACTGGCCTTTGCGCAACTGGTCGGCCTCCAGCAGCGCAGGTACCTCATCCGGCGGCATCTCCCCGGCGATGACAAATTTACTCAGTGCGGTGCGGTCGTAGGCGGGCTTGCGTTCCTGGTCGATCCACACCAGACGACCGCCAAAACCATGCGCCAGCAACGTTGCGACCGCGGCCGAGCCTGCGGCACCGGCACCGATGACGACGAAGCAGCGGGCATCGCTATGGCGCGGCGGTTCGGCGTGTGGAAGGGGCTGATCGTCAACCCAGATTTCGCCGTCCTTGACCGTTGCGGCATAGCGGCGCAGGTCGGTCAGTGCCGGCGGTTCGCACACCGCGCCTTCGTCGACGGCAAAGGCGGCCTTGTGCCAGGGGCAGACCAGCAGGCCGTTGCAGATCACGCCCTCGTCCAGTGGCGCGCCCGCATGCGGGCAATTGGCCTGATACGCGTGGACCCGGTCACCCTGGCGAATCAGGATCACTTCTTCGTTGCCGGCCTGTACGCGCAGGGGGCGTTTGGGGTCGAGCTGCTCTAGGCGGGCCACGGCGTGCTGGGTCATTGGGCTTCTCCAAAGGGGCCTTTGGAATCATTTGACGCCTGTGCCACAGGGATAATGCGTCGAACTGACGATCGGAGCCGCGTTACGCGCTGGCGTCCAGCAACGGCTGGAATTCCTGCAGCAGCCAGTCGCGCAGGCGTCGACAGCTGGAGTCGTGTTCCTTGTCTTCGTTGAAGGCGAGGAAGTGGAAGGTGTCCTTCAGTACCAACTGCTGTTCCACCGGCCGCACCAGCAAGCCCTGGGCAACCAGCGGCGCCACCAGGTGGTGCCAGCCCAGCGCCACGCCCTGGTTGCTCAAGGCCAGCTGCACCAGCAGGTTGTAGTCGTTGGCATTGAAAAAATGCGGCGCGGTGTTGGCGCGGGATTTCAAGTCGACATCGTGAAAGGCCAACCAGACATTCCAGTCGACGTGTTCTGCGACCTGGGAGCGGCCGTAGGGGCTGAGGTTGAGCAACGAGCCATCGCGGATGCCCTCCAAGGTGGCCAGTTCCGGGTGCTGGGCCAGGTACTGCGGGCCGCATACCGGGTAGATCACGTCATGGTTGAGCGGGTGGCAACTGTAACCCGCCTGGATCTTGCCCAGTTTGGTGATGTAGATGTCCGGCCGCACTCCCGGCTCCATCGCCAGAAAGTTCTGCGTGGTCACCAGGTTGATGTCGATATCCGGGTTTTCTTCGAAGAACTTCGGCATTCGTGGGCCCATCCACAGCGCCGCGAAGGCCGGCGAGCAGCACAGGGTGACCACGTGTTTGGTGTTGGTGTTGCTGCGAATGCGCTCGGCGGCCTGGCTGATGTTGACGAACGATAACTGCACGGCATCGAAGAAGATCGAGCCGGCCACTGTCAGTTCCACGGCGCGCCCAACCCGGTCGAACAGCTCGGCGCCCAGGTAGGTTTCCAGCTCGCGGATCTGCCGGCTGACCGCTGCCTGAGTCACGCACAGGGCTTCGGCGGCGCGGGTGAAGTTCTGGTATTTGGCGGCCGCGACGAAGACTTTCACCGCGCGCAGCGAAGGCATCTTGATCAGCGTCTGATCGGGTTCGGAGTGTCTGACCATGATGGTGGGGTGAGGTCCTTCGTCTCGCCAGGTGAGTCACTCTAGCCTGTTGCACGGCCGGCGGTAAATGCGCAGGCGGTCTGCCGCAACGGCTGTAGCGTGATTGATAACTTCAGGTAATGGTTAGCGCCATGCAAATGTCGTTGGACCCTGTCTGGATCAGGGCCTAACGTTGAAGCTACGGCGCGGCATTGAGACATCGATGTCGATAATTTGAAGCAGGACATTCTGCGTGCCGGTTCCGACTCACGTTCGAATTTGAACGGACTGCCAAGCGTACTCGCACTGATCTACCCGCCTTATTGAAAGTGCGATGTTGATAGATTGGTTAATAAGCATAATAAAGAGGGTCGTATGAGCCATGCCGATGAGATTCTTTCGGTAAAAAACATCTTCAAAGTGTTCGGTCCCAACCCGGACATGGCCATGGAGATGCTCCACAAGGGTGCCGACAAGAACGAAATATTCAGCAAGACCGGCCACGTCGTCGGCGTGTTCGATGCAAGCTTTTCCGTCAAGCGTGGCGAGATCTTCGTCATCATGGGCCTGTCCGGCTCGGGCAAGTCGACCATGGTGCGGCTGTTCAATCGCCTGATCGAACCCACTTCCGGCAGCATCCACCTTAACGGCCGCGAAATCACCGGCCTCTCCGATAAAGACCTGCTCGACGTGCGCCGCAAGGACATGGGCATGGTGTTCCAGTCCTTTGCGCTGATGCCGCACATGAGCGTGTTGCAGAACACCGCCTTTGGCCTGGAGATCGCCGGTGTGTCGGAAGCTGAGCGCCACAGCCGTGCCCGCGAGGCACTGGCCCAGGTCGGCCTGGCCGGCCACGAGCACAGCTACCCGCACCAGTTGTCTGGCGGCATGCAGCAGCGCGTGGGCCTGGCCCGTGCGCTGGCCAACGACCCGACGATTCTGCTGATGGACGAAGCCTTCTCGGCCCTCGACCCCCTGATCCGCAGCGAAATGCAGGGCGAGCTGATGCGCCTGCAGGCCGAGCAGCAGCGCACCATCATCTTCATTTCCCACGACATCGAGGAAGCCATCCGCATCGGCCACCGCATCGCGATCATGGAAGGCGGCCGGGTGGTGCAGATCGGCACGCCGCAGGAGCTGATCAACCAGCCGGCCAACGATTACGTGCGCACCTTCTTCAAGAGCTTCGACAGCTCGCGGGTGCTCAAAGCCGGGGATGTGGCGAAGTTCGACCCGGCGGTGGTGTGCAAGGTCAACGGCAAGGCGCCGAGCTTCCAGGCCGGCGTACCGTTTGGCTACCTGGTCGACGACCGCGGCCAGCTGCTGGGGGTGGTCGACACCGACGCCAGCGGTGGCACCGCCAGTGACCGCTACAGCCTGCACGAGCGCCAGC
Organism: Pseudomonas sp. NPDC090233; assembly: GCF_044772285.1. Classification (NCBI taxonomy): domain Bacteria; kingdom Pseudomonadati; phylum Pseudomonadota; class Gammaproteobacteria; order Pseudomonadales; family Pseudomonadaceae; genus Pseudomonas; species Pseudomonas sp. NPDC090233. The sequence goes on along the minus strand of NZ_JBIVYQ010000002.1, from coordinate 40,883 downwards.
CGGTGTACACCGACACGCCGTTGCACGAAGTGCTGGGGATCGCGGCCGACTTGCCGTACCCGGTGCCGGTGCTCGACCGCGAAGGGGCCTTCAAGGGCACCCTGTCGAAGAACGAGCTGCTGCAGACCCTGAGCCGCAACTAATTACAACAAGAGGTAAGCCCTCATGTCCGAGTTCAGCCTTCTCGACCCCTTCCAGGCGGCCACCATCCCCCTGGGCGACTGGGTCACCGCAACCCTCAACTTCCTGGTGCACAACTTCCGCGAAGTGTTCCGCGCCATTCGCTGGCCGATCGACCAGGTGCTCAACGGCATCGAATTCACCCTGCAGAGCATCCCACCGACCATCGGCATCCTGCTGTCGTCCTTGCTCGGCTGGCAGCTGGCGGGCAAGCGCATGGCGCTGTTGTGCTTCATCACCCTGACCTTGCTGGGGCTGATCGGGGTGTGGTCGGAGTCGATGACCACCTTGGCGCTGGTACTCACCTCGGTGTTCTTCTGCGCCGTCATCGGCATCCCGCTGGGCATTATCTGCGCCCGCAGCAACCGCCTGGAAAGCATCATCCGGCCGATCCTCGATGCCATGCAGACGCTGCCGGCGTTCGTCTACCTGGTGCCGGTGGTGATGCTGTTCGGCATCGGCAATGTGCCTGGGGTGCTGGTGACCATCGTGTTCGCCTTGCCGCCACTGGTGCGCCTGACCAACCTGGGCATCCGCCAGGTGCCGGAAGACAAGATCGAGGCCGCCCGCGCCTTCGGCTGCACGCCCCGGCAGATGCTGACCCGGGTGCAACTGCCGCTGGCTACCTCGACCATCATGGCCGGCCTCAACCAGACCCTGATGCTGTCGCTGTCGATGGTGGTGATCGCCTCGATGATCTCGGTGGGTGGCCTGGGCCAGATGGTACTGCGGGGCATCGGCCGACTGGACATGGGCCTGGCCACCGTGGGTGGCGTCGGGTTGGTGCTGCTGGCGATCTTCCTCGACCGCCTGACCCAGGCCATGGGTGCACGCAGCAGCGCCGACCCGAGCGTGCGCTGGTACCACACCGGCCCGGTCGGCGTGGTGCTGCGCCTGTGTGGTGCGGGCCAGGCTGCAGAGCGGCGCAAGACCGCCTGAAACACACGTATTCGAACTGCCGCACACGTTATAAAAACCAGAAGAAGGTACGCGACGATGTTGGAATCCAAGTTCTCCCGCAGCATCCTGCAAGGCGCCGGCGCCCTGGCCCTGGTGATCGCCTCGCTCACCGCCAATGCCTCGGCCGACAAGCCGGGCGAGGGCGTCAAGGTGACGCCGATCTTCCCCTCCATCGCCGAAGAGCGCTTCCGTGGCGAAGTCGCCATGGAGGGCCTGCGCGAGCTGGGCTACAAGGTTCAGGAACCGAAGGAAACCGAATACGGCGTGATGATGGTGGCCCTGGCCAACGGCGATGCCGACTTCACCGTGCACCTGTGGGACAAGCTGCACGACAAGTTCTACCAACAGGCCGGTGGCAACGACGTGATGGTCAAGGCCGGCGATATCATGCCTGGCGTGCTGCAGGGCTACCTGATCGACAAGAAGACTGCCGAGCAGTACAAGATCAAGTACATCACCGACCTGAAGAAACCGGAAATCGCCAAGCTGTTCGACACCGATGGCGATGGCAAGGCCAACCTCACCGGCTGCAACCCCGGCTGGGGCTGCGAGCTGGTCATCGCGCACCATATGAAGGCCTATGACCTGGATAAAAGCGTGCACGTCGACCAGGGTTCGTACTTTGCCCTGATGGCCGACACCATCACCCGTTACAAGGAAGGCAAGCCGATCCTGTACTTCACCTGGGTGCCGCAGTGGATCTCCACCGTGCTGGTCGAAGACAAGGACGTGGTCTGGCTGGAAGTGCCGAAGACCGACCTGCCTGACGGCAACAACAATGTCGACACCATGTACAAGGGCAAGAACCTGGGCTTCGCGGTCGACAAGGTTGAGGCGGTGCTGAACAAGGAGTTCGCCGAAGAGAACCCGGCGGCCACCAAGTTCCTCTCGCTGATGCAGATCACCACGGCCGACGAAAGTGCGCAGAACCTGAAGATGCAGCAGGGCGAGAAGAAGCCTGCCGACATCACCCGCCATGCCAAGGAATGGGTTGCGGCGCATCGTCAGCAGTTCGACCAGTGGCTGCAGGCGTCGCGTGCGGCGGCTACCCAGGCCAGTAAGTAAAAAGAGGTGAGCCCTTCGCGGGGCAAGCCCGCTCCCACAGAGATCGAGGGTGGACCTCAGACCTGTGGGAGCGGGCTTGCCCCGCGAAAAATTCACCGCGATCCCCGCTGTTGAGTCAACACCATGAGCCACTTCGAAAGCATCCTCAAAAACACCAACCTGGCCCACCTAGACCCGGCTGGCCGAACCCCGCTGTCATTGCCCTGCCAGCGCGTAGCCTTCGTTTTGCGCGAGCATTTCTCGATGATGGCCTTCACCGCCGCCATGGACACCCTGGTCACCGCCAACCTCATGAGCGCCACGCCGCTGTTCCACATCCAGGTGGTGGGCGAGGGCGAGCAGGTAATGAGCGACCTGGGCATCGCGCTGCCGGTCAACACGGCATTGGCCGACCTGGACGTGCAGGGCCTGGACAGCCTGCTGGTGTGCGGCGGTTTCCGCGTACGCCTGGAGTCCGCCCCCTTGCTGCGCACCAAGTTGCGCCAGGCAGACCACCTCGGTTGCCTGCTGGGCGGCTTATGGAATGGCGCCTATTTCCTGGCCGAGGCAGGTTTGCTCAACGATCACGACTGCGCGTTCCACCCCGATGGCCGGGCGATGATGAGCGAACTGTTCCCCAAGGTGTGCATCAGTCGCCAGCCCCATGTCCTGGACCGCCGGCGCATGAGCTGCGCCGGCGCCAGCAGTGCGCTGGACATGATGCTGACACTGCTTGAACACCTGGGCGGCAATGGCTTGCGCCGTGCAGTGGAGCAGATGCTGGCCTGCGACCGTTCGCGGATTCTCAGTGATGCCCCCGCCAGCGCCCCGGACATCGACCCTAGCTTGCCGCGCGGGGTACGCCTGGCGCTGGAGCTGATGCACGCGAACATCGAAGACCCGATCGGCATCGACGAAATCGCCGAGCACGCCGGTTTGTCCCGCCGCCACCTGGAACGCCTGTTCCGTCGCCATGTACAGGCCACGCCACCGCGTTATTACCTGGAGTTGCGCCTGACCCACGCCCGGCAGTTGCTGCAGCACACCAGCAAGTCGCTGACCGAAGTGGCGGTGGCCAGCGGGTTCGTCAGCTTCCCGCATTTCTACCGGCGCTTTCGTGAGCTCTTCGCCATCGCCCCACGCCAGTTCCGGGCGCGCAGCCAAGGGTGGGCAGGGCGGCAGGAAGCCAGCGTTCGATAATCGGCCGATAGCTTGTGCCCGGCTGTCCGTTATCCGCCCACCCAATACCAACATCTCATTGCCCAGCCCCCGCCTTTTGCTTAGTGTGTAAGCGTCAATGACCGTGAACGACCGCAACCACAGGCCCTTAGGCCCGTAGGAAGCGGCGACCAGAACAATAACGATTCCGAGTGCCTTGCCTATGGAAAGCCGCCTGCTGAGCGAGCGCAGTAGCGTGTTCCATCACGCCGACCCCTACGCCGTGTCCGACTACGTCAACCGGCACGTGGGCCAGCATTGCATCGGCCTGTCGCGCACCACCCATCCCCAGGCCAGCCTCAGCCACCGCAAGTTCGCCGAACTCGACCTGTGCCGCATCAGCTACGGCGGCAGCGTGCGGGTTACCTCGCCGGCCCTGGAAACCATCTATCACCTGCAGGTGCTGCTCAACGGCAATTGCCTGTGGCGCGGGCATCAGCGCGAGCACCACCTGGTGCCGGGCGAGCTGCTGCTGATCAACCCCGACGATCCGGTCGACCTCACCTACTCGGAAGACTGCGAGAAATTCATTCTCAAGGTGCCAACGCACATGCTCGACTCGATTTGCGAGGAGCAGCGCTGGCAGCGGCCGGACGGCGGTGTGCGGTTCTTGCGCAACCACTACCGGCTGGAGGAACTGGACGGCTTCGTCAACCTGCTGGCCATGGTTTGCCATGAGGCTGAGGTCAGTGATTCATTGCCACGGGTGCAGGGGCACTACAGCCAGATCGTTGCCAGCAAACTGCTCACGCTGATGAGCACCAACATCCGCCGCGAGAGCCTGGGAACGCCGGGTGCGAGCCTGGAGCGGATCCTCGACTACATCGACCGCAACCTGAAACTGGAGCTGGCCGCAGAGACCCTGGCGGAGCAGGCGTGCATGAGTGTGCGTTCGCTGTATGCGCTGTTCGACCGCCACCTGGGCACCACGCCCAAGCAGTATGTGCGCCAGCGCAAGCTGGAGCGGGTGCATGCGTGCCTCAGCGATGGCAGCTGCGCAGTGCGCAGCGTCACCGAGCTGGCGATGGATTATGGTTTTTTGCACCTGGGGCGGTTTTCGGAGATCTACCGGCAGCGCTTTGGGTTGTTGCCTTCGGAAACTTTCAAACAGCGACGCTGAATGCAATCAACCTGTGGGAGCGGCTTTAGCCGCGAAGCAGCCGACACGGTGGCTGGCACCGGCTTCTCCGGTGTTCGCGGCTGAAGCCGCTCCTACAGAGCGAGTCCGAACTACAAGGGATAGTGCTTCAACTCCCGCGCAATCAACATCCGCTGGATCTCGCTCGACCCCTCATAAATCTGGGTAATCCGCGCATCGCGGTAATACCGCTCCACCGGGTAATCCTCCAGGTAGCCATACCCGCCATGCACCTGGATCGCCATCGAACACACCCGCTCAGCCATCTCGGACGCGAACAGCTTGGCCTGAGAGGCCTCAGACAGGCACGGCTTGCCGGCACTGCGCAGGCGGGCGGCGTGGAGGATCAGCAGGCGGGCGGCGTTCACCTGCACCTGCATGTCGGCCAGCAGGTTGGCGATGCTCTGGTGCTCATTGATTGGCTTGCCGAACTGGATGCGTTCGCGGGAATACACCAGCGCCGCTTCGAACGCCGCACGGGCGATGCCCAGTGCCTGGGCGGCAATGCCGATGCGCCCCCCTTCGAGGTTGGACAAGGCAATGGCCAGGCCCTTGCCGCGTTCGCCAAGGAGGTTGGCCGCCGGGATGCGGCAGTTGTCGAACGTGACGGCGCAGGTGTCGGACGCGCGGATGCCCATCTTGTGCTCGCTGCGGTCGACTTTGAACCCCGGGTTGTCAGTCGGCACCAGAAACGCCGACAGGCCTTTCTTGCCCAGCTCCGGGTCGGTCACCGCGAAGACGATTGCCAGGCCCGCGCGGCGCGCGTTGCTGACGAATTGCTTGGCGCCATTGATCACCCACTCGCCGTTGATCAACTCGGCACGGGTGCGCAGGTTGTGCGCTTCGGATCCGGCCTGCGGTTCGGTCAGGCAGAAGCAGCCGATCACCTCGCCGCTGGCCAGGCGTGGCAGCCAGGCCTGCTGTTGCTCGGGCGTGCCATAAGCCAGCAGTGGGCCGCAGCCCACCGAGTTGTGAATGCTCATCATCGCGCCAGTGGCGCCGCAGCCGGCGGCGATTTCTTCTACCGCCAGGGCATAGGCCACGTAGTCGGTATAGCTGCCACCGAAGTCCTCGGGCACCACCATGCCCAGCAGGCCCAGTTCGCCCATCTTGCGCACCACGCCGTCATCGATCCAGCCGGCCTTTTCCCAGGCCTGGGCATGCGGGGCGATCTCGCCGCAGGCGAAGTCCCGGGCCATGTCGCGGATCATGATCTGCTCTTCGTTCAGTTCGAGGTCTTGCATCTGCGTACTCCCCGGCTCACAGGCCTTCGAAGAATTGGTCGACCCGCTGGCGTTGCAGGCCGGCCAGGGTTGGCGGGTTCCAGCGCGGCTGCTTGTCCTTGTCGATGATCAGAGCGCGCACGCCCTCGATGATGTCGCCGTGCTGGAACCACTGACGGTCCAGGTGCAGCTCCAGGGCAAAGCAGTCCTCCAGTGCCAAGTGACGGCCGCGACGCAGCATCTCCAGGGTAACGGCCATGGCCAGTGGCGAGCGGCTTTCCAGCTGATCGGCGGTGGCCAGTGCCCATTGGTGGCTGTTGCCGATGCTGACGGCGCGCAGCTGCTCGATGATCGCCGCGAGGTCAGGCAGGGCGAAGAAGTGATCGATGACTGGGCGCAACTGCTCCAGAGGGGCATCTTCCAACACCTGGCTGCCCAGCTTGGCCAGCAGGTTCTGTAGGTCTTTGAGCGGATGGTCGCCGAAACTCAGGCGGTCGAGGCCTTCGTCCAGCGCGGCGAGCTTCTCGCTTGGCACAAACCAATCGGCCAAGCCGCAGTACAGCGCATCGGCGGCGTGGATCTGCGCGCCGCTGACGCCCAGGTAGGTGCCCAATTCGCCTGGGACGCGCGACAGGAAATAGCTGCCGCCGACGTCCGGGAAATAACCGATGCCGACTTCGGGCATGCCCAGGCGGCTGCGTTCAGTGACCACCCGCAGGTCGCAGCCCTGGGCCAGCCCCATGCCGCCGCCGAGGGTAAAGCCGTCCATCAGCACCAGCACCGGTTTGCGGTAACGGTGGATGAGCAGGTCGAGCGCATATTCCTCGACGAAGAAGTCTTCGTGCAGGGTCTCGCCGGCCTTGAAACTGTCGTACAGCGAGCGGATATCACCGCCGGCGCAGAAACCCTTGGGGCCTTCGCCGCGCAGGACCACGGCCTGCACCTGGGGGGCTTCGGCCCAGCGGTCGAGGTGCTGGCGCAGGCTGCGCACCATTTCCAGCGTCAGGGCGTTGAGGCCGGCGGGGCGGTTGAGAGTGAGGTGGCCAATCTGGTTACGGACCTCGGCCAAGACATGATCCGTTGCCGAGATGTGAGCATGCGCGGTCATCGCGTTCTCCCTGCTTTGTTATTGATTTTCCAAGTGAAGTTTGGAGTGCGTCGGAGTATTGCAGGATCCTGTCATGCAAATTTGCCTGGCACAATTGGCAAATCTGCAGGGGGGTCGTGCATTTATGCGGCTTGGGCTTTGTAGCGTACTTTAGATCGAGCGCCGCCGCGCGGCGCATCGCGTATGAATCGGATCGCCGCACCGCCGCTCCTACATCCATTAACCTTAGCGTAACGATCACCCCTCCTGCTTGATTGATCGCCCATCGTCCACCGCCCTAAGGTGGCTCCACGACAGCGAACCCGTGGAGTCACCCAATGACCATAACGAAGAATCCACCGCCGCAATGGTCGAGGCGGCGCGCGGAAAAACAGCGCCGCCTGGACCGCGTCAAACACCTGGCCGACGGTGTGGTGCTGCCCACCGAGCGCATTGTCGAAGCGCTCGAACTGCTGATCGCCCCCGGCGACCGGGTAGTGCTCGAAGGCAACAACCAGAAACAGGCTGATTTCCTCTCTCGCTCCCTGGCCAAAGCCGACCCCGAGCGCCTGCACGACTTGCACATGATCATGCCCAGCGTCAGCCGCGCCGAGCACCTGGACCTATTCGAACGCGGCATCGCCCGCAAGCTCGACTTTTCCTTCGCCGGCCCGCAAAGCCTGCGCATCGGCCAATTGCTGGAGGACGGCCTGCTCGAAGTCGGCGCCATCCACACCTACATCGAACTCTATTCGCGCCTGCTGGTGGACCTGATCCCTAACGTCACCCTGGTCGCCGGTTTCATGGCCGACCGCGACGGCAACCTGTACACCGGCCCCAGCACCGAGGACACCCCGGCACTGGTCGAGCCGGCTGCCTTCAGCGATGGCCTGGTCATCGCCCAGGTCAACAAGTTGGTCGACCGGGTCGACGACCTGCCGCGCGTGGACATTCCCGCCTCCTGGGTGGACTTCGTGGTGGTCGCCGACCAGCCGTTCTACATCGAGCCGCTGTTCACCCGCGACCCGCGCCATATCAAACCCGTGCACGTGCTGATGGCGATGATGGCGATCCGCGGCATCTATGAAAAACACCAGGTGCAGTCGCTCAACCACGGCATTGGCTTCAACACGGCCGCCATAGAACTGATTCTGCCGACCTACGGCGAGTCGCTGGGCCTGAAAGGCAAGATCTGCCGCAACTGGACGCTCAACCCGCACCCGACGCTGATCCCCGCCATCGAAACCGGCTGGGTCCAAAGTGTGCACTGCTTCGGCACCGAACTGGGCATGGAGGATTACATCGCGCAACGCCCGGACGTGTTCTTCACCGGCCGCGACGGCTCATTGCGCTCGAACCGCATGATGTGCCAACTGGCCGGGCAGTACGCGGTCGACCTGTTCATCGGCGCCACTTTGCAGGTCGATGGCGATGGCCATTCCTCGACAGTCACGCGCGGTCGCCTGGCCGGCTTCGGCGGCGCGCCGAACATGGGGCACGACCCCCGCGGCCGACGCCACGCCACCCCGGCCTGGCTCGACATGACCGTGCCGGACACAATGCTGGAGCGCGGCCGCAAGCTGGTGGTGCAGATGGTCGAGACTTACCAGGAAGGCGGCAAACCCACTTTCGTCGAAACCCTTGATGCCGTCGAGGTGGCGAAAAAGGCCGGCATGCCGCTGGCACCGGTGATGATCTACGGCGACGACGTCACCCACCTGCTCACCGAAGAAGGCATCGCCTACCTGTACAAGGCCCGCAGCCTGGAGGAGCGCCAGCAGATGATTGCCGCCGTGGCCGGGGTCACCGCCATCGGTTTGCGCCATGACCCCAAGGACACCCTGCGCCTGCGCCAGCAAGGCCTGGTGGCCCTGCCTGAAGACCTCGGCATCCGCCGCACCGACGCCAGCCGCGAGCTGCTGGCCGCACGCAGCATCGCCGACCTGGTCGAGTGGTCCGGTGGCCTTTACAACCCACCCGCACGGTTCAGGAGCTGGTAAATGACTGCACAAGCGATCCCCGTAGGAGCGGCTTCAGCCGCGATGAGGCCAGCACAGCCAACCCAGCTCTCCCTGGCCGACCACCTTGCCGACCTGGCCATCGAAGCCCTGATCGACGAAGCCGACCTGTCCCCCAAACCCGGTCTGGTCGACCGCCGCAGCAGCGGCGCGCACAGCGACATGACCCTGCCCCTGATGCATGCCTCGGCGCTGGCCCTGTGGCCCTGCCTGCGGCAAATGGCCGAAGCCGCGCAGATCCACGGCGAAATCGGCCTGCCGCTGCGTGCTGCACTCGGTCGCATCGGCCGCGAAGGTGAGGCCGCCATGCTGACTGCTACAGGCGGTGTGAATACCCATCGTGGTGCAATCTGGGCGCTGGGTCTGCTGGTTGCGGCGCGTGCACTCGATGCCCAGGCCGACACAGTCACCATCGCCGCCCGTGCCGGTCGCATCGCCCTGATCGACGACCCCGCAGCTTGCGTTCAGGACAGCCACGGCACCCAGGTCCGTCGCCGTTACGGCGCCAGCGGTGCCCGCGAGCAAGCTCAGCAAGGCTTCCCCGCCGTGATCCAACACGGCCTGCCGCAACTGCGCCGCAGCCGTGCTGCCGGCGCCAGCGAGAACCACGCTCAGCTCGATGCCTTGCTGGCGATCATGGCGTCACTCAGCGACACCTGCGTGCTTTGGCGTGCTGGCCCAGAAGGCTTGCAAACCCTGCAACAGGGCGCCCGCAACGTGCTGACCGCAGGCGGCAGCGCCACACTCGCTGGCCGCCGCCAACTGCGCCAGCTGGACGCCCAGTTGCTACGCCTCAACGCCTCACCGGGCGGCGCCGCCGATCTGCTGGCCGCCTGCTTGTTCCTCGATAAAGCCGGGAGCCTGTGACATGGAAACCCTGACCTTTCAATTCCCCGCCGCCGAGCCGGGCCGTGGCCGCACCCTGGTAGGCTGCGTCAGCTCCGGCGACCTGGAAGTGCTGATAGAACCCGGCACTGCCGGCCGCCTGGAGATCCAGGTGGTGACCTCGGTCAACGGCAGCGGCGCGCGCTGGGACCAGCTGTTCCAGCGCTTGTTCGAAGGCCGCGCCTGGCCAGCCGTCAAGCTCGACATCCATGATTTCGGCGCTACCCCTGGCGTTGTCCGTCTGCGCCTGGAGCAAGCGTTCGAGGAGATCGCCCATGACTGACACTGAACGCCTGCTGCGCAGCCGCAGCTTCGTCGAACTGGGTGCACGCCAACGCGCCCGCGCCGTGCTCGACCCTGGAAGTTTCCGCGAACTGCTCGGCCCGTTCGACCGGTTGATGTCACCGTGGCTGCCGCGCCAGGGCATCGTGCCCCAGGCCGACGACGGCGTGATCATCGGCAAGGGCCTGCTCGATGGCCGAAATACAGTGGTTGCAGCCATCGAAGGCGGATTCCAGGGCGGCAGCATGGGCGAAGTCGGCGGCGCCAAGATTGCCGGCGCGCTGGAACTGGCCATCGAAGACAACCGCAACGGCATCCCGACCTGCGCCGTGCTGCTGCTGGAAACCGGCGGTGTGCGCCTGCAGGAAGCCAACTTGGGACTGGCGGCGATTGCCGAGATTCAAGCAGCAATCGTCGAACTGCGCGCCCATCAGCCAGTGATCGGCCTGATCACCGGCTCGGTCGGCTGCTTCGGTGGCATGTCCATCGCCGCCGGCCTGTGCAGCCACTTGCTGGTCACCCGCGAAGCGCGCCTGGGCCTCAACGGCCCGCAGGTGATCGAGCAGGAAGCGGGGATCAGCGAATACGATGCCAAAGACCGCCCGTTCATCTGGAGCCTGACCGGTGGCGAGCAGCGTTACGCCAGCGGCCTCGTAGACGGCTATGTAGCCGATGACGTCGACAGCATCCGCCAGCAGTTGCTGCAACTGCTCGACACGCCAGCCGCCAACCGCGCGGGCCGCCACGCCTGGTACCTCGAACGCCTGGCAAGCCTCGGCGGCGACTGCCCGCAACTGGATGCCGCCGCCGTGCGCGCCCTTTACCAAGGAGATGCCTCATGAACCGTGCCCTGAACTGGCTACCCGGCCTGGCCGGTGGCGAAGCACTGCCAGGCTTTCCCGCCTCCTTGCGGGTGATCGACGGCGAGCTGGACAATCGCCTGGCGCGCTTCATCGCCGTGGTACCGGATGCGCACAGCCCCTTCCCCCGGGCGCGCGCTGGCGAGGTCGGCCTGCTCGAAGGCTGGGGCCTGGCCAAGGCGGTGAGCGAAGCGGTCGAGCTGGATCGCCACGGCGAGAAGCGTGCCATCATTGCGGTCATCGATGTCCCCAGCCAGGCCTATGGTCGCCGTGAGGAAGCCCTGGGCATCCACCAGGCCCTGGCCGCCGCGGTGCAGGCCTATGCCCAGGCACGCCTGGCCGGGCACCCGGTGATCGGCCTGCTGGTGGGCAAGGCGATGTCCGGCGCCTTCCTCGCCCACGGTTATCAGGCTCAGCGATTGATAGCCCTGGATGACAGCGGGGTGATGGTGCACGCGATGGGTAAGGCAGCCGCCGCGCGCATCACCTTGCGCAGTGTCGAACAGCTCGAAGCGCTGGCTGCTGAAGTGCCGCCGATGGCTTATGACCTGGCCAGCTATGCATCGCTGGGCCTGCTGTGGCGGCGCCTCAGTGTGGACAACGCCGACACGCCAAGCAGCGCCGACCTTGCGCAGGTGCGTGCCTGCCTGGCCGAGGCCGTGCGCGATATCGGCAGCTCCACCGATCTTTCTTCACGCTTGGCCGGCGAACACCGCAGTGCCTCGCGCGACGTGCGTTCGCGCCTGCGTAGCCAGTGGCGGGAGGCCTGAGATGAATGCCCCGCAACCCCATGATCTGCTCTGGGGAATGACCCCGGCGGCGTTGCCTGCCGATGCGCCAGACTGGGCCTCAGAGGTGCTGTCGGCCGGGCAACCGGTGGTGGTACGGCGTGCTGCCTGTGCGGCAGGCTGGGTGGCGGTGGGCCTGCGTGGGGAAGGGCGGGCGCGGCGTCTGGCGGCGCAGATGCGGCTCGCCGATATCCGTCGACAACTGAGGCCCGAAGCCTTGCGCTGGCAGGGTGAAAGCCCCTGGCCCGCGCTACAGGCATTGGCCTCCGTGGCCCCGGTACTCGACGCCAGCGGACTGGCCTGGGGGCCGACGGGTGGGGTGGGGTACCAGCTTGCCAGCGGCGTCGATGTGCTTCACGCCGTCAGCGATCTCGACCTGGTGTTGCGCACCCCCCAGCCCCTGACACGTGCCAAGGCGCGAGAGCTGCTTGATATCCTCGACTGCGGCCCGTGCCGCATCGATGTGCAACTGGAAACCCCCGCTGGCGCCGTCGCTCTGCGCGAATGGGCCGGGATGGCGCGCCGTGTGCTGCTCAAGTCGGCGCATGGCGCACGGTTGGTGGCCGACCCTTGGAACCTGCTGGAGCGTGCAGCGTGAGCAGCCTGTTCGCCTTCCCAGGCCAGGGCGCACAGCAACCGGGCATGCTGCATCAATTGCCCGAGGGCTCGTCCACGCTGTTGGAGGAGGCCAGCGACACCCTCGGCGAACAGGTGCTGGCACTGGACAGCCAACAGGCGCTGCAATCGACCCGCGCGGTGCAGTTGTGCCTGCTGCTGGCGGGAGTCGCCTGGGCGCGCTGGTTGCTGCAGCGCAGCCCAGCGCCGGACTACGTGGCGGGCCTGTCGATCGGCGCCTATCCCGCGGCCGTCACAGCCCAGGCATTGGCACTGCCGGACGCCGTGCGCCTGGTGGCCTTGCGCGGTGAGCTGATGCAGCGCGCCTACCCGCAAGGCTACGGCATGACCGCCCTCAGCGGCCTCGACCTGGCCAGCGTCGAACGCTTGCTGGCGGAGGTCGGTGGCAACGTGTACCTGGCCAACCTCAACAGCGACAACCAGATCGTTATCGCCGGCAGCGATACCGCCATGGCCGAGGTCGCTGCCCGTGCGCGCAGCCGTGGCCAGGGTGTGGCCCGGCGCCTGGCGGTCAGCGTCCCATCCCATTGCTGCCTGCTCGACGCCCCGGCTGCAGAGCTGGCACGCGCATTCGCAGACGTTACCTTGCAGCGCCCACGCATCACCTACCTGAGTGGCAGCAGCGCCCGACCGATCCATGATCCACAGCGCCTGCGAGATGACCTGGCCGGCAATATGGCCAGGCTCGTCGACTGGCGTGCTACGTTGCGCACTGCCTATGAACGCGGCGTGCGCCTGCATCTGGAGATGCCCCCTGGCAGCGTGCTAAGCGGCCTGGCCCGCCCGATGTTCGAACAGGGCAGGGTGGTTGCGCTGGAGCAAACCCGATTCGATACAGTCGACGCGCTGCTGCGTCAGGAGGTAAACCAGCGCCCATAACTGCCGTGTTTTTCGAAGGACAACAACAAGCAACTTCGACCCAACGCGAGGACAATAACAATGATTATCTACGGTGTGGCCTTCCTGGCCCTGTGTACCCTTGTCGGCCTGTTCATCGGCGAACTCCTGGGCAAGCTCCTGGGCGTGCCAGCCAACGTCGGCGGTGTCGGCATCGCCATGCTCCTGCTGATCTTCATCGGCAGCTACCTCAACAAGCGCGGCCTGATCAAAGCCAAGTCCGAGCAAGGCGTGGAATTCTGGAGCGCCATCTATATCCCCATCGTGGTCGCCATGGCTGCCCAGCAGAACGTGCTCGGCGCGCTGTCGGGCGGGCCTATGGCAATTCTCGCTGGCGTGGTGGCCGTGGTCGCAAGCTTTGCCATGGTTCCGCTACTGGACCGCATTGGGCAAAAGAAGCCTGAGGCGGGCACCGACAAACCCCTGACTGCCCCGCAACGGTGACCGCCATGTACGAATCCATGATGAAAGTGATCAGCGGCTACGGCCTGATCAGTGGCTTTGCGGTCATTGGCGTGACCATGTGGTTGTCCTACTGGCTCTCCGACAAGTTGACCCGTGGGCGTCTGCACGGTTCGGCGATCGCCATCTTCCTTGGCCTGGTCTTGTCCTATGTGGGCGGGGTGTACACGGGCGGGCAAAAAGGTTTGGTGGATGTTCCACTGTTGTCGGGTATCGGCCTGCTGGGCGGGGCGATGTTGCGTGATTTCGCCATCGTTGCCACGGCCTTCGGCGTCAACATCGAAGAGCTCAAGCGCGCAGGGGTGTCCGGGGTGATATCACTGTTCTTCGGCATCGCTACCTCGTTCGTCGCAGGTGTAGGCGTGGCGATGACGTTCGGCTACACCGATGCGGTCAGCCTGACCACCATCGGCGCTGGGGCCGTGACTTACATTGTCGGGCCCGTGACAGGGGCTGCCATTGGCGCAAGCTCCGAGGTGATGGCGCTGTCGATTGCCGCCGGCCTGGTCAAAGCCATTCTGGTGATGGTGGTGACGCCGTTCGTGGCGCCGATGATCGGGCTTAACAACCCACGCACCGCCGTGATCTTCGGTGGCTTGATGGGCACGTCGAGTGGCGTGGCGGGTGGCTTGGCGGCCACCGACCCCAAGCTGGTGCCCTATGGCTGCCTGACGGCAGCGTTTTACACCGCACTGGGCTGCCTGCTCGGGCCTTCACTGCTGTACTTTTGCATGCGTGGCCTGGTGGCGTGAGCGCGGGCCTCTTCGCGGCTGAAGCCGCTCCTACAGGTACAGTGGCCTGTCTGTAGGAGCGGCTTCAGCCGCGAAGAGGGCAACTCAATTCTCCCTGCTATACATCCGGCATTCCGCCAGCAATGCCAGCAAATTCGGCTCCCGCTCCCGAGCCTTCAGAAAAACCACCCCGATATGCTGCTGCAAGCGATACCGCGCCTGCAGCGCAATCAGCTTCACGCGGTTTTCGTACACCGCCGCAATCCGCCCCGGCAACAGGGCGAACCCCACGCCGGAGCTGACCATGCTCAGCAAGGTGAAGATATCGTTCACCTGCATTGCCACCTTCGGCTCGAACCCCGCCTGCTGGAACACCCGCGCGCCATCACGGTGGGTGGCGAAGCCTTGGGTCAGGGTGATGAAGGTCGAGTCGGCCAGGTCGGCCAGGTCGACTTCCTGTTGTTCGGCGAACGGCGAATCGGTGGGCACGGCCAGGAAGATATCGTCGGAGAACAACGGCAGTTGCTCGCAGGCAGGGTCCGCCACGCTTTCGTCCAGCGACACCAGCATCGCCTCTAGTTCGTGGTTTTTCAGGCGTTGCAGCAAGTCGACGTTCGAGCCCAGGGTCAGGTCGATATTCAGCTCGCTGCGCCGAAGCTTCAGGCCCATCACCAGTTTCGGCACCGTCTTGACGGTCAACGAATACAGCGCCCCAAGGCGGAAGCGCTCGGCGTAGAAGCCGGCGGCTTCGCGGGTTTGGCGCACCATCTGCTCGGCATCCTGGATCAGCTGGCGGGCCTTCTTTTCCAATACATAGGCGCTTTCCAGCGGAATCAGCTGCCGGCCCTCGTGCTTGAACAGTGGGCAGCGCAGGGCGCTTTCCAGGGAATGGATGGCGCGGTGCACGCTGACCGCGCTGGTAGACAGTTCGGCGGCGGCGCGGCCGAGGTTGCCGCTGCGCATGAAGGCGAGGAAGGTCTCGAGTTTTTTCAGGGTCAGTTCTTCGTCGATCAGCATGTTCAGGCCCTGAAGTGAAAGTGCTGCAGAGCATGCCACAACCTCACCCCGAAGGGTGATGGCCGGCCTCGCCAACCCATGCAAGAATCCCAACCATAACAACCCGGCATGGGACAACGACAATGAGCAAAGACCGGCTGAAATCGCCCGACTGGTACGCGCAGATGGCCCGTGTCATCGACGCCCAGGGCACGCCGGGCTTCGTCGAGGCGCTGTTCGCCGCGCTCAAGCTGCTCGCACCTTGCCAGGCCATCACCGTGTTCCTCTACCCACGCAAGGGCCTGCCCTCGGCGCTGTTCGTCAAGGACGAGGAGGGCCCGTGGCTGCCGGAAGGCAACGTGCAGCGCTACCTTGAAGGCTACTACCTGCTGTGCCCGTTCTACCGGGCCTGCATGGATGGCGTGGCGGCTGGCTGCTTTCGCCTCAGCGACGTGGCCCCCGACCACTTCAAGCGCAGTGAGTACTACCTGTCGTTCTACCAGCACGCGCACTTGGAGGACGAGTTGAACTTCATCGTGCCGCTGGGTGAACACCTGACCATCGCCGTGGCCCTGGCCAGCACCCGGCGCCTGGACCGCCAGCAGGTCAGCGACCTGAAGTGCGTGGCGGCCTGGGTGGTGGCGGTGGTGCGGCGGCAGTGGAGCCACCTGGATGTCGATGCCGTGGGCGGACGCTTCGAGAGCGCCCTGGGCCGACAGATCAACGCTGCCCTGAACAACTTCGGCTCGTCCTTGCTCACCGAGCGTGAGTGCCGCATCGCTCAATACCTGCTGCGCGGCCACTCGACACGCTCGCTGGCCGAGCGCCTCGGCATCAGCGAAGACACGGTCAAGACCCACCGCAAGAACCTCTACACCAAGCTCGATATCGCCAAGCAATCCGAGCTGTTTTCGCTGTTCATCGACTCCCTGGCCCAGGCCCAGGAGGGCTTGAGCAAAGACCCGCTGGAAAGCTACCTGCGAAGGCGCTGACAGCGCCACATCCGCCCCTACGAAAAACCATCACAAGCGGCCGCCCGCGCGTCCGCAAGGGAGACCTGCGTGCATACGAAAAGTGATTGGCAGCAGCGCGCTGCACGGCAAAGCTTCATCACCACGGCCTTGGTCGATGGTCGCCCGTTGGTGGCACAGTCCGGAGTGACCTTCGATGCCATCAACCCGGCCACCAACCAATTGCTGGCCAGCGTGGCCGCCTGTGGCGACGCCGAAGTCGACCAGGCCGTGCGTTCAGCCCGCCGCGCCTTCGAGCAAGGCCCCTGGGCCCGTATGGCACCGGCGGCACGCAAGCGTGTGCTGTTGCGCCTGGCCGAACTGATGATGGCGCAACGCGAAGAGCTGGCGCTGCTCGACTCGCTGAACATGGGCAAGCCGGTGATGGATGCCTACACCATCGACGTCCCCGGCGCCGCCAACGTGTTTGCCTGGTACGGCGAGGCGCTGGACAAGGTCTACGACCAGGTGGCGCCGACCGCCGACAATGCCCTGGCCACGGTAACCCGCGAGGCGCTGGGCGTGGTCGGCGCCGTGGTGCCGTGGAACTTCCCGCTGGACATGGCCGCCTGGAAGGTCGCACCGGCCCTGGCCGCTGGCAACAGCGTGGTGCTCAAGCCGGCCGAGCAGTCGCCATTCTCGGCCCTGCGCCTGGCCGAGCTGGCCCTGGAAGCGGGCGTGCCGGAAGGCGTGCTCAACGTGGTGCCGGGCCTGGGCGAAAGCGCGGGCCGTGCGCTGGGCTTGCACCCGGATGTCGACTGCCTGGTGTTCACCGGTTCGACCCAGGTGGGCAAGTACTTCATGCAGTATTCGGCGCAATCCAACCTCAAGCAGGTGTGGCTGGAGTGCGGCGGCAAAAGCCCGAACCTGGTGTTCGACGACTGCCAGGACCTCGACTTGGCAGCCGAGAAGGCCGCCTTTGGCATCTTCTTCAACCAGGGCGAAGTCTGTTCGGCCAACTCACGGCTGTATGTGCAGCGCTCGATCCACGACGAATTCATCGAGCGCCTGCTGGCCAAGGCCCGCGACTGGCTGCCCGGCGACCCGCTGGACCCAGCCAGCCGCGCCGGCGCCATCGTCGACGCGGCGCAAAGTGCGCGCATCATGGCCGCCATCGAGCAGGCCCAGGGCGACGGTGCTCGCCTGCTGTGCGGTGGCCAGCGCCTGAGTTTCAACGGCTCGAACAACTTCATCGCGCCGACGGTGTTCGCCGACGTACACCCCGATTCAGCCCTGGCCCGTGATGAGGTGTTCGGCCCGGTGCTGGCGATCACCGCCTTCGACGACGAAGAGCAGGCTGTGCGCCTGGCCAACGACAGTGTTTACGGCCTGGCCGCCTCGCTGTGGAGCGACGACCTCAACCGCGCCCACCGCGTCGCCAGACGCCTGAAGGCCGGCACCGTGTCGGTCAACACGGTCGATGCCCTCGACGTGGTGGTGCCTTTTGGCGGAGGCCGCCAGTCGGGCTTCGGCCGCGACCTCTCACTGCACGCCTTCGACAAGTACACCCAACTCAAGACCACCTGGTTCCAGCTGCGCTGACCCTCACTCACGGAGAACGACCATGAACGCACCCTTCACGCCGCAACGCGAGACCCGCGACTACCAGGCCAGCGACGCGGCCCACCACATCCATGCCTTCCTCGACCAGAAGGCGCTGAACGCCGAAGGTCCGCGGGTCATCACCCGTGGCGAACGCCTGCACCTCTGGGACAACGATGGCCGGCGCTACCTGGACGGCATGTCCGGCCTCTGGTGCACCCAGCTCGGCTACGGCCGCAAGGACCTGACCGCCGCCGCCGCCGCGCAGATGGACCAGCTGGCGTACTACAACATGTTCTTCCACACCACTCACCCGGCGGTGATCGAGCTGTCCGAGCTGCTGTTCAGCCTGCTGCCCGGGCACTACAGCCACGCCATCTACACCAACTCCGGCTCCGAGGCCAACGAGGTGCTGATCCGCACCGTGCGCCGCTACTGGCAGGTAGTCGGCCAGCCGAGCAAGAAGATCATGATCGGCCGCTGGAATGGCTATCACGGCTCGACCCTGGCGGCGACGGCGCTGGGCGGCATGAAGTTCATGCACGAAATGGGCGGGATGATCCCGGACGTGGCGCACATCGACGAGCCGTACTGGTACGCCGAGGGCGGTGAGTTGACGCCGGCCGAGTTCGGCCGCCGTTGTGCCCTGCAACTGGAAGAGAAGATTCTCGAGCTGGGCGCTGAAAACGTCGCAGGTTTCGTTGCCGAACCCTTCCAGGGCGCGGGCGGCATGATCTTCCCGCCGGAAAGCTACTGGCCGGAAATTCAGCGCATTTGCCGCCAATATGACGTGCTGCTGTGCGCTGACGAAGTGATTGGTGGTTTTGGCCGGACCGGCGAGTGGTTCGCCCATGAGTACTTCGGCTTCGAGCCCGACACCCTGTCCATCGCCAAGGGCCTGACTTCGGGCTACGTGCCCATGGGCGGGCTGGTGCTGAGCAAACGCATCGCCGAAGCGCTGGTGGAACGGGGCGGGGTGTTCGCCCACGGGTTGACCTATTCCGGCCACCCGGTGGCGGCGGCGGTGGCCATCGCCAACCTCAAGGCGCTGCGCGACGAAGGCATCGTGCGCCAGGTCAAGGACGATACCGGGCCGTATCTGCAGCGTATATTGCGTGAGGTGTTTGCCAACCATCCGTTGATTGGCCAGGTGCAGGGCGCGGGGTTGGTGGCGGCGTTGCAGTTTGCCGAGGACAAGGGCAGCCGCAAGCGCTATGCCAACGAGAACGACCTGGCTTGGCAGTGCCGGACGTATGGTTTCGAAGAGGGGGTGATCATTCGCTCGACGCTGGGGCGGATGATCATGGCGCCGGCGCTGGTGGCCAACCACAGCGAGCTGGATGAGCTGGTGGAGAAGACCCGGATTGCCGTGGATCGTACGGCTCGCGGTCTGGGGGTACTTTAAAAGCGGGGCCGCTTGGCGGCCCATTCGCGGATGAATCCGCTCCTACGGGGTGATGTGCAACACACATCCAGTGGGAGCGGCTTTAGCCGCGAATGGCCGTTACCAGGTGGCGATCAGTGCGGCGCCCGCACGATGGTCTTGAGCAGGTCTTCCGGGCTGATATGCCCCACCACCTGGGCCACCGCGCTGCCCGGGGTCGGCAGGTCGATGATATGGCTCTTCATCTTGCCGACCACATGCATCTCACACGGCTTGCAGTCGAATTTCAGGGTCAGCACTTCATCGCCCTGAATCAGCTGCATCGGCGCCACCTTGGTGCGCACGCCGGTCACGCCCTTGGCTTGTTTTGGGCACAGGTTGAACGAGAAGCGCAGGCAGTGCTTGGTGATCATCACCGGCACTTCGCCGTGCTCCTCGTGCGCCTCGTATGCCGCGTCGATCAACTGCACACCGTGGCGATGGTAGAAGTCGCGGGCCTTCTGGTTATAGACGTTGGCCAGGAACGACAGGTGCGACTCAGGGTACACCGGCGGCGGCGTGGTCTCGGCCTTGCGCCCGCCACGCGGGTGAGCCTTGATGCGCGCTTCGGTCAGCGCTTCGATGGCTTCACGGCGCAGGGCCTTGAGCTGCGAGTTGGGGATGAAGTACGCCTGTGGCGCATCCAGTTCGATGGCGTTGGCGTGGTACATCGTGGTACCCAGCTGGCCCAGCAGGTCGTGCAACTGGTCCAGTGCCTGCTGCGGTTTGTTGGCCGCGCCGAACGGGCCGTCCAGGGCAACCTGTACGCTGACGCCTTCTTCACTGCAGACGCTGAGCATCAACCGTTGCTCGGTGAGCACGGCGTGCCATTCCACACCAACCCGGCGCTCGGCCGAGGTGCGTTGCAGGGCCTGTTGCCAGTTGTGGTCGAGGTTGCGCGACAGCGGGTGGTTCGGGCGCAGCTTGTACATGCCCTCCGGCATCTCATTGGGCTCGACCCGGTAGCGGTAGCGCTTCTGGCCGTCTTCCTCGAACTCGCCACGCGGCTCGGCAATGTTGGCGCGGAAGCCCACCACCTCACGCTTGACCAGTACATTGAGGCCGTCGCCATTGGTCAACGGCACGTCGGTGACCACCTGCATGTCGCGCTTGCCGACTTTTTCCACCACGCCTACCGGCAAGCCGGTGAAGGTTGGCGAGTCAAAAGCGCCGATATCGACTTTGCGGTCGGTGACGAAGTAGTCGGTGCTGCCACGGTGGAAGGTCTTGTCCGGGTCGGGCAGGAAGAAATGCTCGGTGCGGCCGCTGGAGGCGCGGGCGAGGGCCGGGCGGTCTTCGAGGATGGCGTCGAGCTCTTTGCGGTAGTGGGCGGTGATGTTTTTCACATAGCCCATGTCCTTGTAGCGGCCTTCGATCTTGAACGAGCGCACGCCGGCATCGACCAGGTCGCGCAGGTTGGCGGTCTGGTTGTTGTCCTTCATCGACAGCAGGTGCTTCTCGAACGCCACCACCCGGCCCTGGTCGTCCTTGAGGGTGTACGGTAGGCGGCAGGCTTGGGAGCAATCGCCACGGTTGGCGCTGCGGCCGGTCTGCGCGTGGGAGATGTTGCACTGGCCGGAGAAGGCCACGCACAGCGCACCGTGGATGAAGAACTCGATTGCCGCGTCGGTTTCAGCGGCAATCGCACGGATTTCCTGCAGGTTCAGTTCACGGGCCAGTACCAGCTGCGAAAAGCCGGCCTGGTCGAGGAACTTGGCCCGCGCCAGGGTGCGGATGTCGGTCTGGGTGCTGGCGTGCAGCTCGATCGGCGGGATATCCAGCTCCATCACCCCCAGGTCCTGCACGATCAGCGCATCGACGCCGGCGTCGTAGAGCTGGTGGATCAGCTTGCGCGCTGGCTCCAGCTCGTTGTCGTGGAGGATGGTGTTGATGGTGGTGAACACCCGCGCATGGTAGCGCCGGGCAAACTCGACGAGCTCGGCGATTTCGCCGACTTCGTTGCAGGCGTTGTGGCGCGCGCCGAAGCTCGGGCCACCGATGTAGATGGCATCAGCGCCGTGCAGGATCGCTTCGCGGGCGATGGCCACGTCACGGGCAGGGCTGAGCAGTTCCAGGTGATTCTTTGGAAGGGACATGTCGTTATAGGTTCGGGCTGTCACGGTAGGGCGGCATTGTAGCGGGGAAATCGGAGGGTGGCATGCTTTGGCTGCCCGGAGGTTTTACGCAGCCAACAAATGCTGCGTAAATCCCTGCCTGTGGGAGCGGCTTCAGCCGCGAAACAAACGACGCGGTGGATGGCACCGGCTTCGCCGGTGTTCGCGGCTAAAGCCGCTCCCACAGTGAACTAGAACGCGTACTCCATCCCGGCCCCCGCATACCACGATCGTCCAGGCGCCGCTTCGTAATACCGGCCATTACCGTCACCCACGATCACCGACCCGACATACTGCCGATCCAGCAAATTATCCAACCGCACCAGCTGATGGAACGTCCACGGCCCCACATGCTGCTCGAACCGCGTCCGCCAGTTGAACACCGCATAACTCGGCGCGGCATGCTGGTCGTTGGTGTCCTCGACATACACTTTGCTGCGGTATTGCCCCTCAACACCCATGCTGATGCCATCACGCGGCTTCCACACCAGCTCGCCGAACAGGCTGCTACGCGGTACTCCCGGCAGCTGGTTGCCCTTGTCGATGGCCGTGGTGCCTTGGTTGAAGGATTCGTCATAAGTGGCATCGAGCAGGGTGTAGGCCAAATTGGCCTGCCACTGCGCGTTCAGCTCGCGCTGCACGCTCAGCTCGAAGCCTCGGCGCAGGGTCTTGCCGGCATTGCGATAGCTGGTACGGCCACCTTCTGACGCCGCGACGACGAGCTCATCCTTCGTGCGAATTTCGAAAATGGCCGCGTTGATCCGCGTACGCTCGTCCGGGCGAGCTTTTAGGCCAAGCTCGTACTGGGTGCTGGTGGCCGGTTCCAGGCCGAAATTGAAGCCTTCAACAGCACCCGGGGCATAGGCCATTTCGGCCTGGGTCGGGGTTTCAAAGGCTTTGCCTGCACTGATGTAGCCATGTAAGTCGGGGGTGAAGGCGTACATCACCGACAAGGTCGGGGTGCTGCGCTGGTACTTTTTCGAACCGCTGGCATCGCCGTTGGACAGGAAGCGGTCGTCCACTTCCATCTCCATGCTGCTGTGGCGCAGGCCCGCATCGATGGTCCAGCGTTCCAGCTCCCAATGCGCCTGCACATAAGGGTCGAGGCTGGTGGCGGTGTCTTTTTCGTCGCGGCGTAGTTCGCCTTTCACCCCGAGCGTGTCGCCGCTGAAGTTCTGGAAGCCTCGGCGGTCGTCGCGGCTGCGGTCGTAGTCGGCACCGAAGGTCAGCGTCAGGTTGCCGGGCGCGGCGCTGATCGGCTGGATCCAGCGCAGGGTGCCGCCGTGGAACTCGCGGTCGAAATCGACCACGCCACCGCCGCGGTTGTTTGCCGGTGTGCCTTTGGGGATCGACAGGTACTGGATGACGCTGCGCTTGCCGGCATACAGGTTGAACTGCAGGGTCGCGTCGCCGAAGTAGCGCTCGTAGTTCATCCCCACTTGCTGGTGGTGGATGCTCTTGCGCGTGTTGTATTCCTCGGCGCGTGACGCCACCGAGCGCGGGTCGTGCTTGTAGGCGTCCCAGGTCTGGCCGAGCGGGTCTTGGGTGCCGTTCTGCTCCAGGGTGCTGAGGATCAGCGCCAGGCGGCTGTCTTCATCGGGCTTGACGTGCACCTTGGCGAAGGTCTGGTCGCGACGCGCGGCGCTGTGGTCGCGGTAGCCGTCGGTGTCCATGCGCGAAGCATCGACCAGAAAACCCGCCTGTTCACTGCCGCCCTCGCTATAGACGTGGTTTTTGTTGAATCCATCGCTGCCGAAGGTGGTTTCGGCGCCGACCTTGGGCGGTCCCGAGCCATTGCGGGAGAACATCTGGATCACGCCGCCCGCATTGCTGCCGTAGATGGCCGAGGCTGGGCCACGCAGCACTTCGATGCGCTCGGCCACGTCCAGGTTGAGCGAGGCTGCCTGGCCCTGACCGTCCGGGGTGCTGGCCGGGATGCCGTCGCTGAGCAGCTTGATGCCACGGATGCCGAAGGCCGAGCGGGCGCCATAGCCGCGTGAAGAAATCTGCAGGTCCTGGGCGTAGTTCTGGCGGTTCTGTACCACCAGGCCGGGGACACGGTTGAGGGCTTCGGACAGGTTGACGCCCAGCTGACCATCGGCGATCTGCGAACGCTCGACGGTGTCGATGGAGTAGGGCAGGTCGAAGCTGGGGTTGGGTGCGTAGCTGCCGGTCACCACCAATGGTTCGAGCAGGTTGAAGGTGGTGGCGGAATCGGCGTGGGCGAGGGTGCACAGGCCAAGGGTAGGTGCCAGGGCGCAGACGGCCTTGCGGCAAAAACGGTGAGACATCGAAAACAGCATTCCTGCTTGGTAGGGGCCGCTTCACGGCCCCAATGATCTTAAGGCAACAGCGTTATCAGCGCTTGGCCGCCATCGCGGTCACTTCAACGCGCATTTCCGGGTAGGCCAGCGCAGCAACGCCAACCGCTGCACGTACTGGCCAAGGTTCGCTGAAGAAACGCTGGTACACCTCGTTGAACGCGGCGCGGTCGGCCATGTCGGTCAGGTAGATGGTCAAGTGCATGACGCGGTCCATGCCGCTGCCAGCCTTCTCCAGCGCCTCTTTCAGCGCCTGCAGGGTGCTTTCGCTCTGCTGCACGATGTCGCCGTCGAGGTCGGCAGGGATCTGGGTGGTGACCAGGATGCCGTTGAACTCGGCGACGTCGGAAGAAATGGACTCGGCATCGGAATCCGGGGTGAAGACGAGGTTTGCCATGGGAGGTTTGCCTTGCAACGGAAGGAAAGGCGCAAGCCTACGCGAGCGCGGCGCAGGGGTCGAGCCGCAGGGCACCGTCTGGCCTGCGCGCATTGTAATAGCGCGCCATGGCCGTCAGAATCGCGCCGATTGTCGAGCAAGGGGTATGAGTTGAACGAACTGACATTGTCGGTGCGCCTGGAGCGTGTGGCGGCGCATGTACCACAGGGCGCGCGCCTGGCCGATATCGGCTCGGACCACGGCTACCTGCCGGTGGCCCTCGCGCTGCGTGGTGTGATCGAAGCCGGTGTGGCCGGCGAAGTGGCGCAGACGCCGTATGCCTCAGCCCAGCGCAACGTGCGCAGAAATGGCCTGCAGGAACGCATCACCGTTCGCCTGGCCGATGGCCTGGCAGCCATCGAAGCCCAGGACCGCATCTCGGCGGTCAGCCTCTGCGGCATGGGCGGCAAGACCATGTGCGAAATCCTCGAACGGGGCAAGGCGCACCTCAACGGCAGCGAACGTTTGATCCTGCAGCCCAACGGTGACGAGCGCGAGCTGCGTACCTGGCTGATGGATAACGGCTACCGGATCGTGATTGAAGAGCTGTTGCGCGAAAACCGCTTCGACTACGAGATCATTGTGGCCGAGCCGGAAGGGACAGTGGCCTATAGCGAAGAAGAGCTGTATTTCGGCCCGCTGCTGATGCGTGAGAAAAGCCCGGCATTCATCACCAAGTGGCAGCGTATGTTGCGCCAGAAGCAGCAGGCATTGGCCAACTTCGAGAGGGCTCGGGATGCGATCCCGGAAGGCAAGCGTCGTACCTTCACCACGCAACTAGGTTGGATCAACCAGGTGCTGGCCTGAATCACAGCTGGGAGCAGTTACCCATCTCGCGGTAGTTGACCTCGCGGGTCTGGCCTTGATGGTCGACATAGACCATGTGTGCAGTGCCGATCTGGCAGTCGGCAGCGTTGCTGGCCGGGGTGATCGAGATGACCTTGGCCACGTCCAGCGGCATGCCATATTCGTAATTCGCGCTATTGCTGGCGACCGACTGGCTGGCGGATTGATCGGCCAGGGCGCCGAACGAGGCAAAGGCGGCAGTCAGTGTAAGCAGGGCGATCGAGCGTTTGATGTTCATGGCAGGCTCCTTTTTCGATGTTTTACCAATGATGTATTCATTGGCCAGGCACAATAAATGGGCTAAGCCGTGATAGATTCCTGCCTGCAACGTACGAATAAGAACGCACAAGGAGCCGAGCCCCATGGACATGCTGCATGCCATGCGTACCTTCGCCCGGGTCGTGGAATGCGGCAGCTTCGCCGCCGCCGCCAACGCCCTGGACATCTCTGCCGCGCAGGTGTCGCGGATCGTCGCCGAGCTTGAGAACCAGCTGCAGACCCGCCTGCTGCACCGCACCACACGGCGCCTGCGCATGAGCGAGGCGGGCGAGCGGTTTCTCGAACGTTCGCGGCAGATCATGCTGCTGACCGAAGAGGCCGTGGGCGAGGCTCGCGGCGCACACCTCACCCCACGCGGCCGGCTGCGCCTGCACTGCCCACATGGGCTCGGGATGCTGCTGATGCCGCTGGTGGCCGGCTACAACGCCCTGTGCCCGGACGTGGTGATCGAGCTGACCCTGTCGCAGCGCAACCCCGACCCGTTGGCCGAAGGGCACGACGTGGTGATCACCGTAGACGAGGCGTTGCCCGACTCGCAGTTGATCGCCGTGCCGCTCGGCAATATCTTCAGCATCCCTTGCGCTGCGCCCAGCTATCTGGAGGCCCATGGGGTGCCGCAACGGCCGCAAGAGCTGCACGAGCACCGCTGCCTGCGCATGGCCTATCCGATGTATGAAGGTGACTGGGTGTTCCCGGAGGGCCTGGATCACTGCGTGATCGCTCCGCGCGACAGCTTCCTGACCAACGTCGCCGACGCGATGCTGGTGGCTAGCGAGCTAGGCATGGGGATTGGGCTGTTGCCGTTCTATACGGCCAGCCAGGCGATCGAACAGGGGCGCTTGCGGCGGTTGCTGGCGCCGTACCGGTTACGGGAGAGTGCGTTGTATGCGATTTATCCGTCGCGGCATTACCTGGATGCCAAGGTGCGGACCTGGATCGACTACCTCAAGGAACAGCTGCCGGCACTGTTTGCCGGGCATGAGCGGATTGTCGATGATCCGCAGTACTGGCGTTGATTCAGTGCCCATATTTGCCCACCAGGCTCTGGGCACCGAGCGCATGCCCTTGTAGCAGTTCCATTAACCCAGTGCGGTCCAGCCCTTCAGGCAATGTTCCGATAGGTATATCGGTGGCAATCAACGTCAACGCATAGTGATGCGGATTGTCCCCAGCCGGCGGGCAAGGCCCACGGTAGGTGAGGGTGCCTCGCGAATTGCGCCCCACCATCACCTCCCCAGTGGTCAACGCAAACTTGCCTTCTTCCAGCCCATCGAGTGCAGGATCGATGTTGTAGGCCAGCCAATGCACCACCCCAATGCCCTTGCCGCCATCGGGGTCGAACATCACCAAGGCCAGCGAACGGGTGCCTGCCGGCAGGTTCTTCCAGCTCAACTGCGGCGTACGCTCTTCACCTGCGCCACAGGCCGGGTCGGGCCCGACCTGCTGCAAGGCCATCACACCGCCATCGGTGAATGAAGACGAACTGATCGACATCGCACCGGACCCATTACCAGCAGCCAGCGCAGCACCCGGCAACAAAGCGGCGAACAGCCAGGGTTTGAAGTTCATGGCGATTCCTTGGCAAGGCGATTGGCCGCAGTGTAGCCCAGGCTGAACTTAGCGGCTGTCCTGATCCTCGGCGGTGCCACCGCTGTGTCCGGCGCCGGAGCCGGTCGCTTCGCCAGTGCTGTTGGAGCCACCTGCGGCGCCGTCGGCCGCGTCGCTGCCGGTATCGGCACTGTCGTTGTCCTGGCCGCTGCCGGGGCTGTTGACGCTGCTGCCTTCACCGGCGGTCTTGCCGCCTTGCTGATCGGTTTTTGGGTAGGCGTCGGTGTTGGTGTTGGAGGTGTCGGAAGCGGCGAAGCTGGTAGCCGAGCCGAGGCCCAGGGCCATGGCAAGCAGTAGCGGGAGCGGGCGAATGCGGATCATGGCGAATCTCCTGTGCGGATGATCTGTCATTCGTTTGGCTTGAGCAGGGTGGCAGGGTGCCCCCTGGGCGACGAGCGGTCAGAAAAAAGGCCGCAAACGCGGCCTTCGATTTCAATCAGCTTGCGCGCGCGGTGCAGGCGCTTCGGCAGGCTGCAGCGGTGGATGCTCCTGAGGGTGCTCCTGCGCGGCATGCATCAGGTCTTCGGTCACCCGCAGCTCGGCGCCGGTCGGCGAGAAAGTGGTCGAGGCCGTGAACGGCGCCGGGTGCTCCGCTGCCGGGCGTTTGCCACGGCGCCAGAGGAAGAAGCACACCATGCCCAGGTTGACCACGGCAAAGGCCCAGAACAGCCCGGCTTCGCCGAATTCGGTCATCGCTGGCGAGATCGCCAGCGGCGCCATGGCCGAGCCCAGCGAGTTGATCAGCAGCAGGCCCTGGATCATCGGTACCAGCGCATCGGACGGCGCACGGTCGGCGGCATGGCTGACCGCCACCGGGTACAGCGTGAACACGCCGCCGCCGAGCAGGAACAGCATCGCCGGCAGCAGTGGCGACTGCGACGGCAGGAACACGGTGATCAGCGACAGCACCACGCACAGTGCGGCCAGCGCGATTAGTACATCCTGGCGGTCCTTGCGGTCGGACCAGCGCCCCACCGGGTACTGCAGCAGCATGGCGCCGAGGATCACCCAGGCCATCATGTTGCCGACTTCGCCAACGTCCAGGCCGATGCGCTGCAGGTACAGCGGCAGCAGTGCATAAATGCCGGCGATGGCCACGCCCGAGCCGAAGCAACCAACCAGGCCCGACGGCGCAACGCCGAGCAACTGGCGCGGCTTGAGCGGCTCGACCTGCTCCAGCAGCGGGGACACCCGCGGCAGGATCACGATCGGCAGCACCGACAGCGCAGCCAGCATGCCGGCCAACATGAACGGCGCACTGTCGCCCAGGTGGGTGATTTCGCCAAGACCGGCCTGGGCGATCACCCCGGCGCCGTAGAAGGCGATCATGTACAGCGCCAGCAGACGCCCGCGGATCTTCGCGTCACCGGCCAGCAGCAACCAGCTCTCGATCACCAGGAACACGCCCACGGCGGCCCAGCCGTTGATCAGGCGCAGGATCGACCACCAGGTGGTGTCGTAGAACAACCCTTGCAGCAGGATGGTGGCGGCGATCAGCGCGGCGAAGCTGGTATAGGCACGGATGTGGCCGATGCGCAGGATCAGGCGGTCGTTGAATATCGCGCCGAGGGTCAGGCCGAGAAAGTAGCTCGACGAGACGATACCGATCATCGTCGCCGATTCACCGGCAGCGCCCAGGCGCAAGGTGGTCAGGGAAGACATGAAACCATTGCCCAGGGCGATGATGAACAGCCCGAGCAGGGGTGCCAGCGCCATGGCCAGCAAACGCGGAGACATACATACCTCAAGTTGGAGTGGCGGTTGGGGACGCCTCTTCGAACGCGCACGCCAAACAGGCCCGATAGGGGCCGGAGGGATGCACGGGTGTGCCTGGGCTGGATGCGACCTGGGCAAGACTCAACCGCTTGGCCTTGAAAAAAGCTGGGCCGGGGCGGGGTCGGTTGAGCCTATTTCACATGGGCTGCATGTGGTCAGGCCGTGGACTCTGTCGTTGCTGCCGGTTGCCACCGTTCAAGGCGACGGGCGAAAAGGAGGCGCGATTCTACGGGTTGCGCACGATTTGCCCAAGAGGTTACGGGCTGCGACCAGACGCCGCAGGGTGGAATGCGACAGCTTTGTGCCCGGATCCGACATCTGGGGCGCAGCTCACATCCCTGTGGGAGCGGCTTCAGCCGCGAACACCGGCAAAGCCGGTGCCATCCACCGCGTCGCTTGCTTCGCGGCTAAAGCCGCTCCTACAGCAGAAGTTGCGCAGCATCCATCATTTATCGAACAAGCGCTCGTGTACCCAGCCCTTGTTGGTCAGCACCATTGCCCGCGTTTCCTTGGCCGGCGTTTCGTTGGTGGCCACAGCCTCGCCCAACTGTCGAATACTGGCCTTCACTCCCGTGCTGGCCGCCCATTCCGGCAAACCAGTGATCTTGTAGGCATAGGTCACCTCGGAAATTGTCTGCCCCATCTTCTCGGCCGGCTCGGTGAACCCTTCGACCGCAGTGACCTGCGCCTTGCCGAAGCACAGCCCGCCACGGGTGCTGCCGTTGAGCATTTTCTGCGCGTCGGCCTTGTAGTACTTGCGGCCTTCGTCGGTCAGGTCGTAGGCGTAATAGATGTCGGTGCGGGCGGGTTGCCACAGGCGTTCTGGCACCTCGGTGCGGGAGATTTCCTTCTCGCTGACCACCCCGACCTGCGCCAGTGCATGCAGCGCTTTATTGGTGCCGTCGACGTCGAAGTCCTGAGTCTTGGTAGGGAATGAACTGACCACGAAGCATTGTGGATACTGGGTGTCGAGGTAGGCCTGGGCGGCCTTGTGGAAAGTGGCTTCGCTGACACCCTTGTTGTCCGAGCAGCCGGCCACGGTGGCCAGCAGGGCCAGCGGTACGATCTTCCTGTACATGTTCAAGCGTCCTTGGATTGCGAAGATAAAACCGATGGGTCGGAATTAGAACCCACGGGTTAGAGCGGCGCAATCGTGGCAAGTCGGCATCGGGAAGGGGTTCTCACTTGGCTTGGCCGTCAATTCGCGTATCGATGCTGACCACCACAGACATACCGGGTCGCAAATGCCTGGCTTCCGGTTGGTCGGCATCCACGATGATGCGCACCGGGATACGCTGGGCGATCTTGACGAAGTTGCCGGTGGCGTTGTCGGCCTGCAGCAAGGCGAACTCTGAGCCGGTAGCGGGTGAAATCTGCTGCACATGGCCGCGCAGCTTCAGGTGGTTCAGCGCATCGACAGTGAACGTCGCTGGCTGGCCGATGCGCACATCGGCCATCTGGGTTTCCTTCATGTTGGCGATCACCCACAGGGTATCGGGCACCAGCGCCATCAGTTGCGCGCCGGAATTGACGTAGGCGCCCAGGCGCGTGCCGATCTGCCCCAGCTGACCATCGCGCGGCGCCGTCACCCGGGTGTTGTCCAGGTCGATGCGAGCGAGCTCCACCGCTGCCTTGGCGTTTTCCACCGACGCTTCCAGCGCGGCGCGGTTGACGATCACCGTCTCGCGGTCCTGGCGAGCGATGGCCAGCGCGGCCTTGGCCTGAGCCAGGGTGGCGACGGCGGCGGCCTGGCTGGCCCGGGCCAGGTCAAAATCGCTGCGTGACACCGAGCCATCGCTGACCAGCGCCTGGCTGCGGCGCAGGTCAGCACGGGCCTTGTCGGCCTGGGCCGTCGCATCGCCGATGGCGGCCTGGCGTTGGGCGATGGTCGCGTCGGCGCTGTTGCGCTGCTGCAGGTTGTTGGCCAGCGCTGCCTGCTGTTGCTGCAGTTGGGCAATGGCCTGGGCCAGGCGCTGCTTGTAGATGCGGTCGTCGAGTTGCACCAGCAGGTCGCCGGCCTTGACGAACTGGAAGTCGTGCACCGGTACATCGACGACGTAGCCGCTCAGCTGTGGCCCGATGATCGTCACCTGGCCACGCACCAAGGCGTTCTCGGTGCTTTCGATGGCACTGCTGAACGGCGGCAGGCGCCAGGCATAGAGCACCAAAAGGATGCCGGCCAGGGCCACGCTGGCGAACAGGATCGACGACAGGATGCGCACCCGCCGCGTGCGCACCGGGCTGGTCGGTTCGCTGGGCGGCGTAGCGCCTTCCGGGGTTTCGGCGAGGGCGGTAGTGGTGGTTGTGCGGGTATCGTCGGTCATCGGTTGGCAGTACCGCGGGTGGCGTCAGGTGAAGCGGCCTGGCGGGCGGAGTACCACAGCCAGGAACCGCGGATGCAAATCCAGATCATGGTGAGCACGGCAATGCAGCCGATCAACATGAAGACATCGTTGTAGGCCATTACGTTGGCTTCACGCGTTGCCGCGCTGGCCAGCACACGCATGCCGGCCTCGCTGCGCAGGGCCGGGTCGGCGAGGATTCCGGCATAGCCGCCGCCAACGCTTTGCACGCGAGCGTTGACCAGCGGCTCAAGGTAGCTGAGGCGATCCATCAGGTGGCTGGAGTGAAACTTCTCGCGCCAGGTCTGGAAGGTGCCCAATAGCGCAGCGCCTATTAGCCCGCCAAGGTTGTTGCAGATGCCGAACAACACCGAGAAGCTCACCAGGTTTCGCGGGTTGGCGCGCACGTGGCTGATTCCCAGGGCCATCGACGGGCCAAGGAAAAACGTGCTGCCAAAGGCCAGCAGGAACTGGCTCAGGTACATCTGCTCAGGGCGGGTAAGGTTGCTCGAACTGCTGTCCATGAACGCCCCGGTGGCCATGGCCAGCAGCGAGATGAACAGCGGGATCACCAGGTGATTGGGGTTGATGGTCAGCGCGCTGCTGGCCAGGCCCGCCAACGCGCCGAGCAGCATGACCCCGTACAGCGTGCGCATCTGCTCGCTGCCCATGTTCAGCACTTGCAGAAAACCGACGGCGCCAGTGGACTGCTCGGAGGTGACCATGCGGATCAGGATCACGCACAGGCCCAGGCGGATGATCGCGCCACTGCCCAGCCAGCGTGTCATCAGCAGCGGGTTCTGGCGGTTGTGCTCGATCGCCAGGCCGCTGAAGATCAGGGCGATGGATGCCGCCAGCGCGACGCCGATCCACGGCGCGTCCAGCCACCAGTCGATGCGCCCCAGCGACAGCGCCGCACAGAGCAGCGCAGTGCCGCTGGCCATCAGGGTGAAAGTGAGAAAATCCAAAGGCTCGAAGGTCTTGAAGCGATCCCCCGGTGGCAGCTTGAGCAGCAGCACACAGCCCAGCGCGGCCAGCGCCAGGCCCAGTTCAAACAGATATAGTCCGCGCCATTCGGTAATCTGCAGCAGGTCTTCGGAGAAAATCCGCGCCAGCGGCAGTGCCAGCTGCGAAGCACCCAGGCCAAGCACCATTGCTTTAAGCCGCCACTGTGCCGGGAACGCCTGGATCATGTAGTACAAGCCCAGTGAACTGAGCGCGGCGCCGACCATGCCGTGGGCTGCTCGCACCGCGATGGCCGAGTTGAGGTCGTTGACGAACAGGTGGGCGAAGGTGACCAGGGCGTAGAGCACCAGGAACACCTCGGTGAACGCGCGCAGGCCGAACTGCTGGCGGAACTTGACCAGCAGCAGGTTGATCGACACGTTGGTCATTACATAGGCGGCGGGTAGCCAGGCCATTTCTGCAGTGGTCGCACCCAGGGCGCCCTGCAGGAACACCAGGTTGGCGGTGACCAGCGCGTTGCCCAGGCCGCCTGTAATCGCCACCAGCAAGCCCACCACGCCGAAGGCCAGGCGTTTGCCCGGGGAGTGCAGGGGCGTGGAAGGGGAGCCGGGCAGGCTGGGCTGTTCGTGCGGCAGCCACTGGCGGGGGGCGTATTTGTCCATGGCGCAGACTGTACTTGAGGGGAGAGGACCTTGAAAGATGCCTGATGGATCGCGGTGGCTTCACCGGCCCCTCGCGGATAAATCCGTTCCTACAGCGCAGGAATTCCAACGCCAGACGCGCAGGCGAACCGGGTTGTGAAGCGAGTCTTACTGAGTAGACTGTGTTTTTTTCAAGGAGCACGATCCCGCATGACGCCTTTGCAATCACGATTGACCCGCTACATCGGTTTCACATCCATCGCCATCGCGGTAGTGGGTGTGCTGTTCTCGGTTTATGCGGCACTCGAAACAGGCGGCTATTCGCCGTTGCTGATTGACAGCAACCCCGTCATGTGGGGCCTGACGTTCTTCTGGCTCACCAACACCATAACGCTGGTACTGAACGCCTTGGTCTGGGTGTGCGGAAGGCGCCCCAGATGGCTCGCCAAGACCTTGGGCATTCAGTTGCTGCTGAGCATCGGGTTGCTGTTCGTGGAAGGGTGAGTGCAGCAGGCGGCGCTGATAGCTCGCGACCTGCATTGGGCTAGATGCGCCTCAAGCTGTTAACCAGTTGATCCCAAAAAAGTGTCCAGCGGTACAGTTTGATCATAAGCGTCGAGGTAGCCTGCGTTATGCTCGCGGTTAAGCGTGGCAATCAATTCAGTCGTGTGTGCAGCGAGGTCGCGTTTCCCGTTATGGCTGATCAGTGTGATGCGTTCTTCGACCACTTCGTATGACGACCAGATGTCTAGGCCGTTGGTGGGGGCTGTAATGGCGTAGCGCCCGAAATAGAAGGTTTTCGGTGGAAAGGGCATGCTTTGACCTACCTTTTCGGCACAGAATAACAAGGTCACTACAGCGGCAAAGGTCTTGGCTGGTGTTATTTTGAGCATCATCGAATTCTTGAGTATGCGCATACTATGGATACCTCTCCTGCGTCATTATGGATGAGGAGTTCGATCTTGGTTTAAATTCGTCTAATGCTTTTGACTAAGGCTTCCCAGAACTCAATGGCATCTGAATCGCTGTTGAAGCTTTCGCCTTTTTCCAGCGTGCTCATCTCGAGGACGGTATAGGGCTCCCTGCTCGATTTAGGTGTGCCTGGGAACTCAATGCGAAAAGTGTAGAAAGTCCTGTCGTTCGTTCTTGTTTTGAGTAGTAGTTCGTCAAATAATAATCCTGCAACTTGTCTCTTTGATTTTCTCAGTAATTTTGAGTTTGTTAAAATCATGTGCAAAGCTGGAGTAATGATGCCTGAAGTGCGCTGCTCGTAGCGTTCGATAAGTCCCGGTTCAGGCTTTCCAACGCGCTGAGTGTCAAAAGTTAGGTGGATGCCGGGTATCGTTGAAATAGGTAGGCCAATAGAAATTTGCTCTGGATATTTGTCGAGAGGTAGAGTCAGATAGCCTGCCTCGACCGCAAAAGTCCCGTGGGGCGGACGTTCAGCAGGGTGGCGGTAATGGAGGAATGAATTGAGGTCTTGAGCAACTTTGACTGCTTTGTTGAATGCGTCAAGAGATATAGATTCTACTCGTTGACGGTAAAGCGTGTTGTGCGATGTTAGATAGTAGACCTTAAAGTTGTACGTTGAGAGTTTTGAAGCGACTATTATTCCGCCACCCTCTAGCGGGAGGGTTTGATCAAAAGCTTCGTAACCAGATTTGTGCAATTTTTCTATTTCGTATATGGATTCTTGAACTTTTGATTTGATATCGTGCGCGCCGTTTTTGCTGATGAGCTCTAAGTCTTTTTGTACTACTTTGTAAGATGTCCAGGAGCCGTTTCCGTTTGTGGGTGCGGAAAGCATGTAGCGGCCAAAATAAAATTGGGTTTATGGTGTTTGTGGATGAGGCGCGCCGTCTACGACACCTGAGCAAAGACTAGTTGCAACTACACAGTGGGTTGCTGTAGTACGCACTGCTGCTTGAATTTTGTTAAATTTCAACATGGGACGAAAATCCTACCTTTTTGGCACTTCCAAGTGCCGGTGTCAAGCGTTGACGGTGTTGGCTGCTTGTCAGTCGGTCCACGCCTCAGCAATCCTGCGATTCGCACAAAGGCTTCATACAGTTAGATGCGGTCAAAGGTGCCCAGCAGTTCGTCCCAAAAACCTAAAGCCTCTTCATCATTTTTGAATCCAGGACCTCCCTCCACTGTGCTTAGCTCTAAAACAGTGTAGGGTTCCAGACTAGATTCTGGTGTGCCAGGATATTCAAGACGGAAAGAATAGAGTGTTTTTCCATCAGCGTTTGATTTGAGCAGTAGTTCTTCAAATGGCAGTCCCGCAATTGATTTTTTGCTTTTTCGTAGAAGAGTTGTTCGTGAGAGAACACTTTTGAGAAGCGGCATGATTACTCCTGATGACCGCTTCTCATAACGCGTGATCAGACCCTCCTCAGGTACGCCAATGATCTGTGTATCAAAAGTCAAGTGGATTCCAGGTTTAGACGTTATTGGAAGTCCTATGGATACCTGCTCGGGAAATTTGTCGAGAGGAATATCCAAATAGCCAGCTTCTAAGGCAAACGTTTTGGTTGGGGGTTTTGAAGCCGGTGGTCGAACATGAATGCTGGAATTTATCTGTCTTACAACGGACATGGCTTTGTCAAATGAGTCAAAGTCGATGAGTTCGACATGCTGTTTGTATGCTGTGTTTTTTGCTGTTAAATAAAAAATGTCAAATGTATAGTCGGTGGATTTCGAGACTACCACCGCCCCACCGCCTTCGAGTTTTACGGTTTGATCATAGGCTGGGTATCCTGATTCGTGAAGCTTGTTTATCTCATTTATAGTAGTCGTGATTTTGTTCTCTATCTCTTTCTTCCCGTTCTTGGTGATCAATTCAATTTTTTTGTCGCCAATTTTATAGGCAGACCATATTTCCGGAGAAATACTGGGTGCTTCAAAGGTAAAGCGTCCAAAATAAAATCTGGAGGCTGACTCAGTCGCTGATTGCGCTGCTGCACTGAAAGGCATTAATAACATCGCCGTAAAAATAATAAGTATTTCTGCGTTGTTTGGGCGTCTACTTTTAAGATTTAACATGGTTGGGAATGCCCGCGATGTTTAAGAGTGTTTGCAAGTAAGGTTCGGGCGCCTAGCAGCTTGTAAGCTGACGGCCTCGGAACTCGCGTTGTTCCATCTTCACTCGGCTGAGCCAGTCACCGCGCTCCTGCCAATCCTAGGTGGACTGGCCCTGGTATCCTTAACCCACCACAATGGCCGGCGCGGGTAGCCTGCTGGACATACATAACATTCTCTTGGTGAACATACGTTTCTGGGTGACGGAGGGAGCGCCGGTTGCTGACATCGCACCCGGTACGATTCCATAAATCCTTGGATAGTCAAGAATTCCTACCATCAGCTGCGGGACTGCAAACGGCCTCAAACTGCATCCCGCGCTGCGGCTACTTTTCTGTATTTATATTCGCTTCAAGCTTTCTACTACTTCATCCCAAAATTGGATGGCTTGCTCGTCGCCCTCAAATCCCGGGCCACCATCGACTGTGCTGAGTTCAAGAACCGTATACGGTTCTAAGCTGAGTTCGGGTGTGCCTGGGAATTCCAACCGGAACGCATAGACGGTTCTTCCTTCAGCGCTAGTCTTTAATAATAGTTCTTCAAAGTTTAATCCAGCAACATTTCTTTTGCCTTTCCTAATAACG
Source organism: Pseudomonas sp. NPDC090233 (assembly GCF_044772285.1). Taxonomy (NCBI): domain Bacteria; kingdom Pseudomonadati; phylum Pseudomonadota; class Gammaproteobacteria; order Pseudomonadales; family Pseudomonadaceae; genus Pseudomonas; species Pseudomonas sp. NPDC090233. The sequence goes on along the minus strand of NZ_JBIVYQ010000002.1, from coordinate 4,509 downwards.
GTCGAGCGTGTCAGTAGGTTTTTTAAAAGAGGTAAGCCCCCCCTGACCTTTCTTCAAATCTCGAGAGAAGTCCCGGCTCTGGCTTTCCAATGACCTGTGTGTCGAAAGTTAGGTGGATTCCGGGTCTCGACGAGACAGGTAAACCTATTGAAACCTTCTCATCGAATTTGTCTATAGGTAAGTTCATGTATCCGGCTTCTATCGCAAAGGTATTGTTGGGTGGCCGGTCCGCAGGATTACGATAATGGACAAGAGTGTTTAGATCTTTTGCTCTAGCGATTGCTTTATCGAAAGCACTAAATGGTATGGATTCTACTTGCTGGCGATAAAGTGTATTGTTTTGGGTTAGGTAGTAAATGTAAAAATTGTAATTATAACCCTTTGAGATTACAATCGCCCCGCCTCCGTCAAGCGGAAGTGTTTGGTCATAAGCGTCATCGTAGCCAGCTTCATGCTTGCTATTTATTGTGGCAATTATTTTAGCGGTATTTTTTGGAAGGTCGCGTTTGCCATTTTTGCTGATGAATTCAATTCTCTTTTTCACAACTTCATATGAGGACCATATGTCGTGTCCGTCGGAAGCTACTGCGAGAGAATAGCGTCCGAAATAAAAGTTTTTTTTCTCATTTGGCATGTTTTGAGCCCCGGCGCCTACGCAGTACAGCAAAGTTAGTAATGTGATTGATATAACTGCTCGAAAACGTTGGTGGTCTGTTATGCTTCTAAAATTTGACATGTTGAGATACTCTTACGATACTGTAGAGAGTGGCGAATAACGTGCGGCCTTTAGTGTCGTTATATGAGCTTTGATGCTCGTAGCCAGTGGAGTCATTGTAGATTCCCTGTCTACAAGCCGCTGGATTAAGTGTGCTATTACTGCCGTTGCAAAGGCTGCCAGTGTGGTAGGAAAGTCTGTTGAACTCGCTGACGAACAGAGGGGTACGGTACCATCACCTGGGGAATAATTGCCTTTGGCCTGTTCGTAATGAGCGAACACGGACTCGAGGATCGCCGGCAGGTTCTTGTCCTGCCAGATGCGGCAGTCGCTGCGGTATTCGAGCAGGCTGAACCACGGCGCGAACACCAGCTGCCAGTCATGCAGGCCGCCGTCGCTGCCCAAGTAGCGCACACTCTCGACCAGGCCGTGACGCGGGGCCTGGCTGCCGTCATCACAGAGCAGGGCCATGCTGACGGGTTGGCCGATGAGTTTTTCCGGGTCGTACTCAGTGTCTTGCACCAGCACGTCGAGGGTGTAGCGCGGGGTGCGGCCGATGCGCTCGACGCCGTGGGCGCGCAGGGCCTGGAGCTGATCAGCGCCCAAAGGGGTGGTCAGCTGAATCAGGCGGCTGTATGGCGAAATGTATAACTGCTTCGCCATCGTAATCACCATTCACTCCGGAAGAGGTTTGAAACCCTGCAACAGTTCATCCCAAAACGCCAGCGCTTCCTCATTCGATTTAAAGTTGCTTCCGTTCTCATGAGTGCCTAACTCAATTGCGATATAGGGGCGCGTATTGGATTCTAATGTTCCGTCATATTCGAATTGGAAGGCATAAAAAGGTTTGCCATCTATTATGGTGCAAACTGCCACCTCTTCTCCTTCAATGCCGCCGGCAGTTCGTTTGTTCTTTCGAAGGGTTTGCAAGCGGCCACTATTCGACAACTCACCCACTATGGGGTCATATTCCTTTTGCTCGAATCGCTCCAGAAGGCTGGGCTCTTTCTCTGTTATGCTTTTTGTAAGAAGGCTTACATAATTTCCTGTATGGCCTTCAATTTGCGCACCCATATAGATTGATTCGAAGAATTGATCATTTGGGAGCGTCGAATAGCCCGCCTCCAATGCGAATGCGCCGCGCGGGGGCTCTGCATCAGGGCGTCTGAAGTAAATGGCATTGCTTAGTTTCCGCATGTTCTCTACTGCTTCAGGCACACCGTTTGGTGTGACACGTTTGATCATCATGTGATACAGCGTGTTTTTACTTGTGAGCAAGTATGCATTGAAAGTGTATAGTGTGCTGAGGCGTGAAAGCAAAAGGACGCTTCCATTGTCGAGCTGAATTGTTTTTTCGTATTTGCTGCTTGTCCCGCGAGCGACTCCTTTTTCTAGATCTTCAATGAGGCGCTGAGTAATGACGGGCAGTTGAGATTTTCCGTTTTTGCTCACTAACTCAAGTTTTTCATCAAAAATCTTGTAGTCAGTAGCGATTTCCGAGCCTTGGGGTAGCGATAATTGGAAGCGGCCAAAGTAGTGCGTGTTCCAGTTGTTTTCAGCCATGTCGGTCTCTCTTGTTTTGCTGGTGCCTGCGAAAAGGGAAAATGATAAGCATGTTAAAGCTATAACAAATAACAATCGATAGGCTATATTCATCTTGGACCCCTTTTGCTATCGAAATATTAAATGCTATTAGAAATTCTTATCAGGCTGTACAAGGTGGCAAATTGCGTTCGCCCCGCCTTATCAGTGTAAGCATCTTGGTGGCCGTACCCCGCCGAATTATTGAACGCTCCCTCCTTGCAGTAACGGTTCAGTAATCCGCCATTTTGTCCGTGAGCAAATGCGCCGTGCACACCTGGTTTACCCCGAGGTGCAGTAGATGAAAATGCCGGAACCGTACCGTCGCCAGGGTAGTAGCCCGGCCCAATGCTCAAGGTATACAAGCCGTTTAGCGTGATTTCAGCGTCCAGGTTATCGCTGCTTAGGCTGGCAGTTTTAATGTCGAGGCCTTGTAAGTTATTAGCTGCCCACTCAATTGTTCCCCACGTATAAAGTTTGGATGATTTCGATTCGGCAGCATAATGCACGAAGGTGTTCGTATGGTATTTTTTCTCAATATCAGCGTGAAAAACCTTTACTTCGTCTATCACGTCGCAAAATTCTTGTCGCAAAGACGGCGGCGTTGACTCAACTCGCTTCAATTTTGATGGTTTTGGCTGCCTGGAAGAAATAATGCCTGCGGGATCGAACAGTTTATTATTTTGTTCAGGGATCAATTCCCACCATTTCTCAGACTTGTAGATTTCTTCATAAGGGCACTTCTCGGGAAGGCGAAGCACTCTCTCAAGGCTGGATTTGTCTTTTGTAAAGAGCCAGGGTTCGCCGTCGTTATAGTCGTGTGAAGGTAATAGCTCAAGCGGGCCGTTTGCGAATGCCATCACCGCTACCCCATCTGCGGCATCGCGCCCCAGAATTTTCTTCTCTGCAAGAGCCTCAAAGCCTGCTCGGACTCGCTTGTAACTTGCAGGCGCTCCCGTTGCGGGCATAGCACCATGAATGACCCCGTATAACTTGCTGAATCCATGGCATGCAACAATTGCTCTGGCTACCAATCCGCCCATTGAATGAGTGACGATGATTACTTTTTCAGCTTTTCCGTTGTAATGCGGAAGCACTATATTGTTAATGTAATTGATAATATCTTTTGCTGAGTCGCGGTTCGACTGAAGCCAGTTATAACCCGCCGCCCAAACCTCATACTGTGTTTCCGCTGCAATTTTCAACCCACTTGCATCGCCCAATGCTTCAAGGCTGGGGTTGTTCTCCCAGTCGCCCCAGTCGCTCGGTGCTTGGTGCACACGCTCTTTCCATTCGCCCTGAAGATCGTTGTTGCGCATGATGTCATTCATCTGTCGTTGCATCTCACCCATGATCGGATGATAGGCAGAGCGCATGATTGCCCCCCACTTGCGCATTCGCATTTGGTCATTTGAAAGACCACTACCGGCATCATCCAACTCGCCTCCTTCATAGACACCCACCGCCCCCGGTGTCGAGTCGAGTTCCGCTTGCCTCTGTTTGGACGACTTGAACCAGCTGCCGAAGAGCAGGCCGAGTGTTTTGACCACTGGGAATACACCATCCATGTTTGGGGCAACCCAGACACGCTTCTTGGTCTTCAGGTTCATAAGGTTGGTACCCATGATCCCGGGAATGAAGATAATCGGTACTACCTTGTCACGCTTGCACGTTACACACTTCTCTACGGAGTCTTTGGATGAAGAAAGTGTGGTATTGGCCGCCTGCATGCCATCCTCGTCGTATTCTTGAGGCAGGTGCAACGCGGTATCTCTAGGCGTCGAGGTTTTAGTTCCCATGGCAAGATTCCTTATTTCCAGCTGTGGATGCACGAGGCTTAGCGGGACCAGTCACTATGCATCCCCCAACACTTTGATCTTAATGAACTCTGCAATCTCACTCTGCTGCACCGGAATCTTCCCCGCCGCATCCGACACATACTGCATCACGCTGCCATCCGCCCTGGTAATCTCGACCTTCACCCCCGACGCAGGCTCGCCTGTGCTGAGCTTCTTGATCACATAAGGATCAGCAAAGTCGGTCTTGGGCATTTCGTTGAAGCTGTGTGACAGGCTGGTACCGCCACTAAAGGTCTTCTTTGCACCTTTGACATCAATAGTCCCCGGCGCATGGATTTCGATATTGCCGCCCTTGATGCGGATATACCCGCCACCGCTGGTGAGCAGAATCCCGTCCTTGGCCGCAATTTCGAT